>CAVRFS010000011.1:0-216418 GCA_963720335.1 uncultured Planctomycetota bacterium | reverse complement strand
GGTCACGATAGTTGACCTACTTCCGATCACGATAATCGATAGAAGCCTGGTTTTCACACGGCCGAAGTACCGGTGGCCCCTTCTCTCTACTCCGGATTGTCGTTCCGTTCCCTGCTCTTTCTGGTCGGTGGAACGGGGAACGCACCGTTGATCTCGCTCGACCCTCGTTGATCACGGAACATCATTTTGTGTCGACCCTCATCGATCTTGCCCCAAACCTCGCACGGCGCTCCTCAACTTCGCCTCGGGATGGCAAACGGACAGCCACGGGCGCTCGGCTGTGAGTGTTGGTTTAGTGGTTCGCCTTCTGCCCAAAAACGTGAACGCTGAACCGACTGGGCATCATCGACTGTTTCTTCTTGGGGATCGAGTCGCAACGGAGAGAAAACAACGCTAGCCGTCCAGTTTGTGGACAGCCCAAGACTCGTCGTCGGTGAAGTTGAGTTAGATCGCCTTCGTCTGAAGCCGGTCGTGACCGAGGATTCTCTGCACCGTCGGCAAGCTGATCCCCTTCTGCAAGGCCGTCGTGGCAAACGTATGCCGCAGGACGTGGGAGCTCACCTCAAAGAGCCATGAACTTCGGTTCGTCGTTGTTGATCTGGAATCGAGGTGTCTCATCGACTGTTTTTTCTCTGTTGCGATGGGATCTCCGGCGGAATGGGTAGGTCGGGGAAGGTTGCGCGGTAGGGCTCTTCGGGGAAATACTGACGCCATTCGGCTCCGGGTGAAGTTGCGATTGGCGATTCGGCCAGCCGTTGCTGCCAGGATTCGAGATCCACGTCCCACAGCACCACGCCGCCGCCGCCGCCGGCGCCGTATCCGGCGGCGATGGTCTTGCCGTCGGGGCTGAAGGCCACGCTCGTGACGTCGCCCTCGGCTCACGGCCAGGGGGCCCCGACCAGACGTTGCCGACCCGCCACGTCCCACAGCACCACGCCGCCGACGTCGCCGTCGCCGCTGTATCCGGCGGCGATGGTCTTGCCGTCGGGGCTGAAGGCCACGCTCTGGACGATGCCCTCGTTCACGGCGAGGGCGGCTCGTCGACCAGGCGCTGCGCGCGGCCACGTCCCACAGCACCACGCCGCCGCCGCGCCGTCGCCGTCGCCGTATCCGGCGGCGATGGTCTTGCCGTCGGGGCTGAAGGCCACGCTCTGAACGTAGCCCTCGGTCACGGCGAGGGGCGCCGTCGACCAGGCGTTCGCGCGCGGCCACGTCCCACAGCACCACGCCGCCGCCGCCGACGCCGCCGACGCTGTATCCGGCGGCGATGGTCTTGCCGTCGGGGCTGAAGGCCACGCTCTCAACGTTGCCCTCCGTCACGGCGAGCGGCTCGTCGACCAGGCGTTTGCGCGCCGCCACGTCCCACAGCACCACGCCGCCGCTGCCGACGCCTGCCGACGCCGTATCCTGCGGCGATGGTCTTGCCGTCGGGGCTGAAGGCCACGCTCTGGACGATGCCCTCGTTCACGGGCGAGCGGGCTCGTCGACCAGGCGTTGCGCGCGCGCCACGTCCCACAGCACCACGCCGCCCGCCGCCGCGCCGTCGCCGTATCCGGCGGCGATGGTCTTGCCGTCGGGGCTGAAGGCCACGCTCTGAACGTCGCCCTCGTTCACGGCGAGGCGGCTCGTCGACAGGCGCTTGCCGCGCGGCCACGTCCCACAGCACCACGCCACCGACGCCGCCGACGCCGCGCTGCCGTATCCGGCGGCGATGGTCTTGCCGTCGGGGCTGAAGGCCACGCTCCGAACGTCGCCCTCCTTCACGGGCAGGGGCTCGTCGACCAGGCGTTTGCGTGCGGCCACGTCCCACAGCACCACGCCGCTCGGCGCCGCCGCCGCCGTATCCGGCGGCGATGGTCTTGCCGTCGGGGCTGAAGGCCACGCTGCTGACGTCGCCCTCGGTCACGGCGAGGGGCCCGTCGACCAGGCGCTTCCGTGCGGCCACGTCCCACAGCACCACACCGCCGCCGCCGACGCCGCCGCCGACGCCGTATCCGGCGGCGATGGTCTTGCCGTCGGGGCTGAAGGCCACGCTGTTGACGACGCCCTCGTTCACGGGCAGGGGGCCGTCGGCCAGGCGCTTGCGCGCCGCCACGTCCCACAGCACCACGCCGCCGACGCCGCCGCCGCCGCGGTATCCTGCGGCGATGGTCTTGCCGTCGGGGCTGAAGGCCACGCTGGTACGTAGCCCTCGGTCACGGGGAGAGGGCCGTCGCCCAGGCGCTGCGAGCGCCACGTCCCACAGCACCACGCCGCCGATGCCGCCGCCGACGACGCCGTATCCGGCGGCGATGGTCTTGCCGTCGGGGCTGAAGGCCACGCTCGTAACGTTGCCCTCATTCACGGGGAGGGGCTCGTCGGCCAGGCGTTTGCGCGCGGCCACGTCCCACAGCACCACCCCGCCGACACCGCGACCGACGCCGACGCCGTATCCGGCGGCGATGGTCTTGCCGTCGGGGCTGAAGGCCACGCTGGTGACGTAGCCCTCATTCACGGCGAGGGGCCGGTCGGCCAGGCGTGCCGCGCGGCCACGTCCCACAGCACCACGCCGCCGACCCAGCGGACGCCTTCGATGGCGCTGTATCCTGCGGCGAGGGTCTTGCCGTCGGGGCTGAAGGCCACGCTCTTGACCGAGCCCTCTTTCACGGCGAGGGGCCGTCGTCCAGGCGCTGCGCGACGGCCACGTCCCACAGCACCACGCCGCCGGTGCCGACGCCGTATCCTGCGGCGAGGTCTTGCCGTCGGGGCTGAAGGCCACGCTCGGAACGGCGCCCCGTTTATATGCAAGAACGAAGTGAGTCCAGGCCGGGCCTGCAAGCCCTGATAGAGGTCGTCGTGTGACTCGACGGCTTTCTCCTTCTTGAGGGATGTGAGCGTTTCGACCGCCAAGAGGAGCGACAGGTCGAAATGTCTGTTCCTCTCCGATCCGGAAAGGGAGGAGCCGTCGCAAGTTCGCGATCCGGGCCTGGGCTTTCGCCTTCTGCTCGTTCTCGATCGCCAGTTTCTCTTTTTCTTTCGCCCGCTTCTCGCTTTTCTTCGCCTCGATCTCGCTCGCCTTGGCCTTCGCCTCGTTGCTCGTGGCGACGCCCTCGTTCCTGTTCGCGCGTCTGGTAGAGCTGTACGCCAAGACCAGCGCGGCCAAGACGACCGGCGCAACCGCCATGGCGATCGCCCAGCGTCGGAAGAGCCGGACACGCCGCTTCTCCTCCGTGGCGAACTTCCTGGCGTTGTCCAGCGCGCTGTCGCGCTTCCTCGCGCTGGCGTTCGGCGTCCTCGATCGCCTTGCGGCTCGCTCTGACCAGATCGCGGATCGGGTCGGCGGCGGCCAGGTCACGGCCGTTCGGCCCCGCCAGCCACTGGTCGGCCGTCGCAGGTCGACGCTATCCAGCAGGCCCGAAAGCCGCCCCGGCCCTTGAGGTCCCTTCCGCGCGACCCGCCCTTCCAGGTCCCGCGGACCTCCTCCGCGGCACGGTGCTCGGTGATCCAGCGGTGCAGGCGGGGCCAGCCGACGATCAGCGCCTCGTCGCGATGTCCGCCTTACGTCGCCCGGTGCTCTCATCGCCGCTCTGCGTGACGAGCCGGTGATCGGTGAGGTGCTTCAGGAGTTTCTCAAACTCGACCGGGTCGTGGCCGGCGCGGAGTTGTTCCACGGACTGCTGACGACGTGTGTTCGGGCGGCCTTCGCCGAACTGGACCAGTCGCAGAAAGATCCGCCGGGCGACCTCGCCCTCCGGCGTGTCCACGAACGGCGCAATCACCGACTCGGCGTGACGAGCGATCGCGACTTCCAGTCCGGTTTGCTCGCGCCGACCCCGCTTGAAGCGGTGTAGGCCGACCGCGCCAGAATGAGCGACTCGTAGGAACGCAGCGGGAGGACGCGACGTTCGAGCTTCTCCCAGAGCAGAACGAGCGTCTCCTGGACCAGCGGCAGGACCCCGGGCGAGCCGGCGCTCGTCGGCCAGGCGCTCGACGAGGCCACTCACGTACACACCGACCGCCTCGGCCGGCCTGTGGATCGCCTGCCGAGCCCGGCCTCGTCCAGGGGCGCGATTTCGACGCGGTTCCGCTTGACCGCTGGCCAGGGTGAGGCCATAGCTCGGCATAGAAGTCGGCGCGGACCGTCAGGATGACGTGTGCTTCGTCTACCTCGGACAGGCGGATCAGGTCCCTCTGGAAGGGCTCCGTGTCGCCCCTGGCTACGGTGAACAGCTCCTCGCACTGATCGACCACCAAGAGCAGGTGGCAGGCCTGGCTGAGCGGACAGGGCGTGGGACACTGCGCGCGGGTCGGCCGGGTCGGCGTCAAGAGCCTTGCGAGCTCGGCGCCCGGCTCGGCGGACGGTCGGATCATGAGGCGCGGGCCCGGGGGCGCAGCCGAGCGGGAGCTTGGGCACGAGGCCGGCAAGGACGAGCGACGATTTACCGCTGCCGGAACTGCCGACGACGGCGAGGAAGCGGTTCTTGCCAAGGCCCCGAGCATCTCATCGGCATCTAGGTCGCGGCCGAAAAACGGTACGTCGGCTGGCCGTCGGGGCCGAGTTCAAAGGGTTTCATGCCAGGGTACGGACAGGGCGGGCGGGGAGGCTCCGGGAGCGGGCGCCGGAACAGCCGAGAGCTTCGCCAGCGCCGCTTCCCGCTCTTCGGGGTCGGTCGGGTCGAGCCGGGTGAGCATCGCCAGCCGCGTCGGATGGCGACGGGCTCCAGTACCAGCGGGATGACCGGCCAGGTGGAGGTCTCCAGGCCGAACTTTGGGCCAACAGGTTGACGTACCGACCGTCTCGTTAGAGAAGTAGGCCGGCGAGAGCACGAGGAGGGTCCGCCTGCTGGTCTTCACGGCTTTCTCGAACTCGGCGACCCGCGGAACGCCCAGCGCGAAGGCAGCCTCCCGGTGGTGGCGGACACCGGCTCGTTCAAGGCGTCCAGAAGGTAGCCCTCGACCATGCACGGTTGGCCTCGTCGTGCGAGATGAAGAGGTCGTAAGGCAGGTCTGCCAAGGGACGTCTCCGGTGGTGTCGGGGGGAGGTGAAGCGTTGGTGGTGGCACGCGCCATCGTGGCGGAGGTTAGATGGGTCAAGTTGCACCGAGGGTGACATTGCAGTTATTCGGGGGGTCACTCCTCGAAACGGACAAAATCGTACGTGTAGTGTCGTTGGACATAATAACTGCAAGAAATTCAAACAGATTGTAAGCTGGCTGTGAGTCTCCCCGGTTTCTTGGAGTCTCCCCATGCGTGGTCGAAGACCCATGCCTTACCATCGACCTCATGATCACCCGATCCTCCTCCGTATCGCTCGCAGTCAAAACTCCCCCTGTTCCAGGTGTAGCGGGCGCGGATCACTTGGCGATCGCGGCTGCCAACTGACGAGGCCATCGCCGGCCAGATGCAATGCGAAGAGACCACGGTCTGGAGGGCCTGCGACGTTATCGACGCGACGGGCTTGGCGGGGCTGCTCGCCGATGGACGCGAGAAGCGATCGGGCGAAACGCCTCGATTTCCCCCCTCCAGCGCGCCCAAATCGTCGCGTTGGCTCGCCTGGAGCCGTTGGCCCGAGGGCTGCACATCACCCACTGGTCCCGTAAGCATTGGCCGGCCAGCCGTCGCCGACCCTATCGTGCCGAATCAGCCCCCGAACGGTCGGGAGGATTCTCGATGACGTCGACCTTCAGCCTCATCGCACACGCTACTGGCGGACCACTCGCCTTGATGCACGCTTCAAGGAGCTAGCCGAGCAGGTGCTCTGGTGCTACGGCAACGCCGACCGGCTTGCCACACGGGATCTGGGTCGTTTGTGCCGATGAGATTCCCAATGCCCAAGTTCTGGAGCGGATCCCAATCCGTCCCGCCATCCCCGGCTCGATCGAGCATCAGGAGTTCACTATATCCGGCATTACACAATCAACATCCTGAATTTCCTGATTGTCCATAGTGGGAAGGAGACGTTTTGTTTGGAGGCGAATGATTCCGATCATTATGTCCCGGCCTTGAAGCAGTTCCGAAGGAACCACCGCCGGCTTCGGGGGATCTATCTGGTCCATGACGGTGGTCCCAGCCATACGGGCCAGATCACGAAGGATTATCTCGCCGCCAGCCACGGTTGGTGGCGACCCCGATTGACGCCGGCCCGCCCCTCCTGGTCGGACCAGGCTGAGTTGTTCACCACGCGTTCAGCCTCCGATAACTGAAGCGCGGGTCGTGGAAGAGCCGCGAGGCTTTGATCGATCATGTGATGTTGTCGTGGCCGGAGTATAACCGTCGCTACGCCCATCCGTTCAAGTGGACCTGGACCAACCAGAAAATGAGGCGATGGTTTGCCACCATGCTCCTTGAATTTCTTGCAGTTATTGTGCCCAGCGACACCAGCCGAGTTTCCTAGTTATCTGCGACCAAAGCCGGTAAACTTAGATGGGGGAAATAGCTTAGGACGAAGGGTCTGTATGCCCTAACTTTTTCTCTGTTTTTCCCTTTAATTCTGCTTGAAACCATTCGGTATGCCCAATTTGGCACCACCAGAAAGGAGGCGGCAATGGAGCGGCTAGAAGCCAAACGGATTAAAGGCCATACCTACTACTATTACTCCAAGTGGGCTCGCGTCGACAACCGCTGCCGACGCGTCTGGCAAAAATACCTCGGCAAACTGGAAGACATCGTCGCGGCCGTCCAGGGGGCTGGACCGGTGCCGATCGATGCCGAGGTCTTCCAGTGGGGATTGCCCCAGGCCCTCTGGCAGGAAGCCAAGCGTGCCGGACTCGTCGATCTCATCGACCGCCATTGCCCCAAACGCCGCCAAGGACTGACCACCGGTCAGTACCTGGCGATCGCCGCGATCAACCGGGCGATCAGCCCGCGGAGCAAGCGGTCGATGTGGGTCTGGTTCTCCCAGACCGTTCTCCGCCGGCACCTGCCCTCGGCCTCCCAGTCCGCCTTGGCCTCGCAACGCTTCTGGGACCACATGGACTCGGTCAAGCCCAGGCCGCAACCGCAATCTGGAACGATCTGGTCAAGGACGTCATCGATCGCGAGCAGATCGACCTCTTTTCGATCTGCTACGACGGCACCAATTTCTACACCTTCTTGGATACCTTTAACACCCGCTGTCTTCTGGCGGCCCGGGGCAAGAACAAACAAGGACGCGACAACCTCCGGCAGGTCAGTTACGCCCTGTTCTGTACCACCGACGGCCAGTTGCCGTTGTTCTACGAGGTCTACCAAGGCAACCGCAACGACGCCCGGCAGTTTTCGGAGGTGCTCCAGCGGTTTCATCGGTTCTTCAGCGAGTTGGCCGGGAAGCGACGGCCGTCCCCGACACCACGCTGATCTTCGACAAGGGAAACAACTCGGCCGCCAACTTCCGCCTGCTGGACGAATTGAAGCTCAAGTTCGTCGGCTCTGTCAAACACAAGGAACATCCCGAACTGGCGGCGATTCCCCACACCGACCCCCGATTCGTCGCCTGTTCGAGTCCGGGCTTGAAGGGAGTCAAGGCATTCCGGGTGACCAAGACCGTTGCCGGCTCCGAGCGGGTCTTGGTCGTGACCTATAACCCCAAGCTGGCGCAGTCCCAGTGGAAGACCTTGCAGAATGACATGCGCAAGGCATGCGAGCGACTGTCCGAATTGCAAGGTCGGCTGGCTGATCGTGCCGCCGGGCTGATCACGGGGGGCAAACCACCGACCCTGGCCTCGGTCCGAAAGCAGTGTCGGACCGCCCTTGGCCGCCAGCACCTCAAGAACCTGATCCAGGTCACAGTGGGCGAGGGACCAAGGGACTGCCGCAGGTGGCGTACGTGATCGATACCGCCGCGCTGCATCGCCTCGCGGAAACCCATCTGGGTAAGACGATCCTGATCAGCAATCGAACGGAATGGTCCGACGAGCGGATCATCGTAGCCTACCGTAGCCAGTACCTGATCGAGGCGGTTTTCAAGGAGATGAAGGATCGGACCACGGGCAGTTGGTGGCCGCTCAACCACTGGACGGACTCGAAACTGAGGGTTCACGGGTTGTACTGCAGTCTGGCCCAACTTCTGCGGTCGGTGATGTGGCGCCGGGTGCGACGGGCCGGCGTGAAGATCACGCTCAAACGACTGCTTGCGGAGTTGGGCGACATTCGGGAGGTGATCACCCTTTATCCCAAGCAACGCAAGGCGATCCAGCCGCAGAGGACGGTGCTCACCCACCGGTCGGAACTGCAGCAGCGGTTGGTCTCGATTTTGGGACTCGAACGGGAAAAACATCATGAGTTAGGGTAACATTTTACTGCGCAAAGCCTTTACACAAACGGGTTGAGAATCTCCACGCAGCTAAGTAGGAAACTGAGGCTAGGGGTCAACAAAGGGGGGGATGGCCATAAACCCCTCGTCGAGTTACCCCAAAATTTGGAGAATTCGAGCGATTTCGCCGCTGTTCGGGTATGGCCAGATTCTTTAGTTATTCGCCATAGTGAACGCGGCATGCGAGGCGTAACGCAAGCCCAGGATGTCACTTCTGAGGTGGCGCCCCGGCTTAGCATACAGTTTTGTCCGTTCCGAGGCGTGACCCCTTAGATGTGACATGGTAGGGCAACTTGCGGCGTGCTGCAACTGGCTGTCGCCGCACGGAAGTCGCGGCCTCGCCGTGCGGCCGATGAACTTAGGTTTGCGGAATCAGCCGGACTGCGGATTGGCTGGTAAACCACCCTGCGTGTTTCGCGTGCAAAGGGGCGAGCCGACCGACAGAAGCCCCGCTTGGCCCGGAATCGACTCAACAGATTCTCGGCAGTTAGGCCGCCGTTAACCGGCCTTCAACGCATCAACATCCGCTGGACGGCGCAAGGATTGCGTTTTCGAGACCAGAGGCGCAGGAGTCGCGAAAACTTCCTAACAGATGGTCACGATCGACCGTTTGTTTTTCTCCGTTGCTATCCCAGGCCAACTCCTCCGGTTCCAAGCAGCAGAGACAATTCGCTTCTGTCGTGCCCCAATCCGATCACGATCTGCGAGGTGATTCCGCCACCGAGTATCAGCGAAGTTGCTAAAACTCGCCGAGTCCGGATCGATTACCTTGACCACTCACAGTTGCCAATCGCGGCAACAGTGCTGGGCCTTGAGCCGACTCGTCGTCAGACGATCTGTCCAAGGAAGTCATTCAGCTTCGTCCGGAGATCGCCGCTAAAGCACGGCCAGAGGAGTCCTCCTCCTCAGCCAGGTGCTGGATCTCCCAGGCCACGTGTTCGGGCAAATCGAACGTGATGTCCGCTTCGTTGGACCACTCGCGATCCTCAGGTAAGTGGTCGACCAGCATGGAAGCGACTTGTCCAGCGTTGTAGCGATCGCCGACCCAGTCGAACGCGCGTTGCTCGTCGGCCGTGAGCACAAGCGTATACATAGAGAGTTCCTCGGGTTGGAATGCCAGTGCGGGACGTTTGCCAGGACTGTCTCCGTGGGCTTCCCTGCACTTGCTGTTCGCCAGTCTCCGTAAGCTATCAGTGATTAGTCAATGCTGCAACGACAGGCGTCTCGTCGGAACGCGGTGCAATCGGGTCACGGTGCGATGGGGACCGTGGGGAGCAGCATAGAGTACTGTTTCGCGAGGGACCGCACCAGTTGGATACCGGTCCCACGGGACTCGATCTTGTTGGAATAGGTCAGCCTTATCACTAAACCTGCGGCCGGCGCGAGCACGCGCCAACGAAGATAGCGCCTATCGAGCCGATCACCCTTGACGGTCTGGCTGGTCTTCGATCCGCGTCGTCGTCAGACGATCTGCCTCAGGAAATCAAAACATGTCAAGGCCCCTCGGCTCTTTAATCTTCCGAGGATCTTGGGGTCAGACCGATAGGATCTTGCCGGGATCTTGCCGGGATCTTGCGGATCTTGGGCCGGGTCGCCCTGGGAGTTACCTCCCAGGGCTCCCACAGATCGGACGTGCCCGTCAAAGAGGCATCCGGTTCGTCAGTTGCGGATTCGCTGTCCCTCACACGACCAGGTCGTTTCGCGGGACACGCTGGTGAAGGTCGGTGTCCTCGGCGTGGTTCCGACTCCCTGTCCACAACGCGGCGCCCCCTTCGCTCCACGGGGTCCGGAAGGGCCGTTCCCCCGCTTCAAGGCTACTATGAGGCACTGCGACTCCCTGCCACCCATCTCGCCGCGCTTCTTGCCTTCGCTTGGCGATACCATCGTTGCGTCCCATTTGTCGTTCCCGTCAGCCTAGGACTCGGACTGCGGATCAACCTGGAGTTCGTAAGCCGGATCTCCCCCCGGCTGTTACGATGGAGACGACTTGGTCTCCCAAGTTCCCGGGGAACCCTTCTGATAATTCACCGTTCTCCGACCCCGGTGTGACGAGGACGCTGATGGGTCCAAGTGTCGCTAATGCCTGCGCGGCCCCCGCATCTGACCAAGACGAAGGCTCACCACGAGGAAATTTGGGGCTCAATCGCACAGCGTTTGATCTCGCTGTCTACGCTTCGCGGTGACGGTCGCCCGCCCCCCACGCAAGACTCGCTTCCGGCTGCTGGCCCGGCTCTGCCGGACGGGATTGGTTACCCGTAGGGTTCCTATAAAAGGTTTCACATTGCTAGCGATCCTCCTTTTCCGAGCTTCTTCGCGAAGGTCAGACCGAGTTAATAGTCTTTTGCGGATCTTGGGCCGGGTCGCCCTGGGAGTTACCTCCCAGGGCTCCCACAGATCCGGACGTGCCCGTCAAAGAGGCATCCGGTTCGTCACGTTGCGGATTCGCTGTCCCTCCCACGACCAGGTCGTTTCGCGGAGACACGCTGGTGAGGCTCGGTGTCCTCGGCGTGGTTCCAACTCCCTGTCCACAACGCGGCGCCCCCTTCGCTCCACGGGGTCCGGAAGGGCCGTCCCCCGCTTCAAGGCTACTATGAGGCACTGCGACTCCCTGCCACCATCTCGCCGCGCTTTGTTGCCTTCGCTTGGCGATACCATCGTTGCGTCCCATTTGTTCGTCCCCGTCAGCCTAGCCCGAGTTTCCTAGTTATCTGCGACCAAAGCCGGTAAACTTAGATGGGGAAATGACTTAGGACGAAGGGTCTGTATGCCCTAACTTTTTTGTGTATTTTTCCCTTTGAATTCAGCTTGAAACGCGATTCCGTATGCCCTATCATTGCCGCACCACCAGCAAGGAGGCGGCAATGGAACGGCTAGAAGCGAAACGGGTTAAGGGCCACACCTACTACTATTACTCCCATTGGGCACACGTTGACAACCGCTGTCGACGCGTCTGCAGAAATATCTCGGCAAACTGGAAGACATCGTCGCGGCCTGCCAAGGGACCGGGCCGGCCCCCATTTCCGCCGAGGTGTTCCAGTGGGGACTGCCGCAGGCACTCTGCAGGAAGCCAAGCGTGCCGGCTCGTTGGGCACGTCGACCGCCATTGCCCCAAACGGCGGCAAGGACTGACCATCGGTCAGTACCTGGCCATCGCCGCGATCAACCGAGCGATCAGCCCTCGCAGCAAGCGATCCATGTGGGACTGGTTCTCTCAAACCGTTCTGCGGCGACATCTCCCATCTGCTTCCCAGTCCGCCTTGAGTTCGCAGCGCTTCTGGACCACATGGATGCGGTCAAGCCCAAGGCCGCAACCGCCATCTGGAAGGACCTGGTCAAAGACGTCGTCGATCGCGAGCGGATCGACCTGTCCTCGATCTGCTACGACGGTACGAATTTCTACACCTTCATCGACACGTTTAACACTCACTGTAGCCTGGCCGCCCAGGCAAGAACAAACAAGGACGTGACAACCTCCGGCAAGTGAGTTACGCCTTGTTCTGTGCCGCCGATGGCCAATTGCCGTTGTTCTACGACGTCTATGAGGGGAACCGCAACGACGCCCGACAGTTTTCGCTGGTCCTGAGCCGATTTCATCACTTCTTCCGCGAGTTGGCCGGTGAAGCGACGGCCGTCCCCGAAACGACCCTGATCTTCGACAAAGGAAACAACTCCGCCGAGAACTTCGGCCTGTTGGACACCTTCGCTCAAATTCGTAGGCTCTGTCAAACTGAAGGAACATCCCGAGCTGGCCGAAGTCCCGCACATGGATCCCCGATTTGTCGGGTGCGGCAGTCCGGGCTTGAAGGGCACCAAGGCATTTCGCGTGACCAAGACCGTTGCTGGTTCTGAACGGGTCTTGGTTGTCACCTACAATCCGAACCTGGCAAAGACGCAGTGGATGACCTTGGAGAAGGATGTCGCGAAAGTGATCAAACGGCTATCCGAACTCCAGGGTCGACTGGCAGGCCGCGCTGCCGGGCTGATCAAGGGGGGTAAGCGACCAACCCTGGCGTCGGTCAGACAGAAGTGCCGGTCGATTTTGCGCCGCCATACCTCAAGGATGTCATCCAGATTACGATCGAGGACGATCCCAAGGGCCACCCCCGATTGGCCTATGACATCGACACCAACGCTCTGAATCGCATCGCGGAGACGCATCTGGGCAAGACCATCCTGATCAGCAACCGGGCGGAATGGTCCGATGAGCGGATCATTGAGGCCTACCGGAGCCAGTATCTGATCAGCTCCGAGAAATAGGAAATTCGTCGCACCTTGACGGCAGCACAAGTCCAAAGTAGAACTTCCGTTGAGGCGATCGGCCTCGCCGGGGCTAAATTTTTTTCTTCGCACCGCTGGTTTTTCGGGTCTTTTCCGGTATAACGTCGAGGTACTGGAAGTCCTCGGGGCCCATCCATGCGTGTTCCCAGCCACCCGACACTGGTCCGCCGGATGCTGGACCGGCGACTCAAGCAACTTGTTCCCTCCGGCCCCGTCCTGGCGGCCAGCCTCATGCAGGTGAACAAACGCTGCGGCCAACCGTCCTGCGCCTGCCATCACGGCGGCCCGTTGCACCAAGCCCACCACGTCGCCTTCAGGGACGGTGGCAAGACACGCACCGTTTATGTGCCCCAGGATCTTCTCGAGGAGGTCCGAAAATGGGTGCAGGAATCCCAACGTCTCAAAACCCTGATCCACGAAGTCAGCCAGTTGTCTGTGGCCCTGATCAAGGGACACGTTGCGCACCGCCAGCGGCGGCGGGGACGACGCTGAACATCGGCCCCATCCTGGTTCAGACGATTCGCCACTTCTTCCCCGATCTCAACACCTGGATCGACGAAATCGACGACCCGCGGTTCGCCCCGATGGTGGTCTACCACAAGCGGTTCCTCGTGTGGTTGGGGCTGAGCTTGTTCCTGTGCAAGTTGAGCAGCCGGCGCCAACTGGATTTCCAGTTCAACACCGACGGTCCGGAAGTGCTGCCCAACCTCAATCGCCTGGCGGGCACCGCCAGGACAGCCGGCCCGTGAACAAGACCTTGGAGTACCTCCTGAAGAAAATCGGCACCGCCCCCATCGCCGGCCTCCGGCAGCAAATGGTCCAGCGCTTGATCCGCATGAAGGCCCTGGACGCGGCCCGGCTGCAGGGGCGGTTCGTCGTCTTGATTGACGGATCGGGATATTTGGTGTTTCGTTCTCGGCATTGCGACCATTGCCTGACGCAACGGCACGGCGAGACGACGCTGTACATGCACCAGGTACTGGAGGCCAAGTTGCTGGGGCCGGCCGGCACGGTCGTGTCGATCGCCACCGAGTTCATCGACAACAGCGACGTCCCGATCGCCCCCGCGGGTGCGAGCCAGGAGCAACTCAAGCAGGACTGCGAGTTGAAGGCGCTGCGGCGTCTGATGGCCGGGTTGCGGGTGGAGTTCCCGCAGTTGCCATCTGTCTCGATGGCGACGGCCTATATGCCTGCGGGGAAGGTTTCCAGATCGCGAAAGACTTTCGATGTGATTACATCTATGTGTTTAAGCCTGGTCGGTTACCGGCCCTCTGGCAGGATTCCAGAGCTTGCTGCGGCTGTGCCCCGACCAGCAGGTGGAGCGGACGACGCCGCAGGGGGTTCGGCAGGTCTATCGCTGGGTCAACGACCTGAACTACAGGGACAGCGACGGCCGCGAGTGGACCCTCAACGCCATTGAGTGTACCGAGACGAACAAGGATGGAGGAAGAGTGTGTGGTCATGGGTGACGTCCCTGGAGGTGAACCACCAGACCGTGGTGGAGGTAGCGACCAACGGAGGGAGGGAACGCTGGCGCACGGAGAACGAGGGGTTTAACACGCAGAAGAACAGTGGCCTGAACCTGGAACATGCCTACAGCCACACCTGCTGGAAGGCGTATTATTTCCTGCTGCAGATCGCCCACCTGCTGTTGCAACTGCTGGAGAAGGGGAGCCTGTTGCGGCAGTTGGCAAAGGACGGGCAAGCGAACGGCAGTGGAGCTGTTCGGCTCATTGAAGAACATGGCGCAGCGGTTGTTGGAGAGCCTGCGGTTTCGGCATTGGCCGGATGAGGTCTTCGACCCAACGGCAGCCGGCTCGATTCAGATCCGAATCGACAGCAGTTAGCCGTTAGTGGCGTGCGGGCGTGTTCCAGGTTGGGCCGTGTCGCTCTGCGTCTGATGGCGGTCGTACTCGAAGCACCCTTCGAGCCCGTCCCCCTATTGCCTTTTCCGGCCCTCGGTTGGTCCGCTGGCCTCTTGTTGCACGCATGCACCCCGCGCGAGGGGCGTATTTCTCAGAGTTGGTATCTGATCGAGGCTGTTTTCAAGGAGATGAAGGATCGAACCACGGGGAGTTGGTGGCCGCTGAACCACTGGACGGACTCCAAGGTGCGTGTTCACGGGTTGTATTGCAGCATGGCCCAACTTCTGCGATCGGTGCTGTGGCGCCGCATCCGCCGGGCCGGGCAGAAGATTTCTCTGCGACGGCTGCTCGCGGAGTTAGACGGCATTCGGGAAGTGGTCAACCTGTACCCCATGAAAGGCAAAACCAAGCACCAGCCGCAACAAACGGTTCTGACTCGGTTGTCACGAAGGCAGCAGCGATTGGTCGAGATCCTGGGCCTTGAACGGGAGAAACACCACGAGTTAGGGTAACATTTCCCTGCGCATAGCCTTGTGACAAAATAGGTTAGAAATCTGTTCGTTGCTAAGTAGGAAACTCGGGCTAGGACTCGGACTGCGGATCAACCTGGAGTTGGTAAGCCGGTATCTCCCCCCGGCTGTTACGATGGAGACGACTGGGTCTCCCAAGTTCCCGGGGAACCCTTCTGATCATTCGCCATGTTCTCCGACCCCGGTGTGACCAGGCACGCTGATGGGTCCAAGTGTCGCTAATGCCTCGCGCGGCCCCCGCATCTGACCAAGACGAAGGCTCACCACGAGGAAATTTCGGGGCTCAATCGCACAGCGTTTGATCTCGCTGTCTACGCTTCGCGGTGGGATCGCCCCGCCCCACGCAAGACTCGCTTCCGGCTGCTGGCCCGGCTCTGCCGGACGGGATTGGTTACCCGTAGGGTTCCTATAAAAGGTTTCACATTGCTAGCGATCCTCCTTTTCCGAGCTTCTTGGCGCAAGGTCAGACCGAGTTAATAGTCTTTCGAGAGACGCGGTTTTGCATCGCCCCCGGTTGGGCTGACTTTGATTGCACCTGGTGAAGCGCTCCGATGGGCGGCGGGAGAAGTACGGCGCATTTCCGGTGAGGTGAAGGCGAGGCGGCCGCGCGCAGTGACACACTGACACGTTGCGACGATGGCGGCCATTCGTCTGAAGCGGTACAATTGTATTTGGTGTTGGTGCCAGGATTGGAGTTGCGAGGACGAGATGCGAAAGGATGCCTGAGTTCATCGATGTGGACCCCGGCAATCTGCACCTGCCCCCCAGCCTCGCGCACGGGGCAAACCCCGGGAAGCTTGCCCGGCAGATTGCCAAACACGGGAAGTCGCTCGACGGGATGCCGCCCTTGCAGGTCATTCGTGGCAAGGATGGACATCTTCGGATCAACGACGGTGTGACCCGCGCACCCGCGCCGCGAAGCTCCGGCCAGGTGTGCTAGTGCCCGCCGAAGTTATCCAAGACCTACCGCGACTCGACGTGACCGGTATACCGAGAGTAAAGGACCGTCTGCCATGAACAGCCAAGAGCGTGCCGAGTTACTGGCGACGATAGCGGAACTATCCCAGAGGTATCCAGATTGGCGATTGGGTCAACTTGTCGCGAACGTAGCCGGTTGGGCCGATCAAGAAATCTGGGACGTCGAGGACGAGCAACTGCTCGAAGCCGCGCGTGCACCTGCAGCAGTTGACGCGGGTGCCAGCAACGCCGATTGGTTGAACCAAGCGCTCCGCCTGATCGCTGGCAATTCAATAGGTCATCGGCCTCCCCCAACGCGCGAAGTTACCAAAACCATTGATGCCATCGAGGTGGGGTAATGAGCACGTGGCTGCACAGTTTTCCGGGCCAAAGCCAGCGACACCCGCGCGTCGACTGATCGACGGAAGCGTCGGACGGTTGCGTCGCGCGCGTCCGCGGATCGACCGAAGCGTCGAACGCTCGACCTGCGCACGGCGGTCTGATCAGTGCAACACGGATGTCGAAACCTGAGAGGAAACTGGTGCGGGTAGACCTGGGTGATCATCCATCCACCCAGGCCCCCACAGATCCGGACGTGCCCGTCGAAGAGGCATCCGGCTCCTCATCTCGTGAGTTCGCTCGCCTCCCACGGAGCCGTGGATCACGCGGGCCCGGGAAATCGGTAACGCTTCTCCAGGCGGAGAAATTGCGGCCACGTTAGCGGCCGGCAAGGAGGCCGTGTGCCGGGCGGCTGCGAATACGTCGTACTTCGCATCTCAGTACGCGAGCGATGGCTCGCCGACCACGCCGGCGATCGTTGCGCAGGATGGGACGCTCCAGAGCTACCAGCCTTACCGGTAGCATGGATTGCTGATCGCGGACATCAGACCCGTGGCGATCCTCACGGGATTTCACTGGGCAGCAATGATTTTGCGCCCGCGAGGCGATAATCCTCTCACCAAGTTCGCGAACTCCAACTAGTGGCATCAGTGTCATCGTTTCGGCACCGTGGTGGCCTGGAGTCTCTGGTGGTAGGCGGCTGGCGGCAACATTTCGTCGGACCAACACGCTTCCCTTCTTAAGGACCCAACTCTGAAGGAATTCATGAGACTGCCTCTGTCTGCTGTCAAGCTTGTGCTGGTGAACGCCGGCCGACTGCTGGCGGCAACCTGGCGGCAACAACCGGGCATCGTCATCGCCGAGACTCTCCTGTCTCTGCTCAGCGCCGGCGTTCCGTTCGTGCAGTCGGGCATCATCGCCTTGCTGATCAATGAACTGGTTCGGACCGCGGGCCAGGGGCTGACCGGCAGGGTGTCGGTGCTCGCTACCCTGGCGGTCGGCAGCCACCGTCCTTCCCGATGCTCTCTACGCCTGGAAAGGCTTCCTCGATCGCAAAATGCACCTGTTGATGCACGAGCACTTCGAGTTGAAGCTGATCGAACGAAAGGGCGAAATCGACGTCGCCACCTACGAGAGCCCCAGGTTCCAGGACCTCCTCACCAAGGCGGAAGGTCAAGGGATCTACCCGATGGTCGCCCTGCTGGAGCAACAGTTCTACAACCTTCAAAGCCTGCTGGGCGTCAGCGTGGCGGCGACCGTGCTCGCTCTCTATGATTGGCGGATCTTCGGCCTCGTCGTGGTGGCGGCGATTCCCAAGTTCGTTCTGGAAGCGAAATACGGCTATGGCGTCTGGAGCATTCACGATGCCAACGCCGAGAAGCGGCGGCGGTATGCGGACTTCCATCGCCATTTCCACAGTCTCTCCGATCTCATCGAGCTGAAGCTATTCCAGAACGTTCGGTACTTCCTGTCCGCCATGCGCGACCTGCTGCATGCCTTCAACGAGGAACACCGCGCGAACGAGCGGAGGAAACTGATCTACCAAATTGGGGGCGCTTTCGGCCGCCGGTATCGCGATCGCGGTGGCCGTCGTGTCGATCATCGATGCCGTCGCGACCGGCGCCTTGGCGGTAGGCACGATGACCTTCGTCATTGGAGCCATCCGTGAGCTGCAAGACGCCCTGTCGGGCTTTTTCCTGAGCCTGGGCCATCAGTACCAGCACAGCCTGTTTGCCACCAACCTGTTTGAGGTCATGGACACTCCGCCCGCCATCCCCCGCCTGCAGAATGCCCGGGTTCTGTCTGCGGACGCAGCTCCAGAGATCGTCCTGGACAATGTGTCGTTTGCTTATCCCGGAACCGACAAGCTGGTCCTGAAGAACCTGTCGCTGGCCATCCCCTCGGGAGCGAAGGTCGCGCTCGTGGGAGTGAACGGCTCCGGAAAGACGACACTCGTAAAACTCATTTGCCGCATTTACGACCCAACCGAGGGCAGAATCCTGGTAAATGGGCACGACCTCCGCGACCTGAACCTGGATAGCTGGCACCACCAGATGAGTGTGCTGTTTCAGGACTACGCCGACTACCACTTCCTCGTCAAGGAAGTGATCGCCATGGGCCGGCGCAACGGCAGTCCGGCGGCGGACATGGACAAAGTTCGTCAGGCCGCCCGGCAGAGCGGCGCGGCGGGATTCATCGCGGAATGGGCGGGGCAGTACGAGCAGATGGTGGGCGCGAATTTCCCGACGGCATCGACCCCTCCAAGGGCCAGCTCCAGAAGCTGGCTCTGGCCCGGTCGTTCTATCGTGATCCCGGGCTGCTGATTCTCGATGAGCCCACGGCGTCCATCGACGCGGAGGCCGAAGCGCGCATCTTCGACGAGCTGGAAGCGCTGCCCAGGGACAAGACGGTGATCCTCATCTCGCACCGTTTCTCAACGGTCAGGAAGGCGGACCGGATTTGCGTGTTCAAGGATGGGATCGTGGCAGAACACGGGACGCACGACGACCTGATGCGTCTCGGCAAGATTTACGCGCGACTGTTCAAGATCCAGGCGGCAGGCTACGTGCTCAAGACCGAGGCCTTGTCGCAAGCGTTGATCGGGAAGGTGTAATTCCCGACACGATTATTGCAGGCTCAGGCGCCGGTCGCATCGCAGTCGAGCACAAACTGCGGTCGGTCGGCTGTGTTTGCTGGCGTCGATCTTGCTGGATC
The DNA here is from genome assembly GCA_963720335.1 of uncultured Planctomycetota bacterium. Lineage (GTDB taxonomy): Bacteria > Planctomycetota > Planctomycetia > Isosphaerales > Isosphaeraceae > CAVRFS01. Next base: position 197,465 of record CAVRFS010000011.1, on the reverse strand, counting down.
TTAGACAGGCTGTCACCAGTTCATCGCTGGAAAAGATATACAGCGGTAAGAAGCATTGATGATCGTAATAGCCGTGAAAGAACCGCTGTTCTTGGTGGCCGTGCACACGATCGTCGGTGGCAGCGGAATCAAGCGTGAGATGTTCGGGTGGCTGGGCCTGTGAGGCGATGAACTGATCGACGAAGACTGAGGCAATTTGAATGAGCGTTCTGCCTTGGATGCGATTCTCCAAGCGGCGCAGTGTAGGGGGTGACGCCAGAATGATTTCCTCGTCGGGAACTTTCCCTGCAGCTACTTGGAGGTCAGGATCGTTGCCATCGCGCTATACCAATTCCAAATTCGCGTGTGAATCAACCAGGCTAGCGTTCTCGGCTCGCGGGGCAGGATGATGTGCTGAACTCCACGGCGGTTTAGCCGCGGCTGGCCAATTCGATGATTCTCTCCCTGGCATCCGCCACCATGCGGTGCCAGCACGCGACAAGCTCACGCAGGGCGAGATCCGAAGAAGACTTCGCAGACACCCACTTTTCTGAGATCCATCCATCGACTGATTCCCTTGGCCGCGAGCCAAAAAAAAGCCTGGCTCCAAGGCCAGAGCGCAGCCGCGCTGGCGTTTCGCTAACCGATTGCCCGACAGCGCAACCAGTGTCCTCGACGACATGATCTTGCCTTCCTCGGCTTAACGCGCTCCGACCGTGCCGGTGCCGCGTCTGCGGCCCAGTAACGGCGCCGAGGCACTCTCGGCTCCGTCCAAACAGCCTCCGCGTACCTCACGTGTGACCTGCAAGCCAAGACCGTGCACCATTCCCGGTAGGATGTCGCGCGCAGTGCTGGACCGCCTGTGCGTGCTCGACCAAAAGTGGCTGTCTGTGCGTGTCAGTCGTCCGCGGGCGCCCCGCAGCGCGCACCCGCTGGAAATTTCGAACGCTTACGTTAGGGAAGGGAGATAATCAGCGCGAAATGTCTGGAAAGTCGGTCGCGAGTCTCTGTGCAGCTTGCTTGATCTTCTGAAAAGCATCGGATGTTCCAGAGGCTTTCATTCAGCTTCTTCTGCTTCACTTTCAATGACTCAATATCTTTCGCCTTCACAGCGTCAATGAACTCAGAGCAGAGCGTCTTCTCTTCTATCCACTTTTCCGATACGCTTCTGGCGATCTCGTTGACCTCGTCCGGAATTTGCCCCTTTTTAGAGGCGATGACCGGACGATGCCAGAATTGCAGCCAAACTTCGAAGAGGTCCCCGCCGGGGAGTAATTGCCTTTGAGCATCAAAGTCTCCTTGCGTAATCCTCTCCTCACTGAACTTCTGCAGGTTCAAGTCGAGGCTTTTCCTCATCGGAACGAGTGAAGCGGAATCAAGGCAAACGGTTTCAAGATTATTCAGTATATCAATATAATCTCGGAACATGCGCTGGAAACGCCGGGCGACATTCCGGCGGTCACTGGGCGCGAGTCCAATATGCCACTCCAGCGTGGTTTGCTCATTCTCAAGCTGGCTTACGCGCTCGTGTGCCTTTTTAATCGTTCGTTCAACGAGGTCTGAGGCGGCGTTCACCTCATCCTTGAAGGCCGCCACCGCGCTTTCCAGAGAAACGGTCTTAACCTGAGGAACACCGTCCGCTGTGCCGCGCCCGCTGAGAAAACGTCGCGATGGCGGTGACGATTATGCCCACGCCGATCAGGGCTGTCAGGATCTTGGTCGTAATGGACAGAGCGCGAAGCCGCTTCCAAAGGCTCTTCCGCTCGTCGATCAGTACAATCCGTGACGGGTCAACGTTTGGGCGAGTGTAGAGTTGAGGAATGGGCCCGTCCCCGGCGGAATTGGGCGAGGTTTCTTCCCCTCCCCCGAGTTCCCGACTTTCGAGTTGGATCAGACGATCGAGCGGAAGGGTCTTTCCGCCCATCGCCACCGTTCCAAGTTTGAAAGCGTCTTGAACCGAGCGGCCGTAGCCCAGTGCGAGATAGAAGGCACATGCGAACTTGATCGCTGCCCTGTCCTCGATGGCCGCATCCATGCCGATAGCGCTCTCGACCACGCTGACCACCGCCTGGCTCAATTCATGGGAGTGGCAAGCGTTGAGAACAACGACCCGGATGTTGTCTTTCAGGCTGTCGATCAACGCGAGGAGTGCAGCGCGACCGATCAGGCTGGAATTGCCCTGGTCATCGAGCAGGTAAAGGCCCCGCTCGCGCGAACCATGCCCACTGAAGTGGACGATCTGCGGCTCGTGCCGAAGCAAGGCCTCAATGATGTCGTCGCGGCGCGCTGCCAGCACGGGGACCAATTCCAGGGCGTCGCGGTATTTCGACGCTCGAATCTTCTGGTCGATCTCGCGAAACTCCTCGTTGAGTTGGAGAGGCGCAGTACCGTTGGGGTTGGCCGAAACGAACAATATTTTGATTGAGTCGGGCATTACCTTGTTTCCCGGCATTCGGATTTTGAGATGTGCCCAATCCGACATCGGCTCGCTTAACCGTGCCCACTATAATTGCGCCGGGCCCGGCCTGCAAGGCATTGCAATAAGCGGCGTTTGATTCCACTTGAACTTTGCGCGACTTTCGTCAGTTGTCCGTTGACGAGCCGCGGATAGACGAATGCCGGCAGTGATGTCGCGCGTCGCCGCGGCCGCACAACAACTTACCGATCATTTTTTGTTGAGATCGTCCTTGAACACCTTTCCTCCCTTTATAACGAGCCCGACCTTCTCGAGAGCTTTGACACCTTCGAGCGGGTCGGCGAGGACGGCGATCAGGTCGGCGTAATAACCGCGCAGATCCAGCTGCCGGAAGAACAGCGCTCGCGGCGGCCACCGATCAGGACATGGGCGCCCCGTGGTTATTGTTGCGAGCCGGCGTTCCCATTTTCACCATGGCAAAGGCAGCGGTGGTCCGGTCGTTCGTCTTCAATCATATCGTCCATCATCGGGCGATTCTGTGCGTCTACCTCCGCCTGAACGATATACCGGTTCCCGGCATGTACGGGCCGTCGGGCGACGAATAGGGTTTGTCCCGACTCGGGCTCAGCGCACTTTTGGATTAAGCGAGACAGCCTGAGGGACCAAACCCGTGAGTCGTGGCGAAGTCAGGTGGGAAGCCCACCTGTCACGCCACGACGTCCTGATTCACTTTGCAGCCTTTGCGTTGAAGCTCGTCATCAGGTTCTTAAAGGCGGGGAGATGGTTCGCCAGAAGCGTTGCGAGCCCCTCCATGTTATTTCGCCAGTCGCGTTGCAGTTCACACGCGACCGCAAACCAGTTTGTCATCTCGGCCCCGGCATGGGCCATCCTCATGAGCGCCGCGTCGCGCACCGACTTATTGAAGGTGCCCGAGGCATCCACGACGACGAACACCTGATAGCCCTCAGCGAGAGCCGAGAGGGCCGGGAACGCGACGCAGACGTCGGTCACGACGCCCGCTATGATGAGTTGCTTGCGGCCCGTCGCTTTGATCGCGGACACGAAATCCTCGTTATCCCACGCGTTGATCTGGCCCGGCCGCGGAATGAACGGGGCTTCCGGGAAGAGTTCCTTGAGCTCGGGCATCAAAAGCCCGTTCGGACCGTTCTCAAAGCTCGTTGTGAGGATCGTCGGGAGCTTGAAAAGCTTGGCGATATCGGCAAGCGCCAGGATATTGTTCCGGAATTCCTCGGGCGTATAGTCCTGGACGAGCGAAAGTAACCCGGCCTGGTGATCCACCAGCAACACAACGGCGTCTTCCACTGATAAACGCTTGTAGATTTTATTGATTGTCATCACATGATCCTCAGACCAACAACAGCATCTCGTAGGCTGTCAAGATTCTATGGCGTGGCATCGACGACGGCAATCCGGGACAATTGTACCGAGATTGCCGCGGTACCCGATCATGAGATGATCTTAGCCAGCAGTCCCATGTGATGGCGCACCACCGCCTCCGCGAGGACGCGCTGGAATGCCGCATAATCCTCGTCGGTCTGGAAGATAGCCAACCGGGCGTTGGCCCGATTCAGGGTGTGGTCGATGAGGCCGCCTTCCGCCGCTCGTCGTGGTCTTGCCATGTTGTGAGAATACAGGATGACGAGCGGGGTGTCGAGAACGGCTCCTGCCCCTTTTCCATGCCCCGATCGATGAATGCGCCACTCCCGAGGATCCATCCCTGGTACGCCGCCTTCCGAGGCGACTCCGGCGGCTCGGACTAGTCGGATGCATCAAGGTCGAGTTCCAATCGAACATATCGAGGGCTCGTTCCAAAGCGACGATAACGCGGCTGGATCAGAGGACTCTCTTCCTTCCAGGACTCGACTCGTCGGTTGATCCCCGGGATCGACTCAGGGCGGCCATAGCCCAGACATTCGCTCAAGGCGCCGAGCTTTGTCGTAGTGTATCGATGATACAGTCACACGGCGATCGAGCGGGCCTCGACATGCACGCCGCCAGGCCCTCGTGGAATTCCTGATTCAGGCGCATTATCTTCGATTGAGACCGCGACGCCAACGAGCTGGTCGAGGTTCTCTGCTCGCTCCGCGGAACGGACGCGAAACAAGACATGACGCGTAGAGCGATGCCACCGGCTGATTGGCCGCATGGCCGATTGAAGTGGAGTGGGACGGGAATGGCGATGGGCAGAGTCGGCGGATGGTGCGAAAGCGGTGCAGGCGGCCGTCCAACATATCGGCTGACCCGGTCGGCTCTGTTACGAGGGCTGGGTGTGGTCTACGTATCGGCGTTCGGCTCGCTGGCCGCGCAGCTCGACGGGCTCATCGGGTCAGGAGGCATCCTGCCGGCGGCGGAGTTCCTCGATCGCGCGGCGCAGGTCCTCGGCACGGGGCCAGCGACCTACTGGCGACTGCCGACCCTGTTCTGGCTCGATGCCTCAGACCGGGCGCTGCACGCCGTTTGCTGGGGCGGTCTGGGGCTCGGAGTCCTGCTGATCGCCGGCATTCTGCCCGGCCCGTGTCTGGCGCTGCTCTGGCTGTTCTACCTCTCGTTGACCGTGGCAGGCCAAGTGTTCCTCGGCTATCAGTGGGACGCACTGCTGCTGGAAGCCGGTCTGCTGGCCTTGCTCCTGACCCCCTGGTGCCTCCGCCTCGACCGCTCCAGCGACCTGCCCGGGCCGTTCGCCGTCTGGATGTTCCGCTGGCTGGTCTTCCGCCTGATGTTTCAGTCGGGCGTGGTCAAACTGACCAGCGGCGACCCAGTCTGGTGGACCTGGAAGGCTCTCGACTATCACTACCAGACGCAACCGTTGCCGGTCTGGACGAGCTGGTATTTCCACCAGATGCCGGCCTGGTTTCAAACGCTATCCCTGGCGTTCATGTTCTACGCCGAGCTTGTCTCGCCGTTCTTCATCTTCGGGCCAAGGATCGTGAGGCGGATCGGGTTCGTTAGCCTCGTGCTGCTTCAGGTCCTGATCGCGGCGACCGGCAACTACGGGTTTTTCAACCTCCTGACTGTGATCATCTGCCTGTCGCTGCTCGATGACGATGATTGGTCTTGGGCAGCTCTGGGGTGGCGGAAGAAAACCGAGAGAGTGATTGGCATTTCGCCGCCGCCCGCAACGCCGGCGGGCACCCGAAGGGTCGCGCAAACGAAGCCCTGGTCATGGCCGCGCCGGGTGGCACTGGGTATCGTGGCGGGAATCATCTTCGCGGTGACGGCGGGGCAGACGCTGGAGACAGTCTGGCCGGGAGTGGTCGTCCCGGTGCCGGTCCATGTCATCGGCCAGTGGCTCGAACCGTTGCGCATCGCCAATTCGTATGGCCTGTTTCGGGTAATGACCACCGAGCGCCCCGAGATCACCGTCGAGGGGAGCGACGATGGTGTGAGCTGGAAGCCGTACCGATTCCGCTGGAAGCCCGGCGAGCTCGATCGCAGTCCGCGGTTCGCAGTGCCGCACTTGCCCCGCCTCGACTGGCAGATGTGGTTCGCCGCCCTGGCTGGCGATTGCCGCGCCGCGCCGTGGTTCATCCAGTTCGAAGAACGCCTCCTCAGAGGCACGCCCGCAGTCCTCGCGCTTCTACGCGAGAACCCGTTCCCCGACCGACCACCCCGATACATCCGCGCGCGCCTGTCCCTCTACACATTCAGCCGACCGGGCTCGAACGATTGGTGGGTCAGCGAAGAACGCGGACTGTTCTGCCCACCGCTGAGTTTGCCGGCGGGCAGTGGATGACGGGGTCCGGAAGTGGCTGCCTGATTTCGTGGGGGCACAAGAGGGCGAGGTTCTCAAGCGTCGTCTCGCCGCCATGCTGCCGCGCGACGATGTGATCGAGATAATCCTAGTCGGTCTGGAAGACAGCCAACCGGGCGTTGGCTGGCTTCAGGGCGTGGTAGATGAGGCCACCTTCCGCCGCTCGTCGTGGTCTTGGCATGTCCGGAGAGTGGGGGATGACAAGCGGGTTGGCGAGAACGGCTTCCGACCCTTTGCTTGCGCCTTGTTAAGAATCTGGTAGCACGGCTGGCTGTGCGAGCCCAATGCTGTTATAATCAATTGCATGAACGCCAGCGACGTACTGGGTAATTCGCCAACAACTTAAACGCCACTCCCACGTCAGCCCAATGCTGCTACAATGCGGTTGGCTGGAGGACGAGCTACTGTAGACTGCCTGTATTTGAAGGTTCTCAGGCGTCGACCGATACCGTTTCCAATCGACAAGGAACGATTGGCGTCGGGTCCGATCCGCGATCACCAGTTCTTGCGGAAGAAGGGAAAACCGGCTGTCCATGGTGCGCCAGCCCCAGAAAGGTCCCACATGAACGCGCAGGCAAGATCCGAAGCGGTAAGCCGGGTATTGGATAAACGCTTGCTCCAGCAGTCCGTAGCTGCCCTTCAAGCGCGATTGGGCTTGAGCCACGACCCCACAGCAACCGGTGAGCAAGTGCAGGAAATGTCGCTACGGGACGGAGTAAGACCTGAAGATCGGGTCGGCTCAAGCGAGATTCTCCGAGTGCGTCAGGAAGGTAAAGAGCGGACCGTGCGATGATTCAGATTCTCTGGGATGCAAGCGCTCTGGTGAAGCGCTACGTCGCCGAGATCGGAAGCCAAACCGTGACCTTTGCGCGCTGACCAGCCGGGCCATGATCCGGCCGGCGAGAACGCAGGTTGCTGTTCACGGTGGTCAGATTTCTACCACACGGTTATTGATGTGTTATATGTGTTAAATGTAAGTTTTATCGCGCCAACGACATACGGCCGAGATGAAGTTTCCCGTCCTACGCAAGTGTGTGCGCTCAGCGCCACAAGAGGTCGTCGTGGCCGACGGACTTCATGCGCCGTCAAGTCCCGGGTTTCGTCATCTCAGCCTCGCCATCAATCTTGTTTCGCTCCGCGAGAGAACAGCGCCTGGAATCCGCCACAGAACTCGGGTTCGCTCCCTCGTCGCTTTTCGCCGAGCACAGGCGAAGTTCGTCAAAGATCGTCGTTGCGCCGGAAAGAAAAACAGAAGCGGGATAAAACCGCGGTGTGGCTTCCTTGCTGTCGTGCCCAACTTCGCATCAGCCTGGGCTACGGTTAGCAGGCACTCTTTACCGCCTACTGCCTACTTGAGATCGACCGGCCGCCCAGCTCACGATTCCTCGGCCATGGTGACGCTCAGCGCGGCGTCGAGGCTGGTCAATCCCTGCTGGACCTTGTCGATTGCGCTGTCGAAGAGCATCTTCATGCCCTCCTCGCGGGCCGCCTTGCGGAGCTGGTCCACGGGGGTCCGCTTCTGGATGAGCTGGGTGAGCTTGGGGGTGATCCGGACGACCTCGAAGATGCCGACGCGGCCGCGGTAGCCCATGCGGCGGCACTGGAGGCAGCCCTTGGGGCGGTAGATGGTCTCACCAGGTGTCAGCCCGTGCTGCTCGCCGAGCTCTGCGGTCACCTCGTAGGGTTCCTTGCAGTGGGAGCAGAGCCGGCGGACCAGCCGCTGGGCTTCCAGCACCCGCAGCGCGCACGACAGCAAGAACGGCTCGATTCCCATGTCCTGAAGACGGGTCACCGCCGAAAGGGCGTCGTTGGTGTGGATCGTCGAGAGCACGAAGTGACCAGTCAACGCGGCGCGAAGGCAAATCTCGGCGGTCTCCTGGTCGCGGACCTCGCCGACCATGATGATATCGGGATCCTGCCGCAAGAACGCCCGCAGGCGGAGGAGAAGGTCAGCCCGACCTGGGCCTTCACCTGCACCTGGTTCATCCCCTTGAACTTGTACTCGACCGGATCCTCGACCGTGCAGATGTTGACCTTGGGCTCATTGAGCTGGTTGAGGCAGGAATAGAGGGTGGTCGACTTGCCGCTGCCGGTCGGGCCGGTCACGAGTGCCAGGCCGTATGGCGAGTGGATCGACTCGATCAGGTCGGTCGACTGCCGCTCGTCCAGGCCCAGGCCGGTCAGGTTCAGGGGGATGGCCCCCTTGTCCAGGATTCGCATCACCATCTTTTCGCCGTGGACCGTGGGGACCGTGTTGACGCGGAGGTCGATCCGCTTGTCGCTGGTCCGCAGCGCGATGGCGCCGTCCTGCGGGATGCGTTTCTCGGCGATGTCCATCTTCGCCAGCACCTTCAAGCGGGAGACGATCATGATGAACACGGCCTTCGACGGCGGGGGGAGCTCGTGGAGCACGCCGTCGATCCGGAGGCGAAACTTGCAGCCATCCTCGAATGGCTCCAGGTGGATATCGCTGGCGCCGTTGCGCAGCGCCTGCTCGAGGATCTGGTTGACCATGCGGATCGATCCGGCCGTTGGCGTCCGCGGGCGGAGAGGCGTCGAGATTGAGGATGTTCTCGTCTTCGTTGCCGTCGTCTCCCTCGCTCACATCGAACTCTTCGGTCCCTTCGCCGATGTCCTTGGTGTGTTGATCGGCACGGTAAAGGGCGTCGAGCCGGGACTGAACGACCGACAAAGGCGCGATGATCGGGTTGATCCGCAGGCCGGTCATGAGCTGGAGCTCGTCCACAACGCCCATCTCCTCGGGGGAGACGAACGCGACGTCGAGCACATCGTCCCGGACCGCCATCGGGCAGATCAGCCGTTCCATGCACAGCTTCTGCGGGAGAAGGCCGGCCGACCTCCTTGTCGATCACGCCGGCTTCCAAGGTGTTGCGGATCGCCGGCAGAAACAGGTCCTCGGCGTAAATGTTGGCGACCTCCTGCTCGGAAATGTGGCCGGCCCGGATCAGGGCCACTTCGGGCAAGATGTTGGCCTTGGACTTGTGCAGCAGATCCTCGATCTCTTCGAGCTGCTTGGGCTTGAACCAGTTACGCCGCGACAGCAGTTCCAGGATCAGAGGCGGAGTGTCGGTGTCTCCGAAGACGTTGCTCATCGGTGATCGCCGGTTGGGTTGGAGTAATGGGTGTGTCGCGGTTTTGGGATCAGATCCGTGCAATGGAGCCGTTATCGCGGTTGTGTCTAAGGATTGCCGGCGGGCGTCGCCGTGTTCGCGACGCGCGACCGGCGGAACGGCGTGATCGCGACCCGGAACCACCGCGAGAGGATGATCCGGCCGGGTTGCCGGTCATGCTCTTGCCCAGTGCGCCGAGCGGCCCGTTCAGCAGTTTCTGGAACAGAGCGAGCTGGCCGCCCGCATCGATCTCCGCCGTCGCCGTTTCCGGTGATCTCGAACCCGCGCCTTGTCCGGCCGGCTGCCGAGCTGGTCGGGATAACCGAGCACATAATTTTTATCATCCGCCGTGCAGGATGACCTTCGCCGGCAGGATGTTGACCACGGTCAGCGTCGCGGAAGACTTGCCGGAATCGCCATCGATGAGCAGGTGCTCGTCCCTTGGAATAGACCCGGCCGTCGATGATCGCCATCTGGTCGCGGCCCTGGAGGAAGGTTGCATCGAGCTTCAATCCCTGGACGATCTCGGCCAGACGTGTCGGACAGCGGGATCGGGCGATCATCGTGGTTCGCGTGCATGGCCACGGCGCGCTGGCTTGGGAACGGACCTGGAACGGGTTACGAATGCGCTGGACGTACCTGTCCGCGACCGCGTCACCGACCGCGATCATGTCTTGCAGCACGGAGTCCAGGTCCTTCTCAAGCCGGACTCGCCCGCGGCCGGATCGCCCGCGCTGGCATGGATCGAGTAACCCGCGTACGCCAGGAAGGTGACCATGATCAGCATGGGCGCCAGATTGATCAGTTTGGCTGTGGTCATTGTTTTCTTGCCCGCCTCCGGACTTGGCTTTCGCAGGTTGGCCGCCGGCTTCTCGACCAGGCTCAGCAGGATGACCTGGGCCTCGAGTCGGGCCGGGTCCTTGTTGTCCGGGTCGAGCTTGATCGTGTCGATCCGCAACAGCCGCTGATCCGTCTCGACCCACTTCAGGAATTCGTCGATCTCGGTGAAGCGTCCTTCCAGTGTCAGCTTGAGGCCCAGCGTCTCATAGGGACCGAGATCCTTGGCCTTTTCGGGCTCAGGTCGAGCAGTTTCAGCGGTGACGACCGTATCTGGGCGATCGACGTGCTGCATCAGCTCATTGACGTCGGCCCCGGCGGGTATGCGGCCCTGGTAGGGCACCATGGCCTTCTTGAGCTGCTCGATCTGGCTCGCGGTGGCGACCCGTTTGCGCTCCCGGCTGATCTTGGACGTGGTGGCAGTCCATCTGTTCGCTCAAGGGGCTGAAGAACAGCACATACCAGCCGGCGATGATCGCCAAGCAGAGGAGCAGGCGGAGCTTCAACGGCTGGCGGAGCTGCTCCAGGATCACCTGCTTGTAATCGGTTTTCGCTTTCTTCTCGTCCATTGGGAATATGGCTCTGGGGTAGTCGCCGGCTAGCTGCCGGCTGATCTCTTGCTCGTTTCGGCCTTGGGCAAACAGACGACGCTGTAGGAGGTGAACGGACGATCGCCAGTCTTGGCCGGGTTGGCCTTGAGGCCGGAGATCTCGATGAGCGGGAAGTGCCGCTTGAGCGTCGCGTCGCCGCGCAGGGCCGCGAGGAAGCCATCGATCTCGCGCGGCACGGACCCATCCTCGGCCATCGGCGTCGCGAAATTGACGATCAGTTGTTTCTTGCGCTTTGCTCGAGCCCGACTTCGAGGTCGATTCCAGCTCAGCGTTGCCCGACAGCCCGGTGATGGTCGTGCTCTCGGGCACGGCAGCCGCGACGGTTCGCAACACCACGGACCAGTCGACGCGGTTGCCCCGAAACGCTTGCACGACTTTCAACCGTTCCTGCAGGGTCTTCTTTTCGGCGTCGAGCTTGGCCTGGTCCTGCTTCTTGAGCCAGGAGAATGAGCTCAGTTGGGTGCCGGCGGCCTTGAGGCGAGCATTGGCCTCGCGCGCCGTTCCAATCAGGAACAACGAAACAGCCCCGACAAGAGCGCCGTGGAGGACAAGTTCCCCCCAGGGGAAGATCTCGCGGAAGGAGACAGCCGGCTTGAGTGTGCGTGCCAGGTTGTGCCCGGTCTCGTCGGCCATGCAGTTGGCCAGGGCGACTCCCAGGGCGGCGGCGGCCGGGTCGAAGTCCGGCCTGGCGCAGCGGATCAACCGGGCACCGGTGCGCTGGCGGAACACCTCGGGGTCTTGCTTGATCGTCAGCTCGGGCCGACCGTGGACGATCACCGTGTCGATTGGCAGTGTGATCCGGCTGTGACGTCCCAGCATCCAGAGGGTCGAGTTCGCGGCCAGGATCGCGGTCGTCCTCGTCGCCGGTCGGTAAATCGAAGGCGTGCCAGAAGAGCGGCTGCTGACCGGCGGCCAGCACGCCGATTGCCTGCTGCCGGCCGAGGAAGAACCGCGCGGTCAGCTTCGAGCCGCGTGGCGTCTTGCAGTAAAAAGCGCCCGCGCGGTAGAGCGCGGCCGGGACCGGCTCGGCCAGTCCGACCCGGGTTCCCAGCTCGTCCATCATCTCGATCATCGAGTTGATCGCGGCGCGGGGCGAGGCGGCCACGCAGGCCATGGATTGCTTGTTGAGCTCGAGCTTGAGCAGGTCGATGATCCGTTCCTCGGCCCGGATGTTGGTCGCCTGCACCGCCTCGAGGAAGTACGACTGCGGGGAGGCGTTGAGGTTCGCGGGAGTGATCGGCACGACCGCCTGAAACACCTGCGACTCGGGCACGCCCAGTTGAACCCACGGCCCGGCTCCGGTCTTCTTGGCTCGGGTCGGCTTGATCCACGGCTGGAGCAACCGCTCGACGACGGCCTGCGGGGGCTCGGCGTCGCAGGCCTGGACGTCGTGGAAGACCTGCTGGCGGCCGAGCGGCGTGGTCGCCACCACGGAAACCGCAATCCGCCGATCCTCGATCACCACCCCGATCGAACGCCGCAAGGCGCACCGCGATAAGAGTGCCTTCATGGTCGGTCGGTTCCCTGATTCCCTGGCCTGGTCTTCCGACGGCTCGGATTCAAACGGAGGCGGGCGACCGGAACCGGCCGCCCGCACAGGGGTCAGGATCAGCAACAATTTGAGGTCACGTCGGGAGCTGTTGCTCCACGGTCATCTGGTGATCAGCTACTGGGATCGACACCGGGCAGATCTGTCGGGTAGGTGCAGATACGCCGAGGACGTGCTAAGTCGACCCTTGATCGGTCCAGTGACCGTATAGCGCTCCGTAACTCGATGTCGCCGCGATCCGAGTCACTGTCATCGTCCAGGTCGGTGCCGAGGCGTTGCTCCCGCGTCGTGTCGCATCGTGCCGTCCGGGACGTAAAATACTTCATGGAGGAAGCGTGACGTCGAGCTGTGAAACGGCTGGTGGCGTAAACGCCGTTCTGAGCCAAGTACCGCTCCTGAGCGGCCTGGACGGCCGACGAGGTAATTGAAGCCTTCCGTCGCCTTGGACTTCTCGACGGATGCGAGGAACTTCGGGACGCCGAAGGCGGCCAGCACGCCGATGATGACGATCACGACCGCGAGTTCGACGAGGGTGAACCCCTTACGGGTCCGCATTCTGGAGATGGTTCGTTGCATAATGGATCGGTCTCTTTCTTCGACTTTGAATGCTCATGATCAAACGACATGACAGGACAGGTTCCGCGGAGTCCGCGACCTCGGCCGAACGTCGTCTTATCGGCGAGACCAGCGCAGGCGCCGGCGTGGGACGGTTACCAGGGAAGACCCGGCGACGGGCTGCGCAGTTCGAGGATTCCGGATAACCTCTTGACGACTCGCTCTTGCTGCTAACGGCTGATGAGTCGTCGCCCCGCGGTGACATCCCGCCGGAGACACTCAACGCTAGGTCATGTCGTGCAGCTCGTCAAATCCAAACCGATCGCGGGGAGCGAATTCAGCCGGCCCGCTGCGCCGGCGATGATGATTGAGATCAACAGCCGTTGCGCAGCCAACGGCAACTGCTGGCCTATGCTCGAATGAGGGACCAAATTGACTAGAGGCGAGTCGCGTGCCTGCGACAGCGACGGCGGTGAGCCGCAGCTTCGACCGGGTGATCAACGGAAAAAGGGGTGGAATGTGCCTTTCGAGGAATGGGTCGTCGCACATGCGCAGATCTCGAGCAAACCGCACAAGGCGGCGAAGCTGGAGGATACGCTGACCTTCTTCCACCAGCTCTCGACACTGGTCAGCTCGGGTACTCCGCTGTTGCAGGCCCTCAAGATCGCGGCCGCGCAGTGCGAGAGCATCAAGCTTCGGCGGGTCCTGGAGCAGATCGTCGCCAAAGTGTCGGCCGGCAGCAGCTTCCACTCCGGCGGCCGCGGCCTTTCCCCAGGTCTTCGAGTTCCAGTGGATCGAAGCGATCCGAACCGGCGAGGTCAGCGGCAAGATGGCCCAGGTGCTGGTCGAGCTCAACAAGCAGATCCGCGATTCCCGCGAGACCAAGAAAAAGGTCAAAGGCGCCCTGATGTATCCCATGATCCTGATCTTCGGTGGCAGTGCATCGCCGTGACGGTCATGCTCTGGATGGTCGTGCCGGCCTTCGCCAAGATGTTCAAGGACATGGACGCCAAGCTACCCGCCATCACCCAGTTCGTGGTCGACGCCTCGGACTACATCGTCAAGTACGGCATTACGGCGTGATCGCAATCGTGGCGACGATCTTCGGCTTCAAGAAGTTCATCAAGACGGAGACGGGACGCAAGTACGTCGGCGGCTTTCTGATGGTCGTGCCCACGGTTGGCCAACTCATGGTCGAGATGGCGATGTACCGCTTCGCCTCGAACCTGTCGCTGCTGCTCAAGAGCGGCGTGCCCATGATGGAGACCATGCACACCGTCAAGGGCATCTTCCAGAACAGCCCGATCTACCGCGATGCTCTCGAGCGGGTCGCCGCCCGGGTCGCGTCGGGCAAGCCGCTGTACGCGGCGCTCCAGGAGACCGGATTGTTCCTCCCCATGCTGATCAGCATGGTCCAGGTCGGCGAGGAATCGGGCCAACTGCCGCAGGTGATGGAGCAGATCGCCCCATTCTACAAGGAGAAGATGGAAGGCATGATCCTCAAAGTCACGAAGATGCTGGAGCCGCTCATCATCATGTTCATGGGTTCGTCGATTGCGGGGCTGATGCTCGCGATCTACATGCCGATGTTCGACATGGCCGGCAGTGTGAAGTAAACTCACATCGAGAGGTTCCCTCGCCGGGCCGCTCGCGAGTGCGCGACGGTCCGCGATCGCCCGATTACCGCGCAGGAGATCCGATCATGACCGAGGAAAGAAAGCGGCAGCCAGACATCGTGGCGATCGGTGCCGCGGCGGCGATTGTGCGCCGCACGCGCTGCTTCCCGCACTTGGAAGCGGGGGTTCACCCTCGTCGAGTTGATGGTCGTCATGGTGGTGTTGGGAGTGCTGGTCTCGATGGGGATCCCGCGGTTTCAGCAGTCGCTGGAACAGTCGCGGGCGGATGTGGCCGGAGCCAACCTGCGGGCCATCTGGTCGGCGCAGCGGCTCTACTGGCTCGAGAACCGCACCTACGCACCCGACTTGCCCACGCTCTTGGCCGCGAATCTGATCGATCCGTCCCTCACCACGGCAACCGTGCCCTATACTTACCAGTGCAACCGCACCAGTGATAATACTGGTTCACCGCGACGGCGACCCGTACCGGATCTTCCTCCTGGTCCGGCACCTTGACCATCGCCGCGGATGGAACCTTCTCCGGCTCCGTTCAGCAGGGGAGCTCGAGTACCACCATCGTCCCGGGGTTCCAATGAGACCAATGGGATCGATTTCTGTTTCCGAGCCTGATCCACCATCTCACTGCCCGCGGCTGGCCGGGGCCGGAGGTGTCTCGGCCAATGTTTCGTTACGACGACGGTGCGCGTTCCTAACCGCGGGCGCCGCCAGGGTTATACGCTGGTCGAAGTCCAGGTCGCCTTCGTGATCCTGGGGATCGGCCTGGCGGGTCTATGCCCGCTCGTGGTGATGCAACTGCGGCAGGTCCGTCTGCTCGAGCAGCGGTTGCAGGGACAGTGATCCAGACCCAAACCGGGCCAGACGATGCTGGCAAGCCAACACCTATTATATCGTGCCGTGGCAGAACCCCTGGACGCAGAAGCTGGCCGGTTCCGGGCAGATCTGGCTGTCGACCACCAACGCCTGCGATCCCGGCCCACTCTCTGTTCCCACGCCGGCACCCGCCGCCTATCCCGTGACGGTCGTCGAGCTCGACGCCTCCCCCTACAGCAGCAGCGTGACCGCGTTCGTCGACGCGACGGCGCCCTGACGCGAGAGTCTTCATCTGATGCGAGGCGTTTCGACGAGACAACGAGACAGGCCATGATTCGACCAGGCCGATGCGCCGGACGGAGTCGCCGACGTGGTTTCAGCGTGACCGAGATGGTCATTGCCAGCTTGCTGGCGGCCCTGCTCGGAGTTCTCTTGGCCAGGCCTGCGCCACGTTCGGCCGTCCCGCCCTGGAAGTCGAGGCCCGGGCTCGGATCACGCAAGAGGCCATCCTGGCCGCCCAATCGCTCGCCTGCGATCTCGGCGGGTTCCTGGCCGACAGCCCCGGACGAACCGGAACCTTGAGCCAATATCAGTTCGTTGACTGGGACCTTTCCCAGGGCAACGTGTTGTTGCTGAACTTCCAGGGAGCGTCCTCGGGGGATCTCATCGTCATCACTTATCAGCTCCAGGGAAATCTGCTTCTCCGATCCAACTCATCCACCGGTGTGACGACGACCATCGCCAATTACGTGACCGGCTTTTCCGTCGAGCCCGACCCGAATAACGCCAACCAGGCTCAGATCCAGTATCACGATCTCCTTCCGTTACTTTACGGCAACTTATACCTTGATCGGTGTGAGCCCATCATGATTAGATCTTCCGATTTGAACCGCCGCCGGGGTTATTCGCTTACAGTTGTGCTGATCTTCCTGATCCTCCTGTTCGCCCTCTGGAGCACGGTCTACCGCACGACATCCAGCCTTCTTCGGATCGAGACGAACCGGGTCTTACAGCAGACCCGCGACCAGGGTGCGATGAACGCCCTGGCTCAAGCGATCCAATTACTCCAGTACAGCACTCCTTCGACCCGACGAATCCCGAGTCGCACGCAATTCACCTACGGCGTTCAAGTGACGGTCACGAACGCATCGGGTACCTGCGGAACCAGTGACTACACGGTCCAGTTCAATCCCGTGCCGGCTCAGGGGCCCTATCGCTGGCAGGTCCAGGTCTCTCCCGGAAGCTACAGCGTCCCGCTGCCCAACCCCGGGGCCACCCCCCAGTGGCCCTAGCTGGCATCTCAGCGTTTCTGTGGGCCCGGTGCCCGGAGGGCATCGATGACGTTTTCACCCGTCGAGAGCGGCTCCGTCGTGGACTCGGAGAAGTAGTCGCATGGTCGTCTTTTAGACAGGGGACCTGTTGCTGGAAAGTTCCACACACGTTGTCGCGCGACTGGTTGATTCCCGGCCCGCACGGAATGGGTCAAAAAACAATGAAGACCGCCAGGCTGAACGATCGACATAAATAAGGTATCTTCCCGGCGTTGACCGGACCCTGATCGACGGTGCGGCGTGAGAAGGCTTGATCATCAGGACGGGATCAGGCTTGAGCAGCGACCGCGTCCTCGCGGCATAAAAAGGAAGATCATGCGACGGATCGTTCCGCTCATCGTGGCGGTCATTTCTCTGGCTCCAACCTTCGGTTGCGGCGGTTTAGGTTGGTATCGCTCGATCGGGCATTTACCCGGCGTCGCAGCCACGGACTACGCGTATTACGACTTTTGCGGCACGTCCTCGCAACTGTTTCAGTACCCAGCTCCGCAAGTGGAAAGTGCGCGAATCGTGGCCATGGGCGACCTCGGCTACAAGGTCATCAAGCCGCCCACCCATCATCCTGACGGCGAAGCTCTTGTTCATGCCAAATCGCCAGACGGCCGCCCGGCGGATATCACCGTCACGCCGCAGAACTCGCTCACCAATGTCAGGGTCAAAATCGGTCCGGTCCATATCGGCGACGAGCAACTATCACGCGAGTTATTCCGGCGGGTCGTGCTCAATTTCGGCACGGTGATTCGGGCGTTCACCCCGATCGATGCGACCTTGCCCCGGCGTATCAACCTGACGAACGGACTTCCACCCCGAGTGCAGAGCGTAATACCTCCCGCGCTGGAAGGTGAGGGACTGCGCCCCGGCGAAAGCCGCGACAAGGCCCTCAGCGAGGAAGAAATGTCACCAGCGTCGGAAAACACGCCGTCAACTCTTCTTCCCGGCTCCGTCCAGCCATTCATCCCGACCCGCGACTTCCCCAATCCTCCCAACATGCCCTATGCCCCCTTCCCTTATACTCCATACAACGACATTCCCCCAAACTGAGTGGTGACGACGAAAGCTTGTCATCATGGACAATGAGTCGCTCGAGTCATGGCATGTTAATATTTAGCCAAACGACGGTAACCCGTGATTGCTTTGAATAGGCGAAGCTGGACCGAATTGTTGATACGTTCGAGTAATCGTTCATGACGGGGTCGATCAAGTCAGGCGGGATAACCATCATGGCCAAGTTCAATGAGTTACGCCGCAACCGCAGGCGGAGTGACCGCCGGTTTCGACCTGTGATCGATGAGGCGAGTGCGGGGGGGCACCGTTGGATCAGCGGTTGTTGCTCAGCGGAGTGGGCAAGCTCGGCTTGCACCCAGAACATTCAGCCGCTCGAGTCGAGGCCATCGCCGCGCGGACTTCCCACCAAGCCAAGGTTCAACATACGCATTATAAGCGGCTGACTCCCACCGAAAAGATCAATGCCGAATACAACGCGTTCGTAACCGCATTCAACCAGCAGTTGGATTCCTACGTCGCGTCGCTCAGTGAGACATCAACCGGTACGACCACGGTTTTCGCGACCGTAACGGCGGCCTATGCAGCCGGCTCACCGATCATCGAAGTGGACGATGCCTCAGTCTTCGGACCGGCGGGCACGTTTAGCACACCCGTGGTGGCAACGGCGACGGTCGGCGGTTCCCCGCCCATCGGCACCTTCACCCTGACCGGCAGCTCAGGAAACTCGCTCACCATCAATACAGCGGATTCGAGCTCGATTCCCATGTCAGTCGGGACCACTCTGACCGCGACCGTGCCGGTCTCGGCCTCGACGAGCGCCGCGTCGATCTTCCCCAGCTACATCACCAACAGCACCGTTCAAATGGCAACCAACTTGGTCGTGTACTTCAACAACCTGCCGGTCAAACTACCCCAGCAGAACGCGCCGCCACACACACCCACTCAGCGTGGCGCGATCCAGAAATATGTATACATGAGTATAGCGGGCCAGGGCACTGTTTTCAGCAGCCTTCAGAAAGTCGCTTCTGGCCATTTCCCTACCGACGACGCCAGGATCTGACCTGAATATCTACATTGCTACGGCCGACAGCGCGATTGCGCAGTCACGCGAGCAGGTCCTCAATGGCATTCAGCAAATCTACGCCGGCAGACTCTTGATCGCGGCCAACGCACCGGCCAATCGACTGGGCGAGACCTTTAACACCGGCAGTAGTAGCAGTAGCAGTGGAACTTCCTCAAGTAGCGGAACATCGTCCACTGCTGCGTAGCTGGGTCCCGATCAACGCGTGAGGTACCCCACTGTCGGTCCAATCGTCGCCAACTTTTGGGGCGATTCCGGTCAAAGAATCAGCATGGCGTCGCCGTAACTGAAGAAGCGATAGTGGTTTCGGATGGCTTCGGCATACGCCGCCCGGATCAAGTCGAGGCCTGCCAAGGCGCTGACCAGGACGAGCAGGCTGCTGCGGGGCAGGTGAAAGTTGGTGATCAAGGCGTCGACCGCGTGAAAGACGTGTCCCGGGCGGATGAAGAGCTGAGTCTCGCCCGAGAAGGGTTGCAGCGTTCCACTCGCGGCGGCCGCCTCCAAGGTGCGGGTCGAGGTTGTACCAATCGCCACGATCCGCCCCCCTTGGCGCCGACGGGCCTGGAGGGTGTCGACAGCCTGGGGCGATAGCTCGGCCCACTCGGCGTGCATCAGGTGGTCTTCGAGCTGCTGGACCTCCATGGGGCGGAACGTGCCCAAACCGACGTGGAGCGTCAGGTCGATCCAGGTGATTCCCCTCGCGTCCAGGTGAGTGAAGACCTGATCGGTGAAATGGAGCCCGGCGGTGGGGGCGGCGACCGATCCGGGCTGTCGGGCGTAAACGGTTTGGTAGGCGAGACGATCACCAGGCGACTCGCGTCCGCGACGGATGTAAGGAGGCAAAGGGGTCTGGCCATGCCGCTCTAGGAGTGCGACGGTCGGCTCGTCTTGGTGCTCAACGTCCCGACAGGGCCGGACGATCCAGGAGCCGGCCGCGCCTCGGGCTTCCAGCACCAGGTGGAGGCCCTGGCCGACCACGATCTGCTCACCGGGCGAGGGCCGGCCTCGGGTTGTCGCCAGCATTTCCCAGGTTCCACCGGCCTGCTCGCGCAGGAACAACCCCTCCCACTTGCCGCCGGTCGTCTGCCGGCGCCCGACCAGCCGCGCCGGCAGGACCCGCGTGTTGTTCCGCGCCAGGACGTCGCGAGGATCCAGCAGCTCGGGAAGCTCGGCGAAGGTCCGATGCTCCCAGCATCCCCTTCGGCGGTCGACCACCATCAACCGTGAGTGGTCGCGCGGCTCGATGGGGTGCTGGGCGATCAGCTCGTCTGGCAGGTCGAAATCAAATTCCGAAGCGTACACGGAGTTGGCTCCTCTGCGAAGACCGGTCGCCCCCGGGGATCAGAGGGATGCGCATCATCAATTCAAGTTACGTGCAACTGTGGCGCTCGCCGGCCACGCAGGCCCGCTCCTAACCTGAAACATTAACGTCGGTCCCGAGCAACTCGCAACGATCGGCTGCCTGTTGGTGATCGACATCGTATCTCCCCATATTAAGCCGCGGCCGGTTCTCACATCCGAACGGCCGCCGTCCGAACCCGGCGCGATCGGGCCATTGGTATGTCGCGACCTGATCTTCACGACCAAGGTGAGAGAAACCGCGGAAGCACTCGGCGACCGTATCCTGGTGGCGAGCAATGAATCGCTGGCCATTGCGCTCATCGGGAGGCGGCATTCGCGGGCCACTGGTATTCGAGACCAAGCACTTTAGACCCGCGCATGCCAGGATCCGCGAGTCGCGAGGCTGAGCCCCTTGTCCCGGACCACGTCGATCTCCCCAGCCTTTATTGAGAGTCAGGAAAGTAACGCGCTCCCCGAAGGCTATCCCCATACCAACCCGACTGTGCAAGCGAGGGGACCGGCTGTGCATCGGCAACGGTCCTTGGCCAGCGTCCCTCGCTCGCGCGTCGGGTTAGTGTGGGTCCCGGCCGCATCGGGCCCGATTTCAACGCAATCGTCTCCGTTCCGCGGACATTACTTTCCTGACTCTCAATAGCTCGTCGTCCAGATGGTGAGCCGGCCCGGTAAGGGCCCGCACCCCAAGCAGGCGCAGGTCCAACCGGCGCCGCAGCACCTCACCAAGCTTATCGCTGTTTTGCCAGATCACGAACCCCAACAGCGTGAAGGCCAGCAGGCCAAGCAAGCCGTTAACGACCAGGCCGAGCCGCGACTGCTTCGGCGGACTTGTCATGCGACCGCAATCGCCCCGGTGTTGAGAATGGGTCTCGCTGTACCGATACGTGGCCCGCATTGGCAAGTTCCGCGATTCACGCCTCTTTCGTGCGGGGAAGTCTCCAGAACTCCGACCCGTAATGTGGATCGTGCTGAAGCCGATCGAGATGTCTCTTGCCGAACAAGTTCATCCAAACCAGGCAATTGTATTGAGTTCCGATGAAACCCAGGACTCGAGCGATCCGCGGTTGGTAAAGGAGCGGTCCCAGACCGGGGACCTTGCGCAAAGTGGATTCGATCTGCGAGACCACGTCCGAGGATCGCTTCGGCATCTGAAACCACGTCCGAACCAGCTCATCTCCAACGATCTCAAACGCCGTTCGACCGACTCCATATTCCTCGGCCTTGTGTACGTGAGGCGCGAGTGCCGGGTCCATCCCGACGAAGTCGAGCACGGCCGCATCGACCGCGACTCGGTCTCGGCCCGCAAGGAGGACATTACACACGCGAGGTACCCCGAGTCTTGGGGCCGCTTCCCTCCATGCAAATCGTGCCATCGACAATCGTCGCAATCGTATGCTGAATCTGACGATTGATCTCCGCAACCACTTCATGAACAAACGGATGGTACTGATACCGTAGCCGTGGGAGTAAGCCCCAGTGGTTTTTAAGAGCACAACTGATGCCGGTCAAGACGTGCGTCTTCACCACTGGAAGATTGATGATCGAGTCGGCCTTGAGCACGATCTCCGGAAATTCCATCGAAGGACAACTGAAGTTCGAGGTTGCTACCGTCGCCACCGGTGATTCCGACAGGTTCAGGATCCGCACGTCCCTTCGCTTTGCAATTGCGCTGTAGCCCCACTGCTCACACGCCCGAGCGAATTGTCTAGCACCGGCGACGTCGGCGTCCACGATCAGGAACTCTGTCCCCGAAAACCGAGACTGAAGCTCGCTCAGAGCACCGTCCAAGACCCAAGGACTCGTATTGCGGCCCGGGAACACTTCATCGGACATGGCGTTAATCTTCAGGAGCGAGCGTTTTCCGACGAGCCCGCTACTCAGCGCGAGGCGATCGAGGATGTCTCCGATCGCCGCTCGGATTGAGTCGGGGCTCGGAGATCCAAGCTGTTTGAAGACGACTTGGCTTTTCATCTGGGAATCCGTTGGAGTGAAGAATCGATCGGATCGGAGGTTAAGGGCAACACAGCCCATCGATCCTGTTGCGGTGTACCGACGCGAGCCGGCTCGTCGGCAACGCTTGAGGCTGATTCCTCGGGAAGAGAACGGGGGACTTGAGGGCATACATAATGCAGAAGAAAGGACAGCGAGGGGTCGCCTTAATTAATACCGCGTCGTAATCCTTCAAGAGTTCCTTGAACGCCTGTTGTTCTGCGTATCCCACGCAATCCAGAAGCGAACGGTCGATCAGTGCCGGACGTTTCGCGCGAATGTCCCCAACGTAGTCGCAATCCGGCAATGGCCGGCTGACCCGGGCCAGTCTGACTGCCGTGGCGAGGCGACCGGGAGAATCTCCGATCGGGTTGATATAGTAGCTCACGTCCAATGCACTAATTGGATGCGATGCGGCAGCAAATAATCCTCGGTCCGACTTATTGATTCGTGTGAGGATGGCTCTCTTCAGTTGAACCTGGCCGACGATCGTTGTCGCCGACACGATGTCTGACGCCACGATCGCCAGACACAACACGATCCCTCCCACCGCCCCGATCAGCACCAGGGAGGGAATCGGCGGACGGCAGTCCGGCCGGAATTCCACGCCGGCCGTGGCCAGCATCACGCCCCACCAGAGTGCGAGGTTGAGGAAATGATGCGCGTGCATGTACGGCCAGTCCACGAGCAGCACAATCCCGAGCAAACAAAGACCGAAGATGGACTGACATAACAAGCGTTTCTTGCCTTGATCGGTCATGAACCCGCACAGAAAGACCAGGAACAGCGAAAGCAGTAACATCAAGGTCAAAAGAGGCATGGCCGTCTCAAAGTAGCCATCGCCCACCGGCCTAAGCACGCGAGCGAACTCGAGGTTCAGGACGATTTCCGAGAGCGAGTGGGCCATGAGACCGGAGTAAAGAACGACAAAGGCCAGGGCTCCGCCCCCGAGAATGAGTATGCGCCGGAAGTCGAGCTCGAACAGACGGGACCGGTTTAGGGGCAGGAAGAAAAACGCCGGACCGAGGAAAACAAAACGCGGGCTGGTGTAAATCGCCGCTCCCACGAGGAGCCCGGCAAGAAACGTCTGTGTGATGCGGCGAATTTGTGTGGACGTTCGATTGCCAGGGAGCCAGAGGAGGAGGGAATAGAGAAACAGCGGGGTCGAGAGGGTCTCGGGGCGGATGACGAGGATGTTGCCGAAGATCAGGCTGAACACGATCAAGGGAAAGAGCGCGAGCGCTCCGGCGAACCAAGGAACGGGTGCCTCGTGGTTGTCCCGATTTGCCAAGCGGCCGGGAAGGAGCAAGAAAGCCAGAGCTGCTAAGGCTGTGCAGATCAAGACAAGGGCGCGACCGAAATAGAGAACTTCCGGGCCATCGGCGCCCAGGCGGAAGTAAAGCTGAAGCACATCCCAGAGCACGGGCTGATGGTGCTGGAAAAAATCTCGGATCGGCTGTTGGTGCTCGTGTCCGATCAGCCAGGCGACATGACAGTGCTCGGTTTCATCGGTTGCTAGGCCCTGATTGCACACCCAGGACCAGCCCCCAACTCAACAGCAGCGTGGCAAAGACGGTTTTGACGACGACTCGGTTGTTCATCAGGGAATCCGTTGGAGTGAGTGACCAATCCGGTCGGATGATGGGCGCAACACAACCCGTCGACCCTGCTGGGGTTTCACCGACGTGACCCCGCTTGTCGGCATCGATGGAGACTGATTCCTCGGGCCGGGAGCGGGGGCCTTGAGCGTATACGCGAAACAGCGTAAAGCACTGCGAGCGTTCGCCGTAATTAGTATCTGCTTGTAATCCTTCAAGAGTTCCTTGTATGCCTGCTGTCCTGCGTATCCCACGCAATCCAGAAGCGAAACGTCGATGAGTGCCGGACGTTTCGCGCGAATGTCCCCAACATAGTCGCAATCCGGCAATGGTAGGCTGGCTTGAGCCAGCCTGACTGCCGTGGCGAGGCGACCAGGATAATTCCCGATCGGGTTGATGTAGTAGCTCGCGTCCAATGCACTGATCGGATGAAAATCCGCAACAAATAATATACAATCAGATTTATCGATTCGTTCCAGGATGGCTCTCTTGAGCTGGACCTGGTCGACGATCGTTGTCGCCGACACGATGTCTGACGCCACGTTCGCCAGGCACAACACGATCCCTCCCACCGCCCCGATCAGCACCAGGGAGGGAATCGGCGGACGGCACTCCGGACGGAATTCCACGACGGCCGTGGCCAGCATCACGCCCCACCAGAGTGCGAGGAAGAGGAAATGGTGCGCGTGCATGTACGGCCAGTCCGCGAGCAGCACAATCCCGAGCAAACAAAGACCGAAGATGGACTGACATAACAAGCGTTTCTTGCCTTGATCGGTCATGAACCCGCACAGAAAGACCAGGAACAGCGAAAGCAGTAACATCAAGGTCAAAAGAGGCATGGCCGTCTCAAAGTAGCCATCACCCACCGGCCTAAGCACGCGAGCGAACTCGAGGTTCAGGACGATTTCCGAGAGCGAGTGGGCCATGAGACCGGAGTAAAGAACGACAAAGGCCAGGGCTCCGCCCCCGAGAATGAGTATGCGCCGGAAGTCGAGCTCGAACAGACGGGACCGGTTTAGGGGCAGGAAGAAAAACGCCGGACTGAGGAAAACAAAACGCGGGCTGGTGTAAATCGCCGCTCCCACGAGGAGCCCGGCAAGAAACGTCTGTGTGATGCGGCGAATTTGTGTGGACGTTCGATTGTCAGGGAGCCAGAGGAGGAGGGAATACAGAAACAATGGGGTCGAGAGGGTCTCGGGGCGGATGACGAGGATGTTGCCGAAGATCAGGCTGAACACGATCAAGGGAAAGAGCGCCAGCGCTCCGGCGAACCAAGGAACGGGTGTCTCCTGGTTGTCCCGATTTGCCAAGCGGCGGGGAAGGAGCAAGAAAGCCAGAGCTGATAAGGCTGTGCAGATTAAGACAAGGGCGCGACCGAAATAGAGAACTTCCGGGCCATCGGCGCCCAGACGGAAGTAAAGCTGAAGAACATCCCAGAGCACGGGCTGATGGTGCTGGAAAAAATCTCGGATCGGCTGTTGGTGCTCGTGTCCGATCAGCCAGGCGACATGACAGTGCTCAGTTTCATCGCAGGCCATTGCTTGCACACCGAGGACGAGTCCCCAACACAATAGCAGCGCGGCGAGGACGCTACGGTGGGTTCGGTCCATGGGAATGGTGCCTTCGTCGGGATGATGCCTGAAAAAAATGGGTTCTGGTGAGTAATCAATTGGGTTTGGTCGTTAACCGATCGTGGCCGCCGATGCGACTCTTCTGCGCGCACGGCCAGCGGTCGGTATGTTGAGCCATTCGGCCATGTCGCTTCCCTCTCCAGTACTCGGTTCGGTTGCCAGAGAAGGCGCTCCAGGGCGAGGCAGCCGATGCCGCCGCCGATAATACCGAGGCTCGATGAATCCCACCTATGTCCGCGTTCAAGAGTACCGCACTGTGAGGATGCGCCTCAGTGTCCACCACGCGGATTGCAGTGGCCGCATCGTCGTCTGGCCGACGCGATCCCGGTAGTCGATGTTCACGACCTTGAGACGTTTCCCGAGTTTGATCGGCCGCAGTAGCAGCTCGACCGGCAGAGCCGCACCATCAACGCGGTATTTCAACTCGTCGATAAGCGACTTGCGGTAAGCTCTCATCCCGCTATGCAGATCCTGCAACCGCCGTAAAAACAGGAGAGATGCCAACAGCGCGAATGTGAAGTTACCCAGGTAGTTCGGCCAGGGCATCGCGCGGGGTTTGGACGTCAGTCGCGAGCCATCTACGATGTCATAACCGTCCTCCAGGATGAGCCGCGCGAGCAACGGGATCTGTTCGGCGGGGTAGGTGTCGTCGCAATCGAGCGTGACGACAACTTCGCCGCGGGCGGATCGCAGCGCCAGGTCCATTGCCGGTCCGTAGCCGCGCGGCGGGAATTGCTTGATGACCTTCGCTCCCAGCTCTTCCGCGACCTCGGCCGTGCAGTCGGAGCTCGAATCGACGACGAGGATCTCGGCGTCCGGCACGGCATGGCGGATGTCGCCGATCACCTTCGAAATCGCATCCTTTTCATTGCGCGTGATCATGGCAACGGTCAAGTTCTCGCGGTTCAAGACGCCGGACATTTCGCTGTTCCCTTCACAGAAAAGGATAATCTCTATTGAGATATAAATATTATATCTATTGATTTAGAGAATCCGGGTCCCTCCGAAATCGATTTGGAATCGCAATTCGCCGAGCCCTTCCACCTCCATGGCCCGCCGTAGACGCATGGGGTCGTCGGCCAGGAACATCAGGAATCCGCCGCCGCCGGCCCCGATTAACTTGCCGCCCACGCGCGCCGTTCCTTCGCCCGACTTCGTACCAGTGATCGATACGCGCGTTAGAGATGAGCATCGAGCGCATCCGCTTCCGTTGCCAGTGCTCGTGGAGCAGCCGGCCATAGGCGTCGAGATTGCTCGCTTCTAGGACGGAACGGCTTTCGTGGCCGATCTGCTTGATCTCGTGCAGGTTGCGAATCATCTCCGCGCAGCGACTGCGGGTCCTGTCATCCTGATCCTTGAGGATCTCGGCGCGCTGCCGGACGATCCCCGTCGAGAACAGGAGCACGCGAAGTTCGAATTCGCGGAGCATCCCGTCGCAGAGCTTCAACGGAATGACTTTGACGCGGCCGTCGGGCCGGAACTCATAGGCATTGATCCCGCCGCAAGCCGCCACGTATTGATCTTGCTTGCCGACGGGCTCGCGGAGCACATCGATCTCTACCAAACAAGCCGCTTCGGCCAGTTGCTCGGGAGTGACGGTCTTGTTTTGCAACCGGTACAGCGCCTTGAGCAGCGCGGTGCCGAAGCTGCCGGACGATCCCAGACCTGTCCCCGCGGGGACGTCGGCCAGCGAGGTGATTTCGATGTTAGTCTCATCGATCTCGAGCTGGCGCAGCGATTCGCGAATAATCGGGTGCTGCACTTGGCTTGGATGACCAACGCGCTCGATCTGGGAATACCGCACCACCAGTTCCGGAACAAAGGTCCTGTGGACCGTGATGTAGACCGCCTTGTCGATCGCCGCCGCAATCAGGAATCCGCCGAACTCCCGGTAATAGGACGGTAAGTCCGTGCCTCCCCCTCCCAGACTGATCCGCAACGGACTACGTGCGATGACCAAGACAGAACTCCTCTAGCCGGTATCCCGGGGTGGTGTCGGACCGTGCCGGAGCAGGTCCGCCGCTCCGAGCGAATCAGATGACCGACGAGCCCGGTGAACGCGGGTGTGCATTGAGCCGAGGTCGGCTCAGCCACCATGCCATGGTCACGCCCCGCCTTCAGCTCGGCCCGAATCCAGCCTAATCATAAGTTTAATCATGTGCGGAGATGATATACGCCGATCCGGGCTCCAAACTCGCCCTGATCGTCGGGAGTGCCGATCTCTTGAACCGCTCGCGGCACCTCAAAGCCAGCCAACCGCCATTTCGAATCTAGGTCATGGAAAATATCCGTCAAGGCGCTTGCAACCCGCCACGATGTACCAGGGACCAACTCGGTCCTGATGGCAGTCAGCGCTTCGTCGATGCAATCCACTTCGCCGGGTGGTTTCAGGCCCGGGCGGCTTTCCCAATCGATCTACCGCAGGCCGCTGGCGAACGAATCGACTTGATTGTGATAGACCGTCAGCATGGCCGGTCGCGCCCCGCGGTTCCGCTCAACTCTTCGCCGTTGTCACACAGCGGGCCCGAAGGCAGCAGCGGCTGTTGTCCCCGACATCGTCGCGCAGCGGTTTTTCGGCGACTCTCTAGCGACTTGACGCATCCGCGGACCTAACGCGGCAGAGTCGCACTCGGTCGTCGGCGGGTCGAATGATGCTTGGCATCGTGAGGCCAGCCGATCGCCACGGCACGCGTGGTGGGCCTCGCCCCGGCCAGTCGCGGCTCGACCAACCGTACGCCACACTTACACTTGTCGATGCGTGCCCCAAATAGGCCTAAACCACCCACGACGTCGCGAGGGTCCATCAGTTCAGGAAAGTCGGCGAAGCTCCGACGTTTCCAGCATCCCCTTCGGTCATCGACCACCATCAACCGCACGCGATCGCGCCGCTCGTCGTGGTGCTGGGCGATCAGCTCGTCCGGCAGGTCGAAATCGAAATCCAAAGCGAACACGCGGTGGGCTCCTCGCGTGGCGCGACAACGCCGGTCACCATCGGGGATCAAAAGGAATCGCATAATCGGAGCAAGTTGCGTACAATCTTAATCGAAGTCGTCCGTGGCCCGAAGGAAGAACGTCGCTTACGAGCAACTGATCACGATTTGCTCTCTGCTGGTTACCGACATGGAATCTCCTCACATTGAGCCGCAACTGGTTCCAGGGGCCGAACTCTCGCCGGCACCGCCTGACCCGACCGGGCTCTTGCTGTGTCGCGATCTGATCTTCACGACCAAGGTGAAGGGGACCGCGGAAGCACTCCGCTACCGGATCGTGGTAGCGAGCGATCAATCGCTGGCCATCTCGCTCATCGAGAAGTGGCATCCGCGGGTCGTGTTTGTTGATCTGACAGCCGGCGAGCTGGCTGCGCCTGGCGCCTTGATCGCTTACCAGAAGCTGGCCGGCCCCGACACTTGGTTTGTCGCCTTTGGCCCACACGTCGACGCGGACGCCCTCGACGCGGCCAAGGCCGCCGGCTGCCAGGTCGTGATGCCCCGCAGCAAGTTCTCGGCCGAGCTGCCCGACTTGTTGCGACGGTATTTCAACCGGCCGGCAATCAATCGGCTCAACTGAAGCCGTGGCCCGCGGGCCTTCTGCTTCTGAGGATCGCCATTCGTCGGCCACGGCAACCGCTGTCAGTCGATCTTGCTACGCGCCCGAGGGTGAGCCGGCCACCGATTCATCTCATGACGCGATCGACGGATCGGCTCACTCAGTTGCTGCTGTGGCTGATCGACTTCCGCCCCGGCGAGTCTATGTCGATTTCTGAGGGCGAAGCATACCGGGGTGGCTCTCCCGAACTGGGAGGAGGGATGATCGGGAGCAAGCGGAACGACTCTTCGACGATCCGGGCTATCCCCTCGGCAAGCGGCGAGGCAAGCAGCAAGCGAAACTTCTCCATCAATTCCTCGGCGCGATCCGGCGAAGTGCCCCTTGCGCGGCGAGGCTGCTGGACATGGCGGCCTGCGGCCATGCGTCGCATCCGGCGAGACAACGGGGATGCCCTCATTGGAATCGATGGCCTTCTCCAGAAGGTTTTCCAGTGGGACCCCAAGGGCCCGACAAATCCTCCTTAAGGTCCCAGCCTGAGGCTTGCTCGTATTACCTCGCTCGATTTGATAGAGAGCCGTTCGTGAAATTTTGGCACGACTGGCCAACTCGTCAGGCCCCCACCCCTTCGCATAGCGAAGATCACGAATCTGTCTCGACAGGTTCATCAATGACCTCGTTTTCATGTTGGGTGGATACCAATCAGTCGTGGTACGATGCTCGGAAATCCAATCCAAGAAAACACATTCGCTCGTCACTCAATGTCAATCGACGCAGTCCGGATTGAAATCAAGTCCGGGCAAGACTCTCTGCCCAACATCTCACAACAGAAACTTCCAGGGTGGTTTTCTGCAGGTTTGGATGCATGGATATCCCACGACGAATTGATTTGGCAGATCCTCTGCCTCAAACTTAAGACTAGAGGAAAAAACGGTCAAAAGCAAGCCGCTAAGTCAGAAATAGCCAAAATTAGATTAAATCGATCACGAATCCAGGAAAGTTCCTGAGAAGCTGGGGTAATTGTTCAAAAAATCGTAGATGTGAATTGTACCCGGCCAAGAGCGAACGCACACGAATCCTTGCTGCCGGTGGAGTGCAAAAATGCATCAGGTTGACGATCTCACCAATTGTTTGGAATAAATGAATCGAGACGACGGTTGTTGGAGTAAAGTCTGTAGTGGCAGATTCCGTGCAATCAATGTACGATCGATTTCACGCAATGTGCGCGCCGTCACTCGGAGTTTGGCTAGAACGCGACTTTCCCGGTCGTAGGATGGAGTCACGATGAGGGCTTAGACATAGTTGTCTCCCAGGCTGTTCTTTGGGAAAGATGCTTGTCGTGTGTTCTTACGGTTGCTGCGAGAATCCAACGTCGTATTGTCGAGTTGTGCGAGCACGCAGCGCGGATCGCTTAATCACCCTACGAAAAAGAGCTTGAACGCACGACGAGTCGTGGCGTTTCGTTGCGGGCAGGCGAGACCGACGTTGATCGGTAAACTGGATCCAGAATCTCGGAATGCGACCCAGCCTCGGAATAAATGCTTATTTTAGCAGCGATGCTGCTTGATCGTCATCCTGATTTCGGAAAACGCAATGAGGCATTTTCAAGATCTCAATCAAGCCTTTTCGTCTAAAACCGGTCCAAAGGGAACGCTGACGAGCCAACCGCTCGTACCCGTTTACCGTGTCGGCGAGCCGTTCCGCCAGGGATGGCGGACCTGGCCGGCCGGAGCCCACTTTGCGTTTGGCCCCGCCGGACACGAGTTGACCCTGTTCTATTCAGAGATCGATGACGACATCGTGAATGAAGTGCGCCGGGGTGACGCCGAGTTCGCACTCATCGTCGAACCTCCGGTGATTGTGCTGGCCTATCGTTTCGGGCGGTCGATCCCGTGGAATGACGTCCCCTACTCTTGGCACTTGCAACCGGAGAGGCAGCAGGTAATACCCGGGGTCGATCATTTACCCGAGCAACGTTCGTTGCTCTGGATCTCGTTGGTTGGAGCCGACGATGGGATCATTTACGCTCAGCGAGGGATGACGCTGTCACCTGATTTCACCCGCGCGCTGAACGAAGCAATCCGTGATCAGGCACTCAGCGTGTTTAATCCAGAAGAATGTACCTCGGCGATCTCAAGAATCTTTCTCGCGTATCCGTCCACGGTCGAACGATTGACACTGGCTGCGGTGCAGACCTTGGGCAACACGTGAGAAGTCAGTAGCCAGTCGGCACTCGCTTCGCGGATGGCGGAGGTGGCTGGTGGCGACGCGGGCTTTCGTCACTGCCTACTTGCTTACTTGGTGAATCCCAGAATTGCGGCCCAGAGGCGTTCGTAGGCCGCAACGGTGGTTTCGAGCGAGAAATCCGCTTCGACGCGAATGCGTCCTGCTTCGCCGAAGCGTCGGCAGCGCTCGGGTGAATCGGCGGCCTCGATCAGGGCTCGACTGAGAGCGGCGACGTCGCCGGCGGGGACAAGCCAGCCAGTCTGGCCGGGGACGACCAGGTCCTCGGTGCCCTCGACGGCCGTGCCGACCACGGGGCGACGGGCCGCCATGGCCTCGAGAACGGCGTTGGGCATGCCTTCCCAGAGGGAGGGATGGACCAGGAGATCGGCCGACTGGAGCAAGCTGGGAACGTCGTCGCGGCGGCCCAGCCAGTGGACTTTGTCTCGCAACAGGGCACGCTCGGCGATTTGCCGGACGAGCCAGCCGCTGGTGGGGCCGTCGCCAGCCAGTGCCAGGTGCCAGTCGGGCCGATGGGCGATCACGTGCTCGGCCGCGTCCAGAAGGTCGGGCAGTCCCTTCTGAAGGTCGATACGGCCGACGAAGAGCGCCAGGTGAGCGTTGTCCGGGACACCGATCGCCGACCTTGGCAATCGCGGCCGCGCGATCAAAGGGAGCGGGGTCGATCCCGTTGGGGATGACGGTCAGCCGCGCGGGGTCGAGCCGGGCGACGTCGCGGCTGAACCGCAACACGCCCTGCGAGACGCAGACCGAGCCGGTCGACAAGCGGCGCCGTCAGACGATCGAGTGCCAGGTGCCATTTTTTTTGATGCTCGGCAACGCGGATTCCGCCAACCACCCACGGCGAACCGGCCCAAGGGGCCGCCAGCCGAGCCGCCAGGTTCGCATGGAACATGAAGCTTTGCACAAGCTCGGGCGCGAACCGGCGGAGGCTCCGCGCCAACCGACCGATGGCTTGCACTGGGTTGCGGCGGCTCACCCCCAGGCATTCACAGGGCAGATTCGCCTGCTGCACCACCTCGGCCAGCGGCCCGGCTTCCCCGAGGCAGAAAACGCCTGGCCGCCAGCGCTCGGGGCTCCAGCCGCGTGGCCAGCGTGACCAGCGCTCGCTCGGCGCCGCCCACATCCAGGTCGGTGATCACCAGCGCGACGGCAACCGGCCGGTCCGGCCAGGGACGCGAGGACGCAATGGCAAGGCGATGGCTGAGGCTCTGCTGCACGGAACTGTCAGACCGCCAAGTGTTGATGGCTGGCAAGCCGGGACGAGGCCGAGTTGAACCGCGACGATGCGGTCATGACGCGAACCGCCGGTCGATCCACTCCGGGGTCAAGATCGCCAGTCCGTCGACGACCACGTCGGCCCCCGCATCGAGAAGCTGGTCGGCTGTGTAAGTATTGGACACACCGACGGTCCGCATCCCGGCCCCCTTGGCCGAGATGATCCCGGCCAGACTGTCCTCGACCACCAGGCAGTGGCCGGCGGCGAGGTCCAGCGGCGTCTCCTCCTTCTGTCCCGTGTTGGTTCCGGCCCTGGACTGCGGCCGTTCCGGGCGATGAGCCTGCAGAGCGGCCAGGGCCAAGCGATAGCCTTCGGGGTCGGGCTTGCACTTGTCCGTGTCCTCGGCCGAAATGATCGCCGCGATCTGGTCGAGCCGGTCCAGGCGTCGCAGGGCGTACTCGATCTCGGGCCGCAATGCTCCCGAGCAAATCGCCACCGGCCACCGCGACGCGACGGCCCCCAGTGTCTCGGCCGCGCCCGGGAAAAACCGCAAGCCTTGCTCGGCGACTTCGACATACCGCCGCGCCTTCCGCGCGATCAACCGTCGAGCCGCTGGCGGTCCGAGGACTGGCCGGCATCCCCGAGTGCCGTCTCGAAACATTTCCGGTCATCGTAGCCCAGATAACGTTCGTGGTAGTCCCGCTCCGTGATCGCCACTCCTTCCTGGGCCAGTACTTCTTGGAACAAGGCGAAGTGGACGTTCTCGTCGTCCACCAGCACACCGTTGAAGTCGAAGATCACCGCGCCGATACCCAATCATATTGCCTCCGGGCCGCGCTCGCCGGTCCGAATCCGGATGCAATCATCGAGCGGGAGGATGAAAATCTTGCCGTCGCCGATCTTGCCGTCGGGGCCGCTCCGGCCCGCCTCGAGGATTGCGTTGACCGTCGGTTCGACGAAATCCTCGTTCACCGCGATCTGGAGCTCGATCTTGCGGAGCAAGTTCACGGTGACCTCGTGGCCGCGATAAACCTCGGTATATCCTTTCTGCCGCCCAAAGCCCTGGACGTCCATCACCGTCAGGCGGAATACCTCGACCTTCGAAAGCGCCTCCTTGACGGCCTCGAGTTTCGTGGGCTGAATGATTGCGATGATCAGCTTCATGAATGAACGTCCTCCCTCACTGATCTCATTCCGGCCGGCCACCGGCGCTCTCGTGCGAGCACGCCCGAACCCGTCGAGGTGACTGGATCAATTGTCCGGAACCGAGACACCCGCCGTCAACACAACGCACGGGCGATCTCCGGCGGATCTCGGTCCCAGATTAATAAAAAGAGGTCAACGACGAAAACCTGGACAGACTCCCCTTGTTCCGTGGCCTTGGCATGGCCTAGGTTTGTGTGTTACTACAAAGTGTCGTTGAGGATTAATAATTTCGGCGCGATCTGCTCGTGGATCGTGACCCAGATCATTATTATGGTTCTGGGGGCGAGGCGATGACTTGGGACACTAACCACGAACACAATCATGATGGCGATTCCGAGTTCGACCCCGAGTTCCTGCTGGTCTTGGCAAAAGCGGGCGACGGCGCGGCGTTGGGGCGTTTGCTGGAGCGTTACCGCAACTACGTGGGGCTCTTGGTTCGGCTTCAGGTGGGACGGCGGCTCAAAAGCAAGGTGGATGTCGAAGATCTGCTCCAAGAGATCTGGCTGGAGATTCACCGCAAGATCGCGCTGTTTCGGGGGGGTCCGAGCGCGAGTTTCTGACCTGGGTCCGCCGGCTGATCGGCTCGATCCTGGCTAACCAGGTTCGGCACTACCTGGGCACCAAGCAGCGCGACTTGCGGCTGGAGCGCGCCTTGGCCGACGATCTGGATCATTCATCGCTGGCCATGAATCAGAGTCTGATCGCCGCCCAGAGCAGCCCAAGCCAGCAAGCCGTGCGTCGCGAGCAGGCCGTCATTTTGTCCGATGCCTTGCAGAGTCTTCCGGATGATTATCGCGAAGTGATCATTCTTCGGCAGCTCGAAGGACTGAGCTTTCCTGACGTGGCCCGTCGCATGGGGCGGACCGAGGATAGTGTCAAAAACGTGTGGCTCCGGGCCTTGGCTCGGCTACGTCACATGCTGGAGGACCTCCGATGAATTTGGAAAAAAATCCCGGGGGCACGGAAAGGGAAGAAGCTCAACCCGGCCGCAGACCACTTGCCTGCGCGAATTGGCTCGAGCGAGTCCACGCGTGCCGAAGCCCGTCCGTTCCATTCGTTGTCCGCGAGCGGTTTCGGGCGGGACGATCCCCGTGTGATCGCCGCGCTCGAGGCCTATCTCGAGGCGTTGCGGTCTGGCCATCCTTGC
Source organism: uncultured Planctomycetota bacterium (assembly GCA_963720335.1). Lineage (GTDB taxonomy): Bacteria > Planctomycetota > Planctomycetia > Isosphaerales > Isosphaeraceae > CAVRFS01. Next base: position 162,815 of record CAVRFS010000011.1, on the reverse strand, counting down.
TCGCGGACCGAGTTCTTGGCCCAGCATACCGAGATCGCCGAGGCCCTCGGCGAATGCCTCTCGGGCCTCGAGTTCATCCAGGAGGCGGGAGCGCAACTCGGTGGTGCACAAGCGTTTTCGTCGGCCCGCCAGCCGTCCGACGTCATACCGGCCCGCGCCCAACTCGGCGACTTCCGCATTCTCCGCGAGGTGGGTCGGGGAGGCATGGGGGTTGTTTATGAGGCCGAGCAAGTCTCGCTGGGCCGGCGCGTCGCCTTGAAAGTCCTTCCGTTCGCCGCGGCGATCGACCCCAAACAGCGGCAGCGATTCCAGATCGAGGCCCAGGCGGCCGCGCAATTGCACCACCCTCATATCGTGCCGATATTTGGAGTCGGCTGCGACCACGGGATTCACTACTACGCGATGCAGTTCGTCGAGGGCCGCAGCCTGGCTGCCATCCTCCAGGAGCTGCGATCCAGCGGTGAGATACCCGCCGTCGCCGCGGCGGCGGCCCCGTTCGCGTCGGATCATCAGGCACGCGCTGAGTCCGATACCGTTTCAGTTGGAAGCTCTGGGCTTGCCTCGAGCGGACAGTCATTGCTGGGCACAGCGGTCGGGCCGATGCAAAGGGACCGAGTCTTCTGTCGCCACATCGCCCGCCTGGGCGCCGAGGCGGCCGACGCGCTCGATCATGCCCACGGCTTGGGCATTCTCCACCGCGACATCAAGCCGGCCAACCTCTTGATCGACCCCCTCGGTGCGCTCTGGATCACCGATTTCGGCCTGGCTCGATTTCCGAGCGATCTCAGCCTGACGCACACCGGCGACCTGGTCGGCACGCTCCGCTATATGAGCCCTGAGCAAGCGCTGGCCCGTCGCGGGGTTGTCGACCAGCGGACCGATATTTACGCGCTGGGTGCGACGCTCTACGAGCTTTTGACGTTACGACCGGCCTTCGACGGTCGCGATCACCAGGAGTTGCTCAGGCAGATCGCCCTGGACGAGCCGGTCCGGCCGCGCCGGCTCAATCCGGCGGTTCACCGCGACCTCGAGACGATTGTTTTGAAGGCGATGGCCAAGGAACCATCCTGCCGCTATCCGACCGCGCAGGACCTGGCCCTCGATCTGAGGCGGTTTGAGGAGAACCGGCCAATTCTGGCCCGACGGCCCGGGCTGCTCGAGCGATCGGTCCGATGGGCCGTCCGCCACCGAGAGCTTGTCGCCACCGCCGCTGCGATCCTCGTTCTCGCTCTGATGATCGGCACGGCTGTGACCTGGGCCCAGGCCCGCAAGACACGCGCCGTGACATCCATATTGCATACTTACATCAACCAAACCTACCCCCTGGTCGACTTCAACACCGTCGAGGCCATGGCGCAAGCGACAAATTCCCTCTCGGGCCCGATTGATGAGGCGACCCGCGAGAGAGCACTTCAGGTTTTCGAGCGAGCGATCAATTTCTACAACATGGCCAGCGAACTTCCACCTGTCGACGTGGAGTCGCGGACGATCGTCGCCCGGTCCATCAACCGCCTCGGCTTTGCGCGGACCGTCTTGAGCCGATTCAAACGGACCGAGAACGGTCCTGATCCGGTGCCGTTGCACCAGGCGAACGCGGATTACAAGCGGTCGATCGCCCTGTTCGAGACGTTGCTGGCTGAGGTTCCCAGCGACCCGAAGGTCCGCCGCTACTTCGCCGAGGCGCTCGGAAAGTGGGGCTCGGGCTGGCAGCTCGGGTTTATGAATCGCCGCGACGAGGCCGCAGCCGCATTACCGCCGCTCGGTCCAACTTTGGCGAGATCTCATCCACGAGGACAGCCCGGACGTCGACTCCGGCGGTCGCGCCCGGGAAAATGTGGTCAACGAGCTCGCCAACCTCTCCGTCCCGGCGGAGACGGTTCAGGTCCTGGCCGGAATCCTCGAAGACGAGGGAAAGGTGACGGAAGCGGAGGAAGTGCGACAGCAACTGGCCGACGATTTCGCCGGGCTGGCCGCGCGGTTCTCGGGGCCAGCCTTCCAAGCACAACGGCAAGATTGGGCATATGACGTCGTCTCGCTAGGACAGACCGCTCTTGAACGAGAACAGACGTCGCGACGCCGCCCGGAATTACCGCTTGGCACTCATACTCGACCCCGATTACGCCCTCGCCCACAACAACCTGGCCTGGGTGTTGGTCAGTCTTCCCAGCGATCCCGCGTTTGATCCGATTCAGGGGCTGGCTTTGGCCCGGAAGGCCGTTGCACTCGAGCCGAATAAATGGATGTTCGTCCATACTCTGGGCGTGGCCGCGTTCCGCGCCCGCGACTGGAAAACCGCAATCGAATCCTTCCAAAAATCGATGAGTTTCACCGGTGGCGGAGCCCACGACTTCTTCTTTCTCGCCATGATCCATTGGCACCACGGGAACACGAACGCGGCGCGGAGATTCTATGACCAGGCCGTCGTCTGGACCGAAAAGAATCGGCCGCATGATTTCGAGTTGCAACAGTTCCATGCCGAGGCCGCGGCCCTCTTGGGCCTGCCAGTCCCGAAGACCAGTATCTCCGCGCAACGGGTCGAAAAGGAGAGGAACACCGCGGTCCCCGCGCACCAGAAGACGATGATTTCGCGCGGGCGTTTTTCCCCTTTGTACCATTACTTGTCGCTAACCACTATCAGCACTGTCGCTAACCACTATCAGCAAGAACGAGAATCGCCAAGCCGGGGAAGTACCGGGGCGACACGGGTGAAAACGGAGCTACGATCAGATCCAGACGCAGCCGGTCGGTCCAATTGACACGACTTCTTCACATCCAGTACATCGACGAACATGGGGATCATGACCCGGTCTGGCGTTCCGAAATCACCGGTCCGATGGCGGGATATCCCAGACCCTGACAGCGGCATCATTTCCCCCCGAGGCCAGGGTCTTGCCATCGGGGGAGAAAGCCAGCGACGCGACCGCGCCGAGGTGGCCGCGCCAGTCCGAAAGTCGCTGGTTGCCGCCGGCGTCCCAGAGCTCGATCATCCCGCCGGCCGTGCCCCAGGCGAGTCTCCGGCCACTGGGCGAGAATGCCAGCGTCATCGCACCGGGCTCGGATCCGCCATGGGTCTCCAGCCGACGCCCCGTTGAGGCGTCCCAAAGTGCGACACCCGACTCGGGGGACGCTGTCGCCAGCACTCGCCCGTCGGGCGAGTACGCCACACAGACGATTGACCAAAGCTTGCTTGTCGTCCCAATCAAGGTTCGGATGTTCTCTCCTGACGAGACGTCCCATAGCTTTGCCGTCCCATCGGTGCAGGCGGAGGCCAGGGTGCGGCCGTCGGGCGAGAACACGACGCAGTTGACCTGTCGGCTACTTCCGAGCAAGACCGCCCGCCGGCTCAGCGTCGCCACGTCCCAGAGCGCGATGCTGTGATCGGTGTTCGCTGTCGCCAGCAAGAGACCGTCGGGCGAGAACGCCAGACAGCGGACGCCCCGGGTGCTGGCCCGAAAGCTGTGCCTCTGAATTCCGGAGTGCCACGTCCCATAGTGTGACCGACCCATCATCATTCGCGACGGCCAGAGTCGAGCCGTCTCGGGCGAAGGCCACGCGGTTTGCAAGGGTCTCAGCGGACTCCGGATCTCGATCCAGAACCATGGCCAACTCGCCTCGCTTCAGGTCCCAGAGATATGCCACCCTGTCCTCCCCGGCCGAGGCTAGCCAGCGGCCCCCGGGGTCGAAGGCGACCGATTCGACCCAGTTGATGTGCTTTCCCGAGCAGGCTGCGGTCCGCTTCGCCCAGGTCTCGGGTCGCCCCTTCCGCCAGATAGACCAGCACCGAGGTCAGGATACAGAGCACAGCCACCGATCCCCAGCTCAGGAACGGAAATCGGACTCGACCGCAGGACGCCGCACATTGGGGGAGAACATCCGTATGCGTTTGGAAGTTCGGTCCTGGAGAGCATGATCGACGCATCGTGGCAAACTCCTCGACAAGTGGTTGTGAGTACGAGCGACGCCGCGTTGCTCTGGATGCGGGTGCGAGGCGCACTTCCGATCGTTCGGAGCGGACGAGATTGTCCGTTCCGATGAACCTGCATCAGCGCTTCTGCCAGAAACTCGGGCGTTGCTTACCGGCCGAAAGCGCCTTGACGCCGCCGCCTCGCGCTCGGGGCGGACAGCTCTCCAAGACCCTGGACGACAGTGTCAGGCCTCTCAAGGACCCTTTCCATCGAGTCGTGATCGCGACAGCGACGGGTTGAACGAAACTTTGGGCGGGAAGTCCTCAGCGGGTTTCTCCTTGAACTCTTCCCAGGCCGTGAGCACGACTTCCTGGCCGGGGTCGAGCGTGAATTCCTGTTCAAAAAGAACACGTCCGCTTCGAAGCATCCGCAACAGATGCCGGCCGGGACGGAGCTCGCAGACGATCGGGCTGTCCCACAACGTCTCGACCCGGTACGTCTGGCCGTCGACCGTGACGTCGACCGCGGGCGTCACCACGTGCACATAGGCCACGCATTTCACCAGCGCCGCAATGGTCGTGCACCTGCCAGAGGATCGCGCCGCCAAGCGCGAGCGCACTGAGTCCCTTGATCGTTCCCACGGCGAGGTTCTTGCATAAACTCAACATCGGGGTTCCTCATTCCATTTGGAGATAAGAACGATCGTTGGCCGACCTCGGTGAAGGCGTAGTGTGCCTGGTCCGGGCGCACGATGATCCACGCGTTCGGCCGTCGCCGGGCGGACATGCTCGTTCACACGCGGAACTCTTGGAAAACCGGGGCTTCCTGCGATCAACGACAATTGTAAGAGATAGTGTCTGACAAATGTCAATGGTGTTTGAAACGCTGGCTCTGCCGTGTTCCGACCTGTGAACGTCTACGGGCGGACCGCTTGCATCAGTTCGTTGAAATCTCGGACTCGTCAGGCTGGTGATGGCCAAGGGACGTCATGGACCGTTCAAGGCCAACTTTTCACCAGCCCAGGGAAGTGCTGGGACGACAGGGATGAGAACGGAGTTGGAAAGAAGGGCGGCGCCTCGCGTTGACAGCGGGGACCGCCCGTTCGTTCTTCCATCCAGCATCCGTCAGTGACTGATCGCGTCAAAGATGTCGTCGTCCCAGTAGATGATCTCGCCGCCGTTGCGGGTCGTCAGCTCGCGCAAGAGCTTGGGTGTGATCGTTTCCTTGAGGAAACGCACGGAACCGTCGGCGAACCCGAAGTTCGTCCCTTTGGGGTGATGGCCGAACAGGCTCTGGACCTTGAGCTCAACGGCAATGTCCCAATCGTCTGGCTTGGTCCAGGTGACGGCGGCGGCGTCACTGGCGTCCACGACGAAGATGGTGTTTGAGGTGCCATCCGTGATGTCCTGGATCTTGACCGCTTCGGCGCCGGGGAAGATCGTGGCGGGTCCTCGTGGCGTCAGATAGCTCGTCTTGCCCTCTTTGGCCGGCGTCGGGCTCCCGCTCGGGCAGTGGTAAACAGCCGGCATCCGGGAGATCAGGGCCTTGTTGTGCTCGCTATCCCAGGGCTCGTCCTTGTGGAACTCGTCGTAGAGCGCCTTCTGTTCGAGATACGGCAGGATGTGAACTGCGCCAGCTCAGGAGCGGCTTGCCATCCGGGCCCTTGCTGTAGGCGGGCGGGAAGGTGCCATGGGCGCGGTGGTAGTTGTGCATGGCCAGGCCGATCTGCTTGAGGTTGTTCGTGCACTGGGAGCGTCGGGCCGCCTCGCGCGCCTGACGGATCGGCACGGCCACCAGCTCGGCCGTCTTCTCCAGGTCGGCCTCGAGGGTGATCCGGTCTCCTTGCGCCAGAGGCTTCATCTGGCTGATCGGCGTCGCCAACGAGGCCAGCGCCGGATCGTTTCGACTCGCATTCGCCAGGAAATCGAGGGCGTCCTGGGCGAGGTTCATCAGGGCCTTGGTCGCATCCGGGTCCTTCGCCTGCACGACGGCGCGGATCACCGGCTTGGGCTCGAACGCCAACGTGAGGGAGATCCAGCTCAGTCCCTGGGTGACCGTGGTGATTGGACCACCGCCGAGCTGCTGGGGCAGCACCGCCATCGATTCCTCGATCGACCGCCGCAGGGTGGTGCTCGGCACGATCGCGATCTGGATCGAGGTATCACCGCCCGCGGCCATCGCGGCGAGCAGCTCGGGGCGAGCCTTGGGCTACGGCGTTGCGAATGCTGGCCAAGCCGGCAGGCGTGCCGGCAACGACGGCGCCGCGGATCGTCTCGGTAGCCGGCCATCGGAACGGGATTCCTCCGCACGCTGCCCGAGAGGACCGTGGCGATCGCCTTGCCGTCGGCCCCGTCCACGAGCGGCACCACCGCGGCGGGAAGGCCGGGAATGTCGGCCGGTTCGAACAACAGGAACAGGTCCTTCGCACCGGCCGCCTTCAGCGCGGCGACCGAGCCGTCGATGGCTTCGTGCCGGCGCTCAGATCGTCTTCGTCGGCCAGCTTGCCGAGGACGCGGCGGAAGAAGGTCTGGGCGTCCCATTTCGTCAGGTCGATATGGACGACGACGGCGACTTCCTCGCCGAGGAACGGGGCGATTGCCGTGGCCTTCGTGCTGGCGGCCTGTTCGTGCTGTCGGCACGGCGACGGTGAGCAGCAGGGCCATCGGAATCGAAAGAAACATGAGGGTTCTCCATCAATCAAAGAGTGGGTCGATCACTTGGCGAGCTTCAGCTCGTAGCGGATCGCATAAGGCTGAGTGGTCATCACCGGATAGTTAAAGCCGGGCGGTGCCGGAGCCGAAAGGGTCGCCGAATCCCCGTTCACCTGGTAAAGAAACGGCTTTCCCGTCGCGGGATCGAGGGGCACCGGGGCATCGGTGATCGCCTCCAGGCTGGGGGGCAGCTTGCCCTCGTGGGCGGCGGCGTAGAGGCGGATCGCCTCGATACACTGGATCGCGTCGAGCTCACGCTCGAGCCGGATTGGCGCAAACCGGGCCGCGTTGAGGGCCGGTACTCAGCAGCTCGTACATCATGACGAGGAGTGGATTGGCGAGCTTCTCCTCCGCGGTGAAATGATCGGCCTGGTCGATCCGGTTGTAGGACTGCCAGTAGGGAACGTTCATCCACTTGTAAGAGTCGTCGCGGAACCGCTGGTATTCCTGCATGGTGTAGAGCGCGGCGACCTGGATGACGGGCATGGCCTCGACTTGTGCCTCGGGGCGCCCCCGAGCGATCAGGGCGCGTTTGGCCTCGGGGTAGATCTTGGCGGCCATCGCGGCGATGCCGATCCGGCGGGACAGGTCGGGGAGGTCCATCGGCACGGCGCCGTCAGTACCAGGGATCGGCTCGTCCCGAGGCAAGGGCGAAGAGCTTGCGTTGCAGGGTGTCGGCGAATCGCCGCGCCTGATCGAGACTCCACGCTCCCCGGTCGAGCTCGTTCAGCTCGGGCAGCTCTTTCTCGAGGAGATACCGCTCGCCTTCCATGGCACGTCTCATGTCGATGAACGGCCGGGGCCGATCGGCCAGGGCCCAGTAAAGACTGGGACCGCCGGGGGCCTGAATCAGGTCTTCGAGGCGACGCCGTCATCGTCCTGCCAATCGCGACGCCGACCAGGGCCTGGATCACGAGCGGGCCCTGGCTGACGTGCCGCCCCATCACGAAGCCGGTCTCGATCCAATGCATGGCCTCGTCGGTCTTGCCATCGAGGATCGCCAGCCGCGCCTTGAGCTGCGACCAGCCGCCCCAGTCCCCGCATTTCCTGGATCTCCGGGAGCTGCAAGTACATCCCCTCCGTTGCGCTGGTCGAATTCCCAGTCGCAAGTCGATCGCAATGCGCCGAGCTCGACCTCCTTCAGGGCGTTCTGGAACGGTTCGAGATACTTCCGGGCTTTGTCCCGCTGGATCTCGCCGATCGGGCAACTGAGCCAGGTCACCGGAGGCGAGCATGTCGAGCGAGTCGGGGAAAGCGCCAGGCCGCGCTTGCTCCTTGGCCCTGAGCCACGAGTAAGTCTCCTCCATCATGGTGACACCGCGATGATAGAAGATCGCGGCGTTGCCCGGCACGAGCTTGATTTGCTCGGGGACGAGCCGGTATTTGAGAGCCGGGACCGGCTCGGCGGCCGGACGCAGTGTGATCACCGTCGGCCGAGGGTCGGGCGGCGGCTGGGCCGAGGCGGCCGACGGCCACCTGGCGGCCACCAAGAGGAGCAAGGCAATCGTTCGTTTCATGAGGGGTCTCCAGGATCGAGAAGTTTGCGGAGTTCTTCTTGCAACATCTGGCCGGAGGAAGCAGGCCACGGCCCCGAAGCGGAAGCGACGCGACCGTCGGGGAAGCGGGCAGGCCATCAAGCCCGTAACGCAGCACCTGCGCGGCCAGCCGCTCGTAAGCCGTCTGCCCGAGCGAGAGGGAACGCTCGATCGGGAGCGACTCCGGCACCTCGGCCACGCTTTGCTCGAGGGGCGGAACGACCGGCAGCGGGGCCGGGGCCGTCACCGGCTCGCGAATCACGACCACCTCCTTCGACGATCTGAGGTGGAGGCCGATGGGCCAGCAATACGCCCTCGCCGAGCGCAACCAGCGCGAGGCTCGCGGCGATCGCGTTCCAGGCCCGCCAGCCCCAATCGCGACGGGCGCACCGAAGCCTGACCGGCCCGGAACATCACGAGGTCGCGGTCGATCCGGCTCCGAGCCGGCACAAGCGAGCCGAGAGCCGCCTCGATCGCGTTCAGCTCCGGATCGGGCGAGGGCGAGACGGGTTCGTTTGACATGGCACCCCCAGGTGTTCTCTCAGGGCCATCAGGCCCGCTTGGTACAATCGGTGAGTGGAACTTGCGGAAAAACCGACCAACTCGGCAATCTGATCGAATGTCAGACCACCCCAGAGGTGGGCCACGATGACCTCGCGTTGCTCCAACGGCAGCACGGCCAGCGCGGCCTGGGCCGACTCGGGGTCCACGACCGCCTCGCTCCGAGCCGTCGGGCCGGTCTCGAACCAGGCGGGAACCCCTGCCGCGGCCTCGGCCTCGTGTCGTCGCCGTCCTTCGTTTGGCGATCCCGGCGTTGATCGCCCCGTTGCGGACGGTCCGGAATAGCCAGGCCGCGGGGTTGAGCGGTGTCGCCGGCTGGGCCGCCAGCTTCACGAACGCCTCCTGGACCACGTCCTCGGGCTCATCGCACCACTGCCGCGCATAAAGCTCCAGCGCGGCCGCGAGTCGATCGATCAACATTCCGAGCCGTTCTGAATCCATGTGTCGTGAACTCGCAATGCCGCACCCGTTGTTCCTGAAAGGATGACAACGGCCGAGCCCCATGATCCCATTTTCCCAAAGTTTTTTCCGATCGACCGTCGGCGCGAGTTCGGCGAATGGTGGCGATGGGCTCGATAGCGGGCATCGTTCAATCCCACGCCGATCTCCTAGGTTGTACGGCGTACCAAAGATCCGCTCGATCTGGCACGCGATTTCCGGCGTGGCGTCGAACGCGGATGCGGCGGATGCTCGATCTGAAGCGGATGTACGGGAACTGTGGGGTGTTTTATTGGGGGGAAGCGGAAAGGCCGCTGCCCGTATTCAGAGCACCTGGGCCCGAAACGGCCCAGCTCCGACCTCGCCAATTTGCTCCAGGAGGAAATGAGCACAGCCTTTGCCGAGGCGAACGCCATGGCCAAAGCGAAAACCAAGACCGTCGCGACTTGACGTAAGATTTGTCAAGCTAAAACCTTACGGTTTGGAACGATCCAGCGAGCGAAGACAAGACGGCCGGTCAAGGACGTGAGGTAGTCGTTCCTTGAACTCATTGGCAATCGCACCGAACAGCTCCAATGCCGCTTAGAGGCTGGCGGCGATCTCCCGGGGGGTGACGCCTTGGGTCCGCCTGTGGCGTACGAAGTCTGCAAAGTCGAGACCGTACGCTTTGACGGAGTGGTTGGACAGCAGCGCGTTTCGGATCCAGGGGACCAGCGCCCCGCTGGCGGCCACTGCGTCGCATTCGAGGAAATCGCAGCGCTCGGGGACAAGGAGAGCGCGGGTTGGCGTGGCCGACGGTAAGGCCGGGAGGCGGGAGTCGGCGTCGTGAGCGGCGGGCTGTCGAGGCGCACGACGAATGCTCGCTGGAAGGTTGGAACATAGAGCGGATTATACGACGTCCGACGTTGCGGCTGGTCACAGTCAACGCCGCGTTCCGCGAGGTCGTTTCGGCACCGAGGTGGTGGCTTCAGGAGCTTGGAGCTTACACGCGATAGTCAGTAGTTGACCCTGGCGGTCTGTGATCAGAAGATCAATCTCGCCAATGGTCTCCCGCAACGAAGGGTACTCAGCGGTTCGCGGCACCAGTCGGCGCAGATCAAATGCCGCGTTGAGCATTCCGATCAAAGTAGCAGTCTCTAGTTCTGCGATTGCGCAGGCCGCGGCTGTACCGCCGTGGTGAGCAAGCCATGGTGCCACGTCGGTCCAACGATAAAGCGGTGAACGACCTCGAAGCCGTGCCACAGGCGGAGGGAAGGTGCCGGGGCCACGGCGCCCTATCGCGTACAGTCGAATTGTCTCCCGGTTGAGTCCAACGCGCTCGGCGATCTCGGCTGCACAAACCAGTTCGTCCGGCTCGACCCGCACGACAGTCAGTCCCATGCCAGCGGACTCGATTTGCCGAATTGCCGAGATGATTGCCTCGGCCGATGAAGGAGCCTCCCTATCGAATTGGGCAAAGAGCACTCCGTCACGGCTACCGACCAGTGCGTCATCGCAGCCAGCCTCGTACAGCGCATCGGCGATCTCAGGAGTCAGGTCGCTTGCACCCTGCAGGATCAAACTAAACGAGTAGACAGGCGGTGCGATACCGGCTGCGGCCTTCAGCTTCACCTCCTTCTTTGGAGTATGCGGCATGTTCTGACTCCAAAATCTAGTAGGCGCATTGGTCGACGGCCTGCCGAATCCGATGCGCGTGGCGATACGGGTCTCGCGGGGTCGACCACACGGAAACGCTGCAACCACCTCGCTGTCCATGAGGGCATCGCAGAATTCCCCAAGCGTGTGCACCACCTCGGACGATAATCCAGCCCCGCACTTCGGCATAGGCTACGGCGTCGGCAATCTCCTTGTTCGGGTGCCGTTTCTTGGCCATGGCGAAAAGGCTCCACAGCCGCGCGCATGCAGACTCTAGCCCAATAGGCGTAACTTGCCCAAAGCTTAGAGCAAACCTCGCGAAATAAATGGGGTCTAGGGGCCTTTCCACCTACCATTGTAGCCGAGTGTTGGCAGTTGTCAACACTCGTTTTGCGCCGCGTGCTCCGAAGTTATGCCGGCGGCGCGATCGGCGCGAGCCTACGAGACGGGACACAAGCTCCGGTTATCGGTCGCTCCATGCACCAGACGGAGCTGCGTAAGAAATACGGCTCGGTCTCCGATTCAGCGGCCTTGATCCGCGAAGACCGGGATGCGCGGATGATCGCCATCGACGCCCGCATAGCGGCCAAAGCCTACCGGATTATTCGAATCTCATCTACCGAAAGGCAATACTCAGTGTGCGTGGCTAAGTTAATCGATGGGAGAATCTCAATTACTGAGCAACTTCTCCGAGGGGGGCGTCGCACCGACCGAACTGCCAGCGACGACGCCAACGGCCCAGAGAAAGAGGCCACTGATACTTCGAAAGCCCGCCTACGGGACGGGACATTCCCCATCGCTGATCGTGAACCGCAATCCATCGAATGATCGTGACCACTCTCACCGAACATAAGGCGCTTTATCAGACGTTCAATTGTTCATTAAAAGCGGCAGGGCCGGACCCCGGCGGTCTCACTCTCACAAGTCGGGGTGCCAGCCTGACTACATCACCGTGCCGCCGTCTACCATCAGCGACTGGCCGGTGATGCACCGCGCCTCGTCGGAGGCAAGAAACACTGCCGCCCAGCCGATATCTTCAGGCGTTTGCTCGCATCTCATGGGGACAATCTCGGCAACTCGCTTCTCGAAGACCTGCCGAGCGGTCATCCCCTGGAACGCCGGGTTGGTCTCGGCGATGTCCTGGGCCAGTTTTTGCCAGAACCCCGTCCAAAGAATCCCGGGACAGATGGCATTGACCGTCACGCCATGGGGTGCCAACTCCTTGGCCACGATGCGTGTCAAGATGATGACGCCTCCTTTGGCCACCGAGTAGGGCGGCATGGTGAGGGACGCCAGGGGCCCCGCAATTGAGGCGATATTAATGATGCGCCCGGCCTGGCGCTCGATGAAGTAGGGCGCGATGGCCTTGCACATCAAGAACACCGACTTGACGTTCACGTCGAAGGCCTGATCCCATTCCGCCTCGGTATTCCGGGTGAACGGCATGCCCGGTGGCGAGGCGATCCCGGCATTGTTCACGACGATGTCAATCTGTCCCAGGTCCGCCTTGATGCGGTCGAGGCTGGCCCGAATGTCGGCCTCCCGGGTCACATCGCAGCGCAGACCGATGGCCGCGCGGCCGAGTGCCTGGACCTCTTGGGCGACGCTTCCGGCGTTCGCCTCCTGAAGGTCGGGGACGGCAATATTCGCGCCTTCCCGCGCCAGGCAGAGCACGATCCCCCGACCGATCCCGGAGCCGCCCCCGGTCACCACCGCCACCTTCCCGGCGAGCTTCATGGAATCATCCTTCCGCACCTGGTGCCCGAAATGACGGAGGTTGGTCTCGATTCCGCGGCAGCACTCGACGCAAACGCGGTGATTTAGACCGACACTTTCGGTTGATGGTAGCGGATCGTACTGATCGAAGCCAAGGTGTCTCGCCGCGCCACCGGGCATTGCCGGTTCAACCGCTGTGGGATTACGTGAGGGTCCGACCATCGGAAGCATCCCAGTGGGAAAACTTCACAGCGCCATCCTCGCTTGCCGTGACGTTCGGTGATCTGCGGAGCAGAGGTAGACCGAATCCGCCGTACCCATCCGGGCAAATTCCGAGCCGCCGGCACGACCGGCGTGTGTCGACCAGACCTAACGCCCATACCCAGACGCGGTGCCAGTGGGAATCGCCCTCAGCGAACATAGGTGGCCTTATCGGTCGTTCATCCGGCGGGTAGGCTCGGCCATAGGTTATGGCAGCGGAATCCCTTAAGGGGACCGAGCCGTATGGACTCCAGGGAGGGTGGCTGTTGGGGTCATCGACCGGCAGCCCCTCGACTGCGCTGCGGCGTTGAGGGCTTGATCGGCCGAGATCAACGTCACCGGGCCCAACCCGGCCTGCTGGCGTTGCTGCCGGATTTCGAGCGCGGCGGCCAGTTGCGCGGCGTCATAGGCACGCAGCGCGTGCGTATTCGCCAGTCGCATGACATCGTTGAACAGGACGGGCGTGATCTCGAATGACGGTGTAGCGACCGGCGAGATGCTGGCTGAAGCGGTGAAGGATCGACGATGCCTTCGCGGAGGTGAGCATTCTGCCTTTTCGGCGGCGGGCGACGGCGGAGGTAACTTCGACAGCAGTAATGCGTGCGATGTAAATAGCAGTGGACGGGCTGTGGCGCGTAATTCCGCGAACCCAGAGGGTGCCGACCTCCGAGACGTAACGTTTCACCAGCCCGCTCGAATCGATGAAGGACGCCGCCACCGTTAACAACGCTGGCGGATGATGGTTTCGGACAACGGTTCTCCCTTGATGGCGACTGAAACAGCGTCCTCGACCGCATGGTACCATTTCTGGTACTATCAACGATACGGGGACTCTGACCACCGTCGAGGTACCGTCAACGGATGGGAAAGAAGCACGACCGGACCCTCGCCGCGATCTTCGCCAGGCCGACCCGCGCCAATATCGCTTGGGAGGACGTGGTGGCTCTGGTGCAGCATCTCGGCGGTGTCGTCCATTCCGACCGCGGCGGCTCGATGCGCGAATTCGTCCTGAACGGCATCCGGGCCATCTTCCACGAGCCGCATCCCGGCAACGAGGTCCCACAGGCGATGGTCCGGCGGCTCCGTATCTACTTGGACGAGGCGGGGATTGACCACCCATGATCACATACAAATGCTATAATGCGGTGCTCGAAGTCGACGTCCCCTCGGGGACGATCGTCGGCCATGTCATCGGCATCCGTGACGAGCTAGTCTTCCAGGGGAATACAGCCGAGGAGGCCGTGGCGGGATTCCATCGGACGGTGGACTATTACCTCGCGCGGCTCGCCGAGGATGGGCAGGAGCCGGAGCGGCCGTTCTCCGGCCGGTTCAATGTCCGCATCGACTCGGAGACGCACCGGGCGTGGTTCTCGACGCCGAAGCGCGGCGAATCAGCCTGAACGATGTGGTGAAGCGGGCCTTCGCTGCGTATCTGTCACCGGCCGACGCGGCGGTCGTCGCCGCGCATTTCGAGCCGTTCCACAAGGGCGGAAAGGGGGCGAGGACGCGGAAAAGGACGACGAAAGGGAGCGGCGAGCCTGTGTCGGGGAAGCCCCACGAGTAGGAAGCGCAGCGAACAGGACCGACAGATCGATGGCGGCCTGTTTGAAGCCACCGTGAAGTGCCGAGCCTTCGTGCGATGACAGGCTGCTGCTTGCAGTCACGACGAGTTTCGCTTGATGCGGTGTCGGGAAATCTAATGCCGCCGCGGTCGTAACATCTGGCAGCATGACAGGACATAATTCTCGCTCCCGGACATGGGCTGGCGGCAAAGCCCAACCGAACATAAGTGGCCTTATTAGGAATCTACGCCTTCATCAAACACGGTACGACCGGAACCCTGGGAGGAGCATTGCCGGGAGCGTCAGGCGGCCTGCTTGGTCACTGCCATATAAGCTCAAGTCTATGAGCAAAGAAATCGTTGCGTATTTTACTTACGGAATCGTGGGGGCACCCGGTCCGCGGTTACATCGAGGACGTACCCGACTTCGACCGCGAAGGCCCGTTGCCCGATCTCAGCGGGGGCATTCCCTTCGCCGATGGGGCGTTGGCTGTTTTCACCACTGGGAACCGGATCTTCACCCGGCGGCCAAGGGCCGCGGCGATCCTGCGGAGCATTGCGAGGCTGTGACCGGTGTAATCAGCGTCCTCCAGTCGACTGATAACCGACGCAGTGGTGCCGAATCGCTCAGCCAGCGCCTGCTGGGTCGGTTTCGCCCCGCTCCGGAGCCGGTAAATCGTCCGAGCGACCTCAGCCTCGGCGCGGATCTCCTCGAGTAACGCCTCGGACTCTGGGTCTCCTTCGACGAAGCGTCGGCGGAGAATTTCCACCGCGTCAATCGTCTGCCGTCCTTTCTTGCCAGCCATGTCATTGCTCCGCCAACGTGTGTCGCTCGGCGTCGTTGATGGTGTGGGGCGGGTTTCCTTAACCCGCCTGGATGCGTCAAAGAGGGAACCAGCGGGTTAGGAAACCCGCTCCACCGGTTTTTGCTATCCACCACCACCGACTCGTACTCTGTCACACCCGCAAATCCGCACCCCCAGACGATTGCCGCGCAATGCGGAATCAGACTTATAAGTATAAATCCCACACCTTCCTCATTTCCCCCAACGAATCTCTTCAAACCGTTTCGGGTCCGTCGGCACCGCACCTCCCAGAATCACGCAACCTTATTTATCGGCACGACTTCGGTCGACAAGGACTCGGCCGGGGCAGGTGAACGAAACCCCTTGACCGCTCAACGTCCCGACCATGACGGACTCGACCACGGGGTCGGTGACGCTCTGCTCGGCGACCCACTCGACCAAGAAGCTCGCCGAGACACCACCCTTTGTATCGCTCTCGCCCACGAAGAATTCCGTCGACGACATCGGCCCGATGCGCAACGGCCTCGTGAGATAATCGCGGATGAGCTGACCGTCCTGGTTGTAATAGCGGGATTTGGTGAGAATCATCGGACGATCCAGGTCCGTGTTGCGGATGCTGAGCGTGACTGCCAGCGCAAATCGGTGAGCCCTGTCAGACGTATAGATCGACGAGTAAGCCGGCACGTAGATCGTCTGTCCGGCAACGATTTTGCCACTGTCGATCGGCTCAACCTCGACCACCTGCTTGCGAACCTTGCCGCGGTCGGCAGGGATCTCCCCCGTTGGCTGCTGGTTATGACAGGACGAAAGCCCAGCGAGAAATAAAGCCGCGAGGAGGACGTAGACGCATTTCATCGTAGTCGAGGATTCTCACTTCGTATCGGAGTGTCGGGATCTCCCCTACACAAGGTACCAAAACTCGCGCGACGATGGGCTTTAGTCGCCACGGAATCGCGGGATGTCCCAATGTCACCGAGCAAGGGTGATTGTCCCGCCGGGGCCTCGTGGCAGCTCGATCATTACCAAGCGTCGAATCGAGATCTCCAAGGATCCAAGATAAGGATGTCATCGGTTTCCACGCACGACGGCCGCCGTCGAACGCATGCGGCACCTCAAATGTGGCAAAATGCGCCGGGTCACGTTCCGAAATCAACACGGCGATGATTAAGCTATTCTCAAGAACAGTTGCGGGGCGACAACTTGACATCTGACAACCGCGCCAAGAGCCATTTTACAGATGACGCATGGGTTACGGGTGAATACCCCCATCGCATCAGCGGAATCTGAGGCGCCGAGCGAGGACTTAGGTGAAAACCATGGTGTATCGCCTGGATTAGAAACGAGACTTGCCACTTGAAAGAGGTTACAGAAATGAAGTTACGACTTGTTCTTGCTACGATCGTTGCGTCGCTCGGCCCCGCGGCATCGGCGCAAAACCAACCGGCCGACAGAATGCCCTCCTACCCGATCGAGATCGCTCCCGAAAAGGTCTATGAGTATCGCGATCTCAACATCCGCGTGCGGGACCTCCGGCTCAACTCAGATACGGTATCCGTGGTCCCGATCTCTTGCGAGCGGGGCATTACCGGGATCGTGCTTATCGGCAACGGAACGTTCCGTTACACGCCCGAGGGGAGCAAGCCGATCGAAGGCCAATTCCGCGCGGCCATGCTGCGATTTAACCCCGAGGATCAGGCTTCCATCATCGCGCTAGACAAAGGGAAGAAGGTGACCGATCGGGGCACTGCGGAGATGAGCCGACACCTCATTAGCGTGGTCTTCGGGCATTGCTGGCATAGTGGCAAGCAGGCGTTGATCCCACCCAATGGCTCAATCTCGGCGGTACTCTACTCGAAGGACCACGGCGACTTGCTAATCTCGGACGACAAGCAGACGGCGACCGTGTTCAACTTCACAGAGAAGAAGACCCTCTACCAGAAGGAGTAGAGGACTCGGTTCCTCGAAGGAAAGCAGTCGCGTAGCCGCCGAGCGGTCGTTGGCCAGCGATGCACAACCGCGCATCGGGTGAACAATTATTGGCGCGGACAGGCGGGCGTGGGACCATGGGGGAACGTGGAAAGGGTGATCTAGAGAACAGTTTTTACATCAAGCCCACCGAGGACCCCGCCATGAAGGCGCCTCGCGAGCGGATCACGATGCGGCGGTTGATGATCGGTGCGGCGGTCGCGGCCACAATCCTTGGGGCGGCCGGCTTCCTTCATTGGCTGTGGTTGCCGTTGGTTGAACCGACGAGGGCAATTAACCATGGTGTGTCCGTAAAGCGCCGCGTGCTCCTCCGGGGCACCGGTGAGTTCCTCTCGTGGAATCCGCACGCGAAGATACTCGCCACCAGCACCACGGATTTCATTCATCAAGACGCGATTCTCTGGGACGCGACGACCGGAAAGCGCCAGGCCGTGCTTCCGGTTGGTGCTCAGATCTATGGTCTGGCGTGGAGCCCGGACGGGAAGACGCTCGCGAACGGGTCATGGGATAGGACAGCAAACTTGTGGAACGCGGAAACTGGACAGCGCCTGATGACCTTGCGCGGCCATACCGGGAAGATTTATGACGTGGCGTGGAGCCCAGACGGGAAGACCCTTGCCACCGGCGCGGACGATAACCTGGTGATTCTCTGGGACGCGCACAGCGGGCAGGCCCGCAGCACGCTCAAGGGTCATTCCACTCGCGTCGTGTATGTCGAGCTGGAGCCCAGATGGTAAGACTCTGGCCTCCGGTTCAGACGGTTCGACCCTCCTCTGGGATCTGCCGTCAGAGAAACCTCGTGCCACTTTTTCAGGCGGGTGCCCGCGATGGAGCCCGGACGGCAAGAACCTCGCCACCGTCATCGGTAACACCGCAATCGTCTGGGACCCGAACACTGCGACGGAGCGTGCTAAACTGACGGGGCACGCGGATGGTATCTGGTGTCTTGACTGGAGCCCGGATGGGAAGATCTTGGCGACGGGATCTGGAGATGCAGGTGGCTTCTGGCGCGGCCTAATCCCCGATCGAGTTCTCGGCCCAGGCTCTGCCGTCATCCTGTGGGACGCGACCACATTCAAGGCTCGGTTCAAACTGACCGGCCATCGCCACCATATCGGAAGCCTCGCCTGGAGCCCGGACGGGCGCAATCTCGCCACGGGCTCGTGGGATGCGTCGGTCATCATCTGGGACGTGCCGACCGGAACACGTGCCGCCATCTTGCGCGAGGGCATCAACGAGGTGATCGACAATGTGGCCTGGAGCCCTGATGGAAAAACCCTCGCCACGACCTTCGGGTCGTTTCAGAATAGCACGATCCTCTGGGATGTAGTCCGCATCAAAGTCGTCGCGAAGTGAAGGACGCGGCATATGTGGTGCTTCAAGGCACCAGGTTCTGTTATCCGTCTCTCCCCCTCGGGCAAATTCTATCAGAGGCACGACGACACAAACTGGGGACGAATTACCCAGTATCGGGAAGTGGCTGAGGACCAATTCGCACTCCGGCAAGTGGATGTGTACGAGAACGGCAACGTGTTGCGGTATAATCGGTCGCACCGGCGCGATGCCAACGGATCGCTCATCGGCAGCGGATTCAGCCGTAAGCCGAAGTGGGCGGTCGACTTTCCAGGGGCGGAGATGATCTCCGCAGGCGAATTCGAGAAGGTGTGGCGGAAAGCTCTGATGTCGCCTCCTTGGGAGCTTCAAGTCGCAATCCAGCGACGCGGGTGAGTTATGTTTGGCGCGGACAGCCGGGCGCGGGACGATGTCAGAAGGTGTAAAGTCCGGACAAGAATTCAAGGCTTATCTGAGGCCAAGGCGTGTAAGCGCGTCGCTGGAAGTCGTTCGGGTGCTTGAAGCACACCGGGTTCCTCAGGAGGGAAACTTGCTTCATCCTCTGATTGCAGAGCATCTGACTGGTGACGACGATCTCGACCTCTGGGACACGGCAACGGGAGCGCTGCTTGCGGAAGCCGAGGCATCGGCGGCGAGTACCCCGCAAGAGGTCTACGCTCAGATCGGCTGCTGCCATCACTGGATCAGCCCCCACGGGATTTGGTGGGGGGCAGACGGTGGCTTCGCATGGCCGTTCGGGTATAACAAAACGACGACCGGATGGTCCTACCGTGCGTTGCCCGACTTGACTTGGTCAGAGCACCTGAGGTGGGCTGGCGGTGCCTGGGAACCCGGTCGAACGGGTAAACGATGTCTCGTCTTCCGTATCGCCATCCCGGCAAGGACTGCCCGGCACCCGCAAGCGGCGATTCACACGATATGGACTCCCCGGTCCCCGATGACCAGTGAGAAGGTGGTTCAGCTATTCGGCTTCCGAAAAAGAGATCGGGGATGGTCGCAGACGGCGAGCGAAGTGATCGAGCCCAGAAAGAGACGGGTCTAACCCTCCTCTGTAGCCATCAGCGAATTCTTTCCCATGTGAAGCGTCAATTATAGTTGAGACTTGACGCTCGGGCCTTGGCGCGGCCGGAAAGCGCTAGGCGCGATCCAGAGATCGGAGATCCCAGGCCCCTGAGCCTGAAGCAAGTCAAGCGTCTCCTGCGCGTGGCACCATGTTCTCTCTGTGGGTTCGTGCCCTGGCTTATCTAGTGATCGTCGGTGGGAGTTGGCTGGTCGCTCTCCCGGCATGTACCCTCATCGCCGAGACCGGCAGCGCCGTGCCGGGATTCCGAAGCCTCCCGGCCCTCCTTCTCGGAATCGCAGCATTCGCCCTCGGTTTCGTATTGGCGTGCTGGGCGGGGTACTGCCTGATCCAATATGGACACGGGACGCCTCTCCCGCTCGACCCGCCCCGTCGGCTGGTCGTCTCCGGCCCCTACCGGTGGGTTCGCAATCCCCAAGGGATCGGAATGGTGCTGATGGTGCTCGGGGAGGTCGGCGCGGTTCGCTCGTCCTATCTCTGGTGCCTGCTACCAGCTACACTCATCTATCTGGAGTTAATCGTAGGCCCTTGGGAGGAGCGACAGATGGCCCGCAACTTCGGCTCTGAATATGCTGACTACGTCAGCCAGACCCGGAAGTGGCTCCCACGTCGCAGGCCAGGAACGGACTCGTTCGAGCGCAACGGGTGAACCATAGGCGGCGCGGACAGGTGCTGGCTTGGGCCGAGTAGAAGCGGGGACTTGCGCTTTGGGCAACCTTATGGAGTATACGGTGGGCGCAGCACAGCGCTTCGCGGCGTGGCTTTTCTCGAACCCCAAGGAACCCACCTCTCCCATGGGAGTGTTCGCGTGGTGGGAGTTCCGCCGTCTGCCTTTCAATCTCATTGTTGGGACATACGGCATCCTCTGCTTGGTCATCTTCTTTGCGGCGATAACGACGAGTGGCCGTCTCCAGCCGGGGGAGGATGCGGTGGAACCACTCGCCCTGTTGGCGGCTCCAATCGTCGTCAACGTGCTCTACACGCTCGGTTGGATCGTGGAGGTAACCGCTCGTAGGCTTGCGCGGGCCTGTCCCGCCGCTTCGGCCCACTGCTCCTCAAGCTAGGTCTTGGGCTCGGACTGTTCTTGAGCACAGTGCCCGCGGCGCTCTGGTCGGGATACCGACTCCTGCAGTGGACCGGTATCGCGTCCTGACGATTTAGCTCAAAGGGCCATTGATCTGATTGGCTCTCGGAGTAAGAAGGCTGAGGTAGCGTTCGCGCGGAAAGCCGGGCGCGGGACGTTGCAAGAGTGGTTAGTCGAACATCAAGTCAAGGAAGGTCTGGCCAAGTGCCAAGCCGAGTTGAAGAAGCTCAAAGAGAAGTGATATGTGTAACGTCTCTTCCATAGACCAGGCGTTCTCGAGGTCGTCGTAAGGTTCTCGTTTGCGGAGGTCAGCCTGACGCTTGCTCGGTCGAGGCTCTTTGGGAAAATCCTGGTAGAATGAGCGGTGATGGGGGATTCAAATGACCGTGCGTCGTTCGATGGCCTACGTCGGAGTTGTCGCGCTGGCATGTGTACCGCTCACATGGCTGACACGCGCGGTCATCGATGCTCGCGAAGCTGCGCGTTCCGCCCAATGCATGAGCAACCTCAAGCAAATCGGATTGGGTCTTCTGAATTACGAGTCAAGGTATGGATGCTTCCCGCCTGCGTACGTGGCCGACGCTAACGGCAAGCCGCTCTATAGCTGGCGCGTCGTCCTGATGGCGGAAATCGATCGCACCGACCGCTGGTTCGGCGGCCAACTCGCGGATGGGTTCCACTTCGATGAGCCCTGGGACAGCCCGAATAACAGCAAGCTGCATAAACTCACCCCCTACACCGTGTGGCATTGTCCGAGCGATCAGGCTATCGCGGGATCAAACGAGACTAATTTCGTCGCGGTCGTTGGGCCAGGGACCATGTTCGCAAGCGATGGGACATCGCGCCGCCTTGCCGACGTGACCGATGGCCCCGAGAACACGCTCATCGTCGTCGAGGTTGTCGACGCCGGGATTCACTGGATGGAACCCAAGGAACTCGACTGGAGGACGATGAGTTTCCGGCTTAACGACGGAACCCGCCCGAGCATCTCCAGCAATCACC
Organism: uncultured Planctomycetota bacterium; assembly: GCA_963720335.1. Taxonomy (GTDB): domain Bacteria; phylum Planctomycetota; class Planctomycetia; order Isosphaerales; family Isosphaeraceae; genus CAVRFS01. Next base: position 141,180 of record CAVRFS010000011.1, on the reverse strand, counting down.
CCTTCCGGGGATCGAGCAATCTCGGTGCGAACGTCCTCACCGTGAACGACATGGTCACCAAAATCCCGCCAAACCTCCAGCGATTCCCGCTCGGATTTAAGTCGTTAAGCAGCAAGGACATAAGTTGTACAGGTTTCGCAATGATTTCGATCGTCCGGTGCGCTGTCGTAACCGTTTTGCTCGCAATAACTTGTGGCCTCGCTTTCCGGCTTGTACACTATGAACATCCGGTTTTCCTGTCGATTCTCGCTCTTTCTACTGAACAAGTAGGTGATCTTCACGAGTTACAACTCTTGACCGAATCAGACATTGCGACTCGTGGTTAACGCTCGTCCAAGTGAACTTGATCGCGAAATGCGGTTTCCGTAACCCCTTGTGGCACCGCAACTTAACGGCGTCCCGGGAATCGCTGCCAAACCTCCACCCAGGGACGCTTAGGGCCCTCCTCACGATCGCTGGCGGAGAAAGAATCGAACGAGGGGAATGGCATCCGCTTCCGTGATACGATCTCAATCGCACGCATCGCCGGCGCAACGGCTAAACTATCGTTGCGCGCACACACTTGGGTGCGGAACGATGGACGAAAGTGGAACCGGTGATCCAGTATTGAGATTTGTCACTCGCTTCGAACTGCTGAACCTTGCATTGAACGAGACCGAGAGGTTCCGAATGTATCGGCGCGACGACTCATCCTTGCAATTGTTCTTGGCCATCTTGTTCTGGATGGTAAGCCTTCTCATTCTCCTCGGAAGCTCGCTGTTTGCATGGGCACTCAGAGACGGGCTCGGCCCCAATTCCGTCGATAGCCATGGCCTGTTAGCCTTGAGTCGATTCTGGAGAGACGTCCGCGGGTCTTTATGCCTCCTCGTGATCCCCATACACTCTGTTGGCTGGCTCTTTTACTGGTGGGACTCGCGCCAGGTGCATTGTGCGGAGTATAAACAATGACTCTATACGCGCATGTCATAATTGTGATCACATCCCTAGGGGCTGCTTTCACCGGCCCAGGCGAAGACCTCCGACAAGCCGTTGAGACGGGCAACGTGGATCGAGTTAAGTCCTTGCTGGAATCCGGGGCTGACGCGAACACCGCTTATGAAAACGGTTACACCCCGATCTACTTCGCCAGCGATCCGATGATCGTCGATTTGCTCATCACCCACGGCGCGAAGCTCAACATCCGGGACAGGGCTGGCCTCCAAACGCCGATCGAGGATGCCGCAGAACAATACGACCTCGCCTCGGGACATCGCGACACCTGGACGATCATCGTCGGCAAACTGCGCGACGCGGGTGCGAAGTACACGATCGATACGGCGATCTACATGAATGATGTCCCGTTCGTCGAGAAGAGTCTTGCCGCTGATGCTTCGTGGGTGAACAAGAGAAGAGGAGCCCAACAAGTCCCCTTGCGCGTTGCGGCACGGACTGGTCGCGTCGAGATTTGTAAGCTGCTCTTGGAGCACAAGGCCGACCCGAACGCGTTCGAGGAGGGCAACGGATATCCGATTATGATCGATGCGGTGAAGCACCCCCCAGTAGTGAAGCTCTTGATCGACCATGGGGCGAACCTCCGGCGCAGGATCACTTGGCGTGGCATGCGAGGCGGCCAATGGATCATTGGGGACGAGGCATCCGCTCTCCACTACGCCGTTCAAGAGGGGAGTTTGGAGTCGGTCAAGCTCTTGATCGCAGCGGGGCTTGACCCGAACGCGGCAGACGACCAAGGACAGACCCCGTTACACATTGCCATCATATTCTCCGTCAGAAAACCAAGAATGGACGCTGCGCTCCGGCACCTGAACGGGCAGGGCGGCGAGGGACAGAAGGAGATTTATGTGTTTGACCAAATCGTCGCCAATCTCCTTGAGAACGATGCATCGGTATACTTCATTGACAGGTTGGGCCAAACCCCTTTGAAGTTAGCTGAAGACACAAAGTGTCCGGAAGAGATTCGCCTACTCCTCCGTCGGAAACGAGCCGTAATCGATGCCAAATTCCGCCACGCGATGTTCGATGACCAATGATCCTCGGTAGTATGGCACAGCGTTTCGACTATTATTGGCGCGGACAGGCATGCGCGGGACGATGCGGGAAGTTGGACCAGGTGGATTAGCGACCACACTTGCCAGGTACTCTACTTGGAGAAGCTGGCGATGCGACTGCCCCGTCCACGGTTCACCATTAGGCGGATGATGATCTTAGTTGCGGTCATGGGCCTCGGAACCTGGGTATTCGCCCGGTTCGAGCACAGCCAGATGTATTACGCAGCGGGCTGGTGGAACGCGGAGTGCGAACTCTGGCAAGGAATTGCGACTATCTACGCCCTCGGGCTCAGGTTGGGCGACATCTGCAATGTCGATCAGGCCACGGGGCTCCCCATCCAGTCGGTCTCCGGGTGCGTGATCGGCCAGGGTGACTTTGAGCGGGTGAAGGGGCACAATGACCACATCGAGCAGTATATCCGCTGGCACGGGCTGCCCCAGAATACGTTCAAGCCCTGGGAAAGAGAGCTGCTCAGCCTTAAGCGGTGCTTTGATGATCAGTCGCGAGCCGATGTACCGAAGCGGTTGCTCGCGGGCGGACCTCCCGTACTCTCGCCCGACGGTAGGGACAGCGTGCAACCGGTTGCGGTTGTGAAGGACGACGGGAGCGTGAACGACTCTCTGAAGGTGGTTATCGCCACCCGAAACGTCGGGTCGGCGATTGGTACGTTCGCTTCGAAAAAGGCGATTCCGACCTGCTATGGGGACCGGAGGGTTCACGGTTTGCACTCATTCGGTCGGTCTCCGAGAAGACAGAACATTACGAGGCGTACGACTTGAGGACCGGCCGTTTACTGCGGGGTGAGACTTGGCATGAAGGAAAGCAGATCGGCGCTGGCGAGCCGATACCGATAAAGGTCTTGCGAAAACCGAGGAAAAGAGTGTACGCAGACCTGAATCTCGAGCTTTTAGGTCGCGACGGTTCCGCAAAGCCTGATCAATAGTTGGCGCGGACAGTCGGGCGCGGGACGATGGCCCGATGTGTAACGGGTGATCTAGTGACGAGACTTGACAGGCCAGCAGATCGCGTTCGCCGGATGAGATAGAAGGAACCGTTGCCTACCGCCTCGCCGCGCAATTTTCTGATACCCCTGACGCTCATGGTCGAGATCAGCCGAGTCCCTTTCGACGGGGTGCAACCCGAATGAGGGTGTATTTTCTGGTCCGAGATTCGGTGCCGATGGCTCATGCGCGAGTCGCTGCCCACCGCCGCACGGATCTCCCCGAGCTCGCCGCGTGGCTCACGGGCTCCGCCGAGGTTCAGTATTGTCTCGTGAACGACCAGGAATTTGAGTGGGCCAAGCGCTATCGGAACGCCATTGTCCTCTCGTCCGAGTTGCATGAGGGCAAGGAAGTCGCGATTGCTTTCGGGCCGCGCAATGAATGGCCCGACGAGTTCGGTTGGTTCCGGGACTTCTTCGCCGAAGCCGAGAGGCGGAGAGAGGAACGAGAGAACATCACCGAAGAGAAATGGCTTGGGTGGGACACGCACCCGATCGACTTGGCGAATTTCGCACTTCGTCGGGCAAGTGAGCGAAAAATCCGTCTGTTCGCCGTCGCTTGCTGCGATCTTGTCGCCCACAGGACGGTTGATTCGCGGAGTCGCCGTGCGGTGAAGGTGGCACTGCGCCACGCCGATGGGACGGCAAGCGATCAGGAACTGATCGAGGCGCATGACGACGCCATGATGGCGTCCCGACGCCTCGGCGGCACCGGTCAGACAAGCCCCGAATACGGCGCGGCCGCCCTGGCAATGAACGCGACAGGGCCGTTCGACCGAACGCCGACGCCGGATATGCCGGACGGTTGGCTGAGCCTGTGCGTGCGGGGACAACCAGCGATTTTCTCATCTGGCACACTATGCAGGCTGCGAACGACGATCCCGCCATCAAGGCGAAGGTGATCAGCCTGTTGCGCGACATCTGCGGTAACCCTTTCCGAAGGGTGCTCGCCAAGCCGGCGTGGCAATCACCCGGCACAATCTCGCCGGCCAGGTCCATCTACGACCTGAATGCGTTCGGCCGGCTCACTCAACTTGCGAACGCCCTGGAAGAGGCAGGATGTGATGAGCCGTCGATCATCGATCATTGTCGCATCCCCGGCTTGCATGTTCGGGGGTGTTGGGTCGTCGATCTGGCGCTGGGATATGAGCCTAACGTCGTGTGAGAGCGGATCTCGTTCGCTCTGAGAGGTGGAAAGGGTCGATCATGGTTGGCGCGGATGGACGGGCGCGGGACGATGCCGAAATGTTGAGAGGGTGAGTGAAAGGCTATACGAGGGAAATTTTCCGATGTCCGAACCTGAAACCCCACCCCGGCCAGTCACTCGGTGGCGACCCCGCTACTCGGCCCGGACAATGATGTCGATCATCGTCGCTTTGGCCCTAATCTTCTCAGTGCTCTCCCCCCTGTACCACTTGGGCCGTCCGCCTTGCCTGACCCCGGTCAAGACCGCCGTCTGGCTAGTCGCCAAGCCCGCCACGGCTTCTTGCATCGATTGCCATAGCCGGAGGTAAGACGATTGAGTGCGGCCCGATCTCCGCCTTCGTGCGAGGAGCATCGGTGCAATGCCTGAACTATGATTCACAATTGGCACCAAGGGTTGAGTGGGACCAACGGTCAATGACTCAGAATCGAGGACCGGTCGATGCGACAACGCTTACCACGCCCGATCTCCCTCATCTTCTTGGCCGCCATCACCGGGTTTGTTGTGGCCAGCATCAACCGGACCGCCCACATTAATGACCCGGCCCATGCCAGCGCCGTCTGGACCCTCAACGGATTAGCTGCGGGCATCGTCGGCGCTGCCACCGGATTCTTGCCCATGTGGGCCATTTACCGCCGCCGGACTGCCCGGTGGAAGGATCTGGCTTTCGTGGGCGGAACGAGCGGTGCCTTCGTAGGCTTCGAGATAGGCTCGGTTATTATGACAGCTTTCTCAGTCGGAATCGCATTTCAGGTTGTCGGATGGTTGTTGCGTGACACGGATCGGAGCACCTGGTGGATCGCGGGCGGTGGTCTCGAACCTGGCCCAGCCCACCACATTCCCGCTGAGGCTCTCAGGCTCATGTCTGCAAGACTGATCCGTCGTGGCTGGCTACTCCGCGGCATCGAAATCTCGCTCTCCGACGGTATCCACTCCGTCGAGTACAACGGGAGGGGCCTCGGCTATGAACAGGTGTCATTTGATGGCGCCGTGATCCGCAAGAGTTGGTACTGGTTCGTGCCCCGGTTCGAGTTCAAGTTGGGAGGATATCCCAGCGTCGTCGAGGTCCGCGTATGGCCTTGGCTCTTGCTCCGGACCCTGGTTCTACGGGTGGGCGACCGGGTTGTCTATACCGAGGGGACCGGCGGACGGGACGAGAAGCAGATCGGCGTGCCGAACGATTGGGAGGAATTGGCCTAACCGGGAGGCGCCAACGAGCCCGGCTCGCCACGGGACAGGAACCAGTTCTTTTCGGCGCATCGAGTGATCCAAAGACGGCGTGGGCGCCAAGATGGCTGACGCGAGATCCTGGAGGTGACGATGGACCGGGTGACTCGCTTTATTCTCGGGCCGTTGCTCATATTCGGCGGGTTATGGTTCATCGCCATACCGTTCGCGTTCGCCGCCATGAGATTCGGCGGCCGCGAAACCGAGCCGACTTGGGCGGAGTACCCCGGCGAGGTCTTCAGGGGTGGAGTATCTTCGTTCTCCCTGGGGCTCATCTTGCTTATCGTGGGACTGTTCGTCGCGGCGCCGCACAATCGTCCGCCCAGTCAAGGGAGAGGGATCAAATAGACGTAACGGATGATCTATAGTTGGCGCGGACACTCCGTGACGAGAGTACTATCTACTTCCATGCACGACGGCCGCCGTCGAACGCACGCGGCACCGCGAATGTGGCGAAATGCGCCGGGTCACGTTCCGAAAGGAACGCGGCGATGATTAAGCTATTCTCAAGAACGGTCACGGGGCGACTACTGGACATCTGACAATCGCGCCAAAAGCCATTTTACAGATGTCGCATGTGTAAAGGGTGAATATTCCCATCGCATCAGCGGAATCTGAGACGCCGAGCAAGGACTTACGTTAAAACCGTTGCGTAACGCCTGGATTAGAATCGACATTTTACAGGACCCGACCATGCGAGCAACGCTGGGAACAGTGCGGTGCTTCGGAGTCGCGGTGCTGTCTTTCGGGATCGCGTGGCCCCCGAGATCAGCCCAGGCAGACGATCAACAGGTTCGTGAAACGATCGCGGCCCTTAAGCGGATGGGTGCGACGGTTCAGACGGATACAACACCGGACGGCCTGATACGCGTGACCAATGTCGCAATCAGCACAGAGGACACCACGGACGCTGGGTTGGTCCTCCTGGGGTCGCTGAAGGAACTCTCGGGACTCCAGATCCACGGAGAAAAAATCAGCGATGCCGGGCTTTCCCACCTCAAGGGGCTAAAGGGACTCAAGTTGCTTTCCCTTTGCCGTAGCCGGGTTGGCGATGCCGGGCTCGCACATCTGAGCGGACTCAAGAACCTCCGTATGCTGGACCTCAGCAATACCCGAATCGGCGATGCTGGACTGGCTCATATCGAAGGGCTAGAGGGCCTTCGGGATCTCAATCTGAGTAATACCCGGATCGGTGACGACGGGCTGGCGCATTTGAAAAGTCTGTCCGGATTGCAATACCTAACGCTACGGCAGACGAGGGTGAGTGACGCCGGGCTCGCGCATCTGAGCGGACTCAGCGGACTTCTGACCTTGGACCTTGACTTTACACCGGTCGGCGACGCTGGACTATCGCATCTGAAGGCGATGAAGGGGTTGTGGAATCTCGATCTGACTCATACCCGGATCGGCGACGCCGGCCTGGCGCATCTCGCGAGTTTATCCGGACTACAATACTTGACGCTGGCACAGACGGCGGTCACCGACGCGGGGCTGGCTCATCTGGCGAGTTTGTCGGGACTGCGACATCTGACGTTGGCGCAAACGGCGGTCACTGACGCCGGGTTGCTCCAACTCAAGAATTTGACGCGACTCCAAGAGTTATATCTTGAAAATACCAAGGTCACGGCCGCTGGGGTGAGTGAGCTCAAAAAAGCCCTGCCGAAGCTCAAGGTAGTGCGTTGAGTCGTCCACGCGGCTGTAAGGCCTGACTTAGAAACTATCTCAGAACGGCATGGTTCTAAGTTGGGTGACAACTCTGTGGAGCGGACAGTCTTGTCCGCCGCTGGCCCCTGTGGCGGACAGGAATGTCCGCCCCACCGGCAGGCTGTTACTCGTTTCGCCCCAAGTTTGAACCGCGATCTCAGAACCTAAGCCAAACCGTCACAAGCCATTGCTGGTCAACGACTTGTCCACGAAGCTGCATAGATGGCCACAAATCGTTCTCGGCACACAGCTTAGAGTGGTCCGTCGAGGGGTTCTGAGATGGTTTCTTATAGTTGACCCGGATAGGCGGGCGCGGCACCAGAGCTTCCAAGTCCATCAGCCTGGAGCAGGTCTGGCCTCTCCTGCGCGTGGCACCATGATCTCTCTGTGGATTCGTGCCCTGGCTTATCTCGTGATCGTCGGTGGGGGTTGGCTGGTTGCTCTCCCGGCATGTATCCTCATCGCCGAGACCGGCAGCGCTGTGCCGGGATTCCGAAGCCTCCCGGCCCTCCTTCTCGGAATCGCAGCATTCGCCCTCGGTTTCGTATTGGCATGCTGGGCGGGGTACTGCCTGATCCAATATGGACATGGGACGCCTCTCCCGCTCGACCCGCCCCGTCGGCTGGTCGTCTCCGGCCCCTACCGGTGGGTTCGCAATCCCCAAGGGATCGGAATGGTGCTGATGGTGCTCGGGGAGGTCGGCGCGGTTCATTCGTCCTATCTCTGGTGCCTGCTACCAGCTACACTCATCTATCTGGAGTTAGTCGTAGGCCCTTGGGAGGAGCGACAGATGGCCCGCAACTTCGGCTCTGAATATGCTGACTACGTCAGCCAGACCCGGAAGTGGCTCCCACGTCGCAGGCAAGTAACTCACTCGTTCGAGCGCAACGGGTGAACCATAGGCGGCGCAGACAGATGCTGGATTAGGCCGAGTAGAAGCGAGGACTTGCGCTTTGGGCAACCTTATGGAGTATACGGTGGGCGCGACACAGCGCTTCGCGGCGTGGCTTTTCTCGAACCCAAAGGAACCCACCTCTCCCATGGGAGTGTTCGCGTGGTGGGAGTTCCGCCGCCTGCCTTTCAATCTCATTGTTGGGACATACGGCGTCCTCTGTTTGGTCATCTTCTTCGCGGCGATAACGACGAGTGGTCGTCTCCAGCCGGGGGAGGATGCGGTGGAACCACTCGCCCTGTTGGCGGCTCCAGTCGTCGTCAACGTACTCTACACGCTCGGTTGGATCGTCGAAGTAACCGCTCGTGGGCTTGCGCCGGGCCGGGCCCGCCGTTTCGGCCCACTGCTCCTCAAGCTAGGTCTTGGGCTCGGACTGTTCTTGAGCACAGTGCCCGCGGCGCTCTGGTCCGGATACCGACTCCTCCAGTGGGCCGGTGTCGCGTCCTGACGATTGAGCTCAACGGGCGGTTCATCTGATTGGCGTTCGGAGTGACGAGTCTGAGGTAGAGTTGGCGCGGACAGCCGGGCGCGGGACGATGTCAGAAGGTGTAAAGTCCGGACAAGAATTCAAGGCTTATCTGAGGCAAGGCGTGTAAGCGCGTCGCTGGAAGTCGTTCGGGTGCTTGAAGCACACCGGGTTCCTCAGGAGGGAAACTTGCTTCATCCTCTGATTGCAGAGCATCTGACTGGTGACGACGATCTCGACCTCTGGGACACGGCAACGGGAGCGCTGCTTGCGGAAGCCGAGGCATCGGCGGCGAGTACCCCGCAAGAGGTCTACGCTCAGATCGGCTGCTGCCATCACTGGATCAGCCCCCACGGGATTTGGTGGGGGGCAGACGGTGGCTTCGCATGGCCGTTCGGGTATAACAAAACGACGACCGGATGGTCCTACCGTGCGTTGCCCGACTTGACTTGGTCAGAGCACCTGAGGTGGGCTGGCGGTGCCTGGGAACCCGGTCGAACGGGTAAACGATGTCTCGTCTTCCGTATCGCCATCCCGGCAAGGACTGCCCGGCACCCGCAAGCGGCGATTCACACGATATGGACTCCCCGGTCCCCGATGACCAGTGAGAAGGTGGTTCAGCTATTCGGCTTCCGAAAAAGAGATCGGGGATGGTCGCAGACGGCGAGCGAAGTGATCGAGCCCAGAAAGAGACGGGTCTAACCCTCCTCTGTAGCCATCAGCGAATTCTTTCCCATGTGAAGCGCAATTATCGTTGGCGTGGACAATCGGGCGCCGGACGACTTGAAGACACGGGAAGCGTGAACCAGAGACGGGGATTGACAGACGAGGGAGGGCTTATGAGCGTCGAGTGGCTGACAGGCACGACGTGCACCCGCGTCTCTGAGATGTACCCTCAAAATTTCACCTTCGAGTTCGGGGCGGGTGCCTTGGCCGTAGACTGCCTGTGGCGGGTTATCGAACGAGGGCGCTTGCGGCGGACGTCAGGCGACCATGGGCAGCAGTACGGGTTGCCTGCTCCATTGGACGCCCACGTCGAGGCCGAAGCCCTGCTCAAAGGGCGGCGAGTTACAGCGTGTCGGATTCGAGAGGAGACAGCCGACCTCATCTTGGAGTTCGAGGGGGACGTCCAGCTTGAGGTCATCTCGGACTCGTCGGGCTACGAGCCGTGGAACCTTACCGCGCCTGGGGTACACGTGATCGCGCTCGGCGGAGGGGGTCTTGCCGACCGTTCTCCCACGACCTGAAACGCGACACGAAGGTGTTAACGGTAATCCATAGTCGGCGCGGACACTCGGGGACGAGAGGGTATTATCTACTTCCATGCACGATGGCCACCGTCGGTTGCGTGAGGCATCTGAATCTGGCAAGTACGTCAAACCGGCCATCGAAAGGAGCACGGCGATGGTTGAGCTAACGCGCACCAATCAACGCCGTGGTCATGGCCGGAGGTGACGGTCTCGTGGGTCCCTTCCCTGGGAATGGATTCACTATTTCGCTGTCTTTCCACCGACGGCCTTGAATCTCTGGTTCAGCTCGCGGATGACCTCCTCGGTGAGGTCGTTCCGAGGATGGAATAGACGACCGAACCTTTCAAGGCGTCCATCACCGCGTTGGGGTCTGAGTCGGGATTGGGGCCGGGTGAGACCTTGACGACGTAGTTCATCCCGTTGGCCTTGGCCAGGTTCGCGGTCGTTTGCTGGATCTCTTCGTAGAGCGTGGCTGCGGTTCGAGCCTCCAGTCGTGCGTATTCTCTCTCCGCCGCCTCGCGCAGGGTTTCGTGCTGGTGTTTCATCGCTACGATCTGGCTTTCCAGAGAGGTGAATGCTGAGCTGCCTGGAGCAGCCTTCTGGTACTGCGAAATGAGCTCCTTGATTTGATCCGTGAGCCTCGTGAGCCGTTCCTTCTCGGCATTCATGGAGGCCCTATGCTGCTCTCTGACTTGCTGCGCCTTGTCGTAACGCTTGAAGACGGCGTCGATATCGATCGAGCCGATCGCCACAGCGGCGGGCTTCGATCCGGAACTACCAGACTCGATGTCCCCGACGCGATCACCACCGAGCCGACGCTGCTTGCTTCTCAGCTCGCGACTCCCGGCCAGATAGGCAGCGCGGGCCGTCTCATAGGCATGCTGAGCATCGCTGAGGGCTTTGATGAGCCCCTCTGTTTGCGGAACCGGCACAGCGTGACACTTGCGGCAATCCTGGGCCTCTCTTACCTCCCTGGGCTAAGGGTCCGGGCCCTCGACTGTTATCCCGGCGTGTCGCCGCTCGGCGCGGAGCTTGTCCCGAAGCGTGACCTCAACCTGGTGCCGGAGCTGCTGGACGTCCGCAGCCAAGATATCCATATCAAGCTGGTCGAGCTCTCGCTTCACTGCGGCGTCATCTGTGGTTGCCTCGTCCAGAGCATCTGATCGGACCCCGTGATTCCAGGTCACGTCGGGAGGCCTCACGGGCCGCGGTTCGCGTACACGTCCGCTTGTCGCTTGCTGTGCGACCACGATGGCTCCCGTCGCGATCAGACCGAAGGCCAGCGCGGCGAACTTCAACTTGGTCACAAACATGGCGTTTATCGCTCCTTCCAACAAAAAGGTGACTGAGGCCGAGGTTATCCCCGCTGTCAAGAATCTGCCCGCGGCGTACTGCACCGCGGCCTCGGTGGTGATGCTCGCCAACACGAACGGAAATGCCGCTGTGGCCGTCTCGGCGGCGAGTGCTCCCTCCAACAAGCCGACCGAGAGAGCCAGTCCTCGGCGCGTCAGACGGCCCCGAAGCTGTTCCCGGCCGCGAGCCAACCGGCTTCGCACTGTCCCAACCGGCCAATGGAGCTTTTGAGCGGCCTGCTCGTGGGTCAGGCTTTCCAGGTAGCAGAGGACGATCGGCGCCGATATTTCTCCGGAAGCCGATCGAGCTCCTTGTGAAGCACTGAGGCGAGATCATCTCGATCCTCGGCGTCCACGGATGTCAATGCCTGCTCAGCCGCCCTTCGTTCGTGCTTTTGTCGCCGGGCCGTGGCCACTCTGGCAGAGGCCGCGATGCGGCAGGCCACTCCGTGCAGCCAACTGGCCAACGAGTCCCGGTTGCGGATCGAACCGGCCTTGCGGACCAGGACCAGGAACGTCGCCTGAAAAGCGTCCTGGGCATCGTGCGGCTGCCGAACGACCGACTGGCAGACACGCAGAACCATCGGGCCATGCCGCTCGACGAGGGCTGCGAACGCCAGCTCGGCGGCCTCGCCGGTGCCGGTCGTAAACCGTTCCAGTAACTGTCCGTCCGTCAGCCCTCCGACAGTCCCCACGTTGAACAGGGTATGGATGTGCCGGCAGGTGTCGCCGTACCGAGTCTTGATCACGAGTCTGGCCCCCGATGCTGACTCTCTTGTTGTCTGTAAGTAGTGTAACGAGGGCGGGTAACCAATCCGACTTTCTTCCCAAAGCCTGCTCTGATCAACGACAATGAGAATTCTCGCCCGTGACGATGGTCGCTGGCCGGGACATTGCGGACAGACAGCCGGTCCCCTCGCTCGCGCGTCGGGTTGCTATGGGGACGGCCGTCGGAGAGCGCATCGAGTTTCCTGACTCCAATAGCGTCCGTCTGACGGATCCGCTGATCCGGGGCGAGCAGGACTTGCAAGCCACCGCACACCCGCCGAGATCGAGTCACCGGTCAGCGGCTCGATGCTCCCACAGCGGCAAGTGTCGATCTTCTTGTTGGCGGCAACCGAAGCGGCGAAGCACCTGAGTAGGAGTTGAAGGTCGCACATGGCAGCCCGTTGGGAGTCTGCTCAGACGATCGCCCGCACGACGCCGCCATCGACCCGCAGGGCCGCCCCGTTGGTGGCCGAGGCCAGCGGGCTGCACACGTAGACGATCATGTTCGCCACCTCCTCCACCGTGGCGAACCGCTTCGAGCAGCGAACTCGGCCGGGCGGTCTGGAAGAACTCGGCCTCGACCACCGAGCGGTCCACGCCCCGCTGCCTCGCCAGGTCGGCCACGAACTGTCGCCACGCCCTCCGATTCGGTCGGGCCGGGCAGCACCGAGTTGACCGTGATGCCGGTCCCGGCCACCGACTCGGCCACCCCTCGGGCGATGGCGAGCTGGGCGGTCTTGGTCATCCCGTAGTGGATCATCTCCGCGGGGATCTGCACGCCCGACTCGCTGGAGACGAACACGATGCGGCCCCAGTCCTTCCGTCGCATCCCCGGCAGGTAATGGCGGGTCAGCCGCACGCCGCTCATGACGTTCGACCTCGAAGAACCGCAGCCAGTCCTCGTCGGGGATCTCCTCGAACGGCTTGGGCTCGAAGATGCCGAGGTTGTTGACCAGGATGTCCACCTCGGGCAGTTGCCGCACCAGATGGGCCACGCCCTCGGCGGTGGACAGGTCGGCGGCGATGCCCGAGACCTCGCCGTCGCCGCCCAGTGCCCCGGATCTTGCCCACGGCCTCCTCGACTCGCTCCTGCGTCCGCCCGTTGACGACGACGGAGGCGCCTTCCCTGTAGAGCCCCGCCGCCGCAGCGAACCCGATCCCGGCGGTCGAACCCGTCACCAATGCCCGCTTGCCCCGGAGTTGCAGATCCATGTGTTCTCCTCGTGTTCTGGTCGATTTATTGGTTCAAGGCGGCCTCCAAGCCCGACTCATTCCTCAGTTTCTTGGCTTCTTGCTCGTATTCGTTCAGCCCGGTGGCCGGGTCGAAAGACCAGTACAAAACCGGCAAGACCCACCCGCTCGTTTGGGAGATTGCTGGGCCGACGACCCGGTGCAGTGTCTCGTCGCCTGAATGCAGTGTTACTATCGAACACCACGGCAGTCCAGCGACCTCAGCCAGATCAACCCGCTTGCCCAGGGGCACCGTCAGGCGGCCCTTTCGGACGGCGGCAAAATCCTTGGGGGTCACTTCAAGGTCGATCCGTTTTGGATCACCGCCCGGCCACTCCACGACTTTGACATGACTCCCACCCTTCGTCGCCGCTTTCAGCACTAATGCGGCGACTGTCGCTCGATGACAGGCAATCTTGCCATCGCATCTAGGCCATTGGCAACTGCAGAAAAAGAGAAGGCGTTGGTTGTGCCGGGCTGATTCGATGGCGAGGTCCAGAAGATCATCAGCCGCCGCGGGATCGGCGATCTGGATACTTGGCCCGCTTTTGGTCTCGATAAACTTGTTCCCCAGCGACTTCATCCACCGGTGTCGGTCCTGGCCCACCAGTCTCTCGAAAGCTGGTCCGGTGAAGCCTGCCGCCCTGACGGACCTCCTGATGCGGATGTCAACGAAGATCGGCGGCTGGAACCCTCGGTTGGTTTCGACCGCATCGACGGCCTCAACAAGATTGGGCGTGTGATTGCCCCAGCCGTAGTAGCCGAAAGTGAAGAGGGTCGTCGTCATGGGATCGGAGTCCTGCTCGTACCGACCGGCGCATGGCCGCTCTTGCTCATCGACCGATACCCCGGCCTGTAATCGGTTTGTCGAACGCCGCGACCAACCGATCCATGATTGCTTTGAGTTGATGCGAGTCGAGTTCTCCGCTTGCGAGCGATTCTCAAGACTCTGGCCTGGCTAGTCTCCGGGCGGTTTCGGTGACTCGCTCGATGAGGAACTGAATGTGATCCTGCTTGGTATAGAGATTCAGAAGATTGAATCTCAGCCAAGTTTTCCCGCCGAAGCGAACCGTCGCGAACCAGGCATCTCCCGAGGCCGCGATCTCCGATGCAATCCGCGTTTGCAGTTCGTCTGTTCCTTCCCAGCGAGCGCAGGCGACTGAGAGCTGACCTCCTGGGAGCACTTCGAAGCCGTTTCGGGCGAGTCCATTTCGAGCCGCGAATCAACTGAATATTCGTTTCAACCGCTCGTCTGATCGTATTCCAGCCGTGGGCTCTGAGTGCCATCCAGATGCCAAGTCCGCTTGCTCTTCGAGAGGAGGCGATTCCTCTCCACAACGGATAGACCACGGGATTACTCGGGATATACGAGCCGGAACTGAGTCCAAAGATCCGGCACTCGAGGTCTCGATGGCGAGTCAGCAATAGTCCCGCGGAGATCGGAACGAAAAACCATTTGTGAGCATCAATCGATATCGAGTCCGCCAGCTCGATGCCTTCAAAAAGTGACCTCAGTTCAGGAACGAGGCGGGCAGCGCCGCCGTAACAGGCGTCGACATGCAGCCAGAGTTTTTCTTGCTGGCAAAGGTCCCCAATTGGGCGAACCGGGTCCACCGCACCCGTGCCTGTCGTGCCGATGGTTGCTACCACTGCAAAAGGAAGATTCCCTTTCCGCCGATCGGCTCGGATATGCTCTTCAAGGCCCTGAACGTCGATGCTGCCTCGGCCAAGACAGGGAACGCAGACCACGTTCCGTTCGCCAACTCCAATCTCCTTCGCAGCCCGGGCAACCGTAAAGTGGGTCGCCTCGGAAGTATAAATTCGAGGAATTCCTCGGAGCGAATGAAACCCATCCGCTTCGATCTCCGGAAAGGCGCTGGCTCGGGCGAGGAGAAGACCCTGCAAAGTCGTGAATGCGCCGCCGGGAAGGATCAATCCGTTCCAACTGTCCGGCAGCTCGTAAAGCTCCTTGAACGCTCGGATCACTTCTTCTTCGCAGGCAAGTGCTGCTTGCGGCACCCCTCCATCGTTGTTGTTCAAAGCCGAGATCAGGTGGTCTGCAAGAGCTGCGCCCGGGAGCGGGGAAGAGTTGACGAGTCCCAAGTAGAGCGGATGGGGAATCGCGAGACAATTGGGGACAACTTTTTCTCGGAAATCCTCTGAGAGCCTCAAGAAGTCCGACGCCCTCGTCCTTCAAGGACTCTCGAACGAGCTTCAACCAGTGACTTGAAGTCGATACCCGGATCGACTTTCCGGGTTTCCAGCTTCTCGTAGATTTCGACGAATAATCGGGACGCCTCTTCCGACGCGGTCTCGAGATCGAGTTTACATGATTCATGACTTTCCATGGAAGCGATTGTAACACGCATGTTGCGGGTCGTCGCAACAGTACTCCGGAGGCATCGTAAAGCGTCGCGTCGGTTACATCGACCGAATGGTCCTTAGCTGTCCGAAATGCCCGGCCCTCAAGTTACGAGTGTGTCTACGGTTTCTTTGCCTTCGCTAAGCCTCCTTGCGGCTGATCTGCCGGTATATACGGAATCAGCCCCTTGTTGAAGGCGACCTCCTGCACCTCCCTGGGTGCAATGCGTATATCCACCGGCAAGCCGTTGACTTCTACCATCCACACCAGCGGGTTGTTTTCCAGATTACTCGGCAAGGTCCAGTTCGGGTCAAACTGGTACATCCTTAGCATCTTTCGGATTGCCGCCAGCTTGGCGGCCGCGGCGCTGGAACTGATTCCAAGATAGTGGTCGATATCGGTTGACCGCATATAAGGCGTCTGGCTCTTGTCATGCAAGAAATTAACTCCGCCAATGGCCCGAACGATGCCGCTTGCCCAAGCATTCGGACTGCCCTGGAGCAAAGGTGACGGGCGCTTTCGGGCCAACTTCTCGGCCAGCTTGCGGCAAAGCACCGCATATTCTTCATTGAGATGCTCATGACAGAACCGATCGAGAAGTCTGATAATGACATGCAGAACCTCATCCTTTTCGTCCTTGGACGGCGGCTTCGGTACTGGCTTGGATTTCGGTGCTTTCCGAGGCAGCGGCTTGTCCGACATCGGCAATGATGTGACAATCCCATGCCGCAACTTGGCCTCCTTGAAGCTCTCGTTCAGGGAACGACGAATGCCGGGGCCGAACGAAATCTTGTAGGCGGTCATCATGCCGTCATAAACGATCATGCCCTTGAACGGCAGCAGGACCGCCTTGACCATGATCGGCAAATTGGGGCCGATCAGTTCCTCGAAGGGCTCCGAAAGGGCCAGGACGCCGTAAGCGACGGCTGGGTTTGAATTCGAAAGAAACACCGTGTACTTTGCCAGTTTACGGAAGACGTAGAACGTGCCTGCCACGAGATGCCGCCAAGAGCGAACGATGTCGAGTTCGTCTTCCGAACAAGTGGGCGGGATTCTCAGCGACAAAGGACTCGATCAGATCGAGATTGGCATTCAAGGCGTCACGGACTTTGAGCCGGACTTCCGGCGACAGGACGGCAAACTCTTCCGGCGTGGCGAGATTGTCGGGAATCACCTTGAGGCGCTGGTTCACGAAGAACATGAGCGTCCGGTGCAACCTGAAAAACAGTTCGACATCCTGGGGTTCAACTAGCATGGGGTTTCCTCACATCGAAAACCGACTGGGCGGCATTCTCATTCAGGCAATTGACCAGGACAAGTTCCGCTTTCCCAGCCACGCGTCTTCAGTCTTGCCGTATCGGGCCCTTCGCCTTCCAGGATCGCTCTGAGACAGCGAAGCAGAGTACTGCCAACTCGTTCAGTGTAAGGTGAAACGTCCGGTCCCCGCTCAGTGCGGCATCAAGCTTCCCGGTGAATGAGCACCAGGCAGCGTCTCAAGTCGATTCAGGCTTTCTGGGCTTGTCCTGGCCCTGTGGAGCGACCTTTTTGGCATCGGGCGGGAGGGCGCTGGTCGGGGCCGATCAGAGGCAGGTTGTCAGGCAACGCCCTCAAGAAAAAGTCCTTGTACTGGATCACCATCGGCGGTCCGACGTGAACCTGCATCGCCAATACGCCTTCGAGCTTCCGCCCCTTCTCGTCCAGGTCGATCACGTCTACTGTCATGTGACCGTCGATCCAATGCCGGTAATGGTTTCCCTCGACCAACACCCGGTAGTCGTGCCACTCACCGGGCTTGAACTCCTTGAGGGGGAACTGCCCGATCGACCAGGGCTGGCCTTGAGTATCGATGATCACCTTCTCGCCGGTGTGCCGCAGGATGCGCCGTCCCCGCTCCTCGTAGAGCATGCCGTTGTAGTCGGGCCGGTTCGCCACCACATCGCACTGGTAGCCGGTCACGACCGACTCGCCCAGGTCGGGCCGTTCTGTCCCCCGGTATTGCAGCCCGCTGTTGCCGCCGGGCGAGACCTTCACCTTGACCCGCAGTTCGAAGTTCTTGACCGTGCCGCCGCGCCAGACAATGAACCGGTTGTACTTCAGCGTGCCGTCCGCTTTGCCGGTGAGGCAGCCGTCCTCGACCGACCAGTAGGCTGGGCTTCCTTCCCAGCCGGTGAGGTCACGACCGTTGAAGACCGCCTTGAAACCCTCGGGTGGCGTGGAGGCCGCCGGCTCATCACCCGACCGAAGCTTGATCTGCGAGGCGGTCGGGAAATCCTCGGGCACCGAATAGCTCACTTTACCGGAGGCAGCCCACTCCACACCCCGGACAAGCATCGTCTGGAAACCCACGCACCGCACGGCGGTCTCAGTTCCGTCCTTCCAGAGATGCCCGAGCGTGGTAACGTTCACCGTGAACCGACCGCTATCCATCAGGATTGACTTGAGAATACGGGTCGCTCGCTCCCAGTCGTGATTGTTCACGCCGTCCACGATGAGCACCGACCGCTTCGGTTGCTGGGGAACATCCGCTCCAATGGCAAACCCAAGCGGCATCCCGGTGAGTGTGACGAGGATAAGAATCAGAGTTCTTGGGCACATGATCTGACCTTCCGGGTTAGCAGTTCGAGATCACTGTTACATGCTCAAGGACACGACTAGGATCATCTTAACCAAGGCTACCGCCAACTTGAACGGTCTTGCTTTCCTGTCGCCGAACATGAATCCTCGGGGCCGCGCGTAGAACGCCCTCACACGGGCGATGTCATCGGCATCGATGATCCATTCGTAGCTTATTGATTTCATCGTTTATGAAACGCCGGCGAATAAACCGTCGCTCATTAACCCCTCAAACGATTCCTGATGCCCGAAACCGAGCGATCGGGCTTGCCATCGGGCCAATCCTTTGACTATTGTAAGATTGTGTCTGACATTAGTCGTAGACTCATCGCCAGGACTCCGTCGAGGTGCGGGAAGTCCGATTGAGACCCGGAGGACCGATCATGGACACGCTCAATTCGTCGCTCAGCGAGGAAATCTTGTACATTCCCGATGAGCCGGCACCAAAACGGCGGGCTTGGAGCAGCGGGCGGGTTGCCGGCTGGATTGGGTTTGTCGCAGTTGCGGGTCTGGCGACGGTGCCTTTGGTCATGGCGGTTGACCATTCGATCCGCGAGTCGCGGCGCGAGCAATGCGCTGTCCAGCTCAAACGGATCTGCCTGGCTTTCCATGAGTACCACAACGCGCACGAGCACTTCCCGGCCCCGTGGCTGGCCAGCCGCGACGGTAAGGCGCTCCTGAGCTGGCGGGTTGCTCTTCTGCCGTACCTGGGCTATCGGTCGCTTTACGAGAGGTTCCACTTGGAGGAACCGTGGGATAGTCCGCACAACCGCACATTGCTTGCGAAGATGCCTCCTGAGTTCGCCTGTCCGCAGGGACCGGGCGCGCGGCAAGGGCCAAACGGGCTACTTGGTGGTCGTCGGGCCGATCACCGAACCCGGGAACATCAACACCCCCTTCGAACCCGACGCGCGGAGCGGAGATCCGCGAGATGACCGACGGCACCTCGAACACGGTCCTCGTCCTCGAGACCGACACCCTGGTCCCGTGGACCAAGCCCGACGACCTGCGTTGGGAACGGGACGGGCCGCTGCCTCGCCTGGCCAGTCCCCACGCCGGCGGGGCGAATGTGGTGTTCGCCGATGGGTCGACCCGGTTCCTCAAATCTTCGATCCGCCCTGAGTATCCTTCTTGGGCCTTCTTACCATGAACGGCAACGAGGTGCTCAGTAGTGATTGATAACGCGGGCCAGTGCCGGGCGTGTCCGGCTTCGTATTTCAGAGGGATTTACTTTGTATCATCAACGCCCGCGACGAAGCATTGCTTCAATCTTTGCCTCGAGATCGATCGAGGCCGGGTGGCCTCGCCAGACGATCCGGCCGTCGCGACCGATCAGGAAGGCGGTCGGCACGCCGGAGATCGAGTAGGCCGCGTAGGCGTGTCGCCGGCCTTTTCGGATTTGTCCTGGGGACTCCAGAGGTGCTGGACGGTCGCCAGCCCGTTCTGCTGGACGTACCGGCGGAGCTGCTCGCGGTCGTTGTCGATGCCGACCGCGACGAGCGCCACGTCGTTGCGCCACGACCTCGCCGCGGCGCTTGCCGAGCGCGGCCAGGCGCTGCCATCGGCTCGCGGCAGGGCCCGCACCAGGTCGCCCAGAATTCGAGGAACACGATCCGGCCGCGGAAGTCGGCGATCCGGACCGGCTGGCCGGTCTCGAGGTCCTGGGCCTCGCCGACGGCCGCCAGGTCCCCGCCGCGCAGGGGCATGCGGAACGGGAACTCCTGTCGCGCCGGCTGGTCCTTGACGCTGAACTCGCCCAGGTACTCGCCCCCGACCTCGACCCTGTATTGACCGCCGAACGGTTTCGTGCCGCTGGGCGCGATGTTCTCGAGCGCGATCGTGCCGTCGGCGCCGAGCTTTCCCTTGGCGACGGGCAGGCGGCCGTAGTTCGGAAGCATGTACGACACCCGGTATTCCTCGCCGCCGAGCGGTCGATCGCCGGCGGGGCTGATCGACGACCGTCGCCGACGAGCTTGCCGCGCCAGGCATCGGCGTTGAACGGCGGCGGGTCGAACGCGACGGAAGCGTGCTCGCCCGGCTTGAGGTCGAGCTTGCGCAGGTCGCGATACTCGCCGGCGCGAGCCTGCAGGTCGCTCGGCCGCTGGCCGTCGCTTCGCGTGGCGTGGTCTGGACGTGAACGTTGTAGGCCCCGGGGGCCAGGCGCTTGAGCGTCGTCCGCCACTCGCGGTTCGCTTGAGCGTCGCCGGAATCCAGGCCCGGCACGGCGCCGGCCTGACCCGGGATGATCCGGCGATCAGCATGTAAGTAACCGGCCGCGAACGAGGGTTTCCCGTCCGCCCCGCTGGGGCGACTTCAACGAGACGTCGAGCGTCGCGGGCTGGGGCAAGACGACGTCCCAGACGCCGCCGGCAAGTTCCGACGCCGTGCACGGGCCCTTCTCGTAGTAGAGGAGCACGTCCGGGTGGCTGAAGCCGAAGTAGAGCGGCTCGGACTGGTCGGTCCGGACGCTGGAACGTGAAGTCACCGCCCGTCCTCGCGGCGGACGTTGAGGAAGTTGGTCCGCCGCGACGGCCTGGACTCGCGTCTCCGGTATCCTTGTACGCGAACGAGAACCAGGCGTCGCTCCGGTGCCGGGCCAGGTAGACCTGGGGCAGCGGCATGACGTCGGGCGCGACCGGCTTGCCGGTCGGCGTCGCGGACCCGCAGGCGGACCTTCGTCCCCCGCTTGAGGATGACGTCGACCTTGCGTGAGCCCCTCGACCGGGCCGATCTCCTGATCGTCGAGGCGAAGCCGGGGGCCGAGACGATCAGGTCGCCGTGGTTCCAGCTCTTCAGCCTCGGTCGCTCAGCGCATGACCGCACGCCCATCGGTCCTCGATCGCCGCCTCGCCGGAGAGGCGTTCGGCGGGCCGTAGAGCTGGATCTCGAAGTCCTTGACCGGCGAGCCGGCCTCGTCGCGGGCACGCACCTCCAGCCGCGGCTTCTTCGGATCCGGAGCCTTGGCCCGGGCGGCGGCGTCGAGCTTCGTTCGCCCTTGCGACGATCTCCACCGGCGGGATCTCGCCCGTCTCGGGTATGACCACCGTCGCCGATCCCCTCGAAGTCGTAGCTCTGATTGCTTTCCTGCCGGTGTCGTGGCACGCATGGCCGCAGAGCTCGAACTCGTATCGATTGGGCGGGAGCGGGGGCGTCGTGAATCGGCCGTCGGATGCGATCGGGATCACGTCGAAGTGGGTCATGCATCCTCGACTGTCTTGCCGCCCGGCTTGAATTGTTCCTCCGGGCCCCAGAAGCCGATGGTGACGTAGGCGTAGCGGAGCTTGACCTTCTCGAGACCTCGGACGCGGCCCTCCACGCGGCGGCCCGTCTTGCGGTCGAAGGCGACGTCCGTCCGCTTGCCCGGCTCGACCCGCAGCAACCGCCGCTCGCACTGGGTCATCAGGTTGCTGTTGCTCTTGCTCCCTGCGGCGTGAAGTTGATCCGTTCGACGGCGTACTGAGCGGGCGGCAGCGGCCGGACGACTCGCTCGCCGGGGTTCGGCACCTCGATCTGCCGGTAGAAGACCGAATCCGACTCCCAGTCGACCCGGTCGGCGGCCGGCCGACGATCCAGAATTCCTGCTTCGCCGGCTTCTCCGGGATCTCGGCGCGGATCGTCAATGTCGCCCGGCTCGGGCAACGTGATCGCGACGTCGTTCGCGTCGGGCACCTCCTTGCGCGTCACCTCCCAGAGCAGCATGCTGCTCGCAGACCACGGCGATCCGGTCGGCCGGGGACCCCGGCCGTCGCAGCGAGAATCGCCCCTGGCCGTCGGTCTTGACGGAGGGGGGCGGCCCGGCCGGTCGCGTGGAGATGCTATAGCGAACGGTCCCTTCCCGCGGACCCGGGTCGGCGTAGACCGTGAGCTGTCTCGCCACCGAGCAGCAGGACGTCCGCGCCGGCCACCGCCGCGCCGCGGTGGTCGACGACCCGCCCGCTCACCTCGACGCCGGCCGGCCACGGTCCGGGCTCGGCCTTTGCCGGCTGGCCGCGCGGCCTTGGCCGGCGGGGCAGGCTGTGCCGCCGCTGACCTGATGCTGCGCCGAAGAGCCTGGATACGGGCCGCTTCGGCGAGGCCGAGCGCGGCGAGCCCCACCAGGAGCAGGATCGACGCGGTCTTCAGTTTGGCCATGGTCATCATCCTCAAGCATCCTTTCGCCAGAGCCGCGACCGCCGCGGGGGCCACCCCGGCCGACCGCTCCGCCACCAGCGACATCACGGCCTGGACCAGCGATTCCGAGAGCGGCGGCCGCGGACGCCTCTTCCGCCGAGAGGATCGCGGCGAGCGCCCCGGCCGAGGGGGCGAGCCCGCGCCGGACGAGGCGGGTGCGCAGCAGGTCCCGGGCCCGCGCCAGCCGGCCGCTGACCGTCCCCACGGGCCAGCCCAGGGCCGTCGCGGCCCCTTCGTGGGTCAGGCCCTCGAGGTAGCAGAGCACGATCGGTGCGCGGTACTTCGGCGGCAGCCGGTCGACTTCCTCGTGGAGTGCCGCGAGCGAGCTCGTCGGGATCGCTCGCCTCCCGGCTCGCCGTCGGCGGCCTCGGCGGCCCGGCGCTCGTGCGCCTTCCGCCTGGCCGCGGCGACCTTCGCCTTGGTCGCGACCCGGAAGGCCACGCCGTGCAGCCAGGGGCCGAGCGAGTCCCGCACCCAGAGCGAGCCGGCCTTGCGCACCAGCACCAGAAACGTGGCCTGGAAGGCGTCGTGGACGTCGTGCGAGTCGCCCAGCACGCCCCGGCAGACGCGGAGCACCATCGGCCCGTGGCGCTCGACCAGTGTCGTGAAGGCGGCCTCGGCCGCCTCCCGATGTGCCGTCGAGAACTGGTCGAGCAATTGCCGTGTCCGTCAGCCCGCCGACCGCCCCCAACGCCGAAGAGCGTACGCATGTGCCGAAAGGCCAGCACCGGTTGTCGTCTCGCCATCTCGCCGTCTCCTCAACAGCCCTCTCATTACCAGCCTGACCCATGTAATGCCCGGTGGTCGAGCCACCAATACACTTTTTTCGCAGAATCTTGGGAATAGAGGGGCCGAGCGGTTCTGTTGAGGCAAGTCGCGTCAGCGGGACGCCGGGCACTCCGCCGGTGTCGCCGACGCCGGGAAGAGCTTGAGGTTCTCAATGGCTTTCCACGGCGGCACTGCCAAAGAGGTCCGAGCGGATCCGTTCTCGTTCGCGGTCGATTTGCTCGGCGGTGGCTCCCAGTTGCCGGAGCAGGAACTCGGTCATTGCCAGGGCCACCTCGCCCTCACCGGAGAAGACGATATCGGCACCCGCGTCGCGGAGCGCCGGCAGCTCGCGGAGATAGTTGGAACGGGCGACGATGAGGATCGTCGGGTTGAGCTCGCGCGCCAGGCGGATCGTTTCGGCGCATCGGTCCATGTTGGTGCTGCTCAAGACGAGGCCGACCGCGTCTCGGGCGCCCGCTTGCTCCAGAGTTTCGCGATGTGTGGCGTCACCGTAGACGGCCCGAATTCCTTCGATGCCAAGCTTTCGTACAGTCTCGAGATTCAGCTCGATCACCACCGGTTCGACTCGGTTTTCGATGAGCAGACGGGCCAGGGTTTGGCCCACCGGGCCGTGGCCAACGATGATCGTTCGGTCGCGCTCGGATTTGTCTTCGCCGCCAGGAGAGTGCTCGCCCCGCGGATCGTCGCGGGCTGGCGCGGCAGGCGTTTTGAGGAATCGCTTGAGAAGGGCTTCGATGGGGGAGTTGAGCCGGTAGAGGATCGGGTTGAGCGAGATGGACGCGATGGCCGCGGCAATGAGCGTGTTGGTCGCTCGGTCGTCAAGGAGACCGAGGCTCTTGCCGGCCTGGGCCACGATGAATGAGAACTCGCCGATCTGCGCCAGGGCGATGGCGATCGAAATCGCGACCCGAAGCGGATACTTGAGCAGCCGGACGATCACCAGCGCGGCCAGTGGCTTACCGAGCAGAATGACGGCCAAGGTGAGCGCCAAGAGCCCTGGGGACTCAACCATTTGACGCGGATTGAAGAGCATGCCGACCGAGACGAAGAACAGCACGGCGAATGCGTCGCGCATCGGCAGTGCCTCGGTTGCGGCACGCAGGCTGAATTCCGATCGCCCGACGACCATCCCGGCGAGAAAGGCACCCAAGGCCATCGATACGCCGAAGAGCTTGGCCGATCCCACGGCGATGCCGAGTGCCAGCACGAGCACCGTCAATGTGAACAATTCGCGCGAGTGAGTCGCGGCCCCGCGGTCAAGTAGCCAGGGGATGATCCGCTTGCCGGCGAAGAACGTCAAACCGACCATCGCAGCGAGCTTGACTACCGCCATGATGATCGCGATCGCAATCCCGCCGGCCGCCCCATTTCCCGGTGCGAAGACCGCCGGTAAAAGAACGAGCACCAGCACCGTAAACAAGTCTTCGACAACCAGCCAGCCGACCGCGATGTGACCGGCGCGGGTATGCAAGTCGCCATTGTCCGCCAGCACCCGCATCAAGACGACGGTGCTCGCCACTGAAATCGCCAGACCAAACACGATCCCGGAAGACCAACCCCACCCGTAGCTCACCCCGACGATCGTGCCCAACACCGTGGCAACCAGGCTTTGGCCCAACGCCCCCGGTAAAGCAACTCGCCTGACCGCAAGCAATTCCTTGACGTGGAATTGCAGACCCACACCGAACATCAGCAGGATGACGCCCACCTCGGCGAACTGGTCCGCCAGATGCTGGTCGGCGACGAATCCCGGCGTATTCGGTCCGACGGCGAACCCCGCCAGCAAGTAGCCGACGATCGGCGATAGTCCCAGGCGGAATGTGATATAACCGCCGACGAGCGCAGCCGCCAGGCCGCCCGTCAGCGTCAAGATCAGATCGAGATCGTGCACGATTCCCAGACTCCCGATCTCTCTCGGATAGTGGAGGAGATTTAGCCACGGATCAAACACGGATTAGACACAAATAAATCAAAAAGCACATAAAATCGTGCATTCAAATTTGCATTATCCGTGTTTTATCTGTGTTTCATCCGTGGCTAAAAATGGTCACAGATCGATCTGGGTCCCGATCTCGACGATCTGATCGGCTGGCATGCCGTACCGTCTTTCTTCGTGGACGGCGTTGCGGTTCAAGTAGGCGAAGATGGCTTCGGGAACCCGGCTGAGGACACCCTCATCACTGGCCACGATCGTCTCGTGGCCGATGTAGTAGGTGGCATTCTCGAAGTCGAGGGAGAGATGCTCGCGTGCCGCCACCGATCGCAGCACCGGAATCAGGTGGGGCTCTTCCATGTAGCCGAACCGGACGACGAGCTTGTAGAAACCGTCGCCCAGCGAGGTGAACTCATAGCGCGACTCAGCTTCAACTTCGGGAACGGTCGTCTTTTCGACGGTCAGCAAGACGACCATTTCGTGGAGTGACCGGGTGCGCTCGACGTGGTGCACGAGGATCGGCGGAACGTGGTCGGCGCTCGGTGAAAGGAACACGGCCGTGCCGGGTACGCGCGAGCAGAGCCAGCGACTGATCAACGGCTTGGCCGCGTCGAGGGTGGGGTATTGGCTGGTGTATCGCTCCATGAGCGCGGTCCGGCCGCGGCTCCAGATCAACATGCCGGCGATCAAGGCCTGCGCCGATGAGCATCGGCACATAACCGCCCTCGAAAAACTTGAAGAGATTGGCCAGCAGAAACGGAATATCGAAGCTCAGGAAAAGGGCCAGGAGGGCCCCGGCCCGCCAACGGCTCCAGCCCCAGGTGTGCCGCGCCACGATGTAGTAGAGGATCGACGTGATCGCCATGGTCCCCGTGACGGCGATGCCGTAAGCCGCGGCCAGTTTCACCGATTCGCGGAACGTCAACACCAGGAGGATACAGCCGACCGCCAACAGACCGTTCACCTCCGGGATATAAATCTGGCCCTCGGTGTGGTAGGCCGTGTGCTTGATCGTCACACGTGGAAGATAGCCCAAGAGCATCGCCTGTCGGGTCAGCGAGAAGGCCCCCGAAATCAAGGCCTGAGAGGCGATCACGGTGGCGGCGCTCGAAAGGAGGACCAGCATGTAAGTGAGCGGGCCCGCGGGCACTTGCGCGAAGAAGGGATGCTCGACGGCCGTGGGCACGCGCAGGATCAAGGCGCCCTGGCCCAGGTAACCCAAGACCAGCGACGGCAGCACGAACGCCGTCCACGCCAGTCGAATCGGCCGAATACCAAAATGGCCCATGTCCGCGTACAAGGCTTCGCCGCCCGTCACAGCCAGGACGACCGAGCCGAGGATCAGCATGCCGTGGATGCCGTGGCGATAGAAAAAATAGGCCCCATAATGCGGTGAGAGTGCGGACAGGATCTCCGGCTTCTGGATGATGTGATAAATGCCTAGCCCCGCCATCGTCACGAACCAAACGGCCATCACTGGACCAAACAGCTTGCCGACGTCTCCGGTTCCGCGTTTCTGGATCGCGAACAGTGCGACAAGGATGCCACAGGTGAGGGGTAACACCAAGGACGAGAGTCGAGGACTGGCGATCGTCAGCCCCTCAACCGCGCTCAAAACCGAGATCGCCGGCGTGATCACTCCATCGCCGTACAGCAACGAGGCGCCAATCACGGCCAGGAGCGCCATGCCGGTGACTCGGCCACTCCGTCCTGTACTCGTTCGGAACCGTTCCGGCACGATCGCCAGCAAGGCGAAAATTCCCCCTTCGCCGTTATGGTCGGCCCGCATGACAAACATCAAATACTTGACCGTCACCACCATGAACAACGCCCAGAACATTAACGAGAGGATCCCGAACAGATCCGCAACGCTCGCGTCCTCGCCGCCCGCGGCATGCATACATTCCTTCAGCGTGTAGAGTGGGCTGGTGCCAATGTCGCCGAAGACCACGCCCAAGGCACCGAGAACCAAAGCCGCCGCGCTGGCCCGATGGCCTGAATCGTGAGCGTGCTCGTGAGCGATCGGTTTCGGGCGCGAGTCGGACAGTGTGGAATCCTCCACGTGTTGCAAGGCCATGAATGGGTCCTTATGCGGTCATTGAAATAGGGCAGGTCCGGGCGAAAATGGAGGCACGCCCTGACCCCTCAGCCCAGCGTCGTCTTATCAACAACCCGACAACGGGTTTTGAATGAGTCAATAGCTGAGATACCACCCCGTTTAACCTCAATAGCAAACACGATCTTAACGCTCCGCCGCGTCGTTGTCATTCATCCGGCATCGAGGAGAAACCGGTTGTGCGTTGCGTGCGTGCACGAAGAGCCCGCCGTGCGGAATCAGTCAGCGCCTGCCCCACGGGCCGACCAGCTTGGGGTCGGCGCCCGGCGTGGCCGGGGGTTTTCCTGACGCTTTGATTGCGAAGTCGCGCGGCTGCAAGGGATCGGACCGCGCCGCGGGATCGGTCGAGAAATCGAGTTTGGTGGGGATCGCGTCTTTATCCCCGGTGGCGACGCGCAACCAGCTATCCAGGTCGGTGATGTTCATCGTGAATGCCGGGGTTCCCTGGCTCGCCGATAGAACGATCCAGCATCGCCCCAGGATGTCGTATTGATTACCCGAGCCCAGCCAATGGACCTGGTTGGCAAGGGGGTCGCCCTCCTTGTTGGGTTTCAAGGCGAGGAGCGCGTCGGTCCTGACGGCGCAGTGCTTCACCTCCATCTGGAGCGGCGACACGAGGGAGCAGCCGGTCAGGTCGAGCAGGCCCGCTCCCTCGAAGGTGCAGTGATCCAGGATCAGGCGACTGTGCTGAGGCTCCGCGGTCGGCCCTCCACCCAAGTTGGCGCGAAACTTCACGCCCCAGCCGCGTGGTTTCGCCGGACTGCGAGTTGAGCGGGAGCCCCAACGATCATCGTCTGTTGGATCTGCGCGGGCATCCGATCGACGGCATCGATGTCGATCGCCGTGTCGAAGCCCTCGAACCAGCAACAATCGACCTCCAGCTCGCCGCCGTTGCAGAAGATCGCCCGCGAGTCCTTGAGGCCAGGATTGCCCACGACTCTGAAGGCGCAGTGGTCGATCTTGGTTGTCCTGCCGGCGGCCGCGATCAAGGGCGGCGGGGCGGGAGAGGAGGGAGCCCCCGGCTTGGGATAGCGAACCACGAACGTCAACCCGGAGAGTTCCAGTAAGACGGCCGAGCCGGTCTCCAGAAACGGCTGGGTACCTCCCATCGCGACTTCGATGACCGGCATGACCCCCGTGCGGCCCGGATGTTGAGCCGGCCGCGTCCTGAACCGAAGGCGAGCATTTGATCGCCGGCCAGGTGCCACGGCCCGTTTTTTCGCAGCTCGACCCAGCCGGGGGTTCCCATGGCTCGATTCATCGCGTCGACCAGGCTGTTCGCGGCGATACTCTTCCCCGTCTTCAAATCGAACGACGATGGCCGATTCGGCCGGCCGATCGATCGTGGATTGGGTGTTTCCCGAGGAAGCCGGCTGGATTGCGGCGTCTGGGTTCGAGGAGGAGCCCGTTTTGGTCTCCCCTGCGAGATTGCGGAACGGGCCGCGGGTCGCCAGGAACACAACCAGGACCGTGACCGTCACAGCCATCGCGACCGATCCCCAGAGCCGGATCTGGGCGTGCCAGGGAGGCGGGGGCAATTGGCCGGCCGCCGTTGCCGAGAGGTTGGAGACCGGTCGGGACTTGGACCGTGACAGCCCCTCGCTTAGCAAGGGGTCGGGGCCGAGGTCGAGGAGGAACGGGACATCCGCATCGGTATCAACAGCGTCGGCAACGGGGCTGCGCAGGGCGGCCGCGGGATCGGGCTCGACAGCCGCGGCCCGGGAATTTGTTGCCGCGATCGGGTGGGGATTCAAGTCACTGTGCCCGGCGACTGTTCCGAGCGAATCCGGTTCTGGCTGGGTCGCGTGCTCAATCGCCTCGGCGGTCTGAGTTTGGCCAGTCCGTGGCGTGGGCGCCGGCGACGCGGGCGCCGGTTTGGGAAGTGTCCGCGGCGGGTCCTTTTCGAGAATGCCGCTCGGGTACTCCTCGCAGAACGGCTCGAGCGCCTGCGCAACCTGCAATGGCGTCGCGTACCGCTCGTCGGGCAACTTACGCATCATTCGTCGCACGACCTCGGCCAGTGCCGGGGAGAGTCCGGGCGCCAACTCAGAGAGCGGAGTCGGCTCGATTGTCTGATGCGAGAACAGCTTTTCGGGCAGGCTGGCGCCCGGAAAGGGAACGTGGCCGGCGATCATGTGGTACAGCGTACATCCCAACGAATAGATGTCGCTTCGGATGTCGGCGGACTGCGAATTCCGCGCCTGCTCGGGGGCGACATAGTCGAAAGTGCCGACCGTGGACCCGTCGCGCGTGACCCGATCCTCGTTGGCCAAGTCGATCGCCAGCCCCAAATCGGCCAGTTTGGCGGTTCCATCGTGCGTGACCAGGATGTTGTAAGGGTTGACGTCGCGGTGGATCAGGCCTTTGCGGTGGGCGTGCTCCAGTCCCAGGGCGACCTGCCGGACCAGCGCGGCCGCGGTGGCCGGGGGCATCGGCCCTTGCTCGGAAATCAAGCTGCCGATGGTCTTGCCCTCAATGTACTCCATCACGAGGTAGTGCCGGCTGTTGGACTCGCCGAAGTCGTACATGCGCACCAAGTTCTCGTGCTGCAACTGAGCACCGACTCGCGCCTCTCGCTGAAATCGCGCGATCGCCCGAGGGTTGCTGATCCGTTCGGGAGATAGGATCTTCAGTGCCACCCGCCGGTTGAGCCGAGTGTCCCGAGCCAGGTAAACCCGACCCATTCCCCCTTGACCGAGCAAGTCCAGCAGCACATAGCGATCGACCTTGTACCCGCTGGTGCGTCCCGCCAGCAGTTGTTGCGCCTGCCAGAGGGTCAAGGCGTTCGCCTGAACGGCCTGCCGCGCCAGCCGGCGGTCGATGTGCTCCGGCTGGTCCCGCTTCTCCGGCGGAATCCTGTTCCAGCAGGCGGTTAGGGCCTGAGCGTCCATCAGACCGCTAAGAATGGTCGCCTGCCAAAATCGTGACGACTGAGGATCGAGCATAAGATGTCCTGCAAACTACGTCGTCACTGCCAGTTCACTAGCACGACGTCGTGGCCGGTCGATAGACCACTCTATCAGCTTCGTCCACCCCGCTCAATCTTTCCTTAACCGGAAGCGTACCAACAACATCAACAACCAATCCCGCAACCACAATCGCCTGCTCCGTCACATTCAACGACGCCAATCTGTTAGCGGTTTTCTCCGAACATGAGCTTCAAATTGAATTCCATTCATTCGCTCGCGGATCCTCGTTGGTCGCGGAGGCATCGTGACGATCAACATGCGTTGCTTTTCTGAGACACGAGTGGTTTCGCGGAGCGGAAGCTGTCACTGCGCTCCAGCAGCGACGTTACTAGAATAAGAACCGTTCGATTTGACAGGATAGTTCACCATCCCTTTGTACTCTGATTTGGAATGAGAGGGCTGATTCACGATGGCGATGTCCCAATTGATTCTCGCTCGCCCCGACGCCTCCTGCGGCAAAGTTTTCCATGCCAATCGCCGCGGCGCCGAGCAGCAGCGCATTGCCTTGGAGATCTGGAACCGAGCGACCGGTTGTGCCAAGGAAAACTACCGCTTAGTTTCTTTCCAGTGCAACCGCTGCGGCGGCTTTCACATCGGTCAGAAACGGATCGATCGCCTTCGTCCGCGCAACGATTCCCGCAACCGTCCCACGAAATCAACCCGGAAGCTCTCTCTATTTTAGAACACCATCGAGACAGGAAACGATCGAAGCGAACCACAAATAACGTCTGGACAATGACACCACGCAGAGAACTTTGAGTCGGCAACCCACGAAATCCAGCGCCCCTTTCGCCTCGCCACTGCAAGAATACACGATTCTTGATAAAATCAGTGTCGTGTGCTCATGGTGGTGGCGAAGCCAAGCGGAGTGTTCGTGGTGAGCGATCATTCTCGGATCGAGTGGACCGACGCGACTTGGAATCCGATCCGGGGATGTACCAAGATCAGCCCTGGCTGTGCGCACTGCTACGCCGAGACGTTCGCCGAGCGGTTCCGCGGGGTCGCCGGACACCCGTACGAACAGGGCTTTGACTTGCGGCTCGTCCCCGGAAAGCTGGCTGACCCCCTGCGCTGGCGGACGCCGCGGATGGTGTTTGTCAACTCGATGAGCGACCTGTTTCACCAGGACGTCCCCGACGCGTACATCCAGCAGGTTGTCGAGGTCATGCTTCGGGCTGACTGGCACACCTACCAGGTGTTGACCAAACGGTCGGAGCGATTGCGAGAGCTTTTGCAAACCAAGCTGCGCCAAGCGGCGACCGCTGAGCAGATCTGGTGGGGAGTGAGCGTCGAGAACCGCCGCGACGGCTTGCCCCGCGTCGATGACCTACGCGCGTCGCCCGCCCGAACCCGGTTCCTTTCGGTCGAGCCCTTGCTGGAAGACCTGGGGCCATTCGACTTGACTGGGATCCACTGGGTAATCGTCGGCGGTGAGAGCGGCCCCGGGGCTCGCCCGATGAACAAAGATTGGGTGACCGCGATCCGCGACCACTGCCAAACAGCCGGTGTCCCGTTCTTCTTCAAACAATGGGGCGGGACTCGCAAAGGCAAGACCGGCCGCGCGCTCGATGGCCAAACCTATGACGAAATACCTGCCAGAGGCATTCGACCCGTCCTGGATGACGACCAGAGAAAAGCGATCCTGGCCGAGGTCGATACGCAGGCCACGGATAGAAACCGGATCAGGGTCAGCCACGGATCGAACACAGATTGAACGCGGATGAGAGACAAAACTGACCAGACTCGGCAGGTGGCACTGGTGAGCATTTCTGGTCTGGGTGCCACTGGTCGGACCCGACCAGTGTCTTCATTCACTCCCCGTCTTTCGTATTGGGACGGCCTTACACGACTTCCTGCATCGGTCGGATGCGGGGACAAGGCAGTGGTCGCCCCTCCGCCGCGAAATGGCGAATGACGTCGTCAATGACGTCGCATAATTCACGATAGAGCCTGACGGGATCATCTCCATGAATGCCGGTCAGTAAATCCGGGCACTTGCCGATGTAGGTTTGGTCTTCTTCACTCCACTCAATCCATTTATGATATTGATCACTTGTTTTCATCCGACGCTCCTTGGGAGGCGTCCTGCCGCTGCGCCCGCCACGCGGCTGCCAAGAAGTTGCCGAGCGGCCGCGAGGGCCTCATCATCTTCGAGATCCCAGACGCCCCCCGCATCCAAGCGTCCTGCTGCCATCGCGAGATTTGACAGCGCTTGACCGAGTCTCCAATTCGGATGTGCATGGCCCAGTTCGGCCAATGCTTCCAACAGCTCCGCACGCGTTTCTTCGGTAGTCATAGCCGGTCTCTCACGGTCGGCAACCCGCCGACTGGCACGGGTAGCACGCCAGTGACTTCCACGGTCACCGACGTGCCAGGAAGTAATTTCGCGACGCGCGTCGCCCGCGTCACGCCGTCATTGATGACCAGCTCTCCGTCAGTACCGCGACTCACTTCCAACGGCGGCATGTCAGCGACCGACATGCCGTGCCGAGCTATCTGGCGGTGGAGTTTCATCGGGTCGACCCCGTCACGCCGGCCGCCGGGCAGGTGGAGTGCGGCCGGATCGACCTGCAAGAACTCGCGGTTGCTCATCAGTGTAGGTTAACCGATCTCCGTCGAGACCGCCACTCGGCCTCCATTAGCCTGTCGTCGCGCCCCGGTGCCGCGTTCTTCGGTCTCGCGCCGTTCTCTCGTTCCATCATTTCATCGATCGGATCTTCATGGATCCGTCGCCATTCACGAGTGCAACGTGTCAGATCCCAGGCTGCGAGTGGAGTGTCATCTAGCAGGAGGCATTCTTCGGGAACGGTTCGGCTACGTTCGAAATCCACCCACCAGCACGGATTTGCACTATCGCAGCGCTCCGGTGTACACTGACAATTCAGCCATGAATCACACACTTCGGTGCATCCAATGCGGCAGAACGTATTCCGTCCCTGATAAGCTTGCGGGCAGGAAGGCTCGGTGTCCGGCTTGCGGTCGCGTCCAGCGCATCCCGGCCTCGACCGTCCCATCCTCCGGGGATCGTGCTCAACAGCCTGAGCCGCCGGAGTACCCGCTTGTCGAACTGCCGCCGGAGCCGGCGATTGCACACCGCGTCACTCCAAAGAGCGCCGCGGGACGCGAGGAATCGGGTAGCACCCGACGCAACGGCGCCGCCCCATTCACTGGCGACGGTTCTTTCACGCCAGTGCCCTGGAATCGAGCCTGCTGGAGCGGGAGAGTACCTGGCTGATCGCCCTGAGCGCGGCCGACTTGCTGGTGACTTACGCATTGTTACGGCGAGGTCCTTCGTTTTATGAGTCGAATCCGGTGGCCCAGTGGTTCTTCTCGCGGTGGAATATCGCGGGGATGACCGGGTTCAAGTTCAGCGTCATGGGCCTGGTGATCGTCATCGGCGAAGTGGTCGAGCGTCATCGGCCGGGATGGGGACGAGCCCTGCTGGCGGCAAGCTGTCTGGCCACGGCGGTCGTCGTCTGGTACGGCCTACGGCTGCTGTTCGGATATGGACACGATGGTGTCCCGCAACTCTAATCTGAATTGCCCGGCGGCCGATGCCTGGGCAGCTCGGCTTTGAAGTCGCCGAGGCTGTTCCATTGCAGGCGATGGTCGAGGTCCACTTCGGTGACGATGATCGTGCCCCACTTTTCGGCATGGACGATCGGTTGGCCGTCGTGGCCGTAGATGGCGGTCAGCATCCAGTTGCGCGAGATGTCCTCATAGGTGCTGCTCACCAGGTAGACGTGGTTCTCGCAGGCGCGGGCACTGGCCAACGATGGGTTGCAGCCCCAGACCGGCCAGGCGATGACCTCGGCTCCGCGATTGGTCAGCTCGCGAGCCACTTCGGGAAAGAAGCCGTCGTAACAGACCATCATCCCGAGTTTGCCGAACCGCGTGTCAAAGACCGGATACTCATGACCTGGAAAAATGCCGGCCGCGACCTCGCCGCGAGGCAGGCAGACCTTGCGATACTTGCCCACCAGCTTCCCATCCGGCCCCAGTGCGACGGCCGTGTTATAGACGAGATGCCCGTCGCGCTCGACGATGCCGACGACGATGTACATGTTGTGTTCCTTGGCCAGCGCGCCGAAGTACTCGGTGCTCGGACCGGGCACGGGTTCGGCGGTGTCGGCCATGGGCTTGCCAAGGCCGAAATACGTCAGGGTTTCACCGAGGACAATCAAGTCCGCCTTCTGTTTGGCGGCTTCGGCAATCAGCGGTGCAGTACTCCTCGCGATTCGTCGCGGCGGATTTGCCACTCGGTTTGAAATGAGCCGCGGCCAGCCGGACCTTGCGGCCCTCGGGTGGAACGGTCTCCGCGAGCGAGACCTCGCTCCATTCGATCCGCCCGCCCGGTGGTGCCCATTGCAGATGAAGCTCGATCGTCGCGCGCGTCGCCTTCGACGGTGCGAAGTACG
Organism: uncultured Planctomycetota bacterium; assembly: GCA_963720335.1. Taxonomy (GTDB): domain Bacteria; phylum Planctomycetota; class Planctomycetia; order Isosphaerales; family Isosphaeraceae; genus CAVRFS01. The sequence goes on along the minus strand of CAVRFS010000011.1, from coordinate 106,611 downwards.
TATCGGAGACTTCTGTCCAACCGGTCGCGTCGGATTGCTTGTCAGTTGGATACTCCGGTTCGGCCGTCGGTGTCCATCCCTTCAAATAACCCGTGACGGCGGGAGCATCGAGCGGTACCGAACGCCCCCGGTCGTCCTGCCAGACGATCCGCACGACCGCGCTTTGACGAGGCAACGCCACGCCGTCAATCTTGCGCGCGGCATGAAAGCGGTAGTACCTGCCTCCGTGCACCGGAACCGTCTTCGTCCACCACCCGTCGAGTCCTTCGCGATCGTCGGCCGCGATGACAAATCCGCCCTTTCCATCTCGCCCACCCCGGGCGTCATACGAGAACTTCGGTCGGATTTCCTCACGAGGCGCGGCGGCCGTCCAGCCTTCAGCGACAACAGTCGGCTTGGTGTCCGCGGCGAAAACGGTCGCCGCACCGGTGGCCACGGCCGCGAAGAAGAGGCAAAGCTTGCGTTTGCTGTTCATAGGTGAAATCCGTATGGTGATTGATCGATCGTATCTCGTCAACTCAACACCTGTGTGACCACCTTGCCGTGCACGTCGGTCAGCCGGTGGTGCCGGCCTTGGTACTGGAACGTCAGCTTGGTGTGGTCGATGCCCAGGCAATGCAGGATCGTGGCGTGCAGGTCATGGACGTGGACGGGATCGCGGGCGATGTTGTAGCCGAAGTCGTCGGTCGCGCCGTGAGTGATGCCGGGCTTGATGCCTCCGCCGCTCAGCCAGATCGTGAAGCAGCGCGGATGGTGGTCGCGGCCGTAATCCTGGGCGGTCAGTGTGCCCTGGCAGTAGACGGTCCGGCCGAATTCGCCGCCCCAGATGACCAGGGTGTCGTCGAGCAGCCCGCGCTGCTTGAGGTCCGTGATGAGGGCGGCCGACGCTTGATCGGTGTCGCGGCACTGGCCGGCGATCTGGGTGGGCAGGTGGGTATGCTGGTCCCAGCCTCGGTGGAAGAGCTGGATGAACCGGACACCCCGTTCCACCAGGCGGCGCGCCAGCAGGCAGTTGGCGGCGTAGGTCCCGGGCCTGCGCGAGTCGGGGCCGTACAGCTCGAAGACCTGGTCGGGCTCGCCCGAGAGGTCGATCAGCTCGGGGACCGAGGTTTGCATCCGGAACGCCATCTCGTACTGCGCGATCCGGGTGAGGATCTCCGGGTCGCCGAATTGGCGATGATTGAGCGCGTCCAGCCTGGACAGGTCGTCGAGCGTGCGGCGCCGGGCCGCGGTGGAAAGCCCGGCAGGGTTGGACAGGTAAAGCACCGGGTCGCCGACCGAGCGGAACTTGATCCCCTGGTAGGTGGTCGGCAGAAATCCGCTCCCCCAGAGCCGGTCATAGAGCGGCTGATCGTTGGGGTTGCCGGATCCTCGCGAGATCATGACCACGAAGGCCGGCAGGTCCTGGTTCTCGCTCCCCAGGCCGTACGACGCCCAGGCGCCGATGCTGGGACGCCCCGCGAGCTGGGCGCCCGTCTGGAAAAAGGTGACGGCCGGGTCGTGGTTGATCGCCTCGGTGTGCATCGTCTTGATGAAGCACAGCTCGTCGGCCACCCTTGCCGTGTAAGGCAGGAGGTCGCTCAGGGATCGCGCCGCTCTGGCCATGACGCGCGAATCGGAACCGGCTGGCCGCGACCGGGAATCGGTCCTGTCGCGAGGTCATGCCCGTCAGCCGTTGTCCCTTCCGGACCGAGTCCGGCAGATCGGTGCCTTGCAGTCGATCGAGACCCGGCTTGGGATCGAACAGGTCCATCTGCGAGGGCGCGCCGGACTGGAACAGGTAGATCACCCGCTTGGCTTTGGGAGCGAAGTTGGGGAATCCCTCGATGCCCGCGCCTGCGCCGGCTCGTGATCCCACGCGATCCGCCGCCAAGAGATCGCGGTCAAGGAGCGATGCCAGCGCGATCGTGCCCAGCCCCGCGCCGGCTTCGCCGAAGAAATGCCGGCGCGTCAGGTGCTGCTCGCGTTCCAGAGAGGGGTCCATGGCGCGTCACTCCTTGGTAATCGTCTCGTCGAGGTTGAGGATCAGTTGGGCCATGGTCGTGTAGGCCGCCAGCTCGCACGGGTCGAGACGCGGGTCGCGGGGCGATTCCCCGGCATTGACCAGTGCATTCGCCGCCCGAGGATCGCGACGGAACCGGGCGAGCTGGTCATGAGAACCCTTCGAGCAGGATGGCGACTTCCTCGGGCCGAGCTCGCCGCGCCGTCGCGGCCTGGAATGCCGCGGTCGAGCCGCGCTTCGGGCGTCGCTCCGAAGTCCTTCATCATCCGTTCGGCGAAGGCACGCGCCGCCTCGACGTAGGTGACGTCGTTGAGGACGTCCAGTGCCTGGAGCGGCGTATTCGTCCGCGATTCCCGGCACGATGCAGGTCTCACGGCCAGGGCGCGTCGAACGCGACCATCGCGGGAGGGGGAACGGTCCGCTTCCAGAACGTGTAGAGGCTGCGGCGATAGAGATTCGCGCCATGGTCCTGGACGTATTCGGCGTCGGCCAGCTCGTTCCAGAGCCCGGGTGGTTGGTACGGCTTCACGGACGGGCCGCCGGTTCGCTCGACCAGGAGCCCGGCCAGCCGAAGCGCCTGGTCGCGGATCATCTCGGCCGGCAGCCGCAGCCGAGGCCCGCGCGCCAGCAGGCGGTTCTCGGGGTCGCGATCGAGCCCTTTCGCGTTGACGCGCGACGACTGCCGGTATGTCGCGCTCGTGACCATCAGCCGGAGCAAGTTCTTGACGTCCCAGCCGGAGCGGATGAACTCGGTCGCCAGCCAGTCGAGCAGCTCCGGGTGGCTCGGAGGCTCGCCCTGGGCGCCGAAGTCATCGACGGTCTTCACCAGCCCGGTGCCGAAGAGCATCTGCCAATCGCGGTTGACCGCGACCCTCGCCGTCAGCGGGTTTGCCGGATCGACCAGCCAGCGGGCCAGGTTCAGCCGGCTCGGCTTCGCCGTTGCCGTGCCCGAGGCAAGACAGGCCGGGATACCGGGCTCGACCCGAGGCCCGGGCTGGTCGTACTGGCCGCGGACCAGGACATGGGTCGCGCGCGGGGCGGGCAGCTCCTCCATGACCATGGTCGTGGGGATGCTCTCGGCCAGCTCGACGATCGCCGTCGCGCAACGAGCGGATTCGTGCGTGCAGCTCGCGGACCGAGTCCGGAGCATCGGTCGCCAGGAAACACTCGCGGAGCTTCCGCGCCTGGCCCTCGGTACGACGGCTCGAGGCGATCCGCAGGATCTCGGTGATCGACTCCTTGGTCGCCAGCACCTGGATGTCACCGGCGTCGAGGGCCGCGGAATAGATGCTGGGCTCGTCGATGGCACCCACAAACCGGCTTCCGAGACCGCCGCCGGCGCCGATTCGCAGTGGCTCCTTGCTCTGAAACGTTTGATTCAGCTCATCGAGCAGCACGTTGATGGGCGTGAGCTTGCCGTCGACATAAACCTTCACCCCGGCCGCGACGCGCGAGCCGTCGTAAGTGACGGCGACGTGCGTCCACTTTTCGTCGGGGACGACCGACGCGGTCTCGACGCGGATCGCGTCGTCCAGCCAGCGCTTCACGAGATTGACCTGGATCTTGCCCTGGTCGAGGACGACGCTGTACCCCTCGGCTTCCGGCTGGTCGACCATCCGCGAGAGGATGGTCCCCCGTTGCGAGCCGTTGGCCTTGATCCAGGCGCTGAGCGTGAACTTGTCGAAGAAGCCGAACCGGGCGACGTCGCCGGCGTCGAGGAACGCTCGGCCGTCGAGAGCGAGGGCCGATCCGATTGGACCTCGAGTGTACTGGGGCTGGCCGTCGCGGAAGCGCGGTTCGACCTTTGGCTTGGTTTGATTCGGGACCAGTGTTCCGTCCAGGCTATAAGCGAGCGACGAGATCGATCTTCGGAAAACCAGTCGAACGGCGGGCGCTCGCGGAGGGACGACTCCCATTGCGCCTGGGCCGTGGCGAGTTCAGGCAGGCGTGCCTGGGCCTGCCGCTCCAGGTCGTGCAGCCGGGCTTGGAGTGTGTCGAGTTGTTGCCGCTGCGCGGGGTCGGTGTCTGGATCATCGGGGGCGAGTTGCCGAGCTTGATCGCCCGTCCGTTCTCGGGGACGTTGTTGAAGAAGGCGAAGAACCTGTAGAAATCCTCCTGGGAGATCGGGTCGAACTTGTGGCTGTGGCAGCGGGCGCAGGCGAGCGTCAAGCCCAGCCAGACCGTCGCCGTGGTATCGACGCGATCGGCGACGTACTCGACCGCGTACTCCTCGGGAATGATGCCCCCCTTCGCTGTTACCGCGATGGTTGCGATTGAACCCGGTCGCAATCTTCTGGTCGAGGGTTGGCGAGGGCAACAGGTCGCCGGCAAGCTGCTCGATCGTGAACCGGTCGAACGGCAGATTGCGGTTGTAGGCATCGATCACCCAGTCGCGCCAGCGCCACATGATGCGCGGGCCGTCGGTTTGATAGCCGCTGGTGTCCGCGTACCGGGCCGCGTTCAGCCAGCGGCTGGCCAACCGCTCACCGAGGGCCGGTGAACCCAGCAGCCGGTCGACGACCTTTTCGTAAGCGTTGGGGCCGGCATCGTTCTCGAACGCCATGACCTCGGCGCGGCTGGGGGGCAATCCGGTCAGGTCGAGAGTGACGCGGCGGATCAAGATGCCTCGCTCGGCCTCGGGGCTCGGTGCCAGCCCCTCGCGCTCCAGGCGGGCCAGGATGAACGCGTCGATCGGATTTCGGAGCCAGTCCTGGTGGCGGACCTGGGGAGTCGGCGGGCTCTTGGGCGCGATGAACGCCCAGTGCGGCTGCCACTTTGCCCCCTCGGCGATCCAGCGGCCGATTCGTTCGATCTCGGCGGTGCTGAGGGTTTTCCCCGACTTGACGGGTGGCATCCGCTCCGAATCGTCCTCGGCCGTGATCCGCTGGTACAGCTCGCTGGCCTCGAGGTCGCCGGCAGCGATCGCGCGGCGGCCGTCGTGGATGGCCTTTGCCGGCCGACTCCTGATCCAGCCGCAGGTCGGCCTTCCGCTTGGCGCCGTCGGGCCCGTGGCACGGGTAACACCGGTCCGAGAGGATCGGCCGGATGTCGCGGTTGAACTCGACGTCCGTTGCCAAAGCCGTTGCGTCACCCGTGAGAGCAACGACGGCGATTGCGAGCGCAGCCAGCAATCCATCCCAAGGCGAGCCTCCCTCGTGATCTCTACGATGCGGTCAAGCTTCGATTGACGGGTCGAGAAGCGGCCTCATGAACACGAGAAAGAGTAAGATGATGAGTAAGAGTATGAGGAGTATTCAGAGCACGAGCACGAAATACGAATCTCGTAGAGGGAGAGTTAGCCACGGATTGAACACGGATAAAACACGGATCAGAGAATCGACTTGAATTGAGTTGCAATGTTTTGATGCATTTCATCGGTGTTCAATCTGTGTTTCATTCGTGGCTAAAAATGTCTTCGATTTCCGTGGCCAGATGATGCGCAGGGCGCAGAGAGGTTCCAGAGGTAGACTCTAATCGAAATCCTTCTCTTAATGTTGCTCCTCTTCGATCACTTTTAGTTCGCGGAGTTCCTCGCTCCGGTCTGGTCATCCAAGGCCGCCCGATACTCGCGAATCGCGTCGCGGATATTCTCGATCGCCTCTTCCTCGGTATCACCCTCAGACCAGCAGCCAGGGTTCGGAAACGCTGATTCCTTCCTCAGTCCGGTGGAGCGCAACCTTGTATCGCATACGCGAGTCCCGCCTCTAATGATGATAATGGAGCCGATCACCTGCGACGACCCCCATCTCGGCGACCTTCTCGACGGGCGTATCGTTCTCGCGGGGCTCTCGCATCGGAGAAACGCCTCCCGAGTTCTGCGATAACTCGGTCGTCGCGTTTCTCCAATTCCGGCTAAAGCAAGACACAATGACATCCGTCGGCCACAATGACCTCTTATCTCGCTGCGCACACACTTGTGTAGGACGGGAAAACTTCATTCGGCCGTATATCATTGGCGCGATAAACCTTACGTGTGACACAGGTATAACCCGAACTCCGCCAGAATCTTCATCTCCTTACAACAATGGGACTTACGTGTGACACAGGAATAATCGATACAATCGGTTCGATGCAGGGGTTTTGGTAGTAATTCCTTATCGAAATTGGACTTACGTGTGACACAGGAATAATCGATACAACCGGTCAGAAGCGGTGGTCTTAGCGCTATCTTCTTACACCAATTGCATTTACGTGTGACACAGGAATAATCGATACAACCGGTCAGAAGCGGTGGTCTTAGCGCTATCTTCTTACGCCAATTGGATTTACGTGTGACACAGGAATAATCGATACAACCGGTTCAAGGTAGGGCGCCTAGCAGCAGCTCATTATAGCAATTGGACTTATATTTGGGACATGCCTGATTGACACGAACGGTTTGAAGCGGGAATCCTGGCCGTATCTCATTACGGCAATTGGACTTATTTGGTACCCCTTAAAGTCGAGGGCGACCGGTTATCTAGGACGCGGGTGCAATTCTCGCCACGTCCATTTTTCTTCTCCATAGCTCGTTTATTGGCAATGGTTTCTGACCAAGAGAGAAGCGTTCAGACCTGGTTTCGCAGAGCCGCGGGGGCACCTCTGAAACAGAGAGCCCACAAGCTAAACCCGTTCGTGCGCGGACCAGGGAAATTGGGTCCGCGCGAGAACCGCGGTCCCGCAAAGTCATTCGTTCGAGTAGGCGGATTGAGGGACCCTGCGTAACCCAGCAGGCGAGGCTCACCGAGATTGCCCGAACTGCGGACGAAAAGAGAGATCGCCTCACGCTCTTCCCTGCTGCGTTGGACTCCGAGGGTTGGTCCTCCTCAGAAGCGATCTCATCCACCGTTGAGAGCGTGTGAAAGAATTAAACGGGCCTGTGCCATAATGATGGACACTATCGCCTAATCCAATTGTTGGTAAGGAGTTCTGGAACGCCATCGGACGCATCTAGTGTTGAAACACCTACTTTTCCACAAGCTCTCAGCGAGGCTTTCGATCTCTTCTCAACCCGTGTATACTAACTCTCAGTGACCGCATTGCAGGCGGTCCTGTAGGAACAAGAACGGAGCTCACACCTAACTCCGGATTCCGGGGACACCATAGCTCCGGGATTCCGGCGACGCCATGCCTAACTCCGGTCGATAATTGATTATGGTATCCCTGGAACCTCCCGTCCGAACCCTTCCCGGGGAGACCAGCAGACATAGCCGATCCCGATCATCCTCAATGGCGGCCGATCGATCGAGGTTACATTGAGGGCCGAGTAGAGAGCAATCGAAGCGAGTTTCTGGCTTTGAGATGAAGAGGAGGTGAACCCTGCTGTGACATTTCAGCCACGACCTGACCTTGGGGTGCTTATGGATTGCGCCGTTGTCGACGAGCAGGTGCAAATTCCCGGTCCTCAGTCGCTTGGACTGCCCCGCAATGCGGACATGTCCCAGAAGCGGACGTCATTGTCACTTGCGATTGCGGCCAGGGTTCGGCCATCGGGCGAGAAGGCGATTGCGATGAGCCAGTCCGCCTGGCCATCCAGGTCGTGGAGTTCCTGACCGGTCGCGATGCTTGAGACCCTGACCCGCGCATCAAGGCCGGTTGCGGCGAACAGTCGGCCGTCCGGGGAGAAGGCAACCGAGCGTCCCCGGATGGTCCGCTCCTGCCGTCCTGACGCGAGATCCCATAGCCGGGAGCAGCCTTCGCGAGGACTGACCGAAGCCAGCCGGCCGCCGTCCGGCGAATAGACGATCGAATCGACCGGGCCGCGCGGCACCTCCAGGCGGCGACGCGGCAGGCCGAGCGTGAGATCCCAAACGATGATCGCTTCATCATCCCGCGCCCCCGAAGCCAGCGACTGGCCATCGGGCGCGAAGGCCATGCTCATGACTGGTGAGCCGTGGCCGCGGAGGGGTTCAAGCGGCCGGCCCGCGTCCATGTCCCACAGCACGATTTCGTTGTGAAGAAAACTGGTCGCGGCCAGGACCTTCCCGTCGGGCGAGAACGCCAATGCTTTAACACAGCGGATCGCCATTCCCAACCGCCGTTCCGATCCCGTCCCCCGCAGATCGAGCAATGTGATGTCGGGGTCGATCCCGCCCAACGCCAGGAATCGACCGTCGGGCGAGAAGGCCAGGCCCATGAAAAAACCTCGGCAACCCGGGACGGATCGAATACTCCAGCCATCCACCACGTCACGCAACGTCACGCGGCGATCCCACTGACTGGTCGCGATTGTCGCCCCATCCGGGGAGAACGCGAAGGCGATGTTCTGGGTCTTTGAATCTCCCCGCGCCATTCGGACCGCAGCGGCCCCTCGTCCCGGGTCCTGGTTCACGAGCCAGACCGATGCCGCCACGATGATGGACAGTAGGACCATCATCTCGCGGGTCCAGAAACACCGGGAGACACGCCCCTCCCTCCCGATCCGAAGGCCATGCACATCATCGTCCCCGATCGGCCAGGCTGCGTTTTGCAAACGACGCATCGCTCGATCTCCCAAGGTTGTCACGTATTTCACAAACGTACAGTAGTAGTTTAATATGATCTTATATAAATATATAAGAAACATGGAAGTGCCCGAGCCGATCCGTCTGACGCGCAGAGTGGTCCTCGGCCGGCGCGAAGCCCGCTTCCAAATTGCACCGGGAACTCGCTCGCTGTTATCGGTTGCCGTAAAGGCGGCTTGCGTCACCGAAGCCGGGCCACGACAGCCTGCAAGTCATCCCGGCCGCGAAGTAGCCGTTGAGGAGAAGGCAAAGGGGACATCTCTAAGCTCCTAAGAAGGCAAAGGGGACATCTCTACAGCGGTTTACTTACGGGTTGGATACGGCTTGGCCTGAACCGTCTGACACTAGCCCGACGTGGAGCGAGGGGAAGCTGCCGCCTGGGATGATGAAAAGTTGGTGTTAGACGCGCTCGCGGGACGGTTTCGAGACACACGATTTTGTTGTGCGATGAATGCCGGTGCGAGCGAGCGATCTGTTTCCCCCCCTTGCGAAGGGGGGTCAGGGGGGGTGAACAGGGCATAACCAAGAGCCTCGAAATACGCCGTAATTCCGCCGGTCCAGCCGACCCGACGCCGCGAACCTGGGCCCGGGTTCCGCCGGGACCACCCCCCCGACCAGTGCCCATGCTGCTTAGCCGACAATGCGCGCGCCGCGCGCGGCGCGCACTGGTCGGGCACGACCAGTCGCACCCAAGATTCGGTGGAGATCCGCGAGGAGTCTCAGAATTACACGAAAGGAAAGCGAGCCGCGCCGGTCGTGCCAATGGGTTCAAAAAGCGGGTTTGTCGATACCGGACCCGTCCCGCTTCCCCGCCCCGTCGACACCTTTTCTCGTCCACTCACGGATGGCCCGAGGTACCTCTGATCGTCTTGCGCTGTCGATCGGTTTTCATTTGAATCGTCCAGAGACGACGTGGAGTGGCATCGATGGGTCAAGGCGATAGACCAGGGAGGGTCGGGTTACGGGCCAGCCAACTCAGCCGACCAGAGCAGATTCTAAGCCCAGGACAACGCAGTTCAATTCCGTCAGCACGCCTACCACGCTCGGACAAGTTGGTCGGGAAAGCGGAACGGGTGCTAATTCAATGGGTTGGCAGCATCCGGGGGCCAACGTCCCATTGGCTACAATACGGCTTGGTCGGGTTGGTCTCGTCCATATCGGCCGGCGCCCCCAGACAACTCGGTCGCGATGCTTCGCGGCGAGGCTGTGGTTTGACATGCGGGCGAACGCGTAGTGCCAGGCGTGGCCTCCCGCGCCGGGCCGGTCGTCGATGATCAATAACACTTCCGGGTCGGTCGTCAGGACGAAGGCGAAGAGCGCCCCGTCGGTTTCCGACTCATATCGGAAGAGGGGCTGAGAGAGCAGCCGGAGTTGAGTGCCCCCTGTCTCCAGGTCCACCGACGCTTTGAACTCGCGCGCCAGGGCGCGCATCTGACGGAGCCGTTCGGCGGGCGTCGACGCCGGCCTGGGGGCGCCCGGAATCGGACTTGGAATTACGCCGGGGATTCGAGGCGCCCAAACCGTCTGACCGCTGCGAGTCGCGGTCAACAGGACGGTTGCCAGCGAGTGGAACTCGTGGGCTTCGATGGTCCGCCCCTCCAACTTGGCCCGGTAGAAGCAAGCGACCGCCGCCGGCCGGCCCCCGGACAGCCAGAGCCAGACCAGGCCGTCATCGGTCTCGCGCACCGGGTTCGTCCAGCGCAGGGCGGGTTCGTCCCGTAGCGCCAGTGCCGTGTCCGGCTTCGAATGCAAGACGATGCGGTACTCCGCGGCCTTTCGCTTCCAGCGAGCGGTGAGCTTCTCGTCGAGCACCCGCTGCGCCGCTGCCCGGCCATCACCGGTCGGTCCATCCTGACCCCGGGCACTCAGCCCGGCCACAACACCAACGGCTGCCGCCAACGCCCAAAATCGCCTCCCCGTCTTGATCGGCATCGGTGAAATCTCCCACACTCGGCCAGTCGGTTCGTCTACAAATCATCACGCCCGACTACAACTTTAGCCGGATACGACAAGCCGCTCAAGGGGGCTCATTGCCAATCGTAGGCTTCGATCTTGCGAGCGCAGCGAGAAAGCGCGTTAGATCCGGTATCGACAAAATGAGAAATTGTCGGCTACATCGGTTCCGGGGACGCCATGCTCAATTGCCAACCGGCAGGTTCAGGGACACGGCAAGTTCGGGGACACCTTACTCAATTGCCGACCGGAGTTAGGTATGGTGCCCTGGGAATCCGCGTGGTGTGCCCGGAACCCGCGAGGGAATCTGAGGCCAAGCGCAGTTCGCGCGGCATTAATCCGGTCAATCGCTACGACGAAGTCGGAGGCGGCCTGGATCGATCGTGCGATCGAGGAGTCAGAGCAGCTTGACCAGATGATGAAGGATGCCCCCGTCGGTGGGATACTGCCCGTGTAGCCAATCAAGGATCGGGAGAAACGCCTCCGACGATGACTGCGATCGAGGGCTTTCGCGTGGTTGACCATCGCGGTATGCTCGCGCACGGGCGACATCGGTCTCTGCGGACTTCGGTGATCTCGATTACGTGCGGATCGCTCGGAAGCCGGTCAGAGTGCGGCCTCGGTCAAGGTAGTCGACCGGGGCCGCCAGCCCGCCTGCTCGTGGACTCAACGAGGTGTTCCGATGACGAGATCGACCACGGCTCTACTCTTTTTCGTGATCGGGTGCGTCGGCCCCACGTTGACGGCCGTCGCGGCCGATCGGCCCAACATCGTGGTCGTGCTGGTCGACGACTTGGGCTTCTCAGACATCGGCCCCTACGGCGGCGAGGTTCCGACGCCGAATCTCGACCGGCTCGCCGCTCGGGGCGTTCGCTTCACGCAGGCTTATAACGCGGCGCGGTGCAGTCCCACGCGGGCGTCGCTGTTGACCGGCCTCTATCCGCACCAGGCCGGAATGGGCTGGCTCGATACTCGGGTCGAGGCGGACTCGAAAGGGATTCGCGGCCGGCTCCTGCCGAGGTCGGTGACGATCGCCGAAGTCCTCCGCGACGCCGGCTACTTCACGGCGATGACGGGCAAGTGGCACCTCGGCCAGCAGCACGGTTGCACTCCCTGGAACCGGGGCTTTGAGCGTTCGCTGAACTCGCGATTCGGCGAAGTCTACTTCCCAAAGGAGTCAGACAAGCCGGGAACGGAAAACCTCTACCTCAATGGCACAGGAACTCCCCAAGGATTCGCCCGTCTTTGGCAAGGACTGGTACTCGACTGACCTCTTTACCGAGTGGGGTTTGAAGTTCGTCGACGAGGCGCGGGCGGCGAAAAAGCCCTTCTTTCTCTATATCGCGCAAGGAGCTGTGCATTTTCCGCTTCGTGCGCCCGCGGACACCATCGCGAAATACCGAGGCCAATACCTGAAAGGCTGGGACACGCTCCGCGACCAGCGTTATGCGAAACAGCTTTCTTTGGGGGTGATCGACCCGAAATGGACTCTTTCCCCGCGCCCGCCGGACGTGCCAACCTGGGTGTCGCGGCCCGCCGACAGGCAGCGGCGCTTCGACGAGATCATGGCGGTTTACGCCGCGATGATCGAACGGATCGACCTGGCCATGGGCACCCTGGTGGATGGACTGGCGCGCCGGGGAGTGCTCGATAACACATTGATCCTGTTCCTGAGCGACAACGGCGGCAATGCAGAGGGTGGTCCGCCGGGCGTCACGCGAGGCGACGGGCCGATCGGCGGGCCGCAATCTTACGTACTTCTCGGGATGGATTGGGCGACAATGGCGAACACACCCTTTCGTCGCTACAAGCATTTCACCCACGAGGGAGGCATCAGCACACCACTCATCGCTCACTGGCCGGCGGGTATTCCGGCGGGACGCCGCGGCGCCCTGGAGAAACAGCCGGTGCACCTGATCGACGTGATGGCGACCGCCGTCGATCTCGCTGGCGCGTCGTATCCGCGCGAGTTCGGTGGCAACGCCATCGAGCCGATGCAGGGTGTCAGCCTCCGACCCGCCCTCCTGGGAAAGCCGCTCACTCGGACGGAGCCGATCTTCTGGGAGCACGAGGGAAACAAAGCGGTGCGCGACGGGAAATGGAAGCTGGTCCTTCGCCACCGACAGTCCTGGCAGCTTTTCGACATGGAGGCCGACCGTACCGAGCAACACGATCTGTTGAAACAACAGCCTGAGCTAGCCGCCAAGCTCGAGGCCGCCTGGAACGCCTGGGCTCGGCGGACCTTCGTTGATGAGTGGCCCGGTCCCGATCATACGGAATGGGGAGAAGACATCAAACCGCGGTAATTCGCCAGCAGGGTTACGGCGACACTAGACTCAATTGCCGGCGGGCAGGTTCGGGCACACGGCACGGCAGGGTTCCGGGGACAGCAGGGTTCCATATTGGGTGGACAGGACCGCAACGTGATCGACAGCACCGTGGTTAGTGCCATAGAATGTACTATCCACTCCAAACCGAGCGAGTGCGATCTTGGCTCCTTCTGTGTGGTATGTGGCCGTGCTTATCCGGGAGTTTTAAAAAGACCTGATGTCAGTGCATTTTTCAAAAACCCTGATGCCAGTTCACTTTTCCGCCGCGACACAATGAGCTTGACACCGTCCGATTCCCACCTACGGAAAACCATCATGTCTGTGAATCGTCGAAATCAGAACGAGTGCGGGAAAAGAATTGCGGAGCTGCGGGAATTTCAGCCAAAACGGAACAAAATATACGTTCAGTTTTAGATATAGATTCCCATCACCTTAAAATGACCGTGCCCGGCGGCTTTTTAGAAGATTGGTTGGCATACAACCCCTTTCTGGAGCCGGTCGTATTGATCTATCCGTTGACTTTAATAGCATTATGTTTTGTTCTACCCTTTGTAATCTGGCCGATCATTAATGGTGAATCTTTTGAAAAGACTTTTGACAATGCCATTGGAACGCCAGCCTTCCTCGGATTCCTCACGTTTCTCACGATTTTCGCAATCCTATCGATCCTCTCGAAATACCTTTCAGACGGGCGGAAACTGATCCTCGATTGGTAATCTTCGATCTGGCCTCTGGCCTCCTCCATTACGGCCGACAAGCATCACTTAAATCAATGCCTCTTTCTTAGCGTAACCGAAATCGCTTACATACAGAAAACCACCGATGTCTTAAAACAAACGAATCCTTATGGACCACCATGGATGCCTAAAAGCTCTCATAAAATAGGCACACAGGCGCATGCCAGCGTCGAATTAAGGTTGTCGCCAGGTTGTAGTCGCTGCCACGCCGAATTCTCCTCCTCCTTACGGTCCTATGCGTAGTATCTAGATTTAGCAGCTTTCAGGGAGAAAATGTATGATCATACGAAAAGTTTCTACGAGATAGTTGAAAAAATCTCTTCATTCGCAAAGTTGCCATATTAGAAGCAGATAAAATAAGTGATATTATCAAGTCTATTAGCTGTTCTTATCACCGTGCTTATAATGCGTGGGCCCCGAGATCCCAACCACTTTGCAGATTTCGTCTATCGTATGCTTCATTCCCCGGTACACGTTCGTGCCATTCGGGTACACATTCGTGCCATTCGGGTCAGAGCGGGTTTCCGGTTATTTCCCACGCGGGGACAGAACGGTGCCAGGCCGCAGTGGGCGACCACCCAGGTCTACCCGGCCCAACGGGCCGCTCCCGAGGTCCCAAAGGACGCATGTTTCCGTTCGCGATCGAGCCGCTGACTACCAGAGGGGTCCATAGACCAAAGGGATGACCATCTTCTCAGCCCTGGGCCTCTCGTTTGTTGCAAGCTGTACCTCACCGCGCTGAGCGAGCCGCACTTCGCCGTCGGACGAGCCCGGGAGCATCCTGGTCGTGGACCTTAACGATGCCGGCAGGCATCATTGCCGAAATAACCGCGCTGGGCGGTCTAGCGGGGCGGATTCAGCCTGCGCAGAAGTTTTTGGGACTCCTGGGCACGGATGAGACCTTCGTCGTGACGTTCTCGGGCGCGAAGTTCGACGATGCGGCGCTCGCGCGGCTGGCGACGAATCATGGCGATCGCATCGGTTCTCTGCAGCTCGCGGATACCAGCGTGACCGACGACGGACTTCGGCATCTGAAACGGTTCGGAACCTGCGCCACCTCGATTTGGCGAGCCACGCGCCCGCGTTGTTGAAAGCCAAGCGATCGGCGCCGATCACCGATGCCGGCATGGCTCATCTTGACCTGCGGAACCTCGTAAGCCTCAATCTGGACGGTCTACCGATCACCGACGCCGGCCTCGAATCACTGCCAGACTTGCCATCCCTGACTATGTTGCAGTTGATCGAAACGAAGGTCCAGGGTCCTGGCCTGAGCCGGCTCGTCGCATTTCGCAACCTTTCAAGCCTTCATCTCAACGGCAGCGCCGTTACGGACGAAGGGCTTAGCCATCTCGCGGGCGCGTCGAGCCTTATGGTCCTCTCGCTCGACGGAATGCCGCCGCTGACAGGCGCCGGCTTGAAACACGTCATCACCCTGCGGCGTCTGGGCTACCTTTCGATCCGCGGCTGTCAGGTCTCTAACGAGGACATTGCGCAAATAAAGGCGAAGGCGCCGTCGCTTCAGATCAATCGATAGTCTCACCGATACGTCGGGGTCATAAGCCTCGGGAAGACTGGAAAGACCGAAGAGAAGAGCGGTTTACACTCGGGTTGCCCACGGTCCATACTAGCCCGAAGCGTCAGCGAGGATTTTGGCTGTGTCCCCTCGCTGACGCTTCGGGCTAGTATGATCGCCGTTGCTGTCGTGGCGTGTGCAACCCATAAGCAAACCGCTGTAGGAGGCGTTGAACCTGATAAAATCACTGCGACGCACAGTTCGAAGCGAACTCGTCAAGGGTGTCTCGCCAACGACAAACACAAGGAATCGAAAACCAATGAAACGAGCCGCACTTCTGTCCGCCTGCGCCCTGATCGGCACCGCCGCGATCGCCCAGACGAAGGCTCCGCTACCCCCACTGCCGGCGCCCCAATCCGTACCCAAGCCAGCCGCCGACACTGGCCAGCCCTACGCCCCCCAAGCCATCCTGCCGGGCGGCATCGTCGTGCCGCTCTTCCCGCCGAACTCGCCCTACCTCAAGGCCGACAAGATCCACGTGCCTGAGGTCTACAACATGAGCCAGACCGTCCACGGCCGCATCAGCAGCATCGTCTCCATCCACAATCCTTCAATCGAAGTCCACATGGTGGAGAAGTCCATTAACACCGGCACCGCGGTCATCGTCATCGCCGGAGGCGGTCACCGAACCCTGAACGTAGGCGGTGAGAGCGCCGACTTCGTCCCCTTCTTCTACAACTACGGCATCAACACCATCATTCTTCGGAACCGGCTGCGTGCCGACGGCTACGTTGCCGAGGTTGACGCTGTTCACGACGCACAACAGGCCGTCCGCGTCGTCCGCGCCTACGCCAAAGAATGGGGCATCGACCCCAATCGGATCGGCGTCATGGGCTTTTCCGCCGGCGCTGAGCTCGCCGCTCCGGCCGCCGTTCTCTACGAAGACTGGGACAAGAAAAACAACGATCCATCCGACCCGTTCGCCGGCATTTCCTCACGCCCGGACTTCGCCGGTATCATCTACCCCGGCCCGACGCCCTTCGCCCGCAACCGCACCGCGCCGCCCATCCCCAAAGACGTTCCGCCCGCGTTTCTCGTCTGTGGCAGCGCCGGTGACCGGGTCCACACCATCTGGGCTCTGGAGTATTACCAGGCGATGCTGATGGCTGGTGTCCCCAATGTGGAAATGCACCTTTACGGCAACGGCCGCCACCCCGGCGACCCCCTGCCGGACGGGAGCCGCATGTCCGGTGGCCTGACCGACCGCAATAACATCCCCTACGGAACCTGGCAGTATCGCTTCATCGACTGGGCCCGAGACCTCGGCTTCCTCCAGAAGCCTGGCATCGAAACCAAGGCCGCGAAGGACGTAGCCGCCTACGTAGCCAACCCGCCACGTCCATACGGACAGGGACGGGGAGGCGCAGGCCGAGGAGGCCAGCCTCCAGCAGCCCCCGGAGCGTCTCGTGCTGAGCCCGGCCGCGGCAACTCATCGGTCACTCCAAAATAAAATGGCGTTTGCCGTAGATCAATACTCTGACACCCTGGCCGCAGGCCGCTGAATCGGGATCAACTGAAGGGAGGTGGTGACGCTCAATGACCGACACCGTTGAAAATCTGATTCTCGATCTGCTGGAATGGGTAGGACGCAGAGAACGTACCTATCAAGAAACGATGGAAGCGTGGCGCACGTCATGCCCGAAGCTCCCTGTCTGGGAGGATGCGAACGATCGCGGATTGGTGGACACCGCCTTCGCGAATGGTCGTTCGCTTGTCCATCTGACACCAGCGGGCCTCTCCCTCCTCAAGGAACGAAGACCGCGTGCTTATGAGGGGTTTTGTGCATGTCCCCCCGAGAAGGGGATGTTGCCCTCAATCAACACGCCATTGAGAGCGAGCGACACCGGCGAAACCTTGGCCTAAGCTGGATTGAACGCTAAGCCGCGCCACTGGCACCGGAAGTATGCCGAGCATACGTGCGCTCTCCGGCGTCAGACTCTGGGAAACCCGGCCGTCGCCGTGGAGTCATGTTTTGCCACCTACCTTGAACGATGATCCATCCGGAGGCCAGCGCCGCCAGTCGGACCGTCGCCGGTCGCCCACGTCGCCAATCGATGCGTTCCGCATCGGTGGTCGACGTACCGGGCCCAGGCGGGCCGAGGAGTACCGCGGCACGGTCTTCGTGGACCGGTTCGATGCGGTCACGCTCGCGATGGTCGTGACCCTGTTGAGCCTCACGATCCTCGATGGCGTGCTCACCATCGAGCTACTCGAATTCAACAGCGAAGAGGCGAACCCGCTCATGTGGCATTTGCTGAAGCGCGGACCCCTGGCTTTCCTGCTCGGCAAGTATGTCCTGACCGCGATGGGGCTTCCCTTCCTCGTCGTTTACAAGAACTATCCGATGTTCGGTAGCCGCTTCCGTGTCGGTTTTCTGATCCCCGCGTTCATCAGCCTCTACCTCGCGCTGGTTTCGTATCAATGGATACTGTTCCATATGGCGCACATCCACGCGACAATCGCCGGGCCCGATGTCGCTCTCACCGCCGATTCCCGATCATGGCGACGGCCATGATCGAAATGAGCGCCGATCCTCAAGGAAGGTTTGTGGCATGACTCCTTCGCATCATCTCGCGCTCGCTTTATCGTTCTTGATCCTGGGAACGTGCGTTGGGAGCTTTCTCAACGTCTGTATTCATCGTATCCCCATCGGCCTGAGTGTGTTGCGTCCACGTTCGCGCTGCCCTCGCTGCCTGGCGGCGATCCGGGCCAGCGACAACCTGCCGGTCTTGGGCTGGCTGATCTTGCGCGGCAGGTGCCGCTACTGCCAGGCTCCGATCTCACCGCGGTATCCGATCGTCGAACTGACGGTGGGCCTGCTCTTCGCCGGCAGCTATCTCACCGAAGTCGCCCTTGTGCCAGGCGATCTCTGGGAAGACACCAGCCCCTTCGGTGTCCTGCTGCTCTGTGCTGGTGCCATGGGTGATGATCGCGCTGATCGTGGTGGGAACGCTGATCGGCTACGACTCGCGCGGGGATTCAGCGCGCTGACGCGCGGGCGTGGCATCAGAAGGCAGGAGAAGGCGCTGGCCGGGTGTGAGCTGATCCGCGTCGGAAAGCCGATCACGGTTGAGCTCGATGATTTCGTTGGCACGGCGGGCATTTCCGAGCCGGTCACGCGCGATGCTCCGGAGCGTCTCGAAACGTTGGACGACATGAACAGGTAACAGTGGGCGACGTGATCCCGGGCTGGCGGATCGTGGGCTTGACTCGGATGGCACGCGCTGGCCATCGTTTTGATCGCGCCGAATCTGCGAAGCATCGAGCTCGTCGACGCGAGGGATGAACACCAGGTCACCGGCGGTCAGCCGTTCGGGCCGTGCGATCATGCCGCGATTGGCCCACTTCAGCGCCTTATCATAGCGTGCGGATCCGTAATAGCGCTGGGCGATCGTCGCGAAACTCTCGCCGCGGCACAACAGTGTGCCGCGTCGGACCGGCGGCCACACCTCCTGGACGTAATCCGGCCGGCCGGCCCGCACGGCCGGCGCCGCGCGGCTCCAAAGGGGAATGATCCAGCCGCTCGTCGTGCGGCCGACTCGAACTGGACTCTTGCTCAAACCGCGCCTGGGTCACCGTCGCGTCGCTCTTGACCGCGCGGACCGACGTCGTCGCGTTCTGCGGAGACGTCGTGGCGGGGCTGGAATTGGGGTTGGGGAGTGTGCCCGAACCCGACGGATGGATCGGGCTTCTGTTCGGGCGACCGCCACGGAAGCAGCCGACCGAAGAGTTGCCAGGGTCGCCGCTTAGGAGCCGACGATGACTGTGGATCTTGGGCCGGGGGCGTGCCGGTCGGCGCCGGCTCGAGCCCGGCGACTCCTTGTGTCGTGGAGCTGGATACCGTCGCGGACACGGACGCGGGTCCGCCAGGGGAAGCCGACGCGGGCGTCGGAGCCGAGCCCGGAGGCGAGGCTGAAGCCGAAAACTCGAAGGAGGTGGGCGACGACGACCCCGCGGCCATGCCACCTTGTGCCGGCTGCGCGACACTCGGAACCGGTGCATGAGCCATCGCCTGATCGGCCGACCAGATATGCGGCGTCAGCAGCACGACCAGCTCTCGCCTTCCCTCGGTCTTCTGCCGGGCACCGAAGAGATAGCCCAGCGCCGGCAGCCGGGATAGGCCCGGCAGCCCTTGCATTTGAAAGTCGTCCTCGTCTTCCATCAGTCCGCCGATGACCAGTGTCGCCCCGTCGGGGACCATCACGTTGGTCGTTAGCTCGGCCGTCTGCTGGTTGGGAATGTTGTTGGTGACCGAGCCTGAGCTCCGCTCGGGATGGATCTCCATCCGGACCATCCCGTCGTCCGAGACGAAAGGACGCAGCCGCAGCAGCGTTCCTGTGTTCAGGAACTGGACCTGCTGGATCGTGCTGGTAAAATTTTGGGACAGCGTCTGGAATCCCAGTCGAGCACCAAGCTGGATTTCGGCGCGTTGCTTGTTCAAGACCAGGATCCGGGGACTGGCCAAGATCTTGGTACTGCCGATCGTCTCCAAAGCCCGGACGAATCCGGTGACGTTGTTGGAGACGAAGCCGAATTTGACCCCATTTGTCGCCGAGGTAAAACCTTGGCCATCCGTGGTTGCGCTCTGGGCGAGTTGGCCGGTCGCCGAAAGCAACTGGGTCGGGTTGAAGCCGACATTGCCGTTCAGCGCCGTTCCCGTGCCGACCGTGCCAAGCATCTGGGCCAGGTTGTCAACGACCGCGAAGTTGACCCCGAGCTCCTTGTCGTGCTCATTGTCGACGCTGATGATGACCGCCTCGATCAAGACCTGCACCGGCCGAATGTCGATACGCTGGATAATCTGGTCGATGATTTTGATGTTCGATTCGTAATCCTGGATGATCAAGTGGTCGGCGTCGGAGAGTGAATTGCCGCCGGTCGACGGTTGGAACCCCATCCCGCCTCCCAATGCGCCACCACCTCCTCCACCTCCACCTCCGCCTCCACCACCTCCGCCGGCTGACATCGCGGTCCCGCCGCCGGCAACGGCCGTATTGGACTCGCTGATTCCAAACCGATACGTCGGCGTGATCGAGATCCGTTTCTGGCCGACGTCCACGCTCAAGAACGGTCGGATTATGCTCAGCAGCTCATCAGAGCGGACGTAATTCAATTTGTAAACCTTGGTCACTATCCGTTCCTTCTTGACCTCTTCCGCTTCGTCTTGGAGCTCCCGCTTGGTGTAGATGTAGTGGATCGAACCGTCTGTCTTCTCCGTCAGGTTGGCCAGCTTGATCACGGCGGCGAGAATTTGGTCGACGGTCACGCCTTCGAAGTTGACAGTGACCGTCCCACCGACTTTGGGCGAAACCAGGATATTGATGCCGGCACGCCGACTGAGCAGTTCCAAGATTTGGCGCAGGTCGCCCTCGTTGACGTGGAAGTGCGTGACCAAGCCGTTGGGATCGAACTGGATATCCGGTTGGAGGCCGGCAGCGGCTGGCCGCGGCGGTTGAGCCGGCCGGCTCTGAGGGGCTTCGCGCGGTAGCCGGGCCTGGTGGAGCAGGCGTCTGGGCGCGGCGCGGCGCCTGCGTCTGAGCCGGAGCCGCTTGAGCCGCCATCAACGGCAGTGGCACGAGAGAAGGGAGCGCACTGGGCAGGTCCCCCGAATTCGAGGAAACCCGCTCAGCGGGAGCCGACGCCTGAAACCGCACTGGACTCGTAGCGGGATCTTGGATCCCCCGGGCTGGGGCGGGGACCAGTTCTTCGGCGGGAAACGCCGCGGGTTCGGCCGAGGGCAAAAGCGTCGGTGACAAGCCTGCCGCCGGCTGATCCGTGGCCGGAAGACCCGCCGCGCGGACCATCGCCGCGAGCCCGAGGCTCAAAAGAATCCCCACAATCGCCGCCGAGACCATTCGACCCAAGAGAATCAATCCTCTCCTTGGTGAAGCGGGAACGATTGGGAATCCAATGCGTTTCCCGACCCTTCAAGTTTCGACACCAACTTCGCCAAACTTAAGGATCGTTCCGGATACGCGGATTAGTTAGACTCGGTGGATTGAAACGGTCGAGCCAATGAACGGCGACTTGATGGGAGTCCATCAACCTTCGGGATCAGTGCATGGATTGCAGACCACGAGTCGCCATGGGGAGAAATCTGGGAATTCTCGTTTTTTTTCGAATACGGAATCCTGCCACGACTTACGCTTGATAATAGACGAGAGGTGGGACCTAAGATGGGCGACCGAACAGGGAAAACCGCTGGCTTCCCGACCGATCAAAACAATGGCGACTCCGCAAGAGCGACGTCAGTGGACTCGCTACGCGCTCAGAGACGCACGGGGCAAACTGAGTTGGGGCGAGGGCGCCGAGCACTCCACGTGTGAGATGACCGTGGTCAATATCAGTGGGGGAGGCGCAGCCGTGCTGGCCGACCTCGCGCCGCCCGCGGATCATACCGTCTGGCTCCGGCTGGAATCTGACTTCGCCGAGACAAAACCTTGGGAAGTCCGATTGGTCGCAAGTTCGGTCGACACTTCAGGAAAGCTATTCCTGCGGTTTCGTTTCGTCTCCTGGGTCCCACTCGATGCGGTCCTCGAACGGCATCAGGAACGCCGGCTTTGGCAGCGCTATCCCGCGCGTGAGACGCTGCGCAACCCTAGCCTGGTACGATCAGGAAATCGAGCGCACGATCCCGGCTGAATTGTTAAACATTGGCGGCGGTGGCGCGGCTGTTATCACTGAGGTTGAACCTCCGGCCGACCAACCTCTCTGGTTGGGACTGGAGTCCAAAGACCTGGCGATTGTTCCAACTGAAGCCAGACTGGTCGTGATCTCGGCCGATCCGTCGGGATTGCAGGTTGTCCGGCTCAGGTTCGTCGACTCCTGTCCCATGGAAATGTTCGAGTTGGCGATGCAAGGTTCGGGCTGAGCGTAGCGAGAAACTCTGATCGGGAGACGGGGCGTCCTCCTGCAAATCCTGTAGGAGCCGGCTCTATCCAGCGATCACTCAAGCCGTGTCTTGGGTTATCGAAAAAAGGACGGGTACCCGTGCCTGCCGGCATTGGAACCCATCCCTCTTCCCTGGTTTGATGAGCTTGCTCGATCCGACGTCCCCCCAAGGCAAGGGTTGGCGGAAAAGTCGAGTTCTTACCGACTGGGCGGTGATCGTGGTCGCAACGCGCGCTGGACGTGGGCGATTCGCCCGAAGGCGCGGCGCGCTGCTTGTTGTCGGCGCGCATTCGGTGCGAACGGGGACCAGACCCAGGTCCGGGGTCTCGGGCGGGTGCGGACATGTCGTCGCGATGACGGTTGATCCACACCCAAGATCGCGCAGGCGACCCCTCGAGAAATCCGGCCTGTTCGTCTCGTCGGGGTCCGCCGTTGCGACCAGAGCCGGCCGTGATCATCGCGGCCCCTCGACGTTTCCACGTCGGGGTTGGCTATGAACGCGAGATCGGCCCCGAGTTCGCCGGCCGCTCCAGACCCATCATGATCCAGAACTTCAGCCGCGGATGAGAGCCGCGGGTCCGGACCGAATGCAGAGGGTGTGATACCGTACTCTTCGGTGACCGATCCCACGACAGACACATCGGACCTGACAAGCATTCCCGGTTCGCCGGCAGTTGTTGCCAACGGGTCGAGACGATCCTGCTCGGCCAGCGTCGCGGCGGGTGCCGCTGGCGTTGGCGTTCTCGCGGGTGCGTCCGTTGCCGGAACGGCCTCCTCCGCGACCTCCTCGACCTGAGTCTGCTCGATGGCCTGGATGTTGGCGTCGGCCCGGACAAACTTGCCAGGTCCGACACGGATCCAGGTGACGGGACCGAAATCAAGGGCCGGTTCGGTGGCTGTTTTGGCCACCTTCCGCGCCCGAGCCCGCCCTCGCTTTGGCTTGGCGCCGGCGGAGCCGGCCGAATCGGCAATGGAGCTCAATGGTTCGGTCGCCGCCTCGTCGGCCGCCAAGGCTGAGTCAAGCTCGGCGGCGAGGCGGTTGTTATTCGCCCCTGCCGCTCGATCCGCTCGCAGGCGTTGGCCGATCTCGGTGTCGCCGTCGCAAATGGCCTCCACACCCGGCTCTGGTGCCGACTTCGACGGTCGCCTCCCCAGGGGTGTGACGAAGATCAGAACCATGAAGCGCCAGATAAGCCGGCGCCATCCAGACCGAGACCGACGCCACCGCCCATGTGGTCAAGCCCACAAGCACGACCAACCCCACTCCCAGCCCAGCGGTCCGCAATCGTCGCCCGAGGGCGACGGCTTGGGAACTCGACACAAGCTGAGCGCGGACTTTGCCGCAAAGCCCTCTGGCCGCGGGTCTTGGCCGTGCGTTTGGTGTGCGCGAGGTCGCGATCAAGATGGACCGTCCTGCCTGTCGCACGTTCACCGATTTCGGCCGGTAATCCCGCCGAGTTGCCCCGACTGTCCAACCAGCCACCGGTTCCCAGGTTGAAATCCACGTCGCCGGAAGCTGATAACGCCCCAAAGATAGGGACGCCTCGCCTCCTCGTTTCCTATCGGACCGAACGACCCTTCGACTCTCGCATTTGCTCGAAAAGGCATCAAAAACCCGGTTTCACGGCTCGCAATCGCATTTTATCGCTAATGTTAGCGTCAATCAGATTGTCCGAGCACCGGCGGATACGTCAGTCTGACCTGAACCCGTTGGCGGTTGAACGGATGGATGGACACGTCCTGCTGGCCGAGCCGGATGGTCGGCTGCGTCACGGCATCGTTTCCTTACCCTTTCCATGCACGTACGATTGTCTGGATCCGCCGTCCTTGAACGCGCGGGTCACGCAGGGAGACGCCATCCGTGCCAGACGCAGACGAACTCCACGAAAAGCTTGGTCGAGGATGGGCATGACGTTGCGGGAAGAGATTGCCAATGCATTTCGGCTTCACCGCGCCGGCGAGTTGATCCTGGCCGCGCGTCTTTACCAAACGATTCTCAGCCGCGATCCGGAGCAAGTCGACGCCTTGTATCTGTTGGGGGTCTTGCGGCAGCAGCAGGGCCAGTTCGCCGAGACCGTCGAGCTCTATGGCAAGGCCGTGGCCTTGCGCCCCGGTGAGGCCTCGTTCCATTCCAACCTGTCCGAGGCGTATCGGGCGCTCGGCCAGTTCGAACAGGCCGTCGGCTGTTGCCGCGCCGCGTTGACGCTCCGGCGCGATTACCCCGAGGCGCACAACAACCTCGGGTTGGCCTTACACGCTTTGGGCCAGTTTGCCGAAGCGGCCGAACATTTCCAGACCGCCCTGGCACTCCGCCCGAACTACGCCCAGGCACACGCCAACCTGGGCATCACCTTGCGATCGTTGGGAGAGGTCGAGCCGGCGATCGAGCACCTGCGCAAAGCCTTGGAGCTCAACCCCAAGCTGACCAGCAGCCCGGTCCAACCTCGGCCAGTTTCTGCTCGATCTCGGCCGGGCTGAAGAGGCCCTACCTCATTGCCGGCTCGCTGTCGCACTCCAGCCCGATCATGCCGAGGCACACAACAGACTCGGCGAAACCCTCCGCGCGCTGGGACGCTTCAAAGAGGCGATCGCGAGTTTTGTCGAGGCGCTTCGGCTAAAACCCGGTCTGGCTCTGGCCCACGCTAACATCGGCATCGCTCTGCGTCAGGATGGCCGTACTTCAAGAATCCCCGCCTTGGTTCCGCCGCGCCACCGAGCTCGAGCCCAATACCCTGGCCTTCTGGGGATACCTGGCCGACGCCGTCACCGATCTTGATCGCTATCCCGAGGCCATTGAATGCTTGAAGAAGATGATCGAGATCGACCCCAATCGTGCACTGTTCCACAATAACCTGGCCTGGGTGCTGCAGCAGGAGGGCAAGTACGACGAGGCCAAGGAGCGGTACGAAACGGCGCTCCGGCTGCAACCGAGTTTACTCGACGCACTCATCGGCATGGGCCGGCTCATGGAAGAGCTGGGCAACATGGACGAAGCCGAGGCCTGGTTCCGCAGGGCGCTCGAGAGCAATCCTGCCAATCCCCTCGCCGCTGGCGCGGTTGGCAAGGCTCCTGGGGAATGAGATCTCCGACGACGACCTCGGCCTCCTGGAGCGGCGGATCGCCGACCCGAGCCTGACGGAAACGGCCCGCATCCCCATGCTCTTCGCTTTGTCCAACATCCTTGACGCGCGCCGGCGGTACGCCGAGGCCGCCCAGTGCATGCGCCGCGCCAACGCGGCGGCATTGGCCGAAAACCAAATGCGGTCCCGACCGTACAAGCCTGCCGACCACGAGCGACTGATCACCGACATGATCGCGGCGTTTCCAGCCCGAGTTGTTCACGAGGTTCGCCGGCGCCGGCCTGGAAACCCGTCGCCCCGTGTTCATCGTCGGACTGCCGCGCTCGGGTACCTCCTTGATCGAACAGATTCTGGCCAGCCATTCTCAGCTCCACGGGGTGGGCGAGCGGAACCTGGCCCAGCTCCACTTCGAGGCAATCCCTGCACTCTTGAACCGGATCCGACAGTCCCCTAGCCGGCCTCCCTGACCTGAGCGCCGAGCTCGTCCGGAACCTGGCCGGCCGCTACGAATCTCGACTGCTCGAGCTGGGTTGCGGCGCCCCGCGGGTCGCTGACAAGATGACCAGCAACTACATTTACCTCGGTCTGCTCGCGATCCTCTTTCCCAACGCGACCTTCATCCATAGCCGCCGCGATCTGCGCGACGTCGCCGTCTCATGCTGGATCACCTACCTCCGCAACGCCCGTTGGACCAACGACCCCCATCATTTGGCGCATCGCTTCCAGCAGTACGTGCGGCTCATGGACCATTGGCGGAACGTGCTGCCGGCGCCCATCCACGAGGTCGACTACGAAGAGACAGTGGACGACCTGGAGGGCGTGGCCCGCCGCCTGGTGGCCGCCTGCGGGCTGGACTGGGAACCTGCCTGCCTGGAATTCCACCGTACAGAACGGCCCGTCAGGACATCCAGCCTCTCCCAGGTCCGCCAGCCAATCTACAAAAAGTCCGTCGCCCGCTGGAAAAACTACGAACACGAGCTCGGCGACCTCTTCTCCGCTCTACCTTGATTCGAGTTTCTGCTGAAAGCCGGGCAAGGCCTGGGAAGAGGGGTCGCCTTCGCGGAGTCTGTAGCCTCGTCCAGGCTGGAGTCCGGTGTATCGATCGACCCGGCCGGATGGCCACGTCACCTCGACCGAGTCGACTCGATCAGCCGTTCCGAGTCCGAAGTGGATCCGGGGATCCGAGGCGGACTGGTAGCTTCCCCCGCCAGTTCGCCAGGCAAAGTGGCGACGCCCACCGGAATCGACGACCACCCGAGCCCCGACGGCGTCTCGATTCGAAGACGTGCCTTCGAGCAGGAGAGTCAGAGACCGGCCGCCCTCGGTCTGATTGTGGAAGTAAACCAGGGGTTGCCCTTGCGACAGAATCAGGATATCGATACGTCCATCGTTATCCAGGTCGCCGACAGCAAGCCCGCGGCCCAGCAGAGGAACCTGGAAGGGAGGGCCAGCGCGATCGCTGACATCGACGAGCTTACGGCCATCGTCGGAGCCTGTGAAGAGCTGAGAACGCATCTGGTAGGGGACTCTGGGGCGAATATCGTCGACGTGGCCGTTGGCCGTCACCAGGTCGAGCCGCCCGTCGTTGTTCACGTCGAGGAAGGAGATCCCGAAACCGAGGCGGTAGCGGTTGGCACGGCCAGTCCGACGGACGCTGTATGATCGGCAAAGACGCCGTCACCGAGATTCCGATAAAATGCCACATACTCGTTGTAGAAGTTGGTGACGGCCAAGTCGAGCCGGCCGTCGCCATCGACGTCTCCGCATGCCACTCCCATGCTGGCCTGGTAGTCGCCCGTGGCGTTTCCAGCGATCCCGTTCAACTGGCCAATTTCCTCGAATTGAAGGCCTCCCCGGTTCAGGAAGAGATACTTGGCCGACTGGTCATTGGCGACGAAGATGTCCGTCCGTCCGTCGCCGTCCAGGTCGGCGGTGAGCACGCCGAGTCCTCTTCCGTTCGCGTCCGCCTTGGTAATGCCGGCTTTCTCGGATATGTCGACAAACCGGCTGCCGTCGTTGCGATACAGTTGGTCGGGAATCGCGGGATAGTCTGGCGGGCCGCAGCCGCCGTACGATTGCCGGACCTGATCGTAGCACGATGGCGGGTGCTCCGAGTTCCATAGGCAGTACTGGCAGACATAGAGATCGAGATCGCCGTCACCGTCAAAGTCGCCGAAAGCCGCCGAAGTCGGCCAGCCGCAGTTGCCCCCAAGCCCCCAAGCCCCGGTGACATCCTGGAATGTGCCGTTGCCCTTGTTGCGAAAAGTGCGTACGATCGCCAGCGGGTGATGAAAAGGTCGGGCCAACCGTCGTTGTCGATGTCACCGACGCCTACCCCGTGTCCGTAACCCCGAGGGTAGGAAGAGATGCCAGCGTGGAGCGAAACGTCCTCGAACGTCCCGTCGCCCCGGTTACGAAACAATCGGTCTCCTCCGTCTGGTGACGCGGCCGTAGGTTGAACTGGTGGAGGAAATGGCCCCCCCTGAACGACGAATACGTCCATCCAGCCATCGCCGTCGTAATCGAGCAGAGCGACCCCGCCGCTAGAGGCCTCGGGCATCTGACGGGCCGGGAGTACGCTGCAATCGAAGGTGAAGCGCAGCCCCGCCACCTCGGCGTCGTTCGTGAAATGAGGTATGGCCCCCCCAGGACGAAGGCCTTTGCTGGACCGCAACATCGGGGCGAGTGCATCGAGCTCAGCGGCTAGGTTGGCTGGCGTAAGTCCAGAGGAATTGGTTGTTGGCTTGGCCGCCTCGCGGTCCAGTCGGGCGATCTGCTCGCAGGCCTCGCCAGCCCAATCTGGGCGCTTGGCAGCCAGTTCCCACCAGCAACGCGCCTCGAACACTCGGCCCACCTTCTCAGCGGCCCTTGCTAACTCTGCGGCGTGGTCGAGACGGTCCTTGGGAAAAATATGATAAACATACCAGTCCTTTGTCTTTTCCTGATCACCTTTGATTTGGCGCCACTTCTCGGCCTCCGTCGGACGCCCGGCCGAGAGCAGCATCTCGGCAAGCCGCTCCATCGCCCAGATTGCCGCCGCGGTCGCATCGCGATGAGCTCCTCCAGGGTTCGTTGCTCAACTTTGATACGTCCGGCCCGCCGCGCAAACCAGGGCGCGGAGTGAAAGCAACTGATTCGGCGTCAAGCGATCGCTCGGCAGATGCGCAAGGCCCGCCTGGCTTCTTCGTCGTCTTCTGCCGCCTTGGCCCAGTCGAGTCGAGCACGCCAGACGACCGGGTCGTCAGGATGGCGGCGAAGGCAGCCATCGAGCCACCGCCGAGCTTCCGAGAAACGACCGGTTCGCGTTGCAATGTTGGCCAGGCCCAGCCAGACCCGGTCGTCTTCGGGTGCCAGGTGCATAGCCGCGTCCAAGTTGGGCTGAGCCTGCTCCAGTTTGACCGGGGTGGGGCTGTCCAGTCGGGCGAGCTCCTGGAGCGTGCCGACCCGGTCGGGATAAATCGTCCAGCCATCACGGACCAGCCGGCGAGCCTCGTCGTACCTTCCCTGGATCTTGTATATGTTCACCAGGGTCTCGCGGGCCTCGATCGCCAACGGAACGTCAGCCCTCAAAGCCGCCCGCAACAGCCCTTCCGCCAGCGAAAGGTGGTGCCGCTTCAACTCCAGGCGGGCTCGCACCATCGCAGCACGCGGCGCAAATGGAGAGTCTGGTAGAATCCGCGCCCACGCCGCCCCGGCACGGTCCGTCATGCCCGAGGGCCAGCTCGCAGACCCCGAGATCGTACTGAACCTCGCCGTTATCAGGCCACCGGCCGCCAGCCGGGTCAGCCGGGCGAGGGCCGAACCAGGCTTACCCTTGGCCAGGTCGCGCTGCGCCTGCTGCCAGTCAGCCCGCAGCCGCCAGACTGTCGAGTGCCCAGATTCCTCCGCAAACGGCAACAAGTCCGATAAACGAAAGCCACCATCGCCAATGCACCTGATCCCCCGGAGTGCAAGGAAAGAAACCACGCCGGAGGTGGTTATCTCCGGCGTGGTCACAGCTTTTTCGATCTGATGGGAACGCGGCCGAGCCGGTCAGCCAATCCGAGTCCACGATCGACCTCATCACGCTCAATAAGCATCAGCGCTGATCACTTCACCCCCGTTCCTGGTCCCCAGGGCCCACCAGGTCTGGTAGCTGATGGTGCTCTTGACGAACTTGACCGAACCGTCACCAAACAGGACATTCGCTCCCCCGGGGTGAGTGCTGCTGGCACCGATAGGAGAAGCCATCATTGGGAAACTGACCCGGCGTTCCACCGTCGCGGCAGCCGCCGATCGGGTACTTGGTGTCGTTCGGGACCTGGACGGTGTTGAACATCGACCAACCGGTGCAGCCTATGGACCAGCGAAATCCCCGGTCGTCCTGGATTGCGGTCAGCGAGGTTTGGAACGCGGCTGACGCATTGGGAGAGCGAGGTGAAAATCAGTGTCGGGTTGGCGGAGATATTGAGCATCTTTTCGGCGCCGGCGGCGGTGGTTACCGAGCCCGTAATGTAGTTACCCCGGTAGCGACTCGGATTAGTGGTATTGCCCGCGAACTCACTCCCGTTTGCATCGCCCACCAAGGCTTCGGCGTAGGCGACCGTATTGGAGGAGCCATCGGTGACAGTCTGGAGTCCGTAGCTCATGCCAATCGTGAAGAGACCGGTGGAGTCCGCCGCGGATTCCCCCATTGTATAGGGGGCGCCCGGGCCTGCGGTCCAGTTATAAAGGCCTGTGGTAGTCGCTCCGTAGGATGCCGCGTAGTTATTATTGTTTTGCTTCTGGCCGACGTTTGGGTCCGACGGGCACATGAACATGGAAATGTTCGTCAACAGGGCGGTCTGGTTGCAGTCGGAGGCACCCGCGACATTCGCCTGGCCGCTGAAGTTGCTCGCATCCAGAACGGCCCATGAGAAATTGCAGGCGTTATAGAGAGGTCCCTGTTCCAAGTAGCCCAGCATCAACGCCTGGGCGCTCCAGGCCGACCAGATTGACTGAGCGAGTCCTGGCGAATTGTTCTGGGGTGCAATGCTGCTTCCCATGGGGAAGGCGCCCATGCACGTGTGGTAATTGTGCATGGCCAGGCCGATTTGCTTCAAATTGTTGACGCATTGGATGCGCCGCGCGGCTTCACGCGCCGACTGAACGGCCGGCAGCAAAAGCGCGATCAAAACCGCAATGATGGCGATGACGACCAGGAGCTCGATCAAAGTAAAACCTGCACGTGTACGTTGCCTCACGAGAAAGTCCCTTCTTAAATAAAGAAATGGAGAAGTGAGTGAGGAATCTCGGATGCGGATCTTACGAAGAGACTCACCCGATCGGCCGAGGGCAATCGGCTCGAGCGATACCGATGCGGGGGATTCCGTCGAGTTAGCGCAGTCGCTTACTCAGGCATCAGAGATGCTCGGCTATTGCTTCTTCTTGAGCCGAGCAGGCACCTTCGCTTGGGCCGCTTCGCTCTGCCCCGGGTTTGAGCTGGCCGAGTTTCTTGAGGATGTTCGACTCGATGGGCTTGTATTGCGTGGACTTATCCGCCGCTGTCACAACCGGAGAACAAAGTCGTCAGAGCGATGACCAAGCCTACGGAAAGAGCTGTTGTGCGAACCTTCGCGACGAAATCTCATAGACCACTCCGTCTGCAGGCAGGCCGATCGAAGCAAACCTCGACCCACCGGAGGGGTCGTCGTTGTAGCAAAGCAACCCAGAATAAACTGGACAGCACGGACCGCGAATGACGGACTTCAACACGCTGAAGTTCACGCCATCATCGGTGAGATGCCGATGCAATGAATCCACGATCGAAAGAGTTGACACGACCCACTTCCCGAGAGATCATGGCTTCTAATATTAACTTCGCCAACAACCGGCGTTTGCCCGACACGAAATTCCTTCAGGGTCGTGCGAAGGTCCATTTCACCAGCCAAGTCGGCTTGCCGCGATCGAGGGCCGTCGGGACATTGGCCCGTCTCGGATCTTCGACGGTGCTGCAGGTCTTGGAGGGCATTCCTTCATGAGCTCCTCTCGCCGCCGTCAGCATGTGGGTTTCCCAACTCAAAGACGGTGATCCCCAAGCGGCCCAGCAACTCTGGGACACCTATTTCCTTCGGATGGTAAAAGTGGCGCGGTGCAAGCTCCATGGCACGCTCAGCTCGCATGGCCGATGAGGAGGACGTGGCCCTCAGTGCGTTCAAGAGCTTCTGTCGAGGCACAAGGACGGCCGCTTTAAACAGTTGCCGGAGCACGAGGATCCCTGGCCCCTGCTCCTGGCGCTCACCACCAACAAGGCCATCGATCTGCTCCGGCACGAGCGGCGGGCCAAGCGGTGCGGACCGGGACAGCAATACGTCCCCGCCATGGGTCCTGAAAAAGATGCGAGCGTCGACCTCGCCCTATCGCAACTGATCGGCAAGGAGCCGGACCCTCAAGCCGCGTTTCAGAGTCGCCGAGGAAAGCCAGGATATCCTCGATCGGTTCAGCGACACGATTCTTCGCGCCATCGCGCTCTGGAAAATGGAAGGGTTCACGACGGAGGAGATCGCTTGCAAGCTCGGCTGCACGACCCGGACCGTCGAGCGAAAGCTCCAGCTCATCCGTCAGGCTGTGGGACCGCGGAGATGCCTCACGATGATCGCCGACTCGGAGCGACCGCCTGGTCCCGATGGCGTGACCGACTCGCAACTCTGGCGAATCGACCAGATCTGCGACGGTTTCGAGAACGCCTGGAACTCGGCGCGCCGCCCTCGGATCGAAGCATTTCTCGACACCACCGGGGGCCCGGGTCGTCAGCTTCTCCTGCGTGAGCTTGTGCTCCTCGATGTCCATTACCGGAGACGCCAAGGAGAATCTCCGCGGATCACCGATTATCAGCATCGATTTCCCGAGATGACCGAAACTTGGCTGGATGCCGAGATGACCCCGGCTCCCCTTCATGACATCGCCACCGGCGGCGCCGAGGGCGATTCCGTGCGAGGGAACGCCGAGAGAATCCTAACTCGAGCTCATCCCCTACCGAGGACGGTCAAGCCAGGACGATCGGCAAGTTCCAGCTCCTCGAGAGAGTCGGCGTAGGCGGTTTTGGGACTGTATGGCGTGCGCTCGATGTTCGGTTGAACCGGAACGTCGCACTCAAGATCCCGCACGCCCACCTGATCGAAACCGGCGAGGACGTCGTGCGGTTCCACCGGGAGGCGCGGGCGGCCGCCCAGCTCCGGCATCCTGGGATCGTGACCATCCACGAGGTCGCGGATCTCAACGGGTTGCCCGTCCTCGTCTGCGATTTCGTCACCGGCACGTCCCTGCGCGACCTGCTCAGTACGCGCCGGCTCGGCATCGAGGCCGCGGCCAAGCTGGTCGCGAAGGTCGCCGACGCGCTTGCCTATGCCCACTCGATGGGAGCCATTCATCGCGACATCAAACCGGCCAACATCATGCTCGACATCGCCGTCGCGGAGCTCGGCAGCCGCATATGACGACGCGGACTCCGTTTGGCCGGTGAACCGCAGGATCGTCGATTTCGGCCTGGCGTTCCTCGACCAGGAGTCGATTCATCTGACCCACGATGGCGCGATTATCGGCACTCCTGCTTACATGAGCCCGGAGCAAGCCATCGGCCGCGACCCGGCACATCCGATCGATCATCGCTGTGATATTTACAGCCTGGGCGTGGTTCTCTACGAGCTTCTCACCGGCGCCCTTCCCTTCGCGGGAACTCGATCCGAAGCTGCTCAACAAGGTCATCAGCTCCGATCCTCCAAGTCCCCGGCGATTCGACCGGACGATTCCTCGCGACCTGGAGAGCATCTGTCTGAAGGCCATGGCCAAGGAGCCGCGGCACCGCTATGCCTCGGCCGGCGAGCTGACCGACGATCTGCGTCACTTCCTCGAAGGCGAGCCGGTCCGAGCCCGCCCGATCAGCCTCTGGCGACGCGTTCTCCGCCGGCGCATCGACGGCCCGCTGAAGCAGCCCTGTGGCTGATGGGGGTCGTGACCCTGCTGGCGTTCTTTGGCCTGGCCATCGGCTATCGCTACCACCTGCGGCTGCAGCACGAGTTCCGGGCCACCGATGCCGCACGCCATGCCGCAGACCAGGAGCGACAGCGAGCCGAGAGTTTCCTCTATTTCCACCGCATGGCGCTGGCGGAACGCGAGTGGTCGGCCAACAACATCGATCGGGTCGAGCGCCTCCTCGATGATTGTCCGCCGCCGCTCCGCGGATGGGAGTGGCGCTATCTGAAAGGACAGTGTCATCACGACCTGATCTCCATGGACCACGCAACATCGGCGACCGGGTCCTGGACCGTTACCTGCGTGAAATACAGCCCCGACGGCCAAATCGTTGCCTCCGCAAGCAAGGACGGCACGATCCGTCTCTGGGATCCTGCGACCGGTCGGCCCATCAAGCTGTTGGGACGGCACAAGCACTCCGCTTTCTCTCTGGCATTCCAGCCCGGAGGCCATCTGCTGGCCTCCGGAGGCTGAAGACGGAGAAATCCTGATCTGGGACACGCGAACCGGAGCATTGCAGCGGACGCTGCCCAAGGGAACCGACACCGTCTATGCTTTGAGCTTACAGCCCGGATGGACGGCTTCTGGCCTCGGGTCATGGGTTTCCTCCGCTCGAAGAGATCGATCACATGCGCGGGCGGGGTGTTGTCCGCATCTGGGATGCGGCGACCGGACAGGTGCTCCGTACGCTGCGTGGTCATACTCAGAACGTCATGGGTGTCGCGTTCAGCCCCGACGGCCAAACGCTCGCTTCGGTCAGCGGCTCCTCGCTGACCGTGCCGCAAACGGCAAGCAAACCGGGTGAGCTGCTGCGTCTGGAACACCGAAACAGGCAAGCTGGTTCGCAAGTTGAGCGGTCATACCGGGCCGCTCACAGGAGTCAACTATCATCCCAATGGAAATCTGATCGCAACCTCGAGCTGGGACCGCACGGTCAGGCTTTGGGACGCTCGCACCGGGAACTTGCGTCAGTCCCTGATCGGGTCACCAGGACTGGGTACTCCACGTGGCGTTCAGTCCCGACGGAGGACGGATCGCGACGGCGGGGCCGATGGGGCGATCAAGATCTGGGACACCGCGACCAGCCAGGAACTCTGGACCCTGCGCGGTCATACCAAGAAGATCACCTGCGTGACGTTCAGTCCGGATGGACGCCGGCTGGCGTCGAGCAGTTCGGATCAGACCGTCAAGATCTGGGACGCCACGGCCAGCCCTGAGGCGCTGCATCTGGCGCGGCGCGGCCCGGGCCGATCGCGAGAATCGCATTCTTCCCCGACGGTGATCGACTCCTGGTGGCTGGAAACATCGAGGACGCCGCCGGCCGGATTCGTCACCGCTTGACGATTCTCGATACGGCCCATGACGATGCGTGATGCGACGCTCGCTATTGCCCATGACTCCGAGCGCTGCCGGCCGATTGACGGAATTGCTATCCGGCGCGATGGCCGGCTCGTCGCCTCGGCATCACATACCGGACGGATCGAGGCGTGGACGGTCCCGGAAGGGCAGTCGTGTTTTCAGTACGAGGAACCGACCAGTCGATTCCAGGACGTCGCCTTCAGCCCGGATGGACGAATGCTGGCCGCGGCGGGGCAGGTTAACGCGCGTTCGGAAAATGGCGAAGTCGCCCCCAACGACACGGATGCCAACGGCCTTCTGCTCGTCTTCGACCTGGAAACGGAAATCGTCCGCTGGCGAACCGCCGGAATGATGACGGGGATCATCCGAGACCTCGCCTTCAGCCCCGATGGCCACACGCTTGCCACGGCAGACAACACCCATACGATCACGATCTGGGATAGTCGTACCGGGCGACGTGCAGCGCCAGCTCCGCGGGCATAATCGGCTGGTCTCCTATCTCGCGTTC
Organism: uncultured Planctomycetota bacterium; assembly: GCA_963720335.1. Lineage (GTDB taxonomy): Bacteria > Planctomycetota > Planctomycetia > Isosphaerales > Isosphaeraceae > CAVRFS01. Next base: position 71,707 of record CAVRFS010000011.1, on the reverse strand, counting down.
AGCCCCGATGGAACAAAACTCGCATCAGCGAGCTGGGATTCGACGGTCGTGGTCTGGGACCTCGCCACCAGCCGCCCGACGACGCGGCTTCAGGGTCACATGCGCTCGGTATTATGCGTGGCGTTCAGCCCTGATGGCCGCCGGCTGGCAACCTCCAGCGAGGATCAAACCGTCAGGCTCTGGGACGTCGAGACGGGCCAAGAGGTGTTGACCCTTCACGGCCACACCGACATCGTGCCCACTGTCGCGTTCAGCCCCGATGGGAACCGGCTCGCGACCGCGGGCGCCGATGGCGTCGTCCTGGTCCGGCAGGCCAGCCCCGCCTACAGCCTGGCATCGGGATCGCCGCCGGGACCGACAGATGCTTTCGGGCCATCGATGACCGATAACACAGGCCGACGGTGAGGTGCGCTTGGTCAGGCAAGGTGAAGGTCCCGGCGGCGCTTCATCACCAAGAGTGGAGTCACTGGACCAAGGCCCGCCGGGGCTTCCGCGCCAGGAAGTACGTGTCTTCGGGCAACGTCACGACTTGTGCCGAACGTTGGAAATATCCACTGGCATCGATGCGATCGGGAGGTCGATGATCTTGTCTCGCCATAGAACACATGGGTGCACATGGAACCTAGTAGGTCAAATCCAGGACTCTCGAATCTACGACCCCAGAATCCCAACCCCTTCTTCCCCTAAAAACAATAGATTGCCTTTGCAATCATCTGGCCAGCCGATTCCCACGCGAGGTCTTGCGTGGGACAATAGGCGCAGGCCAGGGAGATTCTCCTCGGCGCTATCAATCGGGCCACCAGCTCGCCAAAGCGATAACGACAGAAAATGCCCCGAATCTTCGACAACATCGACTCCTCTCTGCTTTCCGCCTTATGTGAGACTTTGCAGGTCTGCGAACGGGCCGATTTCTGCGTCGGTTATTTCAATTTGAGAGGATGGAAAGCCCTGGATTCCCAGATCGAGTCGTGGCCTGGCGGAGACGGCCATAGCTGTAGGCTCCTGGTCGGGATGCAACGTCTTCCCTCCGATGCGGTCCTCGATGAGATCGGGCTCTCACCTCGGATCGACGGAATCGATAATCAGACGGCCATCCTTCTCAAGCGCCGTCTGGCCGAAGAATTTGGCGCTCAACTTGCTTCAGGGGCTCCAACGAACGAGGACGAAGCCGGATTGCGCCGGCTGGCACGCCAGATCAAGTCCAAAAAAGTTCGAGTCAAGCTGTTTCTCCGGCACGCTCTTCACGCCAAGCTCTACCTACTCTTTCGGCCCGATCGGGTTAACCCGATCATTGGTTACCTGGGCAGCAGCAATTTGACGCTGTCCGGGCTGTCGCACCAGGGCGAGCTCAACATCGACGTGATGGATCACGACGCCTGCAATAAACTCGCTAACTGGTTCGAGGACCGGTGGGAAGACCGCTGGTGCATCGACATTTCCAATGAGCTCGTTCAGATTATCGACGAGAGTTGGGCCAGGGAGGATTTGATTCCCCCCTATCACATCTACATCAAGATGGCCTATCACCTTTCTCAAGAAGCTCGGACCGGGCTGTCCGAGTTCCAGATTCCTGCCGAGTTTCGAGGCAAATTACTCCAGTTTCAGACTGCCGCGGTGAAGATCGCCGCCCACCACCTCAACAAGCGAAACGGAGTTCTGATCGGCGACGTCGTGGGCCTGGGCAAAACGCTCATGGCAACCGCCGTGGCCAAGATCTTCGAGGAAGACCATGATCTGGAAACCTTGATTATCTGCCCAACCAACCTCAAGAAGATGTGGGATGACTATCGCGAGCACTATCATCTCAAAGGTCGAGTGCTGCCGTTGAGCCTTGTCACCAGGGACTTGCCCGACCTTCGTCGTTATCGCTTGGTCCTCCTCGACGAGAGCCACAACCTCAGGAATCGGGAAGGACGACGCTTCAGGGTTATTCAGGATTACATCACCAAGAACGATAGTAAGTGCATGCTCCTGTCCGCCACGCCGTACAACAAGACTTATCTCGACCTGGCAAGCCAACTCTCACTTTTCGTGCCTCGTGACTTCGACCTCGGCATCCGGCCGGAGATCCTGATCAGAAACCTCGGTGAAGAGGAATTCACGCGACGTCATCAATGCGGCATTCGCACGATCGCCGCCTTCGAGAAGAGCGCGTTTCCGGACGATTGGCGGGAGCTAATGCGGCTCTACATGGTCCGACGCACCCGCTCTTTCATTAAGGACAATTACGCCAAGCTCGACGAAGCCACCAATCGACGCTATCTGACGTTTCGAAGACGGCACCAAGTTCATGTTCCCCGAGCGCCGGCCAAAGCGGGTCAAGTTCAAGATCAACGAGAAAGACCCGAACGACCAGTACGCCCGTCTTTACTCGGCCAGAGTGGTCGTTGACATCAATCGGCTCGAGTTGCCTAGGTACGGCCTGGCGAACTACATCCTCCCCAACCCCCACCACCCGCCGACGCCCGCGGAAGGCATCGGGCTCGGCAATCTCTCCAGAGCCGGCAAAAGGTTGATGGGTTTCTGCCGGACCAACCTCTTCAAACGGCTCGAAAGCAGTGGGCAAGCTTTCCTGCAATCCATCGAGCGGCACACCCTGCGCAATTACGTCTTTCTTCATGCGATCGAGAATGGACTCCCGATTCCGATCGGTACTCAAGACGCCGAGCTTCTGGATGTGCCGTGCCCATGATGAGGACGCCGATCGAGTGGATTCCGTTCAAAGCCTGGTCGACCACACTGACAACGTCGATGATTCAACAGAATTCATGGAGCCGGAAAAGCTTGAAGAACGTTCGCACGGAGCACTCCGAGCTCGTGCGGCGGAGATTTACAAGACTTATGCGGGGCAATACCAGAGACGCTTCAGTTGGCTACGTCCCGGGCTGTTCGTGGAAGGGCTCCAACAAGACCTGCTGACAGACGTCGCCATATTGCTCAGAATCTTGGCGGATAATGGGGAATGGGATCCGACCAAGGATTCCAAACTGAAGGCCCTTCACGCCCTTCTCACCAAGGACTTCCCCAACCAGAAAGTGCTGATCTTCACGCAGTTCGCGGATACGGCCCGCTACCTGGAAGGCGAGCTAAAGCGTCTCAAGGTCGGTCCGATCGCCGCGGTTTCGGGTGAGTCCAACGACCCCACCGAGCTTGCATGGCGATTCAGTCCGGTCAGCAACGACAAACGAAGCCGGATCACCCCGGAAAAGGAACTCCGAGTGCTGGTGGCAACCGACGTCCTCAGTGAAGGCCAAAACCTTCAGGATGCCTCCATCGTTGTGAATTACGACCTCCCCTGGGCCATCATTCGCTTGATCCAGCGCGCGGCCGCGTGGACCGGATCGGGCAGAAGGCGGCTGAGATCCTTTGCTATACGTTCTGGCCCGCGGACGGAGTGGAGCGGATCATCCAACTTCGTTCACGAGTTCGGCAGAGGCTTCGCGAAAACCGGGAAGTGGTCGGCACCGACGAGGCTTTCTTCGAGGACGACGCGAATGATCAGCTCGTCCTCGATTTGTACAACGAAAAGTCTGGGCTTCTCGACAATGAGGATGACACGGAAGTGGATCTCGCCTCCAAGGCTTACGAGATCTGGAAACGCGCCACGGAGGCGGACCCTTCCCTATTGAAAACGATCCCCAATCTCCCGCCTGTCTCCTTCGCCACTAAGGGGTTTCAAGCCGGTGAGGGAAAACCCAACGGCGTCTTGCTCTACCTCAAGACCGCCGCCGGAAACGATGCACTGGCGTGGGTCGACAAGAACGGCAGGAGTGTGACGGAATCGCAGCTCGCCATCCTCAGGGGAGCGGAATGCACTCCGGAAACGCCGGCCTTACCTCGTCAGGACGATCACCATAAACTCGTCCGTCAAGGTATCGAGCAGATCATCGAGGAAGAGAAGACCGTCGGCGGTCAACTTGGACGCCCGTCCGGGGCGAGGTTCCGGACATACGAGCGCTTGAAGCGCGATGAGAACTCGGTCAAAGGAACGCTGTTTGAGTCCCCCGGGTTGCTCAAGGCCATCGACGAGATCTATCGGTTCCCCTTGCGCCCAACGGCCGCTGATACGCTGAACCGGCAGATTCGCGCGGGAATCCATGACGAAGACCTGGCGAATCTCGTCATCGCCCTCCGTGACGAAGATCGATTGTGCGTGATCCAGGAAGAAGACACGGTCAAAGAGCCGCAGATTATCTGCTCGATGGGACTGAGCGATCAGTAGGAGCGGTTTTTCAAGATGCCCATGCACTTCGATCGGACTCGGGATTACCTCAAGCAGTTCAACTTCAAGGATCTGTTCAATGAGCTCGGCTGGTCCCGTCCTGTCCGCAAACCGCCCTTCGAAGTCAATGTCAAGGAATCTCGTTTCACTTGCAGCCACGTCGCCGAGCTGTCAGGGGCGGTCGTGTTGGAGGTCGAGTCACCGGACGGCATGATACCGGATGCCAAGACCCGCACCGCGGTTCACAAGGAGATCGCCAAACTTCACCACGAGAATCTCTTGATCTTCGTGGACCGAGACCGAACGCAAAGCCTCTGGTACTGGGTCAAGTGCCAGGACGGCAAGCAATTCCCCCGCGACCATCTCTTCTTCAAAGGCCAGCCCGGCGACTTGTTCCTCGGCAAGCTCAGCCAGATGGTGTTCGACCTCGCCGATTTCGACGCCGAGGGAAACGTCAGCATCGTCGACGTCGCCCGCCGGTTGCAGTCCGCACTCGATATCGAACGAGTCACCAAGAAGTTCTTCCGCGACTTTCAGGAGCAGCACGTCGCGTTCTTGGAACTGATCCGCGGTATCGATGACGAACGCCAGCGGCGATGGTATGCCTCCGTTCTGCTCAATCGGCTGATGTTTATCTACTTCCTCCAGAAGAAGCCTCCCGGATTTCTCGACAGCGGCAACCAGAACTACCTGCGCGACAAGCTGGAGGAGTCCAAGCGGCGGCGTACAGATCGTTATTACTCTGAGTTTCTTCAGGCGCTCTTTTTCGAAGGGTTCGCCAAACCGGAAGAGAAACGGTCCCCAGCGGCCAAGAAACTGCTTGGCAAAATCAAATACATCAATGGCGGCTTGTTTTTGCCGCATCGCGTCGAGCAGGAAAACCCGAAGATCTCGGTTCCGGACCGGGCCTTCGAAAATCTGTTCAACCTCTTCGAGCGATACACCTGGCATCTCGACGATACGCCCGGCGGCCAGGACGACGAAATCAACCCCGACGTCCTCGGCTACATCTTCGAGAAGTACATCAACCAAAAAGCCTTCGGCGCATATTACACGCGGACCGAAATCACGGAATATCTTTGCGAACGAACGATTCACCGGCTAATTCTGGACGGGGTAAACACGTCGGATGCGGTGAAGTCGCAGAGTTTTGTCGGTCTAAAAGTGCGTTCGTATACCACGCTCGGCGACTTGCTGCTCGACCTCGACGCCCCCCTCGCGCACGTTTGCTGCATGAGGTACTTCCCGGCCTTAGCCTCCTCGACCCCGCCTGCGGTAGCGGCGCGTTCCTCGTCGCCGCGATGAAAACGCTTATCAATGTCTATGCCGCTGTGATCGGCCGAATCAAGTTCCTACACGATAGGAACCTGACTGGCTGGTTGTCCGGAATCGAAAAGAGTCACCCCAGCATCGGCTACTTCATCAAGAAACGGATCATCACCGACAACCTGTTCGGCGTCGACATCATGGAGGAAGCCACCGAAATCGCACGACTAAGGCTGTTTCTGGCGCTGGTCTCCTCGGCCCAGTCGGTCGACGACCTCGAACCGCTGCCGAACATCGACTTCAACATCCTGGCCGGCAATTCGCTCATCGGCCTGATGCGGGTCAACGACGCCGACTTCGAACGGCGCGAGACCCAGGGAAACCTGTTCCGCAAGAGCTACAGGCAGGTGCTGGAAGAGAAGAATCGCCTGATCGACACTTTCCGACACGCAACCGAGTACGCCGAAGATCTGACGTCCCTTCGCGACACCATCGATTCCAAGAAGCAAGAAGCCTACGAAACGCTTAACGATATCCTTCTGAGTGAGTTCCAAGACCTCGGAATCAAGTTCGAGCAAGCCACCTGGGACGAGAAGAAGAACGAAGTCGGAAAGCCACAGAAGCGATCACTGAAACCCTCCGACATTGAGGCCCTTCAACCATTCCATTGGGGGTTCGAGTTCGACGAGATCCTCAACAGACGCGGCGGTTTCGACGCGATCATCACTAACCCACCGTGGGAGACTTTCAAGCCGTATGCGAAGGAGTTCTTCGAGCAATTCTCCGATCTGGTGACCAAGAAGAAAATGAAGATTCACGATTTCGAGGAGGAGCGGAACAATCTCTTGAAAGATCGTGACATCAGAGCAGCCTGGCTAGATTATTTAAGCAAATATCCTCATGTCTCGGAATTTTTTCGGTCTGCCCGTCAGTTTCGCAACCAGATCAGCAATGTGAATGGGAAGCGAGTTGGCACCGACATTAACCTCTACAAGCTATTTGTCGAGCAATGCTACAGCCTGCTAAAGCCGCTTGGTCGATGTGGCATGATTATCCCTGGAAGCATTTACAACGATTTGGGGGCGAAGCAACTCAGGGAGATCCTCTTCTCAGAGTGTCAGGTTGATCATCTGTTCGGTCTCTCGAATGAGCGTTTCCTGTTTGAAGGTGTCCACCACAGTACTAAGGTATGCATTATCTCGTTTGCCAAGGGAGGAAGCACTCACGAGTTCCCGGCCGCGTTCCGCATCAATCCTCGTGAAGCCGTGTCGCCTGAACGATTGGATCTTTTCTTGCACTCCCCGTCAGAGCATCTTATCTTTACGGTGCCGATGATTCGGCGGTTGTCGCCCGATTCTCTGTCGATCATGGAATTCAAATCGAAAATCGACGTGGCGATTGCCGAGAAGCTCATGCGCTTCCCCTTGCTCGGGCATCAGCTCGATAATGCGTGGGACGTACGATTTGGAACTGAGTTCCACATGACCAATGATAGCCATCTCTTCCGCACGTCGCCGGCCAAAGGACGGCTACCGTTGTATGAAGGAAAGATGATCCATCAGTTTCAGCACAGAGTCATCGAGCCGAAATACTGGATCGACGAGTGCGAAGCGCGGGCGGCCTTGCTCGGCCGACAGACGGACTCTGGTCAGCCGCTCGATTACCAAGGTTATCGACTTGCGTTCCGAGACGTGGCTCGGAATACTGACGTGCGCACGGCGATCATGACCATGCTTCCTCCGAACGTCTTTTGTAATCATCCGCTCCCGTACGCGATTGTGACAATGCCGCATAAGCAGCAATGCGACTATCGCAGCAGTCTTGTGTTTTGCGCGATCATCAACAGTCTCGTGTGCGACTTCTTGCTTCGGCAACGTGTTACGGCTCATTTGACATTCTTTCTCCTTAACCAGATGCCGATGCCCCGAATAACCGAAAAGGACCCCACTTTCTTCCCGGTCGTTGATCGTGCCGCCGGACTTCTTTGCACGACGCCGGAATTCGATGACTTGGCCAAGGAAGTCGGCATCAAGAGCCACAAACAGGGTGTAACCGACGCGGCCAAGCGAGCCCAGCTCCGCGCGAGACTCGACGGCCTGGTCGCTCATCTTTACGGCTTGACCGAAGTCGAGTTCGCCCACGTTTTGAGCACCTTCCCACTGGTTCCCGACTCAGTGAAGGTGGCGGCCCAAAACGCCTACCGTGATGTGAAGCGGGGCCTGATCAAATGACCGATCGATTCCGCCTGAATAAGGTCGCGGTCCGGAACTTCAAGGCGGTCCGCCAGAGCGGTGAGATCGTGCTCACACCGCTCACCGCCTTCATCGGCAACAACGGTTCAGGGAAAAGTAGCCTGATCGAGGGCTTGGAGGTCTACAGCGATGTCATGAGCGGCGGAATCGACTACGCCTTTGAGCGCTGGTTTGGCGTCGAGAAGTCATTGAACCAGGCTGCTCTCGACAGACTACGAGCCACGGAGGACCGAGGTATGGCGTACTACGAAAATCCGATTTCGATCCGCCTGAACGGCCGTTGGAGGCTGGGCGCGTTCTCATCATCGCTCAAATTGGCTCCCGAAGTTTCGGGAGGTCGGTCGTACATCGAGAAAGAGTTTCTCAAACTGCCGGAAGGCCGGTCTTACCGTCGCGACCATACCGGACGATGTGAGTCGTTCAATGACGACATCCTGGAACGTGTGCGGAAGGTGGAACTCACCGAATCGGCGTGCCCGCAGGACTGGACCAATCTCTGCCGACGATGGCAGTTTCTGCGACTCAATCCCGACGCAATGGGTAGGCCGAATCGGATCCGCAGCAAGGGGTCATTTCCCGTTCTGGAACGCGATGGCTCCAATATCGGGCAATATTTGTTGTCGCTTCGGAATGCCAGCATCGACGCTTTTGAGGGATTTCTCGACGCCTTGCGCTTCGTAGTGCCTTATGCACGCGATCTGCAAACGGAGGACTCTGATTGGATCGAGCCCCGCGCGTATCTGGCAATGACGGAGGAGGAGTTCAAAATCCCGGGTTGGCTACTCTCGACCGGTACGCTCCGAGTCGTGGCCCTTTTGGCATGTCTCCGCCACCCGACTCCTCCCCCGCTCTTGATCGTTGAGGAGATTGAGAACGGCCTTGATCCGCGGACATTGCATCTCGTCGTCGAAGAGATCCGGGCGGCCATCACGGCGAAGAGGACGCAGGTCATCCTGACGACGCATTCACCATACCTGCTCGATCTGCTCGACCTCTCCCACATCGTGGTTGTCGAGAGGGAGGGGGGACAGCCTGTCTTTCGGCGTCCTGACGCCGGGCAACTTGCCGAGTGGTCGAAGTCGTTTTCTCCGGGCCGTCTGTACACAATGGGCCGATTGACGAGGAACGACTGATGGCCAGGATCAGAAGGCCAAGGGTCGGCATTCTCGTCGAGTGTGGCCCTCGCGGGTTGGAGGACGTTGTCTGCCGTCGGCTCTGTGCGTTGTTGCGCGAGCACACCGGCGTCGACTTCGACGACGACATCGTGACGATGGACAACAAACGGAATCTGATCCAGACCTGTGGTGCCGTGACGGCCACTCTTTTTGCCACGGGTTGTGAGCGTGTCGTGATTCTCTGGGATGAACGACCAGCGTGGCCGAAGGCGGACGAAAAATTGTGCTGGCACAACGATCGCGAAGACATCCTGGCGAACTTGCGGCAGGCCAGCGTCGTCGACCGACCCGTGCATCTGGTTTGCATCGAACGGGAGTTTGAGTCATGGTTGTTGTTTGACGATGACATGCTGTCGTCGGTGCTATCAACAACGGAACATCCGCGGCGAGTTGGCCGTCAGAAAAGTCCAAATCGGATTTCGAATCCAAAAGGCAAAATGAAGGCCCTCTTCAAGCAACATCGCGGTTGGACCTATGTAGAAAGTGAGCATGCGCCACACATTGCCCGCCATCTGCAGAGACCTTACGCGCCTTCGACGTTGCGAGACTTTCCGTCGATTCGCGGAGCGAGTGACCGGAGGGGCCATTTGATTCACGGTCGCGCTCCCTCTCTCCGTGCTGAGTCAGTTCACTGGGCCAAGGCCCGCCGGGGCTTCCGCGCCAGGAAGTACGTATCTTCGGGCAACGTCACGACTTTGGTGGGATGGGTCCAGACGTCCCGCTGGCCGAGCCGCACGGTCGGGGCAGCGCGAGTGAGTGGAGCGGCGGCATACGACCAGACCGGCGGTGAACCCGCACGCGGTCGCCTCGCCTCGATCACCAGCAGTGCCTCGGGATTGGTTCCGTTGGCGTAAATGAAGATGGCTCCATCCATCAGGCCGGAGGCCGCGTCAGCATAGCGGTCGACGGGATGAGAGAGCAAACGGAGCGCAGTAGTCTTGCGCCGTGATGTCATAGAATTCGCGCGCCGAGAACCGCTTCAACAGGTCTCTCATCTGCCGCAACCGCTCAGCCTCGGTGTTCGCGGGGGCCGGCGCGCCGGGGATCTCGCGGAACTCGAGCCCCCCCTTCGCGGGCACCCATTGCAGCCGACCATCCGCGCGCGGTGGGGCCATGTCCTCATAAATCATGTCGAAATGCTCACCTCCTTCGACCTCGATTGGCCCGGTCGAGAGCGAAGTGAACTCGAGTGCCCAGACCGTGCCGAACGCCTTGTTCTGCGGATAAAGCTCGATGGAGATGATGGCAATCGGCCGGCCCGAAGACCTCCAGGCCCAGAGCGCACCATCGCTGTTCTCTCGAGTCGGATCGGTCCAGCGGTGGAGGGGTTCCGGCACCAGAGCGACCGGACCCCGAGTATCGCCGACGATCGCGGTGGCATGAAACGTGCCGGCGATCTGCTTCATCTCAGCGAGCCGCGCCACCCGGTCGTCCGCTTTTTTAGCGGCTGGACGCTCTGGGGCCTGGCCGCTCGCTCGCTGCCCGGCAGCCTCGAGCGCGATGAGCATCGCAACGAATGCGAGCAGGAGTCTGGATACGTAACACACACGGGGACTCATCGCGGATGACCTCCAACGAACCATCGGATCATTCATCTCGGATTGAGGTTCCACGCTGGTGAAAGGTACTGGTCGAGTCGTCGGCCTCGCCGCTGTATCGCGCTGGCAGGCTCCAAACCTTCTTGCCTTTCCAGGAGCCGTTTGTAGCGAAGGTCGTCATCGGCGCGAAGGCGTATTGCCATTCAAGACCGTCTTTGCCCGGTCGCGATTCGAGCGTCAGGAGGACCTCGGGGTCGGTGCCATGGGCGAAACAAAACAGGGCACCATCCTGGACGTCCGTGCCTGGCTTGCCATATCGGGCGAACGGCTTGGTGAGCATGCGGAGTTTGTTCCAGGTCCTTCCCTTGTAAAAGTGCTCGGCCGAGAAACCGTCGGCCAGCTCGCGCATCTGCCGGAGCCGCCGCTCGGCAGTCTCAGCAGGCTTGGGGGCGTCGGGCACGGGCTTGAAAATGACGCCAGCCTTGGAAGGGTTCCAAACGCGTCCATCGTTTGTTTTCGCGATCAACGGACTCGTCGACAGCGAAGAGAATTCCTCCACCCAGACCTGCTCGGGGGTCCACAAAATCTGGGCCGCGACGGCTGGCCGGTCCCCTTCGCCCAGCCAGACGAACATCGCCCCGTCCCTCGAGCCGCCGACCGGATTCGTGAACCGAAGCACTGGTTCGGCCTGAAACCGCAACGTGTTGGTACGATCGCCAACCGCACTGATCTCGTGTCTCGCCATTGACTTCTTCATGAATTCAAGACGGGCTTTCAGTTCGGCGGTAGCGTCTCCGGCTGGGGCCTGGCCCGCGAGTCCCAAAAGCACCAGCAACCACAATAGACCGTTCATGGTAGAGCCTCCTTCATTTAGCCCGCATTCCCGAGAAAAGAGGTTCGGACGCACTCTGGATTGACCGGGTCGCCCCGCTCGAACGATTGACCACGAGGGCGGTGTTGATGCGAGCTTCGGTCGTGGGATGGCCAGACTCTCCACCTTTTTGGCTCAGGTCAATCACGCGGATATCATTGTCGTTTGTTGTCGTTGCGACAAGGGTTCGACCGTCGGGGAAGAAAGCCAATTCGCTCAGTCGCGTGGCCTGACCATTGAAGACCATCGTCTGTTTGCCCGTGGTGATGCTCCAGACCCTGACCATGCCGTCGTTGCCGCCCGTGGCCATCGTCATCCCGTCGGACGATAAGGCGATGCAATTGGTGCCGAACGCATGACCGGCCAATCGCCCGGAAAGCCGGCCGGACTTCAGATCCCAGAGCCGAACTGGACGCTCTTTACCAGCGGCCGTGGCGAGCATCGTGCCGTCGACAGTGAAGCCGAGCGCCATGATGCTGCCCGTCGACCCTGTGATCTCGAGCGTTCGCCGGCCAGTCTCGAGATTCCAGACGCTAAGCGAGGCCCCATTTTCCCGCTCGCCCGAGCCCAGATAACGCCCATCCGGTGAGAAGGCGATGTGCAGGACGGGGTACGCACACCGCAGGATCGTCCGTACTCGAGAAGCGGCCAGATCCCAGAGGACGATCTGTCCGTTCAGCGCGGTTGTCGCCGCGATGGTATTACCGTCCGGGGAAAATGCGATCGCATTGACCCGCTCGATCGGCACCGGCAGGACCTGCATCTTACCGTTGGGCCGTAAATCCCAAAGGGTGAGACCCGCCCGTAATCCGCCAATGGCCAAGAATCGGCCATCAGGGGAAAACGCCAGCTTTTGAACCCATCTATCAAACGGGAGAGTCTGCTCCGGAACCCAGTTGCCTTGCTTGTTATTCCAGAGCACCAGACGGCCCATGATATCGCTCGTGGCAAAGGAGAATCCGGTGGGCGAGACGGCAAGCGACCAGTTTTGGCGGTCGGGCAGACCCGGAACCAATTGCACGCGATCCGCTTCTTCGACTGACTTGCAATCCGAGACCGAGAACCAGGCCGATACGATCAAGGCCACCAGAGTCAGCCCTACCACATCCCGAGGAATCGAACAGAATCTGACAACTCCCGCGCGATTCCTGACCGACTGGAGCTCAGCGGAAGATCGGTCATGCGACCAACGATTCGAATCTCGTGGCATCGGTCCGCTCCAATTCGCGTTGTCTTGATCTAGACCCTCGAAAGAGTCGGTAAGCGTTCTCTGCTGAAGAGACTCTCGTCAGAAAAGTGCCTTTATTGTGGGGATATCGTGGTTTCTCGCCGAAGATCTTAGGAGTGTCGCCGTTCGGGAAATCAACCCGCCACCCCGGTTCCATCACCGGCGCAGGGAGGTAGCGGGCGTCGTTGACGGATCGACGCACGAGCCTCCAGAAGCGCCGGCGCGTAAGCCACCCTCCTGAGGTCAACCCGATTTCCGTGGGATGGTCTCTGGTTCCTCGAGCTTCTTCAGGTACCGATGATCGAGCGGCTACCTTCGGGTCCCTTGGCGCGAAGACATACGCTTGGGACGACGTCTATATGTGAGCACTTTTCCTTGATCGAGAGTCTCGTTGCAGAAGGCCGATTCATCTCCATTGGAACGCGCCTCCGGGCGGAATCGTTCTGATTCAAATGCCAGTCACGCCAGCCCGACACGTCGGCGCCAGATCCATTCGATCGTGAGCAAAAAGATCGAGGGTCAACATCAAGGACCACACGCTCCAGGCCGGTGTCTTCTTGATCTCGGACGGCCCTGCAACCCGCGGCAGACGCTCGATCATTGCCGACAGATCCTTCGCCCCGTTCAGAACCGTGCCGCCGGACTGTTCGGCGATCCGGCGCAACAGGTCGTGGTCGGGCAGCGGGTTCTGCTGCTCGGATGGGTCGTCGATGATCTGGACATCGAGTGACGTACTATCGACCTGGGTATTGTTCTCGTAAGCGGTCATTTCGATCCGCAGCCCTTGCGTCAGGGTCACTCCGGCGGGAAGAGATTTGGCATCGGCGATCGACAGCGTCGCGTCGTAGGACTTTTCGGACGTCTTGCGCACCAGCTCAAATTCCTCGCTCCAGGGCAGGAGCGGCGTCTGTGCTCCAGCCGGCCGCGGCTCGACCGAGGGGCGGCGGAGCGGCGAGTTGTCCGAGGTGACGTCGCTCGCCGATTTCGGCTCGACGGTCACGGCGACGCGGTAATCGAGCGTGGGTGCCGCGTTCTCGTCGAACGTCCGGGCGTGGAGGACGATCGGCTCGCCGGGTCGATAGAGCCGCTTGTCGGTGTCGGCCAGCAAGCGGCGGCGGCCGATCGACGAGTTCTCGGTCAGCCAATAGACGACGTTGCGCCAGAACTTCTTGTAGTAACGAGCGTCTGCCCCACCCCACGACTGCGTGAACTCGCCCGCCCAGCGGCGGGTGATGGCCGTGGTCATGGCCATCGTGCGGCCCTCGGCCGTACTTCTGAACGACGATGGCGGGCATCATGGCACCGTCGGGTCCTGGCGATGTGGTCCGGGCCAGCACCTCGGCCACGGCCTTCACCCGGCCGAAGTGATTGCTCCCCAGGAAATTGGGCAGGGTCTTGAGCGCCGAGCGGTTCTGGGCCTCGTCGGACGAGAGATGCCAGACCGGGTGGATGGCGCCCTCGGTGACCGGCTGGACCGTCGTCAGCGCCTCGTCCCAGTCGCGGGCGGCCGGGAGAAGCTCGACGGGGAGCATCTTGCCGACCGAGGTCTCGTTCCAACGGCCGGAGGCAAAGCTGTTGGGCCCGCCGGCCATGCACAGCCCGCCCCCGCGCCGGCCGATCCACTCCTCGACCCAGGCGAGGTGCTGATCGCTGAGGGAATCGCGAGGGACGTTGCTCAAGATGATCGCATCGAAGGCGAACCATCTCCGACGGGGTTTCGGGAAATCCACGCCATTGCTCATTGGTGCGAACCAACGTCGAGAAATCGCCGCCCGCCCCGCCGGGCATCACCACCGTGCACTCGACGTCCGGGTCCTCCATCAGCGCTTGCTGGAGGGGTGAGTAGGCCCCGCGGACCTCGCTGTCGCCGAAGATCCCGGAGATAACTCGCTGCACGGCGTATTGCTCGGTCGCCCCTTCCAGGTAGAGCACGCGGATCTTGGTATGGTCGATGGCCAGGTCGGCACCGAAGGCGTTGTTCGACGCCGACACCTCGCCCGGTTGCAGGTTCGATGCGGGCCTCGATGCGGCGGTCCTGGTCGCCCGACTCGAAGACGAGCGAGTAACTGACCACGCCATCCTTGAGGACGACCGGGGTGCGAGCGAGCACCGTCTCCGGCTTGCCGTCGGACGCGACGGCCACGATCTTCAGCTCGGAGCGTTTGCCCTTATAGCCATAGCTCCGGACATAGACCTGCGCGGCCACTCTTGAGAACTTCCGGACCTGGTTCGGCGCGACCATGCTCACGATGGCCACGTCGCCGCCGACGTTCTCGTCGCCGACCGGGAGGACGTGAATGGGCACTTTCATTTGGCCGTAGGCTCGCGCGATCGCGTCGGCGCGATCCGGGTCGCGGGCGCGGCCGTCGGAGAAGACGACTACGGCCTGAGGCGGAGCCTGGCCGAACCGGTCCGTGAGACCTTCGAGCGAGGCACCCAGGAGCGTGTCGGAATCGGTCGGTGCCGGCGGCGGCTCGGTCGGGCGTGGCGGCTCGGCGGCCAGCACGGCGCCGGGCGCGCTTCGGGAAGCGGGCTTGGCTTCCGCCGGCCGCCCGAAGTCCGCGTCCACGGCGGCCAGGTGGCTGCCGAACCGGAACAGGCTGACCTGGGCTCCGGCGCGAGGGTCCCGGACCCGGCCGGCCTCGCGGATCATTTGCACGACCTGGTCCCAGCGGGTCATTTCCTTGCCGATCGCCATGCTCTGCGAGCGTATCCAGCAGGTAGAACAGCTTCGGTCGTTCCACCGCCCCTGGCGTCTCATCAACCCGCACGGGGTTGATCGATGATCAGGCCCAGGATCGCCAGGATCGCCAGTCGCAAGACCAGCAGCCCGTAACGACGGGCGGGTGCGATCGGCCGGCCCGAAGCCCAGCGCAAGAGCACGAAGCCCGCCAAGGCCGCCAAGGCCAAGGCCAGCAGCAGGCCGAGCGAATAGGGTGTTGCCCACTGAATGAGTCGACTTGACGTTCATGGATGCCTTCTAGTCAATCCGATCGATTTCCGCCCTGGGAGTAATTCCAGCCCGCCCGGCCCCCCTCACCCGGCCTTCGGCCGACCTCTCCCCGTCGGGGCGAGGTGACGAAGACGAGAGGCCGACGTTGGCCCGACCGTACGTCGCGAAGGAGTAAACCGGTCGCGCTCGCCCCTGTTGGGGAGAGGGTTGGGGTCGACTAATGAAAAGTCCGTATTACAAGCGCTTCGTTTTCGTCGCGATCCTGTTGCGCGGTACTGGCTCCCTCTCCCTGGGGAGAGGGCTGGGGTGAGGGGCCGGCGCCAACGCCAACCTGCTCGCGCATTGAACATCGCCGCGGCTTGCGCGATGGGACCGGCCCTCATGTGGAGGCATGGGATTGATGCGAAGGTCTTGCTGAGGCCGCCCCTCACCCCAGCCCTCTCCCAAGGGAGAGGGAGCGAGTTTCTTGGTCGAGTCGCGGCTCTTTTTGAGGAGAGATGGGCGCAACACAACGATCGCGCAGCCGGCGATCCGATTGGCTCGGTAAACCCCAACTTATCAACATCCCAGAGTTGAGCTGAGGGAGCGAACCACCTGTTGATTGCAGTCTTGCTCCGCCAAACCAAATGCTGATCAACGAGAAGTATCACTTCTTCCCACTTTCTTTCGAGAGCACCTCGTAATAGCGATCGACCAGCTCCTTGAACTCCGGGGGCGTCGCCTCATCGCGGGCCGACACGATGTCCTTGAGGATCAGGTCCTGGATCTTGCTCTGAAGCAACAGGTTGACGGATGTCAGCGCGCCGACGTAGCCATCGGGCGCGATACGGAAATCGTGAAGGCCGACACCCCAGTTCCAGCCCCCGTCCTCGATTGCATCGGCCAGCGCCGAGGCTGCCTCCGTCAGTCCGGCTTTTCTCAGGTCGCGGATCAAGGCGGTGGCCAGCCGGTGCCACTCGGCGATCTCGGCATCGGTCTTGATGGTCTTCAGCTTCGCCGACAGCTCGGCGACCCGCTTGTCGAATTCCACCAGCGCGGCGAGCTCCGGCGCGACGATGCCTCGGTGCAACACGTCGAGCTGTCGAGCGAGCACCTCGAGGATCCGTGCCAGCTCGTCCGCCTCGCGGCGGGCCACCGGCTCTTGACCGCCGAGGTAGAGCTCGCCGATTCGCTCCATGCGCTCGACGACCTGGGTGGCGGCCTTCTCCTCGAGCAATTCCCGGATGCGCTCGGCCGACTCGCCCTCGGCGCGCAGGCTTGCATCTTTCAGCCAATGCTCCAGGGTCTTGGCCGCTTCCTCCAACCGCTCGAGTCGCTCGGCGTCCGTCAAGTCTCCCCAGCCACCGCGGCCACCGTCGCCCTTTCCTCCGCTGCCCGACTTGCCTTGGCCGTCCTTGCCCTTTCTGGTCGCCGCTTGACCCTTGGTCTCCGGCTCGACCCTTGGTCTCCGCCGGGCATCTGGCCCAGCTCGGCCTCGCGCTCGGCCAGCTCATCGGCCAGGTCGCGGGCCATCGCCAGCTCCTGGCGCAACATCGCGGGCAATCTCGCCTTTGACCTGCCGGGCCAGTTCGTGGAGCATCGCGGCGCCCGACTTGGCGGTCTCGGTCGCCTCCTTCGTGTTGCCGCGGGCCAAGGCGCCCGAGACGCTTTTCCGCCGTCTCGGCCGCCTTGGTCATGCGGAGCTTGGCGAGGTCCGAGGCGTCTTCGAGCTTCTTCAGCTTCTCTTCCAGCTCGCGGGCCTTATCGGCGATCTTCTCCTGCCGGTCGACCGCCTCACGGCGTTTGTCCTTTCGCGACTCGCCGGCCTTGTCGTCGTCGTCCGGCTCGCCTTTGTCGCCAGCCTGGCCCTTCTCGTACCCTGGCCTTGGCCCGGGCTCTGGCCCTGGCCCTTCCGGAACCTTTCGAGCCCTTCCGTCCTTTTTCGCCCTTTTGAGCGTCTTCCTTCTTTTCGGCGGGCTCCTCGCTTCTTTTCCGGATCCTCTTCGGCCTTGCCGGCCTCGTCGCCCTTCTTCGCCTTGCCCTCGTTGTTGCTCCATCATGATGCCGGCGAGCGTCGCATAGACGAAGTCTTCATCCTGGGCGAGTTGCTCGATTTCCTCGGCGATCTCCTCGGCCTCTTCCTGATCCTTCTTGGGCTTGCGGATCTTCTGGGCTTGCATGCGGTCGAAGCTGCGCATCGCCTTGGCTCGCGTCGGGGTCCTGGCCGATCAAGACCCGGAGTGTATCGCGGGCCTCGATCAGGTGGCGGAGGGCATCGCCCATGTGGGCCGGAGATCGCGCTGTTCTGGCCGTGGTCGAGCGCCGCGATGGCCGCCAGCATCGACTCCTCGGCCGCGTGCAACGGCTCGATCCGCTGACCGACGATCCCCTCGACGCCCTCGGTGAACTCGCGGGTCAGCCCGGCGAGCGTCTCCTCGAAGCCGGCGATCTTGAGCGGGTCCTCGGCGAAGGTCTTGTCGGTCGGCTTGTGCTTGGCCAGCCGGTTGGCCCGGTTCAGGTTGAACCGCTGGCGGGCGATCAACTCCGCCAAAGTCGCGAGCTCGCCTTCCCCCTCCATGGGCTCAGCGGTCTCCCCTTAGCTTGTACTCGCGCTTGAACGGGCGGATGTCGAGGTAGCGCAGGTCGGTCTCGGTCCGCTTGGCCCCGGCAGGGTAGTTGTCCTCGGCGAAGGCGTAGTAGGTCAGGCTGTCCGTCGGCGAGGCGGCGAGCTTCTCCAGCAGCAGCATCTCCTGGAGCGCCGCGGTGGTCCGGGCCTTGGCCGGCTCCGCCGTGAAGTCCTTGACGATCAGCGTCTGCTCGTCGCCGTTATTGAACTGGAAGACGATCCCGGCCTTGGTCAGGCCGAAGTCGTCCCCGACGCGGATGCGGTTCAAGACCTCGGCGATCGGATGGACCTCGAGCGCCTCGTCGGGCTGCTCGAACGACACCCGCGGCGCGCGATCTTCGAGGACCTCGATCTTGTAGCGTTTCTTGGGCAGTGGCCCGGCCGTCGGCGGTCCTGGCGTTGATCTGAAACACCAGGCCCTTGGTCAGGTTGAGCCCGGCGGTGTAGGTCGTGCCGTCGGACTTGAGCGGGATGACTTTTGGCGCGGGAGCCGCCTTGTCCTTCTTCGAGCGGACGGACGGGTCGGTCATGACCAGCGACGCCTCGGCCGGTGGGGAATCAAACGCGATCCGGAACGTCGCGTCGGTCCCCTCGATGACCCGGAGGTCGCCCCCCTTCACCGTGCTCGGCTCGACATCCGTGTAGGCGGGCGGCTCGAGGGCCACCTCGAACGACTTGAGCGCGAGCGGGTATCGGACGCCGATCCGATACGTCGGGCTCGACGCCGAACCGGCGGTCACGCGATAGTCCAGCGGTTTCTCGACCTTCTCCAGCTTGAGCTCGCGTTTCGAAGCAGGGCCGCGGTCCGGGCGGTCGAGCTCGATGACCTTCCACGCGGCGTCCGGCTGCCCCTCGCACTTCAGGCCGCGTGTAAAGCACCACGTCGCGCTTGAGCCGCCCCTGCAACTCGACGCCGATCGGGACACTTTCCCCTTGCTCGACCGTGAGGTTCCCCGGCGCGACCGAGAGCGTCGTGTACGGCCGGTTGCTCAGCAAGGCGCGCTCCAGCGCGATTCGCCATTCCGGATTCAAGACCGCCGACGGCAAGAGCAGGATTAGCAGGCGACCGCCGCCAGCCACCGCGACGGCCCAGACACGCCGCCAGGGCACGACGCGATCGAGCGGCAGCGGTTGCGCCTGGATTTCGGTCTCTCCCTCCAGGGCGGCCACCAGGCTTGGCGTCACGCCCTTCGGAGTGGATCAGTTCCTCGGAAAGCCCGGCGTACTGGACGACGGTCCGGATGCGCTGGCCGAGCTGCGGGAAACGGCTCTCGATCTCGGCGGCGGTTCGTCGCTTGGTCCACCACCGCAACGGCGAGATGACCCGACCCCAGAGGACCGCCAGCGTCACGGCCGTCAAGCCGAGGAGACCGGCCGCCCGCAGTGTTCCAGGGCAATTCCAGCCGGTAATCGGCCGCCACCAGCACGGCCAGGCCGAGCGCCGCGGCGAGGAACGACCAGCCCAGTCCCTGGCGGACCTGGTATCGGCGGAGCGATGCCCAGACGTGCTCGAAGCGATTGAGGAACTTCGGTTTCTGGGGTTCGGAGGTCGCGAGGCTCATGGACGTTCCTTTCGCGTTACGCCGCCGTTCGGTTGGCGAGGAAGTTCTCCACCAGAAGCAGGCCGACCAATGTCAATGCCAGCCAGGGCCAGATCTCGTCGCTCCGCAAGCGATCGTCGGCAATTCGTTTGGTCCACCCTGCCCGGCCACGGCCGTCGCGGCGGGCTCGGGCAGTGTGAAGCCGAATCGGTCCGCGAACTCTTTGGGCGTGCACGCGCGCCGTTTCGGATTCCAGCGGATCCGGGTTGACGACCTGGACGAGGCCGTCGGACTCGACGACGCCCGGTTTCCGCTCGTCGCCGGCGACGACCTGGCGGATCCGGCCCCCCTCGGCCAGGCCGGAGACGTAGGCGATCATCTGATGGATCATGGGCAGGTACATCCGCCCGCGCGGCCAGTCGCCCCAGGCCCGGTCGCATGCCGAGGTGAACCAGAGGACTTTGCCCCGGCCCTTGGTTCGCTCCAGGAGCGCGGGCTCGCCGCCCCGGAACCACGCCAGCACGCGGGCATCGTGGTCCGGCTTGATCCGCGTGATCGCCGTGAACGCCGGCCGGCGAAGGTCGCCGTGCTCGGGGTCGGCGAATGGCTTGAAGACCGGGTGCTGCGACTCCCATCGCTCGAGCCGCCAGGGCATCTCCGTGGCGGTCGCCGGCCCGAGCAACCTCGCCCACACCCAGGCCGGCCGCCTCGAGCACGCGAGCGGCTTCGGGCCGGACGCGGTCGCCGGTGAACACGAGCAAGCCGCCCCCACGCTCGACGAACTCGCCCAGGCGCTTCACGTCCGACGCGCCCGAGGTTCTCAACGTTCGCCAGCACGACGGCCTCGGTCTTCTCCAGGTCCGGCAGGCCCGTGCCGCCGACGAGATCGACCGTTCGCGCATCGAACGGCGTTTTTGCATAGCGCTCGCCCGGCGGCGCGAGCCGCAGTGCGGCCTGGAGGAAGTAGGTCTCCGACTCATACGGGGCCCGGCCCGGGTCCCCGTCCACGAGCAGCACACGCGCGGGCGGCGCGACCTGAAGGGCCAGGAAGCGGCGGTCGTCGAACGGTAATTCATCGCCGGCTGACGCCTCGACGTGCCCGCGCCAGAGTCCCTCGGGCATCGCGTCGAGCGGAGAACGCGACGCTCGCCGTCGCGCCCCCGTCCAGGTCGACGGTCCGCTCCAGGTCGCGTTTCTGGTCGCCGGCCTCGACGTGGAGCCGGACGGGACACTTGGAGATCGGCAGGGGTGAGGCGTTGAGCACGGTCGCGGTGACCGAGACCGACTCGCCGGGCCGGAGGGTCTGCGGTGCGATCGTGACGCCCGTCACGGCGACGTTCTTGGGAAACGCGCGGCCGAAGTCCCGGAGATGGACCTCGACGTCGGCGGGGAGGCTCACGGACTCACCCCGATCGAGCCCGGAGCGCTGAAGATCGGTGAGGATGTGCAGTTCCTTGATGGCTTTCCGGGAGCGAACCAGGAGGTCGCGCGCCCAGGCCATCGCGGCGCCGTAGTCCGTGCCGCCGGCCGTCGGCTCGATCGCGGTCTTGCTCGAGGTCGGCCGGCCGGGAAAGGGGATGGACCGTTCGGTCGAAGCGTGCCGGCTTCCAGTTGCGTCCCCGTGCCGGCCCGCCCCAGGATCGCCCGTGCTTCGGCCAGCCCTTGATCGATCGGCCGGGTGCCACCTTCGAGTCCCATGCTGGCCGATCGGTCGAGCAGCACCACGACCAGACGGTCTCCCGTGGCCGGCTCGGTCGCGAGCATGTACGGCCGGGCGAACAGGAAGGCGATCAGGGCCAGGCACGCCATCCGCAGCGCCAGGAGGAGCCAGCGCTTCAAGCCGCCTCCGCCGCGCGTTGTCGCGCAGCACGATCTTGAGGAACTGGAGTGTCCCCAAATCGACCAGGCGAGCCCGCTGGCGGAACATCAGGTGGATGATGATCGGGATCGCCAGGGCGCCGAGGGCGCCGAGCATTCCGAACTGAATGAACTGCATGCTGCCTCATCCAAAATTGGGTGACGGAAGGTTCTTACCGTCACTCACCCTTGATCGGCTTGGCGAAGGTCCAGTAGATGTCGTGAGGCCCCTTGGAGTAGCCTCCCGGATGCGACCAGATCGGCTTACTTTCGAAATCCACGTGAAGTTCCGCGATCGCGATCCGTGCCAAGCCGTAATACCACTCCGGCTCTGATGAGCCCTCACGGCGTGCTTCCACCAGCAACATGAGCTCCGGGTTCAATCCATATGAGATGAGGAACATGCCTCCGTCGATCAAGCCGGCATTCGCGTCCGCGTAACGGTGAACCGGCTGCGGGAGGGTCCGCAGCTCGTAGCGCTCCCGCGTGGCGTGATTGGGTGGCTTGAAGTACTCATAGGCCTTGATCTGTCGCACCAGCTCCTTCATCTGCCTCAACCGTTTCGTCGCGTCTTCAGCCGGGAGCGGGGCCTTGGGGAACTTCCGCATGACGACCCCTGCCACGGATGGCTGCCACGTGCCGATCCCCGGGACGGTGGCGGAGATCGGGCCGGGTGCCAGTGACGTCAGCTCGGCGATCCACCGGAAGCCCTCGTCGGGCGATCGATCCTTCGACAACGTCAACAGGGCGGCGGGCCGGCCCGACCGGCCCCAGGCCCAGACCGTGCCGTCGGAGTATTGCCGCGCGGGGTCGTCGAACCGGTAGACGGGCTCAGGCAACCGTTCCACTTTTTGACTGGTACCCGGCGGCCATTCTCCACCGTGACGCCGTCGGCGATCGCCCGCATCGCGCCGAGCCGCGCGGCCTGACTGTCCGCGCCTTGCGGCCCGTCCCCAATAGTCGCGAGGCCGAGGCTCAGGAGAATAGAAATCAAGCGACACACGGCTCACCTCTTGCAATTCAGAAAGTCCTCGCCCGCTTGACCAGGTAATCCAGAAGTGCCCGGTCGGGTGGGTCGTCGGTGGTCAACTCGATGCGGTCGATGGCGCGCTTGCGGCACTCGACCTCGAGCGCCTGCCGCCATTCGTCGACGGCCGCCGGTACGCCTGGCGGATGCCCTCGGCCTGCGTGGTCAGCGTCTCGCCGCTCTCCAGGTCGCGGAAGCGGATGTGACCGTCGACCGAGAGGTCGCGCTCCCAGGGATCCATGATATGCCAGATGATCACTTCATGGTTATTGTACCGCAGGTGGTCGAGGCCGCCGACGATCGTGGCGAGATCGCCGAACAGGTCGCTGAGAGAGCACGACCATGCCGCGCCTTCTGGCGAACTCGGCCGCCTGGTGCAGGGCGCGGTCGTTGTCGGTCGCCGGGCGGACTTTGGCGGCGGCGATCGTCGCGAGGACCTCGTCGAACTGGCCCGGCTTGGCGCGAGGAGCCAGATGGGCCGTCACCGTGTCGGAGTACACGGTCAGCCCCACCGCGTCGCGCTGCTTCGAGCGCCAGGTGCGCCAGCGCGGCCGCCAGTGACGCCGCATAGTGCAGCTTGCTCCGGCCGGTGTTGGCGCAGCTCATCGAGGCGCTGGCGTCCAGCGAGCAGGTAGAGGTTCAGGTTGGTGTCAGCGTCATACTCCTTGATGTAAAGCCGATCGTGCCGCGCGTAGAGTTTCCAGTTCAGGTGCCGGAGGTCGTCGCCGGGGGTGTACTCGCGGTGCGAGGCGAACTCGACGCTCAAGCCGAGATAAGGGCTGCGGTGCAGACCGTGCATCGACCCCTCGACGATCGATCGGGCGCGCAGCTCGATCGATTCGAGTCGCGAGAAGAACACGGGGTCGATCAGAGTACGAGGGTCGAAGGGCATCGCGGCTCAGGCCTCCTGCTTGACGGTTTCGACCAGGCGGCGGATGATCGCATCGGCGTCCACGCCGTCGGCGCGGGCGTGGAAATTGAGGACCAGCCGGTGCCGGAGCACCGGGCCGGCCAGGTTCTTCACGTCGTCGAAATCGACGTGATACTTGCCCGCGAGGATCGCCCGTGCCTTGGCGCCCAGCACCAGGTACTGCGAGGCCCTCGGGCTCGCTCCATAGAGCAAGTACTTATGGATTCCCTCGATCTCCTTCGACTCACCCGGCCGGGACGCGGCGACCAGTCGCACGGCGTAGCCCATGACCGAGTCGGCGATCGGCACGCCGCGCACCAGCTCCTGGAGCCGCAACAGCTCCTCGGCCTTCAAGACCGGGCGAGCCTCGGCCGTGTGCGTGCCGGTCGTCCCCTTGACGATCAGCATTTCTTCCTTGATCGTCGGATACTTGACCTTGAGATTGAACATGAACCGGTCGAGCTGGGCCTCGGGCAACGGATATGTGCCTTCCATCTCGATCGGGTTCTGGGTGGCGACCACGAAGAACGGCGGATTGAGCGGATAGGTCCGCCGGCCGATCGAGACCTCGCGCTCCTGCATGGCCTGCAACAGGGCGGCCTGGGTCTTGGGGGGCGTGCGGTTGATCTCGTCGGCGAGCAGGAAGTTGGTGAAGATCGGCCCAGGGAGGAATTCCAGCTTGCGACGGCCGGTTGCCGGATCCTCCTCGATGATGTCCATGCCGGTGATGTCCGAAGGCATCAGGTCGGGCGTGAACTGGATCCGGCGGAACTCCAGGTCGAGCGTCCGCGCCAGGGTGCGGGCCATCAGGGTTTTGCCCAGCCCGGGCACACCCAGCAAGAGGATGTGACCGCGGCAGAGCAGGCCGACGAGCATGTGGTCGACGATCGTCTCCTGGCCGACGATCACCTTGCCGATCTCTTCGCGGATGCGCTGGCGTGCCTCGCACAGGCGAGCCACGATGGTGGCGTCCTCGCTCGAGAGCGCCTCCGGGGCGTTCGGCTTGGCATCACGGGTTCGCGGGGTTTCCATCAGTCGCGGGCCTCTCAAAGAGGGGTTAGAGATTTGCGTCAGGTTCAGGCTTTTCATCTCTGTCGAAGTTTGGATTAGAGGGCCATTCGAGACTTCGCTCATCCGACCTCGGTTTCGCGGAGCGAAAGCCTGAGCGCGAATGTCGCTGGCGTGGCCAGCGAGAGGTCTCGATTCACTGCTCCCCCGGCGTGACTTCGTAACGGAATTACGTATACGGCTCCCTGCTGTCCCGCACTTGCTGCCAAGGGATCTCGGGGGAGTTCCAAATCTCGCGGCCGCGGTGGTTGAGCCGCAGATCGATGCTGTTCATCCGGGTCGCGCCGAAACGCCACTCAGGGGCACCGCCCGACGGCCGTCGGGCTTCGATCAACAGAAACACCTCGGGGTCGGTGCCCAGCACGAAGACGAACAAGCCGCCGTCGATCAGGTCGCCCTTGGTGTTCTCGTAGCGATAGATGGGCTGGGCCAGCAGGCGCATGTCGCGGTCCACGCCCTCACGGTCGGTCTGGCGGCCGGTGAACTCCTGCGCCAGGGCTCGCATCTGGCGGAGCCGTGCGGGGCCGGAGTCGGCCGGCACGGCGGCGCCGGGGATCGGCTTCAACTCCAATCCCGGCCGGGAGGGGGTCCAGACGGTGGTCCCGTCGCGCTCGGCGCTCAGCTTGCCCAGTGCCAGTGAGTGGAACTCGTTGTCCCGCTGGGTGAACGGCGAGTAAAACCTGTAGATCGAAGCCACAGCCTCCGGCCGTCCCTGGTTGGTCCAGATGAAAACATCGCCGTAGATCGTGCCGATCACGGGGTTCGACCACTTCAGGATCGGCTCGGGCTTGAAGCGTCAGCGGCCGGTCGCTCCCTTCCAGCCGGATGGTGTAGGCCGTGGCCTCCCGCTTCGCGAATGCGAGAAACGCTTCGGCGAGGGCCTTCTCATCCTTCGGCGGATCGGCCTGGACCAAACCGGTCATACCGAATATGGGCGTGAGCACGAGCAGAGCTCGCAGTACGAGAAAATTCGTCATGGCTCGTTCACTCCCCGGGTAAGAACAACTCAGTCAACTCGCCGGCTGCTTCAGGGTCCACGATTAGTCGAAGAATGGGTTGGCACGAACCGATTAGTGCTCGCCCGGCGCGAGTTCGTAGCGGAATACACAATACGGCTCTCTGCTGTCCCACACTTGCGACCAGGGGATTTCGGGTGCGTTCCAAATCTCGCGGCCGCGGTGGTTGAGCCGCAAATTAATGCTGTTCATCCGGGTTGCGCCGAATCGCCACTCCGGGGCACCGCCCGGCGGTTGTCGTGCTTCGATCAACAGAAACGCCTCGGGGTCGGTGCCCAGCACGAAGACGAACAAGCCACCGTCGATCAGTTCGCCCTTGGTGTTCTCGTAGCGATAGATGGGCTGGGCCAGCAGGCGCATGTCGCGGTCGACGCCTTCACGGCTGGTCTGGCGGCCGGTGAACTCCTGCGCGAGGGCACGCATCTGGCGGAACCGCGCGGGGGCGGAGCCAGCCGGCACGGGTGCGCCGGGGATCGGCTTCAGCTCCAAGCCGGCACGGGAGGGGGTCCAGACCGTCGTCCCGTCGCGCTCGGCGTTCAGCTTGCCCAATGACAGCGAGTGGAACTCGTTGGCACGGTGGGTAAGCGGTGAGTAAAACTTGTAGATCGAAGCCACAGCCTCCGGCCGTCCCTGGTTGGTCCAGACGAAAACATCGCCGTAGATCGTCCCGATCACCGGGTTCGACCACTTCAGGACCGGCTCGGGCTGGAGCGTCAGCGGCCGGTCACTCCCTTCAAGGTGGATGGTATAAGCCGTAGCCTCCCGCTTCGCGAACACGCGAAACGCTTCGGCGAGCGCCTTCTCATCCTTGGGCGGATCGGCTTGCGCAAGGCCGCTCACGCCGAATAGGAGCGAGAGCATCATGAGAACTCGCAATACCGAATGATTCATCATGGTTCGTCTACTCCCGCGGTGAGAACGACTCGGTCAATTCGCCGCTCAATTCAGGGGACATACCATCGGTCGAAGAACGGCTTGGAAGGGTCCCCCGAAGGCTGGCGATCGGGCAGCTCCCAAATGGCTCTGCCTTGGTAGGAGCCTTTAACCGCGTAGACCGTCATGGGCGCGAGAGCATACTCCCATTGCAGGCCTTCCTTGCCCGTTCGCGCCTCAAGGAACAGGAAGACCTCGGGGTCGGTGCCGATGACGAAGACGAACAGGGCCCCGTCAACCAGTTTGGTCCCCGACTCACCGTACCGGGCGATCGGCGTGGGGAGCAGCCGGAGTTCCGACCAGCCGCTAGCACCGTAGCTGTCCGAAGCGCGGAAGCCCTCGGCCAGGACTCGCATCTGGCGGGCTCGCTGCGCCGCCGACTCGGCTGGCTTGGCCGCACCCGGCACCGGCTTGAACTCCAGTCCCGGCGTCGTGGGAGCCCACCAGGGTTGCCCGCTCTTCAAGGCCGTAAGGGTCGTTGGCGCCAGCGACGTGAACTCATGCATCCAGGGACTTTGCGGATCTCTGGCGTTCGTGACATGAAAAACCTGGATCGCGGCCTCGGGCCGGCCAAACTTGCCAGTCCAGAGGAAGATCGCTCCGTCTTCGAGGTCGGTGGCGTATTGCTTGCCCAGGCGGAACGCCGGCTTCTCCTGAAGTTTCAGCACGGCAGATCGGTCGCCGCCCAGGGTCACTTTATAAATTTCAACGGATTCTTTCATGAATTTCAACCGCTCGGCGCTCGCGTCGGCAACGCTCTGTTCGCCGGCCGGGGCCTGGGCAATGATCGCGAATGCGAGATAAACCGGAGCGAGGATTGTCATACTCATTCTCTCACGGCTGGGCCGCCTCTTTATCATCGGTGTCGATTAATGGCGCCGGACGAGATTCCCCATCGTCTCACTGCGCTCCTGGTGCGAGATCATATCGGAATATGCAATACGGCTCCCGGCTGTCATACACTTGCGACGGGGGGATCTCGGGGGCGCTCCAGACCTCGCGGCCGCCGCGGTTAAGACGCAGATAGATGCCGTGCATTCGGGTCGCGCCGAAACGCCACTCGGGTGCGCCCCCCGGCGGCCGTCTGGCTTCGATCAACAGGAACACTTCGGGGTCGGTGCCCTGCACGAAGGCGAACAAGCCTCCGTCGATCAGGTCGCCCTTGGTGTTCTCGTAGCGATAGATCGGCTGGGCCAGCAGGCGCATGTCGTGGTCCACGCCCGCACGGGTGGTCTGTCGTCCGGTGAACTCCGCCGCCAGGGATCGCATCTGGCGGAGCCGCGCGGGGGCGGAGTCGGCCGGCGCGGCGGCGCCGCGGATCGGCTTCAGCTCCAAGCCAGGCCGTGAGGGCGTCCAGACCGTCGTTCCATCGCGCTGTGCTCAGCTTACCCAATGCCAGCGAGTGGAACTCGTTGTCCCGATGGGGGACCCCCGAGTAAAACCTGTAGATCGAAGCCACGGCCTCCGGCCGACCGTCGGCGATCCAGACGAACACATCGCCGTAGACCGTCGCCCATCACCGGGTTCGACCACTTCAGAACCGGCTCGGGCTGAAGTGTCAGCGGCCGGTCACTCCCTTCGAGGCGGATGGAATAAGCGGCGGCCTCTTTCTTCGCGAACGCGAGAAACCCTTCGGCGATGGCCTTCTCATCCTTCGGTGCGTCGGCTCGCACAAGGCCGCTTATGCCGAGTAGGGCGTGAGGATCATGAGGACTCGCTGTACCGAAGAACTTGTCATGGTTCGTCTCCTCCACGCGTGCGAACGACCCGGTCAACCCGCCGCCCGATTCAGGGTACATACGATTTGTCGAAAAATGGCTTGGAAGGGTCCCACGCATCATGGCGATCGGGCAGCTCCCAGACGGCCTTTCCTTGGTAGGAGCCTTTGACCGCGAAGACCGTCATCGGTGCGAGGGCATAGTTCCATTGAAGGTCTTCCTTGCCCGTTCGCGCTTCGAGGAACAGGAAGACCTCAGGGTCGGTGCCGATGACGAAGGCGAAAAGAGCCCCGTCGACCAGCTTGGTCCCCGACTCACCGTACCGGGAGATCGGCGTCGGGAGCAGCCTGAGCTCCGACCAGCCCTTGCCCCCGAAGTTGTCCGAAGCACGGAAGCCCTCGGCCAGGGCTCGCATCTGGCGGGCTCGCTGCGCCGCCGACTCGGCTGGTTTGGGCGCGCCGGGCAACGGCTTGAATTCGATCCCGGGCACTGTGGGAGCCCACCAGGTTTGCCCGCTCCGCACGGCCGTCAGCGTTGTTGGCGCCAGTGAGGTGAACTCGTGGATCCAGAGACCTTGAGGCTCTTGAGCGTTCTTGATCTGGAAGACCTGGATGGCGGCCTCGGGCCGGCCGTGCTCGCCGGTCCAGAGAAAGATCGCTCCCTCCTCGACGTCGTTCGCATACTGCTTGCCCATGCGGAACACCGGCTTCTCCTGAAGCTTCAGGACAGTACCCCGGTCGCCGCTCCGGGTCAATTCATAACTTCGAACCGAATCCTTCATGAATTTCAAACGCTCAGCGCCTGCGCTGGCCGCGTTCGGTTCGCCGGTGGACGCCTGGGCAACGATCGCGAGTGTAAGATAAACCGGAGCGAGGATTGTCATGCTCATTCTCTCGTTGCCTGATTCAGGGTTGGTACGCCCGGCTGTAAAACGTGCGGAATGGGTTGGCCGTGTTTCGGCTGGGCAGGCTCCAGACCGACCTCCCCTTGTGCTCGGCCTTGAGCGCCCAGCATGTCATCGGGGCGAAGGCGTATTGCCACTCAAGGCCGTTGGCGGCAGAGCGTGCCTCGATGAAGAGGAACGACTCGGGGTCGGTCCCCAGCACGAAGGCGAACAGGGCACCGTCCTCGGGTGTGCCGCCTGCTTTGCCGTAGCGGCTGATCGGAGTCGGCAGCAGGCGGAGTACATTCCATCCCCGGCCCCAGAAGTCGTCCTCGGCGCGGAACTCGGCGGCCAGGTCGCGCATCTGGCGCAACCGCGCCGGGGCAGAAGCGGCCGGCTTCGGTGCGCCCGGGATCGGCTGGAACGAAACGCCGGCCACCATCGGCAGCCAGCGCGGCTTGCCCCCTTGCACCGCTGTGAACGGTCCGGTCGCGAGCGAAGTGAACTCGTGCAGCCACTCCCCATCGGGCCGCCCTGCTCTCGAGCCAGGAAGACCTGGGCGGCCGCCCCGGGCCGGCCAACCTCGTCGGCCCAAAGAAAGATCGCGCCTTCCATAACGACACCGTCCCCTTGCTTTCCCAGCCGGAAGGCCGGGTCCGGCTGGAGCTTCAGCACCATGGGGTTGTTCGCCCTCCCGAGCTAACACATAAGCCGCCACGGATTCTTTCATGAATTTCAAACGTTGGGCGTTCGCGTCACGCGACTTCTCAACCGGCGGCGGATCGGCCCAGACAGGGCCGGTCATGCCGAAGAAAAGCGTGAGGATCATCAGGACTCGAATCGCCGATCGATTGATCATGATCAGTCGACTCCCTTTTTGCTCATTATCGCATCACAAAAGACATATATGGCTCGCGGCGATCTTGCACCTCTGACCAGGGTTGCACGGGTACGGTCCACACCAGTCTGCCCCGGTGGCTGACACGCAGCTCAATGCTGGTCATCCGGCTCAGGCTGTATTGCCACTGGGGCTTGCCATCAATTTGCGGCGCCTCGATGAGTAGAACAACCTCGGGGTCGGTACCCTGCACAAAAGCGAACAACCCTCCGTCGATCAATGGTGGTTCCTTGCCCTCGTATCGGCAGATCGGCTGGGTAAGCAGGCGCATGTCGCCGTCCACACCCTTTCTGTTCGTCTGGCGGCCGGTGAACTCCTTGGCCAGTTCGCGCATCTGCCGGAGCCGCTGAGCGGGAGTCGCGGCGGGGATGGGAGCCTCCGGGATCGGCTTCATTTGAATGCCGGGACGAGATGGGGTCCAGACTGTCTGGCGATCCCTCTCCGCGACGATCTTGCCGGCCGACAGCGAAAGGTATTCGACGGCCTCATGAGGTTGGTGCGTTAGGACTGCATACCACCGGTGTAAAGACCAAGACCACCTCGGGTCGACCGTTTGAAGTCCAAACGAAGACTGCTCCATAGTTTTCTCCGACGATCGGGTTGGTCCACTTGAGGACCGGCTCTGGCTCGAGCGTCAGCGGCCGGTTGCTCCCTGCGATTTGGAAAGAGTGTGCGGCGGCCTCGCTTCTTGCGAAGTTGAGGAGTTCGTCGGCGCGGGATTTTCCCTCCTGAGGTTGATCGGCTCCCAGAGACACAGCCGTGACCAACACGGGCGCGACGATCATCAGGGCTCGTAGCGGCGATCGATTGGTCATGATCTGTCGACTCCCTGTGGATGGAGCAAAGACTCGGCCCCTTCTGCTCACGGCTTCAGGAACAGTGGGTGCATTAATGTGGATCTTCGACGCCAGGGCGCCGTCGTCCTTCGGCCCGATCTTCGGCTCAGCCTTTCTCTGACCGGCGATGCCGCCGAGCTCCGGCGGCAGGTAGCTTTCCTGGAGCTCGCTGCCATGGCCGTCGCCGTTGTCATCGAGCTTGGCATGTTCGGTCGGCAGATTCTCGTCGGCCACGTACCGGTTCATCACATTGAAGACGACGCGCCAGGTAGAGCTCGAAAACCGAGATCTTGCCGTCCTTGTCGCGGTCGGTCCCTTCCGGGGCGCGCCGAGCAGGTCGGCCAAGGCGAGCGGAAACAGCGTCTCATTGACCTCCTGGTCGGCCTCGGTCGCCGTGATGACGATCCGGCCGGTCGCGGCGAGTGGCTTGAGGTAGAAGCCGCTCGCCGGCGTGGTGATGAAGAAGACCTGCTCGCGCGCCTTCAGACCCTCGAAGAGCTTGGCGAACGCTCGTTCGTCCAGGTCCGGACCGGGGAGATTCAAGTGGGAATGCCGGCCGTCGTAGTGGGCGTGCCCCAGGACGATCACCCAGAGCGTATCCTCCGGCACGAGCCGCTTTCTCAACTCATCCACCGCGGCCGCGATCCCCTCTCGGTTCGACAACCCTTTCGCCTTCGCCAGCGCGGGGCCATCACCGGGCTGGCTCTCTACGCCGAAGCGCACCAGAACCTCGGAGGCGGAAAAGCCGTACTTCTCGGTCAACGCCTTGTACAGTTTCTCGATGGTTTCGGCGAAAAGCTTTCGATGCTCGTCGTCGCCGGGCAAACCACAAACGATCAAGGCCCGCCTTGTTCCAACGTTTGCCGAAGGCTCACCACGATGCGAGGGTGTCTCGTCCGCAAGGGTCACGGACCAGCCCGCGAGCAAACAGATCGCCCACACGGACGCAGTCGCAGTCGCTCGGACCCGGGAATTGTGATGAAGCTTAGTCATTGCTCACTCATCATTAGTCATTGGTTGGTCATCGTCGGTTATTCGTCATTTGTCATCAATTATTTGCGTATCTCTTATTTTTTCCCTAATGAGCATTGACTAATGGCCATTGACTCTCTCGACGGGCGGTATGTAACCGGTCGCTGAACACGCGGTACCGGTTCTTGGGATCTTGCTGGGGTCACGCCATAGGGGACAAGAGGGGCAGAAAAGACCTCCTTGCCCTTGTGCCGTACCCAAAGGTTCAGGTCCGTGAACCGAGCGACGGCGTAGTGCCAGACCGGGGCGTTCGTGGCTCCCGTTTTGCGTGCCTCGAGGACCAGTAGTGCCTCGGGGTCGGTCCCGGCCGAAGTGACGAAGGCGAACAATGCGCCGTCGAGGACGTCGGGGTCGGTGCTCTTGTAACGATAGAGGGGCTGAGTGAGGAGGCGCAGCTCCCAGTTTCTGCTCTTTGTCGTCTCTGGTCGAGGCAGAGAAGTCATGGGTCAATGCGCGCATCTGAGCCAGTCGTTGCGCGGCGGAGCGAGCAGGCTCGGGCGCGTCCGCGATCGGCGTCAACTCGATGCCCGGGGCCTCGGGCGTCCAGGTATTCGACCCGGGGCGGCTCACGTCGAGCACCGACAGGGACAGCGAATGAAATTCGTGGCACAGCTTGCGCTGTCCCGTCGCGGGAAACGAAAAGAAGGTGCCGAGGACTTCCGCTTTACCCCGACAGGTCCAGACGAAAACAACCCCATCCTGTCCGCCGTCCCGGACCGGGTTCGTCCAGACGTAGACCGGCTCGCGCTGGAGCTCGACTCGCTCCTTGCGGCTGGCGTCGTGGAAGATCGTATACTCGGCGGCGTCCTTGGTGTAGATCTCCAGGAGCCGCTCGCGCTTGATTCTCGGCAGCCTCCTGGGTCGCGGAGTCGTCTCGCGGGGCGGGAGTCTGGCCCAGTAGGGCCGGGAGGATGAGCGGCAGGAGAAGCCAGGTCGGTCGCATCGTCTCACCTCTTACCCGTCAAGTCGCTGTCACTGACCTCGGGGATGAACCGATCCTGGTAGAAGCGAAACCGGTGCTTGGCATCGTGATTGAACGTATTCTCGTCCGAACGGATCGAGCTCCAGACCTCCTGGCTTTTATGATTGAGCCATAGGTTCATGTCCGAGAACCGCGCCGCACCAAAGACCCACTGGTGTCCGGACCGGGACTTACGGGCCTCGAGCAGCAGGATGATCTCGGGGTCCGTACCGGCCGACGAGACCAGGGTGAAGAGGGCGCCATCGAGGACGTCGGGGTCGGTGCTCTCATAGCGGTACAGCGGCTGGGGCAGCAGGCGCAGCTCCCAGGTCTGGCCCTGATCGCTGAGGCTCCGTCCGCTGAACTCGCGGGCCAGGCTGCGCATCTGGACCAGTCGCTGCGCGGCGGTGCCGGCCGGAACGGGAGCGTCAGGAAGCGGCTTCAAATCGACACCCGCTGCCTGGGGAACCCACTGCTCCGAGGCTTCACGGTCCACAACCAGCACCGCCAGTGAAAGCGAATGCAGCTCGTGGCACATGACCCGACGGCCGTCACCCGAGGGGTGGGAGAAGATGCTTCCGACAACCTCCGGCCGGCCTTGGTAAGTCCAGACAAACACCTCGCCGGCTTGCCCACCGACTCTTGTGGGATTGGTCCAGCGATAGACTGGCTCCCGCCTCAGCTCAAGTTTCTGCTTTCGCTGGACGTCGCGGTAAATTGAGTAACTGGCCGCGTCGTTCGTGTGCAACTGCAGTAGCCACTGGCTCTTGGCCTTCGCGATCTGGTCTTTTTGAGAGCCCTCCACGGCCTGCTGGCCCGTGGCGGCGAGCAGGAAAATCACGGTTATCGCCGCATTCATAAAACCACCGGCCTTCGATTGGGCCATGCCGAATGTGAATACCGTCCCGGACAGGTTACGAACCAAGTCGTATGACTACAAATATCGCCGCGATACCGGCATTGTCAACGAAATTCCTCGGAAGTTTGTCGTTTGTCGGAGGTAGAGCCACGGGGAGGCGGCCGTGGTTCATTTGGGTTGCCTCGGTTCAGGCCTTCTCCGCTCCGTTCAATTTGAGCGGTCGGGAGCGCGTAGGGTCACGTACGGGTGATTGAGATCCGCGTTGTAAGTCGCCCAGTTTACGCTCCAGACGTTGCGATTTTTGTGCTGGGCCCGCAAATTGACCATCGACATCCGGGCGAAGCCGTAGTGCCAGACCGGCGCGCTGCCGCCGGCCGAGCGAGCTTCGATCACCAGCAAGACCTCGGGGTCGGTCGACTGCACGAACGCGAACAGGGCACCGTCAGGTAGGTCGGGGCGATTGGTCTCATAGCGGAAGAGAGGCTTGGGCAGGAGGCGTAGCTCCGACTGATCCTTGGGCAAGTCGAAGAACGCATGGAACTCATTCGCCAGCGCGCGCATTTGGCGGAGCCGCTCGGCGGGCGTCGCAGCCGGTTTGGGAGCATCCGGAATGGGGGCCAGCTCGACACCCGCGGTCCGAGGAGCCCACACCAACTGGCCGTCCCGAGTGGCACTCAGCGGGGTTATTGCCAGCGACTGAAACTCGTCGTCTTCCACCGTTTTCCCTTGCTCTGTGTACTGGAAGAGCGAGGCGACTGCCTCCGGCCGCCCGTCCGCAACCCAGACAAAGACAGCGCCGGCAACCGTGCCGCGCAATGGATTGGTCCAGTGCAGGACCGGCTCCGGCCCGAGGATCAAGTTTTTGGGCGAGTCGGAGCTGATCACAATCTGGTAACGCCCCGCGGCTTGCTTCAACTCCTCCATATCCAGACGATGCACCGCCATCTGCGGCCCCGGGCGTTCCCTCCTGGACCGACTTCACGCCGTCCGGCGATATCCTGCGCCGACACACCTGCCCGTACTGGTACCTGGCCCAAGCCACTCAGAACAAGAATCAAGTACCGTCGCACCGATCATGGGATCACCGCCCTTTGGCCGGACTCCGCGGAATCTGAATACTGTTCCAGACCGCTCAGGTTACGAACCAAGTCGCACGACTACAAATCTAGCCGGAGCGCGGATCGGTTGTCAACCACATTCTCCGGAAGATTTGTCCGGGCACTTGGCGAGTTGGCAGTCAGTCGTCCTTTTCGGCTTCGAGCTGCTTTTTGGACTCGGCGATGCGGCGCGCTGGGCTCGGTCACTTCGGGGTACTTGAGGTCGAGCGACTCGATGGAGCTGGTCACGACGCGGGCGACCAGGGCTCGGCTGACCCATTTGTGGTCGGCGGGGATGATGTACCAGGGCGCCCACTTGGTGCTGGTGGTGCTGATCGCGTCCTCGTACGCGTTCATGTAGTCGTCCCAGAAGCCCCGTTCGACGAGGTCGGCAGCATCGAACTTCCAGTGTTTTTTGGGGTCCTTGATCCGCTTGAGCAGTCGCTTTTGCTGCTCTTCCTTGGAGATGTGGAGGAAGAACTTGAGGACGACGGTGCCGTTGCGGGTCAGGTGCCGCTCGAAGGCGTTGATATCGGCGAAGCGATGGGCCCAGAAATCGTCGTCGATCTTGCTGTCGGGGATGCGTTGGGCCTTGACCAGCTCGGGGTGGACGCGGACCACGAGCACTTCCTCGTAATACGATCGGTTGAAGATGCCGATGCAACCGCGCTGGGGTAGGGCTTTGGCATAGCGCCAGAAGAAGTTGTGATCAAGCTCCTGGGCCGAGGGATGCTTGAAACTATGGACCTGGCAGCCCTGAGGGTTCACGCCCGACATGACATGCTTGATCGTGCCATCCTTGCCGGCCGTATCCATCGCCTGAAGTATGATGAGGATCGACCAACTGTTGGCGGCGTAGAGCCGTTCCTGGACCTCGGCCAGTGCCGACACATCCTGTGAAAGCAGTTCCTCGGCAAATCGCTTGCGCTCCCCTTTTGGGAGCTTGGCGTCGCCGGCCCACTTCGGATCGTAATCCTTGAGCCGGATCGACTTATCCGCGGGAACCCGCCACAGGTCGATGATTTCTTCGCTCGATACCATGTTGACGCCTGATCTTCCGGGAAAGTTGGGAATACCCCTCGCGGAGCAAGTGCGCGCCCCAGCAGCGGGTTTTGGTTGTGATGCCGAAATTTGGCAGATGAACGAAAGCATAGCCGGCCCGACGAGCGGGGGCCAGAACCCATCGATCGGAGCGTGAGGACCATCCTCGGAGCGGATCCGAAAACGGGTCAAGTTGCAGGCGCAAAGACAAAGTGACAAACGACCACTATTTCAAAGAAGGGCCGGCTCAGCGCGGCCGGCACAGCCGGCTCTAGCACTTTCACGATCGCCTACTCCTAATTTAGCATGGTTGACGACGTCAGGACGTCGAGACGGACCTGACCGTGGCGCGACATACCGCAACCGTTTGCCGAGGCCAGTTATGTCGACGACAGAACGACGACGGATCACCCTGTTCGACTTGATGGTACTGACCGCCGCGACCGCGATTGGCCTTTCATTGGTCCAGTTCGGCTGGCGGGGCAACGCCGTCGGCGCCTGGATCTTCACCTGGCCGGTCTTGCCGAACAAAGGGAGCGGCTATCCCTCGAAAAGCTGGATACTTCCGATTGCCGTGCGAGCGACATCGATTCTACCCTGCTTGGCGGCTTGGACCGGAGCATTCCTCGTGACGAGGCTCCACGGGCATCGTCCTCGCCGGCGGCGACTGGTCTTGCAGCCCGGATTGGTCGCGGCGGTGGCGGCACTCTCGGTGCTGGCAATCGAGTCGATCCTACTGATTGGCTCCGCCAAGATCGACGGCCGGTTCGGCTGGTCAAGTCCGACAAGGGTCGCTGAGTTCGTCGTGAACGGGGTCGTCCTGCTCGCGCACCACGCTGGATGGGCCGTTGCTGTCTCCTGGTTCACGCTCGTCCTGATCGGCCGTTGGCGTCCCGAGCCGAGTTGGGTAGACCGATGGGGGCGTGCCCTGGGGTGCACTTGGATCATCGTCGGGCCAATAGCGAGCCTCCTGATCGATCATGCCACCTGGTGGGGAGATTTCATCAGTTGAACCTGCCGGACGTACGTTACCGGCCTGGGAGTCGCAACATGAGCGATGAGTCGCAGAGAGCTCTGGACCAGAAGACCGCTATCGTGCCGATGCTCTCGGTTCGAAACGGGGCGAAGGCGATCGAATTCTACAAGGCGGCGTTCGGGGCCGGCGAGTTGTTCCGCATCGACAGCGAGAGCGGGGAGGTGGTCGCCCGGCTGTCTGTGGGGGCGGCCGAATTCTGGGTCGCCGACGAGTCTCCGGAGCACCTCAACTTCAGCCCCGAGTCTCTCGGCGGTGGTTCAGTGCGGATGGTGATGATCGTGGACGATCCGGATCCCGCTTTCGACCGGGCTGTCGCGGCAGGAGCCACCGTGGTTTGGCCCGTCAGCAACCAGTATGGTTGGCGCATTGGGACGAATCGTCGATCCGTTCGGACACCATTGGGAAATCGGCAAGCCCTTGTCAGAAGGCTCTTGAGCGTCGTTTCGAAGTTACGAGGATTTCCGTGATTCTTCACCAGACTGGCCTGTGGAGTCGCTACCTTTGGTTCATTGGGCGAAACTTCACAGGCAAGATTCCCATGCCACCAACGATTTCCCCACATGAGCCCCATTTTTGTACAAGATGGGCGACGCATGACACGTCAAGGCAATGATACAATCGGCACGAGCGGCCAAAGTTCCGCGGTACCACGCGCTCTCCACCGGGCTCCGCACTGTTGTTCCAGGGCATCGACGAATAGAAGGAGGCGGGCCACCTTGCTCATCCAAGCTGGAAGTGAAATCGCGTTTCATTTTCCGCAACCGACCACGACGTTGCTGATGCTGTACTTGCACCCCTCGCTCGCTCCCAGCGTCAGGAAGCCCGAGCGACTCGAGGTGGAACCATCGGTCAAGATTTCGGATTATATCGACCTTTATGGCAATCGTTGCGGGCGGGCCTTCGTTCCCGCGGGCCGCGTCGTGTTCCGTCACGATGTCATCGTGGAAAATGATGGGCAGCCCGAGAAGCAGTCGTGGGGGGCTTGCCAGCATCCCGTGCAGGATTTGCCGGACGATACCCTGCTCTTTCTTCTGGGGAGCCGGTACTGCGAAGTCGACAGCGAGCTGAAGGATCATCGGTTGGAAACTGTTCGGCACCATGCCGGCGGGATGGCCCGTGGTGCAATCCGTCTGCAACTTCGTCCACCAGCATATCCGTTTCGACTATCAGCAGGCACGTGCGAATCGGACCGCGCCTCGAAGTCTTTCGCGAACGGACCGGGGTCTGCCGGGATTTCATGCACCTGGCCATCACCTTCTGCCGATGCCTGAACATCCCCGCTCGCTACTGTACTGGCTTCCTGGGCGATATCGGCGTGCCCCCTTCGGACGCCGCCGATGGATTTTCTCGCGTGGTTCGAGGTGTTCCTCGGCGGAGAATGGCACACGTTTCGACGCGCGAAACAACGTCCCCCGGATCGGCCGCCTCCTCATGGCACGCGGTCGGGACGCGGCCGACGTGGCCCTCACGACGACCTTCGGTGTCAATCAACTCCTGTCGTTCAAGGTCATCACCGAGGAGGTCTCTGAAGAGGCTCTCAACACCCGACGAGACGAGAGGTCAACATGAGCGAATGGTACTTCGCCTATGGAAGCAACCTTGCGATAGACCAGGTTGTCGAACTGGCGCGGGCTCAGGTCACCAAGGTGATGATCCCCCTCGAATCGCTCGCCTGGCGGACTATCGCGTGGTCTTCAACATGCGAGAAGGCCTGGAGGTTTTTGCCAACATCATGCCTGGAGGAGACGGCGTCGTGGGAGTGCTCTATCGGCTGACCCACAACGCCCTGGATAGAATGGACCTTCACGAGCAGGGCTATCGGCGCGAGCGAGTTCACGTGCGGATTCAGAACGGCGAACTCACCGAGGCGGTAACCTACATCGCCCACCCCGCGAATGTGGTTGATGGCGGAAGCCCGAGCGTTGAGTACCTCCGCACAATTGTCCGAGGCGCAAGGCAGCATGGCCTGCCCGAGGAATACATTCCAAATCTGATCAAAGATCAAGGTGATTTCCACACCGACCCCGAGCGACCTTGGCCCCGGGAAGTCGACGCACTACAATGGCAACAAGATCAAGCGAAGGAACATCTTGAGTTCGAGGCCGGTATGAGTCGGGCCGAGTTTGAAGGCAGCGAGTCCGCTTTGGCGGTGGTTTCCTCGCCTGCCGTCGAGCAGACGGTTGCGACGGTCCCCGCCGGTCGACAGTGAAACGGCCGGTCCTGTCGGCCTCGGCGGAAGAGTGGCGCTGCTGGATGGTCGAGCGGGGTTATCCGGCCTACCGTGCTCGGCAAGTCCTCGACTGGGTCGTCCGGCGCCGGGCCGAATCCTTCGAGCCGATGTCGGACCTGCCCAAGTCGTTGCGGCGGCAGCTCGACACCGAGTGGGTCGTCTTCAACTACCCGGGTCGTCTATCATGACGTCGCTCCTGACGGCACGGACAAACTGGTTGTCGAGTGTCATGACGGAAGTCGAATCGAGTGCGTCCTGATGGCCGAGGAATCGCGACGCACGGTCTGCCTGAGTACTCAGGTCGGCTGTGGGATGGGCTGCGTCTTTTGCGCGAGCGGGCTCAAGGGGGTCGAGCGAAACTTGAGGTCCGAGGAGATCCTCGAGCAAGTACTGCGGTTACGCAACCTGCTGCCTCCGGAAGAAACGGTCACTCACGTGGTCGTCATGGGAATGGGGGAGAGCCTGGCGAACCTCGACAACCTGATCGTCGCGCTCGATCGGCTCTGCTCGCCGGGCGAGGGTCTGGGAATCAGCCAGCGGAGGGTGACCATCTCGACGGTCGGGCTTCCCGAGAAGATCTTGAAGCTGGCGGCGATGGGCCGGCAGTACCATCTGGCGGTCTCGCTGCACGCGCCGACCGAGGCATTGCGCAATACCCTCGTGCCGGTCAACGAAGCCATCGGACTGGGTGCCGTGCTCGCAGCGGCCGACGCTTATTTCGAGCAGACC
Organism: uncultured Planctomycetota bacterium; assembly: GCA_963720335.1. GTDB lineage: Bacteria > Planctomycetota > Planctomycetia > Isosphaerales > Isosphaeraceae > CAVRFS01. Next base: position 31,925 of record CAVRFS010000011.1, on the reverse strand, counting down.
GGCCGCCAGGTGACCTACGAGTACGTTCTGCTGCGGGGCGTCAACGACCGGCCAGCCGATGCGCAGGCCCTGGCCAGGCTGATGGCATCGCGCCGGGCACACGTGAACCTGATCCCGTATAATCCCGTAGTAAGCTTATCGTTTGACCGGCCCGATCCCGAGGCAGTCAGCCGGTTCGTCGCGATCCTCCGCAACCAAGGGTGTCAGCGTGACGGTTCGCAAGACCAAGGGTCGTGCCATCGATGCAGCCTGCGGCCAGCTCCGTCGACGGCTGGACCAGGACCAAGTAGCGCTGACCGAGGTGCGATTGGCTTTACGGATGACTGATTCACTGATGGATTGACCGATCTTTGGCGGGAGGGTAGCCCGGTGGTCCTGGAGGCCGATAACCTGGAACAGCAACTCGAAGCACGCGACCCGGATGTGCGGCTGATGGTCCAGGTCCGCGCCGATATCGCCGGGGCGTTCGAGACCCTGGTCGAGCGATACCAGAACCGCCTGGTGGGCATCCTGTTCCACCTGGTCGGCAACCGCGAGGAGGCCGAGGACCTTTGCCAGGAAGTGTTCCTCCGCATCTACAAGGCGCGGAAGGGGTATCGCCCCAAGGCCAAGTTTTCGACCTGGCTGTTCACGATCGCCAACAATCTCGCGCTGAACCATTTGCGGAGCAAGGGACGCAACCGGAGCGTGGCCATGAGCAGCGTCGGCAACTGACTCGCAGGAGAGTCGCTTCCGTTGCCCAGCAGCTCGCTGGCCGAGAAGGGACACCTTCGACCGAGATGCGGCAGGCCGAGCTGGCGGCCTTGGTTCGCGAGGCGCTCGCCGTGTTGAACGAAGATCAGAAGCTGGCCGTGTTGCTCAACAAGTTCGAGGAGATGAGCTACGCCGAGATCGCTGACGTGATGGGCCGGTCACCGGCCGCCGTCAAGTCGCTGCTTGGCCCGGGCTCGAAACCAGCTCCGCGAACAGCTCGAGCCTTACCTCCTGACCGGTCAGCGAGGCACGGCGGGACCGGTCTGACCATGATTTCCTGGCGTTCCTTGCGACTTGGCGACACGTGTTCCCAGCCCATTGCGGCACGAGAGCGACAGGTGGTCGCGGGTTGGCTGAACGGTCTGGGCCGGCGGTCGACGCCCTGGTGTTTCCCTGGTCGTGCTCGGTCTGCGGCGTGGAAGGGTCGAGCGGACCGTTTTGTCCATCGTGCCGCCGAGAGTTACTGGAACGATCGGCATTGACCGCGGCGTCGGCTTGCCCGCGTTGTGCCTCGCAGGTTGGACCCTTCGCCGATCTGCAACGAGGGTTGCTCCCAATGCCGGGGCCGCTCGTTGGGCTTCGACGCGGCGCTCGCACTGCGCGCCGTACGAAGGGGCGATCAAGGATCTCTGCCTGCAGCTCAAGCATGAGCGAAACGCCTGGCTGGCCCCCTGGCTTGGAGACCTTTTAGTCGAAGGGCGGCGCGAGGCCATTAGCCGTCTGCCGGAGGATGCCTGGGTCGTGCCGGTTCCACTTCACTGGTGGCGGCACTGGCGTCGCGGTTACAACCAGGCCGAGGCGCTGGCCCGCAGTCTGGCGAAGGGGCTTGGCCTGCCCATTCACCGGCCACTGCGAAGGGTCAAAGCGACGCCGCGACTGGCCCAGAAGGGGATTACCGAGCGAAGCGAGTTGATGCACAAGGCATTCCGAGCCCGGTCCAGTCCGCAATTGAAAGGTCGCACCGTGCTCTTGGTTGACGACATCTTGACCACCGGCGCCACCTGCGGCGAGGCGGCAAAGAGCTCAAGCGGGCTGGCGCCGCTCGGGTCGTCGCCGTGGTCATTGCGCGAGCTGAGAGAAAATCCTCGTAGGTCAGGTTAACCGATCCATGACATCCCCACCCGGCACAAAAGGGACGATCCGCATCGGCACTCGCGGCAGCCGACTGGCCCGCTGGCAGGCCGACTGGGTGGCCGAGCGGCTGCGAGAGCTCCATCCGGGGCTAATGGTCGATCTGGTCGAGATCAAGACCCAGGGAGATCGCGACCGCAACTCGCCGTTGGCCGCCATTGGCGGGGTGGGCCTTTTCACCAAGGAGATTCAGCGCGCGGTCGCGGACGGTTCGGTCGACATCGCTGTGCACAGCCTTAAGGACCTGCCCACGCAAGGGCCAGGCCGACTTGATCCTGGCGGCGGTGCCCGAGCGTGAGGACGTGGCCGACGCCTTGGTCGCGCCGAGGCACCAAACGCTCGATGCCTTACCAACGGCCGGGCGGGTCGGCACGAGCTCGCCGAGGCGTCGGGCGCAGTTGCTGTTCTTGCGTCCAGACCTGGAGGTCGTGACAGTCCGAGGCAACGTGGAGACCCGGCTGAACCAGGCCCTCGAAGGACGACTGGACGCGGTGGTGCTGGCGTGGGCCGGGCTCAAGCGGCTGGGATTGGAACAGCACGTCACCCAGCGCCTGGGGCCGCCGGAGTTTCTGCCGGCGGTCGGACAAGGGGCCTTGGGGATCGAGTGCCGTCGCGACGACCCGTCTGTTTTGGCCCTGCTCGAGTCTCTCGACCATCCACCGACCCGACGCGCCGTCCAGGCCGAACGAGCACGCCTGGCCGCGTTACAAGGGGGCTGCACCCTCCCCATGGCCGCATGGGCCAGAGACATCGAGGACGATCCTGAGGAGCCCTAGCGGTGGCGATCGATGCCATCGTGTTCGATCCCGACGGCCGCGCCTGCGTGACGGTCGCGCTATTCGGGCCGCGCGACGATCCCGAAGACCTGGGCCGCCGCGCCGCCAAGGCCCTGCTCGAGCAAGGCGCCTCGCCCCTTCTGGGGCGAAATCCGATCCCTGACCCCTTTGCTCCTCTCAAGGAGGCCAATAACGGCTCCTGACAGTGTTTCGTGCCGAATCGGCACTTACTCACTGACGACTCACTCTGGGGTTGGGACTTCGATCTCGATGAGTGACAGCTCGAGTCGAAACCCCATAGCGTCAGCGTAGCGACTCAGGGTCTCGAACGTCGGATTGGGGTTCTTGCCAGTTTCCAGTCGGCTCAAGGACGCCAGATCGATTCCCGATCGGCGGGCAATTTCAGAGAGGCTGAGCCCACGGGATTGTCGCGCCTGCCTCAAGGCAGAAAGCGCCTCGAGAAGCGACTCCTCAGCGGTCCCAGTCATGATCCGTTCGGGGTCGATCTCACCCCGCTCGAGCAAGATCTCTACCGATGGTCGATCCTGAAACAATTCCTGGATCCGCTGCTCCCCAGCAGTCTCCTCGGCCGTTCGCGGCTGGGCTTTGATTCGTTTGAGTGGCATGGCATCAGCTCTCAGGGTTCGTAAGCGGTGACAGGACGGATGACCAAAGGGTCGATGCACTCGATATCGTAAACGATGACGATCTCGCGGCCATCAGGTCCATCGCCCCGAAGCTGTCTGCCGGCCACTCGACCGGCTACGGCCGCGTTTTGAATGAGGACTGGTCAGGATGAACTCGAATTCTTCTTTTGAGACGTCGTTATCCGTGATGTGCTGGACGTTACCGTGTGGGTCATCGTCATCATCCCAAGAAATAAGAGCATCCTCGAACATCCGCGTTCTCGGTATCGTTCTTGACTTTTTCAGGAGCGAACCCGTCCGTCACTCAACTTAGAATACTAGCCCTTGACTTAAAAGTCAAGACTTAGGACTCAGCGACAGCGTAGGGTATAAAGGCGTTTCGAGATCAAATGGTCGCGGGAAAGTTGGATTCAACGATGAGCTACAACATTCGGCTCTTAATCGACTGCCCCGACCACAAGGGTTTGGTGGCAGCGACCTCGAATTTCATCGCCTTGCATAATGGGAACATTTTGAGTGCCGACCAGCATGTGAGCGATCCGCCCAACAGCACCTTTTTCATGAGGATGGAGATCGAGAGCAAGGGCTTCGGTCTGGCCCAGGATGAGTTTGATGCCGCGTTCGCCCCGCTGGCGCGCCAGCACGGCATGAATTGGCGGGTCCGCTTTACCGACCGTCCCAGACGCATGGCGATCATGGTCTCGAAACAAGGGCATTGCTTGATCGATCTGCTCTGGCGGTGGGAGGCCGGCGAGTTGGACGCGGAGATCCCCCTGGTGATCTCCAACCACGCCGATCTCGCACCGAAAGTCGAGGCACACGGCATTCTCTTCCGTCATCTCCCCGTGACCAAGGGGTCGAAGGCCGAGCAGGAAGAAAAGGTCGTGGAGCTACTTTTGGAGCATGAGATCGACCTGGTCGTGCTGGCTCGCTACATGCAGATCCTGTCGCCTCAATTCCTGGAGTCGTACCGCAAGCCGGTGATCAATATCCATCACTCGTTCTTGCCGGCCTTCATCGGAGCCAACCCGTACCAGCAGGCCGTATGAGCGCGGGGTGAAAATCATCGGGGCTACGGCGCATTACGTCACCGAGGAGCTCGATGCCGGGCCGATCCTGAACCAAGGGGTCGCGCACATTTCTCACCGGGACGGTCTTGACGATATGGTTCGAATCGGCCGCGAGGTCGAGCGGCGCGTCCTGGCCCAAGCCGTACGTTGGCATCTCGAAGATCGCGTTTTGGTAGATGGAATCCGCACGGTCGTCTTCGAGTAGACGTCCGGTGACACGGAAAAGGTAGAGCGGGAAAATCGCGGCGAAGGAGTTAGCCATGGAAGAGCGGCAGCGGATCGAAGGTCCCGCCCAGGGCTTCCTTCGACCGCAGGCCGAGCCACCCTTCCAGAACGGTGGCGTACAGGCGGCGGAAGTCCACCGTCATCTTCAGGTCGCCGTCGGCCAGGTCGGTGAGGCTCGGGTAGGCCCCGTGCAGCCCCGGCCGCACGCAGGGGCCGGCGAGGAGCACAGGCCCGGCGGTGCCGTGGTCGGTCCCTTTCGAACCGTTCTCCGCGACGCGACGGCCGAACTCGCTGAAGACCAGCACGAGGACGCGGTCGGCCAGCCTTGACGCCGCCAGGTCGTCGAGAAACGCCCGGAGCGATCGCTGAGAGCTCCTCCAGCAACGGGGCGTGGCGCGGGAGCTGCTGGCCGTGGGTGTCATAACCTCCCTGCTCGAGATAGTAGACTGCGCGTGCCCAGCCCGGCCTTGATCAACCGCGCCGTGAGGCCGAGCCGCCGGGCCAGCTCGGACTCGGGATAGGATGCGTGCGCCGTCGCTAGCCCCGGCGACGGCCGCCAGGCGGTCCGCCGTGGTATAGGCGTCCAGCAGGCTGCGGCGCAGGAACTGCCCCAGGTCGTCCTCGGCGACGGCGGAGCCGATCGGCTTGGCCTCGGCCTCCTTGTCGCTCAAGGCATAGTCGTCGAGCCGGTCCAGCGCGGCGCTGACGGAGCGCCGGCCTCGAATGGCCGGCGGCGGGTCGTCGGATCCGATCAGGAGCGCGGCCGGGGCGCCGTCGCGGGTCGTCGGGCCCTCGTCGAGGCCGCGGCCGACCCAGCCCAGCCCGGTGTGGTCCCGCTCGTCGAGCCGGGCCGATTGCCAGATCGCCATGCTGCGGAAGTGCGAACGGCTCGGGTTCGGATACCCCACGCCCGGCACGATCGCCAGCCGGCCCGATTCGAGCAGCTTCCCCGCGTCGCGCATCGCCGGGTGCAGACCGACCTCGCCGCTGACCTTGATCAGCCGCTTCTCGGGCAGCCGGATGGCCTTGCGGTACTTCGCGTACCCCTCGTCCTTGAACGGGACGACCGTGTTGATGCCGTCGTTGCCGCCGTCGAGCTGCACAACGACCAGGATGCGGCCGTCCTTCTCGGGACCGGCGGCGTGCGCCGTGCGCGCCAGGAAGCCGGGCAGCGTGGGCGCCAGCGCGATCAGCGTCGAATCCCGCAGGCCGCGGGCGAGGAAGTCTCGGCGTGTGATCATGGTCTCATCTCCCGAGAAATAGGTCAAATCCGCTGTGCCTCGGGTGAAGCCAACAGTCGGACGAGGGCCTGCCGGGCCGGGCCCGGCGCATCGAGTGGGACCTCGGGGCCATCGGCACCGAGCAGCAGTTGCGCGAAGAACGACGGGTTGCGCCCCTGGCCATGGCGGGCGGCCAGCGCGATCGGGTCGAACGACGTACCCAGGCCGACCGACTCGCCACCGACCAAGGCCGCGGCGAAGTTGGCACGCCCGAGCGCCGAGCGGGTCGTGATCCAGTTCCGGCCGCCGGTCCATCCGCCGACGTTGGGCGGATAGAACAGATCCTGGCCCAGTCGGCCGCACCAGTCGGCCAGCACCGGCGTGCTCGGCGCCGGGTCGAGCATCTCGAGGGCTCGCACCGCGCCCAAGACATAATCGATCGGGCTGGCGATGCGCCGGCCCAGGTTGGCGGCGTCAAAGAACAGGCGCGATCGGAGCACCGTCGCGACGCCCCAGCCGATGTCCAGATCGTGGGCCCGCAGTCCCTCGGCGAGCGCGTCGATCGCCCGGTCGTCCACCACCCCCTCGCCGAAGAACTCGTGGCAGAGCCGCCAGGCCAGGCGGCGGGACGTGGCGGGATGATCGAGGAGCAACGCGGCCAGCCCGTCGGCGTCGAACGCGCCTGTGCGGCCGAGGATGGCCTTGGTGGCCGCGTCGTGCCGCACGGGGACGAACCGGGCCTCGTCGCCCACGAGCTTCCAGCCCGTCAGGGCGCGGGCGGCCTGCTTGACGTCGTCCTCGGAATAATGGCCGATCCCGAGGGTGAACAGCTCCATCAGCTCGCGGGCCAGGTTCTCGTTGGGGTGCCCCTTGGTGTTCTCCGGGCGTCGAGCCAGACCAGCAGCGCCGGGTCGCGGAGCATCGCGTGCAACAGCCGGCCGAACGGGCCGCGGCCGAGCGAGCGCAGGGTCTCGTTCTGCCGGCGCATCAGGGCCAGGTCGTTGACCTTGAGGTTGCTGGTGGCGAAGTGGTCGTGCCACATCAGCGTCAGCCGCTCGGTCAGCGGATCCGGGCCGAAGAGCATGCGGTAGACCCACCAGCCCTTCAGGCGATTGGGCTCGGGCGCGGCCAGCGCCAGGTCGGCCAGGCGGTCGGCGAACGCGGCGAAATCCGCGGGCACGCCGCAGGATCCGGGCCTTCCCTGCCAGCAGCCGGTCGATCGACGGCTTCGGGGCCGTCCTTCAGGTCGCGCCGGATCTCGTCCCAGGTGGCGGCGAAGCCGGCCCGGCGGTGCAGGTGGACGACCCGGCGGAGGTCCCAGGGCGCATCGGCGTCGGGGACATATCTCGCCCAGGGGTCGCCCGGCTTCGAGGGATCAGGATCGGACCGCATCGGGATCTCCTTCCTGGACCGATCACTCGGCCGCGACCTTGACCTTCACCTCGCCGACGTCGCGGACCTCGCCGAGACGTTCGGGCACGATGTTCCGGAAGACCTGGCCGGTGTCGGTACGGGTATTCGGTCGGGCCTTGATGTGGACGCCGATGAAGCACCGGACGCCCGGCTTGAGGCCGGTGACCTCGAACCGGCCGTCGGAGTCGGCGGTGAAGGTCTCGTCGTCGGGCCACAGCGCGCCGGGGCCGGTCAGCAGGCTGTCGTGGTCGCCGGGCCCGTCATACGACATGACCGAGAGGGTGGCGCCCGCGAGCGGCAGGCCGTCCTCGTCCACCAATCGCCCCTTGACGGAGCACGGCGGCCCGAGCCGCACCTCCAGCGTGGCCTCGCTCTTGAGGTCCTCGTCCTTGAGGGTGATCGCGCCGACCAGCCGGCGCTCCTTGTGCGCGAAGATGACCTGGCGAGGATAGCCCGGCTCCAGGCCGTGGACCTCGAAGGTCGCGTCGGGGAGCGTCTTGATGAAGGAGCCGGTCGACACGAGTCCATAGCATCGCGCGCCGGCGACCGGCTTGCCGTCGAGATCGACCACCCGGCCCTTGCGCGTCAGGCCGCGGGTCAGTTCGAGATCCACCGTGAAATCCCGGGCGTCGGCGGGGACGTCGATAAACTTGTAGGCGTGGTAAAAGTTGAGCGTGATGGTCATTGCCTCACCATCGCCGGGTCCGCCGATCCCCTTGCCCTTGTCCTCCTTGCGGAGGCGAGCCCGGGTATAAGGCGTCTCCTCCCCGCGCACGTTGGCGTAGATAAGCCCCTCGCCGGGCGGGACGGTCATCTTGAACGTTGGGTCGACCGCGCCGCTATGTCCCGTGCCGGTATACCCGTCGTTCGGGTTCGTCGGCAGCTTGACGTACTTGACGTGCGCGGCCCGGACGGGCCGGCCGGTTGCCTGGTCGATCAGGCGCCCGGTAATGATCACGCCGCGGGGGACCTCGATGGCCGCCTCGATCGGCTTGAGCCCCTCGGTATCGCCGACGGTAAGTGGCGGGGCGTTGAGGTACGGCTCGACGCCCGACCGGGCCTCGGTGCGGAGCTGATACACCCCGGCCTTGGGCAGGCCGAGGAGCCGGAATCGCCCATCCTGGTCGGCCCTGGCGTAGATCCAGGTCCAGGACGTCGGCTCGATCCCCCTGACGACGATCCCGGCCGCGGGCCGGCCCGTCCCCTTCTCCCGGACGACGCCGACGATCGGCTTGCTCGGCCCGACGATCACCTCGAAGGCCGCGCCGTAGAGCGGGGGCGGGGGCGGAGGGCCCGATGTTCATCATCATGCCCGGCGACTTGCTCGACGGCCTCGACCGCGGCCTAGGCGGCGTTTGCGACGGCCGCGCCATGACGTAGGCCTCGAGATGTGCCAGCCCGGGGCCGTCCAAGCCGAGCCAGATGATCCGGTCGCGCCCGACGCCCCTGACCTCGAATCGTCCGTCGGCATCGGTCGTCCAGGTACCCTGGCGGCCCAGCCAGGTCGGGTCCCTGTAGTACGACGTCGCCTTGTTATCTTGGAACTCGCCGGCGGCAATGAGGGAACCGGGGTCGATTCCGGCGTTGACGGCGAAGATCCAATAGGCCCGGACGGTCACCCCGGCGACGGGCCGGCCCTGCGGGTCGACCACCCGGCCGCGGATCGGGACGTCGTCGCGGACGAGCTGGAGCGTTGCCTCGCCGCCCTTCAGCAGTGATCCGGCGGCGATCCAGGCCGGCCCGTAACCCGGGGCAACGGCGGCGATCTTCGCCTCGTGCCAGACCGGATAGTCATAGTAAGGGAAGTCGCTCGGCGACGTGTCCAGCTCGAAATGGAACCGGCCGTCGGGGCCGCTCACCGCCACGCGGCCCCGCTGGCCGTGCGTGACCGGATCGGTGTGGTTCCATCCGTCTTCCGAGTAATGCCGCCAGACGTGGACCGCGGCCCCGGCGACCGGCTTGCCGTCAGGGTCGAGCACCCGGCCGCGAACCGGGAACGTGCCGGCCGTGTCGAGCGGAGTCCGGTTTCGGGCTGCGGGACGGCGGTATCGGCCCTTGGCCGCGACGGCGAGCGCCGGGGGCACTGCCGCCCCCTTCAGGGGCTCCTCGTCCGAGCGAGACCAGGGCGGCCGACGCCCCCCAAGCAATGAGGCCAGCCATCAGCAGAGTGGCCGATGCCAATTTGAGCTTTTGGAGCAACATGATCTTGAACACCTCCTGAGCCAGTTTCTGAGCCGCCGCCGAGACGACCCCGGCGGTCATTGCGTGATTGACTGTGGCGAGCGCCGCACGAACGGTTGCTTCGCTCCAAGCCGCCGGTACGGCGGCCCGCGCTTCGCGGAGGAAGACCGCGCCGAGCATCGGCGTCATCGGGTGCCAGGCCGCGGCGGGCCAGTCGGCGCTTGAGCCGCTCACGCCCCTCGGCCAGCCGGCGGCGGATCGTCCGTTCGCTCCAGTGCAATTGCCCGGCAGCCTGAGCCTGGGTCATGCCTTCCAGGTCGCAGAGGACGACGGCAGACGGTACTTCTCGGGCAGACGAGCGATCTCCTCGTGCAGCGCCCGCAACAATCATCCGAGACGGCCGGTCCGTTCGTTGGACGTCGCCACGGCCATCTGTCCCACCTGCCTTTCGAGTGTACGCCTCCGGGCCGCGGCGGTATTGGCCTGGATCGCCACGCGGTGCGCGACCTGGTGCAGCCAGCCTGCCAAGGCGTCTCGTCCCCGGATCGTCCCGCCCTTCTTGACCAGGACCAGAAAGGTCGCCTGGAAGGCGTCCTCGGCATCGTGCGGATCGCGGAGGATCCCCCGGCAGACGCTCAGGACCATCGGGCCGTGCCGCGCCACCAGCGCTTCGAAAGCCCCGGCGTCCTTCTGGTGAGGAACCGCTCGAGGAGCTGCGCGTCGGAGAGCCCCGTGACGACCCCCTCGGCGAACAAGCGGTTGATCTGTCGCAGGGCAGCGCCCAATGTCTCGATGGCCATATGTCGGAATCCCCTCGTGCCCGAGTTCTATTATCAATGAGAGTCCGGCACGGACCGCCCCGCAAATTATTTTATCGGAATTGTGAGAATGGGCTCGAGGATCGGAAAGCGAGCTTCCAACCGTCCGCGGTTGTGCCGAACGAAGGGAACTGTCAAACGGGTCGCCAACCGCGCCAAGGACGCTCGCAAGGCTGCTCTGCCGTACTGAGGCGACGCGGCGCACTGGAAGATCGCGTCTTGGTAGACGGAGTCCACATGGTCGTTTTCGAGTAGCCGAACGCGAAACCGTAATCCGCCCCAAGGCGCTTCTCGTCACTATGCCTCGGTCACTCTGGGTCCGCGACACGCACAGGCATCGGTCGCCTGAGGAATAAGTCCGACTGGAGCGGCGCTCGCACGGGCTGAGCACTCCAAGCGGGTTTCCCGTCGAACAGAGCGGTCGACACACCGAGATCGCGCCCCTGCCGCACGATGGCAAAACGCCAGGTCCGCTCCTTATTGCCGTCGGCTATTGCCTCAAGTACGAGGAGCATGCTCGGGTTATTCGTGAAGGCGAAATTGAAAAATAGCCCGTCCAGCAGACCGGCCTCTGGATCGCTATAGCGATCGATGTGATGAGGCATCAACCGGAATTGTCTCCGGCCGGCCAGATTGGGAGTTTCCGTGCTCACCGAGAAGCGCCGGGCGATGTCCTTGGCCTGAATCAGGCGGCGAGTCGCCGATTCGTCGGGCACCGCCGCGTCGACCAACGGCCGCAATTCGAGGACGTTCTTGCGCGACGTCCAGGTCACGCCATCGGGGCACTCGACTTCGATCTGCTTCATCGACAACGGATCCACGCGCACTGCCCAAACCCGTTTGCCAGGCATCGGCTCCCGCAAACCTAGCTTCATCACGGCGGGAGGGCGCGCCGCGCTCACCCCAAGCCCAGAGGGTGCCGTCGACCACTCTTTCCGTGGGATTGCTGTAACGCATCAGCGGATCGGGGCGGAGGGGGAGCGGCGGTCCCGGCTTGCCGTCATTGATCTCACGGACCTTCAGATCCTTAGCCAGCCGCCGCATGGCTTCCAGGCGTTTCGGCGCCTTGCTGAGGTCATCGGCGTCATCCTTTACCGGCCCCGAACCACATACGAACATCCCGGTCATTGCCAGGAACGATCGCCTGGTGGTGAGCCATTGCTGGTCATGCTTACGATCGATTTGATCGTGGCCGCTCATTTCTTCGTCTTCGCTGCCTCCTCGGCGTCGATCAGCCCATCGTGGTCGCTGTCGAGACGCTCGAAGTCCGCACGCGGGCCGAGGAACTCGCGGCGGGAGATGTCGCCGTCGCGGTTACGATCCATCTTGCGGAACCAGGACGGGCCCGCGGCCGGCGTCCGGTCGGCGGGTGGCGCCATCATCCGGGGGGCGTTGAACGCGTTCATGCCGACCGCTGTGATCTGGCCCCGGCCGATCGACAACTGGTAGTGGTGCGGGATCTCGTCGGAGCGGATCTGGCCATCGCCGTTGCGGTCCCACGACGACACCCGCGCGACCGCGTCTCGGATCTCGCGGATGCCGAGATGGCGGTCGCGATTCAGATCCACGATGGCGAAGATCGCCCGCCCCTGGTCGGCAACCGACAGGACCATCTGACTCCGCGCGGCCTGCGTCTGCTGATCGACGAACGCGTCGACCTCCTTCATGTAGAGCTTGCCGTCACCGTCCGCGTCCATCATGTCGAACAGCGAGACGAACGGGCCGTGGTCCTTCACTTCTTTCTTCTCAAGATATTTGTTGTTGTCCTTGTCGGCGGCCTGGAACTGGCCGGCATAGTAGCTCTTGGCGTTCTCGGCGGCGTGCTCGCCGCCATCGGCGTGGAATTCGAGGCTGACCTCGCCGATCGCGACCTCGATGTCGCCGTCGGAGAGCTTTCTTGACGCGGACCTCCGGCGGCAAGGGCTTGGAGCCGCCGCCGGTCGCCTCGATCGTCGTGGAGGCCGAGCCGCTGCCGGAGAGCTTGACGACCAGCTCCAGGTCGGGCCCGACCCGGCCGAGGAACCGGCGCAGCTCCTCGGTGTCGAGCGCCGCCGTCGCTGTCGGTATCGGCCGACGCGAAGTCCTTGGGGTCGATCGCGAACTCGGCGGGGCTGAGCCGATTGTCGCCGGCGACGCGCTCGCTTGTCCCCTTGTCGCTTGTCCCCTTGTCGTATTTCTTGAGCACGAGCCGGACGGGACGGAACGAGGGGTCGTCGGACGACAGCTCGATCACCGGTGGGACCGTCGCGAACTTCCCCCGCCGCGTCTGGTCCTCGGTCATCGCCGCGATCGGGTTGCTGAACGGCTCCAGCTCGTTCGGGTCGATCAGCTCGTCGCCATCCAGATCGAAGCGGTGGAGCGAGGTGACGGCCGCGGCCAGCTCGTCCTTGCTGACCATGCCGTCCTTGTTGCGGTCGAGGTGGTTGAACAGGGCATCGTTGCGGTCGACCGCGACGCGGCCGACCTGCACGCGGAACGGGCCGAGCGCGGGCCGGAGGACCTCGGCCAGTTCTTCGAGGGAAACCTTGCCGTCCTTCGGGTTGGCGTCGAGGTCGGCGCGGGGAAGCGCCGCCGCGCCACCGGTCGCGGCCCGCACCATCATGGGGAGCGAGCCGCGGTCGGCCTCCTCCTTGGTCAGGGTGCCGTCTCCATTGCGGTCGAGGTAGGCATGGATGGATTTCACCGCGTCGAGCCAGGCCGTCCGGAACGCCTTGCCCCCGGCATCCAACCTCAGCCGGATGAAAATGGGCCGGGTCTCGCTGAGGAACATGACATCCTGGACGGCATCCCGGTCGGCGACCGGCCGCATCGGGCCTGGGATCGAGGGATGTCGTCCGCGTGAGCCGTCGCGGGCGCGAGCGCCAGCGCCGAGCACGGCCGTCGCGGTCAGGACCAACAGACCAGCAGTACGGGCGATCATGCGAGCACCTCCTGGATCGCCTTGGCCTTCGGGTCCACGATCCGGATCGGCCGGCCGAGGCCGGAATCGTTCTGGGCCATGGGGTCGACGCCCAGCCCTTTGCAGACGGTGGCCAGGAAGTCGGGGACCGCCACCGGGCGTTCCTTGACCGCCATTCCGTCGGGGCCGGAGCTGCCGATGACCTGGCCACCCTTGATCCCGCCGCCGGCCAGCGACGGTGGTCCAGGCGGCGGGGAAGTGGTCGCGGCCCGCTTGCGGGTTGATCTTCGGGGTCCGGCCGAACTCGCCCATCCAGACGATCAGCGTCGAGTCGAGCAGCCCGCGCCCGCGGAGGTCGTCCATCAGGGCCGACCACGCCGGGTCGAGCACCTCGCTGAGCTTCTTGACCGCGTCGAAGTTCTGCTGGTGCGTGTCCCAGCCGAGCCGCCATCGCGCCCTCGGCCGACGAGAGCGTGACCTCGACGAACGGAACGCCCCGTTCGACCAGCCGGCGGGCGAGCAGGCACCCTTGACCGAACGCGGTCCGGCCGTAGGCGTCGCGGACCGACGCGGGTTCCTCCTCCAGCTCGAACGCCTTCGCCGCCGCCGATCGCATCAAGCGGACGGCCCGCAGGTAGGCGTCCTGGTGGCTCAGCGGGCCGACCCCGGGATGGCTGGACAAGAAGTCCTTGCGCAACGAGTCCAGCAGTCCGAGCCGGGCGTCCGCCCGCGAGTTATCCACGCCCGGCGGCAGGTTCAGGTCTTCCACCTTGAACGACAGCTTACGGGCATCGGTGCCCCCTTGCGGGTCGTTCACCGCGCCCTCGCCGACGACCAGCGGGGCATACTGCGGCCCGAGGAATCCCGGTCCGAACGCGCCCGGATTGAACGCCGCGGACCGGCGCGATGCTGACGAAGTTGGGCAGCTCGGCCTCGTCCCGACCCAGCTCCTTGGCGACGAGCGAGCCCAGGGTCGGGTAGCGGATCGGGCCGGTCTGCTGGTAGCCGGTCCGGAGGTTGAAGGTCGCCCGGCCGTGGTCCCCTTCCTTCGTGCTCATCGAGCGGATGATGGCGATGTCTTTCATCTGCTTGGCGAGCTTGGGGAGGTGCTCGCTGATCATGATGCCGGGCACGGCCGTCTCGATGGCCTTGAACTCGCCGCCGTTGGGGTGGCCGGGCTTGGGATCGAACGTGTCGGTCTGGCTCGGGCCGCCGGTCATCCAGAGCAGGATGCACGCCTTCCGTCGCCTGGGATTCGTGGCCGCGTCGGCGGCCAGTGCCTCGATCCAGCCCGAGGTCGAGAAGCCGACGACGCCGGCCGCGGCCAGCCGCAGCATCTGGCGGCGCGAGAGTTCGCGAGTGGGATGGTCTCGTTCGGTTCATCGGATCGGTTCCTCCGGCTTGCAGTCGATAATTCAGTGGTTAAACCGGAACTCGGGGCTGTTCAGCAAGGCCCAGAAGACGTCGGCGAGCGCCTTGGAGCGGTCGTGGGAGGGGCCGCCGCTGCTCGACGTAAGCTACGAGCCTCTCCAGCTCCTCGGGTCGGGGCCGGCGGGTCAGGGCCGCCAGGTAGAGCGTCTCGATCCGCCCGGGCGTGTCGAGGTAAGGAGCCTCGGCCACGGCGGCCAGCGTGTCGCTGCTCTCCAGGCTCGTCACACTGGCCATGAGCGGCCCATTCATCAGCGCCAGCGCCTGGAGGATCGTGGTCTCCCCTTCGGTCGGCTTCTCATCGCGGTTGGTGAAGAGCTCCACGAACTGATCCTTCGAGGACCCTCCGAAGACGAAGTAGCCCGCGGACCGCTCGTGCAAGCCGGTCGCCTGGGCGAGCGTCTCGAAGAGCTGGCCGGGAGAAAGCGTGCGGACCGGCATCGCGGCGAACAGGTTCGCCGGGGCCGTCTCCGAGCGACCGACGGCGCTGGTCAGGGCGTACGCCTTGGTCGCCGTGATCGCGCGGATCAGGAACTTCAGGTCGTAGCCGTGCGACCGGAACTGCTGGGCCAGCAGGTCGAGCAGCTCGGGGTGGGACGGCGGGTTGTCGTCCCGCAGGTCATCGACCGGATCGACGATCCCGGTGCCGAAGAACCGAGCCCAGACGCGATTGACGGCCGCGCGGGCGAAGTACGGGTTGTCGGGCGCGATCACCCAATCGGCCAGCACCTCGCGCCCGGACGCCCGACGGCCCCACTGGGGTTTCTTGGCGTCGAGGAACGCGGCCTTGACGATCTGCTTGGTGTCGGGGATCACCAGCTCGCGGCGGTCGGCAACCTCGCGGATCGCTCCGTGACGCCTCGTCCTTCCCCTGCTTCGAGACGCCGGCGAAGAAGGCGGCCAGGCCCCAGAACTCCTCGCGCTTCCACTGGTCGAAGGGATGGTTGTGGCACTGGGCACATTCGAGCCGGATGCCCAGGAAGGTCCGCGCCGTGCCGGCGGCGAGGTTCTCGGGCTTGGCATCCTTGGCGACGTAGTAGGCCAGGGGCGAAGGCTCGGCGCGCGGATCGTGGGCGTTGCCCGCCCGGCGTCCCGGGCCGCCGAGACGGACGGTGAGGACTTCCCGGACGATCTGGTCGTAGCCCACTTCCTCGGCGATTTTCTTGCGGAGCCACGCCTCGAAGGTCGGCGTCAGGCCACGGATCTGGCCGTCCGTGTCGGCCTCGGGCAAGAGCAGCATGCGATAGGTTTCGGTGGCGTGGGTCAGATACGCGGGGCTGTCGAGCAGGACCTCCACCAGCTTCGTGCGCTTGTCCGGGCTCGGATCGTCGAGGAAGTCGCGCGCCTCGGCGGCCGTCGGGATCTTGCCGACCAGGTCGAGGTAGACGCGGCGCAGGTACTCGGCGTCATCGGCGGGCGGGGCGGGCCGAACCTTGGCCTCGGCCCACTTGGCGGCCAGCAGGCGGTCGACCTGCTCGGCGAGCGCCTTCGCATCGACGGCCGCCGTGCCGCCTGGCCCCTCGGGCTTGGCCGACGTCTCGTCCGCCCCGAATGCCAAGGCGGACAGCCCTCCCAGCACGAGGCACACCGTCCCGATCCAGAACCGATGGTTGTGCTTCATCTCGGACTCCCGAGGGCTTTCCCCTCAACGCTTCGCGGACAGAGACAGGGACGGCTCGGAAGCCGGCACGTCCCAGAGTTTGATCGTTCGGTCGCCGCCGCCGGTGGCCAGGCCTCTCCCGTCCGGCGCGAAGGCAATCCCTTGCACGACGGCACTGTGGCCGACCAGGCGGACGACCTCGGCGCCGGTCGTCGCGTCGTGGAGCGACACCAGCCCGTCGTCCACGGCCCGACCAGGCCAGCATCCGGCCGTCGCGCGAGAAGGCCAGTGCCTGGACGCAGTGGGACAGGCCGCCCAGCGTGAGCCGTTGCCGGCCGGACTTCAGGTCCCAGAGCCGGATGGTCTCGTCCAGGCTCCCCGTGGCCAGATTCACGCCGTCGGGCGAGAAGGCGACCGCCAGAACCGCACTGGTGTGGCCATCGAGCGTCGTCACCAACGACCGCTTGGCCACGTCCCAGACCTTCACTTCGCCTTGGCCGTTGGGTCCGTTGTCGAGGGTTCCTCCGCCGGTCACCAGGAGCGTGCCGTCGGGCGAGAAGGCGACGCACTGGACGGGCCAGCGGAAGTCGGTGAGCCGAGAATCCTCCTCACCGGTCTCGACGTCCCAGAGCGTGACGACATTCCCCTCGCCGGCCGAGGCCAGCAGCCTGCCGTCGGGCGAGAACGCCAGCTCGGTGACGCCGTTGAGCCCCGTCAGCACGTGCCGTTGGCTCGTTGGTACTGAGATCCCAGATCCGGATGGTGCCGTCCCAGCTTCCCGAGGCGAGCGTCGTTCCGTCGGGCGAGAAGACGACCGTGGCGACGCCCCGCTCGTGCCCGTCGAGTGTCGCCTTGACCTTCCTCGTGGCCAGGTCCCAGAGCGTGACCGTGCCGGGAGTATCGGGCGGACCGTCGGCGACGGCCAGGGTCTTGCCGTCGGGCGAGTAGGCGACGGACCAGACGGGAGTGAGGTCTCCCTTGAGGGTCGCCCGGGGCGTCTGCCTGCGAGTGGCCAGGCTCCAGAGCTTGACGGTCTGGTCCTTGCCGGCCGTGGCGAGAAAACGGCCGTCGGGCGAGAAAACGATCTCACGGACCAGGTCGCGATGACCTTTCAGCAGGCCGAGCTGCCGGCCGCCGCGGGCGTCCCAGAGCACCACGTCGCCGCCCGGTGAGCGGTCGCGACGATAGCGGCCGTCGGGCGAAACGGCAACCGATGGGCGGACCTTGTCATCCGGCTGTCCCGTGGCGTAACTCGCGCCGACCGGCGTCGCGGCGATTGGCGTGGTTCCACTTTTCCCGGCGGTGTGAGGGTCGACCCGGTCGTGACGTCCCAGCGGGCGATGCCCGCCTCGCCCGCCGCCCGCAGAGTACGGCCGTCGGGCGAGAAGGCCAGGCTCTGGGCCTCGCCGGGGTAAGGCAGGCAGGCGGCCGGGGAGAAGATCGGAGCGGCGGGCTCCCAGAGACGCACCGAGCCGTCGAAGCCGCCCGTCGCCATCTGTCGGGCCGCCCGGAGCGAACGCCAGGGCGGAGACGCCGTCACGGTGTCCCTGAAGCGAGGCGCGCTCGCGGCCGGTATTCACCTCCCAGAGCTTCACGGTCGTGTCGAGGCTGCCGGTGGCCAGGATCGCGCCGCCGGGCGAGAACGCCAGGCACGTCACCATGTCCGAGTGCTCCGACAACGTCGCACGCTCGCGGCCCGAGGCCGTCTCCCAAAGCTTCACCTCGCCGTCCTCGCTACCGGTCGCCAGCGTGGCTCCATCGGGCGCGAAGGCGAGCGTTCGAACCGTCCCCTTGTGCCCCTTGAGCCGGGCACGGAGCGAGCGGCTGTTCAGGTCCCAGACCATCACGAGACGATCCGCCCCGCTGGAAACCAGCAGATCCTCCTGACCCTTTCGGGCCGGCGCGAAGGCCACGGCCCGGACCGATGCCGAGTGGCCGGCCAGCGTGGCCGTCTCTCGGCCGGTGGTGGTGTCCCAGACCCGCACCATCTTGTCGTGCCCCGCCGAGGCGAGCGATTTTGCCGTCGGGCGAAAATGCCACGGAGAAGACCCAGTTGGTATGGCCGGTGAGCGTGGCCCTGCTCGCGGCCAGAGGCGACGTCCCACAGCTTGACGGTACGGTCGTAGCTTCCCGTGGCCAGCGTCTTGCCGTCGGGCGAGAAGGCCAGGCAAGAGACGGCGTCGCGGTGCCCCTCGAGACGGCCGACCACCCGGCCGGAAGCCACATCCCGCAACAGGACCACCGCGTCGTCGCCGGCCGAAGCCAGGGTCGAGCCGTCCGGCGAGTACGCCAGGGCGAGCACCACAGCGCGGCCACGACGACGACTTGGCGATTGGGAACGTTCGCGCTGTTGCGTTCTTCTGGTGCCAGACAACGCCCGGCCGGTAGCTCGTGGGCTCCAGCGGGACCGCGACGATGGCGGTGCTCCGGGGCAATCGGCAGGCTGTTCTTCGGGTTCGCCGAGACGTCCCGCGGCCGGCCGAACGGCAGCACGACCAAGGCCAACACCAGAAGGAAGCAGGCCGCGGGCCGCGACAGCCGCGCGTGGACGGTGCGGCGAGGGTCGAGAATCCGGATCAGGCGACGGCGGATCAGCATCGCGATTCGAAAAGTCCCAGCGCCGGCGACGCGATGGGCACGCGCTCGACGGACCGCTCGACAATCGCCAGGAACCCCTCGCCGCAGTCGCGCCGCGAGGTCTTGCAGGCGGCCAGGGCCGCATCGTCGCAGGCGTACTCCCGCAGCTCGTCGATGATCCAGTTGGCCAGGTGCACCGCCGGGTTGAAGAAGAACACCGCCTGCACGACCCGCTGGACGACGACCACCCAGAGATCGCCGCGGCGGATGTGGGCCAGCTCGTGGAGCAGGACCCAGGTCAACTGCTTGGGCGTCAGGCTGTCACTCAGGTCGGGGGGAAGTACCACGACCGGCCGCACCAGGCCCCCGACGGCGGGCGAGTTGAGATCGAAGTTGACCGCCCAGCGAACGGGAACCCGCAGCCCGACCGCGCGCTGGAGTGCCGCGACGTCGATCGGCAGCGACTCCGCGCGAAGCGGTTCGGCCTCGCGGATCAGCCGGCACGTGGCCACCATCGCCCGGAGGAACCGCGCCAGCAGCAAGACGACGCAGAAAGCCCAACCGAGCATGATCCAGGCCTGGAACGACAGCGAGGCCGGCGGAGCGGTACTCGCCGCAACCCGTTGAGCTGTCCCACCTGGACTATCCGCACGGACGGGCGTGGACGCCTGCTCGGCGATCGCGACGGGCTGCGGCGTCGAGACGTCCGCCAGGCTCGCCCCGACGTCGCCCGTCGTCGGCAGGACCACCGGCGCGGTCGTCGGCAACGGCAACCGTGGCCACGGCGATCTGGTGCCGGTTCGCCCGGGCGTGCCCACGCCGAAACCCAGTCGGCCGCCTGCCGCGCCGACGCCATCGGCTGCCACCCGGGCCACGCGATCGGTACGGGGACGATCACCTTCAGCAGCACCAGGCAGAACAGGCCGTGCGCAAGCTGGGCCGACATCCGTCTTCGAAAGGGCAGCCAGACCACCACGATCAGCGCGAACAGCGCCGACGTGTCGATCAAGGCTCGCGCCATGAAGCCGAACCACGCCGCTCCCCAGGCGTTCAGGAGCTCGACCGGTATCATGGCTCGGCCTCTTCATTCCTCTCCGCCTTCGGCGGATGCGTGATCATCGAGAATCGCCCGCAGTTGCAGCCAGGTCGTCCGGAGTGAGCCGGCTCTTCTTGACCATGTAGGCCAGAAGTTTTCCGTCCATGCCCTCGAGGGTGTTTTCCAGGAGCGTATCGGCCGCCCCGGCCAGCGACTGCCAGGCCGGCCGCGCCGGGCGGTAAAGATAGCTCGTACCCACGGGGGTCACGCGTGAGATGACTCTTTTCCACCAGACGGCGCAACAGCGTCTTCGTCGTGGTCGGGGCCCAGCCGTGCTCCATACGGGCTTCCTCGTAGACATCCCGCGAA
The DNA here is from genome assembly GCA_963720335.1 of uncultured Planctomycetota bacterium. Taxonomy (GTDB): domain Bacteria; phylum Planctomycetota; class Planctomycetia; order Isosphaerales; family Isosphaeraceae; genus CAVRFS01. The sequence continues at coordinate 11,782 of CAVRFS010000011.1, read as the reverse complement.
GAGCAGCTCTTTCGCCGCCAGACGATCTTCATCACCTTCCATTCGGCAGCCGTCAACCTATCCAGATCCTCGCGAGACATGAGTACTTTCCCACAATGGTTACGGAAGACGTCGCATGACTACAAATATCGCCGACAGGGGCGGTCTGTCAACAGGTTGCTTGGGAAAAATTCCGAAGCTGCGCTCCGCGAAAATCGGCGCTCGTGACAAAACTCCCTAAGCATGGACCTGGCGGAGGTTAAGCGCGGACGCGATGCCCTCGGGCAGGGCGTCGCGAATGCCGCCGCGGAGCGCGTCGATCAAGTCTTCTTCCGGATGGCCGTCGGCCGGGAAATCGATCCACTGCGCCGCCGCGGCGCTGCCGGCAATAGTTTCGGAACGCGTCCTTCAGCCGCGTGCACCGCGGGTGGATCGTCAGGTTGCCGGTTTCCAGGAGCAGCTCGATGGTGTCGAGCCCGTCCAGGACCAGGTGCTGCGGCCACCGGGCGAGGATTCGCGAGCCGAACACCCGCTCGTACTCGGAGTAGGCGGCCGGGCCCAGCGACGATCGAGCCGTTGCCGCCGGGTCGACGCGGACCAGGTCGATGCGGCCGTAACAAGGGAGTCGATCGGCCAGCGCCTTGATGGCATGGGCATTTTTCTGGCTCACCACGTCGAGGGCGTGGTAATCGGCGAACACGGTGATGCGGGGCCGGTCGGAGTCAGGATTGGAGCGGACCTGGAAGAACACCGCCGCGGTGTGCCGCGACGTGCCGGCGTCGATGGCGCAGCGGACGGCGTATCCGGGGTGGTACTCGGCCGCGACGGAGACGTGGCGGGCCGGGTCGAAGCTGGCGAACCAGACGCCCTCGGTCGTCTCGAGGAACTCGGCATAGATCTCCTGCCGGCCCAGCCTGGTATTCTCATACAAGCTGACGATCTGATCGAGGAACTCGCGCGGCAGGTGGGCCTTGTTGGCGTAGGTGGTATCGGTCGTCTGGACGGTGGTCGGCTCGGCGAGGATGCGCCTGAGGACCGCGAGCGCGGCGCGGCGTTGTCGTGATCAAGGCCTGGGGATTGGTGCCGGCCCGACAGCGCCAGCATGACCAGGTCCCAGGTCGATTCGGCCCGCTGCCAGCAGGCGAGCTCGTCGGCCCAGAGGGTGTCGATGTTCAAGCCCGCGGGCGCGCTCGGGCTCCTCGCCGCTCAAGCAGACCGCGCGGGCGCCGTTGGGCCATTCGACGCGGCGTTTCGACGATTCGAACCGAGGCCGGCACCATGGCGGCGCGACGGCGATCAGGCCGGACGGGCCCTCGACCATCACGTCGCGGATATCGGCGGCGGTCGGGGCGATCAGGCAGCCGAGCTTCATGGTGCCGGCCTCGACGCGGCGCTGGATCCAGCAGGCGCCGGCGCGCGTCTTGCCCGCCCCGCGTCCGGCCACGTACGCCCAGACCCGCCAGTCGCCCGCGGGCGGGCCGCTGGCTCGGTCCGGCTCGGGGATGCACGCGGCAGTCGCCGGGTGGCAGGCCGCACGCGCACGATTCGGCGTACCAATCCCAGGGCGAGCGGTCGGCCACCTCGGGCGCGGCCAGCGGCCCGACGGCCCGTGGCCTTAAGCCGCGGCAATCCGGGTTTCCAGTCCGCTCATGGAGTTGTTCCTCGATCTCGGCGACGCGATCTTCCAGATCCGAGAACTTGGAGACGGCCATCATGTCGGAAAAGACGGATCGCAAGCGCGGCCAGCTTGACCGACTCGGAATTGGCTTCGCTCGGCGAGCTTGACGATCCCATCGGCCGCCCAGGTGCGCGCTGGCCAACCGGCCGATGGCCCGATCGAGGGCGCGGCGGCGATACGACTCGATCTTGGCCCGAACTTTGGGCTCCGTGGCCCATCGGTAGGCCGTCCGGCTGGGCACGTCGTTTTTGCGTGCCCACACTGCGATGGACTTGCCTTGCGCTATCGCAAGGGCTAGCTGGGATTTACGGCTTTTGCGAAGTTCTCTGCAGATTGGCACTGGTTGGCAGTCAGTGGCACTATTCCACCGACTCTCCATTTCGCCCCGCTCACGGTTCTCAGCCTGGGGCCCAGGCTGGCCGGCACGCCCTCGAAGGGCAAGGTCAATTGATGGGAACTGGCTGTTGGCTCGCAGGTCAACGGGACAAATCGGTCCGATCGCAACATCGCGGGAACCCAGGATCCGATGCGCAGCGCGAGGCGCACGGTCGTCAAGCACGGCGGAGTCCGCACCGAACCGATGGCACAAGGGCCGTCGATGCGAATCCGTGAAGACAAGAGAACGAAGAGATAGAGACGCCTGCTGCTTTCACGTCTCTCGACGGTAATCAGAATGTTTCCTCTCCCGTTTCGTTCCTGGGATTGTTACGGCAAGCTGGCAGTCCGCGACGAACGTCGGGCGCACAATCTACCCAGACTATCCATCTATACTACACTACCGCGCCGCATTTGCAAATCTCGTAATGGGACTTTCGCCGTTATGGGCATGAAATCTGATCGGAACATGCTGTCCACAATGGACTTAAAATTTTTGGAGAATTCTTGGAATGATGTCGTTTGGCGTACGGCGATTCCCGCTGAATTCCACGAGGCAATCGCCGTAATCCAGGATGCCCAGGTTCGCGGGTATTGCCAGATCCTGGGCGGAAGCCAACCACTCCATGCTGCAAGCTTGAGTGCGCGAATCAGTGCGCTGGCTCGAAAGGACGAGCATGCTGATCGCTTGCCGGGGAAAGAACCCGGACCGCCGTTCATTGCCCTTCGGCGACCGGAACGGGCCTCGGCCTCCAAACCCCTCCTAAGCCCACAGGGAGGGGGTTTGCTTGAGCAACGGGCCAGGGACGCCAGAGTCCCCGCCTCAGAACAGAGGCCGTCGATGCCCGGAAAAACTGGCTCCCTCTCCCTCGGGAGAGGGCTGGGGTGAGGGGTTGGATTCGCGCTTGACCTCCTCGCAATTCAACCGCTCGTTTTTGGTCCATGGCCAGCAAGGCTCTCGTGCCGACCACGATATCTCGCGGTGAGTCATTCGATTTGAGACGGCCGGTTTTGCCGCATCCCGCCCCTCACCCCAGCCCGCTCCTGGGAGAGGGAGCCAGTAATGACGAAACCCCCTCGATCTGAGCCCCTCTAAGCCCGGTCTCCCACCGACCCCGGTCTCGCGGGTAGATCTCCTGGCCGCGGAAGAAACTCCTCGAAATTCGGAGACTCCTCACGGATCTCCACCGGGAATGAAGTGACAACAAGTCGTTTTGGACTTGAAAGTTAAGGCTTGCGTCCTTTTGAATGAGGTTCTTCGGATCCCTCTTCAGAAAGGACGCAAGCATGGTGATGGAAGCACCCACGATTCTCTATATACCGGTTCATTGCGGGTCCCAAGAAAGCTCCTTGTCCCACGTGTGGCAAATTGGGCAATCGAAAACGGACATGTACCCGTGAGGTACGCACGGTCGCCTTCAAGGCGGTGGCCTACCTAAAGATCACCTACGGCGAGTACACCGCCCAGTGCGAATGCTGCACGACGTTCCGAAACAATCCCGAGGGCGTGCTCCCCAAGGCCCATTACGACAACAAGGTCCGGGATCTGGTGTTGGGTCGCATTATCAAAGACGGGATGAGCATCGAGCGGATCTTGGAGTCGTTGCGCCGCGAGTTCTTGCTGGAGCTATCCCCGGGGTTCGTCTACAACGTGCTCCGCGATCGGGCCGAGGAACTCGATATGTCCGAACATCGACGCATGATTCTGGAACATTTCAGTGGCACCCTCTGTGTGGACGAACTGCACCTGGGCCGCTTCACATTGCTTCTGGCTACTGATCCGTTGAGCGACCTGCCGGTGGCTTTCGCCCTGGTAGCAGCCAACGATCAGGACCACATGTGGCGGTTTCTCAAGAACCTCAAAAACTGGGGTCTCAATCCGCGTGTTGTGGTTACCGACGGCTCGAATTTGTACCCCGCCGTGCTGGCCGAGTTGTGGTCCGATGCGGACCATCAGTTGTGCGTTTTCCACGTCATCAAGGACATCAATAAGCTGATTCTGGATGCCGTGCGGCGAATGAAGAAAACCATGAGCAGGCGAGGCAAGGGGGGGCGGAAGAAGAAGCGAGGCCGTAAGAGCCGCAAGGCGAAGGCAGCAGCGGCCCGCCGCGGGATGACGGTCAAAGAGAAAGCGTACTTTGTATTCAAGCATCGGTATTTGATTGTGAAGCGTCAGGAAGACCTCACCGAACAGGAGCGTGACGACCTGAGGCGGATGCTGGAATACCTGCCCGAGCTGGCGACACTACGACGGTTCGCCGATCGGATGTACTGGCTGTTCGACACGCCCAAGGATTTCCACCAGGCGAGTTGCCGCCGGGCAGCGATCGTGCACGATCCGACATTTCAAGCCGTGCCGGAGTTGGTCAAAGCGATGGAGCAACTGGATGAGGAGAAGTTCCCCAAACTGATGGCCTACCTGAACAACCCAATCAGCCAGCGAGTACGGACCAACAATCATGTGGAGCGGACCAACCGGATGTTTCGCTTCTTGGAGAAGGTGCGGTACAAGTGGCGACGTCGAAAGACGCTGGTCCGGTTCGTGGTCCTGACACTCGACGACATCTGGACCGACTGGGAACCCACAACCGCACGAGGGGCCGAACGGTCAAAACCCGTCAACCGCCGCAAGGCGCAACCCCAAGCCAGAAAAGCACCACGTCGAGTCGCGTGATAATCTGGTGGAGATCAGTGAGGAGTCTCTACAAGCTAGACGTAACGGGTTAGAGATTGTCGCTCGTACCACCCGTCGTACAGTCGAAAGTTCACCCTGTTGTGGGAGCCGAGGCGAGACGGACCGATGGACTGCAAAATTAACTCCGTGAGGTAAATTACACCACGTCGTCTATGTATTTCGAGTATATTGTTATAATCCACAAGTATTTCCATATGGATTCTCCGTTAGGGGTTGTCGCTTGGCTCATTCAGTTGCTCTCTCTCAGCTCTATTTTCAGGGCAAGCCGAGCACGGCATTGTTCGTGGGGCGTCGATCGTCACCTGCCAGCCAACGCCGTGTCGGTGCTGTGACGTCGGATGAACCAGCCGCTGTCCGCGATCACGCCGATGCAAATCTCCAGTTGTGACGAAGCACCAAAGCGCAATTTGTCGTAAAACCTCAAACCTCTCTCGAGGACGTCCTGGCTAAATCTTATGTTGTTTCCGGTGAAGGAATGTCGCTCGTCATTTCGGGCTCGAAGTCTGTCTGATGCGCTCGACCGGGAGGACACAAAGGGGCGGGCCGGGGTGAGGTTTCCGTTGCAGGCACAAGGGCTCAGGAGCCGTTGTTCGGTTGTTTTCGTGGTCGGCCTCGGGGCCGGAGCAACGACTCCAGACCTAGCCTGGCCGCTACCTCGGCCTGCCACCGCTCCGAACCGAACGGTTAACCTCGATGCATGCTGAAGAGTATCGCCTCCTCCTCCTTCGGGCCCAACGGCCGGTTCACCGCGCCCTCCAATCGCGGACGTTTGATCGGCCAAGGCGTCAATGTCGGTCGCTCCACGCCGTCCTTGGTCCGACGAGCCCAGAGGCTTCCCCACTTCCACTCCTCCGTGCGTCGACCAGTTCACCGCCACGCGTTCTGTTCGACGTAGCGGCACGCTGTGAGAAAATGCTCGTCCGCCTGGACCGGGGATAGACTTAACCCCTCCCACAAATGTTACAAAATTGCCTCCACCAGGATAACCATAACGTACGAATCGGACATCCTGCGGGCAAGTCTGGGCCTTGAGAGAAAGGAGAAGGATGGGCGTCGAGATCGTTGACTTGTCCGCCGCTAGCCTCAGCACGCATTCGCACGGAGGTTTATGGGCATGGCAACTCAGATTTCACAACGCCGACATCTGCCAAGACAGGAGCGAGTGTTCGAGGTCTCGCGTTTACACGAGGATTTGCCGGCGGAAGCCTACACCCTGCTCGTCCCAAACAGGGCTTCGGTCAGTCCAACAAGGACGTTGCTCTCGCGGCGATGGGAAGAAGAGCTAGATTCCGCCACAATGGTTCCGCTGTCAAAGGAAGAAGCGCAGCATGACCCATCATCAGCCGATTCGGGCCGCGATCTATGTCCGCATCGCTTCTAAACGAGAATCTGATCCGCACATGATCGCTCGTCGGTAAGCCTTGCGTACGCGGGCGAGCCAGGACACCATTCCCCTGGTGGAATACTTCTGCTTCATCGATGGCGGTTATAGTGGTGCCTTGTTCGTTCGACCGGCCTTGACCCGGTTGCGCAACGCGGCCGCGGCTGATCCCCTCGACGGCTCTACGTCCAGTCTCCGGACCGCTTCATGCGGAGTATGTCTGCCAAGCCCTGCTGCTCGACGAGTTCCAGCGCTGTGGTGTGGAGGTGATTTTCCGGAACCTACCGCTGGATGGCAGTGCCGATGATCAACTCCTCCTTCAGGTGCAGGGCATGATGACGGAAGAGGAGAGCACGGGCCGCTGGAGCGCTATCGTCAAGGAGGATTTACAACATGAACACCGATGAGGTGATTCAACCCGGGATTTATGGCCGCGTCTCTTCGGATCGACAGGAAGAGGCAGACACGATTGCCAGCCAACTGGCTGCATTATGCGCTCGGGTGAGCCAGGACAAGCTTTTCTGCGAGAAGACCTCTGCTTCATCGATGACGGCTACTCGGGGACCACCTTGATCCGGCCAGCCTTGGACCGACTGCGCGACGCGGCCGCGGCCGGTATCTTGAACCGGCTCTACATCCACTCTCCGGACCGCTTGGCGCGGAAGTATGCCTACCAGGTCCTGCTGGTCGACGAATTCCAGCGCTGTGGCGTCGAGGTGGTTTTCCTCAACCGACCGCTGGATGGCAGTGCCGAAGATCAACTGCTGCTCCAGGTGCAGGGCATGATCGCCGAGTACGAGCGTGCGAAACTCCTGGAGCTGTCGCCGTGGCAAGCTTCACGCGGCGCAGCAAGGTTGCGTCAGTGCTCTCGCATCGGCACCTTATGGGTATCGATACATCCGCAAAACGGACGGTGGTGGTGTCGCTCGCTTCGATATCGTACTTGAGGAGGCCCGCGTCGTTCGACAAGTTTTCGATTGGGTCGGCCGTGATCGGCTCACTCTGGGCGAGGTGTGTCGTCGCCTGAGGGCCCAAGGCATTCGAACGAAGACCGGCAACGAGAACTGGGACCGCAGGACGATCCTCGACATGTTGCGGCATCCTGCTTACAAGGGCACGGCCGAGTTCGGCAGGACCCAAGTGGGTCCTCGCCGGCCACGACTGCGACCAGCCCGTGGACAGCCCGAGCAGCCGCGCCGGCCTTATTCGGTCTACGATGCTGAGGAGCGGGGCATTCCCATCGCCGTTCCTGCCCTCGTCGGTGAGGAACTGTTTGATGCGGCGGCCCAGCAGTTGGAGGAGAACCGCGATCGCCAACGGCAATCCCGGCGGGCGGCGGTGGCTGCTGCAAGGACTGCTGGTCTGCCGGCACTGCGGCTACGCCCTTTACGGCCTCGGCACGCGACACCGTTTGGCGAACGGTAATACAGTTGAGCATTCTTATTATCGCTGCACTGGTAGAAATGGGAATCGATTCGGCGGCCAGCGTCTCTGCGAGAATCGCCAAGTGCGCGTTGACGACCTTGACGAGGCGGTTTGGAAGGACGTCTGCCAACTGCTGCGCGAGCCCGCTAAGGTCCAGGCTGAGTATCAACGGCGTGTTGGCGAGGGTAGCGGGAAAAAGCAGTCCTTCGTCGAGGACCAGCTCGGACGCCAGTTGACAAAGGCTCGGTCCAGCCTGGCCCGGTTGATCGACAGCTATCAGGAGGGCCTGCTGGAGAAAGACGAATTCGAGCCTCGTTTGCGGGCGACAAGGGAACGACTGGCGCGCTGGAAGCCCAGTCCAAGGAGATCGAGGAGCAGCGCGACCAGGACCGCGCGTTGCGGTTGGCTCTACAAGGTCTCGAGGACTTCGGGGAGCGGGTACAAGCCGGCTTGACCACCGCAAGCTGGCATGAACGGCGAGAGATCATCCGTGCCTTGGTGAAACGCGTCGAGGTTGGAATCGAGAAGATTTGCGTCGTGTATCGAGTCAGTCCGCCCCCTTTTGTTAGCGCCCCCCGGGGGGGCGACTTTGAACATTGTGGGGAGCTTGTTGTACCGGCCCTGATACAGGTGGCCGGTGCCGGCCGTCCCGTGCTGGGCGTGCCAGCGCTGGGTGTGGGTCATGGTCAGCCAGCCGCATGAACGTGGAGAGGTCGCCGTCCTCGCGGGGCCACAACAGCAGATGGAAGTGGTTGGGCATCAGGCAGTAGGCCAGCAGTCGCATGTCGAAGCGGGCGACGGCCTGCTGTAAGACCCGCTCGAACGCGGCATAGTCGTCATCATTGTCGAAGAGAGCCAGTCCCGCATTGGCCCGGTTCAGGGCATGGTAGATCAGGCCACCTTCCGCGGTACGTCGTGGTCTTGGCATATCCTGACGATACCGCGGCGCAAGCCAGATGTCAAGAACGGCTCCTGACCCCTTTATTCATCCCAACGAAAACGCACAAGTCACCTATTGATAATGACTTCCGGCGATACACCGCGCAGTAATTTGCAAAAACTCCGGACCCGCTTCACGCGGGGTGGAATCGGAGGTAAAATTGAGAATTGGTGTATTGTCTCTTGGGGGCACCTTACGATGACGAAGCCTTGGCTTGGCCAACCGACTGGTCCCGGAAGTGGCGTAGCGGCGCCGGCGATCTGTCCTCGCCCGCCCCGCAGCCGATCATTTCTGGACCAGAGTCCAAGTCACACCAAGAGAGAACCACAGAAGTTTGTAACCTGATTAAGGCTCTGAAACCTCTGACGGCCCTGGTATTCGTGACCCGGTGTGCGATGAGGAGCCGCCCGGGCATGTTTACGGACCTAGGCGGGACGGAATTCGACGAGGCGTTGACCCAATACGATATCTCAATTCGCGACGCGGTTGCTCTCTGTCGGTGGGACAATTGGGAAAGAAGACAGACATTGGCCAGGAAGAACTCGGGAGACGAGCGTAGGAGAAGCCAAGAAAAGTATAGGGCTCCCGGAATCGATAGTTTTATTTTGCCAATTGGAAATATAGTTAATGCTCATTGTAACATTGATGCTTTGTGCTTATCCGACGACGCTTGGGCCGCAGTGAGTGCATTGGTGCGAGTAGTCATGCCTTACCTAGAACCTGAGAAGCGTCGCATCACTCAGAACTCATTTGAGGCCGTTGCACCCGTCGTACTTGCCGACCTGAGAAGCCTTATTTCCCTTGAAGGCGAAGAGTCGATTGACCCCACCGAAAGCGGTCCGCTGAACGGACTTGGCCGAATGGAGCCCCGAGAGGGTTTTTAGAATTCGAGCGAGATTGGCCTCTGAAGCTGCGTTTGCGGAAAAAGTCGATCCGGGTTAACATCCCAGCGGTCGGCAGAGAGCAGGAAGCCGCGCACTTACAGGGAGGTCAGGCGGCGGCGCCGTCTGAGCAAACAGACATGATGACTGGCAAGTTGCAAGAGGGGGAGCCTAAGCACGCTCGGCCAAGCGAACGAGGGCGAACCGATGACTTGAAGACAACAGCTTTCCCTTCAACCAAAACGCCCCTGACGGATGAAGACTGGCTTGAAGACCTGGTGGGCCGACAGGGCGTGTCACAAATAATTGCTGAAGCCTGCGTTGCTTTCCGAAAGGAACTCCCTCGATTGCTTCACGACGGTCGTGAGGGGCAATGGGCTGCGTACCACGGTCCTCAATGCGTAGGCTTTGGTCCCTCCAAGACTGATCTCTATCGTAAGCTCATGTCTCAGGGAGTCCCCAGGGACGATTTGTACGTTCGCATCGTCGGCCCACAGATGTTTTATGGCATGGACCTCGGGCGTCTCGCTTGATTCAATTTTTTTAGCGGCCCGCGAAGGCTCTTCTTGTGGCTAAGATTGAAGGATTCTGGGGTCCTTTCCCTATCTTCCTGTCCCTTCGTCCTTACAATTCCCACGCCAGCCCGGCCGGACGGTACAGGCTTTCCCTTATCAGATTTTCGTCTGGGTGAGCCTCACGCCGCCTGCCACAGAATGGGACGAGCCCGATGAGAACCCTCCTGTTTTCCCCGCATTACTCGACACAGGGTGCAATCATAATTTCTACATACCTGAATACTTGTTATTCGACCATGCCATGCTTTGGGCAGACGAAGATTTGCCACCATCCCCATGGCCTGATGAGCCCGTGAACGGCGTACTAACTCGTAGTTTGCCTGCTGACATTTGGATACATCGCAACATACGCGGCATGCGTGATGAGTTATCAGATGAAACACCTTTTAAGCTAGAAACCGATGGAGGCATCGCAGTTCCCAAAGCTGGTGAAGAAGAAGAGCTCAATTTCGCAATTCTTGGTCTTAGGCGACAACTGCGAAGTGTCGCTTGCTAATTGATTGCGAACGTCGCCTGGTCTCACTGCGAACAAGAACGCCCTAAAGCAGTCCGCCCCGCCGACCTGAGGTCATTGAGGTTCGCACCTTCAGGATCTCCTCGTTCTCCGGTCTGCCACCTTGGCGTGAGAAGGGGACGTTGCTTATTGATGAAGCAAAAGACGCGATCTGGTAAAGGACAAGCGATTAATCGGCCAGACGATGGCAACATTTAGCGACTTACCTTTGGCTCCCTTTTTTACTTGCCTAAATCCCGATACACTTCCGGTGTTTTTGTTATTCACAAATTGGCCATGATCACTAAAGCATCCGTCTCCGCTTTCAAGTCATTCGAAAGCCTCGACATCGAGTTGGGTCAACTGAACGTATTTGTCGGCGCCAACGGCTCCGGGAAGAGCAATCTCCTGGAGGCTCTCGGCGTTTGTCCGCGGCCGCGGATGGCAAGGTCACGGATCAGACCCTGATGTAGTGCGGCGTTCGTCCGGGGGTTCCGAAGCTTTACAAATCCGCCTTTTCGTCAAGCGGCTCACGGCAGTCGCCTCACATCTATTTCATCCCTCCTCTTTGGACCGCCACTATGACGTTTCATTGCACAACCCGATGAGCGATCCAGAGCCTGCCTGGAGGTTGAAGACGGAATTGTTCGAGCGTGGTACCGTCAAACTCGTGAGCAGAGGCCCGGCAATGCGCGATAATCCCAACACGGAGAATGGGCTGGCCGCATTCAGAGCCGTGGAACTCAAGGAGGATGATCCCGCGCTGGCGTTCCTGCCCCGTCTTCAAGGATACGTCATCTATTGCCCACCACGCCGGTGTTGCGCGGTATCGCGCCCGAAACTCAGCCGCGACAACCGTTGGGCCTCTCAGGGGGCCGATTACCAGATGCGGTGCATGAACTACTCATGTTGGGTCGTGGCGAAAATGGACCGGCGAAGAAAATCTGCGAGATGTGCTTGAGCTCATCGATTGGGCCAGAGTTATGGTTCGGCATCTAGCGCGATTTTCCGCTCTCGCAAGCGGCCTGTCGGTATCGGTCAAAGGTACCACTTTTCGGTCCAGTGGGGACCACCTCAGTGGTTGCGGCGTGATCCGTTTCACCGCTCGCACAGATCGACCTGGCTCGCCGATCTGCTTCCAGTCAAGTTCGTGGCTTCGGGGCCGTTGCGATCGGCTGGCCGAGGCCCAAGCGATGTCTTATTGAGCATCCACGGGACCTCGCAGTGGAGCTGCTCGCACAGCGCGGTGGTCGCCTCGAATAGGCTCAGTCCAGTCACTGAGGCATACAGATCCAGTCCATTCCCGCACGATCCACACTTGAAGCATTTGTAGATATGCCTTCTTAGATTCGCGGAGAAG
>CAVRFS010000010.1:0-67212 GCA_963720335.1 uncultured Planctomycetota bacterium | reverse complement strand
AGCTCGTCGGAGAAGACCACCCCGACTACGCCGCGGGTCTCGGCTCCGTCGTCGCGGAGTACATGGAGCGGGGCGACTATGCTCGCGCCGAACCGCTCCTACGCCGGATACTGGAGATTAGAAAGCGAGCCCAGGGCGAGTCGCACCCCAAAAGCTACGCCAGCCTCTTGAAGAACCTTGCCATCCTGTACAACAAGATGGGCGACTATGCCCTGGCGGAGCCGCTCTATCGCCAGTCCGTGGAGAGTTACACGAAGGCGTATGGCTATTCCGACCGCCTGTGCGGCACGATGGGCCGTACCCCGGCCTGGCCGGGCTGTACCTGGAAAAACGCGACTATACCCACGCCGAGCCGCTGCTTCGCCAACTGCACGCGGTCGTCATGAGCACGTATCAGTTGGGGGACTATTCTGCCGCAGCACATGTCGCAGAGACGACCGCGAAGCTGTCGCGCCAGGTCCACGGGGAGGGCTACATGGGGCTACGCGGAGTGCCTGAGCCTCCTGGCCCGCGCGTACCAGGCCCAAGGCGACTACGCCCTGCTCCCAGCCGCCCCTCCGCCAGGCGGCGGAGATCATGAAGCGGGTGCGCGGCGAAGTCTCAGAATCTCCACCACGCCAGGGTGCCGACCGACTTGGCCGATCTGTACAGGGCAAAGGGCGACTATGCCCGCGCCGAGCCGCTCCTCCGCCAGGCGGCGGAGATTCTGAGGAAGGCCCGCGGCGAGTCGGACCCCGACTACGCCAGGGCCCTGGGCGGCCTGGCCGTGCTGTACAAGGCCCTAGGGGCGATTACGCAGTGCCGAGCCGTTGCTCCGCCAGGCGATGGAGATCATGAAGCGGCCGAAGCCGCCCTGAGTCAGACCCCGATTACGTCGGGAGCCTGAACGAGCTGACCAATCTGTACCGGGAATATGGCCGATTTCGCCCTGAGCCGAGCCGCTCTTATCGCCAGCGCTCGAGATCGCGGCGAAGATGAAGTCAATGAAAACTGGGCTGCAACCCCCTGCTACCTCCAGTGCCTGCGTGGGCCTGGCCTGTGCTGTACCGAACCCAGGGCGACTACGCCCGTGCCGTGCCGCTGTCCAGCAGTGCTGGGAAACACGTTGACGAATAGCAGGGGAAACATTTATACGATGAACGATCTCAACTATTTCGCGGCCGTGGATAGTGCTGGCCAACTTGTACCTGGACATGGGCGACGACCTCCGCGCCGAGTCGACCCTCGGCCAGGCGCTGGAGGTCAGGCGGAAGGTGCAGGGCGAGTCGCACCCTGACTACGCCGCGAGCCTGGCCCGCATTGGGCCGCGTGTATGCGGCCCGGGGCCGACGATGCCCTGGCCGAGCCGCTTTTCCGCCGGGCGTTGGAGATTCAGAAGAGGTCACTGGGAAACTCGCACCCCGGATACGCCGCGGCCCTGGGCGATCTGGCCGGTTTGTACGTGGTCCGAGCCGACTTCGCCCTCGCCGAGCCGCTCCTCCGCCAGGCGTTGGAAGTCAGGCGGAGAAGGCGGGGCGAAGTCGCATCGCGACTATGCCATGGCACTGGACGACCTGGGCGGCCTATATGCAGCCGAGGGCGACTATGCCCGCGCCGAACCACTCTGTCGTCAGGCTCTGGAGATCCAGAAAAGGGCGTGGGCGAGTCGCACCCCGACTACAACAAGCCTTGAGTTCAACCTGGGTGAACTCTACGTGGCTCTCGGCGACTACGCTCGAGCCGAGCCGCTGTTCCGCCAGGCGCTGGATCAGCGCCTCCTCACGGTTGCGAAACGCCTCGTCGTCGCTCGGCGAGCGCCAAAGGCTCCGCCTGTTTGCGAGTAATCGTCACTTCCTGGATGGTCTCCTCCGTGTGTTACTCGTAAATGGCGGCCGGCCCGCGGACCTCTACGCCCGCGTTCTCGACTGGAAGGGGTCGGCCGGCAGCGGTGCGGCCGAGGACGCCTGGCTCGCGATCATCCCGAGCTGAGGCCCGCCCTCGGCGAGCTCGGCCGCGTCCGCGCCCATCTGGTCACGCTCGCCTTCGAGCGTGCCCACCGGGTCCCCGGCACGCCTGGCGAAGTCAGCTCAACGCGCCGACACGCACGAAAGAAGCACTAGAAGCCGACCTCGCCGCTCGCAGCGCCGCGTTCCGCACGCGACAGGCACTGCGCCCCCGGCCCTGACCAGGTCGCCGCAGCCTTGCCGGCGACACTGCCCTGATCGACATCTTCGGCTATCTTCATACAGTCCATCCCGATGGCGGCAAAGGCCCATTCACCAGCGAGTGGCGCCTGCTGGCGTTCGTCGTCCGACCGGGCCGGCCCGTGGTTCTGGCGCCGCTCGGGCCGGTCCGGGCGATGGATGAGGCGATCGGTCGATGGCATCGGGCCCTCGTCCGAAACAACATGGAGACAGCGTGGGCTGCCGCGGCCGAGGTTGGCCGGCTCGCTTGGAACCCGCTCCGTCCCCACATCGATGGCGTCGACACCGCCCTGGTCGCCCCAGACGGCGCGCTGGCGCACTTCCCCTTTGCCGCCCTGCCCGGGTCCCGGCCCGGGACGTACTTGATCGAGGACCTGACGATCGGCTACGTCACCTCGGGGCGACAGCTCGTCGAAACCGGCGCCGCGTCGCCGCGCCCCTCCGGACGCGGTCTGCTGGCTGTCGGCGGGGTCGACTTCCAGGCCCACCCCGGCCGTGCGCCGTTCTTGCCCGGCCCGTGCTCGCCGCGCCGGCGCCGCCCCCATGCTTGTTCAACGTCGCGGGTTCGCGCCCTGCCGACACGGAGCCCGAGGCCCGCGTGGTCTGCGACCTGTTCCGCGCCGCCTTGCCGGCCAGGCGGCCGATCTGCTGACCGGCGCCGGAGCGAGTGAGGGCGAGCTGAAACGCCGGCTCGACGGCAGCCACATGCGTGTCGTCCACCTGGCGACCCACGGATTCTTCGAGTCGCCAGCCCGTATCACCGCACTTCGCTCGGCGGCCGCCGCGACGAGCCCCCCGCCCAATCTGAAGCGGGCGGCCAGTCGACGATGAGGCGGCTGCGTTCGCCTTGTCGCCGCTGCTGCGTTCGGGGGTTATCCTGGCCGGCGGGGGCCGCGCGCCGGAGGCGGCGTCCGCTGATATTTCCGTCAACGCGCCGACGCGGGACGACGGCATCCTGACGGCGGAAGAGATTCAGGCCCTCGACCTGCGCGACTGCGACCTGGTCGTTCTCTCGGCGTGCGAGACCGGCCTGGGCCGGTTGGAGGCCGGCCAGGGCGTCCTGGGCATGCAGCGCGCCTTCCAGGCTGCCGGCGGCCGGGCGGTCGTAGCCAGCCTGTGGAAGGTGGACGATGCCGCCACGGCCGTGCTGATGGAGCGGTTCTACGCCAACCTATGGACCAAGAAGCTCCCGAAGTTGGAGGCGCTGCGGCAGGCCCAGCTCGATATCCTGAAGGACCCGTCGCTGGTCGATGCGCGGCGGACGCAGACTGGCGGCACGCGGCATCGCGTCGGAGGCAAAGCCATTGCCCGGCGGCGCGAGAGCGGACCTTGCCAGGCCCGCCGGCGTGCGGCGAAGTGATCCCTCCTTCTGGGCCGCCTTCTTGCTCAGCGGCGATGGTCGGTAACATGAAAATCGAACATCCACGCAATTGCGATTAATCACATTTACAAATCTAAAATATAGGAATTGCAAAACTAATAAATCGGATCATACTCCAACGCTTTTCACGGTGGGGTTGAACCCGAAATGGCATCACTCACACAGGAATTTGACGCAAGTCCGCAGACTTTCATAATGACGCACTCGATACTGTTCTTGGCGGCGGAAACCCCGCCCAGCCGAACTTTCAAACGGGAACCGGCACAGTTGTTCTCTAGGACGCCAACCGGGTCCTGGACCGCTCGGTGCGCAAGCGTCCGACATCGCATGGGATTACTTCAACGTGTTCCTGCTCTTCGCCTCACCGAACAATCATTATGTCGCGGCGCTCCCGAATACGGTGGATCGGTTCGTCACGAATGACCTGTCTGGCCCAGCCTCCTCGACAGTTCCGTCAGCCACTCGCGGGTGTTTATCTGGTAAAGCGAAGGGTTTCGTGCTATTGCCATTGGTCTTTACTTTCATTGGTTCGACGGAGCAAAGTATGTCGGGCTCATTCAGTGCGACGATTCGGTACGGGCGTTCCCCGGTTCGATGTGAGTGAACTTACCGACCAGCAGGGCAAAGCCAAGCGCGGCAACCGTGGAAATGAGGCTGTAAGCAACCACGGCGGTGACGGCCGGTGTATTCGCGAAGTTGCTTGTGACAATCACCAGACCCACGGCGGCGTTGCGAGTTGCCGTGGTCACGGCCATCGCCTTTCGGGTCGCCACGTCGGAGCCCCCACAGAGCCAGCCGATGCCCAGACTGGCCAGCGAGAGCAGGCTCATTCCGGTCCAACCTCTGAGCCGGATCGTTGCCAGGCTTTCGTGCTGCGTGGCCACGATCAGTCCGACCAACACAAGAAGCAAGACACTTGCAAGACGGCTGACCGGTTTGGCGATCAAATGGGTCAGCCTGGGCGCACGGTGGTGAAAGGCCAAACCCAACGCCAAAGGCAGTATCTGGGTGATCAGCAAGGTCCGAACAATCGCCAAGTAGTCGATGTGCACGTCGCCATCCGGCGCTGCTCGGGCCAACAGCACGCTGAGCAGGGCCGGCGACAGAAACGCCGACAGCCCCGCCAGGATCACCATAACACCGATGGCCCAAGGAACGTTTCCTCTGGCGATCCCCGTGATCGGTGGTCCGATTGGGGCTCCCGGGCAAACGGCAAGAACAAAAAAACCGGCCGAGACCATCGGGTCCGCCTGGAACAGGTCGAGCATTCCCATCGTGACGAGCGGCATCGCTACGTAATTGGCGAGCAGACCCTGAAAGAGCAGGTGCGCCGACCTGGCCGAAGCCAGCAGGTCCGGAATGGTCACCTGCAAACCCATCGACAACATGATCGCCACAAGTGCCGCCACGTTGAGCAGGCTGATCAAGTCTTTGAGTATCCACGGCCGTGTTGCTCGCTAATAGATAGACAGCTCGGTCAGCTCGGCGAAGGTTGATCTGGTAGAGCGACTGACACCTAACGGAGCGCGGACACGCGAGCGCTCTGCGATTGAGGCTGTTTCTCGAAGTAGGCCGTCTTGCCGGCCTTCACGTCGGCCCCTTGCACGGTTGCAAACAGGTGCATGGTTCGGGCGATGATCCCGGTCCAGCCGGTCTGGTGGCTGGCGCCGAGACCGGCGCCGTTGTCGCCGTGGAAATACTCGTAGAAAAGAAGGCAGTCGCGCCAGTGTGGGTCCTCCTGGAACTTCGGGGTTCCCCCAAAGACCGGGCGACGACCCTCCTGGTCTTTCAGAAAGATGTTGCCGAGCCGTCGCGCGATCTCCTCGGCCACCTGATACAGAGTCATGTGTCTGGCCGGAACCGGTGGGACACTCGACGCGGAAGTCGTTGCCGTAATAGAGATAGTACTGGAGTAATGCCCGAATGATCAGAGCATTGACCGGCATCCAGATGGGCCCCCGCCAGTTCGAGTTGCCCCCGAACATTCCCGTATCGGACTCCGCCGGCAAGTACGAGACACGGTATTCCTGCCCGCCGGCCTGGATGACATAGGGGTGATCGGCGTGATAGCGCGACAGAGAACGAATGCCGTACGGGCTGAGGAACTCATTCTCGTCGAGCATCTTCGCCAGCACGCGGCGGAGCTTGACTTCATCGAGGATCGACTGCGAGCCGTCGGCCTGCGATGCCGGGCTTCGTCGGGTCGTGGATGGCCGCGTAAAGTTCGGGTCGAGCGGCGAGAAACCACTGGAACCGCTCGGCAACCTCGGGGTACTTCGCCATCAGCTCGCCTTCAAAAGTCGTGGCCGCGCACAGCGGCAGCAGGCCCACCATCGAACGGACCTTGAGTCGCTGGGCCTCGCCACTCGGGCAGCCGGAGCACGTCGTAGAAAAAGCCATCCTCTTCGTCCCACATGCCCGTGTCCTGCCCGAGGTGGGCCATCGCCGAGGCGATCCACAGGAAGTGCTCGGCGAACTTGAGGGCCATGTCCACGTAGTCCGGATCGGTCATCGCCAGCTCCACGGCGATTTCGAGCATGTTCTGGCAGAAGAGGGCCATCCAGGCGGTGCCGTCGGCCTGTTCCAGGTAGCCGCCCGGTCGGCAAGGGTGGCGCTGCGATCGAACACGCCGATGTTGTCCAGGCCCAGAAAGCCGCCCTCGAACACGTTGCGACCCGAGCGGTCCTTGCGGTTCACCCACCACGTAAAGTTCAGCAGCAACTTCTGAAAGCAGCTCTTGAGCCACTCTCGGTCTCCCTCGCCCGTTTGTGCCTTCTCCAGTCGGTACGTGAAAATGGTGGACCACGCGTGTACCGGCGGATTGACGTCGCCGAAGTTCCACTCGTAGGCCGGGATCTGGCCGTTGGGGTGCATGTACCGCTCGCGCAGCATGAGTTTCAGTTGCTGTTTACCGAAATCCGGATCCACGAGCGTCAGAGCCAGGACGTGAAACGCAAGGTCCCATGCGGCGTACCAGGGATACTCCCACTTGTCCGGCATCGAAATGACATCGCCGTTGTACATATGGTGCCAGTGGTCGTTGCGGGGCGCGGCCTTGCGCGACGCCTTGAAAGGATCGGATCCGCGCTCCTCCAGCCACTTGTCCACGTCGTAATGGTAGAACTGCTTGCTCCACATCATTCCCGCCAGGGCCTGACGCATCACGTTGGCCGCATCGGCGTCGAGGGACTTGGGAATGACCGCTCTGTAAAACTCGTCAGCCTCGTTGCGGTGCGCCTCGAAGACCTCTTCAAAATGGCTGCCGAAGGGACCGGCCGGATGGCCATTGCTCAGCTTCGCTGGCGCCGGCGCGACGCTGCTGAGCCGGAGCCGAACCACCTGGCATTCGCCGGCGGGCACACTGAGGTGATAATCGGCGGCGACCTTCGTCCCCTTCTTCTCGGGATTCACGGCTTCCTTGCGACCGTGGACGATGTAGTCGTTGATGCTATCCTTGACATATGGGCTGGGATTGGCGACGCCAAAAATGCGCTGGGTGTTCGTTTCGTTTTCGGTAAAGAGCAGTGGCACGGCCCCCTCGAAGGCGAGATAGTGCTCTCCCAATTTGGAATCGACGGCCTCGACGATTCTGTGTGATGGAGCTGTCGAAACTTCACGGAGACCCGGCCTGGCGGACCCAGCGTGCCATGACCACTGGTTCCGGAACCAGAGCGTCGGCAAAACGTGCAACTCGGCGGTTTCCGGACCGCGGTTGTGAATGCTGATCTGGATCAGAAGGTCCGCGGGGGATTCCTTGGCATACTCCACAAAGACGTCGAAATATCGGTCCTGATCGAACACACCCGTGTCGAGCAATTCGTACTCGAATTCGTTGCGGCTCCGCCCTCGGCTTGTGTTGACCAGCTTGTCGTACGGGTAGGCGGCTTGCGGATACTTGTAGAGGTACTTCATGTACGAGTGGGTCGGCGTGCTGTCGAGGTAGAAGTAGTATTCCTTGACGTCCTCGCCGTGATTGCTCTCGCTGTTGGTCAGGCCGAAGAGCCGCTCCTTCAAGATCGGGTCCTTGCCGTTCCACAGGGCCAGCGCGAAGCAGAGCCGCTGGTGATCGTCGGAAATCCCCGCCAGGCCGTCTTCGCCCCATCGATACGCTCGCGAGCGTGCCTGGTCGTGGGTGAAGTAGTTCCAGGCGTCGCCGCCTTCGCTGTAATCTTCGCGCACCGTCCCCCACTGGCGTTCGCTCAAGTACGGACCCCACTGTTTCCAGGGAACGGCTCGCGCGAGCCTCTTCCAATCGATCGTGTTCCGCCGTCATGTTTGCCTGCGCGGTTCTGACCGAGCGCTTCTGAAGTGAGCCGATGAAGTGGACCTCGAACTATCGAGCATAACCCGCCGCGGCAATTGCGTCTCTTCGACTCGGACCGGATTTTCCCTACCGTGGTCATAGCCGGCGGAGAAATCGCTATTTCCCGCAGATCTGCGCAGTCCGTTCCGGCGGAAAGTTGTGCCTTTACGGCACGGGTTCGATGAGAGAAAATACTCACGCCATAATCGCGAACCCTCACCACGGAGGAGCGGAGCAAGACCAATGATCACGACGGAGAGCTCGGTTGTGGGCCTGTATGTCGCCAAGACTTGCCCGGAGCACTGGATTGTGCTGGACCACCAAGGCCGATTCTGGATGGTCCCACCTGGCCAAAACCCCTGGGAGAGACGTCAGCCGTTCCAATGGACCGAGGACACAGAACTCGAGCCGATTCCCGGGCACTACAAGTATGTGCTCGGTTTGCCCGTCTGAATCCTGCCTCTGGGGATATCCCAATGCATTAACGTGCAGCTCCGACTCACCCGGTGCATGTTCCTCGCGCTAGTCACGCCTTGCGCGGCTTCGCAGGCGGCCGCGGCGAACTTCAATTTTTCAGACAGACGACGCGGCCTTGGCCAGTCGAAGCAGCCCTGTACTTGCCCGAAGCCGTTGGTTCCATTTGGGTAGCGGCGAGGGAGCCGTGAAACCGTCTGGCGTCGATCGGATGGCGCGAATCAAGTCGATCAGAGCAGGAAATCGTGATTCCACCACCTTGCACCAGTTTGAACCAAGTCGCAACTACTCTCTGGCCGAAGAAATAGAAGAATCGTCAGGATCGCTCCGACCCTGAAATGATGCATGCCGCGTCTTGGCCGCCTCACGGGTACCCGCGTTGGACCGCGCGGATGCTCGTAACTCCATACTCAGAGAGCAGACCTATGGCAGGAAGCCACACTCTCCGCATTCGAGGCGGCTCGTTCGCGGCCGCGCTCGCAGTCTTATTACCTGGCGCTCGCGGGTCGCGCTCGGGCGCAGAACCCGTTACCGCCGTTACCGCCGGCCGGAATGCCCGCCGCGAGTTCCGCCGAGATTGTTGACAGCGCGACGACGCCCGAGGTGATGACCGCGCCGATGACTGCCACCGGGCCAACGTACGACCCGTCGTATGGCGTGGCACCGGCGACGCCACGGGTCGAAACCGGGATCCTCGACACGATCGCCGAGTCGGTCTTCGGTCAGCCCGATGCGAACACCTGGCGCCCGCTTTCGATCTCGACGTTCTTGAGCGAGGGTTGGCTCGAAGCCTGGGTCCCGTCGCCCAGCGGTTCGGGCGGCGCGCCCCGGCAAGGCTGGATCAATGCCATGGACGGCAACCTGTACCGTCTTTGGTTCTTCACGTTCGCTCAGGCGTTCAACCACGGCCCGAAGGGCAATGCCTACCTCGGTGCCTACACGCTCTTCACGCCGCTGAATCGTCGCCTGGAGCTGATCATCAACGTCCCCTTCGTGATCCGGAACAGTGCCGTCAGCGGCTTGCCGATCCTGGACCCCAACAATCCGACGGCGACGAGGACGACGAAGAGCCACACGGGCTTCGGCGATATCTCATTCACGCCCCGCTTCTTGCTGCACGAGACGAAGGACTTCTCGCTAACAGCCGAAATGGCCGTGCTGACCCCGACCGGCACTCAGCCCCTCGCGGGGAACACAACCACCCTGATCCCGGCCATCAGCTTCTGGAACAACCCGGTCGGGCGGTTGGGTGATCCGAGGCGGACTCGGTCTCGGGATCCCGATGAACGGCAGTGGGGACAACCTGATCAGCCAGCTCGCCATCGGTAACACCTTCACCGAGTCATGACGTGCCGCTGTTCGGCGACTTCACCTGCTATCTCTCCGCCGTAGTGAACACCCCACTCACCAATGGTGGCTCGACCAGCATGACGCTGACCCCCGGCATGCGAACCCACCTTGGAAACGACTGGTACTTCCTGGCCGGGCTACCCGTTCCGTTGACCAACCAGCGAGTCGGCGACATCGGCATGATCTTCTGGTTCATGAAAGCGTGGTGAGCCGAGGCGGAACCTGCCGCAAGCCACCGAGCGGAGCCCCGAGGATTGTCTCTGTCCTCCGGGGCTCCTTGTGTTGGCAGTGAGTCCTGGGGATCGTGATAACCAAACGCATGCTTGATACTACAGACGTTTGACGATCGTTTGGTGGATCTGACTAGCTTTTGAGGATGGCGCAGATTAGGTTGATGCCTGCGGGACTTATGCGACATCGCGTTGCACAGGGAGAGTGTGGTTTCTGCGCGAGCGCACGCGGTCCCATGGGAGAACGCATCATGACGCGCAACTTGAAGGTAAGTCTGCTGATCGCTTCGATGCTCGTCGTTTTGTGGGCGACGTCGTCGCAGGCGTGCTGTTTCTTCCGCCGGGGTTGCCAGTCCACCCAGAGCTACTGCCAATCGGGGTATGGCTACGGAAGCCAGACGGGCTACTACTCTTCTGGCCAGGGCGGCTACACACCACTGGCGGCGGTTACTATGGTGGCGGGTATCCCGGTGGAACGGCCGGCTATCCCGGTGGGTACGGCTACGGCCAGCCCGGCTACGACTTCGGCCGGCCCGGCTACAACCCGGGCGGCATCGGGGGGCCGGCGTCCGGGATGGGGGTGCGGCCCGGCTTGGGCGTCGGCGGCTTCGGGCCGGGGCGCTGACCGACCACAGGTTGTGCGATCACCCTTCGGGACGCCGCGGCCGAGACCTACAGGCTGACCCGGGGCAGCGTCGGGCAGATGACGATGCCGCGGCCGGTTACTGCGCGGCTGGCGGCCGGTGAGAAGATTCGCACAGCAATCGAAGCGGCCGGGCGTCACTCCGGTGGCGACCCGGCCATTTGCTCCCGTCGATCCAACGAACGGACGCGAACCCAGCGAAGCCGTCACCAGGCGCCGTCTGCCTGTAATCGCCGAGTCCAACTGACGCGAGCCGAGGAGTCACCGCTGCCCGACCCTTTCGAGTATCCTCAACGCAGCTTGGCCATGTTCCGCCAAAAGTGCTCCAGGCTCTCGGTGCCTCCGAATAAAGTGGTGAAGATTGTCGAGTCGGCGAGCAGGATATCGCCGCCGCGTGTACCTTTTGGCGGCATCCAGATGAATGAATTAAACTCTCGATTCCCCGCGGCGGTGAATGGATGCGGCCGGGACAGGTCGATCGGCTGTCGCGCCAAAACATGAATGGAGTTCGTATCTTCTGTTGTCAGCGCATAGTGCGGCAGATGCAGATGGAAGTTGAACGTGGTCACTCCATTCAGCAAACCCAGTTCGTCCAGATCCTTGTTGATGGAAAGAGGGGCGATCTGATCGGTTCCCTGCACGACGGCAGGCCGCAGCCCGAACTGATTGAGTACGGGCACTTCGAGTCCTTTCATCAGCGAGCGCGTGTACTGGCCGAAGCGCTGCTGGCGCGGCACGAGCTCGTCGCCGTGATGCTTGTACTCCATCTGGCGCTGCTGCATGTCGCTGGTGAAGCCGACATCGTGATGCGGTGCCAGGATCAGGCATGTGCCTTCCCGATTGAGCCACTCTCGGATGGCGTCGATTTCCCCCTGCTCGGCTTCCTGCTCGGAGACGAGGTGGTCCAGGCCGAAAACCATCAACGTGTCCGTGTCTGCAAGAACTCTCTCATCGATCGGGAGCTTGTACCCTGCCTGGTCGATGCGTTGGTAAACGGCCACCGGAGTCGGGAGCACCCGGACAAGCCGCGATCGTGCGAGAAAGAAGGTGTGGCGCTCTTGGCGTGTTCCGGACTTCAAGATTGAGCTTCGCGAGCCCTACCGCCCGCTGTGGGTCGCGACCCGCCGAGCTCCAGAACTCGGCGGCATGGTCAGCGAAAGCGGCGGGATGGCGGGAAACCAATTCGTCGTATCGCTTCTCCGCTCGCGCACGCCACCGGTCTGCCTCGGCCGCGTTGCCATCCTCATCCAGTATGCGGGCCAATTGGGCTGCGTAATCCGGGTCATCGGACTCGCGCGCCAGCCGGCGGAGCCGGGCGATGGCGTCCTCGCGTTCGCCAAGCTCAGCCTCCACCTCGGCCAGATGGCCCTCGGCCTGCGCATAGGCCGGCACGCGTCGCCAGGCGGCGTCGAACCAGTCGTGCGCTCGGAGAGGATGGCCGGCTTCCCGCCACATATGGCCACGCTGGAACTCAAGCTGCGCCAGCGGAAACGGCGACACGCCGCGATAGCGGAGATAGCTCTCGTCGAACAGGGGTTCAGCCTCGGCGGTCTCGCCACGCTCGGCATGGAGTGCGGCAAGCCCCGCGACGCTCTCAAAGTCAGCGCGGCGCTCGACGGCCGCCCGGCGGAGCACCAGGGCCTCGTCATACGCCCGACCGCCTGGAGGATTGCTGCCCTCTCTGCCTGCGCCGCGGCGTCCTCAATGCCGAGCTGCTCGGCGACATCGAGCTCACTCAGCGCTTCCTTGAATAGATGCAGGCTGCCGCGCCGGCCCGAGCCAGCGACAGAAATGAGAGGCCTTCTGCGGAGGCTTCGCGCAGGCGCAGCTCGGCTAACGCAAGAGCGCGCTCATAGTCGGCGATTCGGCCGAGCACGTGGGTGCGCATGATTAGGAGATCGACCAGCTCTGCCCATGAACGGCTGGTCAGCCACCCCTGGACGGCATGGAGCTCGAGGCCGTCGATTTGCGCCGCCAGGTTGGCGAACGCAATCGTGCCATTTGTCGTGCGGATCATCCTCGCTGCTGACAGTGCCTGCGTCATGTAGGGATTCCGACAAATGGCGCCGGCTTCGGCGGCATCGGATTCGGGCGGGACAGATACGGGAACTTGCGCGACGCCGGCACCGCCGTCCCCTCGACCCCGTCCGAGATGCGCGGGCCGTTGCCGTTGTTGATGAGAATCGTGAATAGTGAGTCGACAATGTCGTGGTTCAGCCATCGGCCACCGCAGGTCCCGTGGGGCTCGCCGCGCAGCATCGCCCGTTCGATTTCGAGGTAGCCGTCCTCGTTGAACGGCTTCGACATATCGACGACCAGAAAATCGGCGAGCAGCATCTCGGTCAGCGGATGAGTACCTTTCGCGTCAAGCGGCCAGTCGGTCTTGCCGTCAAGACTGTCATAGAACGCCATGCTGCCGTTGAGGCGGGCGCGGTATGCGCCGAGATAATCCGGCCGAAGCTTGAAGCCGTCCTCTTCGCTGTAGAGATCACGGACGTCGAGGTCGCGATTCACGGCGTCGGAGGCTTTGTCCATCATGATGAAGTTCTTGATCTCGGGGCGACCGACGCGATCGAGCCGTGCGCGAACCGAACCGTTGGTCGCCGTCTCGGCGATCACTGCGACGAGCGGTCCAGCATGCGCGCCGAACAACGTCGAGTGCTCGACCTCAACGACGATACTGAGTACGTTCTGGCCCTCCACCGAATTCACGCCGTTGACTTCCGGAATCCGCCGGTTGAGCCTGATCCCGCCAGAAAACCGTTGGTCGATGAAAAACGGATCGAGGCGGCACCCGGCGAAGATGTGGAGCCCCTCGGAATGCGCTCCTGCCTCGTCGCCGACGCGGACTGAAATCTTGCCGGCCGGTCCGTGACAGGTGCCCGACTGCACAAGGCTGTCGCCGGATGCCTGAGGAACCTCGAAGATGAAGCTGAACGCGCGTTCCTCCTCGCCAACCGTGAACGCGGCGCTTGGTCCCGTGGAGGCAACGCGAACGGGACGAACGCGGATGCGATAGTCGAGCGCGTCCGAGAAGAGAAGCCGCGTGGCTTCGATCTCCTTAAATGGAAATATGTTCATCACCAGCACGAGATGGCCCGGCCGCTCGGGGCTCGGAAACGCGAAGACATCCGTGATGTCGATCTCGGGATTGGCGATCGACCTTGGTCCCGCACCATGATCAGACATTCGATGTACCTCCTGCGATGCGCCTGACGCGATACGTCAGTGAAGAATGTACGTACGAGTCGACCGGCTCAGCCGAGTGCGGCGAGCCATTGGAGCGCGCGAATGCCAGGCAAGAAGAAGTAGGCCCCTCCGCGTACGGTAGTGAAAGCCGGGAGACCCTTGATCGTCTTTCGAATGGGTCGCTTCGGTATCTTGAACTCCAGTGTCCCGTCCTGGGTGCCGATGATCGGATCGCGCTCATTGGCGAGTTCGTGGAAGTTCTTGTCATTGGCCCACACGTTCTGCGCGAACTCGAACTGGCGGATCAGGCTCCCGCAGATCACGAAGGCCGCGATCCCGCGCTCCTGGCCGTCCTCCGGCGCGTCTTCCGGCAGATGCGGCCCATAGGTGGCTCCGCGTCGGATCATGCGGCGCCGGTTCATGTTCGCGGCCGTGTCCCGCGGGTTCATGCGGCGCATGTGCGATCCCAGCGGCACGGCGTACCCGTGAGGGTCCGATTCCTTGTAATTGAAGTCGTTGTTCCGCTGCGGATCGGCCCCGAGGGCAGGATCGTCCTTGTCCGGCGCCAGCACGAGCGGGGCGCCGCTTCGCCAGCGGCCCATGAGCTTGGCGGCGATGAGTTCCTGTTCCTCCGGCGTCTGGCCGTGCTCGCGGAGGAAGTCTCGGAACGCTCCCACGTGCTCCTCCAGGCGGCGGTAGGCCGCGTAGCTGCCGTTGCGGCGGAGGATTTCCGGCTCGGGTTGGCTGGCCACGTTGCCGTCTTCGTCGGGGTAGCCGAGGATGAATTCGCCCGCCTTCAACGGACCGCCCGAGCCGGGCGTCGGCTCGTCGCCCGAGCCCTCGATGACCGGCTGCGAGAGCCGGTCACGGTAACCGAAGTGGTCGTGCGCGTAGCCGAACGGCGGGGTGGCGTCGAGGTCGAGCGACGAGAGCACCTCCACTCCCTCGCATCGCGCGACGAGTTCTCGATGCTCGGACTGGCAACGCTCGCGCTCCGCACGATCGCGGGCGAAGAGTATGGCGATGGCGTGGAGGTCCGGGCTGGCCAGGCCTCCCACCCAATGGTCGGGGTGATTCGCACCCGTGTCGCCGAGGATCTCCGCCCGGGCGACCATGCCCTGCTTGAACTCTTCGGGGAACGTGCCCAGCGACGCCGCATCCACCCCCAGCGCCCGCAGACCGTTCCAGGTGAAGCCCACGGTCACCCAGCGGCTGTCCTCGTCCATCGAGGCGCGAGCCTCGGCGGCCGACTGCACCGTCGGCAGGATACCCGTGAGCCACCTCCGCCCGGCCGAGGGATTGCGAAAGGACAGGAACTCATAGCGCGCCGCGAGCGCCGGTGCCCGGGCGAGCAGGATGTGTTGAATGTCGTCGAGTTCCAACATGTCGCATTGCCCCCGTGAACTATTGCATCTGGTCGAGCATCGTGGAGAATGCCGCCTTGAGCTTGAGCGCCTTCTTGATCTCGTCGGCACTCACGTAGGGATACTCCCCGTATTCGAGGAAGCTCGGGCACTGGTGCTCCCGGGCGAATTTGACGAAGGCCGCGGGGTTCGACTTCCAATCCTCGGGGAACCCTTCGAGGTTCTCGAAGACCGTGTTGATGCCGTATTTCGAGAAGAGCGCCACGGCGTCCTCGGTGTACTTATCGAAGTCGGTGTCGAAGATGCCCTGATACATGAAGTACGTTTCCGTACCGATGTCGAAGAGCACCCAGCGCAGGTAGTGCAGCTTGAGCACCTCGAGCGCGTTGGGCAGGCCGGCGATGGTCTCCTCGATCTTCTTTCCATACGAGCGGATGGTCTGCTCCGTGCCGGGCTTGATCTTCGCGATGATCGTGAAGCCATAGCACGCGGGAGTCTTGGGGAAGATCGGCCCGTATCGTCCCTGTTCTTCCTCGAAGAATCCCTCCTTCGGGATCGCCTTGGCGGCGGGCTTCGTCCAGTCGTGCTGCATGTCAGCCTTCCTGCCTTTCTTGTCGCGGGTCTTCGCCCGGTGTTGCTTGATTTCCGGGTCGTCCATCGGCACGAATCACTGCCGAAATGCACATTCTCTCGGTTGGGCACCTTGAATTGGCCGGGATTTCCTAGATGGGCCTTGGCCTCGCTGTCGGCGACCTCGATCGGGTCTCGTCAACACGAATTAGACTCGGCCCGAATGCCCCTGTCCAGGTGTCAGCGGAGAGATCGGGGCGCCAGGCGGGCCGGCTGCCTGATCAAACACCTCGCCGTTAGATCAGACACGTCGGCTCTGCCGCGAGGGATCATTCGTCGCATAATGGTTGGTTTGTACTTCCGCGGCCCCGGCACGTACGGTGGACAGGGTCGTTCGCAGGTCTGTACTTCCGGCTCTCGGTTCGGCCGGGTAGTGCCGGTCACGCCGGCGCGGTACTCATGTGCGTCGGCGCTTGGCTTGAATAGTTGAGGATCGAGCCGATCCAACAGCCGCCGAATCTTCGGGATTTGTTCGAGCGCGGCCGCCTCGCCGATGGCGGCGAGTTCCTTCGCCTTCATGAACTCCGAGGGATCGATGCCCGTCACGTCCGGCTCGATAACCACGTCCGCCGGTTGAACACCGAAGGCGTTCAGGTTGTAATTTTGAACGAGCAGGCTGCGCAAGAGCGTCGGCACGATGCCCGGCTTGTTCCTGGACAGAGTGGGTTCCTCGGGAGAGATGTCGCAGAAACGGGTCTCCAGCTTCGACGTCACGCTGACGGCGATTACGAAATTGCAGCCCATCGACACCAGCACATTCGCTGGGATGTTGTTGACCAGCCCGCCGTCGATCAGCGCCTGGCCGTTGCGGACGATCGGCACGGAGAGCACGGGCAAGTTGATGCTCTCGAGGATCGCATGCACGGCATCGCCGCGTTCGCGAACGACCGAGTTGCCGCTCACCAGGTCGAGTGTGACGGAAAGACAGGGGACGGCCAGTTGCTCGAGTCTCCAGTCATGCAGGTACTTGCGCAGCATCGCGTCGAAGTGCCCGCGGCGATACTTGTACAGGAGTTGCCAGTAGTTGCCTTGCGGCAGTTGGCGAAAAATCCAGGAGGGGCGAAGGTCCTTGGCGAACGAATCTGCGTTGTAGTCGGGATCCAGGCCGGCGGAGTACATAATGCCGGTCATGGCGCCGGCGCTGGTGCCGGCGATCATGTCGACGACGATGCCGCTGCGCTCGAGGGCCTTGAGAACGCCGAGGTGCGACCAAGCCTCGGGCGGCCCCGCCGCCGAGGGCCACGCCCACGCGCACGCCGCGGAGGTCGTGGACCAGCCGCTCCAGCCCGTTGGCCAGCGACCGGCCCAGACGGCAATTTTGGCGGCGTTTCGTGGATTTTGAAATCGCGGGAGGCAAGATTTGTCGAGATTCGGAACGGCGGAGACCACGGGACTGTCGCCCTGAAGCAACCAGGCGACACTGATCTTGTCGCGCCAGCCCCGGGCCGTCACGTCGATCGCCTTCAGGCGGCGGATCGCGGCGTCCGCCGCATTTGCCGGGATGAAATAGACGGCGCGGTCGACGAGTTCCATGAGCCGCGCCGCCCGTTCCGGCGTCAGGTAGGTGTGGACGTCGAAAATGATTCGATTGGCGTCCTGCCAGCGAGCGACCTGCTCCCGTATTTCCTGTGATGTCAGATCTCGGCCGTCCTCTCGGAGCGGCCGAAACCGCACATTTGGCGAATCCAACCGCTGGTCCGAATCGCTGAAGACGGCGAGTTGCTCACCGACGTCGCACAGTCGCTTGATGAGCCGTTCGGCCGCCGGGCGCGTCGCGGGTGAATCGTGAATCAGCGCCAGCATCATCGCCGACCGCTTGGGAGCGGCGCCGAAGAAGAGCTTTCGCAGGCTTCCCGCGTAGGTCTTCAGCCACAGACGGCGCAGGTCCGGCCTGGCGAATGTCAGTTCGAGCGCCTCTTCGTAGTCCAGCCTGAGGACCGTCGTGGGCTCCAGCGCGACGACGCGGATCGGCACGGATTCGCCGAGCGCGCCGACCATCATCCCGAATTGTTCGCCGCGCTCGATCATGCGGAACAGCGACTCGTGCCGTGGGTGCCGACCCGGACGGCCTTGAGCCGCCCGCGCAGGACGAAGCCCACCGTGGTGAGCACGACGTCCGCCTCGTGGACGATGCTGCCTGCTGGATACTGCGCGACCCGTCCGAGCCGCGCGACTTCCTCGAGGGTCTCATCGGACGCACCCTGAAAGTATTCGTGCACCTTCAGGAGCGCAATGACCTCATCGTTCATGGCGGCGCCTTTCGAGTTCGCGGCGGATATGATCCCCGAACCCCGTCGCCGGGGCTGTGTTCGCAATGTCGTTGAGGTAGGCGAGTCGGCGGAGTTCCTGGAAGGGAAGAGTCCGATCCAATCGACCGTCCCGATAGAGGACCCGATCCAGACGGGCGTTGGCAATGATGCGCCAGTCCCAGCGGACCTGTGTGCTGGGAAGCTTGTAAAAGGAGGTTGTGCAATTCGTGAACAGTACGTGGTACCAGCGCGGAGTCTCGTACAATTGATTGATCATATTCACGTAATCGAGAAACACTCTTTTTAGTTCCTCGGCGCTCGAATTGAGGTGGTAGAGGTACCCCCATTGGCGTTCGCTATATTTCGTGCGCCGCAGAATGACGTCGCGTTCGTCGGCGGCGACGAAGATCAGCTCCTGCTGTCGATACAGACTGCGAAAGACCGAGTATTGCTGCCCCTTCGTGATTCGCGCCTCGATCGACATGCAGATGCGGCCGTCGGGTCCGAAGTCGAAGACCAGGGCAGGGTGGCCCCTCAACCCGTCTCCCCAGTCGAAGAAAATGACATCCACTCCCTTGATATTCGAGAGATGATAGGTACGCTTTTCCCAATTCGGCGTGAAATCGTCGACCGAGCGATATTCCAGGTTGCGGACGTTTTCGATCGTCACCGCATCCCCGGCGATCACAGCCCGCGGCAGCACGGCCAAGCTAGGGTCCCAGTCGCGGTCGTTGCTCGGTTTCAGTCGGTACCACCAAGCGAGGAATAGCGACTCCGCCCCGAGCACGGCAACGATCGGCTGCCAGAGCGGCCGCCAGACCACCAACATCGCGATCACGCCAACGGCCCAGGCCAGCGCCACCCAACGGCCCCACTTGGCTCCGCCGCACAAGTCGAAGTAAATCGCGCCGAGCATCCAAACGGCAATCAGGGCACTCGCCAGCAGCGAAGCTCCCGTGATGATTCCCAGTATGAGGCCCATAAACGTTTTCTCTTCTGTTTGACGCAGCGCATTGCGAGAGCGGGATGATGCACCTGCTGGAGCCGGTTTCAAGACGGGCGTTTACGCAGTTTACCAGCACTGGCCTTTCGAAACATTCGTCATCTCGCCTGTTCTTTCCTAAACTTTATTCGTGCGGATTACTCACGATGCATCCTGGCGGACCTCGCCTCAGGCTGCTGACTGGCGAGTGTGGGAAGCGTGTTGGCCGTAGGCGTGATCCGCCGCGCATCACGCAGGAGGCGAGTTGTCCCCCTTGTTTCCAGGAACCTCGTCCTGGAAACATCCGCCTCGACGGGTGTCATCGGCATGTTGACGCGGAGCGTCCAGTCCGCGGGCCGGTCGATCGGCCAGCGGGTCAGCCAGGGCCCGGAGGCGTCGTCAACGCACCGACTTCGCCCCAGGCTCCCCGATCGCCAATCCTTGGCCCGGGCCTGTCAAGCCGGCGCAGAGCGCGTTTTGCTCCACGTAGCGACACACTGTCCGGAGACGCTCGTCGAATTGTACGGGGACGACTTCGCCAGCGAGCCCTGGCCGCAAGCGACGCGGCAGATTTCTCTCAGCGAATTCGCGCGCAGATTGTGATGCCGTAGCCCTAGCGCGCAGGGCGGCAATCGGTCGTAGGGTGGGTCGAACGATGCTCGGCATCGTGAGGCCCACCGATCGCCACGGCCTGCGTGGTGGGCCTCACCGCGACCAGTCGCGGCTCGACCCACCCTACGGCACGCTTCCACGATCGCCTCAGCCCAAGATGCGCGGCAGGCGCGGAGATCGTACGGAAGAAGACGCTACTTCTTCTCTGCGAACTGGTCCGCGACGCGAATCGTCTGGCAGATCTGGCGGACCGTTTCTTTGTAGTAATCTTCGATGCGGGCATCGACGACAAATGCCGCCCCTGCGAGTTGCCCTGCGCCTGAATCGAGAACCCCGGCCGCGAACACCACGGCGACGCCGGACTTCTTCGCCTTTCCCGTGCCGGTGACCACGAGTGCACCGCGTTTCGTCTCAGTCAGGTCGTCGTACTTGATGTCCTGAAGATACTGTTCGAGCCCATGCTTGACCTTCGCGATTCCCGCTTGCTTGTCCGCTGCCCCCTCCAGGGTGGCGATCATCGAGTAAGCTTGTCCATCCGCACTGACGGCGGAGACATAGCGGTCTCCGGTGATCTGCTTCCAATCCGAGGGATTGGTAATCCCGATCACGGGCTTACCATCCTTGCGAATGACGGCCTCTCCGGCGGGCGCTGTCGCCGCGGCCGCTGGCGCAGTCGCAGCCCGGTGGGGATGTGACCAGCACCTGCGGCGGTGCTGTGTTGAAATCCGAGTGAGGAGCATTCTGGTATTCAGCGCTCGTCTGATAATCAGCGCGCCTCTGAGCTTCGCGATCAACGGCGGCTCGGGTGGCGCCGGCAACCGCGCCAACCTTGGCACCGGTCTCCGCTCCTTCGCTCCCCCCAACAAGCCCGCCGACCATCGCTCCGCGCACGCCGCCACTGACCGCCCCGCCACCACGCCTTTGAGCCATGGCGTCGGGAGCCAGCATCACGAGGACGAGAGCGGGCACCCCCAGAATGTGTAGTTTGGTCATCGTCGTTACTCCTGTCTGTCGAGTTCCCGGTGGAATTAGAGTCTGGTACGGGACCAGGCTCACAATGAAGTTGTTCTCCGATCGGAAACGGGCACGGCGACCCATTCGACGAATCGCGGCCCGCGGACGTTGAGTCCGACAGTTTGACGATTCGAGACAGCGCGCAAAATGCGCTATTTCGGGTACGCGACGTTTATGGCGCCGATGGTTCCGGTGAAGGCAAACGGCGCTTTGACGTAGTCGTTGAGCGATACCACCATATCCCTTTGTCGAGCCGACAATGGGAACTCGTCGATCGCTCAAGGTTTCTGCCGAGAAGGGCTTCGGCATTGGTCCGAACGAACTTCGGTGAGTTTCAACGAACTTGCCGGAGTCGACATGCGGCAAGCGACTTCATTTTCCAGGCTCGCCCGTTGTCGCTCCCCACCGCTGGTCTGAAGGGTCCCACGGGCTGTCATCTGAAGGACCAGGTCGCCGAGCAATCGTGCTGGAAGCTGGGCGTAGGAACGGCGCACTTCGCAGAAGGCGAAGACAAGCATATACACATCCCCGTTCAGACTTAGACGGCCGGGCTCGCCAGGGGCTGCATCCTGAAACACCTTCGGCGCCGGACCAAACACGGTCTCGAGCAACGGAGACGCCCATACGCCGTACCGCTCGTTACCGGGGATGTAAACAGGCTGCTCGAGTGTGATCGGGCGATCGAGCATTAAACCGCTTACAGGCGGGATCAGCAAGGCGGTCAGAGAAAAGCTCGCCAGGCACTCCCAGTCACCAATCCGGACAGGCCCGGAAAGTGCAAGGCCCTGCGACCGG
This sequence comes from uncultured Planctomycetota bacterium, assembly GCA_963720335.1. GTDB lineage: Bacteria > Planctomycetota > Planctomycetia > Isosphaerales > Isosphaeraceae > CAVRFS01. The sequence goes on along the minus strand of CAVRFS010000010.1, from coordinate 45,813 downwards.
AACGCCTTCTCGGTGAGCTCCACACAGTACAACGAGTCATCCTCCATGCGGAAGCCGGGGTCGAAAGGGATCTGCCGCTCGAACGCGGCGCGGCAAAAATCAATCACTCCGGCGATGCGTTCGCGGTGCTCGGGCGTCAGACGCTTCACCGCCGGGGCTCCCAAGCTGTCGAGCATCCAGATCTCGAACGGCTGGCGCTGGACTCCCGCGGACGAGCAGTCATAGACGACCGGTGATCCGTCCTCGATCGCGACGACGCCGGTGTGCGAGAAGGGACTGCCGGTCGCGCGAGCGATGAACCGGCTGAGAGGAACGATGCCGCGCACGACACGCGCATCGCCGAGCCGGAAGACGATGTCCCCGTGGCGGAGCACCTCGCGTCCCCATCGCATGCCAGCGGCCCATCTCCGGGTTGGACGGGAGCGGCGGGAGATTCCCGGCCGAGCGGGCGCGGGTCGCTGCCGGTCCCCAATAATTTCCAGCCCAGGAGGGCGGTTTCATCCAGTCGGTTGCTTCCGCCGCACCCGGGTCGTACGTCGCCAAACGCGATCATCCAGCAGAAAACATAGAGCACGAAGAGTCTCCAGGTGCACCTCGGGGAGTCTGGGCTAAGGGGTCCGTTACTGTCCCCAGGCCTTTGGTTCTCCTGGGGAAGCCTCCGTGCACGGAAATGGCTCTGAGCTGGGTGTCCGGAAGGGCGTGAAGCCGGTCAGGGGCCGACTGATGGTTCGTGGCAAAGACCAGAATTCGACACATACTCCCGACATGAATCTTTTCGGCAATTAATCTACCACAGACCATACTCCGAATGATAGTGGGTTAGTTCATATTTGGCATCCATCGAGCCGAGCGAGCCAGTCCAGTTCCGCCTGTCGGCGAATTCCAGGTCCTGCACCTCACTCCCAACGGATCACCAAGAACTGGTGGATGCCTACTAACCTTACAGATCTTGGATACACCATCACACTGTCAAAACTGACAGGAGATTCCGGGAATTCTGACAGGAAGCATGCCCGATCACCTGGCCCTGAGAGGATCCTCACCCGTATCGGACTGGCCGAATTCTCCTCAAGTCGGAGGCGCCGGCGTTCAGTGTGTAAAGAGCAACCCCTGATCCTCGGCACCCGCCCCGATGACGCGGAAGCTCCACTTGTCACCGGCTTGCCAGGAGACACGGCCGACCAATGCTCCTGCGTCTCCTTCCTGAGCCAGCGTGAGCAGGTTTTCGGTGAGTGACCATTTCCCGGTAAGCTGCCTGGGCTTGCCCTTGGCGGTGACCTGTCCAGGTGAAGTTCTCGTCGTCCCCGATGCGCAGGTCGATCGTCGTGTCGCCGGCCGGGTGGGCAGTCCAGTTTCCGGCCAGATTCCCTTGCTTGGCGGTTGTCGCCGCCGGAGGCGAAGCAGTCGTTGCCGCCGCTGTGTCTGGTGACCGCCGCCGGCGGTGAGAACTGCTTGACGAGCTGAGCGGAGAGTGTGTCCTGGGGAGTCAGGGCGACGACCTCCTTGAACTGACTCACCCCCGCGTCAGTGTTCCCCTGGGTCAGGTAGTGGTAAGCCAGCACGAAACGGCCGGCCGTGGACGTCCGATTCGCAGAGACGAATGCCTCCAGCTTGCGGAGCTGGCTCGTGTAGATGTCGATGTTCGGGTAGAGACCGGCCATGGTCGTCCAGTCCCAGCCAGGTCCGACTGAGAGCACGGCGTGGAGTGGCCCCGCGGCGAGGTCGTACTTGCCGACCGCGAACAGGACCAGTGCCCGGAACTCGTGGAGCGTCGCGTCGTTCTGAAGGACCATGAGCGCCTCATCGGTGAGCTGGAGAGCCCCGGCGTAATCGCCGGTGCCAAAGGCCGCGCGCGCCAAGTCGAATTTCGCGACGGCGGGGTTGGCGACCTCCTCAGGGGGCGGTGCCGATTGCGTATCGATGGGTTGACTGTAGTCATAGTTGTACGCGGGCACGGTCACCGTCTGTGGCTCACCTCCGACGACGGTCTGCTCGATCACGATCGGCTGCGCCACCGCCCCTGCGGCGTAGTAGGGGTTCGCGTAGCTGGCGTAGCCCCAGTTGTAGAAGGACGAGCCGAGGGCCCAGGCCGATACCCCGGTCGCGGCCCCCAACGCAAACGAACCCCATCCCCAGTTATTGTTCTCGTGGTAGCCGTGCCAGTAACCGTTGGCCCATCCCTGGTGATAGCCCCAGTACGCGCCACGCCAGCCGTTATAAGCGGGTGGGCGAACTCCGTCAACCGCGTCAACAGGTCGATCGAGGTTGGCGCCGCCTCCCGGCCGGTTATCGATGCCAGGGCGATTGTCGATGCCAGGCCGGTTGTCGATGCCCGGGCGATTGCCGATACCAGGCCGGTTGTCGATGCCCGGGCGATTGCCGATCCCCGGGCGATTGTCGATGCCAGGCCGGTTGTCGATGCCCGGGCGATTGCCGATACCAGGCCGGTTGTCGATGCCCGGGCGATTGCCGATGCCAGGCCGGTTGTCGATGCCCGGGCGATTGCCGATGCCAGGGCGATTGTCGATGCCCGGCCGGTTGTCGATGCCCGGGCGATTGTCGATGCCCGGGCGATTGCCCATCCCCGGCCGGTTGTCGATGCCCGGGCGATTGCCGATGCCCGGCCGGTTATCGATGCCCGGGCGATTGCCGATGCCGGGCTGTCCACCGACGCCGGGCCGATTGCCGATGCCGGGTTGGCCACCGACGCCCGGCCGATTACCGATGCCAGGCTGCCCGCCGATTTGGGGGCGATTGCCACGACCCGGCCCGGACGGAAGGGTCGAAGGACGACCGCCGCCTGGGCCGCCTCCGGGTCGGCCCGCCCCCCTCCCAGGCCCGCTGGGAAGGGTCGAAGGGCGCCCGCCCGCTCCACCTGCCCTCGCGGGCCGCTGAGCCGGTCTGGGGCTGCTCACCGCCGGACTACGAGAGAAGCCACCACCACCGCCGCGAGGCCCACCACCACCGCCGCCGCCACGAGGCCCACCACCACCGCCGCCGCGAGGCATCCCCCCGCCACCGCCACGGCCGCCACCGCCTCCACCACGGCCGCCACCGCCTCCACCACGCCCTCCACGTCCGGCGATGGCCGGCGGAATCACAAATGCGAGTGCGAAGGTTATTAACAGCAACCCTCTGACCAATCGGGGTGTCATCGCTCTTCTCCTGGGGTCTGGAGCCGATGTCTCGGATGAACGGATATCGGCCGAATGTATGGGATCACTTGCCGGGCAGTGGAGCACGTCGGACGAGGTAGTACTGATCGGTGCCAGGCACGACTTCGCCGCCGATCGTTCGCTCCAGCGTCTCCCAGAGGATCCGATCCTTTCCGAGCGCCGTGAACGCGCTCGTGGTTGAGACCGATTGTCCGTCCGAGCGGACTCCCGACGCTTTGGTGATCCAGCGGTCGCCGTCGCGCGACAGCAACCCCTCGGCGAAGCCGCCCCGGTCATCGAAGACCCACATCCGGAACTGCTTCCGCTGAGCGTCCCAGGCGATGCGCTGGGTGCCGCTCAGGGCGATGCGCCCCTCAACCTTGACGTCGAACTCCCGGAGCAGAAAGTTGCCGTTATCCGACCACTTGCAGTGGGTCTTGACGATCCCGTCGTCGCTCTCGTTGACCCACTCGCCGAGCATCCATTCCAGTTGCAGGAGCTGCTCGTGCGGGGAAACCTCGTCGGGCTGCTCGTCGCGGATCCTGGCGTGGAGCCAGCGACCACCCTGGCGGGCATAAATCACGCTGTACCGGTTGGTTTGCGGAGTTGCTTCGGCGCTAACCGTGAGGGACGCCGTCCCCTCCTCGATGGCAAGGTCGGTTCCCAGGAAGCGCAGCGACTCCGTGTTCACGGCAAGGGTGCCAGCCTCGCTCCCAGCGAAGGTCTCGGCGAAGCGGGCGACGATGGCGTCTCGGCCGCGCGTGATATCGCCGTCCTCGTCCTCGATCTCGGCCTCCGGCGTGAACAGCGCGCCGAGGGCCTTGGGATCCTTGGAGTTGTAGGTTTTGACGAAAGAGGCGAGCAGGTCGGTGATGGCACGGATGTCAGGCTCCCTCTCCTGTGATGCCGCGACCTGTTCGCCGGGCTTTGCCGGGTCGAGCTCCCGCGTCGGGGGGTTCTGGGCCGCGACCAAGCCCAGGGTCGCGAAGAGTGCCAGGAATCCAAGGGCTGCCGCATGGACTTTCATGGTCGATCACTCCGGTTGTCTAGGACTGCGACGTCAGCACCCGAGCTGACGCATAAATCCGACGGCGAAGTCAAGGCCGTCACTTCTGAAGCCAACAATGTCGATGGATCGCGCGGGCGAGCACGGGGACCTCTTTGACCAGACGCCCCGGCATCAACTATCGTCAACCGGTTCGTCCTCGCGGGAGAGCCTGAGTTTACCGGTGCGCTCTTGCTCAAGTTGCTGGTCGTCCCCCGTTCCGTTTGAAACCCCGTCGGTCATTGGCACGCGACTGGGTCTTATGGATGCACTTCTGTCGGGTTAGTAACATCGGGCTCTCGTCGGCGTCTCAGGGAATTGCCTCCGACGCCCTGGTAGTCGTCGACCCCGGCACGCTTCGTGTCTTCCTCGTCTCTGAAACCGCGTTGGACGGAACAGTCCAGAAGGCGGAGTTCTTCCCGGAGGGGCGGCCGCCGCTCGTCGGGCAAGACGTCCGTCAAGTGGTTGAGCAAGGCCCGGAGCCGGCGGTCGACTTGCAGGCTTCCAGCACCGTACTGGCGGATTTCGCTCACCGCCATCAACACGTAATCGGACCATGCGGGCGTGACGTAGACGAGCCTCAGAGCGCCTTCCCGGTCCCGGGCCTGGCCGTCGTCGAGCTGCCGACGGCCGATCCCGAGGAGCAGGTTGTGAATCTGGTCGAGCGCGAGCACCGCGGTTGTCGGGTCGTTGATCGCTGGGGACAGCGCCTTGATCGCAATATCGACAAGGATTCGGAACGCAAACCGGGGGTCCTGCTCCAGGGTCCGTTCGTCGCCGATCGCGACGCACCCGTGCAGCGCGTCCTCGGAGATCGGCCGGTCCTCGCCGAAAACCCGGAAGAGCGGGTCGTCTGTGGCGAGAAAATCGCCGACCTCCGGAACAATTTCTATGACAGCGTTCGCACCCGTGGCGAGCCGGACCAGATCCGTCGCGCTGAACGCCATGACCACCCCAGAACGGCCGGATGTCTTGACGACCCGCACGGGGGCCGCGGGAAGTAACTGTTGGGCAGTCTGCTCTATGCGTCCAGGCGAGTAATCGGCGGGGTAGAGTTCCCGGATCACGTCCTGACAAAGGTGGGCGAGTTCCTGCATCACGGACGTGGGACGCAGCCCGCTCGAGAGCTGCTGGACGAACAGTAAGAACCCGCCGATGCACGCGAGATTGAGAATCACGGCGAGGCTCACGTGCAGGTCGGGGACGCGGTCCTCGATTCGGGCGAGAGCCGAGAGTGTGTACACGTAGGTGAACGTGAGCATCGCCAGGACGGCCTTGACTCCGGGCCTCGCGAACACGATCGCGATGACCCGCGGTGTGAGCTGCCCGATGGCGAGCTGGACCACGATGAGCAGCGCCGAGAGGACGAAGACGATGAACGTCAGCATCGACCCCGCGAGCGCCGAAAGCACGGCGCGGGCACCGTCCGGGCTGAAGTGGAACAGTCCCCAGCCGGTCATCCGGTCGAGCCAGCGGACGGCGGGAGCACAGACGAGCGCGGCGACCAGGGAACCCGCCGCCCACGGCACGAGGGAGGTGCGGGTCGCGTGACGCAGCCGATATCTTTGCTCCCAGTTCATCGCTTCGCCTCAACCCTTTTCGCCTGGCGTCGCCAAACAGGCTCTCGAGCGATCAGGCGTTCGCCGATGATCGCCGTAGTTCGGGATGACCAACCAGCCGGGCACCGTGTTAACCGCGATCCCTCAAGCATTTACCACAGGCGGTGAATTGCGGCTCGTGGTCGATTGTCAATTGATCGTCCTGGTGGACGTACTGGGAAGGTATCGCCGGCCGTCAATTTGGGGGCTTCCGCCTCTTCAAGTCTTCTCGTCGCTCGGCCCAAGACAAGGTCAAGACAGTCGAAACGAAGAAAGCAATCCCTGCGAACGCGGCGGCGATCAGGGTGCCCCTCGGATCGCCCTTCCACCGGTCGACGACGGCTCGATACGTAATGCCGGTTCCTACGACGACGAATATGCCGAGGACCAATAAACTCACGTTCCTTACTTTCTCTCTGCGCGTCATTATGCTCGCCCCCGACCGCTCGTGCATCGGCCGACTCCCGACATCAATAATGGCCTCCCATTAAGCTCAATTTCTTATCTTTGAAAGCCGATGCACTTTCGATCGCTTACCGGCTCACGGCGATCGACTTGCGGAACAACCTTAGGCTCATCACAAAAAACGCGAGTCCAATTCCGGTAACCGCAAGGAACTCTGGCCAGACCGTGTCCAAGCCGGCACCGCGGTAAATGATGGCCTGCGAGAACGCGACGAAGTGCCGCGAAGGGAGGACCAGCGTGAGTCGCTGCATCCACTGGGGCTGGCTCTCGATCGGCGTATTTCCGCCCGACAACAACTGGAGCACGATGATCAACAGGATGATCAGGAGCGCGAACTGGGCCATGGACCTGGTGATGGTCCCGAGGAAGATTCCCAGCGCGGTCCCGAAGAACAAGTAGAGGACCACGCCCACCAGGAAGAGTAAGGGCGACCCGGCGATGGGGACCGCGAGGATCGTCCGGACGACGAGAAAGAGCGAGGCGGTCACGGCGACGAGGACGACGAGGCCGTTCGCCCATACCTTCGCGAGCGCGATCTCAAAGGCCGAAAGCGGCATGACGAGCATGTGCTCGATCGTACCGTGCTCGCGTTCGCGGATCAGTGCGGCGCCGGTCAGGATCATCGTGAGTGTGGTCACCTGGTTGATGATGGCCACGATGCTGGTGAACCACGACGTGTCGCCGTTGGGGTTATAGGCCTTGCGGACGACGACCGAGACGGGGACCTCGGGCTTGTTCTCCGACCGCCTGAGGTAGCTCAGGACTTGATCCGTGAGGATATTCCGGATGTAACCGGCGCCGATACTCGCCTGCTGCATGGCGGTCGCGTCGACGTTGACCTGCAACTCGGGACCGCGGCCCGCGCGGACGTCGGCTTCGAAGTGGGGGGGCACGACCACGACGAACATGAAACTCCCGTTATCCATCGACCGATCAGCCTCGTCGGCCTTGATCGCTTGCGGGTGCTTGAATCGCGGAGGGTAGAACGACTCGAACAGCCGCTTCGAGAGCGTGGACTGGTCCTCGTCAATGAAAGCGATCGACGCATTGTGGACCTCAGACGACGTTCCTTTCGCCTGGGTGTAGATGGCGAACGTGAATGCATAAATGACGAAGAGCACAAGCACGGTGTCGCGCTGGAGGCTCCGCAGCTCCTTGGTCCCGAGCCAGAAAATATTGGCCAACTGTTTCATGGTTACGACTCCTGGCCCTTGAGGGCGGTGGCTGTCAGTACGGTCAACACCGGGATGAAGAGGGCAAGAGCCAAGACGTCGCCCGCGAGCAGGCGCGGGCCGAGCGCCTTCGTGAAGGCCCCGACGCTCGCGTGCATGTAGTAAGTCGTCGGCCAGAGCGAGCCCACGATGCGCGCCCGTCCTTCCAGGGTCGAGACCGGCTGCAGCAGTCCCGAGAATTGGGTCGTCGGAAGGATCGTCAGGATCGCGGTAACGAAGACCGCGGCGACCTGGCTCGGCGTGAAGGTCGAGACCAGCAGGCCGATCCCTGTCGTCGCGGTCACGTACAGCAATGCGCAGAGCGTCAGCGTCAGGCCGCTCCCCTTGAGCGGCACCTGGAAAACGACGATCGCCATGAGCATCAAGATCACGTAATTGATCATCCCGATCGCGATGTACGGAAGCTGCTTGCCCAGCAGGAACTCGAGCCGCGTGGTAGGCGTCACGTAGAAGTTGATGATCGAGCCGAGTTCCTTCTCTCGCACGACGCTCACCGCCATGAGGATGGCCGGGATCAGGATCAGCAGGATCGGCGGGATACTCGGCACGATGGCATAGACGCTCTCGAAGCTCGGGTTGTAGAGGTATCGCGACTGGATCGAGCCGTGGCGCTGCAACGTCCCGGCGCCGGGCGAGGCGTTGGGGTTCCGGGTGGCGAAAAGCTGATTCACACTGGTGACGTATTGCTTGATGGTTTCGGCGCGAAACGGGTTGGCCCCGTCGACCACGGCGGAGACCTCCGGACTCGCGTCTCGTTTGAAGTTGCGACCGAACTCCGATCGGCATTTCGATCGCCAGCGAGATGTCGTTCGCCCGCAACCTCTGTTCCTCTTCCCGCTGGCTGAGGAGCGGGCGCTGCGGGAGGAACGAGGGCGGATTCTCGAACTCGGCGAGGTACGCCCGGCTCTCCGGCGTCTGGTCGAGGTCCAGGGCGGCCAGGCGGATGTTCTCGACGTCAGTCGTGATCCCAAACCCGAATGCCAGCATCAGTACCAAAGAGCCGACGAACGCGAATGCGAGCCGCACCGGGTCGCGCAGGATCTCGAGCGTCTCGCGCCGGCTGTAGGCTAAGAGTCGACCGATTTTGAAGGAGGACTGCGCGGCGGGATGCCCACCCTGCGAGGTTGAAGGGGCGAGCGTCTCGGCCTGGACCGGCTCAGCCTCCTTCTGGTCCCCCTTGCTCGCCTCACTCGAGGCGTCGGCGATGTAGCCGATGAATGCCTCCTCCAGAACGTCCGTCCCCCGCGCGGCCATGAGGGCCTTCGGGGTGTCACACGCCAGTACGACCCCCGCGTGCATCAAGGAGATGCGGTCGCAGCGCATCGCCTCGTTCATGAAGTGGGTTGAGATGAAGATCGTGACCTGCTTTTCGCGCGAGAGCTCGATCAGCAATTCCCAGAACTCGTCGCGTGCCACCGGGTCGACACCGGACGTCGGCTCGTCGAGGATCAGCATCTCCGGGTCGTGGATGATCGCCACCGCGAGCGATAGCCGCTGGCGCACGCCGAGTGGGATCGATTCGGGGAGATCGTCGACGTACTGTGTGAGCCCGAAGCGCTGGACCAGTTCGTCGATCCGGGATCGCCTCGACTGGGGCGGCAGGTGATACAGGCGGGCGTGGATCCAGAGGTTCTGCGCGACCGTGAGCTCGCCGTAGAGGGAGAACGCCTGCGACATGTAGCCGACGCGCATGCGAGCGTCGTTGTTGTTGGGGTCTACGGGCTTCCCGAAGAGGATCGCCTCTCCTTCGGTCGCGGGCAGGAGGCCAGTCAGCATCTTCATGGTCGTCGACTTGCCGCAGCCGTTGGAGCCGAGGAAGCCAAAGATCTCGCCGCGTTCGATCGTGAAGTTCACCGCGTTGACGGCAGTGAATGTTCCGAAGCGGCGCGTGAGGTTCTTGGCCACGATGGCCGGCTCGGCGTCGGTGTGGACACGAGGAGGGATGGTCAAACGCCGCCCCGAGCCACGTTTCCCCTCGGGCAACAGGGCCACGAAGGTCTCTTCCAGGTTGTCGGTTCCCGTCCTTTGCTTGAGCTCTTGAGGGGTGCCCGTGGCCAGAATCCGCCCGGCATCCATTGCGATCAGCCAGTCGAAGCGATCGGCTTCATCCATATACGCCGTCGAGACGAGCACGCTCATCCCCGGCCTGCCGGCGCGGATGTTGTCGACGAGCGTCCAGAATTGCTGACGGGAGAGCGGGTCGACGCCCGTCGTGGGTTCGTCGAGAATGAGCAAGTCCGGGTCGTGAATCAACGACGAGCAGAGGCCGACCTTTTGCTTCATGCCCCCCGACAGCTTCCCTGCCGGCCGGTTTGGGAACGGGTCTAGCCCGGTCGCCTTCAGGAGTCCATCGATCCGCTTGCGACGCTCCGCGCGGGAGAGCCCGAACAGTTGTGCGAAGAAGTCGATGTTCTCGAAGACGCTCAGCTCGAAATACAGGTTCTTGCCGAGCCCTTGGGGCATGTAGGCGATGAGCGGGCAAACGGCGTTGCGGTGCCGGCGGTCCGCGATGTCGCCGCCCAGCACCTGGACATTCCCGGACTGGATCTTCTTCGCGCCGGCGATGATCCCCATCAGAGTCGACTTACCGACGCCGTCGGGGCCGATCAGGCCGACCATACAATCGGATGGGATCTCGGCCGCCACCGAATCGAGCGCGCGCGCGTCTTCCCGTAGCGGTGTGTGAGGTCGGTGATGCTCGTGACGGGTTTGGTCAGGGTTGGCATCAGGATATCCGCGGTCAGGGCTTGGGAGGAAAGCGTCGTTCCAGGAATTCGGGCCAGACGGCCGCATCGTCGAGGCGCACGTAACCCATGCCCCGGACTCCGGTCTTGATCCGCTCGATGTAAGGGAGCACTAACTCCGGCGGCACCTGGAGCTTGACACGGAACATGAGTTTGTCGCGCTCGCTGCGCGTTTCGACCTGCTTCGGGGTGAACTGGGCTTCGGGGGAGACGTAGCTGACTTTCGCCTGCGCGGCGTATTCGGGCCGGGCGTCGAGCACGATTCGGGCGTCGGCCCCGATCTTGACTCGGGCGGCCTCTTGCGCGGGGAGATACAGTTCCATATAGACGTCGTTCAGGTTGACAAGCGTCAAGATCTTCCCGCCGAGGGGAACGACCTCAGCAGGCTCGGCAAGCCGGTAGAGTACCCGGCCCTTGACCGGCGATTTGAGGGTGGCATCGTCAATCCTCACCTCCGTTCGCTTCACTTCCGCCGCGGCCGCGTTGGTCGACTGATTTACCGTCTTCAGTTTGGCCTTGGTCCCGTCGAGCGAGGCCTTCGCCGTCTCCAGGCGGGTCCTGTACCGGTCGTACTCCTCCCGCGCGACGAACTTTTTCTCGTACAAGCTCTTGCTGCGTTGGAATTCCAGGTCAGCCAGCTTCAGTTGGCCTTCGTCTTTCGTGATTTCGGTCTTGACTTCGGCGGCGGCTTGTTCGCTTTCGGCGTGTTTCGCTTTGTCTTTAGCAAGCTCGGCCTCAATCTCGCTTGTGTCCATCTTGGCGAGGACCTGTCCCTCTTCGACCATGTCTCCCTCACGCGCAAGGATCTCCTTGATCCGGCCGCCGTATTTGGCGGCCACGTCGACCTGGATGGACTCGATCCTGCCGTTCCCCGAGACGATCCCGGTCGGCAGGGCGCTCGTCTGAGCGAGCTTCCACCACCGCCACCCGGCCACCGAACCCGCTCCCAGGAGCCCTATCAGGACGAGGGCCCAGATCATCTTTTTCATGAATTACTCTCCACTTAAAATTGAGTATATCATTTCTTCAAACTACCAATCTTATGCTTGATACATCGCTTCAGGTCGCGCGAGCGTGTACAGTATCACGACGGAGCGGGAATCGAGCTCGATACGAATTGCCCGCGATCGTCGGTGCAGTCTGCCAGGGCACGATGTCGTTCGGCGAATCGAGTGCCGTGTCGATCCAGCGTTGCCATGCGACACCCTCGCCAACGACCGGCAACTCGAACTCGAGCGGCTCCCAGTAGGCGTTCAGGATGAAATGAAAAAATATCCCCTCGCTGCGAAGCTCTGCGTCCAGGGCGATGCTGTGCGAACAATCGCCCCAATCCGGCTCGTGCAGTTTCACGCCGTGCCATGCCCTGTTCGCCTCTCGCAGGAAGGTGTTGAGGCTCACGCGCTGACGCTCATTCTCGACATCCCGCAGCGATCGCCTCGCGTTCACGAGACCGACGAAACGATGGACATCGGCGTGCTTCTGCAAAAGCGACCAGTCGAACCAGGTGGCGTGGTCGTCATGGCAGTAGGCGTTGTTGTTGCCCTGTTGCGTGCGCCGGACCTCATCCCCCATCAAGATCATTGGGACTCCCAGCGACATCAGTGTGAGAGCCAGGCCATTCTTCACCTGGCGATTACGCAGCCTTTCGACCTCAGGATCCTCGGTCGGGCCTTCGATTCCGCAGTTCCAGCTCCGGTTGTCGTCGGCGCCGTCGCGGTTGTTTTCGCCGTTGGCCTCGTTATGCTTCTCGTTGTAGGAAACGAGGTCGTTGAGCGTGAAACCATCGTGGCACGTTACGAAGTTGACGCTCTGCTCGGCCTCGCGCTCTTTGTGGCCGTAGACTTCGGGACTTCCTACCAGCCGGTCCGCGACGCGCCGCACTGTCCCAGGCGCGCCGCGGAGGAAGTCGCGAAGGTCGTCGCGGAAGCGGCCGTTCCATTCCTTCCATGCGTCGCCCACGAAGCTTCCGACCTGGTAGAGCCCGGCGGCGTCCCACGCCTCGGCGATGAGCTTCGTGCCGGCCAGCGCCGGGTCCGACTCGATATCCCACAGGACTGGCGGGTTCGGCATCGGCTGCCCCGAGTGGTCGCGGCGCCAGGATCGACGCCAGGTCGAACCGAAAGCCGTCGACGTGCATCTCCTCGACCCAGTAGCGCAGACTGTCCACGATCATCCGCCGAACGATCGGCTGGTTTCCATTCAGGGTGTTCCCGCAACCGGTATAGTCGGCGTATCGCGAGCCGCCGTCTTCGAGGATGTAGTAAGTCGGGTTGTCGATCCCACGGAGACTGAGCGTCGGACCCGTGTGCTCGCCCTCGGCGGTGTGGTTGAACACCACGTCGAGGATGACCTCGATGCCCGCACGGTGCAGGGCTTTCACCATGTCTCGGAACTCGTCGACGGGGCCGAGAGAGTCGCGGCGCGAGCTATAGGCCGGGTGCGGCGCGAAGAAGGAAACGGGCTGATAACCCCAGTAGTTCACCACGCCCGTCGGGCAAGCCTGTGGGTCGAACGCAAACACAGGCAGTAACTCCACGGCAGTGATCCCGAGTCCTTTCAGATAGGGAATCTTCTCGATCAGCCCGGCGAACGTGCCGCGGGACTTCTCTGTGACCCCGGAATTCGGGTGGCGCGTAAATCCTCGGACGTGCATCTCGTAGATGATGGTGCGTGAAGAGGGCCGGCAGAGCGGGAGGTCGCCCTCCCAGTCATACGCGCTCGGATCGACGACCACGCTTTTCATTGCCGTCGCCGCGTTGTCGGCACCCCGTTTCGCGGCCTCACGGTCGTAGTTCTTAGGGATGACAACTCCCCGACCGTACGGGTCGATCAGGACCTTGGAGGGATCGAACCGCAAACCCTTGTCGGGGGCCGACGGCCCCTCGACCCGGTAGCCATAAATCTGTCCCGGCGTTACTCCTGGCACGAACACGTGCCAGTAGTGGTAGGTCCGGTTCGTCACGGGATCGATCGGGATCACGCGGGACGGCTTGGCATCGTCCTTCCGGTCAAATAGCAGGAGTTCAACCCCCGTGGCGGTGCGCGAGAACAGGCTGAAGTTGACGCCCCCCTCGATGACGGTAGCGCCGATCGGATAGCTTCGGCCAATGCTCTCGGCGGAGGCACTGGGGGGCGAACCGCGCTGGATCTTCTTGGCGACTGTCACGACTCTGCTCCCTTCCGCAGCCGGTCCCGCCTGCCGGGACGAAGTGGCCATGGTCTGTTCGACTTATTCCCGCGGCTGGGCGACCTGGTTCCAGATGCTGATAATCGGCTCGTCTCGGCTCTTGTGTTCGAAGGCGAGTACGCCCACGCTCGCGGGTCGGCAGTAGAAGAAACGCCCCGCCCTCGGCGGCAGGCCGAGCCATCGAGCAGCGATCATCCTGATGATGTGTCCGCTCGAAAATGCGAGAACATCCCCCTCGATACCCATGACGCGGGCGATGATCCGATCGGCTCGGGCAGCGACATCTTCGGGGGACTCGCCTTCAGGGCAGCCGTCACGAAAAAGCTCCCAGGCGGGCCGTTCTCTCTGGATGTCCCGAAGCACCAGCCCCTCGTAGCGCCCGTAGTCCCACTCGACAAGGTCGGGATCGACCGTCGCGACCGCTCCAAAACCGGCGAGTTCGCAAGTCTTCGAGGCGCGCTGAAGGGGGCTGGTGAAGACGGACGCGAAGGAGAATCGCCTCAGCCTCACCCCGAACTGGCGAGCTCGATCCTCGCCGACCGCGTTCAGAGGGATGTCGGTCCGCCCGGTGCGCTGTCGGGAATCGGTCCAGGCTGTGTCGCCATGCCGGGCGAGGAACAATCGCGGTAACTCGGATGCCATAGGCTTTCCTTGAGGTGACGGCGGCACGGTGCGAGTGTGCGCCCGGCCTCGACCTTGATCCTAGACGTTGTCGCCTTCGGTGGTTGTGGACCCCTTGGAAGCCGCCCCCGCCAACCCCCACCTCCAGCCGCTGATCGCCGGCATGTCATCGCCGTGTCGTTCGATGTACTCCTTGTGCTCGATCAGCTTCTCGTGGATCGCCTGCTTGAAGTAGGCCGCTCGGGAGCCGAGTTGGGGAAGCCGGTCGATCACGTCCTCCACCAGATGGAACCGGTCGAGGTCGTTGAGGACCACCATGTCGAATGGCGTCGTCGTGGTACCCTCCTCCTTGTAACCGCGGACGTGCAGGTTCTTGTGGTTGGTCCTCCGGTACGTCAACCGGTGGATGAGCCAAGGGTAGCCGTGGAAGGCGAAGATGATCGGCTTGTCCTTTGTGAACAGGGCGTCGAAGTCCGCGTCGGAAAGCCCGTGCGGGTGCTCGCTCGCCGGCTGCAGCTTCATCAGGTCCACGACGTTGACCACGCGCACCTTGAGTTCGGGCAGGTGCTGGCGCAGCAACTCGACTGCCGCCAGCGTCTCCAGGGTCGGCACGTCGCCGCAGCAGGCCATAACCACATCCGGTTCGCCTCCCTTGTCGTTGCTGGCCCATTCCCAGATGCCGAGGCCCATCGTGCAATGCTTCATCGGCCTGATCCATGGTCAACCACTGCGGCGCGGGTTGCTTCCCGGCGATGACGATGTTCACGTAGTTCCGGCTGCGCATGCAGTGATCGGTGACCGACAGAAGCGTGTTGGCGTCCGGAGGCAGATAGACCCGGACGACGGAGGCCTTTTTGTTGACGACGTGGTCGATGAAGCCGGGGTCCTGGTGGCTCAAGCCGTTATGATCCTGCCGCCAAACGTGCGAACTGAGCAGGTAGTTCAACGACGCGATCGGCCGGCGCCAGGGAATGTCGTGGCACACCTTCAACCACTTGGCGTGCTGATTGAACATCGAATCGATGATGTGGATGAACGCTTCATAGCACGAGAAGAACCCATGCCGGCCGGTCAGCAGGTATCCCTCCAGCCAGCCTTGGCACTGGTGTTCGCTGAGCACCTCCATTACCCGGCCGTCCGGCGACAGGTGGTCGTCTTCCGGGTAGATGTCGGCCATATAGCAGCGGTTGGTCACCTCCAGCACGTCCTGCCAACGGTTCGAGTTGTTTTCGTCGGGGCTGAACAGGCGCAGGTTCTTGCTGTCCAGGTTTTGCTTCATGATGTCCCGGAGAAACCTGCCCATCTCGCGGGTCGATTCGGCGTCGATTGCCCCTGGGCTGGGCACTTTGACGGCATAGTCGCGGAAGTCCGGCATCTTCAGGTCTCGGAGCAGCAGGCCGCCGTTGGCGTGCGGGTTGTCGCTCATCCGTCGGTGGCCCTTCGGAGCCAATTCGGCCAGTTCGGGCTTGAGCCGCCCCTGCGCGTCGAACAGCTCTTCGGGCCGGTAGCTCTTCATCCACTGTTCGAGGATGCGAATGTGCTCGGGCTTGTCCATGTCGCCCATCGGCACCTGATGCGAGCGCCAGTAGTCCTCGCACTTCTTGCCGTCGATCTCCGGCGGACAGGTCCAGCCCTTCGGCGTGCGGAAGACGATCATCGGCCAGGCCGGCCGCTTCACGACGCCCTTGGTACGGGCGTCAGCCCAGATCTGCTTGATCTCTGCCACCACCGTGTCGAGCACTCCAGCCAACTGCTGTTGGACCGCCGCCGGGTCGTGTCCCTCGACGAAGTACGGCTTGTAGCCCATGCCCTCGAAGAACTTCTGCAGTTCGTCCTTGGGGATGCGGGCGAGGAAGCAGGGGTTGGCGATCTTGTAGCCGTTCAGATGGAGGATCGGGAGTACGCAGCCGTCTCGGG
The DNA here is from genome assembly GCA_963720335.1 of uncultured Planctomycetota bacterium. GTDB lineage: Bacteria > Planctomycetota > Planctomycetia > Isosphaerales > Isosphaeraceae > CAVRFS01. The sequence continues at coordinate 29,849 of CAVRFS010000010.1, read as the reverse complement.
CCGGATTGAGGAACTTGTTGCCGTGCCAGCCGGTGGCGAGAGGTCCGGTCTCCGCCTCGCCGTCGCCGACGACACAGGCGACGATCAGGTCCGGGTTGTCGAACGCTGCCCCATAGGCGTGGCTAAGGGCATACCCCAGCTCGCCCCCCTCGTGAATGCTGCCCGGCGTCTCGGGCGCGACATGGCTGGGGATGCCTCCCGGGAAGCTGAACTGCTTGAACAGCTTCCGCATCCCATCGGCGTCCTGGCCGATCTCCGGGTAGACCTCGCTGTAAGTCCCTTCCAGGTAGGCGTGAGCGACCAATGAAGGGCCGCCATGCCCCGGCCCGATGATGTAAATCATGTCCAGATCATCACGCTTGATGACCCGGTTGAGGTGCGTGCAAAGCATGTTGAGGCCCGGCGACGTGCCCCAGTGCCCGAGCAGGCGCGGCTTGATGTGCTCACGCTTGAGCGGCTCCCGCAGGAGCGGGTTGGCGAGCAGGTAGATCTGCCCGACCGAGAGATAATTCGAGGCCCGCCAGTAGGCGTCGAGCTTGCGGAGCTCGTCCGGTCGAGAGCGGTGCCGCATTGCCCTGGGAATTACCCGAGGGCACGGCAGCCTTGGCTGATGTTTGAATCGTCGCCTTCGCGTCCATCGGTCCACTCCATAACAGAGATTATCACGGCTGATGCGATTGGTATCGGGGGGTCATCACGTCGGCACCGCGAGACGAATCGTCTCCCTCGCGATCACTGTCTCCTCGTCAGTTGGTATCACACGGACCCTGGTCGGGCTCGAGTCGGCGGAGATTATCGGTCCAGCCGACCTGTTTCGCCCATCGTCGAGGGCGATCCCCAGGAATTCAAGCCCTTCGCAGGCATGGCGGCGTCTTCCCGCGCGCGCCGCTCGCCTGCAAGATTGCTGCGTGTCCCATCGTCCTGGCCATTCCGAAAACGAAACTCTCATCAGAAGATCGTGGCCTCTGCTCAAATTGACACTGACTAGGCCGACTTATGCCGCGCTCGGCGCTCGAAGGGTCGATGAGGCGAACAACCTCATCCTCAATATTTCTCCGCTATGAAATTCCGACGATTCAACGCAGCTTGCTCGCCGTACTCCTTCTTCCGCGATCGCTTCGGGAGTTTGACTTTTTCTTGGAGCACCTCCTAGTTGGGAATCAGCGCTGAAGAGATGCGATATGCAGTTTAAGCGTGCCGTTTGTCGTCCAAGCGCACGATGTACAGGGTGCGTCTTTGGTGTTGGTCGCTTCCACCTCATTTCCCGCGGATGGGAATAGTCGTGCCAACGAGCATACGACCGCAGATCCATCGGGCTCGGTTTCCCGGACGGTATCCGGTCAGGATCAGCCGGTGCTTGGCAGTCGGATTGAACCCAGCGGAGTTCCGGAACACGACGCCCAACCCTACGATTCATCCATATACTCATTGCCTCGGGGATCACACGCGACTGGCAAAAGTATCAGGTACGCGCGAGAAAAACTGACAGGTTCGGCAAGGTCTAGTTACGTGCAATGGCCAGGGCCCGGAGTTAAGATAGCGAGAGTTAGACTCTTCGCCACTCTTGCTGGTTTGCCCAACGCAGTACCGAAAGTTTTTGCGATAACGGGCGTTGTGGCGCCACCTGATCCAGTCGCCGCGCCAGTCCAGAAATAGCAGAGAGCCAATTCTCCAATGCTCTGGCCCGGTTGAACGCGGCTAGAGCGTGGTCCGTCGGACCAGGAACGCCGTAGCTGATGCTTGCACTGAGAACCGGGCCGCCCTGTTCTGCGCAGGAGCCAAAGCCATGAGAATCACCACAAGGGGAGGGGACTCTAGATCGCAGCGTCTTGGGCTGACAAAGCTGCTCGTCCTGGCGACCATACTGTTCTTCTGTCCCAAAGTTGCAGCAGCGGATCCCGACAATACCAGGATGGTTGTCGTGCTTTATCCGGATAACAGCGACGGCAGTCCTGGGAACGCCCTGGTCGATCAGAGTATTCGATCCACCTTCGCTACTGGATCCCCCGGCCGCATCGAGATTTACAACGAATACCTCGATGTCTCTCGCTCGCCGGATGGCGATCACCAGCAGTTTCAGGCCGAATTCTTGCAACGGAAATACTCGGGGCGGAAAGTCCATCTGGTCATTGCGGGTCTTTCCTCGGGGCTGGATTTTGCTCTCAAGTTTCGCAACCAGGTCTTTCCACGAGTTCCCATCGTTTTCTGTGCCGTCGACGAAAAGGAAATCCAAGGCCCGCACGCTGCCTGCCGATGTCATCGGTGTTCCGCTCAAGATGGATTTGATAGCGACGCTCGCACTTGCCCTCCGGCTCCATCCGAATACTCAGACCGTCTTCGTGATCACAGGTAACGCTGAGTTTGATGCGTACTGGGAGGTCGAAGCGCGACAGAGGTTTCGGATGTACCAAGACAAGGTGAAGTTCGTTTACCTGACCGGGCTGCCGATTGAAGATCTCCTGAAGCAGGTGGCCCATCTTCCGGAACGAAGCATCATCTATTATCTCCACGTATTCCGGGACGCCACAGGGAAGGTGCTTGTTCCCGCGGATGCTCTCGAACGAGTTGCGGCGGCGGCGAATTCACCGATCTATGGGCACATCGATTCGTACGTCGGTCGCGGGATTGTCGGCGGTCGTGTTTTTAGCTTCGGGACCGAGGGGAAAAATGCGGCCGGTCTCGGCTTGCGCATTCTGGCGGGTGAAACGCCCGAGAAGATCGGGGTCCAGCAAACCAGTGCGAACACCATTATGTTTGACTGGCGTCAATTACGACGCTGGAAAATCAGCGAGGCGAGCCTGCCGCCGAACAGCGTCGTCCGCAACAAAGAACTGAGTTTCTGGGACCTCTACAAATGGCCCATTGTTGGCGCGATCTCCCTCTGTGTCGTCGAGGCCCTGCTGATCGTTGGGCTACTGGTTCAAAGATTGAGCCGCAGGCGCGCGGAAAGGCGATTTCGGCAAGTGGTCGAAGCTGCTCCCAACGGAATTGTGATGGTCGGACAAGATGGTAGGATCGCTCTAGCCAACGCCCAGATGGAAAAGCTCTTCGGTTACCAGCGAGAAGAATTGCTCGGCCAACCCGTCGAGATGCTGGTGCCGGAGCGCTTTCGGAACCAACACCTGGCTGACCGCGCCGCCTTCTTTGCTTCGCCCGAAAATCGCTCTATGGGGGTAGGGCGCGTACTCTTCGGCGCGCCGCAAGGACGGGAGTGCCTTTCCAGTCGAGATCGGACTGAGTACGCTACATTCCGACACGAGGCTCTTCGTCCTGGCTTCAATTGTTGATATCACCGAACGCATGCAGGTCGAAGAAGCGTTGCGAGAGAGTCAGCGCGAATTGCAAGTGCTGACCGGCAGGCTCATCCATTCTCAGGAAACCGAACGGCGGCGAATCGCGCGCGAACTGCACGACGACTTTAACCAGAGCCTGGCCCTTCTGTCCGTGGACCTGGATCTCCTCGGCCAGAAGCCTCTTGTTAGCTGGAAACCAGCTAGGCGGACGCATCCAGGAGCTGTCCGCCCGAGTCAAGCAGCTTTCTTCTTCGGTGCATGGCCTGTCGCACCAACTACACCCGTCGAAGCTGGAGCAACTCGGTCTCTTGGCGGCCGTTCGAGGCCTTTGCCAGGAGTTGACCCAGAGCCACAGGCTTGCCGATTGCGTTCACTCACCACGATGTGCCCGAGACCTTACCCGAGGACACGGCCCTGTGCCTCTACCGCATTGTGCAAGAAGCCCTCGGGAATGTTCTCAAACACAGCGGCGCCGCGCATGCCTGGGTGGAGTTGACCCGAAGGGCGGGCACAGTTTACTTACGGGTCACCGATGACGGAGTCGGTTTCGACCCCAAGTTAGTCGACCGCAACGGCGGGCTCGGACTGGTCAGCATGAGGGAACGGCTGCGCCTTGTCCAAGGCCAAATCACCTTCGACTCCCAACCATCGATTGGGACCCGGATCGCCGTCAGCGTCCCCCTGTGCACCTCGGACCAGACGGAAGTGGCTTTGCCGACAGAACCGGCACGGATATGATGCGCCCGTCTAACACAACTGTTTCTCGGAGGCTGTTGTAATGAAGCGCCCGCGTGTCCTGCTAGCGGACGACCACCGTTTACTGCGCGAGGCGTTCGCGACATTGCTCGAGCCTGACTGCGACGTGGTGGGAGCGGTGGCCGATGGCCGGGCCCTGCTAGAGGTCGCCCCGGAGCTGCGTCCCGACATCGTCGTGCTCGACATCGCCATGCCCTTGCTCAATGGCCTGGATGCCGCCCGCCAGCTCAAGCGCATGATGCCCGAGGTCAAGGTGATCTTCCTGACCGTAAGTGAAGATCCCGACCTCGCGGCGGAGGCCTTTCGAGCCGGGGCGTCCGGCTACCTTCTCAAGAACTCGGCCGCATCGGAACTGCTCCAGGCCATCCAGGACGTGTACCACGGGCGTTCGTACGTCACGCCGCTGGCCACGAAGGGCCTGGTCAGAAATCTTCCTCGACGAGCCCAAGCCGGTGAAAAAGTCGAGCGAGCTAAGCCCGCGCCAGCGCGAAGTGCTGCAATTGCTGGCCGAAGGCCACACGATGAAGGAGATCGCCCGCATCTTGAAAATCACCCCGCGGACCGTCGCGTTCCATAAGTACAGCATGATGGAAGAACTTGGAGTCAGGTCCAGCGCCGAGCTGGTCCAGTACGCCATCAAGAAGGGAGTCGTGCACTGTCTAGCCAGGATCCCGCAGGCACATTTCCCCCGGACCTGTCACTTCTGCCAGTAGCGTTCCAGAGACCGGGCAGTCTAGGTTGGTGTAAAGAGATTGCCGTCGGCAGAGCCCGCCGTGGACGCTGAGGCCAGGTCGCGGATTCAGGCTTGCTCTGGCCTTCCGATCTACCCCGGGCACGAACCATTGGAACGCTTTCGTGTGTTGCTGGCCGATGACCACCTCGAGTTCCTGAGAGTCACGGTGTGCCTGCTCGAACCGGAGTTCGAGGTGGTCGGGACGGTCGGCGATGGTCAGACGTTGCTCGACGAAGCCGCCACGCAGGAGCCCGATCTGCTGGTGCTCGACATTTCGATGCCCGTGCTGAACGGCATCGAGGCGGCACGGCGACTGAAAGCTGTGGGCTCCAGGGCAAAGATTGTCTTTCTGACCGTACATGAGGACCCGGATTACGTCGTGCTGCTCTGGCGGTCGGGGCCCACGGCTATGTCTTCAAGAGCCGGCTGGCGTGCGATCTGCCCCTCGCCTTGCGAGAAGTGCTTGCCGGCCGGTCTTTTGTTTCCCCCGTCATCGCCTTGGGGCATTGACTCACTACTGGTTCTGTTACCGAGAAAAGACTGTTGCCTCACCAGAATGTTACCAGCTTCTGCCTGCGAAGGATGGACAGCGAGCTCCGTAAGCAGACCGGGTAGGAACTTCTCGGAGCATTACGTGAGTGCTTTGAAAACGCATCAAGAACCGACAGAACCAAGGTTCTTGATGAACTCATCGGCATCACCGGTTGTTACCGAAAACTACGATCCGCCTCCTCACGGTCATCGTCCTCGTTCTGGCGATCGTACGCGAGACCGGTCAGAGGGTCTATTCGGAAGCAGTTCGTGGTGCATTCGTCGTCCTTTGGCAGGGTGCGGATCGCATCTTTAACGAAGTCGCCTTCCTGCTCAGCAAGCTGACTCTGGAGAAGTACTTCCGCGACGACGACGGGCATGACAAACCCTGGCTCTTCCCGCAACTTCTGGCGATCACCAAGCGTTGGCTCGACGAGTGCCTGCACTGCAAAGGCGGCACGTTCCCGCAACTGCTCTTGTTCGTCCGGTACGCCCATCGGGCCGCCGACCGGATTTACCGCTCGATCGTCTCCTCAACCGAGGGGAAGCCGACCCTCAAGCCGATGCTCCGGCCCTACGAGCCCGTTGGCTCGACCCGCTACGTCGATTTCCAGACGATCCGGACTACCTACAAGACCCGGGCCGACAAGTGCCACGTATCGCACGTGGCGCTCGACAGCGACTGGGAATCCAAGCTGGCTCAAGAGCTCGAAGACATGGCCGAGGTGATCGCCTATGCCAAGAATCAGGGTCTCGGCTTCACCATCCCTTACACGTTCAACGGCGTCGAGCGCAATACTTCGCGGATTTCCTCGTCCGGATCGATGACGGGCGACGCAAGGACGATCCTCTGAATCTGATTCTCGAAGTGACCGGCGAGCGGAAGAAGGACAAGGAAGCCAAGACGGCGACGGCCCGTACGCTTTGGGTTCCGGCCGTGAACAATCACGGAGGCTCCGGGTGCTGGGCTTTCTGGAAGTGATGGACCCGTATGATGATGTGGTGGAGTTTATCAGGGCCATGATCTCAAATCAGTCTGTTGCAGTGGAGGCCGCGTCATGAGCACCGCGGGCACGATTTCGCGACACGGTATCACGCTGCCGATGGAAGACCCGCCGCGTTGCCGTGACGATCGGCCCTGAGTACGGCACCGTCACTCCCCAGCAAGTCAAGGAAGCCGCCAAGGAAGCCGTCTCCGGCATCGGCTTCGACATCCTGATCGTTTGCGGCTTCGCATTCGACCCGCACGTCTCCGAGGAAGCCAAGCGGTACGGCAAGCTCACCGTTCTCCCGGCGCGGATGAACCCCGACCTCTTGATCGGCGACGCCGCTCAAGAAGACCGGCTCCGGCAACCTATTCATGGTCTTCGGCGAGCCCGACATCGCCGTCATCCGCGACAGCGAAGGCAAAGTCGTCGTGGAAGTGAAGGGGGTGGATGTCTACGACCCGACGACAGGCGCGATCCGAAGTTCATCAACCGACGACATCGCATGTTGGTTCATCGACACCGACTACAACGGCGAGTGTTTCTTCGTCCGGCACGCTTACTTCCTCGGGGCCGACGACCCCTACGGCAAGCTCAAACGCGCCGTGCGAGCCGAGATCTACGAGGCTCAATGGTCAACGCTCTACAGCACCAAGAGCTACTCCTTCGACGCGCCCGAAGTCAGGCAAGATCGCCGTTAAAGTCATCAACCATTACGGCGACGAAGTGCTCAAGGTCTACAAGGTGTAACCGCCCGGCGGGCCAAGGCGACCCCACTCCCCGGCTGGCCTTCCAAGGGATCCTCGGGCGGTCCGCTCGGCACGATCGCCAAGAGCCGACACCATCAGGCGGCGTCCGCCCCGTCGGAGCTTATCGCAGTTTGCTGGTCTGGCCGATCGTCAGTTTTGACCCGATCGGACGACTTTCGCCGATCGACAACGACGATTCTCTCAAGAGCCCTCCTGAGGGCTTCGACCGCGAACGCATTTCGGTCCATGCCCGACAAGCTGGCCGCCGCGCACCAACGCGCGTGCAGAGCCACGTCAACGCTGACCGACGCCTTGACGACTCGTCCGCTTTGCGGACCGGCGGACTTCCGCTTGCGTGGACCTGGAGTGTTCACGATGCCTCCTACCTGGCGATTGAGATCAAGTCCGAGGTTAGGCCACCGCGAGCTTTCTCATTTGTCGGTCCGAAGCAGTTCCACGCTTGCGGTTCCTCGCCAGGGAGGAAGGCTATGAATCAGGGCGATGGCCGCTGATGCACTCAGGAGCAATCGCGGACACAATATAAGCTCGGAATCACGCCAACGTTCTGGGATCCGGCGTGAGACGGTACCCGACATACATCCGATCGAGTTTGGCTTGTTGACATTTCGGCGCGATCGACTATACGGGATCAGAGCAGCCGGAGAGGTCACCCAAATCCGGAATAAACGTGGCGCCGTCGCGGTTGGATAGCTCGGTCAAGTGTCGGCAGAATTCCTTGACTTTCGGGTTCCTGGCACGGTCGTCGTACGCGGGTTTGTTGATTTCTGGAACAATCACATGTCCTGGCAGGTCGTCGGCCTCCTGCTTGGGCTGCAACGTCAATCCGAGATTCAACACGTCTCCGGCCGTGAGCCTTGCGATCGCAAAGGCTCCGGTGGGCTTGTTCGCTTTCTTGAGCAACTCATTCGTTCTCTTGACCAGCTCAGACACGGAAAGTTCCCGCTACCGATAGAAAGATATCCCATCATCGTCGTTGGGATTCGGCCTGAAGGCGCAGCCTGTACCGGTGGGGCCTTTGCTTTATCGTAGTAACCTGGAGTTACCGGAATTCGACGAAGAATTCGCTCACCGGGATCAATCGGGGTCGGGTCTGAACTCATCCCTGTTACCCCGATATCGACTCTACGAAGCCAAAGTATAAGTCTTGTCAGGCAAATCGATTACGCCATGCTGCGTAACACGCGTTTTGTCGACCAGCGTCCATTCGGCGCGACGTAAATCGATTTCGCCGTGTCGCGCAGCACCCTTTTCATCGACCAGCATCCATTCGGCGCGATGATGTGCTCTGACCTCGATCTCAATGTATTCTGCGCCTTCCCAACTCAACAAAATCGACCCAGCAGGAGTCGGGACGGCTGTCGTCGGCGGGCACGAGTTCATCTCACTCAACCGTTGAGCAATACGAATTGCGTCATAAACGACTTCCAGGGTTGGTGCGTCCGCACCAAATCCGTCCCAGTTCGGCTTGAGAGAACGAAGCGGAAGAAGCGCACGAACGACCTGCTGCCATCTAGACGACGATCCATCGGCGATCTGTGCTCCAGCAACGGTTGTCGACACACACGGCTCTGCAAATCGAACGTACGCCGACGGTGATTGCTCTGGCGAAACCTGGATCATCACGGTCTCTTCCCCCAGTGCTGGTGCGCCGTATCCGAAGAAAGAGCGGCAAAAGTCTGGACCAAGACACGGTGGCCGAGTTCAAGTCCCGAGCTAATATCGTGAATCGCCGTATCGGGCTCGATTGGACCGCGCCCCGTCAAATCTAGGATCAGGCTTTCGGTACCGTCTTCCGAAATCCTGCCATGTCGACCCGAAATACGAAGTCTGCCCAACTGCGGAACAATCTCGAAATGCCAGGTTCCATCGATGCTTTCGAACCGGACCGAATCGTTCTCAAATTGACGCAAATACAGTCCGGGGAATACTCTGTACCAGTCACCTACGGATTTCCATAAATCGTTCTTCGGTATCTGGTTGATGTAGCTTATCTCCCATTGATTTGGCGAAATATCTCCGAGTCCAGCTACTTTCAAGAAGTCGCGAAATGCCTGAGGTTTCGCCAGGAACTCCTGATAGATAGTTCCAAAGCCCGGATAGATCGATCCTCTCTTTCGCCAATTATACACGAATCGTGTCTTCTGAAGCTGAATCACACGATCGTCAGCCTGCGAGATGATTTGAAGGCGGTTCTCGGATTCCCCCCCCATCAAGAGTCGAATCGACGGCGAATTCCCGGGTTGCTGTTGACCGAACCTTTCAAATTGGTCCATCAGGGGGGGGCTTCGGTTGTCTTAGACCAGTTCGAATCTAAGAAGCTTTTCCAATACCAACCAAAGTGAGCTGGAGTAAGCCCTTGAATCGGATCAAACTGGACGCTCAGCGCAGTCTCGATGACCGGCGGGTTTTCGTAATGATTGGTTGGATTTACCTGGTTGGTCATTTTGATGTCCGGTTCGCCACCACTGCGGAGCCCTTCGATTCCATTACCATACAAGACGCCCGAGAGGACTGCCAACTCGGCACCGATAATATCCTTTGGTGGCCGGGTCGAGCCATTCATGATAGACGACAACACGTCCATCGAGTTGCTCGTTGCACAACCACCACTTCAAATAAGTGCCAGGTGACACGGTCTGGCGATGGTTTGACCTCCATGCTAACAGTCTTCCCAAGCAGAATCCCCGAGTGCCCAGTAGTAGGTAGCCCGACAAAAACCGTCGGCCGAAGCCCCTCGTCCGGCTGGCCGAGAGCGCATCCAGCCGGCGACACATGCGTTTGAGGCCGTCGACTCCGGCAAGCCCGCGATCCCACCCGCTGAACGCAACGACCAACCCCTCGACCAGGCTACCCCCCGCCCGCATGGCTTGCTCCGTTCTGGTCGACCACGCCGTTGACCAGGCCGTCAATTCCGATGGGACAACCCGGCAAGGGAATCGCCCCATTCATTCGGTCCAATCCGCTGCCGTCAGGGCCCGGGTTGACGTGATTGACTTGCTGACGAGCGACGTTGATCTGCAGCGCGGGAACGGCGAACCGTCGCACGTCTGCAAATAGCTTCAAGCTGGCCAAAAGTCGACGACGGGCTCGATCGATCCGCCGTTGATCATGCTCGGATACCACGAGGCGATACTCGCCCCCCGATTCGCCCGCATATAGAGCTTCAAACATCCGGACGGTAAACCAGTTTTTCGCGGCAACCCCGGCGAGCACTCGCTCAATCGCGGTCGGCTGCGGCCCCGCCAAATCCGAGGCCATGTCGCGGTCAGAAAAGTTGTCAAGAACCGTTCCTGGTTTATGCCGTCTACTCAAAGGTCGCAATAACGGTTCCCGGCACGTTTTCTGAGTCCGCCAGGATATCGCTAACTTCCAGTGTTTCTGTTAAAGTCTCGAAACTCCCGACAGACATCCTCCACCAGGTACGCAAAGCCGGTCTCATCGGCTTGCACGCAACGCTGACGATTCACGAACGCGCAATGTCGGTAAGTGCCGTGGTTATTTTCTCGCCTCTGTAGCCGCTTTGTTGGATTAAGCTTTCGATCACACTCTTGGGATCTTTGCGTCCGGTGAACACTTGGAATTTCCACCTCATTGTCGAGCCCCAGCGCCTCCGGATCGCATTATGGTCGGCCAATAGCCAAGCTTCTCCGTGCGGTGCTGCTTCGCCAAGGGCCGTCGGGAACGACGGGCGAGTCTTCCGATGATCGTCCCGCTCCTCCTGCAACTCGCGGAGTCGACTTCGCGCCTCAGATTTATCTCGATCTACAACGGCGACTAATCCGGCGGCCCTGTCATCGATTGCCCGAAGCACTGAGAAACGCAACTTCTTGGGATAGCCCTTTCCCGATCGTAAGTGAATGTCCTTCCAGTTCTGGGCTTTTGGCTCGATTTCAACGCGAAGAATGTTCGCCACCAAATAGGGGACCGTCGCCCCATCGCGAGGACCATCGCCCACGAAGTGAACGCGGATCATTTCGGGACCATCCCCTCTTCGCCTTGGTTGTACCAGACCTCGCCAAGCATGAACTCCTCTAGAAACAGCTCTAACCGGCTTAAATCAGCAGGTATTGCCGTGCGTTCGCCGTTCTCAAGTCGCTGGAAAATGAGGACTTGGTCCTCCGCGGGCTTCACGAAATCAAGGAGGTAAGGCGAGTGGGTGCTTAACACAACCTGGGTCGGATGCCTTACATGCTCCCCTTGCGTGATCTTTCTGAGGAACTGCACGACGTCGGCGAGCCGTCTCGGATGGAGACCGGTCTCGGGCTCTTCTATGAGTATGATTTTCGGATGTGATGGATGATACGTTAACGCGATGAAGAACAACAGAAATCGAACGCCCGAGGAAGCCTCGCTCGCAGGTAAGCGAAAGCCCTCTTCAAGGATCAAGTTCAGGCGTCGTCGCGCTGGATCTGGAGTAGAGATTTCTATGTCCTGCACACCGGGGACATGCTCCTTGATGACCTTGAGTAGCTCGAAGAACCGATCACGATCAGTACGAAGCGAATAGTCTATGAGACTGGGAACACCCGTTCCATCGGGCTCTAGTGGTCTCGATCCTTCCTCTTCACGCCAACCATCTGATTCCATCGAGACGCCTGCGACCGGAAGTTGGAACAGAACTGATGGACATATTTGTCTTGGTTTATTGGAATTGCATCTTTCTTACTGCTCACAGACGCCTTCAGGCCGCCCGTAACGATTCCTTCAATGAGAATCATCATTACTTTTATCATGATGATATCTATCGTAATGACTGAAGCTGAGGCCATTGGCAACCGCCATGATCGCTTTGAGGAATGTCGATTTCCCGGTATCGTTCTTTCCGATAAGAATGGTCAACGGACGCAACGGAACATCGACCGATCTTAAGGCTTTATAGTTGCTAATTTTCAGTTGCCGAAGCATGGCTCATCCTCGGGAGACTATCAGTTGAAACACGCTTTCATTCTGCGCGGTCAGGCCGCGTCGGGAAAGCCGCTCGGCTGAGATTCCAGACAATGCGGTCCTGTCAGATGGATGGGGTCAGTGGATGGGGTCGGATCCGGTTTTCGGTTTAAGCGAAATTCGCGAGCAGTTAAGCTAAATGAATGAGCAGACGCTCCGACTAATAGCGACAACAGGCTGGATGCGACCATCTCAGCCCTCGAAGACTCGCTCGTGGCGCGAGCGCTGCTGCCGTTGGTCGGCCCGGTCCCGAAGCAATGGACTGGCAGCGGCCAGGCTGCACATTGCCTTGACGGAAATCGTCGGCAAGAAAAACGCCGCGGCGGCTGGCTGGCCGAAAACGTGCAACAGGCTTGGCAACGAACTGCGCCGCGTCGCGCCGCAGTTGCGCCTACATGGTTTGTCCGTCACTTTCGAAGAAAACAAACGACGGCCGGTGCATCGCCCTGGCATCGGAAGCCGTTCCGATTATTCAGTCGATGGCCGCAAGCCCAGCCCCTGTCAGTAGCTCGGCCGACCAGAATTCCGCCGATAGGGATCGTCCCAAAATGAGTGAATTGGGCCGTTTTCAAGTTGACACTTGGCCGGATTTTGCCAGCACCCTCTTGATATTTTGAGGGGATGGACCTTAGAGGTGTGGTTTTGTCAATTAGGCCACACGACAGGAGCCATCCCTATGTGCAAGCTAACCTTCCGCAGTTGGATCGCCAATGCCGCCGCACGCTGGAGTGGACCCCGAGGCTCGGTCACAACGCAAGCCCAGCAGGCCGAATGCAGTCGGCAGACCGTCTACGACCACGCTCAAAAGGTGGAAGCGGCCGTCGAGGCCGAACACGGCGGCGGACCGACACACGAGGAGAAGGACCGGAGGATCGCAGCCCTCGAGCGGGAAAATACCCAACTGTGGGACTGGCTGGATCAGACCATCGAGCTTCCGCTGGCCAAACAACTGATGTTCGCCGCCATCGGCATGGGCATGGGGCTCAGCCACACCCAAATCCACGTCCTGTTGGAGTTTCTCTTGGGGGCCAGCGCTTGTCCCAGCCGCACGACGATTCATCGCTGGCTCAAAGCCGGGGAAAGAAAAGGGGACGTTGCTAAATCTTGACGCAAACTTCGCGGTTTACGGTGATTGCGCGGTCTGCGAAGAACTCCTTTTCGCCGGGCGGCAAACCATGTATCACCCACTGGTTTTCGGGCAAGTCTCAACTGGGAACTCTGCCGCTCAGTGTGCTCGACACCGGGGCGGCCGGACGACCGGGAGGTCAAAGGCCGCGGGTCCACCGGGGCGATCGACTCCGGTCATCTTTCCGCGACTCCGGGTCCACAAGATGGGCGATCGCCACGGCTCGGCTCTCAACGCTTGGTGGGGCGGTCTGCCGCGGCCGCAGTCTTTGACTCGGTAGCCCAGACGAGCAATCCACCGACAGGGTGCCTCCGATAGAGAGAACCGAAGAGCCCCCGGACCTGGTCACGGTTCCAAACATAACCCCGCTGGAACCCGGGAAGGGCCATGTGGCCGCTGTCGATATGATCGTGGATCGTGGAGACCTTCATGGCGGTCCTTGCGCGGTGGGAAAACGGGGACAATTCGGTCAGAATCAAATCGCGATCCTCTCAACCTCGTCCAAGGTAATCGTATCCAACGTCTTGCCATAGAGTTTGGTCGTTTTTAGAAGGTGCGACGAATTCCCCATTTCTCAGAGCTGCTCGGCCTACAGAGAAAGGCTAGCGGGGTCTATTCACCCGGCCGCCGAGGGCGGCAAACCGCCGCGTTCTTTGACTGGGAGGCCACGAGAAACGGAGATTTCCCAATTCGGTCATGACCTCCGTGAACAAATCGGTGGCGGACGCACCGCTGGCCGAACTGTTGGTCAGTTGGCCGAGTCTGGCACACCAGATAGTGCAGACAATCATGACCCTGGTCCGGTCTTCCCGACCGGTTCGGTGAGCGAGTAGCTCGTGCTCCGGCCTCCGGCGGCATCCTTCGCCAGCATGCCGCGTTTGACCAGGTCGTTGATGTCGCGGTTGGCCGTATCCTGTGAGCACTTGGCAAGTTTCGCCCACTTCGACGAGGTGAGTTTGCCCTCGAATCCGTCCAGCAGGCGATTGACGATCTTTCGCTGCCGGTCGTTGAACGACTCCCCGGAGTGAGCTTCCCAGAACCGGGCTTTCCGAAGCACTCCTGAGAGTGTTGCCTCCGCTCCATCAAAGGCACAGTCGAGGCAACCGAGGAACCACTGCATCCACGCCGTAACGTCCAGCGTACCCTTCTGAGTCTGTTCCAGGATGTCGTAGTAATCGTTTCGTTCGAGCCGGATCTGGGCAGACATGCTGTAGAAGCGTTTCGGGCTCTGCTCGGAACGTGCCAGTGCAAGATCCGCGATCGCACGGGCGATGCGCCCATTGCCGTCGTCGAAGGGGTGGATGGTCACGAACCAGAGATGCGCCAGGGCGGCTTTGAGCACCGGATCGATCGATGCCGGGCCATTGAACCAGCCCAAGAACTTCGACATCTCCGCCGGAAGCTGTTCGGCCGGCGGCGCCTGGTAGTGGACCGTTTCCTTGCCGATTGGACCTGAGACGACCTGCATGGGGCCAGTGCTGTCGTCCCGCCAGGTCGCCGACCCTGATTTTCTGCATGCCGCTGCGCCCGGTTGGGAACAGGGCGGCGTGCCAGCCGAACAGGCGTTCCTCCGTCAGGGGGGCCTGGTATTGCTGGGTGGCGTCAAGCATCATCTCGACAACGCCGTCCACATGCCGGTCGGCTGGCGTCAGTGCCCCGATATCGAGCCCGAGGCGGCGGGCGAGGGAGGAGCGTACCTGGTCGATGTCGAGGATTTCGCCTTCGATCTCGCTCGATTTCAGGACGTCCTGGGTCAGGGTACTCAACACCGCCTCCTCGCGGAGCCGGAAGCCGAGTCCTTCCATCCGGCCAATGAGCCGACCTTGCCGGTGACGCACCGCCGCGAGCTGGTTCGCAAGCCCGTCCTGATCCCAGTGGAACCTGGGCCACTCGTCTCTTTGGTGGATGTACATCGCTATTCTCCGCAAGTTTTGCGGGTATAATAGCAGCTATTCTCCGCACGGGCAACCTTTTCTCCGCGATAAACGCGGAGATTGCGTGGTGTCAGCAATCTTTGGGCGGTGTCGATGCCTACAATGACTGCGTGGGCCGGGTCTGCAAGAGTTGGCCCCGGAGGGTAGGCGAGTGGATAAAAAATCAGGTTCATCCGGACAAAGCGTGTGCTGCATTCACAATGACGTAAGTCGATGTGTCATAATGAGCTAACAATTCATCCAACCAGGGCATACTTCGTCTCATGGATCGCCAGGATTTTCAGTTTGAAGAATTCCAGATCCCGGAATCCGTACGCCTGGCGCTTCATCGTCTTGATCTTGTTGTTGGTCCCCTCCATCGGTCCGCTGGTGATCATCACGTCGTAGTACGCCAGCAGCCCACTGCGGTGTGCCCCCAGGGTCTTGGCCATCTGCTGAAGCATCTTGATCCCCGATGCCTCTGCCCGACGGATCCAGCCGTCCAGAAACAGGGTCGCGAACTGCTTTCCAGGTTGCTCCCAGAACCGCCGCAGGTCTTCTTTCATGTAGTAGACCGTCGCCAGTGGCTTGTTCAGAGCCAACGCCTCCTCCAGCCGCCGCTTCTCGTCTTTCTTGGGGTCGAGGTTCTCGGCGTTCTTGAGCAACAGCCACCGCGTTCCCTTGAGTACCTGCTGGTGCATCACATCGGTTGCCTCGCGGTACAACGCGTGACGGAAGTTGGAGATCTTGTCGTTGAAGAGTTTGATGACATGGAAGTGATCGAACACGATCTTCGCATTGGGCAGGTGGGCCGAGACCGCACTTCGATACGCCGCCGGCATGTCCATGGCCACCGCCTCGACCTTGGCCCCGCTGGGCCGCAGCCGCTTCCAGAACGGCTTGAGCGCGTCAGCCCCCTTGCCGTTGCCCACGAAGACCACCGCCCCGCTCTCCAAGTCCATGACCACCGTCAGGTAGCGATGTCCCTTGCCCACGGCAATCTCGTCGATGGCGATGGCCCCCAGGTGTTTGAGCTTGGGCTTGGCGAACCGCCGCGACAGATCGCGTTTCTGAATCTCCTTGATCAGGTCCCAGTTGACACCCAGATGCGCGGCCACGTCGCGCATCGTCATCCGTTTGGACAGCTCCAGCGCGTACCGCTCGAACGCCTTGGTGTAGCTCCGTCTCGAGTCGGCGAAGGGGATCTTGACCTGACGTACCAGCCCGCATTGCCGACATTCCACAAGTCGGATGGGAAGAATGACGAATGTCGGTCGACTGCCGATGGGCAAGCATCGGAACCGCCGCTCGACCTCGCCCCGAGAGACAACTTGGCGGGAACCGCATGCCGAACAACGGCACGTCTCGGGCTCCTGGTGGATGGTGAAGATCACCTGGCCATCTTGATAGTCGGTGCGGGTGTACTGGTAGCCTCGGATGCCGAAGGCATGATACATAAAGCTGGTGGACATGCTGACCTCCCGGTTTGGAGTGATTTCGACACAACTCCAAGTGGAATCAGTGCGTCCACTTTTTTTCAACCCCAGCGCGCTTTCCGCCGGATGAACCCAGTCCGCGAAATCGTCGGCTTCGAGGGGAGCCTCGGGCTTGAGAATAAGAATCCCTTCGGTTCGGAGTAACTCGTGGTTACTCATCGGATTCCTGCGCTTTCATCGTTGTTGTTCCCAGCGTTATACGATTGCTCACCTTTGGGCCCGCCGTGGACGCACAGGTTCTCGCTTTGCTCCAGTCAGGCGTGCACTTCCGTTCCACCCCCGAAAGCCCGTTGGCAGAGGTTGGTGAGGACGTTCCGGGTCACCTTTCAATTATAAGGCGAAAGTAAAGGTGCTGGTTGTTTCCCCCAACGTCCGTGGCAAGCTCAACGGACGTCGATTTCGTTAGCACGGATTGGCAGATCCGCAATCTCCATGACCCAGCGCAAGAACGTTCCAATTTTCGGTTGCAATGCTTTCGATCGGACGGTATCAGGAACGCTGGCTGTGGTGTTCCAGCTTTACCCGGCCGTTCGCGACATGTTAGACTTAAACCGAACATCCACGCTATTGTGATTAATCACATTTATAAATCTAAAGTATAAAACTCTGTCCAAAGCTAATAAATCGGATCATACTCCAACACTTTTCACTGTGGGGTTCAACAGAAATGGCATCACTGACACAGGAATTTGACGCGAGTCCGCAGACTTTCATAATGACGCACTCGATACTCGTTCTCGGCGGCGGAAACCCTGCCCAGCCGAACTTTCAAACGGGAACCGGCAAGTTCGTTCTCGAGGACGCCAACACTGGTCCTGGAACCTGCTTCTTGCGCAAAGCGTCCTTCTTCGCATGGGATTACTTCAACGCGTTCCTGCTCTTCGCCTCACCGAACAATGATAACGTCGCGGCGCTCCCGAATACGGTGGATCGGTTTGTCACGAACGACCTGTCGGGCTGCCAGTTTATGGCCTACGGACCGAGCCGCGACAACCTGACGGTGGAGCACAACAACCAAATCGCCAACAATGCGTTATACGCCTGCGCGATACGCCCTGATCCAGGCACAGCACCATGCCATCTTCATTGCTCTGCGCCCGGTGAATAATGCGAATCCGAATGCCGATGAATACAATTTCCAACTCGGCGCGAACGTGGTCGGCGTCCGCAAAGCGGATGGCTGGCATTTTTTCGTCAGGGTCGCCACGACACAGCACTTTGGCGGGACACGGGAGATTTACTCGCATTTTTCACAAGCGATGCTGAGGACGCTCGAAATCGTACCACGACGCCCTACTTTAAGGGAGAAAGGGGACGGGTCTTACACTCACGGGCGATGGGGACGGAAACGACTTCCGTCTGGCCCCTGCTCCGAAAATTTCGGCGAGGAATGCGGGGGAGATTGACACGGCCCCCAGGCCCCAATAAAGGTATGAGGTGCAATGTTGCTAATGCAAGGGACGTTTGTCGCCGCACCAACACCGTCAAACCGACACAGTCCCGATGCGAGAGGTGGGCACCGGAGGATGTCGCAGTGGAAACGGTCTGCTCCACGTGCTCACCCGCCGAGCCGGGTCAACAATACCGGGTCCGGAGCGACATCCGGGTCAGACTGACTCACGCGCTCGAAGCTAGATTGCTCAAACGACCACGGACCCGATGCCCACCTCCAGATCCTAGACTACCTCAGCTCGACGCCATTTTCATCATACCGGGTGCCGCATAAGCGGCATGAAAGACGACTGACACCGAGTATCTCCCCGTGAAAGACGACTGACACCGAGTATCTCCCCCGTCCCTGCTTCCGTCCCACGCTGGCTCATGGTGCCTTCGTCTCTTCGATAGGAGGTATGTCCCGATCGTGGTATACGCGGAATCGGTGCTTGGGATCTTGCTGCGGCGAGCCATACGGGATCAACGGGGCGGTAAAAACTTCCTTGCCGTTGTGCCGCACCATGAGGCCGAGATCCGTGAGCCGGCAGATGGCATAGACCCAGACGGGGCCATCGGCCGGTGCCTGTTTGCGTGCCTCGATGACCAGTAATGCCTCGGGATCAGTGGATATGACGAATGCGAAAAGTGCTCCGTCGAGGACGTCGGGATCGGTGCTCTCATAGCGATAGAGGGGCTGGGGCAACAGACGCAGCTCCAGGCGCCTGTCTGTATGGTCCTTGGTCGATGCCAAAAAATCGCGGGTGAACGCACGCATCTGGGACAGTCGCTGCGGGGCAGATCGGGCGGGACGAGGCGCGCCCGTGATCGCCGCCATCTCGATTCCCGGCGCCAGGGGCGTCCAGGTCGAAGCATGCGTCCCAGAGCGCGATACGTCGAGCACCGAAAGTGACAGCGAATGAAACTCGTGGAACAGCTTGCGTGGACCCGTCGAGGGGAACGAAAAGATGGTGCCGATGACCTCGGCACGCCCCCGGCACGTCCACACGAACACCGCGCCGTCCCCGCCTCCCCGAACCGGATCCGAGCAGACCAAGACCGGCTCGCGCCGGAGCTCGACCCTCTCCTTGCGGCTGGCGTCGCGATAGATTGTAAATTCGGCCGCATCGCGGGTATAAGTCTCGACCAGCCGTTCGTGATTGTTCCGGTCGGCCTGCTGAGACGCAGAATTGTCCTTCGCCTGCATCGTGGCGGCGAAGAGGAGAATAAAGCTCGCCGAGGCATTCATGGAACACCAGCCTTCAACTGGGCGATTGAAAAATCGGAATAGCTTCTTGGATAGATTACAAATCAAGTCGTACGACTACAAATACCGCCGCCGAGGAAGGGTTGTCAACGAAAATGTTCGGAACTTCGTCAGCAAACCCTCAGGCCAGCGGCTGTCTTCATCGGGCCACTACCAACGCTCCTTGTCTTCCGCAGTCCAGGCGAGACAGTTGTAGCGGGTATCCTCGGGGCTTGTGACGACATAGCCTGAACCGCGGATGCCGGGAAACAAGCTCTCCAGTTCATCCATCAGAGGCATCCATGTTCCTTACCCCACTTGATCCAGGCTTCGGTCGTCGGTCCGATCTTGCCACGATCAGACGGAGCGACGGGGTCAGCGCCTGTGGGGGACTTGAGTGCCGCGAATCAATGATTGGGCCGTTGCTCAAGCGCATGAAAAAAGCCTGGTATCAGTTCAGAAAAACCCGGGGCCGGGTAGTAGACGTGGGTGGCCGTCCACCCAGGTCTACCCGGCCCCTCCTATTACGGACACCCTACTATTACCCGCCGACTATTCTGGCCCGAAAGCCCAGGGCTAACGAAGCCGCTTGCGAAAGTAGTCTTTCCAGCTCTCGGGAAGGACTGCTGACTGGGTCGCGCGGCGGAGAAGTTCCTGGTTCTTCGCGTCCACAGTGTACAGGTTGACGATGTCGGTGACGGTCAGGTCTTCCTCGGCCCGCGCGATCGGCATAATGGTATCGCCGGCTCCGACATCGCCCTCGGTTGTCACCGCGAAATAGAACCCAGTCCGTCCGCTTTTCAGCATTCGCTTGAGCATGTCCATCCGACCGAACCGGATGCCGAGTTTGTAGCAAGGCAACCGCGGCTGGGTGACGACGAACTCCGCCGATCCGATCCGGAAGCGGTCGCCGATCCGCACGTTTTCGAACAGGCCTTCAGTGGTCAGGTTTTCGCCGAAGATCGCCCAGGGCAAGTCCATTCCGGGAAGCTCGTGTCGCCAAAACTCGTAGTGCTCGGACGGGTAGGCATAGACTGCCTTATCGACGCCACCGTGCACCGTCAGGTCGGATTGCTCGTCGCCCTCGAAGTTGAGCGATGTGACCTTCAGGCGGCGGTCGACCGGTGCCTTGAATATGGAGGTGAGCACGGTGTTGCCATCCCACTCCACCTCTCGCGGGAGTCCAACGCTCAACGACACGACCTTCATGCGAACTGGCCCTCCGCGATCGCGGTGTCGGCATCATTCAGATTACTTGCTTCGCGAGTAACATCAGCCGGGATTGGAGTAATGTCGCCACTCGCTCCGCGAAAGAAGGGGGCGTGCTTTTGCGGAGCGAGAGACGACACGCAGACTCCGCGGGCCTCGACCAAATGGGGGCAGCCTCAACCAAAGGGGGGCGGGAACCGTTGTTTCTGATTCAATTTCCGATCAACAACTGCTCCTGACGCTTTTCTGCCCCCGCGCTCATCCTGCGATAGCACCGTGCCATAAAATACGGCTGCTTGTTTTTAATAAAACGTCAACTGGACGCCTTCACACGCCGATCATTAATGGGCGACTGCTTCCCATGTGCGAGCAACGACACAGTCCGGAACTCAGACAATTGTAGACCTTTTGTCAAATCGCCAGCATCCAAATAATTAACATAGTTTTGATCTTTTTGGTTTTATCAGAATCCTCACCGACGTCCTTCTCCGCTCGCTCGCAGAATGTGACCGACGACGCATGCAACTCTTAAGGCGTCGTCTTGAGAATGAAGCCGTAATCTCATAAGATGGACAGATGATCGGTGAGGTCCGCTCAAGAGTCGTCCGGGATTCAGGATGTCCCCGAGGACTCGTTTGCGGATTTCCTGCTTAAGCATCTAATAGATATATCACACAACTTAAACCGATATTACAAAAAAAGGCGTCGATATGGAGAAACCAACTCGCCGTTGGGCGATTGGCACCGCTGTCGCCGGAGCGTTTGCCGTCGTGGCGATGGCGCCAGGCGTTCTGGCGCCACGTCGAGCGAAAACCGCGAACGGGGAGAGACTATGAAGGAACTCAACGACAACACGCTGGAGCAGTTGATCAAGCAAGCAAAAAGTGCGTCCGAGAAGGCCGATTGTCCCTACAGCAAGTTTCGCGTTGGCGCCGCGGTGCTAACAGACAGCGGCGAGGTCTTTACAGGATGCAATGTCGAGAACGCCTCGTACGGCTTAACCATCTGTGCGGAACGGAACGCCATTTTTCACATGGTGGCTCAAGCGAAGCAGAAAATCACGACACTCGTCGTTTACACTCCGACTCCGACGCCTTCGGCCCCTTGTGGTGCGTGCCGGCAGGTGATCAACGAATTCGGCCCCGATGCCTTGATCGTGAGCGTATGCGATGGACCCGACACGCTCAAGAAGCATTTGTCCGCGCTTCTACCAGACGCATTTGGGCCGGCGAATTTGAAGTGATTGCTCGCAACACATTCCGAGGATGACCGCGATAGACGGACGACGGCAAAAGCCCCTGGGTCATCTTCGACGCCCACAACAACCACTGGGCAGTCGAGCACTCGCACGACACAGCCCGCCGTGGCCGTCATTCCCCGCCGCGAAACTTGGTTCGGCTGGGCTCGATGTGCGTCCGGATATCCAGAAATAGGTCGGCTGGCTCAGATTGCCAATCAATCATGTCTTTCTCTTGCTCCTCGGCGCACGTAGATACCTGGCTCGTCCTCGTTCTGCAACCGGAACCCTGCGGATTCCATGAGACTCCGCCTGTTCTGAGCGTCTCGCGTGTCTTGATTCATTTCTGGGTAACCTCCAGATGGGAAATCGACTTCAGCATCAACCTTTGCCACTCAACGCCCGCCACATGACCGTGGCGCACTGGCCGCCGTCTGCTGAATTGGAACCTTGGTAAAATCGTCAAGCAGATTCTCGTCACTGTCAAAGTTGAGAACACCGATCAAGGGAATCTCCGTCTTGGCCTTTCGCTCCGAGAACTGGTCCTGATCAAAGATCGGCACGCTCAAGAGCGACCTGAGTTCACGGCGGACCAGCGCCTGCTGGTATTTCGTCATCTTGTATCTCGATTGGAAAGTCGCCTTGGCATCGACTAAGTCGCAGACAACAAAATCGTGGGTCTGCCAGCAAAGCCCGCTAGAACCGGCGTCCATGCCGAATTCTAAGCGGTCGTCCGCATCGCCGTCCATATTGTAAGTGTAGAGGATTCTCAGGCGGTCTTTGTGCGTGGGCATCACCACGTTGAGACGCAGGTGGATTTCCCCTTTGCCGATCTTTCTGCAGCATGTACCCGTGAAGGATTTTCAGTTGTGCCGACATTTCGTTCCGGTCGCGCGGGCCGATGTATTTCTCGAAGTACCTCGTCGCGCCGGTCAACCCTTCATTATAGAGAGCGTCCTTGACATTCGGCGAGATGTCGAAATCGAAGGTGCTGACGCTAACGGGCAGCGGGATAATTTGCAGATTGGCGACTTGGCGAGTCTCGAGCAGCGCGTCGCCAGCGAGCGCCGTTGTGAATAGTCGCGCGGTGAAACCGAGCAGCGTGTCCATGTCGGCTGTCTGGACCGGATTCTTCTCCACAAGAGTGAATCCGAATGTGGGCGTCAGCGCGCCGGCTTTCATTCGTTCTTCATCAAAAACCCAGGCGGGAAAGTTCGAAAGCAGCCCGCCATCCACGAGTTTTATGGTCTTGCGTGCGAGCTGGAAGGTATGCGGAATGAAGAAGAACGGAATGGTGATGGATGCGGCGACAGCTTCCGCGACCCGCTCATTCGGGGTTTCATCCTGGCCGCTCCCAAAGAGCCGAATACTTTGTTCCGTCAGGTCGGACACGATGATCTTCAACGGGACATTCAAGTCTTTAAAGAGAACAGTGCCACCCGGGCCTGTCCCTGTTACCTTCTCCCCAAGAATTGACTCTAACCACGCGGAGAACTGATCGGTCCGGAAGAACCCCCGATCCCTGGAAAGGCTGTCGAGCAAATCCCGATTACGGAAGTAAAACTGAGGCTTCTACACCAAACCCTCGTCGGCGATCCGCCCGAAAACGTCTTCTCCGCATCTGCCTTCAACTCGATCAGTCGTGTCCACACGTGGCGGTCGAAGAAATCGAGAAAATCGAGTTCAAAGCGGCCCTTCTTGCCAACAGGTTTCAAAGGATCGTAGAGTTCATCAGAGTGCCAACCGGCAGCGATCAAGGCCGCGACGATGGAACCCGCGGAAGTGCCTGCCACCCCTAGAAAATTCAAGCGGCGCACCTCGGCGGCTTTCAAAGCGCCGATGTGAGCCAACCCCTTGGCGCCGCCGCCCTCGAAATTTCCAAAACTATCGAGCATATCCTTCGCCTCACTTGGAGGGAGGAAATCACCGGAAAGGCGTCGCCTTCCGGACGAGGTTCCACACGTCAAGGAAGCCCTTGCAATCGCTCGCACCAGCGACAACGCTCTGTGACGATTTTCCGAGTCACTAGCCTAGCCATCTAGACGCAACTACGTGATTGCCGGAGGTGCTATTTCATGACTGCAATCTAAGTCTGTTAGCCGCCGAACGGCAATTCGGGTGTCGTCGACCTAGCGGGCCGTTCCATGCTAGGGTTGAGGTTAACATGCGTCAAGAGAGCCGCGCTATTCCTCCTTCCCGACACCCGCCGCGGAATCCCATCGGCGATCCGATCGCACGCGCAAGTCGCGTGCTTTAGCTCGCGGATGGAATCCTCTGTGTTACCCTGAGGTGATGAAAAGTTCGTCTTGCACAAGCCTTGTCTTCATCCGGA
This sequence comes from uncultured Planctomycetota bacterium, assembly GCA_963720335.1. Lineage (GTDB taxonomy): Bacteria > Planctomycetota > Planctomycetia > Isosphaerales > Isosphaeraceae > CAVRFS01. Next base: position 5,846 of record CAVRFS010000010.1, on the reverse strand, counting down.
TTCCGTTGCGCGTTGTCCCCCCCTTGAGAAGCATTGGTCTCTACAAGGGAATGCACACTTTTTTTACAGTAGCAAAAAAAAAGAGGGGCAAGTGTTTCTCCAGCATGGCGTTGAGTCGGTCGGCGCCATAGTGCGCGAGTGGGCCCACCGCGGCTTGCAAGACCCACAGCCCGGCCAGCATGCCGCTGGTCGTGATCGCTCGGTGCCGCTTGGTCTGCCGACCGCTCAGTTGCATCAGCAGCCGCTGCAATGCCGCCGACTCGTCGTCGTGCCGGCGCTCGAACGCCCAGATCGAGGCGCCTGCACCGAAGGCGATCAGCAGCTTGATCAGGAGCCGATGGCCGTCGCGCTGCAGCCAGCCCTCCAACTGCCAGCCGGCACTCTTGAGCAGCTTGTGCATGCTCTCGATCCGCCAGCGGAAGTAGTACCACCGCGCGATCGTCGCCGCGTCGGCCAGCACGGCCGGCACGTTGGTCAGCAACAGCCAGCGGGCCAGCACCCGTCCTTTCGTGTCGCGGACCTCGGTGACGACCAGCCGCAACGGCAACGGCGCCCCGGGGACGTCGACCTTCTTTTGGCCCACGTTCCGTCGGCCGGGCCGGTGCAGGACGACCTCGGCCTCGGCGACGTACAGCCGCGCCACACGGCCGTGAAACCGCGCCGTCCCGGCGTCTTGGAAGGCGTCTCCCTGACGGAATCCCTCGGCGACTGCGACCAACGAGGACTCTTTCCCTTGGCAGAGCACCCTGCGGTCGTCGCCGCGGACCAAGGCCAGATGGCCATCGACACTCCACTGCCGCCAATGGTCGACCGAATCGGCCTCGCGGTCGATCACATGGACCAGGGTCGTGCCCAAATCCAGGTCGCTGACATATTGCATGTCTCCGCGGACCTGATCGATGTGGCAGATGTCGGGAGCCGGGTCGCCGCCGCGGGTGCTGAGCACGCCGTCGGCCGTGGTCAACGAGACCAGGGCCGGGGCGATCGGGGCGCCGTCGTCGCCACGCACCATCAGGACGGTGGCGAGGTCATAGCCGACGTCATCGGCATGGGTCAGCGTGGCACGGTCGGTCTTGGAGGGATGGTCGGCAAAGCTGAGCGTCGACCAGTCGTGGATGGCCAGCAGGACGCCGGGGTGGTCGGCCACCTCTTGGCGGATCGCCTGATGCATCGGCTCGATCAAGGCCGACTCCACGACGAGCGGGTGGATGCAGAACCGCCACAACTTCTGGGCAAAGGAGGCCGGCTTGAGCCCCGCCACCGTGGCGCCCGGCCCCGGCGCGGTGCTGGAGCCAGACTTCCCGAACCCCTTGACGAGTATGGCGTAAGCGTTCTGGAGGTCAATCCCTAGCGACGTTGGTAGATACTTCATGCAATGCATTTTAACACACAAACAATCCCTTGTAGAGACCAATGCTTGAGAAGCAACTCTGAGAAATGCGCCCCTCGCCGGGGTGCATGCGTGCAACAAGAGGCCAGCGGACCAACCGAGGGCCGGAAAAGGCAATAGGGGGACGGGCTCGAAGGGTGCTTCGAGTACGACCGCCATCAGACGCAGAGCGACACGGCCCAACCTGGAACACGCCCGCACGCCACTAACGGCTAACTGCTGTCGATTCGGATCTGAATCGAGCCGGCTGCCGTTGGGTCGAAGACCTCATCCGGCCAATGCCGAAACCGCAGGCTCTCCAACAACCGCTGCGCATGTTCTTCAATGAGCCGAACAGCTCCACTGCCGTTCGCTTTCCCTGGTCCTTTGCCAACTGCCGCAGCAGGCTCCCCTTCTCCAGCAGTTGCAACAGCAGGTGAGCTATCTGCAGCAGGAAATAATACGCCTTCCAGCAGGTGTGGCTGTAGGCATGTTCCAGGTTGAGGCCACTGTTCTTCTGCGTGTTAAATCCCTCGTTCTCCGTGCGCCAGCGTTCCCTCCCTCCGTTGGTCGCTACCTCCACCACGGTCTGGTGGTTCACCTCCAGGGACGTCACCCATGACCACACACTCTTCTCTCCATCCTTGTTCGTCTCGGTACACTCAACGGCGTTGAGGGTCCACTCGCGGCCGTCGCTGTCCCTGTAGTTCAGGTCGTTGACCCAGCGATAGACCTGCCGAACCCCCTGCGGCGTCGTCCGCTCCACCTGCTGGTCGGGGCACAGCCGCAGCAAGCTCTGGAACTCCTGCCAGAGGGCCGGTAACCGACCAGGCTTAAACACATAGATGTAATCACATCGAAAGTCTTTCGCGATCTGGAAACCTTCCCCGCAGGCATATAGGCCGTCGCCATCGAGACAGATGCGCAACTGCGGGAACTCCACCCGCAACCCGGCCATCAGACGCCGCAGCGCCTTCAACTCGCAGTCCTGCTTGAGTTGCTCCTGGCTCGCACCCGCGGGGGCGATCGGGACGTCGCTGTTGTCGATGAACTCGGTGGCGATCGACACGACCGTGCCGGCCGGCCCCAGCAACTTGGCCTCCAGGACCTGGTGCATGTACAGCGTCGTCTCGCCGTGCCGTTGCGTCAGGCAATGGTCGCAATGCCGAGAACGAAACACCAAATATCCCGATCCGTCAATCAAGACGACGAACCGCCCCTTAGCCGCGCGCGTCCAGGGCCTTCATGCGGATCAAGCGCTGGACCATTTGCTGCCGGAGGCCGGCGATGGGGGCGCGCCGATTTTCTTCAGGAGGTACTCCAAGGTCTTGTTCACGGGCCGGCTGTCCTTCGCGGTGCCCGCCAGGCGATTGAGGTTGGGCAGCACTTCCGGACCGTCGGTGTTGAACTGGAAATCCAGTTGTCGCCGGCTGCTCAACTTGCACAGGAACAAGCTCAGCCCCAACCACACGAGGAACCGCTTGTGGTAGACCACCATCGGGGCGAACCGTGGGTCGTCGATTTCGTCGATCCAGGTGTTGAGATCGGGGAAGAAGTGGCGAATCGTCTGAACCAGGATGGGGCCGATGTTCAGCGTCGTCCCCGCCGCCGCTGGCGGTGCGCAACGTGTCCCTTGATCAGGGCCACAGACAACTGGCTGACTTCGCGGATCAGGGTCTTCAGACGTTGGGATTCCTGCACCCATTTTCGGACCTCCTCGAGAAGATCCTGGGGCACATAAACGGTGCGTGTCTTGCCACCGTCCCTGAAGGCGACGTGGTGGGCTTGGTGCAACGGGCCGCCGTGATGGCAGGCGCAGGACGGTTGGCCGCAGCGTTTGTTCACCTGCATGAGGCTGGCCGCCAGGACGGGGCCGGAGGGAACAAGTTGCTTGAGTCGCCGGTCCAGCATCCGGCGGACCAGTGTCGGGTGGCTGGGAACACGCATGGATGGGCCCCGAGGACTTCCAGTACCTCGACGTTATACCGGAAAAGACCCGAAAAACCAGCGGTGCGAAGAAAAAAATCTAGCCCCGGCGAGGCCGATCGCCTCAACGGAAGTTCTACCTTGGACTTGTGCCGCCGTCAAGGTGCGACGAATTTCCTATTTCTCGGAGCTGCTTGAGAAGGGGGGGCAGGGGGGGTATCCCCGCGTAACCACAGCCTGGTGCTGCGGTTCCGGGACGGCTGTCCTCCGCGGAATTGTCGCATCGGCCCAACGTACTGGCTATGCCTTCTCCCCCCCCTTCGCAAGGGGGAGACGTACCGATGACGCGCAACAAAAACACACCTCTCACGGTCAGCTAGGTCAGTGTCTCGCACTTCACTCTCCAGCTTCTTCAAAAAGCTGGAACCGATTGCCATCGCGGGTGCATAGTAAAGGATGAGTGGCATGAGTCGAGAGGGGAGTGGCGATGTTCAGACGCAACTCGGGTGCGATCCTGCGACAGGTGCACATGCTGTTCACCGCGGGGACTTTCAGCGGACTGACGGACCGGGAGCTGCTGGAACGGTTCGTCGCTCGGCGCGACGCGGGCTCAGAGCGAGCGTTCACGGTCCTGGTTGAACGACACGGGCCCATGGTGCTGGGGGTCTGCCGCCGCATTCTGAGGGATCCGCACGACGCTGACGATGCATTCCAGGCGACATTTCTCGTTTTGGTTCGAAGGGCCGAGTCGGTCGAAGTGGATGGTTCGGTCGGGCGCTGGCTCTTTGGTGTGGCCACCAAGGTCGCGGCGCGGGCAAGGGCCAATGCTCGGCAGCGACGAACTCGAGAGCGATCGGGGCTGGATCGAATCGAGATCCGAGTACATGACCCAACGGCGACCACCGACGATCGGATCGACCTCCAATCCATTTTGGCTGAAGAGCTGGGCAAGCTACCCGCGGCTCCAGGCCGCGGTGATGCTCTGTGACCTCGAAGGCTCAAGTCTCGAAGAGGCGGCACGACGGCTGGGGTGGCCGGTCGGCACGGTCAAGAGCCGGCTGTCACGAGCCAGAGCTCGACTGCGCACGTGTCTGACTCGACGCGGACTGGCACCGACGGATCTCTCGATCCGCGTTCCGCTCCTCGCGGTTGCCTTGCCTCAAAGCCTGGTCGAAGCCACGGCTCGGTCCGCTCAATCCCTGATCGCGGGCCGGCTGACAACCGCGGGGGTTGTCTCAGCCTCGGTGACCAAACTGACGGAAGGAGTGCTCCGGACCATGTTCTTGACCAAGCTCAAACTCATCGCTCTCGGCTTGCTCGCGATCATCTCCGGCTCGGCCGTTTTACTGAGCCAGGCGACGGCCCAGAAGCCGGTCACGACCACCGAGGTCCGCGACAACCGCGCAACTCCCGCCAAGACGGCCAACGACGACGCCACGCGCGACGCCGAGACCGACCTTATTATGCTCGAGCGCGCTTGGGCCGACGCCATTCCCCGCCGCGACGCCGCGATCGTCAAGCGGATCCTGTCCGAAGATTTCGCCGGCATCGACCCGTTCCGCGCTCCCTACACCAAGGCGACCTACATACGCGACCTCGAGAACGGAATCTTTCCCACCGAACCCATCGAGATCGATCAGGTCAAACCACGCGTCTTCGGCGAAACAGGCGTGGTTACCAGCCGCTTCAAGGTCAAGGTTGTGAAATCCGTCGTGGCTGTGCGGCAGTTGACGAACGTCTACGTCAAACAGCAGGGCCGCTGGCAATGCGTGGCCTCACACGGCTGCTGGAATCCCGGAATAATCGACGAAACGAAAAATGGTGGAGGAGCAGTCACGGCGAGGTCTCAGCACACGGTTCTATTGCAGGACGCGGGTCTATTCTTGAAAGCGAAGGCTACGCCGCGGGCCGATCAAACAACCAAGATTCGACCGCGATTCGATTGTCTGTTGGAAAAGGTCTATGTGAAGGCCGGCCAGACCGTCAAGAAAGGCGACCCTCTCGCCGACCTGTTCAGCGCCGACCTGGCCGCGGCCAAGAATGACTACCGATCCAAGCAGGTCCGGTCACAGAACGAGCGAAGACTCCTTCAGATGAGACAAAAACTCGCGGAGTCGAACGCCATCTCCCAACAACTGTTGGTCGATACTGAGAACGACGAAAGTCGCAGCCGGCTTGAATTCCAGACCGCCCGAGAGAAGTTAAAGATCTTGGGCCTCGATGATGAGACGATCGGACGAGTCGAGAAGGAGGAAGGAGAGCAGAAGGCTCGACTGATTCTCCGCGCACCCATTGGCGGGACCGTCATCGAGGTCGGCGCCGAGCCGGGCAATCTTTATGATACGAAGGATAGCCTGATGACCATCGAGTCAACCTCACACGAGGCGTCAGCCGTACCCCAACCTCGGTTGCGATGATTCAACCGTCTCGGTAGGGGCATCGACCAAGGAGTTACCGTGCTCAGCTTTTGGCTCTTGGCGCTTGTGTTCGCGACCGGGGATCCTCATCCCACCAGCCGACTGGCTGATATCGGCCAAGCGCCACCGACGGT
>CAVRFS010000009.1:0-68956 GCA_963720335.1 uncultured Planctomycetota bacterium | reverse complement strand
AGCCCGTCGCGATGTCAGAGCCTCAACCGACCGACCCAGTCCCCGGAGTCGCCGAGTTCCACAATGCGATCGAGTCATACCGTGGATCGCATGGCCGCTCTTTGCTACGCCGACCTGGACTCTTGGATGATCTTGTCCAGCGACCGCTGGCCACCATCGGTCGAGACGGCGTTGGCCGACGGGCCGGCCTATAGCTATTCCTTACGTGTGAGCGGATTCCCCGATGGCCACCTCGCGGTCACGTTGTATCGGGACGACGGCACAGCACCACTGATCACCGAGTTCCAACGACTCGTTCTCGCTGACGATTCGTCGTTCATCACTCATCTCGTCGTCCGTGAAGAGCGTGTCACGCTGACGGTTTTCGGCAAAGGGGCTTGTCCCGTACTGCCCCGAGCAAGTCCCGCTGGTAATCCAGGTACTCCCAAAAAACATTGAGTTCGTAGAGTCAGGCGACTCGCTATTTGTCACCCGGCATACGATCGCATCGACAGCCGCCAGGCCGAAAGGCGAAGCCCGGGGGAGCGAGAGGGGTTGTTTTCGGCCTGTCCGCACCGTCCGATAATGAGGAGAGTTGTATCCGAAGGGCCGGAACAGGCCTGGGCAAGGCCATTGCACGCGTCGGCCCTCCGGATACAACTCTCTTTGATATCTTGCTGGACACGCGATTCCGAATGGGTGATCCTGTCCGATGGAAGGGATTGTATGGTTCGTGATGAAAAGACGGACAACGGGCAGACGGAGCGAGTGACGGCTAGCGAGATCGCGGGGATTCGTCTATTGGAAGGCGCAACATAATGCGTCCCTTGTCACGGGGCAACGATCCTGGGTTTATACGTCGTGCTCTGGCTCGGCCACACAGCTTGCTCGGGGGACGGGGCTCCTCCGCGGGATACCCCGGCCCCCGACTGTTTTATCATGGTCGCGGCCGAACGATCACGAGGTCGAATGCGCCGGCGCGGCTCATGCTGAGTTCCTGCCCTGGGGCCTGGCGATGAGGATGTCGCCCAGGTCGATGGTCTCACCCGGCTTGACGGTGAACTCCTTGCGGATCACGGGGTCACCACCGCCGAAGGCTGGCGTGAAGTCCTCGATGCGATAGGTTGCGCCCGGGATCAAGGCGGGCAGCGTGAGTCGGCCCTGGGCGTCGGACTGGAAATCGCTGCCGTAGTTGACCGGGTCGAGTGAGTCCACGCCCGCTTCCTCGGCGAACAGGGGACCGTCTTCCGCCTGGCGCCCCGGAGCAGCGGCCCCGGGGTGACGACCATCGAGGCCAGCGCCCGGGCGTCATAGCGATCGAGCGGCTTGCCGTCGGATGTGACCAGCCGGGCCCGCGCCGTGCCGCAGGGCTCGAGGCGGACGGTGACCGGTCCATTCGCCTCCGACCGACCCGAGAACCGGGCGATCGCGCCGAGCTTGCGCTCGGGATCGAGGAAGAAGGCGGGGACCTCGACCGCGGTGTTGGGATCGAGCCCGTGCAGCACGAAGCGGCCGTCGCGCAGCTGGCTACGGCTGTGATCCTGCGGGAGGATGAACAGTTTCCATCCCCCGTCCGGCTGGGTCCGCAGCATGAGCCGGCTGCAAACCCAGGCATCCCGGCACGGGTTGGCCGTCCGGGCCGATGGCCCGGCCGTGGAGTGCCACGCCGGGCCGCAGGCTGAGATTGACCTCGTGGTCCGGTCCCCCGGGCTTCAGATCGACGGCGCGATAGGCGTGCGCGTAGAACCGTCGCCGACCGGCCGCGGCCACGTACATGCCTCCGTCGCCGCCGAACTCGCGGAGCACGTAATCGTCGTCGGGGCCCTGGACGACCAGGTAGCCCGGGCCCGGCGGCGCGGCGACGCGGTAGGTGCCGTCCGGACCCGTCACCCCGGGGACGCCGGCACTGGGCGGAGGACCTCCGCCAGATGGGGGCGACGTGACGCGCACGACCGCGCCGGCGACGGGCCGGCCCGTGCCCTCCTCGGTGATCTTGCCGCGGACGACCACGCCCCGGGGCAGGGCGATGTCGGCCGATTGCTCGATCGCCCCCTTGGGCCATTCACCCTGCTTGAAGGTCATCAGGTACGGTGCGCCGTCGGGGGACTGGGCTCGGACCCCGAAGCGACCGGCGGCCGCCGGGCCCGCGGGGACGCGGAATCGTCCCTCGGCGTCGGCCTCGGAATAGGACGGGCCCGATGCGACCAGGGCATGGGGGACGGGCCGGCCGGTGTCGGCATACGTGACGCGCCCGACGATCGTCTTGGCCGGTTGCAGGGCGATCGCGATCGGCTTGGGATCGGAGCCGGGATCGACCTTGATCGTGCCGAGGCGAGCGAGGGGTAGTCGGGCATCCACTTTTTCCGCGGTCTGGAGCGTGGTGAGCGGGATCGCGAATCGCGGGTCCTCGATGAGGAGCCGGCAGAGCAGGTCGCGGCTCAGCCCGCGCAGGGTGAATCGCCCCTGGTCGTCGCTGATCGCCGGGCCGGGCCATGCGGGGAAGTCGCGCCGGTGAAGCTCGTCGAAGTCGGGCCGGACGACCGGCATCGATGCCGTCCCGCGCACGACCGGGATCATTAACTCGATCCGCAGCGCGACGCCCGGCGCCGGCTGCCCTTTCACGTCGAACATCCGCCCGCGGACGATCAGCTCGGGCCGCAGCGCGATGTCGGCGACGGGCGGATCGGCGTCGGGATCGAGGTCGGCCCAGCCGATGCCGTAACCCGGCGCCATCGCGGTGACGGTCAGCCCGTATTGCCTCGCCGACGTGGTGCGCGGCAGCTCGATGCGGAATTGGCCGGAACCGTCACAACGGCCCTCATGGGCGGTCATCGCGCCGGCCGCCGACCGCTCCAACAGCGGCCGCTTGGCATACTTCGACCGCACGATGACCATCACCGCCGCATCGGGCACCGGCTTGCCGGACGGGTCGAGCACGCGACCGGTGACCGTCATCCTCGCGGTCGGATCAGCGGGCGGCGGATCGTCGGCGATCGGCGCGAGTGCTGGGACCGCGGTGGCGGACGCCCGCGCGCCGAGGTGCAGCGTCGCCAGGGGCAGGAGCATGAGCGTCGCGGTAATGAGGGCGATCAACGCCATCCCGCGGCCGGGCCCGCGGCGACGGCGGTCCGGGTCGAGGATCGCCAGCAGGCGGCCCTCGAGCTGCGACGGCCGCGCCATCGCCAGCACCGCCAGGGCGGCGGCGCGGGAGGCGCGGAGCCCCCGGGCGACCTCCAGCAGGTGGCCGGCGTACTCGCTGGCCCGCGCGCCGGCCAGGAGCACGACGTCGTCGCAGGCGCGCTCGCGCTCGACGCGCATCCGCCGCGCGGCGACCCAGGCCAGCGGGTGGAACCAGTAGACCGCGCACGCGGCGCGGGCGATCGCCTGCGTCAGGCAGTCGAGCCGCTTCACGTGCGCCAGCTCGTGCAACAGGACACCCCGACGGCGATCGACGCCCCACGAGTCCGCTTCGGCCGGGAGCAGCACGACGGGCCGGATCCAGCCCCAGGTCATCGGCATGGCGGCGCGGGCGCCGCGAAGCAGGAGGATGCGCCGCATCAGGCCGAGCTTCGCCGCGAGGTCGCGCACCTGGTCGGTCCACTCGGCGTCGTCGATCGGTTCCGCGTCGCGCGTCAACCGGCTCACCGCGATCCATCCGGCTAGCGGGGCCGACAGGACCGCGAGCACCCCGGCCAGCCAGGCCGCCCACAGCCACGACCACGACGGCGCGGAGACGCGCCACCATCGGCCGGACCGCGGCGCGATCGGGCTTGCGAGCGTCCGTCGGGGATAAGGAGCCGGCGGCCGGGCGCTCCCCAAGAGGTCGTCCCCGTCGAGGGCGAACTCGTCGAGCGACTCGATGGGGGGCGCGACGGCCCGAGCCGCGGCGCCGGGGCGTCGGCTCTGGAAATCCGAGCGGGATGGGCTCCTTCCCCGGCCATCGGCAGGATGCGCCAGGACCAGCCGGGCAGGACGAGGCTCAAGACGGGCAGCGCGAGCGCGGCGCTCAGGCCGATGCACCAGGCGAGGTGCCGCGCCGCGGCCGAAGCGCGGTGCAGGGCGAGCGCGGCAACACCGGCTACGGCGAGGACCAGCGTCGCCTTGACCGTGACGTCCAGCGCCAGGACGCGCGCGGAGATCGGGCCAGCAGGTCGAGGAACATGGCGTTCATGATCAGCGTCCCTCCTTGCGGGCCTGGTCGATTATCCGAGCAAGCCGGTCGAGCTCGACGTCCGAGAGCTTGCGTGACGACAGGTCTAAGAGCGCGGCGACGGCCTGCTCGGTCGAGCCTTCGAAGAAAGTGTGCACGAGCTGCTTGAGGGCCGATCGCCGCGCCTGCTCGCGCGGGACCGTCGGCAGGAACACGTACCGCGGGCCCTGTTGCTCGTGTCTCAGGTGCCCCTTCTCCTCCAGGATCCGCAGCATCGCCCGCACCGCCGAATAGCTCGGCGGGTCCGGCAGCTCCTCCAGGACCTCCGCCGCCGTCGCCTGGCCCCCGCGGTAGATCACGTCCATGATCTCCCGCTCGCGACGGCTCAGGCCCCTCTCAGGCGCCCTCGATACCCCCATGCTGGTTCCTCCTTCCCGGCTAGAAAATTAGCACTATGCTAAAAGATTAGCAGCGACGGCAGCCGTGTCAAGGAGTCGGTGCTGATTTTTTTGCACAACTCGATCCGGAGACAAGGACCACCGAGAGGAGGCTGTTGCGCAAGGGATCGTCGCGGAAGTCGTACTTGGATTAACAGTGCGATTGAGAATACTCCCACCGGATCGCCATTAGCATCGTGGCTCACCCATCGCCTGTGGCGACTCGAAATCGATAAGGGGTCAGGAACCGATTCAGGCTTTCGGCTCCCGACCGCTTATCCTCGGTCCGACCCGTTGTCCTCGGTCAGAGGATGTCCTGAGAGGTCAGGGCGCACAGCTCGCTGACGCGGAGGCCGGTGTCGAGCAAGGTCCAGATGATGAGCTGCTCGGTGGGCGTGTCGCAGGCGTTAGCCAGGTGCGCGGCCTGCTCGGCGGTGAGGGGCTCGCGGACGTACTGGCAGGGCATTGCACCTCCGAACGCTGCTCTTATCGTCACGAATGACGCAAGGATTGCGCCCTTCGCGACTCAGGGTACTCCGGCGGCATGGGAGGAAAAGGGGCAGATGCCCGGGAATTTGTGGCTGCGGGCGTGTCCGGGCCTGTGGGCACGCGAGGTTGGATTGCGCGTTTCTACGCGAAAGGCGTAGCCAATACGCGATCCACGCCGATGTAGACCAGAAGGGCGGCGGCCGTTCCTTGGGGACAGACCATTGCGGCCGGTGCTTCGAAGTCCGTAAGATCGGCCGACTGGCGTAGCAGCAGAGAGACCCCAGATCATTGATCAGGGAAAGATCGGTTGGCTGGATCACGGCCGCAGCTACGGCCTTCGACGCGAGCAGGAGGCAGAGGGCAACGGTACCGAAAAGGCATGCACGTCGGGCAACGGGGCCCTTCGTGCCTCGATTGCCCGTACACCCGATGGGAGAGAACATCATGCTGAGATCATCGACGTGCCGCGCGACTGTGCTTTGGGTCGGCGGTGTGATTTCCAGTCTGGGCCTTGGCGGCCCACCAACGGCTCAGGCTGGGTCGTACGACTTCGTCACCATTGACCTTCCTGGAGCTATCGGTACAGATATTTATGGCATCAACGACCAGGGGCTCATCTCCGGGCTTGGTTTTAATTCCAGCTTTCAGTCGACCGGCTTTCTCTACAACCAGGGCGTTCTCACGCCTTACACGGCACCTCTTCCCGGCGGGGGTAGCGCCATTGACACCGAGTTCTATCAGGTCAACAACGCGGGTCAGGTGGCTGTCTCCTACTACGGGGCGGACAGCATCTATCATGCGGCCGTTTACAATAGTGCTACGGCTACCTGGACCTATCTTCCCGACATCCCGGGGGCTGCCGAAAACCTCGCGGGCGGCATCAACAACCACGGGTTGGTCGTCGGCGACAGCTTCACCAACAGCGGCTTCGGTGGTGGCGTAGGCTGGAGCTGGAACGGCAGCCAGTACACGACGTTCAGCGCCCGGGGGCCGACCCTTCTTTGACTCCCGGCGGCACGGCCACTTACAGCGTTAATGACGCAGGCCAGATCGTCGGCTACGCCATCGACAGCAGCGGCATTTACCACGGCTTTCTCAAGACGGGCTCCTCCTTCACGACGCTGGACTATCCGGGAGCCGCCCAGTACGGCGGCACGTCGGCGAACGGGATCAACAATGAAGGGGTCGTGACCGGCTACTACTACAGCGACAATGCCGGCGACTTTTCCGGATTCCTCTGGCAAAACGGCCAATTTACAACTTTGAATTTTCCCGGCGCTGTGAGCACCGGCATTACGTCGATCAACGATCAGGGAGACCTGACCGGTTTCTACGTTGATTCGAACGGAAATTTCAACGGTTTCGTGGCCTACGCCGTGCCGGAGCCCAGCACGCTGACCTTGCTGGGAATCGGCTTGGCCGGCGCGGTGGCGTGCATGCGCCGGCGCGGGAGCCGAGCGAATTCTCCGGCGGTGGCCGATGCGGATCCCTGAGACCCGGCTTGCTCTCGGGCCTGCCAGGGCAGGTTGCGCTTTCGGTGCAGATCGCGCACGCCTGAACCAAAGCGCCCTACCAGAGAATCGATAAGCGGTCAGGAACTGATTCAGGCTTTCGGCTCCCGACCTCTTATCCTCGGGGGCGAAGAAAGGACGATACCTTGGCCCGCCTCGTCCATCCGCCGTCGGAACCCTCAAGACTGCGCGACTACTACTTATCGTTCTTCTGCCTCTTGCCCTCGACATCCCATTCCCGCTTCTCGCCTCCGAATTCCGCCGCGCCCTTCCCCTTGAGCTTATCCCCGTCAATCTTCAGCTTGTACTCGACGGTGATGCCGTCATCCATCCCCGCCAACTTCCGCTCGGCGGAGAATGTCAGCGTACCGTCCTTCAGCTTCAGGTCCTTGAGCTTCGCTCTCTTCCTGGTCCGGCCAGCTCATCGTCCCGGCGAGTTTGTCCCCGCCCTTCTTGATCTTCAAGGTGGATGTCCGCTGCTGTCCGCCGATCTCATACTCGCACTTCCATGTCCCGACCGGATCTACCACCTTGTCGTCTGCCGCGCCCGCCAGGCCGCATACCCCGAGGACCAACGCCATTGAGAGAATCGCCTTCATGATCGCCTCCGAGATTGTGTCGCAACGGAAGCAGTCCAACGTAGACCGCCACCCGCCGCGCACGATGCCAAACCGCATGGTGTACGCGAATAGTCACACTGACGAAAAAGATTGAACAGTTCGCATCGACGTACCAGTCAATTCGATTGTGGCTGAAACGCCGTCGGGTTGTCGGACCAAAGCGACATCATACCGCAGACGCGAGTGGTCACAATGTTAGCATGTGGAGTCCTCCTGTAGCGTGCGTCAACGCGATCCTCATCAAGCAGTTGATTGAACTACGCGGTCATTCGCTCTTGCTCGGCTCCGGGGGCATCGGGAAGCGTTCCTGGATCCACGCTTGCCACAGCGGTGTCTCGTGGGCGACGGTTCCGGCCGCCTGATCGCCGTAGAGGTAGAAGCTGAGCGTCACCATGACCGAGCCGCCGAAGCTGACGGTGCCCAGGGCGGCGGTGCCTGGCCCCGGCTTGTCGAGCCGCAGCAGGGCGTTGTACGGACTCTGGCTGACGTGCTCCACCACGCCGCCAAGCGCCGGGACGCCTGCCGGAACGGCCCAACGCTGCCCGACACCCACGCCTTTCAGCCCCAGTGCCGCGGTCAGCGTTTCCCAGGCCTCCGCTTCGGTTCCCGCGGCGGGGGCGATCCACTGCATCATCGCGGAGCGTTGGCCGCGGAAGTGCGTGAGATAGATCCGCAGGATGCGGAAGAAGCCAGGCCAGCCGGATTCGGTGCCTTCCAGTTGGTTGTCCCAGTCGTCCGTGCTGGCGAAGAGGCTATGCACCACGCGGACGACGCAAATGCCTCCCGCGCGAGCTTCGACGATCCACTCGTCCGCGATCGGCGGCGAGCCCGGGCCCCAGCCCTCGCCCTGCGCGGCAAACATCCGCGGCGGATCCCAGGCCGTCACGACGGAACGGGACTCCATGCCCGGGCCGAAGTTCAACTTCACGGCGACGGGCTTGCCGTCGCGCTCCTCGAACTCAGTCGGCACGAACCAGGACGAAATACCCGGCCCGGTGGCGATGGCCTGCCAGACTTCCTCCGGCGTGCCGGGGACCTCGACTTCGACCTGGACGGAACGGCGTCCGGAGGCTTCTTTCTTCACGCTCATGATGGCTCCTTGGGATCGGATTTCTGCGGCAGAGGGTGCGCCACGACCACCAGGCGATGCGCGCGGCCGCCGGGGGCGGATTCATCGTGATACTTCGAAACGAGTTTCGTGATGGCCTCGGTGAGTTCGTTGCTGAAAGCCGCCCGGTCCGTCGCCGACCGGAAGCGAACCTCGGTATCCACCGCCAGGGTCGCCAGGCGTTTGCCCGCCTCTTTCGCACGATGAACAAGGTCATCCACCTCGCGGACGACCCGTGCGCCCAGGGCGATGAGATAGCTCGCGGACAGCCGATCGACTTCCCGATTCGGATCAACGGCGACCGGGCCCAAGGCGCTCGGCGAAACGACGTAGGAAGCAGCCGTCGCCACGAGCAGCCGTTCCGTCAGCCCGCCCCACTTGCGTTCCTGGGCCAGCCGCACCAGCCCGTGCGCCTCCAGCGCGTGCAGATGGTAGTTGACCTTCTGCCGAGCCAGGCCGACCCGCGTGGCCAACGTCGCCGCCGAGGCGGGCACGGCCAGCTCGGAGAGCAGTCGACTCCGCGATGGGCTCCAAGGCCACCGTCGCCGCCGCCGGATCATTGATGACTTGGATGTCGAGCATGGGGAGATGGTAGCTTTGACAACTTGTTTTGTCAAGCGTGGATCAAGGCTTTTTCCGCCGAATTCGCGGAGTCGATGGCGTGCCGCAGAATTGTGAAGTTGCGGCGATGGTCTCCTCCTCTGGCCGCTGGTCGGACCGGCGTGCACAACGGCCCGGAGTGCGTCGGTTCCATCGACCGAAGTGAGCGAGAATCGCATACTCGGATCCAATGCGTATTCGCATTATCAGCCGGTCGCTGCTGAGTACCGCGTGGCAATTCGAACCACGTCAATGATGGATGACTGCAATGCAAGAGCCCTAACCCCGATGAGAAAAAGTTCAATAGCCGTTTTGTCGCCCCGACTCCGTGTAACTTCAAATCCCGTCGTTGGTTGCGAATGCGACCGGCGACGGGATTTGAACTTTAGTTGGGGGTGGTTGTTCTAACGGCGGATTTCAAATTCTGAATAGAATCAGGTAAAATCTCGCCGTCTGAACCGATGTCGATACGGACCGCGGACGCGGTCAAGCTGGCATGAAACGATCGACATGAAACTCGATGCCTCCGTAACGATCCGCGACCGGATCGACGATCTCTACCGCTCCGACTCGCGTCGCGTGTTTGCTTCACTCGTCCGATTGCTGAAGGATTTTGATCTGGCGGACGATGCCATGCACGAGGCGTACGCAGCCGCCGTGGAGATTTGGCAACGAGATGGGGTGCCGGCAAATCCGAGAGCGTGGTTGATCTCCACGGGAAAATTCAAGGCGATCAATGCGCTTCGTCGGCAAGGCCGCCTGAAGGCACTTCAGCCCGAAATCGCTTCGCGAGTAGACGAAGTGGCCGATGAAAATGCGGCCCGGGCCGCCACGGAGATCGAAGACGATCGATTGCGTCTGATCTTCACCTGTTGTCATCCCGCCATTGACCCAAAGCTGCAGGTGCCGTTGACGCTTCGCGAGGTCTGCGGACTGACGACCGAGGAGATCGCCCACGCGTTCTTGACTTCCAAGGCAACGATGGCCCAGCGAATCGTACGCGGCAAGGCGAAGATTCGTGATGAACAAATTCCCTATGTCGTTCCGTCTCTGGGGGACCTGCCCGAACGGCTGGACGCGGTACTTTCCGCCATCTATTTGGTGTTCAACGAAGGATATGCGGCCTCGCAGGGCGCATTCGCTCTTACGGGTTGATCTCACAGCCGAGGCCATTCGACTGGGCCGGTTACTTCTCGAGTTGCTTCCCGATCCGGAGGCCAAGGGGCTGCTGGCCTTGATGCTGCTCCACGAATCGCGCAGGGAAGCACGTGTTTCCAAAGACGGTGAAATCATTCTGCTTGAAGAGCAGGACCGCTCCCGTTGGGACCATCAAATGATTTCCGAGGGCACGGCACTGGTGGAGCAAGCCCTTCGGTCGCGACGAATTTGGTGCGTACACGCTCCAAGCTGCCATTTCAGCAGTCCATGCCGAGGCCGCCACCGCCGCCCAGACGGACTGGAATCAGATTGTCGTGCTTTACTCCGTACTGCAGCGAATCGATTCATCGCCGGTCGTCGAACTCAATCGGGCCGTCGCGGTCGCGATGCGGGACGGACCGGAAGCGGGGCTGGTCCTGATCGATGCGATTCTGGAACGCGGGGACTTGGTGGACTATCACCTTGCCCACGCGGCGCGAGCGGAGTTGTGCCGTCGCTCCGGAAAAATGTCCGACGCGAAGAACTCGTATGAGCGAGCATTATCGTTGGCCCGGCAGGAACCCGAGCGGCGATTTTTGACTCGGCGACTGTCCGAAATCTAGTTCTCGCCCGCAATTTCTTGATGCGAAATGTGTGGGCAACAGATTTCTGGCGAAATTTTGGAGATTGTTGTCGATTGGCGAGTTTCTCGTTTGACTACTGGTGAAAGTCGGAAAATGACCGACTTCCATCGCATTCCCATCCACCAAGTTCAGGAGTTCCGTCATGAAAGTCATGGTGATTTCCAAAGCGTCAAAGGCGTCAGAAGCGGGCGAGATGCGACCCCGAAATGTTCGCGGCCATGGACAAGTTCAACGAAGAATTGATCAATGCGGGAATCATGCTCGATGGTACGGGACTGACGCCAAGTTCTCGCGGTGCCCGTGTTCGGTTCTCCGGCTCAAATCGCACCGTCACCGACGGGCCATTCCCTGAGACGAAGGAACTCATCGCCGGGTTCTTGATCTGGAAGGTCTCTTCACTACAAGAAGCGATTGACTGGGTGAAGAAATGCCCGAACCCGATGATCGAAGACTCCGACGTCGAAATTCGTCCGCTCATGGAACCGGAGGACTTTGCCGGGCGTGGTCACGCCCGAGCGGCTGGAGGAAGTGAAAGAACTGGAAGCCCAGCTCGGGGGATCGTGACGGTTACGGCCTGGCCCGTTTTAATAATGAATGAGAGCTTGGCAGCGTGAAGGCCGAGCAAATCCAGCAGGGCAGTCCTTGAACGGAGAGTCGCATGAAATACGTCTGTTTAGGGTTCTTCGACGAGGCGGCGTTTGCTCAGATTCCGCAGGCAGACGCGCAGAGAATGATGGAGGAATGTTTTGCCTACGACGATGTACTTCGGCGAGGCGGGCATTTCCTGGGGGGAGAAGCGCTCGATTCCGCCCGTAACGCAGTCACGTTGAGGATGAAGGATGGCGAGGTCCAAGTCACCGATGGTCCGTTTGTGGAGACCAAGGAAACGCTCGGCGGCATTCTGCTGCTGGAAGCCCGCGACCTGAACCACGCCATCGCGCTGATGTCGAAACACCCGGCGATGAGGATGAAGTGGAGAACGACATTCGAGATCCGGCCGGCTAATGAAGCGATGAACCGCCTGGTCTCCGAGCGGAGCGCGGCGGTAGCTAAAGAGGCATGAACGAACGGAGTATCTCATCCATAAACGCCTCGTGCAGCGTCGCTAAGGCTGTTTGCGGAGTGATTCCCGGAGGAAGTTGCCGATGTCCCAGGCGAATAACCCAAGCACTATCATTAGCACCGAACGAGTGTTCTCCGTTCTGCGCCGACGAGTATCGGTGGACCAAGACAAAGAAGAAGACGGTTTTGCGCATCAGCTTGCGAAGTGACCCAGAGCGGAGCCGCTGTTTTGGGGCGTCCAAACGATGGAAACTGTCTCTGATTTCGATCGGTCTCGTCTCATCGCGGCGCTGGGAACGAGACACAGAACGGAGGCGCCGCCCTTCAATCGTTCGTTTTCCCGGGAACAAGAAGGTCTTGAGACGAAAAAGCGCAATGTAGTCTCTTTCGCGAAGAAACTGATGATCTCTAGTCCAGGTATGACACTGACACTTCGAAGTAATTCCTTATTCTACGTACAGAATTCCATTGATCCATCGGGCACTTCACCCTTTAGACATCGGGCACTTGTAAGGTGCCCCTTTGGCGGTTAACAGACGTTCATAGTTCGGGCGATCGCCATCCCCAAAGATACCGCGCCGCACGCTTGGTCGCACTTCCCTTGACCCCGCACGAGCCTGTCGCGACTCCGAGGGGAGAGGGGCTGGAGGGACGCCAACGAAACTGGGAGGATCGCTTCGGTGATAGAAGAACAACCTTTCATCACCCGACGATGAGAGTAGGCGTCGTTCGGTCAGTCGCGCCGGGGGTTTGCTCGAAATTCGCACTGGTCCGGACGTGCGCAGTCGAGACACATGTCGCTCCTCACGACCACGGAAGCAACGATTTGATACGTTCATTCCGGCCTTGCCCCTGGGTGCGGGTCGGATACAATGGGCGAGGTCGATCGTTTCACGCATTCGTGGTAAGGGGTAAGGGCGTGCGACTCGCCTATTTTGATTGCTTTAGCGGCATTGCCGGCGATATGACCCTGGCGGCGCTCGTCGATGCCGGCGTCGACCGAAAGGCCATCCAGGAGGCCGTGGCCAGCCTGGGATTGCCTTGCGAGCTGACGTTTGAGAACGTCCGGCGCGGAGGTTTTCGCGCGACCTATGCCAAGGTCGTCGCGCCGCATGAGCACGTCCATCGCCACTGGCATCACATCGAAGCGATCATCGACAAGAGCAGCTTGACGGCTCGTCAGAAGGATCTGGCGAAGCGGATCTTCCTCAAGCTGGGTGAAGCCGAGGCAAGCGTGCACGGCATCGATCTGTCCAAGATCCATTTCCACGAAGTCGGCGCGGTCGACTCGATCGTCGACATCGTGGGTTCGGCGGTCGGTCTGGACCTGCTCGGCGTCGACCGGTTCGAGGCCAGTCCCGTGCCGACCGGCCGAGGCTGGGTCAAGGCGGCTCACGGGCGAATGCCGCTGCCGGCTCCCGCCACCGCGGAATTGTTGCGCGGCGTCCCGCTCGCCGAGTCCATGGTCGACATGGAACTGACCACGCCCACCGGGGCCGCGATTCTGACCACCGTCGTCGAACGTTTCACGTCGTTCCCAGCCCTGACCATCGAGTCGATCGGACTGGGGCGGGCACGCGTGAGTTTCCCGAGCAGGCGAATATCCTTCGCCTGTTTGTCGGGACCACACAATTGCCGGCCTCGAGCGACCGGGTCTGGGTCCTGGAAACCAATCTCGACGATATTCCCGGCGAGGTCATCGGCTACACGATGACCAAACTGATGGAAGCCGGCGCACTCGACGCATTCGTAACGCCCATTCAGATGAAGAAGAATCGGCCCGGAGTGATGGTCTCGGTCATCTGCGACGAGCCCAAGATCCCGACGCTTGAAGATCTCCTTTTTCGCGAGACAACCACTCTCGGGATTCGACGCTATCCGGTTAGCCGGCACAAGCTCAAACGGCAGGCCATCGAGATCGAGACGAAATTCGGCTCGCTGCGGGGAAAGCTGGGCTGGCTCGGGGAGCGTCCACCGACATTCAGCCCGGAATATGATGATTGCGCCCGGATCGCCGCCGAGAAAGCGGTCCCCCTCCGCGAGGTCTACGACGCCGCGCATGCCGCTTACTCGCAACGGGGCCAAACCCAAGACACACCCGCCCACGAGCACGCTCATCCATGATCGATCGGTGGCGAATGGATGGCAGTCTGAGTGGACGATGATCGCCGTGGGTGTCCAAGGAGGGACATTTTCCATGCCGCTGGATTCGTTGTTCGTTCTCACCGTCGCCGCGGCGAGTTTGCTGTCGGGGATCGGCTGTCCGCTTGTGGCCTGGTTGGCGTTCAAACGCGTGCAGGCTCGGTTGCAACAATTCGGCGAGCGGCGATTCGGCGAACTGACTCAGCAATTGAAAGCCCTGGAAGTCCGGCTGGAACGGTTCGAGGGCATCGGTACGACTCCCTCGGCAGAAGCGCGAGGAAGTTCGCTCCCAGAAAGCCGAAGCCGCGATGGTCTGGACCGTCATGGCCGACGACGGGTATCCAGCAACGACGCGACCCGGCAGTGTCCGGAGTCGATGGCGGCGAGCGTCCTCTGATCGCCGTTCCAAACCTGGCGGCCGCGGCCAACGACCGTGATCTTGTCGTGAATGGACTTACACAGCGCTATGCGGCGATCTGGTCCCTGGCCGCTTCGGGCTCATCCGCTGAAGTGATCGCCCGAGCAACCGGACAACCGATCGGCCAGATCGAGCTGATCCTCGGCCTCAGACGACAGATCGACGGAACCCGGACCACGATTCCGCATGCACCCCATACCTGAACCCGACTCAATCGGTCTCGATGAGGCGTCACAAGCCTGCTTGTCGCGAACCCGCTCGGCCGTACTCAACGTCCTGATCGCGGTGGGCCTGACGATTGCGATTTCGGGTTGGCTGCTGCGCGGTCGAGAGCCGCTGGCACCGGGGCTTGCCGAACGCCAGGCCCATCAGGTTCTCACGCTCGGTTTGGTGGTCTTGGGCGTTCTGAGTTTCCTGTTGAGGCGAATCATCGGCGGGCGTCGTGGCTTGAGTGATCCATCCGGCCGCGAGTCGCGGTTCTTCTGGTCTCATGTTCTCCCGGCGATCGTGGGGGCGCTGATCACACCGTTGGGTCTACTCCACGGCTGGTTGAGCGATCCCCGACTCGAGGCCGTGATTCCCTTCTGGGTGGTGCCGATGGCCTTGGGTCTTTTGGCGTTGCCACGCGCGAGTGAGCTGGAGGGCTTCGATCGGCCCATCTCCGGTGCCGGAGTGGCCGAACAATGAGCGGCGCGCAAGTGACCCTGCTCTGGATCTATGGCGCGATCATCGCCGTGTGGCCTATTCGCCTGATCGTGCTGATGGTGATCATCCGAAGGATGGAGATCCTCACTCCCCGCTCGCCCCAGTATGCTCGGTCCGGCTCCGCCCTTGGTTTCAGCGATTCTTCCGGCCAAGGACGAGGAGTTACACCTCGCCGGATGCCTGAGTTCGGTCTGCCGCCAATCGTATCCAAACCTGGAGATTCTTGTCGTCAACGACCGGAGCACCGACCGAACCGAGGCGATCGCACGCGAGTTTGCCAGCCAGGATCAGCGGATTCGAGTTCTGAACATCGATCATTTGCCAGCGGGCTGGACTGGCAAAACCCACGCTCTCCACTTCGCCGCCGAGAAGGCTGGGGGCCGTTGGCTCTGGTTCCTGGACGCTGACACGCTGCACGCGCCGGAAAGCCTGGCGATCATGATGGAGTTTGCCCGAGCTCACCAGGCGTCGCTCGTCAGCCTGTTGCCCGAGCTGCGATGTGAGACCTTCTGGGAGCGGGTTGTGCAGCCGCTGGCGGGGATTACTCTCATGCAGTCGTTCCCCCTGCATAAGGTCCACGACCTCCGCTCTGCCGCTGGCGTTCGCCAACGGCCAGTACATCCTGATCGAGAGGTCGGCGTATCAGGCCGCCGGAGGCCACGCGGCCGTTCGTGACCGATTCGTCGAAGACATCGCCCTGGCGACCCGAGTCAAGGCGCTGGGACTGTCGACTCCGCGTCGCTCTGATCCGAGAGATCGTCTCGTGCCGCATGTACTCGACACTCGGCCAGCTCGTGCGCGGCTGGAGCCGGATCTTCTACGACGCCCTCGACCGCAGACCCGGGCGCCTGCTCCTCAAGCTCCTCGACCCTTTGATTTTCTGTCAAACCGGCCACCTGGCGCTGGCGGCCGCCGTCCTTTTGCTGGCGCTCGGACGCTCACCAAACGTTCGCACTCTGGCTGCTGGGCCTGAGCGTGATCCACCACGCGTGGATGTACGTTGTGTTCCGCCGCGTTTACGCACTGTCGGCCCCGAATTCCAGCGCTGTGGGTTGGTTCCCGCTCGGCAACCTGCTCATCGACCTCATCATGATCAGAGCCATCCGTATGTGTTTGACCGGCCGCGTCAACTGGAGAGGTACCGATTACGTATCCGCCGCGGATTCGGTCTGGAAGAGAACAGACTCGCGTGTCCAGAATAAGTAAAGGAGACGAGGACATCATTGCCTCTTCGTGGCCCGACATTTCGAGTCGCTCGATGTCTTGGCCGGCCTGCAATCCCAAACAATGATCGGGGAGCGTTTTGATGAGTTCTCTGACCAAGCTAGCGACAGGAACCGGCGTGTTGGTCACCGTGGCGGCTATCATCGGTATCGTTGTTGGCTCCCGCGCCAATGACCCGCGTACACCCTCAACTCGGAGTAAGTCTCCCATGTCGACAGAAGCCGAGAATCGCAAGGCGAGCAGCGATCCATCCGACGAGGAGTTGAAAAAACGGCTGACTCCGGAGCAATACCACGTGACACGCGAAAAAGGGACCGAGCGCAGCGTTCACTGGCAAGTACTGGAACAACAAATCCAAAGGCATCTACAAGTGCGTCGTCTGCGGCACTCCACTTTTTGAATCGGAGACCAAATTCGACTCCGGGACGGGCTGGCCGAGCTTCACCCAGCCTATCAACGAGAAAAACGTGGACGAGGAGAGCGATTCCAGCCTGCACATGCGGCGCACCGAAGTGGTTTGCCACAAGTGCAACGCACATCTCGGCCATGTTTTCGATGACGGACCTCAACCGACCGGATTACGATATTGCATCAATTCCGCCGCTCTCGACTTCGAGGACGCCAAGGTCCCGAACCGAAACCGGGCACTTGACACGATCGCGTCCCTACTTGCTTGCCGACGGCCCTGCCGGCACGTATCATTTCAGTAGAAACTGTTTGACCAGACAGGGCCGAATGAACGTGACACTGACACCCGCCGCCCAAAAGTTCGTGCTTCATTGGGGCGAGATGGGCCAGGCCTGGGGTATCAACCGGACGATGGCCCAAGTGCATGCCCTCCTTTTCGTCGCGCCCTCGCCCCTCGACGCGGAAGAAATCAGTACGCTGCTGGACGTGAGCCGGTCGAACGTCTCGACAAGCTTGCGTGAATTGATCACCTGGGGAGTCGTCCGCCGAGTCCACATCATCGGCGACCGTCGTGATCGGTTCGAGGCACTCAAGGACGTGATGGAAACCTTCCGGGTGATCATGGCCGAGCGAAAGCGCCGGGAGATGGATCCGACGATCGCACTTCTGGAACATTGCGTTGATGAGGCCAAGCTCGGTGATGCCTCGGAACAGTATACGCGCGAACAGTTAGAGAAGATGCTCGATTTCACGAAGATGGTGACGAACTGGTATGGCCAGGTCGACAACCTGTCGACCCCCGCCCTGCTCCACTTGTTCCGCGGCGGCGCCATGCTTGCCAAGTTTTTCGGCGGTGGGAAGTCGACATCCGCCGAAAATCGCCAGCGGTCAAGAAAAAGCCGGTGCCGGCTCGGTCAACTGAATTACCGATGAGTGACGATCGCCGGGAGTAAGCCGGCTTCAGAACGGCATGTCTGAAGGTGGCGGTTGGGGTCTCTTGGTTTAGCCTTGGGCATTGCCGCGGGAGGCGTTGGGGCATTTTTCGGCGGACCAGCCGTGGCGGGCGGCTGCGTTCTTGGCCGCGGCCATCGGCGGGCTGCGCTTGGTAGCGGCCTGCTTCGCCTGGGCTTTCGCCAGCGCTTTCGCCTTGGCGTCGGCGTCCGTCTTCGATCGTTCCAATGCCTCGGCATAGGCCTTGTAAACGTCGTCGTCGAGATAGCGGTCGATCATGGCTTGGAGATCACTGATTTGAGCCCGGGCGGTCCTGGTCAAGACGGCCTTTTTTGTCTTCGCCTGCTTTGCGGCGGCTTCGTCCTTTAGCTTGGTCAGGCGCTCGGCGAAGGTGTCGTGGGGAGTCAGCTTGGAGAATTCCTCGATCGTCGCTTTGAGCCCATCCCAGTCTTCGCCTTCGAGCCTTGCCTTCATCCGTGTCTCCAGCCGCGCACGGAGGGCCACCAGGTCGACGACTTCATCGCGGAGTGAGTCGAGCTGGGCTTCGAGGGCCACGGTGAGCGGTTTGGGTTCAAACGGGATCGATAGTTCCTCAGCGCTCTCGCCTGGCATAATCGGAAACTCGACCATGGGCTCCACGTTGCCCGCCAGGAGGCGGAGGGTGACCAATCCGTCGGCGAAACCCGGCTTGAGGACGATACGCCCCGCTCGGTCCGTCAGTCCTAGCTCGTGGGGCTGACCATCCGGCACGAGACGGGCGGTCAACATGTAACCAGCGGCCGGAGTCCGATCGGGTCTCTGTCACAGAACCGGAGCTTTATCGGACTATTTCCAGGCTTTCACTCCCGACGGCCGCCATCGTGAAGGGGCGGGACATCCGTAGTGTCAGAGGGTCGGACAACGGGCTGACAATCGCACATCGAGCAACCGGACCGTCCACGGTTTCGACCCGAAGATACGTGAACGGAATCCGATTGATCTGCGTCTTCCCATCCCTGGCCGAAATGAGCCGCAACGGAAGAAAGACGGCTCCCGTGGCGACAACCGCGCCGACCGGGGTTGCCGGCGCGATCGAGGCTCCGCGAACGGTCAGAAGCGCACGTCCTCCTTCCTGTCCGACAATGAGCGCGGTCGGGTTGAACAGGCCTTGTGTGAACTGGAGTAGCTCCCGAGCCACGTCAGCGCAGCGACGGGGACCGACCGGCCGCTGGAGCGTCCCCAGGCCTCGCGTGGTCGTGTCGTACTCGCGACCTTTGAAAACCAGCCCCGAACCCGTCTCGGCATGAGCGATCCGGATCAGCCATACCTTATCGAAAGGCCCGACGCTCGCGAACGCGTCGGGCTTGAGTGTATCGACGTCGAGGTTCGACAGCGGGCTCGAGGCCGGTGCGATCGATACCACCCAAGGTGAGCCAATGAACCGATGGACCAGGACTTGCCATTCCCGGATCAAGCTCTGCTCGACGTGCCGCGTCGATCCGTGCCGACGGATCGCACACCAGGTTGACCAGGATCTTGTACGGCTGGCGCTCGATCGGCAGCTTCTCCGGCATTGGGGGCAGTCGTCGTAGGTGTCGCGGGGCTTGGCTGCTGGCCCAGGCTGCCGAGCGGAACCGCCAGGGCCAATCCACAAAGGACGGCCCACGCCAAGGCCGGCCGGCGCGTGCACGGTATCAAGGCGTGTCCCAAGGATCCTTGGCGACCCACGGTGCAATCTCCCATGTTTCAATCCCCCGATAGAGCTCGCTGGAAACGTCGGCGGGACCTTTCAATCGGTCTCGCCAGGCATAGTGGTCAACGAGCTGCCAGAGTGGAACCACCGGCAGCTCGTCGCGGGACTCGCGGTCGATCTGGATCGCCAACCCCCTGGCCGTTGGCCAATCGGGGGCGCGCTCGAGCTGCAACAGAAGCCGCAAGATCCTCGGGCTGGCGGCCGACGCCAGGGCGTCGGCTTCGGGCGGAGCATCGTAGCCGGGACAGAGCAATGGACCCGCATCCTGGATCGGCTCATCGCAGCGGAATACTCGATAAGCCAGGTCGAACCGCCGGCCGGATCTGAGCTGTCCTTCGAGCGTTGACTCCGGCACCTCGACTGGTTCGATCTGAAGGCCCGCCTGGCGAAACGCCTCGGCCAGCTTGACCACGACTGTCCGGACTTCCGGGATCGCGGGATACTCGAAGTTGAGCTTGATGGGCCCGCCACCGATTTCCTTACGAGCGGCAGCCACCAGCATTCGTGCCAGCCAGGGTTGAAATTCCAAGCGGCCTCACGCCCGGTGCGTCGGCGTAGCTCCCCTTGGGAAAAGGCCCGTCTGCAACAGCGTTTGGATCGGTCGCCGGAGACTTCAGTACGTTGTCCTCGAGCAGACCCTTTCGATCGACCGCATAAGAGAGTCCACGGCGGAGCGCCCGGCTTCGCAGGGCCGGATTCCGGCCATCGAGCGCGAGGACGTGCACCACCGGCAGAGAGTACCGTCCGACCTTGATCTCCGGAAAGGCCGCGAGCGCCGCCGCCTGGTCGGGAGGGACGTGAGCGATCAGGCTGACTTCTCCGCGCTTGAGCGCTGCCACAGCGGACTGCGCGCAGGAAGCTTGATCTCGCGGATTCGGTGAATTCGCGGCGCGACCCGGGCCGCTGCCTTGTCTGAGGGCGTGAAGTCGTTCGAGGCGGCACGCAATTCGACCTGGCGGCGGTGGCGACGACGCAATGGTAAGGGCCGTCACTGACAAGTGGCCGATCCTGGCTGGAGGTAGCCACCCGCCCGTCGATTCCGGCATGGGCCGGGCCCACAGGTCCGATGAACGAGCTGCCCACCTTGAGCGGAGCTTGCTTGAGCCGGAGCTCGATCCGTGACTCGTCAGTCATCTCGACGCGATCGACGATGTCGGCCCAACGCGCCTCATACCGGGGCGAGTGAGGGTCGCTGCGATCCACCAGGTCGCGCGTCACGTCGATCGCCGAGACCGGTCGTGATTGGTCCGACCAGACGAATCCGGGCCGAATTCGGATCAGCATCGCCGGCCCAGATCCGACGATTCGATCGCCGCGGCGAGCTGGTCCGGGTTTTTTCCTTGGCGCGAGTCGTTGTCATCGCTGGCGAGGATCGGCAGATAAAGGAGGCGACTCACGCGTGCGTCGGCCGGCGAGTGCACCCAGGGGCCCAATCGGGAAGGGGACGTCGCCGACCGCGACCTCGAGCGTCGGCTCGGCTGGAAAAGGCCTTCACATAGAGCGGCTCGACACCTTCCAGTTCCGGCCAGATCCGGAGCGCTTCCACAAGTGCGTCCAGCCGGCCGGGGCCGCTCAATCCCTCCGTTTCTTTCACGCGATCCGTCGCCTTGGCGATAAACACGGCGCGCTGTGCTCTTGACAACCGCGGCTCCGGGCATTAATTGATCCAGCTCGTGGAGGATCCGACGTCCCCTGGCGTACAGGCCCAGCTCGATTGCCCGTTCGATTCGCTTGCCGTAGGCGCTGCCCAGTTGCTCGAGCAAGCCCGGGTAGTCGCGTTTCCGCTCCAGAAGCTCGCGGAGCAATCTCACTCCGCGGTCGGTGTCGCCTTCGATCAACGCCTGGTTGCCTTCGGCGATACAGCACGTGATTGACGTGCTCGTCGAGTCCGGGCCACCCGCGGATTCCGCGTTTGCACCCGAAGACAATTCTCAAACGCCCGGGCAAACTCGCGTGCCAGTATCAAGCGATCACTGTCCTGGAGCAGAGATATCCTCGAAGTACTCGATCTTCTTGATGGCGAATCGCTTGACCTTGAAGTCGAGTACCTCGCCGACCGCTCCCTGAAGCAAGTGGAGCTTGAGTTCAGAACCCGACTCCGCGTCGGTCTCGGGTTCCGGCTCGGGGGGTGCTCCGATCTCGACCTTGGACGGCTCGTCTGGCCGGCCGATCTTCCCTCCGGGCGGAATTTCGCGTTTCTTTGACCGGCCGCGTCGCTTCGATCGAGCCTCCTTGGCAGGTTCGATCGGCGGGCAATGGCCGCGGGCTCACGGGATCGACGATCAAGACCGTGTTATCCGTGAGGGTAACGCGATCGAACGGCGGAGAGCGAAGCAAATCGGTCGGCTCCGCCACGGGGGCCGGCTTGTCAACGCCTTGCTCCTGAGCTTCGGGACTCGATCCCCAGGTCCCGATCACGACGAACCAGAGACGATGCGATCATCACGGCGAAGCTCGGAAGGAGTCGATGCATGTCAACTGCCTCACGGTTGTGAGCTCATGGCTTGCTTCGCATCCCCTGGCAACGGCCTCAGCGGGCGAATCGTCCCTCTCGCGGCGGCAATCAACACCTGGTCGCCTAGCGCGAGCAGGCCACCTGAGGGCAATACGCCGAGCAACTTCGATCGAGCGTAGAACCATCGGAGCGAGCGCGGACGTACAGCGACCCGTCGGCAGTCAAGAATCGGACTGACTGATCGTCGACCAGGGGTGGTCCCACGACCTCGGCCGGAAGTTTGATCGACCAGGTTCGCTGTCCATCACGGCCGAAGGCCATCACGCCGCCCGCCTCGATCCATGACGAAGCAGCCGTCCTTGGTTTGATAAGGCCGGCCTGCGAGCGGAGCCTCCAGCGGCCAAGACCCGACCGGGCTCAAGTCACGCGCGGCCAGTGCACGGACCTTCCCGTCCGCGGTCGCGACGATCACGGCCCCACCCGTGGACGCGGGGTCGGCGATGATCCGTTGGTCGAGCGTCGTCTCGGCCTCGTCCGACAGTCGAGGAACGGGAGTCTTCTTGAGCGCGATTCGCGCAACACGGCCCACTCCATCGGCCAGCACGACGTTCTCAGGATCCAGAAGCACTGGGGCAAGCCAGGTCCCCTGTCGGTCGCGATCGAACTTGGGAACAAATGGCTCGGCCCGCGATTGAGCCGTGACCGGATCGATCAGATAGGCCCTGGCATCGATTCCGGGGACAAGGACAGCACCCTGCCAAACCAAGGGATTCGACGCGAGCGCGGTAGGAAGTGCGATCTTTCCGCCAACCACCGGGCTTGCCCGGCTGCTGGAGCCACAACACATTCTTATGATCATGGGGCACGATCGCGCTGGACGGCTTGCCGTCGATGTCGAGGTCCAGGCGAAGGCCAGAGGGCAAGGAGAACTCGCCCGGTCGCGGCAATACCACAGTGACGAACCCGCCCTTGGCGATCTGCTCACGGGACATCGAGACTTCCCGGCCGTCCCGGCCGAATGTGGTCAAGGCCGAGGATCCAGATGTTGCGGTCAACGGTGTGAGCCAGGGTGCGCCGATGATCGTTTTCCACTCAAGCACGCCGGTATCGGGATCGATTCCCCAGAGCGCCACCCCGCCGCTTTCCTGATCTTGAAAGCTCATCACGATGCGATTGCCTGCGGTCTGAATTGGTGCGAATGCGGGGCCAGGCTGTGCCAGCGGCGTTTTCGGCTCGATCACGGCTCGCTCGGGATCAAGCAGGAACCGTCCGGCATGTCCGGACGCCACCCACAGCTCCCGTTCCGAACGTGCCAGTGCGAACGCCGGTCCCGACTGGCTGATGTCCGCCGTGAGCCGGCACACCGAGCGAAACGGCACCTTGCTCGTTTCCTCACCGATCGCGAACGCTTCGTAGCCTCCCTTGTCACCGGTCGCCCAGATGATCGAACTGGTCGTCGCCGGCGTTTGCCATGTCCAGCCGGAGACCTCGATCTCTTGCACCGGCCTGATCTTCTTGCCGTCTTCATCGATCACCAGGATGTGCCAGCGGCTGTTGGTCAGCGTATCGTTCTCGGGGATCACCAAGAACCGGCCCAGCCGGGCCGGTGCACACGGGATCGCGCCGTCGAGCTGGCCGAGGTATTCGACCGCGATGCAGGAGAGGGGATCGCGCGACAAGACAAAGAGGCAATCCTGACGGCCCAGCACATACAATCGCCCCGAATCGTCATGGACCGGCGGGCGAGCGAGTGGGCGGCCGAGGTTGATCGTCGCCTGGAGCTCGCCGGACTCCAAGGCGATCAACAAGACCTGGCCGCCGGGAAGGACCTGAACCAACTGGTTGCCCAGGACCAGCGGTGGGTCTTGGACCGGTCCCTCGAGATCGAGCCGCCATTTCAAGGTTCCGGTCAGCACATCGAACCGAACCAGGTCGTTATGGCGGGCATCGAAGGCCAGAACGGTTCGGTCTCCAACGACGGCCCGAGGCACGAACGGCGAAGCCAGACCGAGCGGAACATGCCATAATGGAGCTCCGGTCCGCCCATCGATCGCGTAGCCGTAACCGTCGGCCAGAGCGAAGACGACCTGCTCAGGATCCGTGGGTGTCGACGCGGATTCGACAGCCGACCGGAGGATCAGGCTCGTCGGCGGCCCGAGCGGATCGGGTCGAGGGACAGCGGCCGCGGAGCGATGCGACCGATCCACCGTCACGGCCCGGCGGATCAGCTCGTTGGCCGCCGTCATCCGCTTGATCAACGCGGGATCGTGGGCCAGGTCGGGATATTGATCCACCAAGGCGTCTCGCGCCTGGTAGACCCGCGACGCCGCGTCATCCTTGAACGCGTCGAGCATCATGGATGCTGTCGTTCCCTGAGAAACCGCGACATCGCCCGATCTCATGGTCGCGGATCCCCCAAGGGAATCTCGCCCCGCGGAACCCTCTTTCGTTCCCGCCAGTTTCGATGATTCGAGGGCTCGATCCATCGTAGCCAGAGTGTCGGATCGCATCCGCGCCTTGGTGACCGCGGCACGAGCCTCGTTCAGTTTGGCAGGCAGTCGTCGACCGGCTCAACAACGTCGGAGCCGGCTCGCCGGCTACCTGAGCGTGCAACCGAACCGCGTTCTCTGCTTCGGCCAGCGCCTTGGGATCGGCGGAGGCCCGCGCACGAACCGCCAGCGCCTCCCCGATCTGAATGATCAACGCAGCCAGATCCATTCGTTCGTCACGGAATTCCTCCTCAGCGCCGACACGTTCCACCATCTCCGTCGCCGCTTCGAGCGCGGACGACCATGTCCCGCCATCGGGCGAGACGTATTGACGGACGTTGGCGAATGCCCGCAGAACTCTCGCCTTGCCCGCCCGCGCGTCCTCGGGATTCGCTGCCAGAAACGCGTCGAAATCGCGCATCGACGTGCGATAATCGCCATCCTCGAAGTTTTCTTTCGCACGATTATACGTTCTCGTGGCGATCGTCGCGGCGATGATCGACTTGAGCCAGAATCCCATGCCCACCAGGATCGCCAGTGAGACCACCAAACCGATCACCAGGGGAGACGAGGCGATCTTTTCCCGGCCCGTGCGCTCGACTCGGACGCTGACAGCAACCGCTTAATCCCGGCTCGAACAGCCTGGATCAAGGGACCCGGACCGATCGAGCAGCGACTTTCCGACCTCGTCGGTCATCGTCCGCACCGACGAGTGGGATCGTTTCGGAGACTCCTCGGTCGGGACTTCGACTTCGTTTCAGAGAACCAAGCCAATCGTCCCGTTCGAGCAAGGTCTCGCCGCCGGGTCCTGTGCGCTTGCGGTCGTGGGAGCGATGTTGTGGATCGAGTCGTCCCGGTCATCCCCCGCAAAGGGGGACGGCAGCACCTTGGTCCGTCCTTCATCGGCTTGAGATTTTGAACCGGATTCCGCTCGCATGTCGTCATCGACCTTGAGCAAGAACATCCGGCACGGGCCAACGGTGATCTCGTCACCTTGGTGGACGCTGCCCGTGGTCATCTTGTGACCGTTGATCAAGACAAACTGAGCGTCCGGCGAGGCTTCGATTTTGAATCTCTTCGACTTCCAGCGAATCCGTCCGTGAACGGGCCTGATCCCCTCACCCTCCAAGACGACGTCACAGGCCGCGCTGGTACCGAACAAAAGCGGATGATCGCGGGACAGCCCGACGAACTGGACGCGACCTTGACCATCATGAACTTCGATTGTAGCCATTCAGCAAGGTCTCGTTTCGTGACGATCGCGGGATGGTTGCGAGTTCTTGGCTTCCTGGCGTCGAAAAATGTTCAGAAGATCAGCCGTTTTCACCTGCGGTAACCCTGGGATGACGAATATGTTGGCTCTTGCACAAGCCTTGTCTTCATCCGGATTCCGTTGCGCAGTCGTCCCCCCCTTGCGAAGGGGGGGTCAGGGGGGGTGGTCCCGGCGGAGCCATGGCCTGGTACGCGGCTACCCTGAGCTGCTGGGCCTCGCGGAAATGCCGGCTTGGCCGAGCATGTTCGCTATGCCCTGTCCAACCCCCCTAACCCCCCCTTCGCAAGGGGGGGAAAGCCGCTCGCTCGCATTGTCATTCGATCTGCGCAATAAAGACGCACGTCTTGAATCCACCCTTCGAGCTCGGTATATCCCAACTTTTCGGCACCCCAGAGTAATACACAATCAATACTAGCCCGAAGCGTCAGCGAGGGGGTTCGCGGACAAATCCCTCGTTGATGCTTCCGATGAGTATGACGGTGATCGCTCTCGCGGTGTGCGCAACTCATGGGTAAACCGCTCTATCTCAACGATTCCTGGGCGAGGACGACGAAGTCGTAGGTGCTTCCCTTGGGCACGACACTGAAGCGAGTGACGCGGATCTCGCCCGGTTGTCGTCCTTTGTAGCGGACCTCCAATTGGGCGAGCCGCTCCTCGATTTCTTTCGGATAGAATTGGAGGACGACTCCCTCACCAACGACGACGTCCGCCTTCTTGAGCAGAGCGATGTCGGACTCTTTTCTGCCTCGACCTTGCCAGAGGAAGTAGAGCCGGTCGTCCCCTCGGCCGGTTCCATAGCGCTTGTCGGGCTGGTCCTGCGAGAAATTCCGGATGTAGAGGAGCTGTTCGGGTCCAGTGACGACCGCCATCTCGACTCCGAATGCGTCGAGCTGGCGGGCGTACTCCTCGGGGCTTTGGCCGGGGTTGTAGATGATGCTCCAGCGCTGTTCGCGAGAGACACCGCCATCGCCCGGGCCGGAACCGAGACCGGGGCCCGCCCGATCCCAATCTTGGAGGCCCGCTTGCCGCTGGCGACGGGTCCGCCGCTGGGCATCACGGCGCCGATATCGACCTCGGCGAGGTTCTGGCCGGCCTCGGTGACCGCTTCGAGCATGGCTCCCGGTGCCTGTTGCACGGCGGGTTCCTCAAAGTCGCCCGCCACTTCCTCGTTATTGGAAGCCATCGACTGAGGCATCGGCGCCCGCGACGTCGATCTTCTCGGTCGAGCCGGGCGTTCCCTCGGGGCTGCCGCCCCCTCCACCCGTGACTTCGATGATCTGCATCGGCGCGGTCACACGTGCAGCGTAAGCCTGGTTTGACGCATAGACCAAGGCCATCCAGCCGACCACCAGGATCGCCCCCAGGACGACCGCCATCAGCATCGAAGTGACCCGGTCGTACTTCGTTTCGCCAATGACGCGCGGCTCGCTCAGCTCCGGCGTCTCTTCGACCTTTTGGGGTAAGTTGCGCGGCTCGTGCTCATCGCGGCGAACTCCCTGATTGTGAATCCTTGGTAACGGGCGTTCCCGAACCTTTGCTATCGCTCACCTCTTCGTCCCGACCTTCGAGATCGAGTGGTCGAATCGCGGCGTACCACGCTCGCCAACGACTGGCGGCGGCGCGGCGCTCCTCGAGTGTCGACGGGATGTCGGGCCCAGTCCATCGATCTTACGGCTCAAGAGCTGGAGGCCGAGCCTGGCCGCTCTCACCACCTCGTCGTCCGCATCGATCAGGGCGTCGATCAACATGGGGACGACGTCGAGATCGCCGATCCGCGCCAGACCCCAGACCGCGACCTGGCGCACTCCGGGGTCGCGGTCGGTCAGCATCTTGCGAAACCGGTCCTTGAACGGCCGGAGCACCCCGGGACCCTCCTTGTGGTAACGCTCCTCCAGCCCGGCGACCGCGGCATCGGCCTGATCGGTTCGGGGATCCTCCAGGATGGCGAGCATCCCCTCGATGGCGCCGTTCATGGGTCGGCTCACGACTCGCCCGCCGGCCACGGTCATCGACGTCAGGTCCTTGGGTAGACCCCGGCCCCCCAGGAGCGTCCCCGCGCCCAACCGCTTGATCTCGATTCTCCTGATCGACTTGGCCGTGGATTTGGTCAAGAACAGGACTGCCCACACCGTATTCATCTCGTCGGTATTCGGAGGCTGCTTCCACGAGCCGTCAGCGCTGCTGAGACGAGCGGAGGTAAGTCCGCCCTTTCTCGAACCAGTCGAGACGGCCGATCGTTTGACGGTCGGCCAGAGCCCCGATCCGCTCGAGGCCGTAGAGCATATAAGTTCGTCGATTGGCCGGCGATACGTGGGGTTTCCCGGTGCGAAATTCGACGAGATCCACGCCAGCCCTTTCTGATACGCATGGTTGATCTGGGCCGACGGGGTCGACGGATGAAAGTCTGGCTGGCTTGCCTCGGTCGAGAGCGGGCTTAGTCAAAAGTGAGCTGGTGCCGCGCCGACCCTGGCCCGAGCGGAAGCGATCCATTTGCCGCTGGCAAATGAGCAGACTACCGACCCCGGCAGCCGTCATCGCGACCGTGTCTGTGTACCGCGTTCCTCATCTCGATGGTAATTCCAGCCTCCGGCCGAGTCTTGCACCGACAGGAACCAGCCAGCGGCGCGGTCCCAAACCGAGGGTGGAATCTCGACTCCAGCGTTCTCCGCCTCCCACATGCCCAGGACGGCGTATTGCGAGATCGAGGTATCCCCGTGCGTCCGACCTTGATAATCCCACGAGCCGTTCGGGTTTTGACGGCCGAGCAGATAGGTGGCCAGCATGTTGATCAGCGACCTGTTCTGCTACGGCGTCCAGGTTTGAAAGCGCCATGACGATGGCGGTCGCCTCATAGGTCCCGCGACCATCCATCATCTCCGGGGTGTACGTCGCTGCTGGTGAACCGGCGTACGGATTTTGGCGATGCAAGCCTGGATTGCCGGATCACTGTGTGGCACTTCGGCTTTCAAGAGCCCCAGGGCGATCATCGCCGACTCGCCGGCCGCTTGCCGGCGTAGTGCCCTCTGAGGAATGCACCGCGTTCTCGAACGGCCGGTTCTTGCTGCGCCCAAGCGGCTTCCGGACTCGCCGAATAGAAGACCATCGTCCCGATGGCGAAGAGCACAAACCCGCACCAAGTATTGACGTGTCATCGTCTAACCCGCCACGCAAGCCATCCAATCGCACAAACTCGCGCCGCTCCTCAAAGCTATCTTAACAGTCAGACCCCTCGTTGCGAACGCCTTATCACTGGATTGTGAGCGAAACAGGTGATACAAAGGATTGTCGAGTTCTTTTTGATTTCGAACAACAGTTATCTCGCGCTAGATCGACGCTGCGCGGACAGAGCGGTCGCACTCGGTTTTTACGTCGAAAACGACGATGAGGTTCGCCGGGTCTGGGTCGAGCCCCCATCGCCAGCCACTCTCCAACGGGAAATGACCCACACCTCTCTCCCGGCCGTACCTTAGCCGTCGGAGCCGTTGGCGTTTTTCAATCTCAATGCGAGCCCATTCATTCCCTCGAGACTGATCCATTCGCCGATGACCGATTCCTTCGAAACTCACGATGCATGTGGCAAAAATGCATGACGAGGTTCCTCTATTCGGTCGTTACCGCCTCGTGGCGTATGACGAGCTGTTCGAAGGTCCGTCGCGAGCACGCGCGCACTACGCGCCGCTCTACGAGCGATTGATCGAGCTGGGACCCGACGAGCTGGAACGTCGCCACAAGGTCGCCGACCTCACCATGCGCCAGCAGGGCATCACGTTTACAGTTTACGGCCGGGACCAAGGTGTCGAGCGAATCATTCCCTTTGACCCGATTCCCCGACTGATCGCGCCGGAGAGTGGGATCGCATCGAGCGCGGGCTGAAGCAGCGCGTTCGCGCGCTGAATCTGTTCATTCAGGATGTCTACCATCAGCGCTTGATTCTGAAAGACCGGGTCGTCCCGCCCGATCTGGTCTTCGGAGCGTCAGGATACCGGCGCGAGTGCGTCGGTCTCCAGGTCCCGCGCGACGTGTACATCCATGTCTCGGGAATCGACTTGATCCGCGACAATGATGGCAACTACCTCATTCTGGAGGACAACTGCCGGACTCCCTCGGGCGTGAGCTACGTACTGAAGAACCGTCAGGTGATGAAGCAGGTCTTCACGCCGCTGTTTGAG
Organism: uncultured Planctomycetota bacterium; assembly: GCA_963720335.1. Lineage (GTDB taxonomy): Bacteria > Planctomycetota > Planctomycetia > Isosphaerales > Isosphaeraceae > CAVRFS01. The sequence goes on along the minus strand of CAVRFS010000009.1, from coordinate 39,253 downwards.
CAATACAACGTACGGCCGGTCGATGATTATACCGACAACCTGTTGGCCGTGCTCCGCTCGATCGCGCCGCCGGGGTGTGACGACCCGACCGTGGTGGTATTGAGTCCGGGTATCTACAATTCCGCCTACTACGAGCATAGTTTCCTGGCCAGGCAGATGGGAGTCGAGCTGGTCGAAGGGCGTGACATGGTCCTGGACCGGGGCCAGATTTTTCGCAGGACCACTCGCGGCCTCCAACGAGTCGATGTGATCTACCGTCGGGTCGACGACGATTTTCTCGACCCGCTCACCTTCCGCCCCGATAGCACGCTCGGTGTCGCCGGACTGATCGGTGCTTACCACTCGGGCAACGTCGGACTGGCGAACTCATTGGGAACCGGCGTCGCCGACGACAAGGGGATCTATCCGTTCGTGCCGGAAATGATCCGCTTTTATTTGAACGAAGAGCCGATCCTGTCCAACGTCGAGACGTTCCGGCCGCTCATCCCCAGCCACCGCCAGCACATTTTGGCGAACCTCGAATCCCTGGTCGTGAAAGCGGTCGACTCTTCGGGCGGATACGGCATGCTGATCGGTCCTGCGTCGACCCGCGCGCAGCGCGAGGAATTTGCTCGCAAGATCGAGGCGAATCCGCGCGGCTATATCGCTCAGCCGACAATCCAACTGAGCCGGCACCCGACCCTCGTCGACGGCCGGCTCGACGGGCGACACATCGATCTGCGTCCGTTTGTGCTCTACGGAGAGGAAATCGTGGTCATGCCGGGCGGCTTGACGCGCATCGCGCTCCCCGCGGGCAGCCTGGTCGTCAACAGTTCCCAAGGAGGCGGTACCAAGGACACCTGGGTCCTGCACGATGGCTCGGCGCGATCCTCATCCGGTGCGAAAGATTCTCCTGTCAATCCGCTCCAGGAGACCTGAGATGCTCAGCCGAGTCGCTGAAAACCTCTTCTGGATGAGTCGCTACCTCGAGCGTGCCGAAAATGTCGCCCGGCTGCTCGACATCGGGCTCTTTCTCGAGCTCGACGCACCGAACCCAGCCGTCGAAGACGACTCCGCGCCGGTCGAGATCGCACTCCATATTCTCGCGTGTCGCGAGGCATTCCATTCCGCGCATCGAGCCGCCGACCGCGGCGCCGTCCTCGGATTTCTTACCTTCGACCGGACCAATCCCCAATCGATCCTGAGCATGATCGCCCTCGCGCGCGAAAATGCACGCGGCACCCAGGAGAGCCTGGGCGTCGACGCCTGGAGCGAAGTCAATCGTCTCTATTTGTACCTTTCCAGCCAGCGGGCCCAGCGCCGCTTCCATGCGAGCCCGTCCGCGTTCTATACGACGGTCAAACAGTCGTGCATCCTTTTTGACGGCTTGATACAGAACACCTTGCCGCGCGACGAGGTTTATTATTTTCTTCAACTCGGCCGGTATCTCGAACGCGTGAACGTGATGGGGCGAATCCTCCACGCTAAGTGCCAGCCTCACAAGCCGGGGACCGCCAGCAACGACGTGGCGATGGAATTGATCCGCTGGACCGGCTTGCTCCGAAGCTGCTCGGCTTACGGCGCCTATCTTCGCGTCGAGCGCGACCGTGTCGAGCCGGTCGGCGTCATCCGCTTCCTCGTGCTCAATCCCGATTTTCCTCGCGCCACCCGGTTCTGCGTCGCCCGCTGCCGGAACTCGCTCCAGGAGATCGCCGGAGGTGACGACGACGAATACGCCAGCGAAGCCGAGCGCTGCTGGGCCGGCTCGACGGCGAATTACGTTACATCGATGTCGGCGAAATCTTCGAGCGCGGTCTCATTCCATTCCTCGATAGCATCCAGACAACCTGCCGCCGCGTCGGCGAGGAAATCCAAAGGTCCTATTTCTTGAGCTGAGCTCGGGCCCCCCTACCCTGATCAAGGTCGCACGATGCTGCTACGGATCCTCCACGAAACCAAACTCAGTTATTCTGAACCGGTGTCGGAAACCGTCTTCGAGGTGCGAATGGCGCCACCATCCGACGAAGACCAGACCAACCTCGGCTACCGGCTCAAGATCATGCCGGGGGCACCCGTGACCATCTACCGAGACGGCTTCGGCAACCGCGTCGATCTCTTCAACATCCTCACGTCCTATCGAGAACTGATCATCCGCGCCACGTCGATCGTACGGACCCACCGAGGGACGGCGCCGGAGTCGCGGCTGGCCGAGGTCGACTTCAATCCCGACTCGCCGGAGTTGCACGCGCTTGAAACGGTTGAGTACCTTCAGCCAAGTCCGCTCGTGAATCGCTCGGAGGAGCTGGACGAGTTCCTCGCGGGGTTGCCTCGAGCCCCGGGCCGGCTGATCGACACGGTCCACCACGTGAATGAAGCCGTTCGATCACGGTTAATCTACGAAAAAAAAGTGACGACGGCACGAACGCCGGTCGGTGAAGCGCTCCGGCTGGGCCGAGGCGTGTGTCAGGACTTCGCGCCACCTTTTCATCGGCGCCTGCCGCGGACTCGGACTGCCGGCGCGATACGTCAGCGGTTATATCCATCAGACGGGCGAAGTGGCCACCCACGCCTGGTGCCAGGTTTGGACCGGCGACAATGGCTGGATCGACTTCGATCCAACGCGGGCAACGCTCGTCGGCGACGATTATGTCAAGATCGGAATCGGACGCGACTACTCCGACGTGCCGCCCAACCGCGGAGTCTGGAAGGGCCGAGCCGACGAGACGATCTCCGTCAGCGTCAAGATCGAACCCATCGAACGGGTTCCCACCGATTGGAGCGACTGGTCAGCCATCCAGGCCCCCTGGTCGGCTGCGTCCTGGATTCAGTCCCAGTCCCGAGGCCAACGCGTCAAGCTCAGCTCGCAGACAACCTACCGCCAGCAACAAGGGCAGCAGCAACAGACCTGAAACGGGAGCTTTCGCTCCCCGCTCGCCAATATACTTGCATCAGTCTAACGGCCGGACCCGGATGTTCCGGAATGCCACTGGCCCGTGGTCAGCTTGCAGCAGAATTGGTCCGCGAGGCACCTCCTTGAGCCGCCAAACGTGGCCGGTCGGGCTCGGGACTTCCACCTTTTCGTGGATCACCTGGCCGTTCAAGATCACCTTTTCGAACTGCGCGTTGCCGATCTTCTTGCCGCTCGAGTCAAATCGAGGCGCTCGGAAGGTGACATCCAGCGTCTGCCACTCGCCCGCTGGTCGGCCCGCGTTCACCCGTGGCGGCGATGCCCTCGTCAATGTGATGGTACCTGGGTAGCATCTCGGCCCGAGGGTAAATTCCGCCGCAATGGCTGCCGGTCAGTTTGGAAACTCCGAAACTGTCGATAATCTGGATCTCATAGAAACCCTCGAACTTTACACCCGAGTTGGACCCTTTGGGAATCAAGAACTCGAAATGGCTTTCGACGTTGCGGAAATTGTGTTTCGTCAGCAGGTTCGTGGTCTTGCCGGCCGGACCGTTCACGAGCACGCCGTGACCCGGCTCGGCAACGAGTCGGGAAGGATTCTTGGGATCGACGCGAGCACCGCCACCGACGATCCAGTCACCGCTTGGCTTCTTCCAATGCTCAAGGCCGTGATCGCCAATCAGCTCGATCCACACCCCTACATCGGATTGAGCGATTTCGACGGAAGCCGTTGATCCGACCAGGATCGTCAAGGCAGAGTAAAACAGCCAGCGGATGTTCGCGATCATGACGACCGATTTCCTCCACGTTAGCAATAGCGGGAATCCCGACCTCCGCGTGAGATTGACCGATTGACTTCGCTTGATGTTAAGCGTCGGGTCGAAACCGGGCAACCTCCTAACATGGATTTGCCTGCGCGGATTCCGACAGGTAAACTGATGTTCTAAGTCCGCTGACTCGCTCGCATGACGATCGACCCTCCGTGACAGGCTCGCGCGGTGGTTCGTCCCCAGCCGCTCGAGCCGGAGCGTCGACCATGCCTGGTTTTCTGACCGGACTGATTCCCGCCTCGCACACGCCATTCCGCCGGGACGGACAGCTCAATCTGGCGATGGTCGAGCGACAGGCGAAGCTTTTCCTGGAAGCCGGGATGAGAGCGGTCTTCGTCGCGGGCACCACCGGCGAATGCGCTTCGCTGAGCGTGGACGAGCGGAAGGCGCTGTGCGAGCGCTGGGTGGATGTCGCCGGTGATGCGCTCCGGATCGCCATTCACATCGGTGACAACTGCCAGGCCAACGCGATCGAGCTCGCCGCTCATGCTCGACAGACCGGCGTCGCGGCCGTCGCGGCGATGGCCCCATCTTACTTCAAGCCGGCGACCGTTCATGACTTGATCGAATTTTGCCTACCGATCGCCGCTGAAGCCGACCCATTGCCGTTCTATTTCTATCATATCCCCGGCATGACGGGCGTCCGCTTGGCGATGGGCGAATTCCTCCACGAAGCGCGATTCCGGATCCCGAACCTCGTCGGACTCAAGTACTCGCACGACGACCTGGTCCAGCTTCAAGTGTGCACAGCCCTCGATGAAGGCGCGTTCGACGTCCTGTTCGGCTGCGACGAAGCTCTGCTCGCCGGCCTCTGTCTCGGAGTCCGCGGAGCGGTCGGCAGCACCTACAATTTCGCCGGTCCGCTTTACCAGCGGTTGATCCGCGCGTTCGAGTCAGGCGACCTGGCGACCGCTCGGTCGCTCCAGCTCCAATCCGCTGAGATGATCCAGACACTCTGCGAGTTCGGCTTCATGGCCGCGTCGAAAGCCGTGATGGCGCTGATGGGTGTCGATTGCGGGCCCGTCCGCACTCCGTTGCACAATCTATCGCCTCCTCAGCTTGACGCACTCGCGGGAAAGCTCGCTACGTTCGACGTCTTTTCGAGACCCTTGAAGATTCTTGCGTGACCCGGAATTGAGTCCGCAACCTAACGGTGCCGGTTCCATTCGAGCGCCAGCGTTCCCACCGCGAACCGACAGAGCGGCATGAATGCGAGGATGCCCAAAAGCATCACCGGCATCGAGATGGCCGGAAGACTCGTTCTACGACACCAATGACGCGAAAACGAAGGCGCAAGCGGATAGGGCCAGCCAGATTCCCAGAGCGCTTCCCACGGTCGACCACGTCGATCAGCCCAAGGCGGAGCGCCGTCCGAAAGGCCCAAATCGCGACTATCCCCTTGAGGATGGCGGCGCAGACCACCACGTACGGAAGGATCGAGAGGACGCGAGGGAGTTGTTCGGGGTGGGTCATCAGCGAGAAACCGGCTGCATTCAATCCCACAATCGCGGGTATAGAAACGAGAACGACGACATCGGCAATCCAGCGCCGCCCTGATAGAGAGCATGCGAATCCACCGGTCAATTGCTTCCACGTCAAGCGCCGGCACCAGGAATGCTCCCAGCAGGATGAGCGCGAGTCCCTTCGTGCTGATGACGGGCTGGAGAAACGCACGGGCGTCAGACGCCAATCCGAGGACATTGCCCGCGGTTGCCATCCAGAACGCCGCCATGACAACAGCCACTGACCAGCTTAGTAAGACACTCACAATCGCCATTCGAAACTTCGCGGCCACTAGTCTGCCACTCGTCATGGGCCTGATCGCCACGAACGTGAGGAATCGACCTGACTTGACCCGGAACATCGGTGCCAGCCGACCAATACCAGGGCCGGCTGAACTGGCCATAAAGATCGGCATGAGGATCCACACGATCACAAGTATGGGGAAGATGATCGGATTAAAAGGACGGCGGGCCGTGAACAGCGGGTGCATGATGACGAACATAATCATGAGCAAAACCAGACCGACGGTGCACGGCAATACAAGCCCGTGGCATTTCCACTCGTACCAGAACTGGGCGTCGTCCGCGGACCGGAAAGGTCGCCGCCGAGCGGACAGCGTCGCCGTGGTCGCGCTTCCGTCGCGGCCAAGTCGCGCTGGCCAGACCCGCCAGACTTCGCCCCGACGATCGGTCTCGACGGCGGTGAGCGCCAGCGGATACGCGAGCGCACTAAAACCGACGAGCAGGACGGCGACGAGTGTGGGCGAAGTCAATTCCGCATATTCGAGCCAGAGCGGCACTGCGGCCACGGTGCCGAGGATGATGATGGTCACCGTGTCGCGGAGCCAGGATTGGGGGAGCGGCAGCCATGCAACAGCCTGAATCCACGCCATGAGAGCGGCCATCCCCAGCGCCGGCAGAAGCAGCGGCGTATTGGAAGCCGCTCGGCCTATAGATCAAGCCGGCAGTCGCCAGCCATAACAACGCCGCGACAACCCAGCTATAGAACATTGGCCAAAACACCAGAGTATGCGTTCGCACCGGAAAAACGAATCGATGCCTCGGGCTGCTTGAAGTCAGGCTGCCAGGATCCTCGACGACCAAGAGGGAATTCAAGACGAGGGCGTAGATAACGACGAACGGAATCGTGCTGGTGATCACAACGGTCGGAGATCGCGTGATCGAAAAGAGGAATGGGTATGCAAGAGCCATCACCACGAGCGCCACCGCGCAGCCGGCGAGAGCCCGCCGATGCTGACACCAGATCGCCCAGCCGATCACGAGAGCCGGTGTACGCATGGGTCTACGCCTCCACACTAATGGCCTGTTGGGGCTGCGACCCAACCCGGGCTACGAAGATTTCATCGAGTGACGGCGTATGTTCTTCCACGATCCGCGCACCGGCACCAGCCACGCGCAGGTGGATCTCTTCGATCGAGCCGCGACAGACCGTTGTCCACTCGTGGCCGATTCCTTCCCAACGCGAAGTGCCCAGAAGCGCCGGTGGTCGCGACAACGGTTCGTCGAACCGGAGCGTCAGCCGCCGGTGGGCCGCCTTGATGGCATCAAGTGGGTCGCAGAGCACGATCCTGCCATGATCGATCAAGGCGACGTGGTCGGAGACGCGCTCGACCTCGTCGAGCAGGTGCGACGAGAACAAGACGGTCCGACCCTCCTCGGCGATCGTACGAATGATGGCCGCAAGGATCTCGCGGCGGACGATGGGGTCGAGACCCGTAGAAGGCTCGTCGAGGACCAAAAGCTCGGGTCGATACGCTAGCGCCGCGAGTAGCCCGGTGCGCGCCCGTTGCCCCTGCGAGAGGGTTTTGATCTTGGCGCCGGGATCCAGGTCGAACCGCCGGCGCAACTCGTCGGCAAAATCGTCGTCCCAGGTTGGGTAGAAGGCTTTCAGGTATCGGAGGAGTTCGTCAATCCGAAGCCACTCGGGCAGGTCGCGATCCTCACTCAGGTACCCAACCCGCGACAGCACTTTGACCGGCTCGCGAACGGGGTCGAGTCCGAACACGCGTACCATACCTGTCTTGGCCTTCAAGAGGCCAAGGATGTGCTTGATCAAAGTCGTCTTGCCCGCTCCGTTTTCGCCGACCAGACCGAAGACGGCACCTCGCGGCACGTCCAGATTCACTGCGTCTAGTGCGACGGTGCGTCCAAAGCGTCGCGACAGATCCGTAATTTCAACCGCTACGCCAGTTTTCTCGGCAATCATGAACTCTGACCTCCGTCTGGGCGTTGCATCGCTTGGTCTCTCTGCACAATCAGCTCAATCACCTCATTGACGCCGATGCCCAACTGGCGCGCTTCGGCCAGCAGTCCGTCCACCCGTTCCGACAGGATCTTCATTCGCTCGCCGCGAGCCAGCGGCGAACCGGCATGGGAAACGTATGTTCCGGCTGTCCGCCGCTTCTCCACTAGCCCAGCCGTCTCGAGCTCGCGGTAAGCACGCGCCACCGTATTCGGATTCACGACCAATTTTTCCGCCAGCACGCGGATCGGCGGTAATTCCTCTCCCGCCGACAACCTCCCGGACGCCAACAGGTACTTCACCTGGTTGACGATCTGCTGGTAGATCGGCACGCCGTCATTGGGAGAAATGTGAATCCACACGGCTTCGCTTCAACTCCAAGTGGCCGCATTGGCGGTCGTCGTATCGTTGTATTAATCCAATAATACAATTAGTCTCAAGAGGCGTCAAGGATGTTCCGCGGAATTCGTGGCGCGGGCAGGAGTTCTTTGGTCGCCACGTCTTGACATTGGACCGGGGTCGGTCGCATGATTACTGCGGCAGTGTTTGAGCTGAATGCTCCGCGCCGGAGTGGCGGAATTGGCAGACGCGCTAGCTTGAGGGGCTAGTGAGCTAACCATGCTCGTGCAGGTTCAAGTCCTGTCTCCGGCAATGACTTAAGAGCTTATTAGCAAGCAATTTACGGAGAGCCGAAACGACGTAAGTTTACCTGCCGATGGTCGGCAGAGCGACCTAAACCTGATGCCAAATAGGTAGTCACTCAGGTAGTGTGCTACCCTTTGTTCAGGAGGTCGCTATGTCCACGCCAGTGCCTAAGCAACCAAAATACTCGCATCACAAAGCGACTGGGCAAGCCCGCGTCCAGTTCAACGGCAAGACGACTTACCTCGGGAAGCATGGGACGCCAGAATCCCACGAGCGTTACGCGGAGTTCGTTGCCTCGCTGCCTACTCCTACGCCCGAAGAACCGCCGAAACCTCTTGAGCCGGCTCTTGTGCGCGTGACGGTGCGTAGCTGTGTGTTGCTATTCAGCCAGCATGCAATCAAGTACTACGTCCATCCTGACGGGACGCCAACTGGTGAGCATGTCACGATCCGTTGTGCGCTCAAGCCGATGGTCGAGATGTTCGGTGACTTGCCAGCGTCCGAGTTTGGACCCAAACGGCTCAAGGAAGTCAGAGACAGCATGATCTCCCTGGATTGGAGCCGCCGATACGTGAACAAGGCGGTCAACCTGATTCGGAGATGCTTTCGATGGTGCGTAGGCGAAGAGCTAATCCCTGGCGCCGTCTGGGAAGCCCTCAAGGCAGTCGAAGGGCTCAAAGCCGGACGAACGACAGCGCGGGAGAAAGCTCCAGTCCAACCCGTCCCTGATGAGCACCTCGACGCCATCATGACATTCGTCCCTGAACTAGTGGCTGACGCCTTGAAGGTCATGAGAGCGACTGGTGCGCGCCTAAAGAAATCGTAAGCATGACGGCATCCCCAGATCGATCGCACGGACCCGACGTGTTGGAAGTACACGCCCGCCCGTCACAAGACCACGCACAAGAACAAGTCAAGAGCGATCTTCCTTGGCGAACGAGCCCAGCAAATCATCCTGCCACGACTTTTGAGGGTAGGTGTTGGCTTGATATTCCCGATCCAACGGGATCATCTGTGGGGAGCAGTGATTCGGGCTTGCGTGAAGGCCAAGGTTCCACGCTTCCATCCGAACCAAATTCGGCACACCGTTGGGACCGAAGTCCGCGCCAAGTTCGGCTTGGAAGCCGCGCAAGTGCTGCTCGGTCACAGTCGAGCCGACGTCACGCAAACCTACGCCGAACGCGACATGGCCAAGGCGGTTGAGGTCGCTCGCAAGATCGGCTAACGCACCACTGGGGTTTGGTCTGGCGTTGAGCCACAAAGCGTCGGGCCAACCTCCGTTGCAATCCGACCGACCGTGGTGAGTCGAAGTGTTCTCTTGCCTTCGCCAGAACGTGCGGCTGTAATGTCGTCAATGTGTAAATGGTCAATACCCGCCTCGCATCAAGGAAGTTCGGATCGTCGGTGGGGGACTTACGTCAAATTACCGGTGTAAAGCCTCGACTAGAAATCAGAGATTACAGATTCTGCATGCAGCCAAGTCCGGGAACCACGCCTGCCGAAGGTGGGGCAAGGAAGGCACGTCGTGCGTCATTTCAGGATTAGAGCTATCACCCTCGTTGCCTGCCTCGCGTATTCTGCGAGCGGCCAAGGCCAGACAGCTAGGCCAGAGATTCCTTCCAATCTGGTTCTAGAGCGCTTTGCCGTCTCGAACGACGGCAACGCTCTGCTGATCCCCGTTACGGTCGGGGGAAAGATCTATCCCTTCGTCGTTGACACCGGGGCCACAGGAACTGTCTTCGACGCTTCGATTCCGTTGGGTCAACCCATTGACGTGGTCACATTTGAGGGGTCCGAAGGAAAGGGTGAGCTTAAGTTGTATCAGCCGCCGGAAGCTCGAGTCGGCCGGACTCCCCTCGGCCCTCTTGATGCAGTCGGCAGCATGGATCTCGAATCGGTGCGCCAGGTCTCTGGTCTCCCGATCCGAGGCGTTCTCGGGATGGACTTCCTAGGCAGATACGTCGTTCACATCGACATTGACCAGGGTCAGCTTCTGCTGCTGAAGTCGGCACCAAAGGGCGCCGGAGACGAGTTGCCCATCGTGTGGGATACTGGGGAAGATCCGAGTATTTGGGCGGAGATTGCTCCAGGGGAACGAAGCCGTTTCATCATCGATACGGGAGGGCTAGGTCTGAACAGCGGGAGTGTAGGGGTCCTTGAGAGCGCGTCGCTGGTGAGGAAAGGCCGATTCCGGGAGATCGGCAAAACTCTGGTCGAATCCATCAGCGGCACTAACTCGCGTAGATTGATACGGGGGGGAGACATCCGCATCGGAGACTTCGCCGTGCACTCACCCATCTTCATAGAGTCGTTCGGCTTGATACCGAATCAATTAGGTCTGAGATTCTGGTCCCGCTTCGCGGCCACGTTCGATTTTCCGGAACGCAAGGTCTATCTTCGCAAGTCCGCGCATTCGACCGAGCCGACCGCTGGAACGCTACGGGTTTGCATTTACGGAAGAGACAGGATCTGATCAAGGTGGACGTTGTGGACCTTGACAGCCCCGCTGCGAGGGCTGGCCTCAAGAAGGATGATATCCTCGAGGAACTCAACGGCCGGAATGCCAACGAAACAGGGCTCTTCGGGCTGTATTCTGCCCTTTGCGACTCTGGCCAATTGATGTGCATTATCAGGCGGGATTCGGAAGTGATGCGGCTGAGCATCAGCCGACCACGGCACGGCCAGTAAGCTCCGAAGGGAGCCATCACATTGCCAGAGTCGCAGTACGACGAAGCGCAAAGCCTGGATTATAGTTGGCGCGGACAGTTGGTCGCGGAACAGTGACGCAAAGTGGAAAGAGTGATCCCTAGTTGGCGCGTCGATCGTCTCACGACTCGCTGGCCCGATGAACGGGTTAGTCGCCGAATCATCCCAGCGTGAGCCCGAGCGCGGCCGCAATCCGATCGACCGTGGTGAGGCGTAGCGTTCGCTCGCCCGCCATGAATCGCTGAATCTGTCCAGGATCAACACCAGCCTGATTGCCGATGTCGTATGCCGTGCGACCAGACGTCTCTATGGCAGGTTTGAGCTGCTCGGTAATCGTCACTGGGGTGGTCATGGCGTCCTCGAAGAAAGAGAAAGCCTTGCTGGTGAATGATCCGCCAGCAAGGCCATTAGCCTATCCAGGTTTCTGCTTACGCGACTTGCCTGAGAAGCCGACTGATATAACCGTGGTCCCATCGGACTCCGCCTTCCCGTCGTTGAATCCCGCGCGACGTCATCTCCGCCGCGATAGCTTCCAAGGCCATGCCGTTGGCTCGAAGTTCTCTCATCAACGCTAGAACCTCTTGCTCCGCCTTGCAGGGAACCAAGGTCTTGATCACTGTACCGTTCGGTCCGGTCCGGTCCGGTCCAAGCTCTAAGCCGTAGGGGATTGCTCCGCCGGTCTTCTCGCCTCGCCTACGCTTCGCTCCCAGCGCTGCTTTGGTCCGCGAGCCGATGATCAACCGCTCGTATTCCGCAAATGCGTCGATCATCCGCCGCATCAAAATGCTCGAAGGATCATCGTCTTCGGTTCCTTCTCCCGCTGCCGACACGATCCGAGCCCCACGACGTCTCACGGCACTCTCGATCATGGCCATTGCCAAGGGGTCAAGCCGACCGATCCGGTCACGCTTCGCCACCAAGAGCACATCGCCCTTACCGAGCGTGGCGATCAAGTCGAGCAAGGCTGGACGACGCTCCAACCCTTCCGAACCGCTCACGCCCGCGTCCGTAAAGACGCCGACGACGGTCCATCCCATCCTTGCCGCATAGGCACGGGCCGCGTCCTCTTGAGCGTTCAGCCCATGCTTGCTTTCCGCTTGCTCCTCCGTCGAAACTCTCAGGTAGATAACTACCTTCATTATCACTACCTTCATTATCACTGACTTCATTGTTCCCTTCTCTCAACCTGTAAGTGTGGTATAACGTGATCGCCTCTTGCACTAGAACCCTATGCTCGATTGCCTTCGACTTCAATGAGCACATAGCAATTTTATGTAAGATCGTTCGATGCTACACAAGAAATCGCACGATGCGAGTGCCGTAATGTCGATGTGAATCAACGCCAGTGGTCGGCTTGCCTCATACATCGGTCCGACCTTGCAGGCTCGACACGGCCCTGCGACGTGGAGACGCTGGCCTTGCTTCCCGCACGGCGTGGCGATGCGTGGAGACGCTGGCCTTGCGAACGCATCGGAAGGTTGTGAATGGGTCGGCTACCTGCTCGCAAGGACCGGCGGGATGGTCGGCAGCACTACGTCCACGTAGGGGACCGCATGTATCAGCGGATGAGTGGATGCTATCAATCGGAAGGGGGGTGGCACCGGGGAAGGCCCCCAACCGATCGCACGCACGCAGATGGTACCTACCCAGCCTAGATTTTCAGGGTAGTTGGACGATGATGGACATACGGACGCTACGGTCACGAGAGGCAAGAGTGTCTCATGAGTCCAACGAGTCTCGTGACATGAGGCATCATAGGCGTCGAAATCCAGAATCTGGATTTAGGGCTATGCCGACATCAGATAGGTGAGATGAAACGATACGCCAAGACTACCTCGATGGGGACCTGCAAGGAGCGGGTGCACAAATTATTGGCCAGGAAACAGTCACTGGCACCGCGTACTTCTCGGGCACCACTTGGACTTTTAACTTCACGGACTGACAGCCTGCGCAGCCGGCCCTAAGCGTGCCTGGACCGGGTGGGTCCAGGCATTTCTATATTGCTTCGACCGCGTCTTTGCTCGCTCCTCTTCTTTGACTTGTTCATACCACACGCCAAATACGAAGCCAGCCGTGAACGCAATCGAAATCATTGCCATAGCGCCGGCCTGGCCAACAATAAGTCGAACCCACCAACCAAGCCTCTCGTCTGTCATGTGCCACCACTACTTTGGATACGCCTCGTACGTGCGCCACAGCACGATCGCAACGGGGACCAACACGACCGCAACAATGACAGCGGTCAGAACCGCACCGACAGTGAACGGAAACCAGAAGCTGCTCTGCTCGTCAGGCATGATGCACCTCCGTCGATAACATACGAAGTCCGGCCCGTCATGCCAACTCTCTAGGCTAGCATGACACGCTATCGGCGTACAAATGACACGGTTTGCGGATTCTGCGGTGTGCGTGCCGGGTAAGGAGGCGGCGTTGCCGCCGCCCCCTCCCCTCAGAACTGCCCGTGAGAGTTTCCCCTCAAGCAGCTCAAGCCTTCACAAACGCCCCTTGCGGGACGCGGCTGCTTTCGTCCGTCCTTCTTGCACGTGGATCTGCCGATGACAGTTGGCATGTAACAACTCCAAGTTGTCCGCCGTGTCCAGACCGCCTTGGCTACGCCAGATCCGATGGTGGATCTGACAGTCTTCCTCTGCGATTTGCAGCGGTTGACCGCACACCACACATCGGCCCTCTTGCACCTTCCATAGAAACTCGATCCGGCTGCGACCTGTCCGCGTTTGGGCCAGTTGCCAGCACCTCCGTGCTTCCAGGTACAGCTCCCACTCCGGGTCGTAAGGGTTGACGGCGCTACGGATCTTCACATAACGAATGATCTTCACGTTCGCTGCGGTCATCAACTGAATCGGCCAGCCCTGGCCTTTCTGATCCAGCAACAGTCCCGTGAAGACCCAGTGGCAGTGACCGTCTTGCCGGAAGTATTTCCTCTTGATCCACTTCCGACTCTTGTTCGGGTGCCGTCGCCGGCACCACCGCCACAACATCCGGAAGATTCGATGATCCACGTGGGTAAAGGTGCGTTTGCTCGCGGCATAACGGTGATACATGGTCCAACCTTTGATCTGTTGATTCAAACGCCGGATCATTTCTCCTGCCGTTTGGTCGCCCGAGTTCTTGATCGTTTCCCGGATCTTGGTCAAGAATGTCTTGACATTGCGGGCTGACGGCTTGGTCAAGACCTTGTCGCAGCGATAGCGTCGCACATTCTGGCCCAAGAAGTCGAAGCCTTGCGCCACATGCGTGATCTGGGTTTTCTCGTGGGAGAGTTCCAAACCGCGTTCCTTCAAGAAGTGAGCCACGAGAGGTTGGACTTGGTCACGAAGGAGTTCCTTAGAAGTGCCCGTGATCAAGAAGTCATCCGCATAGCGGACCAAGTGGACTTTGTTCTTCCGTTGTTGCGGTGTGTTGGCGAAACGCTTCACCAGCAACCGTTGCAGTCCATCCAGGGTCCAGTTCGCCAGCGCGGGTGAAATGATCCCGCCCTGAGGTGTTCCCTCCATGGTGGCGAACCAGGCATGCTTCTCCAGGAAACCCGCTTCCAGCCATTGCCGCAGCACTCGGGTGTCCATGGGGACGTGCGTCAACAGCCAGGGGTGGCTGATGCGATCAAAGCAAGCTTTGATGTCCCCTTCCAGAATCCATTGGGGACCCTGCCGGTGGCTCACCAAGCGATGGACTCGATCGAGCGCATCGGCACAACGGCGTTCCAGTCGAAAGCCATAGGAATGGCCGTCGGCCTGAGATTCCGCAATGGGGTCGAGTCCGAGCAGACATAATGCTTGCATGGCTCGATCGCGCATGGTAGGAATCCCAAGGGCGCGTCGTTTCCCGTTGCTTTTGGGTATGTACACCCTGCGGAGCGGTTGCGGCTGGTAGCCGTGCCGACGCAAGGTGTCGAAAGCGGCCGACTTGGCTTCCGGTGTGTTCCAGAGAACTCCGTCCACACCGGGAGTCTTCGCACCTGAATTACTGACGGCTCGTAAAATGGCCAGAGCCCGGCCACTGAACGAGTGCGTGAGCAGATAAACCAGAGCCTTGACTTTGTTCCATCTGCCCGCCGCGACAGCCTTCACGATACGCGCCTGGAGCCGACGGACCGTCTGCCAGACTTTCCTCCAGTCGATGGAGTGCCAGTCGAGCATCGGATCGGGAGCCGCACCAGCGTGTATTTCTACCGCCGACATGTCTGCTTGTCTCCCTTTGTCGGTTAGCCAAGGTTCTCTCGTGACGGAACACCCGAGGGACGTCAGCCCGCTTTCGCGGCGAGGGGATCTCGTCCGTGGGCGGACTCACCCTCTATCCGGTCGACTACCGATCGGCATTGGCTTGTTCCCTCATCCCTCCGCCGCTGCCTCATCAGCGTTCTTTGCAGTTCGCCTTCCCTTGCGGGGAGACAACGGGGTTACTTCGTTCATCTTCTGGATCACCCGGGAGTTAGGTCGTGCCTATCGGCCGGTGGTGCATCATCCGCGACGGGGGATTGGCCAGCCCCCAGTGCCTGACCACGTACCTTTTGGTCCAAGCCTGACAGCATCTTTGGCTTGTTGATTATCACGGCCTTTATCGGCACTTCACCTGAGTTGACCCTGTCCCGGACTGCTAGGTCCCGACCGCCGTGATGCTGGCAGTCGCCGAGTCAGCTCGCGCATTCCCGGCCGATCCAAGGATCGAGGCTCCATTGTCCCCCAGGCTTCGGACCTCGCCGTTGCCGACGACGCCCGCTGGAGTAGCAGACCGATGGCGGAACATCGGGTAATGTCAAAAGCCCTCCTGCGCTATCGCGCATTACAGATCCATGAAGACACGACGAGTCACAAGGCCAAGGTAATCGATGGGAGAATCTCAGTTTCTGAGCAACTTCTCCGAGGGGGGTGTCGTTGACCAGTGGCATGGGATGGCGTGCGGCACAGAGATTTTGGTTTGACTTGTCGGTTTGCGCCGAATTGTTCGTAACTCCTTTGCAGGCAATCGCGTCCATCGCTTTTGGGTGTTGTTGTTCTCGTTTTCCAAAATTTGGAAATAGAGATCGAGATCGGCGCTGATAGTCGAGAAGCACGAAACGATTCGGCGACCCTACCTAAATGGGAGCCGGCAATGGGAGGTTCCTAGACCAATTGCTCGACCAAACCGGTCTCCCGGTAAAGCTATGCGCGTAATTACAGGCATCAGTCCTGATCGGGCTTGGTGTTTTCAAGCATATACGCCAGCGGAAAAACCGGCTTTCCGCGAACAAGGTCTACTATTTGGCAGTCGGCGCGTGATGCCCTGCGAAACGACACCAGATCGGCCCTTACTGGCCGCTGTCGGTTCAGCGCCTGGGTAGCTTTACTGGGCGGAAGACTCGACCAAGCACTTTTCAAACGGGAGACGCATGGTGACACCAAACCAGGCAAATGAAGCGTGGGTTACTGCGGAAGAAATCGGCGCGAAGTTGAGCCTAGACGCCGACACGATCCTCTTGTGGGCGCGGCTAGGACGGCTTCCATTCATCCGACTCTCAGCCAAGGTGATAAGGTTCCGCTTCTCGGCCGTTGCTGCGGCTCTAGAAGCCCGCCAGCAAGCCGCGACAACAGTGACGGACGAATAGGCGTCGAGCAACTCCACGTCGCCTGATCGGCCTTTAGGCAGACTCCAGCGTTTCGATCACTTCAGAGCGGTTCGGCCCGCCCCTTGTCGGAGCGTGGCATTCGATCGCTCTGCGCCGCCGTCCATGACACCGATGGAGAATACAGCCGTGAAACCCTCGATCAGGCAGCGCGGTCGCCGCGCCAATGCCGGCAAGCCTTTGAGCCCTGAAGTTTGGCTAACAGTCGAGATTACTTTTGGGCCAGGCAGCCGCAAACAAGTGAGCCAATGCAACGAGGACGAGCTGAGTCGGGCGATCGACCGACCCAGCCTTAGTCCGCGCAGCGCGAAGCCGCCACCAATGCCCTCAGCGAGCTGCGCCGCCAAAAGGAGAGTGGTGAGTCATGTTGAACCCAGTCAGACCATTGAGCCTCGAAGAACTCAGATCAGTCTGGTTGCTTCTCGGCCCGAGCGGCTCCGGCGCACCGCTCAGCCGATGCGACGACGCCGGCAAGGCCCCTGGCGTTGCCGTGGAGCCCTCCGTGGCGACCATGCCTGATCAGATGTCGACATTTGGCGTTAGCCTCTCTGGCGAGCCGCTAGGCCGGTCGAACGCCAAGCCCGAGCGGATAACGGATGGTGAAGAGTGTGGAGTACGGCCTACACGACGAATCGGCCCACTAACTCACAAGGTGCGTTCAGTGTCACGGGGGCGTGGTCGGCAATGAAAGACAAGCCTGATACACATGACTGTGCTCCTGATACACATAGTCCAAGGACTGATACACATAGGGATGCTCCTGATACACATAGAGCTGCTCTTGATACACATTCTTTACCATCCGACAGATATGTATCAAATTCCCGATCGAACCTATATGTATCAGAACCCACTCCGAACCTATATGTATCAATCCCTCGACCGAGTGCGTCGAAACGTAGCGATTCGTCGGGTCTATCTCCCCTTGACCGAGCGAAAGCCAAGATCCCGAACGTGGTCGTACCGGAGACCTTGATCGACTCGGAACTACGGGCAGTATTCCGAGTAGTCCATGCTCTTCATCAAGTGCGCGCTGAGGACGGAGGCGACACGTTTTACGCTTCGGCCCGCTTACTCGCCGAACTGTCCGGGATCGACAAGATGATGGCTTATCGCAGACTTGGCACGCTAAGCAAGCTCGGTTACATCGACCTGATTAAAGCCGGCAAGCCGGGAAAGGGAGCAACGGGACAAGCGAACACTTATCGCTTCAACAATCCGCCGCGCTGCGGCGAGCCGATCTGGGAGTCGAACACGGTGAAGAAGAAACGCGCCGATCTACTGGCCGCGTCCGTTCCCTCGCTCAGTACTCAGGATACGGACGACTCGTTCGACGCACTCATGAAATACGGAGATCGCCAAGGTTTGGAGCGATCGGCCAGACGAAGACCTAGACCGACCACGAACGACCCGACACCCGAGAACATCATCGACTGACCCAGCCAAGCTAGGCTCGTTCTCCAAATTTTGGAGAATGACGTGCCGAAGGATATTATCTCATAACTACCCACCGATAAGGACCCCACATCATGATCGCCGCTTTTCAAGCCGATTCCTTCAAGCCGTCGCACTTTTCCAAGCAACTATCAGTGTCGCCGGAAACGGTTGCCCGATGGTGCAACAAAGGGAAGCTTATGTTAGATGGAAGCCGACTCCTCTTGGAGCACACCCGTTTGCCAAAGGGAATCCGTATAACTCAAGCCGCCGTCGACGCCTTCCTTGGAGCCATAGCCAACGACCGGGCCGGAAACATGCCAGTGTCCACCGCCAAGCCGTGCATGTCCGCTGTCGACGCGCGGCAACACGCCCGTAATGAGTGGGAACGCGCCGAGATGAAAAGGCTTGGTTACTGAGTCGCCTATCTCCCCAGGCAGACTGGGGAGCGACCCGAGTACGTACCGCTGACGCCAACGGCTGCTGTCAGCGTCGTTCAATGGCCCAAGATGTGGACCCTAGCCCAATTATACGAAGTCCTAGTCGCTCCAGCCAGTGAGCAGACTACCTAATTGGCTACCTATCTGTGGACGCTTGAACAGGGGAAATGCTACCTAAAACATGGCAAAAGTGGGGTCTTGCGTTAGGTAGCGTTCGGTGGTATTATCCTAATCGGTAAGGGTTTATGTCGAAGCGCGGATCGGCTTTTTGGGCATGGTTCAAAAGGCCCTTTTTCGGGTAACACTTGGGACCTCAGCGCACACTCTGAGCGGTCCCGCGTGGAGCGGGTTTTTGCGAGTCTCTGGTTGCCGCGCCGGGGCTTCAGTTCTGGGAGAACCGGGTGTACCCCAGAAGTTCCAGCCAGTGAGCGTGCGGCTCACCCGTCAGCAACTCCGCGGGACTCTTGCCGACTCGACTGGGGACTTCACTGCGCGGTATCGGCGGTGGTTCAGGAAGAACTGAAGCAGCGTCAAGTAGTCCTTCCCCAACTGCCGCCGCAGGAAGAAGTAGGTTCGCAGCCGGCTGTTGAGGTTCTCGACCAGACTGCTGGCCCACACCACCCGATCGGATAGCTCCTCCACGTTGGCATACACTCCGTGATAACGCCCTCGCAGCGTCTCTCGCAGGGCCGCCTCACAACGCCGTCGCTTCGGGTCCCACATCGGCAGGGATTGCATCTGCAAGACTTCCCGGGCGGTGGTCACGCTGATCTGCCATTCTTGGGCGAAGGCCGCCAGTTCACGGTCCAGGTCTACAGCGAAGGCCAAAAGGTTGTCTCGTTGATTCTCCAGCAAGGTCCTGACCGGCCTGATCCGATCCGGACAGGCCGTTTCCCCGGCGCGCTACTCCGCTGCCACGAAGTCCAACAAATCACGGCGGACGGCGGACTCCGGACCGGCCATCGACAGAATGTCGTCCCGTAGCCACTGGGCTAACAACGCCACCTCGTCAGCCAACGCAATCGCCTTGGCCTCAGCCGTCCGTGCGTACGAGATCTTGCGGGCCAGACTCTGGTCCTTGCGGCCATGACGACGTTCGGCGGTCGCTTGCTTTCGCTCGAGCTTGGCCCGAACCCCATGGCTTCATACGCCCGGTTATTCAGGTAACGGACCAGCGGCCCAAAGTTGTACAACGCATGAAAAACATCACCGCGGCAGGGGACATCAGGGAGAGCCTCCTGGTGCCCGGCGCAGAGACCCGAGCGAAATCGGCGACAGTGGCATCGGGAGCGAAGCCCTGGTCGACCAGTTCCAGCAGCCGGAAGCCCCAGGTACGGCGTCGCGATGCTTTTCCGGACTCACCAAGAAGCAGAAGGTGGATTGGGCATCGACCCCTACCAAGACGGGATCGCCCGCCTGGAAAATCTCATCGAGGATACCGATGCGAATGGGAGAGAGGTCATACTGCTGGTTGATTCTTTGGGCATCAGAAACGGCGCTATGCACGATGTTGTGCACGGCACCGACCGAGATCTGATAATCGAAAACGTCGCCGAGCAATTCGACCACACCGCGGGTCGAACTCTGGCCGCTCAACGCTAAGCCCAGGACCAGTTGCTGCACCCAAGCCTTGGTGACCGGCAGTTCGAAGAGGACGTCGTCGAGCTTGGACGAGGAAGCGAATGCCTGGTCGAGAGCTTCTTGAGCGATATGGGCCTGCTGATAGAGGAACTTCCGGCTAACTTCATCTTCCCGGGCGGATCCGAGACTGGTTGAGCCCAGCGGGCAGCTGAATACCCAGATCCCGCCGTTCCTGGGGCAGAAGCTTCTGGGCCGGCCACTGAGGGAGGCTGGGCAGGTCCGCGATTGGACCAAGGTCGGATTGCGTGAACGAGAACGAGAACGTAGCTTGGGCATCCATGCCTGTCTCCTTTGTGATGGTGTGGGAATAACCCCCCCAGCACCAATATGGAGGAGACAGGCGTTTTAGAAAACCTCACTTCGCTCAGACATGTGTTACCCGATTTTGGACCAGGTCGCTTTTTGATGCTTGAGGGGCTAGTGAGCTAACCATGCTCGTGCAGGTTCAAGTCCTGTCTCCGGCAATATTTAGGACGATTCCAAAAGTACACAGGGTCGAACTTCTGTAGTTGTTCTGCACGCACTGGGCTCAGAGCGTGTTCCATAAGGGGGTATCTCATAGGATAGGGGGATGAGAAGCCCGCCTTATCCGAGTGACCTCACAGACGACCAATGGTTGTTGTTGCAACCCCTTCTCCGCGCGGGCTGAGAACTGTCGGCCTCGCAAGACGGACCTGCGAGGTGGTCAATGCCATCTTCTACCTCAACCGTGCCGGTTGTCCTTGGCGAATGTTGCCTCGAGACTTCCCACCTTGGCGCACGGTGTACAACTATTTCGAGGGCTGGAGGGACGACGACACCTGGGTTCAGATCGTCAAGACGTTGCGCGAGCAGGTGCGCATGGCGGCGGGGCGCGAGCCAACCCCCTCGGCAGGCAGCATCGACAGCCAGTCGGTCAAGTCGGGAGGCCCCGGTGAGCAGCACGGTATCGATGGCGGCAAACTGATCAAGGGTCGCAAACGCCATATCGTGGTTGACACCATGGGGTTGCTGCTGGCCGTCATCGTGACCGCCGCGAACGTGGACGATGCCAAGGGGGCCAAGGAAGTGTTGAAACAACTGGCGGCGCAGGACTTCCCCAGACTGGCGCTGCTGTGGGCGGACAACAAATACCACAATTATGACCTGGAAGAGTGGTTGACGGAGAATGCCCGATTCACGATCGAGGTGGTGAGCCGTCCGAAGGGGAGCCAGGGGTTTGTGCTTCTGCCCAAGCGTGGGTGGTGGAACGTTCGCTCGCTTGGATAGGGCGGTATCGTCGCAACAGCAAAGACTATGAGCGACTGACGAAGTCGAGCGCCGTCATGATCCAGATCAGCATGATCCAACTGATGGTGCATCGCTTGAGACCCTCGTAACTTGGTCTCCGGCTTCGACCCCGCATGCTGCCGTTTACTGTACAAAAATCAGCTTATGGAACACACTCTCATATTGCAGTGGCGTCGCCTTCAGGGACGCCCAATGGCCTCCCTGAACCGTCCGAACACTAGCCCGACGCGTGAGCGAGGGGAGAACCGCCGCCAGTCCCCTCGCACGCGCATTTTAATGTCGCTTATTTGGCACCGGCATGCGAAAAACCACAGAATTTCCAGGGTTTCCGCGGCCCATCGCGCCTTAAGATAGTCGATTTTTATGCGTTCGTAAGGACCGACTGAATAAGGCTTTACGGTGCCGATTCGTCGAATACGCGCAACACCAAAACGCGCGTCGGGATAATATGACCCGTGTGCAACACCAGCGTAAACCGCAGCACTGTAGCGGCATGGAGGTCGCACTTCCAATCCATCAGCCAATTTGCACCCAAAGCAGACAGTGTCGGGGCCAAGGTAGAGGTCCGCCGGTCGTGTTGTCCGGACTCGCGATTCTCCCGGGCGATCGCGTTCGGGTATCATTACAGCCGACGTTGATCAAACCGGCGTACGATTCTAGTCCCCGAGGGGTGCTACGACTCGGGACCATCGTGGCGGAGTTCAATTTAGAGAATCGATCACGGCCAACCGACTGATGGAATCCGAATAGTCTGCCTGTCTCGAGGAACGACGCCCCGGTCACAATCGCTGGCTGAGGTTTAACTATGCCGCTGCGCGACCATTTCCGACCACCACTCGATGATTCAAGGTCGTGGGACGAGTTACACGGCGAGTGGCCGACCGTGATTGTGATGGCACTGAACCGGAATCTCCCGCCGCGCTACGTGGCCGCACCGCGCGTTCACCTGGGGCCGCACGCTGAGATCGACGTGACGGCGTATGAAACGGACAGTTTCGATTCGGCCGACCTTTGACGTTGCCGTCGACCTGCCGGAGCAAGACGAATACGAGGTGCGGGTCTATGACACCCAGCGCCATCGACGGCTGGTAGCCGCGGTCGTGATCATCAGTCCGGCGAACAAGGACCGGCCGGAACATCGCCGAGCCTTCGTGGCCAAGTGTGCCGCCTTGCTTCAACAACAGGTCTCAGTCGCCCTGGTCGATCTGGTCACGACGCGCCGGTTCAACCTGTACGTCGATCTGCTAGAACCGCTCGGCCAAGCGGATCCCTCCCTGGCGTCCGGGCCGCCGGTGGTCTACGCCGCCTGTCGCTGGGGCCCGTGAGGCGGATACCCGGCACTTGCCGGCGTGGACGCACGCCCTGGTCATCGGTCAGCCGCTGCCATTGCTACCGTTGTGGCTGGCCGACAACTTGGCCGTACAGCTCGAACTGGAAGCGACCTACGAGTAGACCTGCCGCATCCTGCGTTTCCCGTGACCTGACCACGCGCAGAGCCGGGCACACTGTAGAGGGCTACCTGGTACGATACACAGACATTTGACATCCGGCTGCATGCGCAATCGGATCGCCCCTGTCATCCATCTCGCAACGTCATTTGACAGAATCTTTTACCCAGGCAAGCGCATCCAACTCGGGTCAGGTGTCTCTGGAGCACCCGAGTTGCATATGGTGTCCCCCGAAACTACCCGTTCACGTGCTCCGGCACCGCCAGAATCCGCCCAGGCCGATCAAGGCGGCGGTTGCGGCCTGAATCCATGTCGCGGGCTCTGGGATCGTCGAGATCAAGCCGTTCACCGCCGTGAACGGGATCAGGATGCCGTTGATGTCCGACAAAGACGTGTCGACATTCAGGTTCGGGATCGTGATCGTTGCCGTGCCGAACGCGGTGGGGCACTGTGTACGAAACGTGGGCCAAGCCGAAGATGTCGCCGGGATTCACCATCCGGAAGAACGGGGAGGCGAATTCGGCATCGCCGCCAACGAAGTCGGTATTGGGAAAGGTGTTGGCTGAGAACGGCACGCCCAAGTTAACGTCCGTAGACTGCACATAGATGTAGTGCACGCTGGTATTGACCGTCGCATCCGTGAACGTGAAACCTGCCGGACCCGACAACGTCAGTTCGAGGCTGTTACCGGACACATTGTAGCCCGCGGTGCCGGTCGGATCGGTGTCGATCAAGAGCACGTCGAACGAGCCGCTGGAGCCCGGAGCCACACCGGTCAACGTCGGAGCCTCGATGACCAATCCCGCCGCACGACAAGGACTGGCGGTGCCGAGACTCACTGCCACTCCAGCGACCAGCAAGAGCGTGAGCCGCTGGACCGAACCCATCCCGCGGCGCGAGCCCAGCGAGGCGGATCGCCGACATGATTGCGCACTTGTTTGCGCACGTCTTCATGGATATCCTCGTTTCTTGATGGTCAATCGCGACCGGTAGTTGCCGCATCACTCCGAAGGAAAGTCAACTGATGTTGCGTGAAATCACCAAGAGAAAGTCCGTTGGCCGCATCTTGAGAGGTCCGATCTGTCTGTCAGGAACGAGAGTGCGAGATTTCCAGGAAAGCGACGCATCTGCCGACCATCCAAGGCCGATCGCTCGCCCGCACTGGTTGACCGGGTCATTCGTGGGCCTGGCATGATGAGCCCCCACCGCCGTCCGCCCTCCGTTCGAGGAAATATGGGGAGAGATTTACGCGACCGCCGCTACGGATTGTTTGCGCCTCTCATCAGCCAGGAATCTGAGCGAAGGCCGCGTGGTCCAAGGACCTTTCACGGCTTCTCAATCAACCGCTGGTTGATCATTTTGGCTCTGGTCAACGTTCCCAAGCTCCATCCGCGCCCGGCCAATTGAACCTCCGCACGCGGGCGGGCTGGGCTGGCCGACGTGTGCTGCGTCGGGCCGGTCGTCCCGATGCGCACCGGCGCCGGACCGCCATTGCCTCCCGTTCCGGGGCCGATCAATGCATCACTCACGGAGGGAAGGCTGGTGCCGATCCGCGCGGATGTCGATGTAGTCGGTGCCGTTGACGAGTCCGTCGCCATTGATGTCGCCAAAGATCGTCGGAACAGCGCCGTTAACCCCAGCCATTCGTTGCGGACAACGACGAGGTCCTGGCCGTTGACCACGCCGTCGTCGTTGAAGTCGCCGGGCAGCACTCGAGCCGGCGGGTGAAGGTCGCGATCGTCCCGTTGCCGATGGTGATCGTCACTCGGTCAGCCTTGGTGATCGGCTGAGCGAAGGTGATCGTGTAGCTGGTCCCCGAACCGGAGACCGTGACCGGGCCGTAGTTGGCGCCGATCGCGCCGGTGACTGTGACGTCGCCGGCGGCCAGCGATCGAGGCCTGGGCCAGGGTGATCTGACACCTGGTCGATTCCCAGCCAGGGCAGGTCGGTGTTGCGGCCGGCCGGCAGCAGTCGCAGCCCGTCGCTGGCGGTCTGGAGCGCGGCGGTCTGGGTGCCCCAACCGACGGCGACGCCAGTGATGTAGCTTTGAAGTTCGTAGGCACCGACATCCACCGTGCCGTTGACGATCCGCGCAAAGCCCGGTACCGCGCTGATCGGTGGTGAGGGGTTGCCCGGGGATCGACGGCCAGGGCGTTGCTGCCGGCGTCGATGGCGGGGCTGCCGGGCACGAGGGCGATGGTCGCGGTCGGCCCGCCGTTGCTGCAACCCGTTGGGTCCAAGCCGGGGTCGGCGACGCCGACCTGGTTGCCGTTGACAACGTTGACCAGCCCGCCGGAGCCGGCGGTGCCGATCAAGTTGTACGCGCTTGCGGTGTCGACCGCACCGCCATTTGCGAGCCCGATGTCGGTAGCGTTGAGAGCGACGATCGAATTGTCCAGCTTGACCAGGCCGCCGACGTTGGCGACGATCAGCCCGGCGTCGTTGAGGGCGATGGTGGAATTAATGACCCTGAGCGCGGCCCCATCGACGTAGATGCCGCCTTGGGAGTTGGCGGCAATGGTGGAATTGGTGAGCGTCATCGTGCCGACGTTGAAGATACCGCCGCCCGCGCAGCGTAGACGCCATTGGACGCGACCGTGGATTTGGCGACCGTCATCGTGCCACCGTTGAAGATACCTCCGCCGAAGCCGCCCCCGAAGTCGCCCAAGGATGAGCCGCCTCCGCCCTCGACCGTGTTGCCGAAGATGGCGGAGTTGGTGACGGTCATCGTGCCGTCGTTGGCGATACCGCCGCCGTAAGCGTTCGCGGTAAAGCCAGGCGGGAGCCCCCGGCCGGCAACGAACGAGTTGCCAGCGATGGTGGAGTTCGTGATCGTCATTGTGCCGTCGTTGAGGATACCGCCGCCTTCGCCGTCCTGGCTGCTTTGGCCCGCGTTACCAGCGATGGTGGAGTTGGTACGGTCATCGTGCCACCGTTCAAGATTCCGCCGCCAGCGCCCTCGAAGTCGTCTCCGTTGCCAGCGATGGTGCAGTTGGTCACCGTCGTCGTGCCACCGTTCTCGATTCCGCCGTTGTCGCATCCCGAGATGGTGAGACCGGCAAGGGTGGCCGTCACGCTAGAATCGACAAGGAAACCCAGGACGAAAGTGTTGCCGCTGACCGTTACGAGGTCGGCGCCGGGGCCGTCGATGACTTCCGGCCCGGCGGTCTCGGAGAGCTCCAGAGTGCCGCCCAGCGTGATCGTCTGCGGCGAGGCGAAGACGGTTGGATCGAACTGAATCTCGCTGCCGAACGGATTCGTGTTCGCGTTAGCGAGGCCGACGACATAGACCAGATCTCCGGAGTTTCCCGACCCGGTGCCGTTGGCGCTGGTGAGGTCGACCGTGTAGCCCGTCGGAAAGCCGGCGTTGAAGGCTTGGGTGGTGTCCGAGGGGAAGCCGGTCGTGGAAAGCTGAAGGGTGTATCCGGTTCCCGGTTGGTCCAACGTGAGTCCGGAGAATGTCGCGATGCCGCCCTGGGCCGCCGCGGAGAGCGTGCCGCCGAGGGTGGCGCCGCCGGGGTTGTTCAGCAAGGCGACGGCCACGGTGGCATCGAAAGTGAGATCCGGGTTGCCGAACGGATCCTCGGCCGAGACGGTCAGGCCGAAGCCGCCATCGACCGTGACGTTGGGTGGTGGTTGAGCTGTTACGACGAATTGAGTTGCCGCGAGGGCTGTCACGTCGAAGAAGTCGGTGTACACATCGTTCAGACCCGTCCCCGAGACGATGAGGGTATAACCGAAGGCGGCGTTGTCGAGCGTGAGCCCGGAGAAGGTGGCGACGCCGTTTTGGGCCGTCACGGACAGGGTGCCGCCGAGGGTCGCGCCGCCAGGGTTGTGGTACAGGGCCACGGTGACGGTGCCGTCGTAAGAGGTATCGACGTCACCCGCTGCGTCGTAGGCGGTCGCGGTCAGGCCGAAGCCGGACCCGGCCGGTACGCTGGCCGGCGGCGGGCGCTGACCGCCAGGCGCGTATCTTGTTCCGAGGCGCCGATATCGACGGTCCCGAAGCCGATCCTGGGGAAGCCGGGTCCGCGCTGATCGGTGGTGAGGGGGTCGCCCTGCGGATCGACGGCCAGTGCGTTGCTGCCGGCGTCGATGGCGGGGCTGCCGGATACGAGGGCGATGGTCTCGGTGGGCCCGCCGTTTTGCTGCAACCCGTTGGGGTCCAGGCCGGGGTCGGCGACGCCGACCTGGTTGCAGTTGACGCCGTTGACCAGACCCCCGGACGCGCCCACTCCGATCAGGTTGTATGCGCGGGACGATGCCGCGCCTCCATCTATATCGTCCGGTTCGGTCCCGATCCCACCGGGGGTCGGAAAATCATAGGCCCTGGTGTTAAGGTCGAAGATCGAATTGTTCAAGGTCGCTGTCGCGCCGGGGCTGATGTACAAGCCGGCGCCGAAGCCGTTATTCAAGACGCTGTTATACACGACGGTGGAGTTGGTGACCGTCAGGGTACCGCTGTCATTGATACCGCCGCCGTTCCCTGGTTCGGAAGGGTCATTGCTCTCGCACGTGTTGTCGGCGATGGTCGAGTTGACGATCGCCAGCGTACCACCGTTGTCGATCGCGCCGCCGTCGCTGAACCCGGACACGTTACCATCGATGGTGGAACCGGTGACGGTCATCGTGCCCGGATTTTCGATGGCCCCTCCGGGGCCGTCGGCGAAGCCGCCTTGGATGGTGGAGCCGGTGACGACGGTCATCGTACCTCCGTTGAAGATCGCGCCGCCGGTGTTACCGGACACGCAACCGGCAATGGTGGAGTCGGTGACCGTCATCGTGCCTCCATTGGAGATCGCGCCGCCGGTGTTGTATGACTGGCAACCGGCGATGGTGGAGTCGGTGACCGTCGTCGTGCCCGAGTTGCCGATGGCGCCTCCGTTGTCCGCGACCCCGCCGGAGATCGTCAGGCCGGAGAAGGTGGCCGTGACGCCGCTGTCGACGATGAAATCCTGGATAGTCCCGTTGCCGCTGACCGTCACGAGGTTGGCGCCAGGTCCGTCGATGACCTCCGGCCCGGCCGTCTCGGAAAGCTCCAGCGTGCTGCTCAGAGTAATCGTCTGCGGTGAGGCGAAGACGGTCGGATCGAACTGGATCTCGCTGCCGGCGGTATTACTGTCGGCGTTGGCCAGGCCGATGACATAGGGCAGTGTGCCCGAGTCGCCCGAGCCCGAGACCCCGCCGTCGGTCGAATTGACGGTGTAGATCGTGGGGCTCCCCGAGAGCAGGAGCCGGTCCTCCAGGCCTTCGAGCAGCCAGGCTCGCTTGCGACACCGGGCTCCGGCCGTCGCCCTCGCCCGTGATGTCCGTGACTTCGTATCCACACCGCGCACGTGATCGCCGACCATGGAATGGCTCCTCGACGCGTCGTCAGGTTGAAGTCTCTGAACTCGGGGGATGTCCAAGTGCGAGAAAACGGGCCCGCCTGCGTACTGGCCTACGCAGCGGTGGCCCCTGGCATGACCTCATCCAAAGTTCTTGATGTAGTCGATGAGGCGATTGAACCGCTTCAATCTGGCCATCTCGCGCCGGTTCGTCAAGAGCCTGGTCCTATTTCCAGCTCTGAGAATAGGCCCCTCGGGCGGGGTGCATGCGTGCAACACGAGGCCAGCAGTCCAACCGAGGGCCGGGAAAAGGCAATAGGGGGACGGGCTCGAAGGGTGCTTCGAGTGCGACCGCCATCAGACCCAGAGCGACACACGGCCCAACCTGGAACACGCCCGCACGCCACTAACGGCTAACTGCTGTCGATTCGGATCTGAATCGAGCCGGCTGCCGTTGGGTCGAAGACCTCATCCGGCCAATGCCGAAACCGCAGGCTCTCCAACAACCGCTTCGCCATGTTCTTCAATGAGCCGAACAGCTCCACTGCCGTTCGCTTTCCTGGTCCTTTGCCAACTGCCGCGAGCAGGCTCCCCTTCTCCAGCAGTTGCAACAGCAGGTGAGCTATCTGCAGCAGGAAATAGATACGCCTTCCAGCAGGTGTGGCTGTAGGCATGTTCCAGGTTGAGGCCACTGTTCTTCTGCGTGTTAAATCCCTCGTTCTCCGTGCGCCAGCGTTCCCTCCCTCCGTTGGTCGCTACCTCCACCACGGTCTGGTGGTTCACCTCCAGGGACGTCACCCATGACCACACACTCTTCTCTCCATCCTTGTTCGTCTCGGTACACTCAACGGCGTTGAGGGTCCACTCGCGGCCGTCGCTGTCCCTGTAGTTCAGGTCGTTGACCCAGCGATAGACCTGCCGAACTCCCCTCGGCGTCGTCAGCTCCACGCCGCTGGTCGGGGCACAACAGCAGCAACTCCTGGAAGTCCTGCCAGAGGGCCGGCGTCCGCCCGGGCTTAAATACATAGATATAATCGCATTTATAGTCTTTCGCGATCTGGAAACCTTCCCCGCAGGCGTACAGGCTGTCACCGTTGAGACAGATGCGCAACTGCGTGGGAACTCCGCTCGCAACCCGGCCATCAGACGTCGGCAGCGCCTTCAGCTCGCAGTCCTGCTTGAGTTGCTCCTGGCTCGCACCCGCGGGCGCCGCCGAGACGTCGCTGTTGTCAATGAACTCGGTGGCGATCGACACGACCGTGCCGGCCGGCCCCAGCAACTTGGCCTCCAGGACCTGGTGCATGTACAGCGTCGTCTCGCCGTGCCGTTGCGTCAGGCAATGGTCGCAATGCCGAGAACGAAACACCAAATATCCCGATCCGTCAATCAAGACGACGAACCGCCCTGCAGCCGCGCGCCGCGTCCAGGGCCTTCATGCGGATCAAGCGCTGGACCATTTGCTGCCGGAGGCCGGCGATGGGGGCGCGGCCCGATTTTCTTCAGGAGGTACTCCAAGGTCTTGTTCACGGGCCGGCTGTCCTGCGTGGTGCCCGCCAGGCGATTGAGGTTGGGCAGCACTTCCGGTCCGTCGGTGTTGAACTGGAAATCCAGTTGGCGCCGGCTGCTCAACTTGCACAGGAACAAGCTCAACCCCAACCACACGAGGAACCGCTTGTTATAGACCACCATCGGGGGGAACCGTGGGTCGTCGATTTCGTCGATCCAGGTCGTTGAGATCGGGGAAGAAGTGGCGAATCGTCTGAACCAGGATCGGGCCGATGTTCAGCGTCGTCCCCGCCGCCGCTGGCGGTGCGCAACGTGTCCCTTGATCAGGGCCACAGACAACTGGCTGACTTCGCGGATCAGGGTCTTGAGAC
Source organism: uncultured Planctomycetota bacterium (assembly GCA_963720335.1). Lineage (GTDB taxonomy): Bacteria > Planctomycetota > Planctomycetia > Isosphaerales > Isosphaeraceae > CAVRFS01. The sequence goes on along the minus strand of CAVRFS010000009.1, from coordinate 9,364 downwards.
GTTGGGATTCCTGCACCCATTTTCGGACCTCCTTGAGAAGATCCTGGGGCACGTAAACGGTGCGTGTCTTGCCACCGTCCCTGAAGGCGACGTGGTGGGCTTGGTGCAACGGGCCACCGTGATGGCAGCGCAGGACGGCTGGCCGCAGCGTTTGTTCACCTGCATGAGGCTGGCCGCCAGGATGGGGCCGGAGGGAACAAGTTGCTCCAGTCGCCGGTCCAACATCCGGCGGACCAGTGTCGGGTGGCTGGGAACACGCATGGATGGGCCCCTAGGACTTCCGGTATCTCGACGTTACACCGGAAAAGGGTCAAAAAACCAGCCGTGCGAAGAAAAAAAAGAGCACCCCCCGAGGCCGATCGCCTCAACGGAAGTTCTGCTTTGGACTTGTGCTGCCGTGAAGGTGCGAGGAATTTCCCCATTTCTCAGAGCTGTCCTATTTCCTTAAGAATGAAACACGATTAAGGCCACTTGGTACCGATTTTGGGGAGCTCGCCGCGTTTTTGTGGGTAAATTTCAACATCTGTGGATAAAATTCAACATAGAACTGTCCAGTGGGGGACAAATGGGGAATATCGGGCAACATCGCCTGACGGCGAGCGTGAATGCAGCCTTGGAGGTTGCGATGGGCGTTTGCGCCCCAAAAAGAGGCCATTACACGCCAGCCGGGTGGCGACGGGTTCGCGTCACGCCGAGAACACGCGTCTGGCACCCACGACCGAGGGCGGCACCGTTATTACCACGCCATTCTCCAAATGTAGAGTGGGATGGGGGTTTGGGGGCGAACATTGGAGATGGGCGACTTCGATGGCTTTTCTCGATACACCCACCCCCTTACAGACGTAGAGGGCGGTTAATCGTGCCTTTTTCGCGAACGACGTCTATAACGACCTAGAGCGGTTAACACGCGAGTCGTCGCGCACAAGACGGCTACGATGTCGGATGATACTAACCCGACGCGCAAGCGAGGGACGCTGGCCTAGGCCGGAGCCAGACGCATGGCCGTTCCCCTCGCTCGCGCGTTGGGTTAGTATGGGTCGTGTGCAACTCATCGGAAAACCGCTCTAGAGCGGTTAACACGCGGGTTGCACACAAGTCGGCCGCGATGTCGGATGATACTAACCCGACGCGCAAGCGAGGGACACTGGCCCATACCGGTCAACTTAAGAAGGAACTCCTTTGGTATAATGGAGTTAATCGGTACAACCGGTACCGAAGGAGGTTCCCATGACTATCACCTTAGACAATCTCGCCGATAGCTTGCAAACCCTCTTCACCACCACGGCCGACCAGGCCGCCAAGGACTCGGGCATGATCCAGCGCCAGCGGCACGATCACCGGCGCCGGTTTTGTTCAGACCTTGGTCTTCGGCTGGCTTGACGACCCCAAGGCCACCCTTGACGATCTGGGGGACGAGCTCGGTGTCTCCAAGCAGGGTCTCGATCAACGTTTCGACGCCCGCGCCGCCGATTGCCTCTGGCGGGTCGTGACCACGGCGATGCAGCAACTCTTGGCCGCCAGCCCCGAGACCATTCCCCTGTTGCGGCGGTTTTCCAGCGTCGTGATCGATGACTGCACCAGCCTGGGTCTGCCGGCGGAACTGGCCCAGCAGTTCCCTGGCTGCGGCGGCTCCGACCCCGAGGCCGGCCAAGCCGGTTTGAAACTGCTGGTCCGCTTCGAGGCCACCACCGGCCAATTCCAGGCGATGGAACGGGGCGCGGCGCGGGATTCGGAACGCACTCTGGTCCAGCGCTCTGCCCGCGGTATCCCGGGGCAGCTTGCACCTGGCCGATCTGGGCTTCTTTGACTACGACGAGCTGGCCAAGATCACGCAGCAGGGGGGCTCGTTGGATTAGCCGAGTGCCGGCGATGCTGGACAAAGAAACCGACGATGGCACCATCGAGGGTTTGACCGATTGGCTCCAACGGGAACGAATCGACCGGATTGACCAACCGGTCCGCCTGGGGATGCGGAAGCATCTGGACTGCCGACTGGTCGCCATGCGGTTGCCCCGCAAGGTCGCCCAACAGCGGCTGCGGGAGCTGAAGAAGAACCTGAAGAAGAAAGGCCGGACGCCCAGCGACCGCCAGCGGGTGCTGTGCCAGTGGTTGGTGCTGATCACCGACCTGGCGGCGGATCGATTTAGCCTTGAAGAGATTTTCATTCTTTACCGAGTTCGCTGGCAGATCGAGCTCCTGTTCAAGCGGTGGAAGAGCCTGGCGGGCTTGGGTCATTCGCGTGGCCATCGGGGGTATCGGGTCCTGTGTGAAACCTATGCGAATCTGGTGGGCTGCTTGGTGCAGCACTGGGGGACGCTGTTGCGCGGCGGCCCGCTGAGTCGGATCAGCGTGTACCAGCGTGCCAAGCAGATCCATCGATTCGCCACCCAGATCGCCGCGGTGTTAACTGACCCGGCGGCGTTGTTGCGGGCGGTCGGGCGATTGGCAGCCCGGCTGCGGCGGATGCCCAGCCAGGCCAAAAGCCGCCGACGCCCAAGTACGCGTCAATTGTTGTTCGGAGCAAGACTTACGACCTAAATTGACCGGTATGGGGACACTGGCCTAGGCCGGGCCAGACGCACAGCCGATCCCCTCGCTCGCGCGTCGGGTTAGTATGGGGTCGTGTGCAACTCATTGGAAAACCGCTCTAGACGCGGCAGTCGTCATTTTCTTCAGAGTGCTCCGCGACCCCCGATAGACGCATCGCATCGTCCACGACCGCCTGCGGTGCCCTGGGGATCGTCACGGGCTCGTCGTAGCCCTGACGTGCGATCTTGATAACCTTGCCGCCCGAGAAGTAGGCCCTCGCGTCGGAGACCGTGATGTCCGTCCCCTTCCACAAATCGGGCAGCGTCTCTGGTGCGAGGAGGCTTGGCTCGATGTGGGACGGTTCGGCGGTCTCGGGGAGGACGACCTCCATCATGGTGTTCTTCAGGTCCGCTTCGTCGAGCCGCTGACGCCAGACGGTCCGGTTCGCGCGGTCGGGTCGGGTCAAACGCAGGACGAACTGCCCCAGTCAGCGAACTCGCAACGTCATTTGACAGAATCTTTTACCCAGGCAATCGCATCCAACTCGGGTCAGGTGTCTCTGGAGCACCCGAGTTGTGAATGGTGTCCCCGGAACCTACCCTGTCCCCGGGACCTACCCCGTCTGTCGGCAGAGAACCGTATTGTCATTCGGTGCTATGTGATTCAATACATGAGTATCTGAAAATTTTTGGATTGTATATTAGGCCGATTCTCGGTACAATCGCGAATGTTCAAACACGTTGCCGGTTCGGAACACGCGGTCGAATTGGCATCCTCGCTTGATTTCGTTTTTCTGCGATGATCAATGCCCCGTCCAGCGATCCAGGAGTTTCTCGTGCACCCTGAATGGTTCTTCACCCGAATTGACGGGAAAAGGGTCGGGCCGTATACACCCCAACAACTCACGTATATGGCTTCCAGCGGCAAACTCACGCCCGACGGCATGCTTCGCGGAAAAGGCGGGAATGTGGCCGCCGTGGCACAAAGTTTCAAGATGGTGGTCCCGTCCCCAACACGACCTCAATGATTCGTCCCGCTGGGATCCGATTCGTCCTGCCTATCACGTCTTCGTAGGAGATCTTCAATGCCTACCCAATGGTTCTACTCGCTTGAAGGCCAAAAGATGCGCGGCCCCTTCACTGCCCTCGAAATGAAGAACTTGGCTTCCATCGGACAGATTCCGCCTACCTCCAGAGTGAGGAGGAACCGCCGGACGAAAACGGTGTTGGCCCGAAACGTCAAGGGATTGTTCCTCCCCGCTGCCACCTAAGAGCAGCCACGAGACACCTTCTGGCTACGAATGTCAGACGTCATCGGCCCCGGTGAAAAACGCCGGGGCCTTTTCGTTTGATCGACGATCGTTGGATGGCACGGCGGCCTGGCGGAAGCCCGCAAGTCGGAGGGCGGCCCGGACGACCGCTCGGTCTTGATCGTGGAACGTCAATGATTCCGGTCGAGCTTTCGCCGGGAGCATTCTCCAGGCTCGGGGAATAAGTCTCGGCTCGCAACGAATCACCAACGTAACACTCTCGCTGTCTGTCAGCTCTACCCTACGAAGAGGTGAATCATGCTGCGCGGAGCACTCCAGGCGTTGGTGTTCTTCGGTCTATTCTATCCGTATTCGGGATCCGCAAAGGCCTGCACGATCCTAACGACCTGCCGTGGGGGGCAGGTACTCGTTGGAAACAACGAGGATTGGTTTGACAGCAACTCCCGGATCCGATTCGTCCCAGCAGCCCCAGGCGCTCACGGTCGAGTGCTCTTTGGGTTTCGTCTTGGTGGTGCTCAGGGCGGGATGAACGACGCTGGACTCTTCATCGACGCCACGGCACAGAATCGCCTGGAGCGTCACCCATCTGCGAACTCGTTCAAGAGCATGCTTGAACTGTTCCGCCTCAATCTCCTTGATCGCGTATTGAGAGACTGCGGGACAGTCAGAGAAGCCCTCCAGGTGCTCAGAGAGTCCAACGGGCCTGATCGCATCATCACGAGCGCGGCCAGCATCCTGCTCTGTGATCAGACGGGAGATGCCGTGGTTTTCGAGGGGGAAGACGTCGTTCTTCCGAAACAGCGCGATGTTCTCATATTGACTAACTTCAGGAATTCCGAGAGCGGATCAGGCCCGGTTGCTTGCGTGAGGTTCAACACCGCGACTCGAATGCTCGCAGCCGAAGAGCAACCAACGGTCGAATCGGTGCGGGATGTCCTGGCCGCGACTGCGTCAAGCACAGGATCTCGCACCCAGTATTCCACTGTCTTTGATCTCAAGAAGAAAGAGATCTATGTTTATCACTTTCATAACTTCCGGGAAGTCCGGCGATTCCGCCTCCCAGAGGAGACCGAGAAAGGTGACAGATCTCTTGCCATCAGTTCGCTCTTCCCCGCGAATCACGAGTTCCAGGAATACCAAAGGAAGTTCGACGAATCGCTCGAGAAGCAACGGGCGGACCGGAGTGTCGCCGCGATCGTGGCCAAGGGCACCAAAGAGTTCATCGTGAACTTTGACACGAACGGAGACGGCAAGCTCGACCTGGATGAACTGGCTCCCTACGGCTGTTTCTTCCGGGAAGTGGATGTCCCCACGATCAAGACCTTCGACCGCGACGGCGATGGTAAGTTTGATGGGGACGAGCTAGTCAACCTCAGTCGGGCGATCTGCCCGCCGGTCTTGCTCGGCGGCAAACCTCTTCCTTGATTGGATTCTTGGCCCGTCAAGGTCGCTTGATCTCGCCAGACCCTCGCGTGACGCCCTGATGTTCTCCAAAGTATCCCGGTCGTCAGTCAACGAGTCAAGAATGGCGACTCCTGAAGCGAGACTAAGGATTACCCGGCACTTGCGGGCGTGGACTAACGCCCTGGTCATCGGTCAGCCGCTGCCATTGCTGCCGTTGTGGCTGGCCGACAACTTGGCCGTGCCCCTGGAGCTGGAAGCGACCTAGGACGAGACCTGCCGCATCCTGCGCATCCCGTGACGCGACCATGCGCCGAGCCGGGAACGCTGTTGAGGGCTACCTGATACAATACGGAGTCCTTTGACATCCGAATGCATGTCCAATCGGATCGCCCCTGTCAGCGATCTCGCAACGTCTTTTGACAGAATCCTTTACCCAGGCAAGGGCATCCAACTGGGGTCCGGTGTTTCCGGCACACCCGAGCTGTGCATGGTGTCTCCGGAGCCTATGTATCCCCGGAACCTATGAGGCCAGAAAAAGGGGTCGAGTGCGATCGTCCAGGCGGAAGAATGCGTCGCGGCGATTCCCCGACCTCGTGACCGCTGGGTTCCATGTCCGGACGCCCAGAAAGCTCTGAGGGGACGCAAGAGGCTTCCGATGCGACTGACCGAAGCGACGCGCGACAATTGCGGGATCGAGGTCGTTGCCCGTTGTCGTAAACTAACGTGTTCGACACGGTTTTAATCGACTTCAGACCGAAGGGAAGTGTCGAAAGCCGAAAGCAAGCTGGCAGCGAAAGTTACGCTTCGGTGATCCAGAGACGCAACCTCAGACTGCGTAACAACTTGACGCGAGTCTGCATTTCGTGTAATAATCTGTCTAAGGGCTATCCCCGACCACTGAACGCAGTCGCGATTCGATGTAAACAAATGGCTACTAATACCGAATTCTACACCATCGTCGTGGTCGGAAACATGAATCCCCGGATTCACACGCCGGCTTGGTATCGGCTTGTGGACTTGATCAGTGACGATGAGATGGAGCAGGCTAACAAGCCTCCCTCGAATGACCCTGCCAACTTTTCTTACTTTGTCGTCAGCGGTTTGCTTTCGCGATGGCAGACAAGCAAGATCGGCATAGCCTGCCACCAAGCGATCTGGGAAGTCAGCACGACTAACGTCGACTGTTTGGAGCGATTGCGAAGTATCACAGAGCAAGTATTTGATCACCTGCTGAAACAGACTCCCGTTAACGCTCTTGGAATCAACTTCAATTACGAGCGGGTCACGGAGATCGTACACGTCGGCCGCCATTTGGCCTCGAATTTGGCTAAGGCTCGATTTGGTCTGGACGATCATGGCCTGATCTCGGGCGAATTGTCGCTCAGGCGTTCGCTTCAAGGTCGAAACTTCCTTGTAACAATTCGCCCTTCGGCCGAGACCGGTCGCGAGTCCATGGTGGCGGTCTCGAATAACTTTGAGTATCGATTCCCAAACACTGGAGTGAGCCACTTCAAGTTAAAGGATACATTCTCGGCTTCGTTTTCTGAGGACCTAGAGGAGGCGGAGAGACAGACTTCCCGAGTCGTTGAAGCAATCAACCAATCGCGGGGGCGAGTATAATGCCATTCACAATTGATGCCTGAGCAGCGGTATGCCACGACACCGTTGTCTACGGACAACGGGCAACGGATCCGATCGTTGGGTTCAGGTTTCAGGGGCGAATATCAGACGCAAGTGGATGAAGAGTTACCGATAGTTAACGCTCGTGCTCCGTATACTTTGCTTATTAGCGATCAGTCAATTCATTATTTAGTTGCGCGTCTAGGTTATGATAGATTAATCACATGGAGCAACGATAGATTAGCGGCGTTCAACAACGATCTATTGACTACATGCAGGAATTCGCAGGCCGAAGTGCCGCACTTGATTTGGCCTGTTCGCGTCGCGAGCGATTCAATTTACGGTGAAGTTCCTGATCCGCCCAGTGAGGTATCGGGCGTTCGAGAAAACGCCAGCGAGATCGAGGATTTCTACCAACGTATTGGTTGCGCTCGGGGCCTTTCGCGAGTTGTGAGGCTCAAAAATCGGTCCGTGATTTCTGGGTGAGCCAAGGCGATGCCGGAGCGAAATGGTTAGTCGAGAGGCTTGCGCGAGAGACTCACGTCGACGTTCTCGATGGCGCGGCCAATCTGTTGGCGGACATCGGTCCAAAGAGCGTAGAGCCTATCGTCAATTCGTTGGAGCATGAGCGTACACGCGATCACGCCGAGGTTTTACTGAAAGCGTAGGCTGGATCGAGGCCCCCCAAGATGTTTCCCCGATTCATCTCGACCACCTTGTCCGGGCTTTGGCAACGTATCTCGCGCATCGGACGCCGACATCCGGGCCGCCGCAAGTGCCGCCACTCGAATCCTCCCATACGACCGCGCCATCCACTTGCTTACTCGACGACGAGAATCCGAGTCCGATCCCGAAGTCCTCGAAGCCATTGACGACGCTTGCAAGCGCTGAAACCGCCAGCGAATCTGGTTGCCTACTTTGGAGAAAGGGGAATAGGAATCGGTGGGTCGGCAGGAGTGCAGAATCTGCCGCTGACGTTGATGAGGCAGCCAAGGATTTCGCACTTCGTGAAACGGGAGAAGACGTACCTATCCTTCTTCCTAGTCCGCGACCGAGATGAAGGGCGTCAGGTCGCGGCAGTCTTCCATGATGGTTGGCGGTCCGACCGGATCGCCGTGGATTTCCTGCTCTTACCACGCACGTTGCTTACTGAAGTTGGGATTTCAGTGGTTCATATACCGGATCCGAACCAGCATGTGTTCCTCTCTTCCAGACATTTCGGAACCGTTGGCCCTAAACACTTACCGGACAGAGCATTCATAGAGAAACTGCTTTCATTGCTCACCGGAAATTCGGTCGAAATGATTCGAATGAGTAAAGGCGACGTGATTGAAACTGCGAAGTCCCTGTTCGCCGGACATCCGGACCTTGACAGTTATCTTGGATAGTACTGGCGCGAAGGAATTGTTGGGGGAAGTACAAGATTCCCCGCCGTTGAGCACCGGGCACACTCTGCACCGACCACCACTCTCGACCCGCTCCACGTCTCTCATGGCGACGCCCGGCACTCTGAATGATCTTGCGGGCGGATCCATCGGCGGTTCGATCCGCCGCCGGCCTGGTGTGCCCTGAACGCAATGCAGTGGACCGGGGAGGGTGATGGGGGTCGCATTTCGCTGCTCATCGATGTCAATGCGGAGCGTCGCGCTTTGACATCCGCGGTTTCTTAAATGCGACCAATTGCGGCACCACCGGCCTCGCCACTCGAGTCTCCACGGGCGGCGGTTGGGGAATTGGCGAACCGGGCGAAAACGGATACCTCGTCACCACGAACGGCGGGTCTTTCATGTTCACCTGCACGTCGCCAAACTCGCCCAGTCCATAGATCGTGTAGCCCAGTATCGGCAGGCCGGCGCCGTGCTTCGCCTTCACCAGTTTTCCAGTCAGCACCGTGCGTCGAGGGTGCTCGCCGACCACAATCAAACGCGCCCCTGCGCGCTTGAGCTCGACAACGTGTCTTTCAGATACCCGCCCTTCTTCAGGGTCAGTGTGACCTTGTCGCTCGCGGCGTCGTAGTACCGCAGGTTGGTGCCTTGGGCCAGCATGGCCGTGTAACTCGTCCCAGGCTGCCCGGGACCGTGCCCTATAGCTGGCCCGCCTGCCAAGTCGACGAGCCCGCTCGGAGACGTGCCGTTGACAAAGAGGTGGAAGAATTGGTTCACCGGCAGCGGACTGACTGGTGTCAGCGTCACTGTCCAGTTCGACGTGTTGTACGCCGGGTTCAGCAGGCTCGACGGTTCGATCATCCCGTGTGCCGAATATGCCGTCACGGCCCACGTTCACCAGCGCATAATTGGCCGGGTTGTCCGCATTGGCTGCCACCAGCGGATCATTGAAGCTCAAGACCAGGCTGGTGATCGATTTGGCTGACCCGGTCCAATCCAGGGCTATTTCCAACTCGGGATACAGGACGTCGGTCGTCACCGGTGCGGGATTGCTGGCGCCATGTGGGTTGAAGGTATTGGTGGAGATTGTGACACTATCCTCGATCTGAGGGACGGCCGCAACGGTGGGCTGTACCGGTGATCGTCACCGTGGCCG
>CAVRFS010000008.1:0-195395 GCA_963720335.1 uncultured Planctomycetota bacterium | reverse complement strand
CGGATGACGGATCGCAGGCGTCTGGCCTTCGCCCTCTGCTCTTCATACAACGCGCAATCATGCCAGACAAGGATGATGGGCTCGACCCACGGTTCCACTTCATCCGCCGTCGGTAGTATCAGGCTGACTGGCGTGAGCCGCTCGGGCAGGTTAGAAGTTCACGCCGCCGTCTCCCAAGGTCTCCCGGATCGGACCACGGTCAGAGCCAACGACCGGGATCCCATTAATCATGGCTTCGACTGCCACCAGCCCTTGGCTTTCCCACCAGAGCGATGGCATCAAGAGAAGCTTGGTCAGCCGCCAGAACCTCCGAGGATCGGTCGTATTGGGCATGATCTGGATGTTAACACGCACAGAAGGGTCTCAACCCGCAGGCGGCCAGGTTCTCCTTGGTGCCCCGGCTCTCGACGACCAGGAGCGGAATGTCGGCCCGGCCAGCGTAAGACCCACTGGGCAATCCGGACAAATGGATAAACGCCTTTGTTAGAGCGCGGGATTGATGAGCGTCACGAATCGCACATCGCGGCTGTCGACGCGCACGCGCTCCCAGTCCACCGGGTTGGGCAACGCACTAGCAGTCGAGGCCGACCTTGTCCCAATAATGCCGGCGCACGAACTGGGACGGCACGATGCAATAGTCAACCTGCGAAAAGGGTTGCAGATGGACGTACTCAAAATTATGAAGTGCGAAAACCACGGGGATGCCCCGGCACTTGGCCAGGGCGATCATTCCCAGCGTGATGGGATCTCCGCCGTAGGTGAGCATCACATCAGGCCGGTAAATCTTTGAAGGAATTTCAGGAAGAATTGCAGAACGGTGCGGATCTCCTCCCGGGACTGCTGGATGTGCCGGGTCGTTTCCAGGTGCATGAAGGTGATGGGAACTCGGTGCCGGCGGGTATCGAGCACCCATGCACGATCGGTGCCGCAGACCGAGTGACGAACCTGGTGCGGCTCGTGCAAATCGCTGACGATCTTCTCGAAATTGACCTCTTTGTGAATGTCCAGCTTCGAGGTACAGAATGCCTGGCATTTCGAAGCCGAGCGTCGTCAGTCCCTGGAGCACATCCAGCGTCGCGACGGAGGCACATTTCGAAAAGTCAAGGGTCGGAGTGCACGGAAGCGGATCAAGCTTCCGCCGGGAGGTGCTTCCACGGGCGGCGAGCCCGGTCTTGGACTGAACGGTTCAGCGAGGGCAGTGAATGTCGGTTCGGGAAGGAAGTTCCGGTCGCGTACACTCATTCAACAGCGTGCCGTACACACGCCGGCGATGGGGGCTGATTCCTTCGGCGGCTCGCACCCGTCGCGGAGCGCCATAAGGTCCGTCTGGGAGTCGTACCAATCGACCGGGTGCCGGGCAGTAGGTCTGCCGGCTCGGCCGCTCGTAGGCCGCTTCCCGTCCTTGGGATTGAATTCATAGAACTTGTATTTGTAGGACTGGAGCGTCTTCAGGATGCCCCGGCGTCGGTCCCCATCCCCTGGAGTCCGTGCGGCCGAACTCCATGAAGATCGTCGGGCCGTCGGCCCTGCCCTCCAGCAGCCCCGTCATCCCTTCCAGGATCACGCCCTCGGCCCCCTGGGTGTCCGACTTGAGGAAATCGATCCCCCGCTTATGGTCCTTGAAGTACTCGTCCAGCCGGACCGCCTCGACGTCGATCGAACGGCGGGACTCACCCTCCGGCTGGTAGATCCGGTGGTCGCCCTTGTTCTGGTCGGCGATGAACAGCTTCAGAGTACCCTTGCGGTTCGACAGTGCCTTTTGCTCCAGCACCACGTTGGTGAGCCCGTTGAGGCGGACATTCTTCTGGAGCAGCTCGAAGTTCGTGGGTTCCGGCTCGAAGGCGTACACCTTCCCCTTGTCGCCGACCAGTCGGGAACCGATGAGGGTGTAGTACCCAAAGTTCGCCCCGGCGTCGACGATCGTGTCCCCGGGCTTGACGGTCCGGAGGAACCAGGCGGTCTCGGCCGTCTCCCAGTTCCCGATCACGAGAATCGTCGGGGTCATGACGTTGTCGGTCGGGTCCAGGTACACCTTGAGCCCGGGCATCCCCTCGATCTTCAGCTCGAACGGCTCCTTGCCGTCGTAGGGCGGGACGATCCCGCTTGGATTGCGTGGCGGGAAGGGCGGCCTGGAGGACGCGGTCGGCGAGCGGCGGGGAGGACGGCCAGGTCAAGACGAAGTACGCGACCAGACCTCCGGTAGGAGCAGGAACGCCAGGACCAGTACCAGTTGTGTGCACGGGGACATGGGCTTCCGTTTCCTGCCGGCCGTGCGGGAGAGCCCGGAGGCCGGGATCAAGGTCAAGGCCCGCCACACTCGGGGCCAGCCGTCTTGTCGGGCCCATGAAGACAGGGAACTGGCCCGCTGACGCACTCTTTAATGGGTTTGGGTCATTCACCAAACCACCTCCGCGTTCGGCGGGGGCCAGAACGGAACGGGAAGCCGCGACGCGGCTCGTTACGGAGGCAAACCGGGGTGAACTCCTCAGTTGCCTCACTGTTTCCGGCTTGTCCCCGTTTCCCGCTCAACGCCTACGGTTTTTTACCAGACTTCCCCATCCGTCGACACAAAGCGCCGCAACCGGTTTGATGGTGTCATGGCGGTCTCCCTACGGCTTGGGCCGGATTTGCTCCAATCCGCACAGTCTGCCGTGTCAATTTGCAATGTCCCCTCCTCCCCTCACTGCAATGTCTCCTTCTCCCCTCACGCACAGTCAGGGCTTTCATGCCGGTCTCCTCGACACCGCTCTCCTTGGGGAAGTTTCCACCCGCCGGTTGCCTAAGCCGAACGCATGAGCAAGTCGCGATTGTAACGCTCGCCCCGATTATCCAGGCCCCAGCCGTAAGTACTTACTAAATCACTACATATGGCAATGCTCCGCCAAAGGCCGCTTTATGCGGATTAGTCCGGCGCCAGAGCATAACTCGGTGTGGGCATTCAACATACGTTAGATTGTTAAACTGTGCCGGTTATGCGGGCGCCCACTCGTAATATGATGGTGCTTCAAGAGATACGGTAAAATGTCCGGGCGTGCCGATAATGCGGGCGCCCAGGCGGAAGTTGATGATCTGCATCAGGTTAGAGCGATTTTTCGAACTTCCGATTATTCCGGCGCCGAAGCGGAACTCGAAGCGGCATTGCGAGATGTGGACGAATCCGTTTTTGCCGAGCGCCTTTCGGCGCGCGGTCACGTGTGCGCTGCGTTTCACGAGGCTTAGACGAGCGACACGCACGTTTCCTGTGATGGGTAAGGCGACCGGCAGGAAATATGCGACCGGGGCGACGCTTGTGGCCATGAGATCTTGAGCAGGTTTGGTGACTCGACGCTTCACCAGTCGACCGGCAATTCCCACGGACGGAATTGGACAATCGCCGACAAATCCTTTCGGCGATCAACGCTGTAGCATCTGACCGCGTACCAACCGGACTCGCAAGTGAATTCTTCGTGAGTTCACACGATTTTCCGTGAATCGTATCCTTGGCTTGCTTGGATGTCTTCGAGGCTCCCAAGTTATCGCGCGGCTATCTTCTCGCGATCGCTCGGAACCGATCAATTCTTGGGTCTAGTTTCCACTTCGCCGCGTCGCGGCTCGATCAAATGCGTCGGCATCGGTAGCGGTGTCACGGCGAGATGGGCGGTTCGCCGGTCGCCTGATGTGATTGCGAACGTCTTCCAGCGAGCCTACGCCGAGCTTGAAATGAGGCGGCGACAGAGCCTTGTGGGCCAGTTCGCCGCGAAGTCGCCGACGGGTTTTGATCTCGGGCCAGGCCCGAATTGCATCGTATTTTCCCAGCAGAAACGGGCGTAAGCGGCCGCGCACCAGGCGCCAGGCCGCCTGCAAGGTCAGAAACAACAGATGAGGCACGATCGCCAGGGCAAGGAGACCGGCCGGCAAGTTGGCCCAGAAGACGAGCTCGGCGTTCCGGGCCATGCGGCGTTGAAGACCTGGGCTCTTGTGGTCATAGGTCGCGGAAACGTCGTGATAAATCAAGCATCCGGGAGCGAACAGGCAACGATAACCAGCCCAGCGCAAGCGAAAGGCGAGATCCGTGTCCTCGTAATAAGAGCCGAAGAGCGGGTCGAATGCGCCGGCGATGCGAAGGGCCTCGGCGACGATAGAACGCACTCGAGCCGCTGGCGCCGAAGACTTCCTCGACCGGCCGGGCGGCAAACCGAGCGCCGGCTGGCCATGTCCTCGTTTGGTTGGCCAGCCGAGTAGGGCGTACGAATCGCCCGGCCGAGTCCACGCGACCTGGCTCCGATCGGACCAGGACCAGCGGCGCGACGGACCCGACGGTCGCGTCGGCGAATGGGGCCAATCCCGCCTCGATCCAGCCGGCTCCGACCTCCGTATCGTTATTGAGCAACTGGATGAACCGACCTCTCGCCATCGCGATTCCCCGGTTGGCGGCCGCGCAGAACCCTTGGTTGCGCTCGACTCGGACCAGCCGGACTTCGGAATACGCGGAGGCCAGCCATTCCGCTGTCCCGTCGTTCGACCCGTCATCCGACACGATGACCTCGATCGATCGATCCCTATCGGCCGGTCGATGCCGGGCGATGCTGGCGAGACAGCGATCGAGCAGCTCGCGGCCGTTATAGGTCGGGATTACCACCGAGCAGAGTGGCAATGCATCCGTCTCTTCGGCTGGTGCAGGTCGCTCTGTCAGACCTGAGCTTTTGCCGGCCGCTTCGGCTCGTTCCACGTTGTCTTACCCCAAAAGACGTGTTGGACCGTCATGAGCAAGATCCGTAGATCCAGCCCGATCGACCAGCGCTGGATGTAGTCCAGGTCGTACTGGACCCGTTTGCGAAGCGAAGTGCGGCCGCGCCAGCCGTGGACTTGAGCCCAACCCGTCATGCCCCCCGGGACCGCGTGCCGTAAATCATAGTCAGGGATCGTCCTTTGAAACTGCTCGACGAAGGTTGGACGTTCGGGCCGAGGACCAACCAGACTCATGTCGCCCCGCAGGACGTTGATCAGTTGCGGCAGTTCGTCGATGTTGGTGTGCCGCAGCCAATCACCGATCCGCGTGCAGCGCGTGTCATGGTTGGACGCCCAGATCGGACCAGTTTCGCTCTCGGCGTCGGACCGCATGCTGCGGAACTTGATGATATGGAACGCTCGGCCCCCCTGCCCCACGCGCTTCTGGCGTATAAAAAATGGGAAGGCCCGACGTGACGAGGATCAACATGGCAACCATCGCGAATAGCGGCGCGAGCACGATCAAGGCGACGTGCGGCGACCGAGCAGTCGATAAGCCGTTTGGCGGATCGGGCCCAGCTTGAGCTTTCCCAGGCCGGCAGCCGTAACCACCGTCGAGGCCGCCGTTCTGATGCATTAACTGGGATGGAACCCCAAGAAGTTACCCAGGTCAAGCCGGCCGGAATCGACCAAGACCCAATGCACGACGACGTCGGAATTGATAAGTTGGGTCATGGGCGGACGAGAATCCCGGCTCGGTCTCTCCGAAACGGCCATGACTACGTGCGTGGCCCGAACCCTGTCGACCAGCTCTTCGAGGTGATCGACAGAGCCAAGCACAGGAACAGGATCGGTCTGGGAATGGAGGGGAAGATGACGACTTCGGGACCGCATGCTCGAGGATCGGCCATGACCGGCGTCGACAAAGCCGACGATGGGCAGACCGCTCCATCCGGTGTCGCCCAGGCGGCGGACCAAGCGGCGGGCATCACGACGGGCGCCGACCAATACGACCCTGCCTTTCGGGCCGTCGGCGACCTTTGGCGACGCTACGCACGATCGCAAGAGGTTACGGGTCGCGTTCAGAATTCGCCAACGATTCGTCGGTCTCAGGCTCGAGGAGCAAGCGATCCCCGCACCCGTGCTCGACTCGGCCGCGACATTCTCGATCCCGGGACGTACCATCCTTGGTAGACCTCGTTCGATTCGGTTAAGGTTCAAGCTTTTCGATCGACCGAACCGACCTTGAGTTTGAGTTATTCCGAGAATTAGGAATGATCCGACCGATTGGGCCGCCGTTGTCGAGGTTGACTGCGTGAACGCGTCGTACGCTCCTCACGATCTGACCGACTCAGAATGCCGACGGCCACGGTTGACGGTCATTATCGTCAACCATGAGAGCTGGCCGGACGTGCTCGGGCTGACCGCGTCGCTGACGGCTGAACCCGAGTTCGCCTCGGGACTGTGCACGGTCGTGGTCGTCGACAACGCCTCGCACGGTCCAATTCCCCCTGCGATCGCGGCGCCACAACCCGGCCTCCAACTCGTGGCCAGGGTTGAGAATGGCGGTTTCGCCGTCGGCGTCAATGCCGGTTGGCGAGCCTCGCGAAGCCCCTGGCTCTTGGTACTCAATCCGGATGTGGAAGTCGAGAGCGGATTCTTGGGCCAGGTCTTGGCGCAGCTCGCCCGGTATGACGCCGATCCCGATCGACCGCCGGGAATCGTCGGGTTCGGCTTGCGCAACCCGGACGGCTCTCCTCAAGGCTCGGTTGGAGCCTTCCCCAACCTGGCCCGGACGGTCTGGGAGCAGTTCATACCGCGCTCGCGCCGGAAATACCAGGCCGGTTGGAGAATTCGCTCGCGGTCCGGTCGACTGGGTAACGGGCGCGTGCATGCTCGTCAACTCGGAAATGATCGCCGCACTGGGTGGCATGGACGAGGATTTCTTTCTGTACTATGAAGAGGTCGCCTTCAGCCGGGCGGCGCGTCGGTTGGGTTGGAGGGTCGAATATGATGCAAGCGTGAGCGTGATCCACCGACATCCCTTGCAGAATCGGGCGATTTCGCCCAAGATGCGGGTCATTACCCGGCATAGCAAGCTGCTTTACTTCCTCAAGCACTTGCCGCGCTGGCAGTTTCTGGCGTTATCCGGAATCGTCACGCTCGAGTCAGCCGTCCAGGGCCTCTTATGTCGATACCAAGGGCAGCGGGAAGATGCGCGGGCCTGGCGACACGATCCGTGAAGTGGCCCGGCGGCTACGGAATGGGGACAAAATCCGCGGTCGCGAAGTCCTGACCCTGGCCGAGTCGGTTGCGAGCACGTCGGCAGCCAGCCAAATTGGTTCGGCCAGCTCTCGACGTTCTCGTACGACTGCTCGAACAGTCGAAAACGGTCGCTCCCGATATGGCAGGGATCCAAGAATGAATCGTCTAACCACGGAAAACACGGAAAACACGGAAAAGACCAATTAAATCATCGAGACATATTATTAATATAAATTCCACGTTATATTTGCTCTGAATTCTTCCGTGCTTTCCGTGTTTTCCGTGGTTAAGAAGGATTTAATGAACGCACAAGGAAGTGAGCGTTCGGCGATGTTAAACGGGGATCTCGATATCCCAAGTCGCGGCAAGCTCGCCGTAGTGATTACCTGGATCATCGCGCTCTCGATCCTGGCGGTGCTCGCGGGAATCGTCGTGGGCCGGCGTGGCAACCTCGCGTGGGACGATGCCGACTATTTGCGTCGCGGGCTCGCCAATGCACGCACGGCCGAGTCGGCTGGGGGCCTGAAGGTTCTGCTTCGAGGTTTCGAGTGTCTCTTGCACGAGGGGCCCAAGCCTCCCTTGCTGGTCGCCTGGATCCAAATCGGCGCGATGGCATTCAGTCGACATAACGTCGATTTTTTGATCGTTTATGCATCTGTCGTTCCCTATGCGTTTCTCCTCGTCGCGACGATCGCGATTGGCCGATGGCTCAATGGTGAATTGGGAGGTCTTCTCGCTCTCGTCTGCCTCGTATCATCGCCGTACTCGCTGGCATTCGGCGCCAAGGTGATGGTCGAGACTTACCTCGGTCTGTGGGTGTTGTTGACATACGTCCTCGCGGCGCGGTTGCTGGTGCGTCCGACGCGGCGGTGTGGGCTGGCGCTGGGGACCGCGGTCGGTGTGTCGCTTCTTACCAAGCTCACGACCGCCTTGTTCTTGCCGGCGCCACTCTTCTACGTGCTCGCGTATGCAATTCGTCCCAATCCCAACCGGCGACCGCTCCTGAGAATACTGTTGTGGAGCGCCGTGATGAGCCTGGCCATCGCCGGCCCTTGGTATGCGCTGAACACGGCCAAAGCGGTAAAATTCGCAATCTTCTCGTCGCGGTACGACGAGGTAGCCAGAGATCGATCCAATCGCGTATCGACCGCCGAACGCGCCGCCGCGATAGTGGGCGACCTGGCTGGCTGGCCGCTGGCCGCCACGTTCGTCAGTGCGACGCTCGTCGGTACAGTCCTGGCTTGGAGAAAGAGCAAAAGCTCAGCGCACCGCGAAACGGAGCAATCCGATATTCAAGCCCACTTGGGTCGCATGGCCTGGCTAGGGTTCGGCACCAGCGCGGTCGTGCTGCTGTATCCATCCTACTTCGACCCCCGTTTTCTCCTGCCGATCTGGCCCGTTCTGGCAATCGATATCGGAAGACGATTCCATCTGATGATGGCTAGCTTGAATGCCACTCCAAGGCTTCTCCTGGGCGGTGGTCTCGCCGCGAGTCTCCTCCTCGCGTCTACCGCGCTCATTCGTGGACCTTCGAATCATACCTATTGGGACACTGGCGCGATGATCGACGATCTCGTCCAGCAGTATGGAATCACGACCCTCGGTAACGTCGGAAACTGCGCCGAATGGAATGTTTGCAAGACTGGTCTGCTCAATGAGTTGCGGGACAGACCGGCGGACTGTTTCGTCCTGCATGATCTGACCAAGTTACCGCCCGAGCGAGCGCGCAAGATGTTGGACCGGTTTGACGCCGTCGTTATCCTCAGTCGAACGGACTCTCCAGAGAAGCAGTTTGTTTACCCGCCGGGAACGAACCGTTCCTACGGCCCGGTTGTGGAAAACCTGACTCAAAACCCGTTGTTCGTGGCCGTCCCCACGCCGGTGAGAGAGGGACTTCCTCATCTGTCGGTGTATGTCAAGCAAAGCAAGCTGCGAGGGACCGAAAAGCTGGCAAGTACAGTCGCGCGTAATCCCCATTTGTCGAAGGAGTCCTCACGTCGGAAATGATTTCGCGACGATCTAATGTTGTGGCATGGGCGAGGCTGTCCCGATCGGGTCGTTACACGTCGACCCTCGAGCGCGAGGCGAAAGGAGGCCCAAGTTGACGACAGTGAAGCATGTGAGTCGAATCGCATCGCTCATGATTGGCGCCTCCGTCTTGCTGGGGTGGCTGGTCGCGAACGCGGACGTTTTCTATGCCGACGGCATTCGCTACATTAATCAGGCGAAGGTCATTGACCAAGGTGCCTGGAGCGCGGTCTGCTTCGATCGGTCGATCACCCGGTCTACCCTCTCGCCATCGTCGGCGCTCACCGATTGATAGGAGGCGACAGCCCGCGTGACTGGCAAATGGCAGCGCAGCTCGCGGCCGCCATCGCCGGCGTGCTCGCCGTCATCCCGATCTACCTTGTCGCCATCGAACTCATCGGCGCATCAAAAGCTTGGCTGGCTTGCCTCTTGGTCTACCTGATCCCGATTAATGGTCATGTCATGGCTGATGCCATGAGTGAAAGCGTCTTCTTGTTATTTTGGTGCTTTGGTTTCTGGTCAACGTTGAAATACCTCCGGACAACTCGACTCTCTTGGCTTCCTGCGGTCGTTTTCTTCAGTCTGCTGGCTTACTTAACTCGCCCGGAGGGTTTGGTCCTTCCCGTGTCACTTTTGGCAACCCTGATTCTCTTGATATTCCGACCGTCCCTCGAGTTTCCGAATTGGAGCCGTCGCTGGGCGATCGCGCTCCTGGTGGTGGGGCCAATCGTGACCGTGAGCCCCTTCATGCTCGTCAAGGGGGGAATCAGCTCCAAGCCGTCGTTGAACCGGATTTTGAGCCTGGCTCCTCGAGCCCCTGGAATGGCCGTCGAGCGCGAACGTCCGCTGGAGACCGACCAGTCGAGGCTCATGACGCTCTTGATCGCGACCAAAGCAATGGTGCGCGCGGTGGTGGGAGCGACAACGCTGCCGTTGATCGTGCTGGCGCCCTTCGGAATCGCTGTCAGCCGTGTTTCCGCCGCCGATCGCAGGGGATGGCTCCTAGTCAGTGCGATGCTGGGCTTGAGTGCCCTGGCGATGATTCGTCTTCACGAAACGTGCGGCTATTGCACACCTCGGCACGCCATGATGGTCGGTTGGATCTTGGTTACAGCAGGCGCCGCTGGACTGGATCGGGTCGTCCAATCGCTCGGTTCAATCGGCGGCCGAATGGTGCGTGATCGGGTTCCGTCGGTTCATACGCAGGCCGTCATCAAGACCGCGCTCGTGGGGAGCTGCGTCGCGGTTTGGGGACCATCGACGATCGCCCCGCTCGATCGAGCGTTCCTTGGTTACCGGCAAGCGGGTGAGTATGTCGCGTCATTGGCCGGTCCTGACGAGGGCCTCATCGACCTCAAGGCGTTTTCGCTTTACTATGCCTCGAAAACCGGATACACGTTCGCCAATCTCGAGGAAGGGCGCCAAGACCCAAAGGTCCGTTGGATTGTGACGCACGACGCTCACCTCAACGGCCCCTGGTATTACTGCAAGATCCTGCGAAGTCTCGTCCAAAATCGACAGCCCATCCAAACCTTTCCCGAAAAAGCGTCGCGCGGCATCGCTCGGGTCTATGTCTTCGACCTCTCGCAGCCCATAAACGCAACCGCGGATCGGCTCGACGCCAAGTCACCCGTCCTTCGATAGGTGAGAAACCGCCGGTCAAGGTAAGATAGAGCGGCAGAGCACCGGTTAGCGTGCATCACCCATGGAGTCCGCCTCGTGTCTCGCGCAGTCGCCTCAAGCCATATTGTGTCGTCACTCCCTCCAGGGCCGACCGCTCCAGCCTGGTGGCAGCTTGTCCGCGTCGCCCACGACCCGCTCGGGGTTCTGGACGAATGCCACCGTCTCCACGGCTATGCCTTCACGCTGAATATCGCTGGCTACGGCAAATTCGTGATGCTGTCCGACCCGGAGACGGTCCGCGAAGTCTTCCGGGGCGATCCGGATGTTCTGCATTCGGGAGAGGCCAACGAAGTCTTGAGTGCGAGCCTCGGGCGGTCGTCCGTGCTCTTGCTCGACGGCGCGCCCCACGCGCGGCAACGCCGAGTGTTGGTGCCACCGCTGAAGGGCGAGCGGATGCGCGCGTTTTTCGACGCGATGCGGCTCGAGGCGCTCGAGGCGGTGCGTACGCTGCCGGTCGGCGAGTCATTTGAAGCGCTCCCGATCATGCGGCGAATCACTGTGCGAATCATCCTCCGGACGGGACTGGGACTCGACGCCGGACCGGAGATGGACGAATACCAACGGAAAATCGAGAACCTGCTGGCCCAAGGCCGGCAGCGGCATGCCCTGGTACTGATGAAGCTGGTGCCGATCCGCCGTCTCAGTCGTTCGCGATGGGTTCCGTTCTTTCGGCAATTGCACGTCCTTAACGACTTGCTCTACGGCTTGATCGCGGCCCGGCGCCGGGGCGAGCGGACATCGTCTACTGAAAACGTGCTGGACGACCTGCTCGCCGAGACCCACGAGGACGGCACCCCACTCGACGACCAGGAGGTCCGTGACGCGATATTCACGATTCTGATCGCCGGCCACGACACAACGGCCTTGGCGCTGGCCTGGGCGCTGCATCGAGATCGTGCCACGGCCTGAGATCGTCGCGCGTCTAACCGACGAGCTGCGGCGCATGACCGGCGGCGGCCCGCCCGAGGCCGATCAATTACCCGCGCTCGAATACCTTGACGCGGCAATCCGTGAAAGTCTGCGTCTTCGTCCTGTCGTGCACTTCGTGGTCCGCCTAACGAAGCGGCCGTTCGTGGCGGGCGGGCGCGAGTATCCCGCCGGAGTCGTGCTCTGCCCGTGCTCGTACCTGGTCCATCGCCGCGAGGATCTTTACCCCGAGCCCGATCAGTTCCGCCCCGATCGGTTCCTGGAGCGAAAGTTCGGTCCCCACGAGTGGTTCCCCTTCGGCGGCGGCAATCGCGTCTGCCTGGGGATGCCGTTCGCGCTCTACGAAATGAAGGTCTTGCTCGCAACACTTTTCAGCCAGGTCCAACTGACTCGCCCCGCCGGGGCGCGATCGCGAGCCAGACGCTACGGCCTCGTGCTGGGACCGGACGATGGGGCACGGCGTGGTCGTAGAGGGGCGAACAACGTAGAGATTTCACGCAGGGACCACAACAGCGGTTTACCTCGCGGAATGGAAGCCGCGGTCGACGGAATGCGGCGATGGGCCTATCCTACACCGTAATCGGATCCTAACCCCGCTCACCAGGCGATTTTGACTACCTCAACTGACACCTTGAAGGCATTACGCGGCCGTGGCTACGATGAGCGCGGCGTGAGTTGCGCGGTTCGTATGCAATCAATCACGATGCACACCCAGGAATTCAACCGGCCGGGAGATACAATCATGGCGCTTGTCAGCTATGTCACGAACCAGGATGCCGCAGAGAAGATCAAGCCGGTCTTCGAGGGGATGGAAAAGAAGATTGGCGTGGTGCCCAATGTATTCCGGGCCATGGCCCACAACCCCGAGATGCTCGAGGCGTTTCTGGCGCTGAACGCCACGTTGCCGAAAACGCAGCTTAACGGCAAGCTCCGCGAGTTGGCCTACATCAAAACTTCCGAGCTCAACGGCTGCGACTACTGCCTGCACCACCACCGCGGGATGGGTAAGAAGGCCGGGTTGAATGACCGGCAGCTTGCCGAGACCGCGAACTTCGAGACCAGCGACGCCTACGATGACGTCGAGCGCGACGTGTTGCGCTATGCCGAGGAAGTGACCCGGCATATCGACGTCGACGACGTCCTGGCCGCTCGACTCAAGGAAACCCTTGGTGACCGGGAGCTCGTTGAGCTGGCCATGACCGTTGGTATCGCCAACTTCACCAACCGCGTCACCGAGACATTGAGGCTGGACCTGCCTTGAGAATGAAGGATTCAGGCCGAAGGATGAAGGATGAACAGGACATTCGCCTTCGAACGCCTTTTTCATTCTTCATCCTTCTTTTGAGAGGACGGGCTCAATCATGAGCGAGAATGCAACCGCGACGGGCGTTGGTCCGTCCTGGGTTCCTTTGGTTCCCCGCGAGCGCCGGATCCTGGGGGTCATGGTCGAGAAGGCCAAGACGACGCCCGAAAATTACCCGATGACTCTGGCGGCAATCGTCACCGGGTGTAATCAGAAGTCGAATCGCGACCCCGTTACAAACTACGACCAGGACGACGTGGAAGATACGCTGCACAGCTTGCGGAAGAAGGGGGCGGTGATCCTCATCGAGGGAAGCGGCCGGGTTCCGCGGTGGAAACACACGCTCTACGACTGGCTCAAAGCGAGCAAGGTCGAGCTGGCTGTCATCGCCGAGCTGCCTGTTGCGAGGCCCGCAGACTGAGGGCGAGCTGCGCGGCCCGGGCCAGCCGGATGGAGCCGTTCCCGGATCTGGCGGCCTTGCAGGTGATCCTGGAGGCATTGGTGCCTCGGGGCCTGGTTCAGTACTTGTCGCCGCCCGGCCAGAAGCGGGGCGTTTTCGTGGCGCACGGGCTTTATCCGCCCGAGGAACTCGAAAAGGTGCGCAACGCGTTCGCCAACCGGTACGCGGGCGACGATGAGACGCCGACGCGGCTGGCACCCGCCCGGGTCGATCTGGCCGCAACGACTCCACCCGTTTGGGCGACAGAGATCGCCGCGCTCCGTGCCGAGGTTGACCAACTACGCAGTGCACTCAATGCCTTGACCGCGGAAGTCAGCGAACTCAAGTCGGCGCTCGGAGTTTGAACGAATGAGTATGCCTTCCCTCGATCCCGATGAACTGTCATTTGCCGTTTCCGAGCCAACGGCTCCCGTGGTCACAGACGAGACATTGCCTTCATTGGATGAAGGACTCAGTCGCCGTGGAGGAGCCGGCGGCCGGCGTGGATGCGGCTCAAAATCTCCATGCCGAGCCGGCTCGAGACGGCTGGACGTTGGTCGCTCTGATTCCTCATGATGGTCAAGAGCCCCCCGCGGATCTGAGTGACGACCTGGCGCGGTCGGTCTGGTGCGCAGTCTCGGCTCTCTGGCATCCGTCGCTCCTGGCTCGCGCGGCCCAACTACCACGGATCGAGTCGGTGGACTCACCGTCACCGCCGGGACCTCGCGAAATTCGCGTGATTCCCGCCGGGGCTTGGGACCAGCTTCCGTCCGGATACCGGACGCAGGCCGAGGACGCCAGCTCGACTCTGCTGGAGGCGGGGACCGACCGCGCGGAATTGGTGCGCCAGATCCAGTCCCGCTTGGGAGCGGCCAGTGCCGCCGAGATCGTTGAGAACGAAGGGATGACCAGCTCGGCCCGTGATTTCCTGGCGCTGGGACAGCGCAATGGTTGGTGCGCGAGCTCACTGTCGCCATGGGTCACGCCGATGGGCTCGACCACGAGAGCCTGACACGCGAGCTACTGAGCGGAGCCGCATGCCTGGCAGCTCGGCGACTGGGCCAGTGCGGTGAATCGGCTCCGCGCCGCGTTCGAGGTGCTGACCCAGGCCCGAGAGCGGTTTTACCCGGTCGATGTCTATCTGCTCGACCTGTGTCTGCTCGACCCGGCGATGTCCGCCGGTGTGCTCAAAGAGCCGCTGGAGACGCCCGATCCCCATCACGTTTCTGGCTCCCGGCCCAGGCAATCGAGAATCAGGCCTTGCACGACCCGCAGGCCACGTCCGCCTTACGACAAGCGATCACCGACGGTTGGGCCGACGTGGTGGGCGGCACGTATACCGAGGCCGAAGATTCGCTCTTGCCCTTGGAATCCATCTGCTGGCAGTTCCGGCGCGGCGTGCGAGGTCTATCGTGCTCATCTCGACGATCGCAATGTCGAAACCTACGCGCGGCGCCGATTTGGACTTTATCCCCAACTGCCCCAGATCGCCAAACGGTTCGGATTTCGGTATGCGCTTCACCTGGGGTTCGACGCGGGCCGATTTCCTCTCTGTGCCGAGCCCAAGAGATTGTGGGAAAGTCCCGACGGCAGCAACCTCGAGACTTTGATGCGTCCGCCGCTGGCCGCCGACCGACCGTCCCACGGGTGGCTCTTGCCATGGCGGCTGGCAGCCACGATGAAGAACGACCATGTTGCGACTCTCGCGCTGCTGCACTGGCCGCTTAACGTGGCTCCATGGTACATCGACCTGCGCCGGATGGCGACCTATTCGCCGGTGCTGGGCCGTTGGACGACGCTTAGCGACTATCTTCCACCTCACCGATCGGCCCTACGAGACATTCCGCCCCGAGCCGGATTCCTATATCACGCCGTATCTTTCACAGGCCGTGGCCCGGAAGGCTCGCGACCCAATCTCGCGACTGATCCGGCATCACCGGCTAAGGGCGCGGTTCGCGGCCGCGGAGACGATCCACGCACTGGCGCGGGCAATTGGAGCGTCGGCCCCAGTCTCCGACGGTCGCCACCGATTCCCGCGGTTGTCGACGACTTACCGACGCTAGTCAACGTCGAGGAACTGGTCGAGACCGGCCGGTATGACGAGGCGGCGACCGCGCTCAGGGCGAATCCTACCCGCCTGGTCGGAGGCGCTGGCGAGCCGCATTCTCAACGTGTCGACCTCGGGCACGACCAGCCCCAAGACCGGTAGCCGTTCCGGCTACCTGGTGATCAACCCGCTCAGCATTCCGCGAAAGGCCGCGGTGGTATTGCCCGACGCGGCCCTCGACTTGCGGCCCGAAGGGCCACTCAAGGTGGCCCAGTTCACCGACGAGGGGGTGTACGCGGTCGTCGATCTGCCGGCATTCGGCTTCGCGTGGGTTCCCAAGGAGGCTGATCAAACGCGACTGCCCGCGGTTACGGCCGGCTTATCAGCCCGGGACCGCCGGCTTCGCAACGAGTCGATCGAAATCGAGGTCGACGCGACGACAGGCGGCCTCCGGAGCGTTGCCGCGATGGGCGAAGAGTCGCCCCGGCTGGGACAACAATTGGTCATGACGGGCCTTTTCGACGCCCGGGGGCAAGCCATCGACCTCGCAGATGCGTTCCGAAAAGTTCGAGGTGGAGTACGGTGGCCCCGCGCTCGTGCAGGCGACCTCGAGCGGCAGCCTGATCGATCCGCTTCACGGCGATCGACTGGCCTCGTTCGTTCAACGTTACCGGCTGTGGGCGGGCCGGCCGATCCTCGAGATCGAAGTCACGCTGAGCGATCTCAATCCCGACTTGGCTCGAGCGGGCGGCGCAGGCTCGATCCGTGGAATGTTTACCTGGCCTGTCGCTGGGCGTGGCCCGACTCCAACTCGATGGTTCGCCGCTCCGTCCTCCTTGGGCCCGAGATCACCGAGTCCGAGCGGCCCGAGACCCCCGATTTCTTCGATATTTCGACGCGGAAGCACCGGACCGCGCTCCTATTCGGCGGGCTGTGTCATCATCGCAAGCATGGCGACCGCATGCTCGACACGCTCTTGATCGCCGGCCTGGAGGAGACCGCGGTCTTTCACGCTGGGCGTCGTACTCGATCAGGAGCAACCCTTCCGCGCCGCCCAGGAATGGATCACGCCGGCCGCGGTGGTTTCGACCGAGGACGGCCCTCCCGGCGATTGGAGCCAGCGGCTGGCTGGCGCAGGTTGACCATAAAGGCGTGGTCGTCTCGCACGTGGAATTCGCCGAGAACCACCAACGACGACCGAGGCTGGGGTCTTGATCTTCCACCTGCTCGAGACGACCGGGCAGGCGGCACGAGCTCGACTGCGGCTGTTTCGTAATCCGTCATGGGCCAGACAGGTCGATTTCCTCGGCGAGACGATCATCGACCTGTCGCGTCGACGGCGATGCCGTTCGTCTCGACCTGACGCCGCACGAGCTGGCACGGATCGAGGTGACAATGGGTTAGATCGAAGTAGTATTTAGGAGTTAGGAGTTAGGAGAACACAATTCGAATTCATTCTAGCTCCTAACTCCTAACTCCTAATCTCCTACACTATTCGTGGCTGGCTTTCTCCGCGGCCGGCCAGCCGCGACCCATTCCACGCCTTGGATGACCAGCTTGCCGAGGTTGGGGTCGCGGAGGGGGTCATCCTTGTCCGGGCCGAAGTCGCGGTGGCCGAGGACGGTGTGGAAGACGCGGCCCTTGCCGAAGGTTCGGGTCCAGGCCACCGGCCAGGCCACGCCGTCGTGCTCGATCGTGGCCAGCGGCTGGACGTCGGGCTGCATCTGCATATGATAGTACAACTCATCCTTGAGAGGGAAATCCTTGAGTCCCTGCGTGATTGGGCTGGTGGTATCGACGATCTTGACGGTGAATTCGCCTTTGCGCGTCTTGCCGTCGGGTAACCCCTTATGGGAGAACACGCCACCGAGCATCTCGCGCCAGGCGGGCACCCAGTCGGCGCGGCGTTATCCGCGCCGTGGATCGAGACGTACCCATGTCCTGACCGGACGAAGTCGAGGATCGCTTGCTGCTGGCCTTCGGTAAACTTGAATTCGGGGTCGCGGCGGTCGGCGTTCACAATGATCAGGTCATATTTGCGGATGGACGGGGTTTCCAGGATGGCGGCATCCTCGCCGATGGTCACCTGGAACCGGCCGGTATTCTCCAGCGCTCCGGACAGGTACAATGCTTGTTCGCGGTAACCGTGGTGCTGGCGTTGGCCGCCGGAGAGCAGGAAGACCTTGGCGCCATCAGGCACTTTCTTCTGAGCTTCGGCCGGCTGGGTCAGGCAACCGGACAAGATTACGCTCAAACCGAGGATTCGAGCTCGACTCACGGGCGTTGCTCCTTGCCGTTTCTCCTCGGCTTCAATGCTGGGAGCGGATTGAGAACGGAAAACTGAATCGTCGTAAGGTAGCCTAGCCCAGCGCGGGCCTGCTCGCAAGTCTCGGCCGGGCAATCTCGCATCTCCTCTTGTGAGTCAACAAACCATGAAACGATCAAGCAAACTTCGCCGCATCGTCCTCCTGGGTCTCGCGTTGCCAGCCATGGCCTTGTTCCTGCTGCGGGCGCGGATACTCCGAAGCAAACCGTCGATGCCCAGGGCGTCAAGTTCCAGGCGCCGAAGGCCTGGAAATCGGTCCCGTCAACCAGCCAGATGCGCCGTGCCATCTTGAAGATCGAGCCGATGGAAGGAGACGACTTCCCGGGCGAACTGGTGGTCTACGCGTTTCCCGGCGGCGCCGGCAGCGTGGAAGCGAATATCGAACGCTGGCAGAAGCAATTCAAGGACAAGGACGGGAATCCCCCCAAGATCGAGACCAAGACGGTCAAGGGAAAGAACGTTGATGTCACCCGCGCCGAGACTTCAGGACACTACTTCCCGGCCCAGTTCGGCAGGCCAGAGCCGGACCGGCCTGACGCCCGTCTGCTGGGGGCGATTGTCCAGACCGACCAGGACCGCCTATTTCATCAAGCTGGTTGGCCCCAATAAAACCTTGACCAAGCTCCGACCTGACTTCGACGAGCTGTTGACCACGATCGAAGTGGGAGAAAAGTGAACCGAGAGTGCTGCTCGATAAGCGGACACACCTCTGTTCCTTGCAAGTTCGGGGGCGACGGTCTCACGACCCGCGGCCAACTGGACCGCCAAGTCACTCTCGGACCGACCGCTTTTCCGGTAAGTACAGGATTCGCTGAGCCATGGTGACGGTGACGATTGTCTGTGCTCGGTGTACTCAGGCCAATCACGCCTCCGAGCGGTATTGCACGCGGTTGTCGTCTTCCGCTGGGCTGCGTTGCAGGCCGATGCCGGGGCGGGCAACGACGCGCTCGAGCCTTACGAGCTCCCCGAGCC
This sequence comes from uncultured Planctomycetota bacterium, assembly GCA_963720335.1. Classification (GTDB taxonomy): domain Bacteria; phylum Planctomycetota; class Planctomycetia; order Isosphaerales; family Isosphaeraceae; genus CAVRFS01. Next base: position 176,698 of record CAVRFS010000008.1, on the reverse strand, counting down.
GGCCGATCCCGATGTCGTGCGGCTGATCCAGGAGTTCGTCAAGCGAACGCGACACGAGGTGAGCCCATCGGGTCGGGGATGGCAGCTTGTCGTTCCCCTCAGGCTCGACCGCCGCCAGGCGGTCTACGTCGGCCCGGCCGGGACCGATGCCGAGGGACGGCGCGATCCTGACGATGGTCTCCGTCTGCGGGCCGGTCAACGACCGCGATTGCCGCGGCCTGCTCAAGCTGAACGCACGAATCGTCGAAGGGCACTTCGCCATCCGGCTTCTGCGCGGTGAAGAGTACTTTGTCGTCATCGAGAACTTGGCGGTCGACGCTTTGGGTTCCATTGATTCCCAGGCGTTGGTTCGGCGCGTGGCCGAGCTGGCCGATAGTCTGGAAGATCGGCTCTCGCGCGGCCGAGACATCTATTGAGTACTGCGAGTTCAAAGCCGAGAGCGGACGGACTGCCGGTCAATGTGTCATCACGGTTTGAGCGTCGTGCATGCTCGGAATTGATGGCGGCTCTCAGGTCGCGAGTCCGGTAGATCGCGATGGTCGTGTCGTCGGTAAGTCGCACCGGCTTCGACGTGATCGAGGTTCGCGAAAATAGCCCTCGGGGCCATCACGGTCCCCACTGGAGCGACGCCGAAACTGCAAGATAGGTCGTCTCAGGCGAGAGCGTGGTAGGCAGATCCGTCACCGCCTCCAGTGCCTTGAAGCGGTACCAGCGACCGACGTAATCATAACAAGTCGGGTCGCTGGTCCCGAAATAGTAAAGTGTCATATCACGGAGTTCGGGCCGCTCTTTTTGCAGACGAGCCAGCGGTTTAAGACCCTGGCCCCAGTCGAGGTTGGAATCGGCCAGGATGTGGCGGCCTCCCGAGGGCCCGCCAGCGAGGCGTTGAAATAACTCAGTTCGTAGGGGTGAATCGACGCGATCGCCAGCGCTGACCGATCAGGCCGAGCACCGACCAAGCGTCGGGACCAGCGGCCCCCCTTGGCCAGTCCCGATATCCAGATGATTGCCAGTGGTGCGATTGGTAACAGATACCGGAATACCGTAGTTGCACTTTGAGCCCAATGGAGGCAATCGCCAGGAAAAGCCAGGATCATGACCGGCAACACCCAGTCCCGCGCCGAGGGAAGTCTTGATGCGGCCCGCGAACAGCCCAGCGGCCGATCAGGGCCAGAAAGAACAGTGAGCGGAACCTTTACTGCCGTGGCCACCAGGTAATAGTGCCGCCAGCCGGTTTCCGCCGTTCGCCAAATAAATAGCTCGTCATCCCGAAGCCTGGTGATGCGACTTGATGAGTGAACCCCGCCAATCTTGTGGGATCGGGGTCTCGAACACTCGCCGTCGACAAGGTGCCGACGGTTGGTCCGAAATTTGCCGTCGATGCTCGGATGCGATCCACGTGCGCTCGCTCGGAGCGAGCATCGCAGCCTCCGTGACGAGCGCGATGTCGGAGATCGCCATCGCGCGCAACGAACACTGAGCATTCCCCCGGCAACCCGAGTGGCGATGCGGACTAGACCGCGCTCTCCGTCTCGCCAGCGACGTAACCACCAGAGGATCGCGAAGATAGGCGGAATTATCACCGTCGTGTACTTGCAAGACCATGCCAGCCCGGCACACGCCGCACTCGCGAAAAATGCCCAGCGGTCGCCCGTCGTAGAAAGACGCCAGAAAGCAGGAATATCGTCGCGGTCGTCGCGGCCACGATCGGTAGCTTCCATCGTCACCAGGTCCGTGCGCCGACAGGTTCGGGCTGAGCGCGAACCAGCCAGGCAGCCAGCAGCCATCGCCCTTTGCCCGTACAGCAGCCGGCTCCAATGCCGTCAGTGATAGAGGCGGCCAGCCAGATCCAGAGAGCGCCGACTCGCGCCGATCCAGAGCAGCGTCGCGCTCATGCTCAATGGGGTCGTCGATCCACGATCCATGACCGAGCCGGTCCAGTAACCAAAGCATCGGCGTCTGTTGAAGCTTCCAGAACGTCAGGGGTGAGCCCATCCGCGTGATCTCGTCTTGAGTCGCCCGTCCGCCACCACTTGGCGGCGACGCTCAGATAAGGCGACCTCGTCGTAGGTGGCGGAACTCCTCGATAGCGTGTCGATCATCAATGCCAGCCCGACCAGGGCTGCGAGGACGACGAGTAATACACAGACGCGGGCCTCGGCGGTGCTTGTTCCGGTCCTTGAACCAAGTCCGTTGGTTGGGATCCATCCCCATTGTCGTTTGCTCCTAAGTTGCGGACGATTCGAAGAGCAGCGCTCCTTCGGCCTGACTGCGGCGCAGGCTCTCACACCAGTCGGGCGATCTCCAGGGCCTCGCGAATCGTCGGCGCCAGCGAATGATCGCCCCGGACCAGGCGATGGAACTGATCGTTCAAAACGTCGCCGACCGTGGGCTCGAGCGGCAGTCGTTCTTCCTTTGTGCCGGCCGCATTGGACCACTGAATCTTCTCGGGCATCTCCAGCCATGCGCGCCCCGCGCTCGGCAAAGACCTGGAAGCCTGGCGGCGGTAAGAAGCGGCTGGCTTCGCCCCAGGGTCCCCGGTGGTAGCGGCCGTAGGAGATCTGGGCCGTCACGCCTTGCTGGAAGGTCGCGACGAAACTCTCGAAGTCCGATTCCCGCTCCGGAGCGCCCGGCCGACGGCATGACCTGGCACCGAAACCCTTTGCAGCGAATCAGGATGTGACTGGAGCACAAAACAACACCAGTCGAGCAAAAAACTCCCCGGATCGATCAGGAGCGGCGCTGGAGCGATCTGGGTTGTGGGGCCCGGCAACGCGTAACGGTCGAAACCATAGAGCCGCGAGTGTCCCACGATCAGTCGCGGGGGACCCAAGTGAGTTGCCAGCAGCTCCTTGAGCCGTAAGGTCGCCGGATAGCAACGGCGGGCGAACTCGGGCATGAAGGCGATGCCCGCTCTGCTCGATCCGCTTGGCCAGGGCTTCCAGCTCGACCAGGTCGTCCGTCAGCGGCAATGCGCAATAGACCGCCTTGCCCGCCGCGCAGGCCAGCCCGATCGGATGCAGTCCAAACCATTGGCGCGACAAGCAGATAAATCACGTCCACGTCGGGTCGCTCCGACCAGCGCGGACAGCCCCTCGCAGGCCGCGCAGCCGATCTGGGCCGCCTCGATCTCGGCCCGGCGATAGACCTGATCGTAGATCGCGGTGATCCGGAACCGATCCTCGAAGACGTGCCAGTGACGGCTTGTGCCGGGTCTCCCAGAGCCGGCCCAATCCGATGACTCCAACCCGGAGCCGAACGTGTTTCGACCCGACCAAGCTGGCCTCCTCGCGCTGCGATCCATGCTCTCCGCTAAGCTTGGGCTTGCCGCCTTCCCCAGCAGGTTAACAGCTTACTTCAACGAGAGCTACCCAAAACCAGAAGAAGCGTGGCGGGTGGTGGGTGGCGGCTGGTGGGCGGCGGGTGATGGGTTATGGGTGATGGGTGGTGGATGGTGTAAGATGCTTTCCCGTCACTCGTCACACGCCACCCACCACCCGTTTGAGATGTCCTTCGGAGCGATCACGAATGCGTGCCGTATTGCAGAGAGTCAGCCGGGCGTCCGTCGACGTTGACGGATCGCTGCGTCGGCCGCATCGGCCGAGGCTGGCTGGTCTTGCTCGGAGTCGCCCAGGGCGATACCGACGAAGACGTGGCCTGGATGGCCGACAAGGTCTTGAACCTGCGCGGCTTCGAGGACGAGGCGGGCAAGATGAATCGGAGCGTGCTGGACATCCAGGGAGGCATCCTGGTTGTCAGCCAGTTCACGCTTGCTGGCAGACTGTCGAAGCGGCCGGCGGCCCAGCTTCACCGCGGCGGCCGAACCCATCCTCGCCGAGCGGCTCTATCTGCCTTTGCGCGGAACGGCTGGCGGGATCGGGTCTGCAAGTCGCCACCGGCGTCTTCCGCGCGATGATGAAGGTCGAGCTGGTGAACGACGGGCCTGTCACGTTTGTTCTTGATAGCACCAAGCCCGCGTTGAGCACGGTCCGGACTTGACGCTCGATCCCAGCAAAGAGGTCCTCTCCATGGAATCGACACGCAAGTCGTCCCCAATTCTTGCTTGGGCCTGGACGTTGGAACCCAGAGCCTGCGGGCGGCACTGGTCGACCTTCACGGTCGAACGGTCGCCTTCGGTGTCGCGCCGATCGAGACGACATATCCCAAGCCGGCGTGGGCCGAGCAAGAGCCACTCCAGTGGTGGTCGGCCGCTCGTCGAGGCGGTGCGGCACGCCCTGGTCCAGGGAAACATCGACCCCGAGCAGATCGCCGGCATCGGCCTGGACTGCACGGCCTGCACCGTGTTGGCCTGCGATCTCGATGGCCAGCCCGCTGCGTCCCGCGTTGCTCTGGATGGATCAGCGAGCCTTCCATGAGGCCGACGAGATCAGCGCCACCGCCGATCCGATCCTGCGTTACGTTTCCGGCCGCGTTTCGCCCGAGTGGATGCTCCCCAAGGCACTCTGGCTCAAGCGGAATGAGCCCCGAGTCTACGACCGGGCCGCGCGGATCGTCGAGTGCACCGACTGGATGATGTTCCGACTGACCGGTGAATGGACCTTGTCGTTGAACCATGTCGCGGTCAAATGGAACTACGCGCGACCTGACGGCGGCTGGCCGGTCGGCCTGCTCAAGGCGGTCGGCCTGGTCGACTTGCTCGAGAAATGGCCCACGCGGATCGTTCCCTTGGGCAAAGGGGAGGCTCGTCTGAGCGAACGAGCGGCAAGCGATCTCGGCCTGCGAGCGGGAACGCCCGTCGCCCAAGGGGGAATCGACGCCTACCTGGGGATGATCGGCCTGGGCGCCACCCGAGACGGCGACGTGGCTGTGATCGTGGGCTCGAGCACTTGCCACCTCGCCCAGTCGCGCGAAGGGGTCTTCGGTTCGGGAGCGGCCGGCTGTTATCCCGACGCCACCGTCGAGGGGCTTTATACGATCGAGGCCGGTCAAACGGCCACGGGATCGATTCTCGACTGGTACCGCCGCCACTTTGCCGGCCACGAGCAGCAAGAGGCCGAGCAACGAGGCGTTCATGTCTATCAGGTGCTCGATGAGCAGGCCTCGGCCGTGCCGCCGGGCGCCGAGGGATTAGTGGTACGCGACGACTGGCAGGGGAACCGCTCGCCGTACAAGAACCCTCGGGCCCGAGGCGCGATCGCCGGCCTGTCGCTGGCGCACGGTCCTGGCCACGTCTTCCGCGCGATCTACGAGGCGACCGCCTGCGGCACCCGGCACATCCTCGAAGACGCGTCGGCCCATGGCCTGAACGTCGAGCGGATCTTCCTGGGCGGCGGCGGTGCCAAGTCGGCTCTCTGGCTTCAGATCCACGCCGACATCCTCAAGAAGCCCGTCCATCTCGCCGCGAAAGCGAGGTCTGCGCCCTCGGGCTCGGCGATGGCCGCCGCGATCGCCGCGGGAATCCATCCCGACTTCGACTGCGGCCGCGCAAGCAATGGTCGCAATCGAACGAGTTGTCGAGCCAGATCCCGGCGAACGCGGCCGTTTACGACGATCTCTTCGGAAGTTATGTCGAGTTATATGGGCGGCTTAATATCGTAGGTCCGGCACGCCAGAGGGTGATGGCGCCGGTCTGATCGGCGGCGGCCAGAATGGATCCGTCGGGGCTGAACGCCACGGCGTTGACGCGAGCCTTGCAGTCGGTCAGGCAGAGTAGCTCCTGACCGGTGAGGATATCCCAAACTCGCACGGTCCGGTCCTCGCCCGCCGAGGCGAGCGTGCGGTCCGTCGGGCGAGAGGCTCAGGCCCAAGACCATGTTGGAATGGCCGGAAAGAGGAGCCTGGATTTGTCGTTGCTTCCGCGACATCCCAGATCCTGATCAATCCGTCGAGATGGCCTGAGATCAGATGCGATCCATCGGGCGAAAAAGTCAGAGACCGGATCTCGACTATCGGTCGTTATCGATCGAATCACGCCTGTGATCAATGTCGATCAGAATCGAGTCGTGGCCGGCCCCGGAAGCGACAGTCCGGCCGTCCGGGCTGAACGCGATGCAATAGGCAGTGCGGTGTCGGTGAGGGATCGTGTTCGTCCGCACGCCCTTGATCGTGTCCCAGATCATGGTTGTGTAATCTTCACTGCCGGAGGCGAGGGTTCGGCCGTCAGGGCTGAAAGCGACCGCAAGAACCCTGTTGGCGTGACCCTCGAGCGCGAACTTCGGAAGTCTGGTCGTCACGTCCCAGAGGATGACAGGTTTCTTGAGATCGAAACTGCCGCTGGCCAAAGTTTGGCCGTCGGGTGCGAACGCGACCGAAGTCACCGACGAATTGTGACCGGCTAAGATGGCCGTCTCTCGACCCGTTTGCACGTCCCAGAGTCGGATCAGGTGATCGTCGCCACCGGAAGCGAGCGTACGGCCGTCGGGCGAGAAGGAAAGCGACCATGCTTCCTTCGGGGTGTGTCCGGGAAGGACTTGGGGATTCGGCGGTGCGTTCAGGTGCCAGAGCCGGACTCTTGTGGTCCATTCGTTCCGAAGACCAGGGTCGCGCCATCGGGTGTAAACGCCATCGATCGACATCGCGTCGAACGGACCCAGATCGAAGGTCGAACAATCACGTCCCGTTGCGAGGTCCTTGATGCCGACGAGACGGTTCTCTTCCTGCTGCAGACCGCGAGGCTTCGGCCGTCGGGGCTGAAGGCGACCGGTTCGGTGAAACTGCTGGCGGCACGATCATGTCCGACTCGCTCCGCGGTCCTGGCGCGTGTCGCCAGCCAGGCGCTCAGCCAGCCGCTCGACTCGTCTCTCGCTCTCGCGGCCGCGGTTCTCCGAAGCAATTGAGCGGGTCGAACACGACGATCGCCGTGCCGTGGGGATGGAGGCGAGCGACCATCAGTCGCAGCACCGTGAGACTCACGCGGTACGACGGCGAATGTCCCGTCGCCGAATCCGACCACCACCAATCGTCTTGTCACGTGTCCGGGCGACTCCTCGCGGCGGCCGATCGACCCAGGATCTCTTCAGCTCGTCGAGAGACGCCAGATGATTCGGCGGCGCATCATCCAGCATATCGGCCAGGAGTTTGTAGCCGTTCGATCGGTGAGCTCGGCCGCGATGACCGCACTTTCCTCGGGGTTCGCCAATGGGAATTCGCCAGTCGTCGACGTGACGTCATAACTCTTGTATGGAAGCCGTGCCGGCCCGGACTTCGCGAACGGCGGCGAGCCGCTTGCCGTCTCCGGTGAATAGGAGCGAAGAAGAGCCGTCGTGCTCCCGTCGTCGCCAGCTTTCCTCGCAGCCGTGCGGATTGAACGTCCCAGAGCAAGACTCTCTCCGATGATTACCGACGTCGCCGAGGCGAGTGCGCGACTGTCGGGGCTGAACACGAGATGTTGAATCCCATGGGGCCGCGGTCCTCTCAAGCAGCCGGGAAGTTCCCGATGGCAGGTCCCACAACCAGATCGCCCCGTCGTCGTCGCCGGAGGCAAGAGTGCGGCCGTCCGGCGACACGGCCAGGATCGCTCGGCACCGTCTGGTGGGCCTGGAATACCTCCAAGCGGTCGCGGATCTGATCGTCGGAGGAATGACCATGCGAATCCTCGCTCGCCTGCTCCGCCAGCGATCGGGTTCGGCGTCGTCGAGCAGCCCGAATCGCCATCTCAAAGTCCCGAGAAGCCATGGCCCGCTGCGCCAGGGAGATTTGATTGACCGCCTGTTGCCGGCGCACGACCTGAGCGTCCGCGCTCGCGTTGAGCGGTCGCCTCGCGCGCCAGTTGCTCGGCACGCTGTGTCTCGAACTGGAGATCGTCGTTGGCCTGGACTAGGTCATTGTTGAGCTGAAACAGATCATTGTTGTGCCGGCGAAGTGTCGCTTGATACTGGAGGAGTCCGAACAGGCTGATCGACGACCAATAGCAAAGTCGCCGTCGCGAGCGCGGCCAACGCGGGTTTCGGCGGGCCCACCTCCAGCCGCGCGCCCAGATCGGCAGCGGCCGCGCATGGATCGGCCGCCCTTCGAGATAGCGCTCCAGCTCCTCGGCCAGGGCCGCGGCGCTGCGAGTACCGACTCTCCGGGCGCTTCGACAGGCACTTCAAACAGATCGTCTCCAGGTCGCGAGGCACTCCGGGCCGGAGCTTCGCGGCGCAGCCGGCTCGTCGGCCACAACCTTGCGCAGCGTTTCCAGGTCGCTCTTGCCGGTAAACGGCGGGCGTCCCGTCAGCAGCTCGTAGAGGATCGCCCCCAGGCCATAGACGTCCGTCGCCGGGCCCAATCTCGTCCTGTCGCGCTTCGGCTTGCTCGGGCGCCATGTAGGGCGGAGAGCCGCAGGCGATCCGCGACCTGGTCTCGTCGGCCTCGATCTCGCGCGAGCTTGGCCAGGCCGAAGTCGCAGATCCGGGGTGTCCAGGACTCGACTCGGCCTCCTTCCCAGGCCCGATGGTCCGGGTGCTTCGTCCTCGCATTCCGGGGCGTGCAGCAAGACATTGGCCGGCTTGAGGTCGCGGTGGAGGATGTCCTTCTGGTGCGCATGCTCGATGGCGCGGGCCAGCGCCGCGACAAGTCGCGCCGCCCAGCGGGGCGAGCACTCGCCCTGATTGTGCCTCAACCATTGCTCCAGGCTCGGCCCCGGGACGAACGCCGAGACGATGTAACCCACCGGCCCAATCGTGCCGGCATCGAGCAAGGGAATCAGATTCGGATGATCCAGCCGAGACGCCGCCCGCGCCTCGCGCAGGAACCGTCGCCAGCCCTCGGTCCCCGACAAGACCTCGACCCGCGGCACTTTGAGCGCCACCTTGCGACCGAGGAGCGGGTCTTCCGCCAGGTAAACCACCCCGAAGCCTCCGCGCCCCAGCTCGCCGAGGATCGAAAACCGGCCGAATTGCCGAGGAAATTGCTCCTCGTGGTACTTGTCCCTGGGCCAGATCTCATCGAGCAGACGGAGGCTTTCCTCGATGTCCAGGTCGGATACCGATTCGATTGGCACATCGTCCTGGGTGCGGCGGCATTGCGAAGGCTGGGGCGCCCTCCTCGGTCAGAGGCGCACGGGACGAACCTTCGATCGCTCGGTGGTGCTTCATCGCGAATCATGGGCTGGACCAAGTTCCTTGCGCAAGCAGACGAGGGCCCGCGTCCAGAGCTTGCGAGCCGCTTCCGTGCTGTTCCCAAGACGCCGGCCGATCTCCTCGAACGAAAGCTGCTCTCGATGATGCCAGATCACCACGTCTCGATAATGGGCGGGCAAGCGCTCCAAAGCTTCGATCAGGGCCGCCTCGCGCTCGCGCCGCGCCAGGTCGCTGCTGGGCGTTTCGGTGGTCCGCTTGCAATCAAGTCCCATGACCTCGCGGAATCGTCACCTCGCGCTGGACCTGCCGCTTGGCGGTCGCCCCGAATCGGCGGCCTTCCTCGGCCAGATTGCGCATCAGGATACTGCGCAGCCAGTGCCGCCATTCGCTCGCCGTGCGACCGCGAAAACCTTCGATGCCCCGCTGAGCCCGCAGGAAGGTCTCCTGGACCATGTCCGAAGCATTCCCCTTGGCGCGCAGCTCCGGCTTCAGGCCGTCATTGGCCACGAGCAGAAGGTAATCTCGACAAAACGACAGCGCTTGCCCCAGCGCCTCTCGGTCACCATGCCGGGCCGCCTCGATCCACAACTCCAGCTCGATGGGTATTGAATCGCATGCAGAGATGTCTTGGATTCCATCCACAATGTCGCTCCTCCGCACCGAGCATGTCTGAGGGCTGAATATAGAAAGTGCTCAACAGCCTGTCAATCATTCCAGCGGCAAGAGACGGAATCGGGAGGTGAACCTCCTTCCGACAAATCCGGTAGGAGCCGGCTCGACAGCGACCACGTTTGCCAATTGTCCGCCGATTTTCTTAGAATTCGCGTCCGGTTTCCGCGGAAATGCATCTAGTGAGAAGAAGTCCGAGGACAGAGTGCCGATTCAATCGACATCATCCGTGCAAGAAGGGAGTCAAGCAACCGATGGCGACTCGAGCATTCGCGACGAGACCGAGATGGATGGCCGCGTTCGTGTTATGGACGGTGGCTGTGTTTTGCGGCGGAGCGCGGGGAGGGGACATCACAGGGATTGTCTCCTTCGGCGACAGCCTTTCGGACGTGGGGAATTTCTACGCGGCGACCGGTGGAGCGGCGCCCCCTGCACCGCCTTACGATCAGGGACGATTCTCCAATGGTCCGATCTGGGTGGAGTATCTGGCCAAGGATCTCGGCGTCGCAGCCCCGACCGCCAGTTCCAGCGGGGGGACCGATTACGCCTACGGCGGCGCGATGACAGGCACCGGGTATACGTCGTCCACCTTTCTCGGCGCCACAGCCACTGTTCCGAACATCGGCACACAAATCACCTCGTATTTGAGCACGAACACACCCAACGCGAACCAACTCTTCACCATCTGGGGAGGTGCCAATGATTTCCTGAACGGCGGACAGACCAACCCCATGGTTCCCGTCTCAAACATCGGGACCGAAATCACGGCACTGGCCAATGCGGGTGGCCGCCAGTTCATGGTCGCCAATCTCCCCTTACTCGGGGAGGTCCCCTATGCCCTTAAGTACTTGACCCCGGCTCAGCAGCAAGGTTTAAACGAGCTCACGATCGGGTTCAACAGTCTCCTCCAGGCGGAGGTGACTCAACTCCAGCAGAGCCTGGGAGTTCAGATTCATTTGCTGGATATCGCGACATTGTTTCAGAATGTCATCGCCAACCCTTCTCAATATGGCTTCACCAACGTCACCAGCGACGCGCTCGACGATGGCGTGTTCAGCGGCCAGGGTTATCTCTTCTGGGATCCGATTCACCCGACGACCGCTGGCGATGCAGATCATCGGCGAGCTTGCTGCCTCAAGCCGTCCCCGAGCCCTCGTCGCTGTTGCTGTTAGGCACTTCGATCTGCGGACTGGCTGTCGTGATCAGACTTCGAAGCTCGGAGTACGACTTCTGCGTAATCGTAAGTTTTCGGTGGGACTGAATCCAGGCGTCGCTGCATTGCATGCACTCAGCCTTGGTGTCGGTTCGGCTTCAGTGGCCGTGCCGGCACCCCCACGACCGTCTGGCCGTCGGCGACGTCCTGGTTCCGGGTCACGACCGCGTTGGCCCCGATGACGGCATCCTGGCCGACGTTGACAGGAGCGACCAGGATAGCGCCGGCGCCAATTCGGCTCCGGTCGCCGATCTTGGTCGGGTTCTTCCGCTCGCCGTCGAAGTTGGCCGTGACCGCGGTCGCCCCGATATTGACCCTCTCGCCGACGTCGGCATTGCCCAGATAGACGAGGTGGCGCGCGATCGTGCCGGCTCCCAGGCGAGACTCCTTGATCTCGACGAACGCACCGACTTCGACGCCATCTTCCAGGACAGTCCCGTCGCGGAGATGAGTGAATGGCCCGATCCGGCAATGCGAGCCGATCTTGACTGTGCCGGTGATCACGGTGAACGGGTAAATCACGGTATCGCGGTCCAATCGAGCACCGGCCGTCGATGTGGGTATTGCGTGGGTCGACGATGGTCACCCCCTCGGTCATCCAGTGGTCCTGGATTCGCGCCTGCATGATCGCCTCGGCCTGGGCGAGATGTTGGCGGGTATTGACTCCGAGGATGTCGTCGGGCCGCAGGACGTTGATCGCCGAGACCTTGCGCCCATGTCTTCAAATGTTCCGGGGCGTCGGTCAGGTAGTACTCGCCCTGGGCGTTGCTGGTGCCGATCTGGTCGAGTGCGTCCCAGAGCCCCGGCAGCTCGAAGACATAGCAGCTCGGGTTGACTTCCTTGAGGGCGCGTTCCTCGGGTGTGCAGTCGCGTTCCTCGACGATGCGGAGGAACCGGCCGGCGGAGTCGCGAAGGATGCGGCCGAAGCCGGTGGGATCGTCCAGGACGGTCGTACCCAGCAGGCAGGCGGCCTGATCGAGCTGTTGGCGCTCGAGCAGGTCGGCCAGCGGCTGGGGCCGGAGCAGAGGCTCGTCGCCGACCAGGATCAAGGCGGGGCCGTCATAGCCCGCCAGAAGGGGACGGCAGGACTTGACGGCGTGTCCGGTACCGAGCTGCTCGGTCTGGGTTGCGAAGAGGATGTCGGGCTCGCCTTGGAGATACGCGCGAATCTGGTCGGCCGCGTAGCCGACCACGACCACGATCGTCTTGGCCCCGGCACCTCGAGCCGCGTCGACGACGTACCGGATCATCGGCTGGCCGCACACCTCGTGCAGGACCTTGGCCTTCTCCGATTTCATCCGTTTGCCCTGGCCGGCGGCCAGGATGATCGCGACGGGTCCCTGCATGAGGTCGATCACTCGAGTTCCGGGGTTGCGTGTCCTAACCGATCCCACCGAAGCGGGGCATGACCATCATAGAGAGACGCTTCACCGCGATCGTCAAACAGCGACTGCCGATCGCCAGGCCGGCCAACCGTCGCCGCGAACCTTGAACCGACCGATCGAATCTGTCAGACTGTAGCCGTCCGGTCGCCTGGCTCGGTCGCTGGAATGCCAGCATGTTTGACAGCGAAGGGACACAAAGCTCGATGTCGCTTTCAATCGCGGATGTCGCGAAGGTCGCGGTTCTGGCGCGGCTGCGGCTCAGTCCCGAGGAGCTGGAGACATTCACGGGCCAGCTCAACTCGATCGTCGATTACGTCGCCCAGCTTCAAGAGCTCGACACGACCGGCGTCGAGCCGCTGGCCCACGGGATCGAGCTTCGAAACGTATTCCGCGACGATGTTCGCGGCCCGGCGCTCGAGCGCGAGCAGGCGCTGGCCAACGCCCCCAAACGGAACCACGGCGAGCTTTCTGGTTCCCGCCGTTCTGGAGTGACACAGATGGCGGACGCTCGATCGATCGACTCGATGAAACCGACTGACGGCCTGCAGGACTGCTGGCCGGGATGAACGCCGGTGAGATCACGTCGGAAGAGATCGTTCGCTCGCTTCTGGAGCGGTCCGAGACGCGAGAAGCGGCTCAATGTCTTCGTCCATCTCGATCCCGAGCGCGTGCTGGCCCAGGCCCGCGCCATCGACGCGCGGCGCAAGGCGGGCGAGCTGCTCGGTCCACTGGCGGGCGTTCCGGTCGCGATCAAGGACGTGCTCTGCGTCGAAGGAGAGCCCACGACTTGCGGCAGCCGCATGCTCCAGAGCTTCAAGCCCCCGTACGACGCCACGGTCATCGCCAAGCTCAGGGCGGCGGGCGCGATCCTGTTCGGCAAGACGAACATGGACGAGTTTGCGATGGGCTCGTCGACCGAGAACAGCGCGTATGGCCCGACCTTGAACCCCTGGGACGAGACGCGGGTGCCGGGCGGTTCCTCGGGCGGCTCGGCCGCGGCAGTCGCGGCCGGCCTGGCTCCATTGGCCCTGGGCACCGACACCGGCGGCTCGATCCGGCAGCCGGCGGCCTTCTGCGGCGTGGTCGGGCTCAAGCCGACCTATGGCCGTGTCAGCCGCTACGGCCTGATCGCTTTCGCCAGCTCGCTCGACCAGATCGGCCCGTTCGCCCACGACCTGGCCGACGTCGCCCTCCTCTTGGGTGTGATCGCCGGGCCGCGATCCCAACGACTCCACCAGCGTCGACGAGCCGATCCCCGACTATGCAACCACGCTGGACACTCCGCCGGAATCGCTGCGGGTCGGCGTGGTTCGCGAGTTCTTCGGCGAAGGGCTGGACCCCGAGGTCGCCGCGCCGTTCGAGAGGCGATCCGGGTTTATGAGAAGGCGGGGGCGACGATCAAGGAGGTCTCGCTGCCTCACTCGAAGTACGGCATTCCGGCGTATTACATCGTCGCGTCGGCCGAATGCTCCAGCAACCTTTCCCGCTATGACGGCACGACCTACGGCCACCGCGCTGCGGATTTCTCCGCCGAAGTACCCCGGCGAGGAAGATCTTGCCCCGCTGGTCCGGATGATGATGGCCAGCCGCGCGGAGGGGTTTGGCGCCGAGGTCAAGCGGCGGATCATGCTCGGCACGTTCGCACTCTCGGCCGGATACGCCGACCAGTACTACAACAAGGCCCTCCAGGTCCGTCGCAAGATCCGCGGCGATTTCGACGCGGCCTTCCAGGAGGTCGACGTTCTGATGGGCCCGACGTCGCCGACACCGGCGTTTAAGATCGGCGAGCGAACCGCCGACCCCCTGGCAATGTATCTGTCGGACATCTACACGATCACGGCCAACCTCGCCGGCATACCCGGCCTCAGCATCCCGTGCGGATTGACCAAGGCGAACCTACCGATCGGCCTGCAACTCCTGGCCGCTCCGTTCGCCGAGGAGAAACCTGCTTCGCACGGCGCGGGTCTTCGAAGCGGGCGACGGATTGGCACCAGAAACGGCCGGGGTTGGTATAATGGCGGGAGGGTCAAAATGTCGTAACGCTTGGCGCTCCGTTGGCCGATTTAGAGGCGGCCGCGAACGAGCGCCTCCAAGACGCCGAGATGCTCTTTGCCGGTGGCCGCTTCGCTTCGGCTATTGCCATGGGTGTCTATTCGCTCGAGATCCACCTTAAAGTTCGGATTTGCAAGAAGTTGAACCTGAATCGGACTTCCGAAAGCGTTCGAGATCCACGAGCTCGAGAGTCTGCTTGGTTTTGTCGGGTCTCCAGGCCGCGCGTGACGCCGCACCGCATGCTCTCCAGTTCAATTGGGAGGAAATCGTCAGATCAGATCGCTGCGAATCAATGACATGAGATACTTGTCACCCAGCAATTGGAATCAATCGGACGCACTGACGTTCCTCGAACAACTCAGAGATCCGCCAGATGGAGTATTGCCATGGCTCTTAGCCCAACCTTGAGGACGAGACAGGCGATGAGAAGGATCACCAAGATCTCTCAAGGATTTTGCAGCGACAGAAAGGCTGGAAATCCGAGGATTATCAAATTCTGTTCCGCAATCTCGAACAATGGGGACGAATCAGCGTTTTCTTCGTCGTCGAAAGTTTCTCCGGATTGTCAAATAGAGAAATGTGGACTCAAGTGTTCGATTATCTTGAACAAGTCGCTTAATCAAGGCGGCGATATTGGGTTTTCTATCGGACTCTCTGTACGAGAGAGAAGGCAAGTTGAACAAGGCGGAGCTGTATTCGATCCCCGACGGTTTTGTGGATGAAGAAGAACTCCTCCTCAATCCGACCGAGGCAGATTGAACCGAGACGATTCGCCTTTGACCGCTCATCGAGATCGAGAATCAGGACATGGACCACGAACACGAAATCATCATCGGCCTCGAGATTCACGTTCAGCTTCAGACCGAGAGCAAGATGTTCTCGTGGAGCGGCACCGATTTCGGTCTGCCGCCCAATACGCAAACCGACCCGGTGTCGCTTGGGCTTGCCCGGCACACTGCCGGTGATGAATCGCAAGGCGTTTGACCTGGCGCTCAAGACGGCCCTGGCCCTGCACGCGGAGATCGCGCCGTTTACCAAGTGGGACCGCAAGAACTACTATTACCCCGACCTGCCCAAGAACTATCAGATCAGCCAGTACGACCTGCCGTTTTCCCGGGGAGGGCATCTGGAAATCCCGGTTCGCAAGGATGGTGGCGGGGGCGGTCGGTGCCGCTTGACGCGCATTCACCTCGAGGAAGATACCGGCAAGCTGACCCACGGCGACGAAGGTTTCTCCGAAGTCGACTTGAACCGCGCGGGCATCCCGCTGCTGGAGATCGTCACCGAGCCGGATATCCGAAGCTGCGCCGACGCGCGCGGTTGTCTGGAAGAGCTCAAGCTGACTCTGCGCTATCTGGAGGTCTCGGACTGCGAGATGCAGGAAGGCTCGCTCCGGTGCGACGCCAACGTCAATCTTCATATCACCAAGGACGGCCAAGAAGATCGCCACGCCGATCGTCGAGATCAAGAACCTCAACAGCTTCCGGGCCGTCGAGAAGGCCCTGATCTTCGAAGTCGATCGCCAGTATCGCAAATGGCAGGCGGATGGCCTGACGATCAAGGACGCCCCCAAAACGACGCGCGGCTGGAACGACGTCGAGGAGGTCACCAAACCCCAGCGCGAGAAGGAGACGGCCGCCGATTATCGCTATTTCCCCGAGCCCGACCTGGTCCCGGTGGTCGTCGACGCGCCCTGGCTGGATCGCATCCAGCAATCCATCGGCGAGCTTCCCGCGATTCGTCGTCAGCGATTCGAGACCGAATATGGCCTATCGCCCTACGACGCCAACGTCCTGGTCGAGCAGGGCCAGGACGTCGCCGATTACTTCGACGCGGTCGCCAAGGACACCGAGCGAGTTCAAGCTGGCGAGCAACTGGATTCAGCAGGACGTGCTCCGGACCATCAAGGAGCGGAAGCTGGCCATGGCCGAGTTCCCGGTTCGTCCCGAAGGGCTGGCCGACCTGATCAACCGCGTCAAGCGCGGCGAGCTGAACACCAACCAGGGGCGCGAGGTCCTGGGCCGGATGATCGAGACCGGCAGCCCCGCCGAGGTCGTCATTGCCCAGGGCGGCTACCAGATGGTCTCCGACCGCGACGCGATCGCCGCAGCGGTCGCCGCGGCCATCGCCGCCAATCCCCAGGCTCTCGACGAGCTCAAGAAAGGGAAAAAGAAGCCCGAGGCCGTCAAGGGTTTCCTCCGCGGCCAGGTCATGAAGCAGACCGGCGGCAAGGCCAACCCGGCCCTCGTCGGTGAGCTGCTCGAAGCCAAGCTGGCCGAGATCCAGCTCGGCACTTGAGCCGCGGCTCAAGATGACCGTGCTGATCCGCTGGCGCGGGCTAGCCTGTTGCCGCGGCTTTCGGTTCGCCGCCAGATCTGGTGCAGCTCGCTCGAGACTTTGAATTGTCAGGTCGGCGTGGTTGTCTGAGGAATCCGTCGCTCCACTGGCATTGATCCAAATCGTGAACATTCCGGCGGCGCGACCCCCGGCGATGTCGGAGGATAGGCTGTCTCCGACCATCGCCGCCTGGTGAGGTTGACATTCAAGCGCTCGATGGCGAACTGAAACAGAGGGAGTTCCGGCTTGCCGATTGCGACCGGGCGGGCACGGCCCGCCACGGCGATGGCCTCTGCCAGAGCACCGCAGCCGGGATCGATCAGCCCTTGCCCGACCGGGAAGCTCGCATCCAGGTTAACCGCGAAGAACGCGGCTCCGGATGCGACGGCCCGCGCGGCGGCACGGAGCCGCTCGTAACTGAAGTCATGGTCGACCCCGACGACCACGGCCTGGGCGTCTTGCCATTCGTTCGACCGGAACTGTGACATGTCCGGAGGACGTCAAAACCTCGGCAAGATCATCCGTACCAAGGACCAGAATCCGCACTGGTCCCATCCTGCGCCGGATGGCTTCGCCGACCAGGTCAAACGGCGTGACGACCTCGGTGGAGGACGCTTGGATTCCCAGATCGGCGAGCTGGCGACCGAGGATGCTCGAGCCGTGCCGCGAGCAATTCGACGCGAAGACAACGCCCAACCCCGCCGAACGGATGTCCGCGACCAAAGCCGCCGCGTCCGGAAGGAGGGTTGGTCCTTCCCAGATCGTGCCATCCAGGTCAAAAGCAAAGCCTTTGAGGTCTGGTAACGACCGGGGGATCTGGCTTGTCTCGCGTTGCCCCATTCTGGTCTCTCCTCGATCCGCGTCCAAGGACATCCACGCTTCGATCCGATCCGAATGCGCCGTTCCCGTTCCCACTTCGAGGGTCGTTGGAGTTTACCATTTTGTCGGCCTCTGCCTATCAGCAGCACTTTGTCGGCGCGCCGCTTGCGAGTGTCTGACGAGTGGCGAATTCTGTTCTCATTTTGGTAAGATTAGACGATTATCGCGGGAATCGTCGCCGCGAATCCACCCTCGACGGATTCGCCGGACGAGCTCGGTTAGCCGCGTTGCGTCAATCGTGAACTGTGATTACACAAGGAACCTCCCATGAACCTGCTGGAACAGTTACGCAAAATGACCGTGGTGGTTGCCGACACGGGCGACTTCGAATCGATCGCCCAATATCAACCGCGCGACGCGACCACCAATCCCTCGCTGCTGCTCAAGGCGGCCCAGATGCCGCATTATCGTTCCTTGTTGGACCAGGCGATCGCAACGGCTGAGGCCGAGGGAGACGATCCCGCTTCGCAAATGGAAGCGGTGGTGGACCGGCTGTTCATTGCCTTCGGCAAAGAGATCCTCCAGATCATCCCGGGGCGGGTCTCGACCGAGGTCGACGCCCGGCTCTCGTTCGACACCGAGGCGACGATCAAGAAGGCCCACCGGTTGATTTCGCTCTACGAGTCCGACGGCATCGATCGCCAGCGCATCCTGATCAAGATCGCCTCGACCTGGGAAGGCATTCGCGCGGCCGAACGCCTCGAGAAAGACGGGATTCACTGCAACTTGACGCTGCTATTCAGCTTTCCCCAAGCGGTCGCCTGCGCCGAGGCCGGCATCACGCTGATCTCACCATTCGTCGGCCGGATCCACGACTGGTACCTGCAAGGATCGCGGCGTCAAGACGATTCCGCCGACCGAAGATCCGGGGGTTCATTCCGTCACTCAAATCTATCATTATTTCAAGAAATTCGACTATCGCACGGAAGTCATGGGAGCGAGCTTCCGTAACACCGGTGAGATCACCGAGCTGGCCGGCTGCGACCTCTTGACGATCTCGCCGGAACTGCTGGGCGAGCTGCAAGAACAAGAGGGAACCCTCGGTCGCAAGCTTTCGGTCGAGTCGGCTCGCAGTCAGAAGATCGAACGCATTCATCTCGACGAGAAGACCTTCCGCTGGATGATGAACGAAGACGCCATGGCCACCGAAAAGCTGGCCGACGGCATTCGCCGCTTCAGTGCCGATTTGACCAAGCTCAAGGAGTTTATCGCCAAGTTCCTGCGCCAGCCGGTCGCCGTCTGAGCCATGGACGGCATATCCGTATTGATTCGTGGCTTTCGGGTGGAGCGTGCGTCCAGCTAAATGGCATTGCTTGATTCTGGGACGGTTCACGCATTTGTAGGGTGCTCTGTGAGCACCGAGAGCAGCCTTGCGCGTGAGGAACGATCGGTGCTCAGAGAGCACCCTACGACGGCTGAAGATGATGATTGGGTACCCCATCGTTTCCAGTGAAACGCCATTTCTGGCTCGCGCGAGGACAGACCATGCCTGACCTTGAGTCGATCCGTCTGACTCAGTTCGCCAAGCGAGCCGGCTGCGCGGCCAAGCAGCCTCCCGACTATTTGCTCTCGGTGCTGGCGGGTCTACCGGCGATCACGGACCCGAACGTGATTGTCGGCCACGCCACATCCGACGACGCGGCGGTCTATCGCATGAGCGACGACCTGGCGCTGATCCTGACGACGGACTTCTTCACGCCGATCGTCGATCGGCCGTATGACTTCGGTGCGGTGGCGGCAGCTAACGCCCTGAGCGATGTCTACGCGATGGCCGGAACGCCGATCGCGGCGCTCTCCTTGGTCGGGTTCCCGAACACGGCGCCTGCCGCCCGAAGTCCTCGCCGAGATCCTTCGAGGCGCAGCCGACAAGGCCCTTGAGGCGGGCATCGCCGTCGTCGGCGGCCATACCATCCAGACCGAGGAACCGATCTTCGGTCTGGCGGTGGTGGGCCGGGTCCATCCCGGCGCGGTCATCACTAACGCCGGAGGGGTACCGGGCGACCTCCTGGTCCTGACCAAGCCGCTCGGGCTCGGGATCATCACGACGGCCTCCAAGCAGGGCGTGGACCGTCTAGGTGCTATCAAAGACGCGATCGTCGTGATGACAACGCTGAATCGTGACGCGTCCCGTTGCGTCGCCGACGCCGGCGCACACGCGCTCACCGACGTCACTGGCTTCGGCCTGCTCGGGCACCTGCGCAACCTGGTTGCCGCCAGTGGTGTCTCCGCCACGATCTGGAGCGATTTCGTACCGATTCTGTCGC
This sequence comes from uncultured Planctomycetota bacterium, assembly GCA_963720335.1. Taxonomy (GTDB): domain Bacteria; phylum Planctomycetota; class Planctomycetia; order Isosphaerales; family Isosphaeraceae; genus CAVRFS01. The sequence goes on along the minus strand of CAVRFS010000008.1, from coordinate 156,879 downwards.
CGGCTCGGGAATATGTGGAGCAAGGGATCGCGCAGGGGGTACTCATGCAAATCGTCGGTTCCTTTCCAACTGGGTCAGCTACGAACCAGACATTACCCAGGCTGAGCAACTCCTCCTCTGCGATGCGCAAACCTCAGGAGGATTGCTCGCCGCCCTGCCCCGCGACAAAGCCGCCGAGGTTGTGCGGTCGCTCCATGCGAATGGAGCAGGCTCGGCCGCTGTGATCGGCTCAATTGAGGCCGGCGAGCCCGGCCGCATTCGTGTCCATCGGGCTCCTCAATAGCGCGAACTTCAAGCGGCGAAGGGATAAGAATGGGCGCGAACGGCTGAGGAACGGGCCCTAAATCCTTTCCGCGTTAGACTATTGGGATGAAATGGGGTTCGCCTCTCAGAGGCGGAGGACAATAGCCAGGGCGCCAGCACCTGGAAGAACTTCAAACGCGGGTTTCCGCGGCCGGAAAAATCATTAACAATTTCGGGCTGTCGACGCCAACATCTGCGGAAAAACCGGCCCGTCCACCGCCGTTTCCTTAATCATTTTTCGCGTGCTTTGACCTTGGGTTCTTGACCCTAAAACCGAGCGGGCTCAAGGGCGTGTCTGCTCTCGAGCTGTCTTTGTCTCCTGCAAATCGCAGAGCCGAGGCTTCGGGGAAAGCTTTGTCGGGGTCGCAGTAGGAAGGTAAACTCGGCCGTACGGAGGACAGAAATCGGTTAATGGGTGGAGCGCGCGCCGGGGATCTTCAACCCGGTTGTCGCTTCTTTCTCGATCCCGAACTCACGTTCCACCGCCGTTACAAAGCACAGCGAGCTTTCTTTCTGGAGGCTCGCCCTTTTGGCGTTCTCGGATGAGAATAAGAGATCAGGAGCCGAAAGCCTGAATCGGTTCCCGGTCCCTTATCGGTTCCACAGGCACGGGCGGGCAACCCCCAAACCGATAGCGCAGAACCATCGCCGTCGTCTTATAATTGCCTTTATTTTAGGCCCAAACCCAACATTTGTGTCACCAAGGGCAAACTGAGGGGCCTACATTTCGCAGAATGGGCAAAAGGCAAAGAAGAAAACCCCTGAATCAAGGGGACGAGAACGAGCCACGCCTGGGAAACGGGCACGATTTCGTCGCGTCAGACCGAAAAGCGAAATCATCGACGTCGAGCCCGATAGTTTCATCACGCCTCGATACCCAAATTGTCTTTCTCAGGCTGGCTACTTTGCCCCTGGTGACACAAACGTTGGTTTGGGCCTGACGCTGGGGAGGAGCGAGCCGGCGGATAATTGGGTGTTCAGGCTCCCCCCCGCCGCTCGCTCCAGACTCGGACGGCCAGGGACAACCGTAACGCCGACGTTCCGCGCACTCCCGAAGAACTTCGGATGCAGCCCCCCTGGCGGACAGGGAGTGTTTTTGGCCTCGGCACCGTCATGAACCAACCGCCAAACGAACTGGAACGGCGAATGGCTCCGGCCGACCCGGGCGAAACAATCGAGGTCGGTGCCCGGCCGGTGGCCCCGGATGGTCTCGTTGACCCGCGCGGCGGTCGCCGCTCACCCCGCTGACGTCAACACGAAGGACCGTATGGGACGGGTCCGCCCACCCCGATCCGCCGGCACCGAGGATGATCCACTCGGCCCAGGACCGGAGGAACTCCCTCCCAGGGACCTTGGTCCCACCTTGGGCGATTCCGCGACAACCGTGGCGGCAACCTTCGATATGGAAAAGCCCGCGGCCGCGACCATCGAGGCGTCCGGAGCCACGGTCAATTTCGCCGCCACACCCACTCCCGGGTCCGGCTCGGGAGAGACTGGCTCCTGGCTCTCGGAAGATGGCGAAGCCGGCCCCGCCGGAGATGCGCCTCCGTCGCCGGCTACGAGATCCTCGGCGAACTCGGCCGGGGCGGCATGGGCGTCGTCTACAAGGCCCGCCAGACCGGCTCAACCGCCTCGTGGCCCTCAAGATGGTCCTGACGGCGCCCATGCCGGCCTGCCGAACAGTTGGCCCGCTTCCGCGACCGAGGCGGAGGCGGTCGCCACGCTGCAGCACCCGAACATCGTGCAGATCTACGAGGTCGGCGAGCACGACGGACTGCCCTTCTTCTCACTGGAGTTCGTCGAGGGCGGCACCCTCGACCGCAAGCTCGCCGGCAAGCCGCAGCCGCCGCGCGGGCCGCGCTGTCCGAGACCTGGCCGGGCGATGCACGTCGCCCACGACACGGACATCATCCACCGCGACCTGAAGCCGGCCAACGTCCTGCTGACCGCGCGACGGCACGCCCAAGATCACCGACTTCGGCCTGGCCAAGCAGCTCGACGAGGGACCCGGCCAGACGCGAGCGGCGCCATCATGGGCACGCCGAGCTACATGGCCCCCGAACAGGCCGCCCGGCAAGACGGACTTCGGGCCCGCCTCCGACGTCTACGCCCTGGGCGCGATCCTCTACGAGTTACTCACCGGCCGGCCGCCGTTCCGGCCGCGCGGCGGTGGACACGTTCGATGCAGGTCTCGACGCGACGAGCCGGCGCCGCCGCCGCGGCTGCAGCCCGGCGTGCCGCTCGACCTGGAGACGATCTGCCTCAAGTGCCTGGAGAAGGATCCCGCCAACCGCTATGCAAGCTGCTTCGAGCTGGCTGACGAGCTGAATCGCTTTATCATCGGCGAACCGATTCTCGCCCGGCCGGTGGGCAGCATCAAGGCGCGGTCCGCTGGTGCAAGCGGAATCCGAAGTGGGCGGTCATGTGGGGAACCATCGCGGCGTCCTCCTCGTCGTCGCGAGCGGATCCCTGTACGCCGCGATCAGCATCAAGGCACAAAAGGAGCGAGCCGATGAGAATGCTCGGATCGCCAAGATCAGCGAAGACCACCAAGAAGAACGAAAAGAAGGCCAAGGCATTCGGCAACTCCGCCAGCAAGGCCTACGCCACACTGATCGGCAAGGTTCAAGAGAAGCTCAAAGACAAGCCAGCTTTCCAGGATCTCAAACAACAGATCCTGGAACCAGCTATCGAGGGCCTCCAGGCGTTTAATTGCCCGCATGGATGACGATAAGGACCCGTCCAATCTCCGCAATCTGGCTGACGCACATCGCAAGATGGGTGACCTCTACCGTGGGCTCGGCCAGATCGATCAGGCGTACAAACGGCTTCAGGAGACCCACGACATCAGGGAGAACATTGCTCGGGTCAGTCCGAAAGACGATCTCGCCCGGTTCGACGATACAAATCGTCGCGAAATCTGGGTGACATCGATCTTCATGCGAAGGGCGATGCAGCGCAGGCGCACAAAATACAAACGGGGTCTGATCATCGCCACTGATCTCGTCGAACATCCCAGGAGCGGTGAACCGCCCCTGATAGAGCACAAACGGGTTGTGGCCGACCTCTACTAACGCGCTGGGCGACATCGCGGACGGCCCGGTGGAAGCCCGCGGGTACTACACGCAAGCGCTAGCGCGCCGCGAGGAATGGCGAAAGGCTGAGCCCGAGGACGTTCTCCCCATCATGAGGGTGGGCGACTGCTACCACGACCTCGCCAAGGCGGCCTTCCATTCGCGTGATCTCGCCGCGGCCCCCGCCTGCTTCGACCAATGCCTGAAGCTGCGCAAAGAAACCCTTGAGAGGCAACCCGAGAACTTCCTCGCAAAAATCCTCCTCGCCTTCGAGCACGAACGCCTGGGCGACTTCCAGTGCGCACCGGCAATCCCGAGGAGGGCAAGAAATCCCTCCTGAATGCCCAGGCCCGCTACCAAGCCCTTCTCGACGCCGTTCCCAAGAACGAGGAGATCAAGAAACATCTCTCGCGAGCAACCTACATCCTGGGAACGGCCTACCTGAGGCTTCAGAACCAGGATCTCGCCGCCCAGACCTACGCCCAGGCACTTCAGATACGCGCGCCGTCGCGGAGAAGGAACCCGCGAACTCCAAACAGAAGGACTACATGGTCAACCTCGCGCGGTGCGGCGAGTCTCAAGCCGCCGCCCAGAAAGCTGAGGAAATTCGCAAGCAATCGTCCAAGGACGTGGACGCGCTTCCTGAACCTCATTGCGCTGCTATGCCTTGTGCACCATGGCGGTGAGCGGTCCGAATGCGCGGAGAATCCCGGCCGTGGAAGAGACCGACTGCGCGAGGAATATGCGGCGAGCATGCGAGCTGCTTCGAGCAGGCGGTTGCCAATGGCTTCCGAAACGTGGTCGATATCGAGACCGATCCTGATGTGGACGTCTATCGGACAAACCCCGCGTTCGAGCGCACACTTCACAAGCTCCGGGAATCCGCAGAACCGGCCGCAAACAAAGCGACGGCCAGTGCCCTGACGCCCGAGTAATGCCTTTATGCATATTCTCTTCATTCATCAGAATTATCCAGCACAGTTCGGACATATGGGTCCCTCGTTGTTAAGTTCGGCAGTATCTCGCGGATTCTTCGACGCTATCGGCAACTGTATGCAATTGTGTTGGCAGCTCATCGACATGGCAACCGAGGTCTGAAATGCCGAACCCACGGTTCTCGGGCTGAGCGCGCGACGTCTGGTAAGGGCTGTCATGTCCGGTGATGGCAAGCTCTGCCGGTCGTGCCGACAACAGCACCGATGGGGAGGCGGGCCAGCCCCCGAGGGTCAAGCCAGGGGGCTCCGCCCCTGCAGGACCCTGATCACCGCCACCACCAGGATCACGACGAGCAACAGGTGGACCAGGTTCCCGGCGACCGGAACCACCAGCCAGCCCAAGAGCCAGAGGATGAGAAGAACAATGACGATTGTTTGAGCGTCTAGCGAGGCATGATCGACAGCCTCCCGATTGCGGGGCGAGTCTCGGCCCGGCGAGACGTCCCCGCCGGGCGCCATCGGCGACTGTAGGCGACCCCCGACCATCTCGCAATGGCCCTGCGGGCTCCGAAGTGCCCCCGCGGCCAGTTGCGCCGATTGCACCGACCGCGACCGTCCACGCCCATACACCCCATCAAGGTCCAATAATAAATATTATGTTATATAGAGATGATTTATAAAGCTTGTATCGATTGTAGGCCCTGGTTCCGTGTCATTTACCGTCGAACTTAACCCACGCAATCGAGAGCTCAAAGGAGGCCGATGGACAATGAGCAAGACCGAAGCCAAGAGCAACTCCGTATCGTGGCCCGAATCAATGGGCGAGACCTTCTCCGACCGGTCATGAACGAAGAGCATGCTTTGGTTGTAGCGGAGAGCTTGTTCAACCAATACGGCGAATCCGTCGAGACGGTCTACCTGTTCGTGGGCAAGCAGTACGTAACTCAGTATTTCTCTCGCCGCGATGTTCTTTGGACCGAGCCGTAATTCAAGTACAAGGTGGCCCATGAGCGGAGAGCCGATTCCAACGAGTACCTGACAGTGCCATTTACCGTCGAAGAAACCGTGCCAAATAGCGGGCAACTAACACGCCATCCGACCGGCCCTGCCGTCGGGAAAGGGGGGATTACCCAAACCTACGGCCTGCGGGTGCATGCGTCGATTCAAGGGCAAGAAAAGCGGTGAGGATAAGGGGTCGGGAGGCGAAGGCCTGAATCGGCTCCCGACCCCCTATCGTCGGATCCGCAGCTCCACTCATCAGAGCTTGCGAACACCCATTGACGTTCGCCCGGACGATCCAGTTCGTCCCCTGCCCCAATTCGCCGCTTGACCCGTTGGGAACAAGAAAGCTGCCTCATATCAGTGCGCTGGTCAATGCCGTGCCGCACCGCCAACGGTATTATTCTTAGAATTCCCGGAAAATTTTAAATGCATTCTGGACAGTATGTTCCGACCGAATTTCTTGCCCTGACGGCGTAGGTGCATGTACGAAATTTTAAAAACACACCATTGTAATAGAGAAGGACTGAGTGCGCTGGGGGTGCGCACCGCGTGGGCTGATGCAAAGTTACCTTTGACCACGCCGATGGGCGCGATCGGCACGCCCGGGTTTTTGCTGCGCGCCGCGGCGCTCCCCCTCACCCGGCCTGCGGCCGACCGCTCCCCCGTCGGGGCGAGGTGGGCGGAACGAAAAGCCTTTGGCGCATCGACTTTACGTCGCGAGTGAGATGATTGGACCACCCGCCTTCGCTGGGACGCGCCTTCGACGCGTGGTTGTCACGGTCAAGAGTGGCGATTCGACACCCTCGATCAAGCGCCCGAGGTTGGCGAGTGACGGACGGAATGAACTGACACAAGGCTCGGCTTATGAACGGTTTGCGCTCGAATGATTTCAGATCGGCCCATCCCGAAAAAGCCCCGTTCCGGGTCGCTGCCGGGGCATAGCGAGATGGCACATAGGCCTCCGAAAAGCTGCCATTTGTTGCCATTTTGTGCCATTCTTGTGGTATTCGTACCTGAAACCCTGTTTGGGGCTCGCCGCCGCCGGCTCACCAGAACGTAAAGCGGCTCTCAAGCCGGGCGAACCTCCGAAGGATCGTTCTGACCTCCGGCTCGAACGAATCGATCAGCACAATGCTCAAATCACTTGCTTTCGTATTTTTCGTCGCCCTTAGGGGCATGCCGGCCTGCTTCGGCCCCACGGGGCTCGGAACGGCCGAGTGGGGCAGAACGCAGACGCGGTGGAATCTTGCCATCGCACCCCCGTCGGTGCTCCTCGTGGAAGAACCCTGCCCCGAAAGCCAGAAAACCAGGGCCGTCATCTTTATCGCCGACGGAGTGCCCATCTTCAGGTGGCCCGGCTTTTTCCAGGCGGCGGTTTGCCGCGGCCTCCCCCGGCGGACGGTCAGATTGACCTCAGATTCACAACGATCCAATGCGATTCTCGAAGAGGACCCGCGTGAAAAGTCGCGGGCGGAACGGCACGAAGCCTCGCAAAAAGCTGTCACCTACCGCCAACCACTGCCACTTTTTGCACGCTGGGAGCACTCGCTCAAGAGGCTCAAACCCAAGCATGGCCTGGCTTTACGGTTGTGCAAGCCGCGCCCGCTGCCGTGTACCAGCGGAATAAGCGCTTTACCAAGCCGGACGCACAACCATTTGGCCAGCGCGGTACCGGGAGGAACATAATTATCACGCTTATGTGGCACGGTTCAAGAGGAGGGTACGGTTCGGGTTGGCTGAACTTACCCTCCTCTTGAACCGTGCCGGTGATAAACGGAATCGACCGACACAAGGCTCGGCATACGAGTGGTTCACGCTCTAGCGATCTCAGCTTGGCCCATCCCAAAGAATCCCCCGCTCCGCGTCACCTCCAGGCCGAGCGAGATGGCAAAAAAGACCTCCGAAAACCCTGCCAACCACTGCCATTCTTGTGGAATTCGTACCTGAAACTCTGTTTCGGGCTCGCCAACCAGTCGTCCCGTCACCCGAACAATTCCGGTTCTGAACCAAGCCGAAATGTTACCCCCACGATTCCCCGAAGAGCCAAAACTAATTTTTTTGGCCTCGGCAATCCGCGTCAAAAGCTACTGAACTTACCGCCCTTATTGTCGTAAGCTCTTTCATGCATCCTTGTCGCCGATGAAATACACGCCAGCCTCGCCCGGTTCGCGGCGAATTGATCGAGTGGGAGATAGGCGGAGTCGCAGCGTAGGCACACACGCCCACAATGATGGTCTGTGGCCGGGTAAACGGCGCATCAGCAACAGCAGCGGAATAAGCCAAGGTAAGCTTGATCATCAGGCCCAGGCTGAAGCCAACGACCGCGATCGAGATCATGATTCCCCGCGTCGTCATCCGAGGCAGTCGCATGGGATGCGTTGTCCACGAATTGATCGAGCGATTTCCGCTTGCCGGTATACCGCTCAGTCAGGGCTCGCTCCGCCTTGACAGGTTTGAGCAAGAAACTATGATGCCCATGCCCGTCCCGGGGTCGGAAGATCTCTTTCGCAGACATGGTCGAGATCCATTTCAAAAGCGACCGCACAAGTATTGTCGAATGCAGTTTAGGTTAATGTCAATTAGCCCAGTGGGGACGATTTTACTTTTTTTCCGCGGCGACGGGCCGGGACTGGCAGCGTCAGGTCCCCATAAGCGCAGCTGCGAATGAGGTCCTGGAAGCGCGGACATGTTCAGTGCAACCGCAGCCGCGCCGCCGCGTCCCGGCGCAGTATTGGGACTTCCATCACGGTTCTGAAGACATCATTGCCGACCGCCGTTGGGATCAAAAATCACTTTCTCCGCGACCGTGGAGAACGCCAGTAACGACGCGCAGATCGCTTCAGGCAAGGTTAACTTCGTGGTCGACGCACCGGAAAAAATCGTGCTCGGCGACGTCAGCGTGAACAAACTGGGCCAGGCCGGCGTTTCCACCCAGCAAGCTCACCCAAGATCGCGAATTACCAGCGTCGAGGCAGAGTACACGCCCAGCAAATCGAAAGCGTTTCCGCGAGCGTGGCGGCTCCCATCAGCGTCCAGGTGATTCCGTTGCCGCGCCATGTGCCGACCAGTAGTCACTGTCGTAACCGGGGCACCCATAGCCGAAACGGGTCAGTATAGTTCCTTCGGAAGCGACCATAAAGGAGGAGGGCACCGGCAATCAGGTGGATGCGGGAAAGGTGGCAACGATATCGAGTCCGGTTGATTCTTGACCGAAACACCACATCCCGATCTTCTCGGCGAACCTCCCCCTCAACCCACCATCAGCAAAAACACCGTAGCCTCCACCTCGAACCTTCTTTCGGTCTTCGGTATCACGAGCAGTCCGGTCACCTCTGAACGTGAAGGACCCAACTCTCCATCTCGACCAAGAAGCTGAAAGAAATCGGTCCAAACCAGATTGAGGCCAAGTTCGTGCCCGCCAACAAGGATTTCGCCGCCAGCACGTCGGCCCCAGTAACCGTGATGATCACGCCCCAGACGCAGCACGCCCCCACCCTCACGACCCTCCGGACCCAGACGACCAGCGTCGAGACGGGAGAGGCGGTCGCGCTGAATATGACAGTTCAGAACGCCAACGGCGGCCTGGCCGGCGGTACGGTGGATTTACCGCGGTCTCCCAGCCACCCACTCGTTTTAGGCAAGTTCACGGTAAGTGCGTTTCGACCAACCGATCGGTGTGGCGACCGATAAGCTGCAAAAAGTCGGTACGTATCAGATCCAGGCCGACTACGTGCCAAGCAGCAAACGTTTCGCCAAGAGCACCTCGGCCCCCGTGACCGTCACGGTCAACCCCGTTGACGGCATCCTCCTCCGCGTGACACCCCTGGCCCGTCACGGTCATCTCAACCAGCCGATGAGCTTGGAACCCACGGGCTCTGGATTCCCAGGGCCAACCGCTAACCAACTACACCGGCACGGTTGTTTTCACCAGCCCCAAGTGATTCCTGGACGATCTTGCCGAATTCGGTGTATGCCGAGCCTCATGATCGCCGAGCCAGTCCCCCGAGACCACCGGTTTGGCGACTTGGACCACCGAGATCGTACACCTTCACGTCCGGCCGACCACGGGTCACACACCTTCGTGGGGGGTGTTACGTTCGCCGAAAGCCGGCAAAGAAACGATCGAGGTCAACCAAGCCAACGACGGCAAGGACCCACGGTAAGGCGTCGATCTCGATCGAGTGAGCAATGCAATTCCGCGGCCGAATCCGGAATTGTTCCGTCGCTGTCCACATTGGCATCACAATTGGGATGGGTGAGGCGTCGTCGAGGTTCAACTGATGTGCAGTTAGACTCTTCAAGGGGAAACGCAACCTTTAATACAGGGAGTGGAACATGGCGGACCTGAAAGACAAGGTTAAAAGACACGATCGACACGGGAGCTTCGAAGGCCAAGGAAGTGACGGACAAGGCGCGGAGAAGGCGGGCCAGGCGGCCAACAAAGTCGGTGATGCGGTCCAGAACGCCGGAAAGAAAATCAAAGAAGCGGGCAAGTAACGATCAGTCCGTGCTCGGTGGGTAGTACAGGGGCTACCTCTTGTGGATCCGCCCTCCGGTCCACCGATTCTTTCAACTACGTGGGGGTTCGCTCATGTTGCGCTTCGCGTCTGGTCTTCGCAATCCTCGCCCTGATTGCCGGTGTGCTCGGCTTCGTTGGTCTCGAAGGAGAATTCGCATACATCGCGAGAGTTCTCCTGTTTGTGTTCATCGTATTGTTTGTCGTGAGTCTGATCCTGGGGCGGCGATTCACCGGCCCGATCGTTTATCTAGATTTGTTTGGGTTTTTCCTGATTTCTTTTTTTTTTTTTTTTTTTTTTTAAAAAAAAAAAAATTTACCCGGACGGCGGACGTTTCGAACGATGATGAACATTGGCGCGCGATCGCGTTACAATCAATCGAGGAGAGGAAGTATTACGAGGCTTGCGCCGCCCACCCGCGACGAACGAACAAGATCGGCATTATGACCACGACGCTTCGGGCTATCGGTGACAAGGTCGGCACCCGAGAAGAGGTTGGAATCCAGGCCGACTGGGAAAATTCAGTCAGGCCGAACGGGAAGCCCGAGCTCCTCGCTCCGGCGGGGGACCGGGCATGTCTGATCGCCGCGGTGGAGAACGGCGCGGACGCCGTCTATTTCGGCCTCCAGCGCTACAACGCCCGGATCCGAGCCAACAACTTCGACGGGGCCGACTTGCCGGAGGTCATGGCCCTCTTGCATCGGCGCGGGGTCAAGGGCTATGTGACCCTCAATACGCTGGTCTTCCCCCGAGCTGCCCGATCTCGAGGTCACCGTTCGTGAGCTGGTCTGCGCCGGCGTCGATGCGGTGATCGTTCAAGACCTCGGATTGGCGAGGTTGATTCGTGCCATCACGACCGATCTTGAGATCCACGCGTCGACCCAGATGTCGATCACGAGCGCGGAGGGGGTCGCGCTGGCTCGTGAGCTCGGTTGTACTCGTGTGATCCTGGCCGCGAGCTCTCGCTGTCCGAGATCGGCCGGATCCGCCAGGCGATCGACTTCCCTCTTGAGGTTTTCGTCCACGGCGCGTTGTGCGTCGCCTATTCGGGTCAGTGCCTGACCAGCGAGGCCCTGGGTGGCCGTTCCGCCAATCGGGGCGAGTGCGCCCAGGCCTGCCGCATGCCCTACCAGATCGTCTGCGACGGCCGCCTCGTCGATCGGAATGACATCCAGTACCTTTTAAGTCCCCAAGATCTGGCCGCCTATGACCTGATTCCACGATTGATCGCGCTGGGGTCTCCAGCCTGAAGATTGAGGGAAGACTGAAGACCGCCGAGTACGTTGCCAATATCACGCGGCACTACCGCTCGGCGATCGACGCGGCCTGGGCCGGTCAGCCGGTCCCGTTCACGCCACGCGACGTCCAGGAGATGCAGCTCTCCTTTTCTCGAGGCTTCTCCCACGGTTCCTGGACGGCACAATCACAAGATCCTGGTCCGGGGCGACTACGCCAAGAAGAGAGGGATCTTTCTCGGAGTTGTGCAGTCCATTACCAAAATGGGTGTCCGGCTCACGCGTGGCCGCGCCGGTCAAGCCGGGCGACGGCCTGGTGTTCGACGGCGACGACAAACCGGCCGGGCCGAGCAAGGAGGCCGAGTCTACGAGGTCATCCGTCTCGGACAGATTCGAGACACACCGATCTCATGATCCGGATACCAGCACTCCCGTCCGCATGGAGCTACGGTTCGGGCGGGAAGCCATCGACCTGCGTGGGCTCGAAGTCGGCCAACGGGTTTGGAAGACGGACGATCCCGAGCTGACCCGCCGGCTGCGACGGACTTTCGAGGGGCCACCGCGCAAGTTGGAGCTGGACCTTCGGGCCGAGGCGATCGCCGGCGAGCCGCTCCGACTCGCGGGCATGGCCGCGACTGGTATTCGAGCCACCGTGCAATCGAGCGAGCCGCTTGCGAAGGCGGATACTCAAACCGCCGACAAGGCCCTCTTCACACCCAGCTTGGTCGCTTGGGCGGGACGATCTACCAGCTCCGAAGCCTGGAGGCGACCATCGAAGGCCGCCCGATGGTGCCGATGAGCCTGCTCAATCAGTTCGCCGAGAACTGGTTGACCGGCTGGAGACGACGGCCTCGGCTGTACCGAGCGCGCTCGATCGCGGCGGAGCCCGTCCTGCCCGGCTCCGCGAGAACATCCAGGCCGAACGCGAACGACAGTTGAGGTCCCTCGCGATCGCTCCCGACGAGGTCGAGCTGGTGGTCTTGTGCCGTCGCACCGACCAGATCGAAGCGGCCGTGGGGATCGGTATCTCCACGATCTATGCGGATTATCAGGATATCAAGCAATATGCAAGCGCGATCGCGGCGGCTCACCGTGGCTGCGCGGCCATCTACCTCGCCACTCCCCGCATCGAGAAGCCTGGCGAGGCGAACCTCTTCGGCTATCTGGCCAAGCAGGGCGCCGATGGACTCCTGGTCCGAAACGCCGGCGGCATCGCCTTTTGCTCTGAGCGGGGCATCCCATTCGTCGCGGACTTCTCCCTGAACGCGTCCAATCCACTCACCGTCGAACTCCTTAAGGACCGAGGTGCCGCCCGGGTGACGGCCTCCTACGACCTCAACGTCGATCAGCTCCTGGACCTGCTCGACGGCACGCCACCATTGTGGCTGGAGGTCGTGATCCACCAGCAGGTTCCGATGTTCCACATGGAGCATTGGTCTATCTGCGCGTTCCTCTCCCCGGGCACCGACGCGACCAACTGCGGCCGGCCCTGCGACCACCACGACGTCAAGCTCCGCGACCGTGTCGGCAAGGAACATCCGCTCAAGGCGGACGTGGGTTGTCGCAACACGCTCTATAACGCCGTGCCGCAGACGGCCGCCGAATATTTGCCCCGGTTGCAAGTTAGGTGCGCGTTTCCTGCGGGTCGAGTTTCTCGACGACGCCCCCCAGACCGTCGAACGTACGTTGACATTATCGGGAAGCCTTGGCCGGCGAACGCGACGTCAAAGCGCTTTGGCGCGCTTGAAGGCCGCAACCAGTACGGGTGTCACGCGTGGACCGCTGGCGGTGCTTTGAGACTGATCGTCGCGGGAGATGCAATTGGTCGCGGAATAAAATCGTCGGCCGACACAAGTGGAGGCACCGGGATTAGAGACCGAGTTCCTCCGATAAGTCCGTGCTCGAGCGAGCCGGACTCTGTCCGGCGATCGACTCTCCGTTGCGACCCGATCCTTCGATTAATTTCGCGACATGGAACACGTGACAGTCGGTTGATCGGGCTGGGGACAGTGGGCACCGGAGTCGCGGGCTGCTGACCGAGCATTCTGAACGGATCGCGCGTCGGGCAGGCCGGCCGGTCCGGTTGGCCGGGGTTGCGGTTCGCGATCCGACAAACCACGCGCCGGGCGACTGGATGGCGTTCGGATCACGACCGACGCATCTCAGTTGATCGACGATCCCGAGGTCGCCATCATCGTCGAAACGATGGGGGGCACCGAGCCGGCGCTGGGAGTATGTGCTCAGCTGCGCTGGCGGGCGGGCAAGCATGTCGTCACGGCGAACAAGTCGCTCCTGGCCGAGCACGGGACCGAGGTTTTCGCGGAGCGCGGACCTAGGGCCGCGCGGTCGCCTTCGAGGGAAGCGTCGGCGGCGGAATCCCGATCGTCCAGGCGCTGGGGTTTGCGCTGGCGGCCAACCAGGTTCAGAGCCTGGCGGCGATCGTCAACGGCACGTGCAACTTCATCCTGACTCGATGACCCGCGAGGGCCTGGCCTACGACGACGCCCTGCGGCAGGCCCAGCGCTCGGCTACGCCGAGGCCGACCCGACCCTCGACGTCGACGGCACCGACACCGCGCACAAGCTGGCGATCCTCGCCCAGCTGGCGTTCGAGGCCAACGTGCGGCCCGACGCCATCCCGCGGCAGGGAATCGACCGGCTGCAGCTGGCCGACATCAAGTACGCCGGCGAGTTGGGCTACACCATCAAGTTACTGGCGCTGGCCAAGCTGTCGGAGGCGGGACTGGAGCTGAGGGTGGCGCCGACCCTGGTCAAGCGAGGGACGCCGCTGGCCGAGGTCCGCGGCCCGTACAACGCGATCCGCGTGGTCGGCGATGCCGTGGGCGATACCCTCTTCTACGGCCGGGCGCGGGCTGCATGCCGACCGCCTCGGCGGTTGTCGGCGACCTGATCGACGTCGTCACTGGCCGTGCCGCGCTCCCGCTCGCGGCTGCTGACCTCTGGTCCGAGTCGGCACCTCCGGTTCCACTGACGGCCCCCAGCCAGGTCAGGAGCCGGTATTACCTGCGGTTCACGATTGCCGACCGGCCCGGCGTCCTCGCCAAGCTCGCCCATTTCTGGGTGAGCACGCCATCAGCATCGCCAGCGTGATCCAGCACGACCCGGGCGATGATGCCCCCGAGAAAGTCCCGTGCCGCTTGTGATCATGACTCACCCGCCGGTCCAGGCCGAATGCACGCGCGCCTTGAGGGAGATTGACGGTCTCGACGTGGTTCACGCACCCAGCGTTTGCATTGGTGTCGAAGACTGAGATTGCCAGGTTTCGCCATACGCCTTAACATGCGAACACAGAATGTGGGATCGTCCGTGACGGCACTACGGCCTGTCCGCTCGCCGCGACCGGTTCCACACGGAATGTGCCGAGACCGAACAGGACCAACGACAGGGAGGTCGTGGTGATGTCGGAAACCATGAAAGCGGGTCGTGGTCGGCGGGGGTTGTTCAGGTTGCCGCTTCTTCTCTTGATGTTGAGCATGGCTGGATGCGCAGTCGGTGACGGAAGACGTGGATAAGTACTACCGCCAAATGGAATACAATTACAAAGAAGCCCAGGACAGGGCGGAGAAGCAAACCGCCTCGCTCAAGCGCGGAGTCGAGCGTGCTGGCCGCGTCAGGAGACGTAAGAAAGGCGAAGAAAACCCAAAAGGAGATCGAGCGAATCAAGGCATGGGAGGCGAAGATGGCCAAGAAGAGAAGCTTTCCAAAAGGCCGCCGAATGGACGGAAAAGCACTTCCACCTCAAGAAGCCCGCCATCGACGGCGAGCCAATCAGTTCTCGTCCCTCGGACGAGGGTGTTCGTTGCAACCGTCGGAAATCCAAAATCCCTGACATCCGCGACGAGTTGATTAAGCCCATGTCGTCAGCAGCCTTGAAGTCGAACGTCGAGTGAGGACGTTGCACGCATGCCCAGAACCAAATATGTCATCGTGATTCCCGACGGCGCCGCCGACGAACCGTTCGAAAGGGCTTGACGACTACACGCCGCTTCAGGCGGCGAGGATACCCGAGATGGATTGGATTGCGAGCCACGGCGTCATCGGCCGGTCGCGCAATGTGCCCAACCGCTTCCTACCGGCCAGTGACGTAGCAACGCTCAGTCTGTTCGGCTATGATCCCGAAGAATACTTCACCGGCCGTGCCCCATTGGAAGCCGCGGCCTGGGGATCGCGCTGGGACCTGACGACTGGGCGATCCGCTGCAACCTGATCACCATTCGCGACGGCCGGCTCGCCGACTTTACAGCCGGACACATCACCAACCCCGAAGGCCGGGCCCTCATCGAATCGATCCAGTCGAAGTTGGGGTGTCCGGAGATCGAGTTTCACCCCGGAGTGAGCTATCGCAACTTGATGATTTATCGTGGCCGGCCCGGCGAGACGCCATTTTCTGACGAGACCGTGACCGCTCCGCCACATGACCAGCCGGATCAACCGGCGGCGAACCACATGCCCCGCGGTCCGGGCGCTGATCTCCTCAAAGACTTGATGAATCAAGCCGCGACGCTGCTGGATGGTCACCCCGTCAACCAAGCCCGTATCGCGGCCGGCAAGTCACCAGCGGGCGCGATCTGGCTGTGGGGACAGGGCAAGGCACCAAGTATGCCAAAATTCGCCGAGTTACGCAATTTGAACGGTGCCATCATATCAGCGGTCGACCTGGTTCGGGGTGTCGGAGTTCTGGCCGGTTGGACCCGTGTCGACGTTCCGGCGCGACGGTTATCTCGACACGGACTATGCCGCCAAAGGCCTGTACGCCTTGGACGCGATCGAAAAGTATGACATCGTCTGTGTCCATGTCGAAGCACCGGACGAGGCCAGCCACGAGGGACGCGCCGACGCCAAGGTCGAGGCTCTGGAGCGGATCGACAGCGATATCGTGGGACCGATCCGCAAAGCTCTGGAAGCGTATCCCGAATGGCGGATCCTGATCGCGCCCGACCACTCGACCTTACTGCGGACCCGCCCCATGGCCGTCGCCGGTCGTGTGGGCGATGGCCGGAACGGGCCTTCCCGCGTCGGGGAGACCCTACGACGAGCTATCGGCCAAAGACGCGCGCGGTCCATTTTTTCGACCAGGGCCACCGCTTGATGGATTGCTTCCTGGACCTGAGCTGGACAGGAAACGCATGAGCGGATCGCAAAGTTGTCGGAAGCACCCACACGCTACTACTGCTTCGCGGGATAACTCGCAGGGAAATGGCGAGCGGGGAGCGTGAGCTCCCTGTCCTTCTGTTCCTCAGCTCGCCGACGCACGGTCGTTATCGACTTGATCGGCCATGATCGACTCCCGCATCGTGGCTGGTGGACAGGGAGCTCACGCTCCCCGCTCGCCTGCAAGGAGTACGCGGTCGCACGACTGGCAACCCGCAACCGGGTTCGTAGACGATAGCGGGGTAATTATAGACGCCGCTCGGACAGCTTCAGTACCCCATCTTCCGAACATCCCAACCGAACGCGCGGAGCATCAAGTCCGGCTCGATCCAGCGTGATGCGAGGCGAAGCGCCTGCTCTCGCTCACCCGCGTTTGGGTGCCTTCGCCGAATGTCCATCAGCGCCGGAGCTGCTGCACGGCATGATCGAGCGCTCGAACACGCTCGAGCTTTTGAGCGGACGACATCTTGCGGTAGCCCTCGATCAACTTGCCCGAACAGTCGGGTGGGTGTCATTGGGCACCGAGTCGATCGTCGAGAGCGTAGGATCCATTTCGACGACTCCACCAAACCCTGAGTCAGACCAGACCGCGAGGCCAGAAACCGACAATCCCTGGAGACTCCAGACGGGAAAACGGGACAGGTCCGATGTTCAACCTATCGCTCCACTCGCCAGACTGCCTATTCTATCAATATCGGACCTGTCCCGCTTCTCTCATCACGGCCGATCGACCCTGACGTTCCGGAACACGACGGGACGCAAATTGTTACGCCCCGGTAGGTATAATTCGACCAAGGTGAATCGCGTGACGTCATCGGGCAACGTGCCCATCTTCAATGGAATTTCGACCTCGACCCCTTTCGGCAGCGACACGCCCCGGACGGCGTTCATGGGATTCCTGACCTCAAAGCTTTTCCCGGCCTTGGTGATCGCTCGCGCACGGTTGAATTGGATCGAATGGGGTACCTTCAAGCTCGTCGCACTCACGATCATCGTCCATTCGTTGCCTTCGACGGTGCTCTCCTTGACCTTGAAGTCGACACCCTCGTAAATCGCCTTGGCCAGGGAGGCCGTCTTTGCCGGCTCTTTTTCCTCTTTGGCCCCGTCTTTGTTACCTTCCGCGGCAACGTCCGGGCCTGTCGTCCCGTCACCGACATTGACGTTCTTAAACACGACTGGATGCACGTTCGAAAACCTGCCGGGACCAAAGCCACCTGGAGGCGGGTTGAATTCGATCATCGTGAACTGCCTAGCGTCGTCAGGCAAAGTGCCCATCTTCAACGGAATCTCGATCTCGACATCTTTCGGTAGAGACACTGTACTCCGCTCGCCGACCCCCATCGGAGTCTTGATCTCGAAGGTTCGCCCGCCCTTCATGATCGCTCGCCCGCCTCTGAAATGGATCATATGGTCCATCTTCAGGCTGGTCGCGGTCACGATCAGCGTCCATTCATCGCCCTCGAGCGAGCTCCTCTTTGACCTTGTATTCGACACCATCAAAGACGATGGGACGGGTGGCTGCCTTGGTGAGCGCACGTGTTGCGCCTGCCTCGGCTTTCTCGGTGTTCTCCATGACAATCGTGGCCGGCTTGGCGGTCCGCGGAATGTCGAGCAAGGCGATCTTGCCGCCACTCGACTGCAGGTAGGGCGTTTGTCGCTTACTCTTCATGCGTGAAACGTAGTCGGGCACCTTCTCCTCGGTATAGGCGGCGAGCTCGGCGAGGGTGACCTGTTTGTTGTGGTCGGCGTCGGCCTGGCCTTTGAGGCCCTCGATCACGTAGTGGAAAAAGACGCCGTGACCGCCGCCGAGTTCACGTGCATCCCAGGCCACCTCGCCATCCGAACAGGCGAAGAGCGCGGCTACCGACGGAGGAGGCGGCGGCGGGGTGAACGGGATGGCACCCGACTTCCCTTCCGTCGGGTCGTTCTGGCAGGCGTCGACCAGCATCACTTTCACTCCCGCTCGGCTGTCCTTGAGCATGGCGTAGAGCGACGCGAGCGAGATCAGGGTCGCGGGGTCGGTGATGTCGGCGTCGAGCGGACAAAAGAAAGCGCCGGGAGTGGAACCTCTGTCGTTGCGTTTGACCCCGTGGCCAGACAGGGCGACGAGCAACGAGTCGGTCGGCTTGCGTCCCTTCGCCAGCAGGTCGAATTCCCGGCGGATGTTTCGGAAGCTGGGAAAGAATCGCGTGTCCTCGTTGCCGCGCTTGATGGTGAGCACCCGGACGTCCTCGGGGCGATAGCCCGACTTGATCAGGATTGCGGCAAGCTGCTCGACATCGCGCTCGGTGTAGGGAAGTGGGCGGAAGCCTGATCCCTCGGCGTATTTGTCCACGCCGACCAGGACGCGCCAGTTTTTTCCCATCGGCGGCCAACGCCGATTGAGAAAGACCCGTGCAAACTACGCACAGGGCGGCGAATGCGAACCAGCGACAAACGTTGGCTGATGACATACCTGCGTCTCCTCAACGAACCATCTTGGATTCTCGGTCACATCTTATCGTAACGGACAGTCACCGCCGCGCGAAATCCCCCGATTTGTCGCTTGGCGGTTTCATAGGGCGCATCGATCGGCGCGCCCGGTACCAGCTCCGTGGCCTGGCGAGTACCGTCCTCGTCCGCAGGAGGCCTTGCGTTCTCGGCCCAGGCGGCGGCGAAGGTCACGGTGATCGATCCGATCTTGGCCGGACTCTTCAATAGCTCGCTCGTGGGGTGGTCCTTGGGGAGGTCGGCGACCAGGAAGGCGCTCGAGGTCTTGAGGTTGCGGAACCAGCCGAGGACATCGCCGGATGTTCGCTGTTTGATGATGACATGTTCGTTGATGTTGGCCTTGTCGTCGCGGAAGGCGAACATGCTCAGGCCGTCGAGCGTGACGGTCGAGGCAACGTCGTGCTCTGCGTCGTTGATGATCCGGACCGCGACGGCCTCGCCCGGCTGGACCTTGAGGAACGGCATGCCGTCGCGGACCTCCAGCTCACGCGGCCGGAACGCGGCGTGACGCGGAGCCTGCTGGCCCGATGCCGGGGCCACCAGCATCTCGACGGCATAAGGCGCGCCGGTGGGTCGAATCTGCGCACCCTTGATCACGAACAAACCAGGCTTGTTGTCGATGGCGTCGAGTGCCTTCTTGTTGTTCTCGACCTCGGGAGCACTCGGGGGGCGGAAGATGGTCTGGCCGCTCATCATGGCGAGGTCTTTGGGACTGGTTATGCGCGGTTGGCGTTCGGGGAGTTCGGCTTCGGAGTCGATCAAGGTCATCCCGTTACGCCTCTTGACCTTGAACGTGAGGCGCCCACGGGGAAGCCCTGTCGGACGCCATCCGTCTCGGCCTCGCCGAGCGCGTATTCGCCGGAGAAGATCAGGTCGGCCCCCCGGGTCACTGGCTTCACTCCCGCGGCGATCAGTCTACTGATCAGCAATTCGGTGATCCCAGCGCCCGCGGTGTGGGTCAGGTCGCTGGTGTCGGTGATCGGGTTGACCACGATTTCCTGCGCGTTCCTCTCTTTGGCGAGCCTCGCCACGTTCTTGGCAATCCCATTGATCGCCTTTTCGAGCGTCAGATTGTCGTCGGCCGTGCCGGTTGTAGCAGCCAGCACGACGAGCACAAGCGCAAGTGCGACGGGGGTCTGGCGGGTCGGTGGAGAAGGCATCGAGGTGGTTCCTCGGCTAGGTTCCATGGGGTTTTGTGGCAATCCCGCTTGAAAGCCATGACGCGACGAGACGAGACGTTCGTACCGGACGTCGCTCCCACGTCGAGAGCTGGTTCATCACTGGACCTGGTTCCGTGCCAGGCCCAGCTCGTTGGCCACGCGATGATAGAGTGACTCGTCCGGGCCTTCCCAGAGCTCGCGCTTCACCGCCTTGGCGTCGAGCAACGGGCCGAGGCCGAGCTCTTGGAATTTGGACTCGCCAAGCTTGGACTGGATCTTGGCGACGTCGGCCAGGTCCAGCTCGGCGGCGACCGACGCGGGCGAGAGGTCCTGGTTGTACAGCCGCGCCACTTCGCCGACCGGCTCGATCAGGTCGCGAACTGCCTTCTGTGCATTGCCGCCGACCAGAAGAAACCGGCCGACAGCGAGCGAGAGGGCGTCCAGGAATCGCTTTTCGTCCTTTTGGAGGAGAGCGTTCATGTCTTCAGCGGTCGGATAGAGGCGCTGCATCTTGATCCGTGCGTCGGCGAAGACGGCGGGGTGCTGGCGAATTTCGTCCTGGAAGAACTTCATGCCGTTTTTATGGCAATAGATGCACGAGAGGCCGTTGACAACTTCGGGGGTGCCCGAGGTCTCGTCGCGGTCGCGGACGATGGCGATGGGCGCCGGTCCGTCCAGGCGGGTATCGTCGGCCTTCGCGAGCATGTAGCCCTGAAGGCCGTTGGGCAGGTGAAAGACCACCTCGCCACCGGCCTGGACGAACGCCTGGTCAGCAAACGGGTTGCCGGGGAACTTCGGCCCCAGTGGTTTCAAGAGCAGGTTGCCGTCGCCGCCGCTGGACCCGAAATCGTAGCTCCGCCAGTACGCCCCGAACGGCGTGGGGTGCCGCTCGACCAAACGGTTGTGCCGTGAGACCCCGCTGGTGATCAGGCCGCCGCGGCGGAGGACATCGCGGTCGAAGTTCTCCTCCAGCCGGACATTCAACTTCAATTCCAGGTCGCGGAGATTGAGTGGCAGCCGGAGAAGCTGGTCATAGAGCGGGGGTCGCGACGCGGTCACCACGAACCAGTCGGCGCGGAGCACCGAGAGCCGGAACCGGGTCAGTCCGGCGATCTCACTCTCGAGCTCGCGAAACGATTCATCTTCAGGGTGAGTCACGCCATACGGATAATACTTGGCGATCGCCCTCCAGTCGT
The DNA here is from genome assembly GCA_963720335.1 of uncultured Planctomycetota bacterium. Lineage (GTDB taxonomy): Bacteria > Planctomycetota > Planctomycetia > Isosphaerales > Isosphaeraceae > CAVRFS01. The sequence goes on along the minus strand of CAVRFS010000008.1, from coordinate 135,796 downwards.
CGGCCGACCAGCCGAGCTTGCGGAGATCGATGTTCAAGATCGTATCCTCGGTCCCCTTGATTGCCTCGGGGACGACAATCTCTGGCTGCCAGCTCAGGCTGTTCACCAGCTTCGAAGCGGCCGCCTTGTGGATTCGCAGGATTTCCTCATCAATGGTCTTGTTGTTGTGCAAGTCATTGAGTGAGAGGTACCGCTGATAGGGGCGATCAGCGGCCGGCAGGCTCTTGAGATGGTCGTGCATGGCGGTGAGGCCGAGCGGTCATCGACCGGCGTGCGGAGGATCTCCTTGGGAAACTCGGCACCGTCGAGGATCCATTTATAGATAATTTGCCGCTCCTCGACCGATGGTTGCGGAGCGCTCTTTTGGGCATCTGGTACTTCGGGACGCCCATGTATTCCCAGACCCGCGATTTGTCGGGCTTGCGCGGCACGATGTACGCCTCTTCCTCCGTGGGGTCAAATCGCTCGAGCAAAATATCGCGATTGAGGACGTTGATGCGTTCCTTGACGTCCTTGGCGCCGCCGTGGCAGTCCTTGCAATACGTCTTGAAGAAATTTTGCGCTGCCTGCCTCGCGACCACATCATCGGCTCGCGCCGTCGTAGCGAGCTAATCCCGCCACGCACGCGATCGCCAGGGCAGTTTTTCGACAGATCATCATCGACCACTCCTCCCCGAAGGCAACGCGGGCAAACCCAGCGTCACCAATAGAGTAACAGAGTGGTGCAAGGATTTCATGGGGGGATTTTTGCCGCGCATCGCTGAACACCATCAGGAAAGTCGGCAAGCGCTAATCCACCTTAAGCTACCGAGTCGTCGCCCATAATAACCCGAAGCGTGAGCGAGGGGACCGACGTCGCCCCGCAAGCAACGGGCGGAATCCCTCGCTCACGCTTCGGGTTAGTACGGCGTTTGCCCGTTCGATCCGGTGCTGATAGTGTTCGGCCCGAGTTTTGCTCTGGCCTGTGATCCATCGGTCGTTGATGGTGTGGGGCGGGTCTCCTAACCACTGCTGTGAACATCTTCAGGCTAGCTGGGGCCGCCGCTTTTCTTTCTTAAGTCGTTGCTGATGCGTCTCCAAGATCCGGTACACCGAGCCATGCGTCCGCTTCCGCACCACCTTCCGCGCCGCCCGGGGCTTCTTGGGCGGCGACTTCAACCACCGGTCCTTCCACAGCCCACTGAGCAACTCGCTCAGCCGGACCTTCACCCGCAGCGCCGTCCACTCGCCTTTGAAGTAAGCGATCGTCTCTTCCGGCTCGACCGTCTCGCTCCAGGCGATCATCTGTCGCTCCACGTCCTCGAACAGCTTCTCGCCGGAGATCTCCTCCCGCGGGCGTTGGACATCGACGGCGATCACTCCACGCACCACTTGGATCAGATTGTACAGCAACAGGCACATCGCGAACTGGAAGATCACCCCTTCCGGCTTGGTGCCGATCAGGTGCTCCAGCCCGAAGACCTCAGTGACCTGTTGGAACATTTGTTCAATTCCCCATCGCTTGAGGTACGTCTCCAGCAAGTCGACTGCCGGCACCGCCTCGGCGTCGCGGAGGTTAGTCACCAGGACCACGTCCTTGTCGCCAGGCCGATACAAGGTGATCCGCCGCACGTACATCCGCTTCTTGTTCCGTGGGCTGCCCAGGTGGCCCCACTCTTCAACGTAGCGTCGTCCCCGGCTGTCGTGCCCCTCGCGGGCCGGGCACGCCGGGTCGGCGTAGAACGGGACCTTGGGATGATAGCGGACCAAGAAGGCATCCCCCGGCTCGGCGAAGTGGGCCGGTTGGGTCAGGTCGCAGAACGAACTGTCGCCCAGCCAGAGCGTCTTCCCCGGGCCGAGTTGCCGCACCTGGGGCACCAGATCGCCCACAAAGCGGACCTCGTTGACATCGCCGTCGGGATGGGCACGCATGGCCACGGCCAAGCCGCTGCGCAGGTCCATGGCGACCAAGGCCGCGTCCCCCCAGCAGGCCGCCGCTGACGCCCCACAACGGCTTGAGCCTTTTGGCCACGCGCTTGATGGCCTTGCCGTCCAAGGTGACGACCCGATAGTCGTCCAGGCTCGCCGGCAGCGGGGTCTGGGCCTGCGGCTCGCCGGGATAGACCTCACGGAGTCGGGCGGTACACCCGGCCAGCAGAGCGCTGCTCACAGGAATCGGGATCCGACTCAGCTTGCCGTAGGCGGCACGGTACGAAGTCTCCAACTCGCCCCGGTCCTTAGCCCCATCGAAGCTCTTGCGGCCGCTGCCACCGTATTCCAGGAGGGCGTCGCGGATCAGGTAGACCAGCAAGGAGAAGGAGAGAATCTTCTCGTAACACCGGCCGCGGTGGTCGTCGAAGATCTGATCCAGAGAGCCGGAATCGGCGACCCACCGCCACAAGGTCAAGACGGCCTCGGCCAGAGGCAGACGGGTCAGTGTATCGCGTCGTGGGACTTCCATGGGGATCCTCCCGGGACGAAAGACCTGTTGATATCCTCCTAAATGCCTCTATTAACAGTACGTTACGTTAAGGCAAGATGTTCACCGCAGTGGTTTCCTAACCCGCCTGGATGCGTCAAGGAGGAAACCAGCGGGTTAGGAAACCTGCTCCACTGGTTTTTGCTATCCACGACCACGGACTAGAATATTAACGAAATCTCATGCCAATTCCTTGGCGCAAATTTCGTGCCGAACACTATTGATCCGGTGCTGATGTGCGAACGGAAAACGGGCCGGGTCCGATATTCAACCTATCGCTCCGCCCGCCGGATCACCAAGTTTATCGGACCCGTCCCGCTTCCAATCGCTCAGCAGTGAATGGATCGGCCGGGAAATTCAGGTCCAATCGAAGTATCTGAAAATCCGGGAGGATTCGGAGCCGGTCGAAGTCAGGTTCGGCGTCGAGCATCTCGCCGTTGCGGAAGCCCAGGGCGACGGCCGAACTCAGGGCCCTCATCGCCGCGGCGAGGTGCCCATCGCGGACCGCCGACCGCCCGGCGCTGGGCGGCCCGGGCTCGCGGTCGACGAGTGTAGCGAGCAGGGCCTGGGCCCGCGCGGGGGAGGAACTCCTGGTCCTGCTCGGGGATCATGCGATCGAGCAGTTCGGCGGCCCGGCTGGCGTGGCTCGCGGCCTCGGCCGTGCGCCCGTCGTCCAAGAGAGCCCCGGCGAGGGCGAGCAACGCCTGTCCGCCTTTAAAGAGGACCTGGTTCTCGTGAGGCCAGCCATCGACCAGCGGCCGATGGAGTTCGATCGCCTCCGAGGCGGCGGCGACCGCGTCCGCCTTCCGTCCGGCCCGGCGCCGATCCGGGAGACTCCGGCGAGGTCATAGCCCAAGTTGAGCCGATAGCTGCCCCGGGCCGGGTACTTCGAGGCCAGCGCCCGCCGGACTACCAGGCCGGCCTCGCCGTCGCGTTGGGCCTCGTCGAATCGGCCGAGCCGAGCCAAAACGGCCGCGCGGCGATGGTAGGCCTCGGCGAGCATACTCGCCAGGTAGGTATCGTCCGGTTCGCCCGCGGAGGACCGGCCGAAGCCCTCGACCGCCCGGTCGAAGTAGGGGAGGGACCGTTCGGCGGACCGGTAATTGGCGATCAATACTGCCGATTTATACGATGTCCGCGCCAGGTCGATCGCGTACTGCTGGTTGCCGGGATCGCGGGCGAGGATCTCTTCGCGGATCGCCACGACGCGACGGAAGCCGGACTCCGCCTGGCGAAACTGTCCCAGCTTCGACCGGGCCTCGGCCGCGAAGAACGTCGACGCTACGACGCGTGATAGCAGATCGGTCCGATCCGGCGAGCGGGCCGCCTCGGCCTCGGCACCGGCCGCCTCCCGGTCGAAAATCGGCAGCGGGTTCGCGGAGTAGGCGGCCAACGCCTTGGCGAAGCTCGCGGCCGCCTCTTCCCACTTCCCGAGGCCCGCCAGAAGGTCGCCCCGGGCCACGAGGCACCATCGAAACACCTGGGTGACCTTGAAGACCGATGGGTTGCGTTCGACCATCGGTCGGATCAATGCCGCCGCGGAGTCATAGGCCGCCAGCGCCTCGGCCGTCCGCCCCGTCGAGGCCAGGACATGTCCGAGCACCATCTCCGTCCACCCCAGGAAATGCCGGTAATAGGTGTTGGTGGGGTAGGCCGCGACGAGCCGTCGCCGGATGGCGCGGGCCCGCTCGAAGTCGGCCTTCGCCTCGTTCAGCCGTCCCGAGGCGAACGACCAGTATTTTCCCCTCGAACCGTACACGTGCGCGAGCTTGGCCTGAGCGGCGACCGAGTCGCGGTCGACGCCCGCCAGCCGGTCGTAGAGTCCGACAGACTGGTTAAAGTGATCCGCGGCCTCGGTTGGCTGGAGGAAGGTGATCGCGTACACGCCTCCGCTCTCCATGAGGCATTCCGCCATCAGGATCTGGGTCTCGCGATCGTCTGGCGCGGCGGCGAGGACCCGCCGGAGCGAGTCGATCGCCTTCGCGAGATGGTCGAGGGCTTTGTCCGACTCGCCCGGGCCGATGTAGATGGCGAGTCGCTCGTGCGCCAATCCGCGGACGGCTTCGGCGTCCAGGGCGAGCCGGGGGTCGCCGGCCGCCCGCAGACCCTCGGTCAGGGAGGCCGCCTCCTCGGCCTGCGCCGCGAACTCCTCATAATGATGGAGCTCATAATTTAGCCAGCCGGCAGAGACGAGTTCGCGGGCCAAGTCGAGTTTCGCCGGATCACCCGGGCCGGTCCCTTCTGCCAAGGCACGCCGCACGGCCAGCGCCTTCTGGCGTACCTCCAGGGCCTTCGACTTGTTGCCGATCTCGTCGGTCAGGCCGCCGAGCTCGTCGTAGGCTCGCCCCAAGGCCGCCCGGGAGGACCGGTCTGTCTGTCCCCGAAGCAGGGCTTCGAGCTTGCCGTAGAACTCCGAAGCCCCGCCCAGGAGACGCGTCCGTAGGTTCTCGAACTGCGGCTCTTTGAGCAGGACGTCGTCGCTGACCCCCGAGTGGAACGTTCGAATCGCCTCCTGCGCCAGCTCGAACCGCTGCTGGACGCGGGTCCTCTCGACCTCGACCCGCGCCTTCTCGGCGGCCAGCTCGAGGTTCTTGGCGCTGAGCCGACGGTTAGCCTGCTCCTGGACCGCGATTACCGCCGCGACCCCACCGAGGGCCGCCAGCACGACAGCCGCGGTTAGCGACGCCACGGCTGGCCGCCGCCTTGCCCAGAGCCCGAGCCGCTCAAGAGACCCGACCGGCCGCGCAGAGATCGCACGGTTCTCCAGCCAGCGGCGGAGGTCATCGGCGACCGCTTGGGCCGAGCTGTAGCGGCGTCGCGCGTCTTTCTCCAGGCATTTCAGACAGATCGTCTCCAGGTCGCGGGGTACGCGGCGTTGAGCTTGCGGGGAGGCTCGGGCGCTGGTCGCGGACCATTGCCAGGGTGTCGATCACGCTGTCGCCCGCGAACGGCGGCCGGCTCGCCAGCAGGGCATAGAGTACGGCGCCCAGACCATAGACGTCGGTGGCCGTGGTGATCGATCCCCGACGACGCCCGACAGCCTGCTCGGGAGCCATGTACGACGGGGTGCCCAGGATCGCCCCCGAGAGCGTCATGCCGGCGTCGTCCTCGACCCGCTTGGCCAGGCCGAAGTCGGTGACATGGGGGTGACCCTCGACGTCGACCAGGATGTTGGCGGGCTTGAGGTCGCGGTGGAGAATCCCACGCATGTGGGCGTGGTGCACCGCTTCGGCCACCTCGGCCAGCAAAGCGGCGACGGCCTTCGGGCTGTCCTTGAACTCGTCGAGCCGGTCGGCGAGGTTGCCTCCTTCTACCAGCTTCATGCTGAAGTACCGCTGGCCATCGTGTTCGCCGACCTCGTAGACCGCGACGATCCCGGGGTGGTCGAGCAAGGCGACGGCCTCGGCCTCGTTCTGGAACCGGCGAAGATCGACCTCGTCGGCGAGGACGCCGGCCTTGATCATCTTGAGCGCCACCGGACGGTTCAGGCTCACCTGGCGGGCCTGGTAGACGACCCCCATGCCGCCACGACCCAGCACCTGCTGAACCTCGTAGTCACCGAAGTACCGGATGGTCGTTCCATGCGACAGAACGCCGTTACCGGAAGCCCGACCCATTGGCGTTCGTGACCGTCGCCGCGTCGGGTGGGGGCGTCGATGAATGATCGGCATTGGCGGCCCGATCACTGGCGGTTGTCCCGTCGGGGTCGGTTGCGATTGTTCCGCCTACCGAGGGCCCGGCGACGCTCGTTGCCGGGGAGAACTCAGCACCCTGGACCGTCGGCGATGTGGAGCCCTGTGTCGGCTCGCCCGCTTGTCTCGCAGCCTCGTACCCGGTCAGAAACAAGGTCAGCTCGGCACGAAGGTCGGGGTTTCTCCCCAGGAATTCATCGGCTGCGGGGGGATTGCCACCGGCGGCCGCGGTCTGGTACTCGGCGACGGCATGGTCCAGCCGTCTCTTGCGCTCGTCGTCGGCGGGCATCGTAAGTTCGTTCATCGCGGACCCTTCTTACCTGATCCCGCCAAACTACCGCCTTGGGTTTCGGACTCAGTCGCGGAAGTCCCGCGGCCGCCGGGCCGTCGGGCTCGCCAGAATACGAGATGCCGTGCAATTCGTCAGCGGGATGTCCGAAATTTGATCTATCGCGGCACCAACGGGTGGGATCATCCTACCTGGTTGACCAAGCAATCGCCATCTTCGAGCGAGTCGAACGTTTCGTCTCGGCATCGTCGACGCGAAAGTTCAGCCGACATGATCGCGCCCTACGATCCATGCGAGTGGCGCCACGCGAAGACTCGGGTGGGGAACCAAGTCGTCTGCTCCAAGTCGCTCGCTTACAAATTGTGCCAATCCGTCCCTTCGCCGCCCGTTCGACAGAATGCGTCGAACTCTTTCGAGACGGGCGTTACTACGGCTGTATCACGCTCGTCCAGGCCGTAACCCAGGCGATTAGGCGTCGGCCCGCAGACTCCGGCCCGCGGCCACGAAAAAGCGCGCTGGTGTCGGCCCGCCTCGAAGCCTCGCTCGCGGAGACAGCATTCGTGAGCACAGTTGTTCGCGGAATCGTGTGCGTGATGTTGGCGGTCGCGGCACCCGGCCGCTGATGCAAGGGATGCTCGATCTGAAGCGCCTGTAACAGCTCGCCGCGGCGGTCGTGCTCTCCTCGTCGCCGCCAGCCATCGCCTCCGGATCACTCGGAGCCGCCCAGCGACTGGGTCCGCGCGATCCTCGGCACGGCGATCCCGTTTCGCGCCTCATACGCTGCCCGGGTGACCAGGCCGCGGCCGAGCTGGGTGGCAACGCAAGCGAGGCGGCGCGTGCTCGATCGGGCCGCGAAGATAGTTTGACCACCTTGCCGCCGGAAAAGCGTATACTGGGTCGAAGACAATCATGTGACAGAATGGGAGATGCAATGCTGACACCCGAGAGCAGATCCGAAATCTGTGGGATCAACCAGGCGTTCGCTGTTCAGTTCGCCCGAGAGCTGGCCAATCGGCCGGGCGGTCAGTGGTTCGACCCGGTCCTAGTGAGCGACGCGCAGAAGGAACGCAAATACGAGGCCTTGGCCCATATCTGGCGCGGCAAAAGAGAGGACGTTGGCCCACGAAACGGAGTTGCGCGAGGCCCAGAAACATCGTTCCGAGTCGCTCCCGCCACCAAGCTCGAAGCGCCGATCGCCGCGTTGAACCCAGGCGTCGGTCAGAGTTCCCCAAGCTCCTTTTTGGTTGGATAGGGCGTACGAGCCAGTAACGGCACAGAAATCCGACGTAACCGATCCAACACCCCCTGCATGACGAGCGTCAGCGGCAAGCCAACGAATCCGCCGAGCAGGAAGCCGAAGAGAAGGTTATCGTTTTCTGGTCTTCCGGCGACGCGTTCCACGGGCTCTGCTCCTCGGTGCCTTCGCGTCGCTGTCGTTGGAGGCGGGGAAAACGCGACGGGTCCGATACTCAACCTATCGTTCCACCCGCGGGACTGCCCAGTTTATCAATATCGGACCTCCCTCGATTCTCCTCCCTCGATTCTCCTCCCTGTCTCACTTCTCCTCCCGACACTGTTTCTGTCGAGACGCGAAACATTCCCGCATCCATCAACAACTCCTTGACGACATTCGACAATTTCGCGTCTTGGGACCAGCGGAGCGGATTGCGACCCCAGCCGAATCCCAAGATGAATCTCTTCTCTTCCACAAAGTAAAATCCGGTCAATTCGACTGTTCCCTTGTCACAACTCATCCGAAGGGCGAAGCTTCTTTCGCAGCCTTCGCCGAACTCGGGCCCGGGCAGCGATTCCAGTCCGATTCCGGCCTGAGCCATCAGAGATGGCACCGCTTCCAAGAAATCATCGTGGCAGGTGTAGATGACCCCCGACTCGGCCATGACAATCTCCCGGTGATGTCGCCGCTGCCGTGCCCCGTGACAATTTCGGCTCGAAGGCCCTATTCTACCGCGAATGAGGCTCCGTCTGTCACTGGGCGAATGGCCGATAAGGGGAATCACGCTGGACGGGGAAAAAGGAACAGAGGGAGGAAAACGGAACAGGTCTGATATTCAACTTATCGTTCCACCCGCCGACTGTGAAAACGAAATCGGACCGGAAAACGAAACTGGACAGGTCCAATATTCAACGGATCGCTCCACGCACCGGACGGCCCAGTTTATCAATTTCGGACCTGTACCGCTTCTTGGCTCCCAATCTTTTGGTTCATGCCATGCCAGCCATATATGAGATCCGGTACCTCCCTCGGGGAAACACTGAGGAATACTACGGCTCTCGCGGTAACTACTACGAATTCGACGACGGCTCGCACATCGAAGTGCGGTCGAGGCTGGTCTGGTGCCGACGATGCGGCCAATACGCGGACGGGGAGTCGATCGAATCCCTCGACGAGATCGACCGGCAACTCGCGGACCTTGAAGACCCGCGGTCCGATCTCTATCGGTTCACCCAGAAGAGCCTGTCGAAACCCGGGGGAGGCTTCCGCCGATACTGGATTGAGCTGACCAAGCAACGGAGGCAATGGAGGGAACGAAGGGTATCCGCCGCCGCGGTGCCTGCTCTGCGGCTCGACAGACCTCGTGTTGCTTCCGGAAAGGGTGGAGGTGCCCAATCCTTGCGGCGAGGGGACGGTCGTCCTGAGCGTCGTCGGCCATTGCAGTACCTCGTTCAACGAGTGGTTCTTCACGCCCGAAGGCGAGCGGATCCCGAGGGAGACGCAGCCGACGTATTGGGCCCTCGGCGAGTCACCATCCTGAACTTCCGAGGCATCGAGATACCGGCGACGGTGCGTGTCGGCAGTCGACGGACAACGACGTCGGGGTCTGTCTCGGCGGTCTTAGCAAGCGAGAATAGTGTCAATGAAACCCAAATTCTTACGAAGTTGTAGCTCGGCATAATATTCGCTCGGCATAATGAGGGTATAAGGCAACCGAGCCTTTTGGAACAGTTTATTTTGGACCATCTCCTACGAACCAAGTTTCATCGAGGCGATCAGAGCATGGTCATTCCTGGGATGGAAGGACCGGTCGCCGGAACAGCCAGTGGATAACCCGACCGAGTACGGCAACCATCCCCAGCGTTACCAAGGCTTTCACTATGACACCTAGAATCGCTTCCTTGTGGTCGCCAGCAGCACGGTAATCTTTCGCCATTCTGAAATGCCAATCCTCGAGCGATGTGTGCCCGAACGGGGGACCGGGTGGCCGGTTATTGGCGGCCCTCTGCGTCTCTATCGCGTGGTAAGAGCTGATTGTATGGAGCCTAATCGCTTCGGCACCTATCGAAAACAACAGGGCCGCGATTGCCACGACGAGGATTAATCCGAGCACCGTGATCCGCAGTCGAGAGCGGCGGCAAGGACCGCCATCGGACTTCCCCGGCTTCGATACAAACCGGGACCAAGGGGATGTTGATTCGCACGTCTGCCTCCGGAGTCCGATGCCGAATGCGACGGCTTTCAGCACATCTGCTCACAGTAGCCGAATTCCGTTGAAAAGTCCCAGGAAGCCGTCCCTTTACCCGTCCCGGAATCAACGTCCCTAGCCGCGGCCCAGTTGCCGAGTTCCGCGACAGGCTGGCCTTAGCGTCGTTTTTTGTCCGGTTGGTACGGGAAGGCCGCGTTGCACTCGCCACGGCCGCCGCTTTTTTCCCCTCGGCAAACGTCGATCCGCGCTGTATCGGGTTGCCCTGGCATGGCCGGCACCGTCGACTCGTGGCGCAAAGCCGAGTACGATCGGGGTTGATTTCGAATGATCCGATTCGGCTCGTCTGGAGTATGGCGGCAATGGGTCACTCCGCTCGCTCGGACAACCCTACCATTGTCGTGAAGGCCATTGCGAGTTTCGTCCTGGGGGGCCTGGCTATTGGTGCCGGTCTCATGGCCGTCGCGCTGGATTTCCCCGCCCTGATGGTCGTGATGTTGGCCTCGACCCTGCTCTCGATCCTGCTGGGCCGCTTGGCCCGATGGGAAGTCCGCCGGAGCAATGGGCGAGTCCAAGGATCGGGTCTCGCTGGCTGGGGGATCTGCCTGAGTGTGTTGGCGATTGTGTTCATCCTACTCGTGCCCCAAGTGAGCCACTGTGGAGGAGCTCGCCGTGCGCAGGCGGCCAACAACCTGAAGCAGATTGGCCTTGCCCTGAGTAACTATCGTCAGGACCACGGTCGGTTTCCCCCGGCGGTGGTTTATAGCCCAGATTGCCGGCCGCTCTATAGCTGGCGGGTCTTGATCCTGCCATACCTGGATCAGAAGGCGCTCTACGACAAGTTCGATCTGAACGAGCCCTGGGATAGCCCGCATAACCATGAACTCTTGGCCCAACGACCATCGGTCTATGACCCCGTAGGCATCGACGGAGCGCGTACCCTGACCTACTTCCAGGTGTTCATCGGTGCCGGGACGGCGTTTGAGGGTCGGAAGGGCACGACCCTCGATGATTTCCCGGATGGTCCCGAGAGGACCCTGCTCGTCGTCGAGGCGGCCGATCCCGTTCCGTGGACCAAGCCGATGGACCTACCGTACATGGCGGTCGCGCAATTGCCCGAGCTCGGCGGCGTTTTCAAGGAGAAATACCGGCCGTTCGACGCCACGCGTGCCGACGGATTCCACCTGCTGCTCGCCGACACCTCGGTCCGGTTCGTTCGCAGGGGGACGATCAGCGAGGCGGCCCTCCGGGCGCTCATCACGCGCAACGGGAAGGAGTCAAACGACTGGAAATCCTGACGCGGTTGGGAAACGCTGTGAAAAACTGTTTTTGGTATAAACGAACGGGATCCTCTATCCGGCAGTATCGGGCGTGCAAGCATGAATGGAAAATGGATTTCGCTACACAAAGCGTTCTGGCCGGCAACAGGCGCGAGCGGGCCAGGCGTCGGGGCAGCGACCGTAGCGGCGACGGAAAGGCTACCAAACAAACTTTCATGGCGCTGAGCGGCACCCAACTGCATGAAAATGAATTCCGCATTCTTGCATGAAGGTTGAACGTGAATCGTGTTTTCCGAGTCAGGTCCGATTATTCCGCCGTCACACGTTACCTCAAGTCCTGTCGAGAGTTATATCGAGCAGTGCCGGTCCGATTATTCAGGCGTCACACGTAAGCCCAATGCTTGCAAGGCTGTGACGCCGTGACGGCGTTTTTGGCCCCGCATACCTTTGTGCGCCTCTTCTCAGCAATCCTACCGAGGGTCGGGGCGTTCACCCTTCCTTTCGGATCGTCTGAGTGCGAGGAGGGGGTGTCACACGTAACACCATATCCTGTCTTGGCTTGGACTTACGACAGGTGTGCCGATTATGCGGGCGTCACACGTAAGTCCAATGCGTGAAAGGCTGTGACGCCGTGACGCCGATTTTCGTCCCTGGCAAGTGTGTGCGCACTTCACGTAAAATGCGAACCTCCTCGCATAACGACGGGACTCCTCGCAACGCTGGAGCTGCTATCGTGTCGCTCTTGGTTCAGAAGTTTGGTGGGACGAGCGTCGCCGATTCGGGCAAGATCTTGGCGGCAGCACGGCGGGCGATCCAGGCCCACAACCGGGGGAGCAGGTCTTGGTCGTCGTGTCAGCACGCGGGCACACGACCGACGAGCTGATTGCGCTGGCGAAGGAGATCACGGAGAACCCGCCGGCCAGAGAGATGGATATGCTGCTCTCAACCGGCGAGCAGGTCAGCGTCGCCTTGATGGCGATGGCCATCCAGAGCCTGGGAGTGCCGGCCATCAGCTTCACCGGAGCTCAGATCGGGCTGGTGACCGATAGCTACCACACCAAGGCCCGAATCAGGAACATCTCGACCGAGCGGATGGTCCAGGCCCTGGGTGAAGGCAAGATCGTCATCGTGGCGGGTTTTCAAGGGGTGGATGAGAACTACAATATCACGACGTTGGGCCGGGGCGGCTCCGACACGACGGCCGTGGCACTGGCGGCCGCGCTCGGTGCCGGCGGCTGCGAGATTTACACCGACGTGGACGGTGTGTACACGACTGACCCGCGAGTCGTCCCCGAGGCACGCAAGATCGACCGGATCAGCTACGACGAGATGCTCGAGCTGGCCAGCCTGGGCGCCGGCGTGATGCATTCGCGCTCGATCGAGTTCGCCAAGAAGTACGGAGTACCCATCCACGTGCGCAGCTCGTTTTCGGATGCGCCGGGCACGTGGATCGTCGACGAGCTGGACGCCAGGCGAGTGGGAGTACCGGTCACCGGGGCGGCACTGGCCAAGGATGAGGCCCGGATCACCATTCGGGGTGTCCCCGATCGGCCCGGCGTGGTTTATGCGATCTTCCGCACGATCGCGGCCGCGAACATCGTCGTGGACATGATCGTCCAGAATGTCTCGACCGCCGGGACCACCGAAATCAGCTTCACCGTGGCCAAGGGAGATCTCCCCGAGACCTTCCGCGTCGCCGAAACGGCGGCGCGGACCATCGGCGCGACCGGCGTTACCTTCGACCCCGATGTCGCCAAGATCTCGGTGGTTGGGCTGGGAATGCGCACGCACACCGGCGTCGCTACCACAATGTTCGCATCGCTCTCCGACGCCGGAATCAATATCCAGATGATCACGACCAGTGAGATCAAGATCAGCGTCCTGGTCGATCGTGCCTCCGCGGTGCCGGCGCTTCGAGCCGTCCATCTCGCGTTTATGCTCGACGAACTCAATGGCAGCACCCCGTCGCCATCCACGGTCTTCAAGCCCTCACAATCCCCGCACCGGGCGATGAAGCTGGTGCCGCTGGCCGATGGCGATGTCGACCGGGATTCGCCCGCGACTCGAGCCCCGTCCGCGAGGCATGGAAGACCTGGTGATCGCCGGAGTGGAGCTCGACGAGTCGCAGGCCAGGGTCGCGTTGTTCGACGTGCCCGACCGGCCCGGCTACGCCGCTCGCGTCTTCCGGGCGATTGCGGAAGCGGGGGTTTTTGTGGACATGATCGTCCAAAACGTCGGCTCCGACGGCAATTCCAAGCTCTCGTTCACCGTGCCGCGCGACGCGGCCCAGCGCCCGCACAGGCCGTCCAGAGTACCGGGGTCACCCAGGTTTCCATCGAGACCGGCCCTGGCCAAATTCTCCGTCTTCGGCGTGGGCATGCGCACCCATACCGGCGTTGCCACCCGGATGTTCGCGGCCCTCGCCGAGCGCGACATCAATGTAAACTTGATCAACACCAGCGAAGTCCGGATCAACGTCGGCACCGACGTCGACCGCGGCCGTGAAGCACTCGAATGCCTCAAACGCGCGTTCGCACTTTAGCGACATCCAATCAGACTTCGGCAATAAGCCTTTGCATTCGACAGAAGTTGAGAAAAAAGGGAGCGATTCGTGGCGAGAGATAAGGTCGTTCTGGCTTACAGCGGCGGACTGGACACGTCGGTCGCGGTGAAGTGGATCAATGAGACGTACGACATGGACGTGATCACCTACACCTGCGACCTGGGCCAGGGCCAGGACATCGAGGCGATCCGTCAGAAGGCGCGTCAAGACCGGTGCGATTGACGCGGTGGCCGAGGATGCTCGGAACTTGTTCGTGGATTACTTCGTGTTCCCGTCGCTGGCGGCCAGCGCCCTGTACGAGGGCAAATATCCCCTGGCGACCGCGCTGGGCCGCCCGTTGATCGCTCAGCTCATGGTGCGGGTCGCACGGGAGCATGGTGCCGCGGCCGTCGCTCATGGTTGCACCGGTAAGGGAAATGACCAGGTTCGGTTCGACGTGACTTTCCAGACGCTCGCCGCGGATCTGAAGATCATCGCGCCTGTCCGAGAATGGAAGTGGACGCGGACCCAGGAACTGGAGTATGCCGCGAAGCACGGCATCGAAGTCGAGGCGACGAAGAAGTCGATCTTCAGTACCGACCAGAACCTCTGGGGCCGTTCGATCGAGGCCGGAATCCTGGAAGATCCCTGGGTCGAGCCACCGCCGGAGACCTTCCAGTGGACCACGGACCCCCGGCTGGCGCCCGACGAGCCCGAGGAGGTCGAGATCACCTTCGATCGGGGCAAGCCCGTGGCTCTCGATGGGCGAGTGCTCGACGGCGCCCCACTCATCGTCGAGCTGAATCAACTTGCGGGCAAACATGGTGTCGGCAGGGTCGACCACATCGAGAACCGGCTGGTCGGGATCAAGTCCCGCGAGATCTACGAGGCACCCGCGGCTTTGGTGCTCCACGAGGCTCACCGCGAGCTCGAGTTTCTCACACTGTCCAAGGAGGCGATTCGCTTCAAGACCTTGGTGAGCCGGCCTACGCCGACCTGATCTATAATGGACTCTGGTTCAGCCAGCTCCACCAGGACCTGATGGCCTTCACCGTCTCCAACCAGCAATATGTCTCGGGAGTCGTGCGAATCAAGCTTTTCAAGGGGCATGCGCAGACTGTCGGCCGCAAGAGCGAACACAGCCTCTACAGGCACGAGCTGGCCACCTACGAGGAAGGGGACAAATACGACTCATCGGCCGCGCTGGGATTCATCAAGATCCACGGACTGGGCCAGACCACGCAGGCCAAGCATCAACTCCTGCGCAGGATCTGGTGGTGCACCACTGGAGCTCCCCAGCATCATCCCGCCAGCTCGCAGTGAGAATCCCGCTCGAAAGGATAAAGGATGAACGGAGACGGGCGAACGCATGATTCATCCATCGCTGGCGACACACCACGACGGAAGTTGCTCATGCAATTCGGCTTTTGGTAAGATATGCTTGATGTAGTGAGAGGCCGGTTAGAGCGCCCTTGGTGTGCGCCGCTGAACCGTTCGCTTCAGGCGGCATGACCCGCACAGGCATCGGATCTCGGTTCGGGTCGGAGGTGGCCGTGTCAACAGAGATGAATACGACCAGTGACGACCGAATTGGCGGTTATCGCTACATTCGTACCATTCATCCGGGCGCGACCTCGGTCGTGATGGAGGTGTTGCAGGAGGGAACCCAGCGCCGGTTCGCCTTGAAGCAGTTGCTGGCGTCTCACGCCGAGGATCGCGATGATTACAAAGCATTCATGCACGAGGCGAAGCTCGGGATGGAGCTAAGGCATACCAACCTGATCCGGGTGTACGAGTTCGTCAAGGATGCATCGCAGCCGTACTTCGTGATGGAATTGTTCACGGGCTATCATCTCAAGCTGCCGATCGCGCCGTCCCTCGATCTATCCGACTGCCGAGAACGCTCCTGCACCGAATCATCGAGCAGGCGGCCACGGGATTGGCGTACATGCACGACAAGGGATGGGTTCACCGTGACGTGAAGCCCGAGAACATCCTGTTTAACAAGTCGGGCGAGGTGCGCGTGATCGACTATGCACTGGCCCGACGACACGCGGCGGGGCTTCCTCAAGATGTTCGAAGGCAAGATTCCGCGCCAGGGAACCAAGACGTACATGTCTCCCGAACAGATTCGCTGTGAGTCGCCTGCCCCGACGGCCGATATTTACAGTTTGGGAATCTCCTGTTATGAATTGGCTTGTGGCCGCCCGCCATTCCGCGCGAATTCCTCACAAGAACTGCTGGAAAAGCACTTGAATGAACGGCCGCTACCGCTTACGGCCCATAATAAGCAAGGTTACGCCTGAATTCAATGATTTGGTCTTGAAGATGATCCAGAAACGGCCAGCGGATCGGTTTAGCAGTCTCCACGAGTTTATTTCGCGGTTCCGGTCGGTTCGGATCTTCCAGGACGACGAGGACCCCTTGGCGGGACGCGACAATCGCATGTACTGAGTTCGCTTCCGAGACCGGCACACTCTTCGCGGCCGTGTGCAGCGTGTGCCCGCCGCGACAACCGCATTGTCGCGCATCGTCGGCTGAGCACCGCCGATGCCTGGGCGAATCGCTTGCGGCACTCCCAAGGGAAAAAGGCCATTTCGAGAGGCCAGGTCAATGGCCGAGGATCCCGCCCCGATGCGCAGCAGCAAACGAGCCGCGACTCCCTTTCGAGGCGCCGATCTACGAAATGGAAGCGCGCCTGGCCGAAATGGAAGTACAGTATGCCAAAAACCGAACGGCGGCGACACGACCCGGATCGCCGAGCAGATCCGCCGGCTGCGTCGCGAGCTGGCGGCGCTCAAGCGCGAGATTTATTCCAACCTCGACCCCTGGCAGACCGTCCAGGTTTCCCGACATCAAACGCGCCCACAAACCCGCGACTATATCGAGCTTATCTTCGAGCAATTCGTTGAGCTGCACGGTGACCGTGCGATGGGTGACGACCAGGCGATTGTCACGGGGCTCGCACACCTCGACGATCTCAAAGTGATGTTTATCGGCCATCAAAAGGGCAAGAACCTGGCCGATCGCAAAGCCTGTCATTTCGGCTGCGCCCATCCCGAGGGCTATCGCAAGGCACTCAAGAAGATGCAGATCGCCGCCAAGTTCGGCCTTCCGATCATTTCCTTCATCGACACTCCCGGGGCCTATCCAGGGATCACCGCCGAGGAACGCGGCCAGGCCGCCATCATCGCGGAGAACCTGATGGCCATGAGCCAGATCCGTTCGCCGATCGTATGCGTGGTGATCGGCGAAGGCGGCTCTGGAGGCGCCTGGGAATCGGCGTCGGCGACCGCCTGGCAATGCTCGAGTTCACGTATTACTCGGTGATTTCACCGGAAGGCTGTGCGTCCATCCTCTGGAAGGGGAACGAGCACGCTCCCAAAGCCGCCGCAGCACTCAAGATGACCAGTCGCGACCTATTGGGATTCGGCATCATCGACGATATCGTCACCGAACCGCTCGGCGGCGCCCACCGCAACCACGCCGAGGCCGCGGCAAACCTCAAGTCGTATCTCATCCACGCCATCCGTCAACTCAAGGAAATCCCGCTCGACGATCTGCTCCAGCGCAGATACGACAAATACCGCAAGATGGGCGTCTTCCTGGAAGCGCTCCCAATCACCGATCGGAACGGCCAGATCGGTACGTAGAGTAGCCGGACGCCGATCATCGACCGGACTCCGTGTCAGCTAGTCTCGCCTCGACACATCGGAAATTCAACTCAGTCCTCGTCGGTTCCTTACACCTTGGTCGGCACCACAAAAGGTGCGCGGTATTCGCGGGTCAGCATCGCGTCGGCCTCGGAATCGTTGACGAACGACTCGGTCGACGGATTGATGTGCAGCTTACGGCCCAGGCGATAGGCGATGTTGCCCAGGTGGCAATACGCGCTTGAGAGGTGGCCCTCTTCGATGTCGGCGTTCAGGAGCTTGTGGTCGCGGGCCTTGACGGCCTTGACGAAGTTGGCGAAGTGGTCGCCGCCGCCGCGTGCCGCCCGGTCCTTTCTCGAGCTTGGGTCCGAAGAACACCTGCCACGCCTCATAGCTGGTGATCGCCAGAATTCCCTCGGTCCCGTAGAAGATGTCGCCGATCTTGACCTTGAACTCCTCGTTGGTGATCAGCCCGCCGGACTTCGAACTGGAGCTCGCAGTCGTCGAATTCGAAGCCGACGTGCAGCGTATTGGGCGTCTGGCCGTCGTCGGAGTAACCGAACCGGCCGCCCGAGGCCATCACGGCCTTGGGCAGCTCGTTCTTGCCCAGGCCCCAGCGGGCCAGGTCCATCTGGTGGATGCCCTGGTTGCCCAGGTCGCCGTTGCCGTAGTCCCAGAACCAGTGCCAGTTGTAATGGAATCGGTTGGGGTTGAACGCGTGCTTCGGGGCCGGGCCGAGCCAGATATCGTAGTCGACCCCTTTGGGAACGGGGGCGTCGGCCTTGTGTCCGATCGAGCCGCGCGGCTTGTAACAAAGCCCCTTGGCCATGTAAATCTGCCCGAGCTTGCCCGAGCGCAGAAAGGCCATGGCGTCCTGGATTCCCTGGTGGCTGCGGCATTGCGTGCCGGTCTGGACGATCCGCTCGTATTTCCGCGCGGCCTCGACCATCCGCCGGCCCTCGCTCACGTTGTGGCTGACCGGCTTCTCGACGTAGACGTCCTTGCCGGCCTGGCAGGCCCAGATCGTCGCCAGGCGTGCCAGTGGTTGGGGGTGGCGACCGAGATGGCGTCGATCGACTTGTCGTCGAGCAGGCGGCGGATGTCCTGCACGACATTGGGCTCGGACCCGTAACGCTTTTCGATCGCCTTGCTGGCGCGGCCGGTCACGTTCAGGTCGACGTCGCAGATCGTGGTGATGCGCGTGTCCTTGAGCTGGCTCCAGCCGGCGACGTGGTCCATGCCCCGGCCCTTGACGCCGCAGACGGCGATCCGAGCGTGTCGTTGGGGCCGGCCGGCTTGACGTCGGCCGTCGCCGTCAGGCGTCCGCGCCTCGAGGCCGGGATCGCGGCCAGGCTGGCCGCCAGGGCGGCGGTATCGTGCAGGAATTCGCGGCGAGGAAGCGATCGCATGGGTGATACCCTCGGGAGGGATGGCGGGGTGTGTCGGAGTGTGAGCGTCTCAGATCAATCAGACAGAAGCGGATCGACACGCGTCAAGACCGAGTAGTGCGGCGGCGAGGCCGATCGTTGACCGGACCACGAATCGGCCCTAGTTCGACCGCAAAGCGCCCCGAGCCAGCGCGGAGGGATCGTTCGAGACCTTTTCGGCGAACGACCGGAGGGCGTTCAAGACGGTCCTGAGCTGTGCGATGGCCTGCGTCGGCCGAGACGGCCATCGCGTTCAGGTTGTCGTGCAGCTCGGACTGGGTGAGCAGTTTCTGGAGGCTGCCGTCGGTGTTCAGGCCGCCGCGGCCGTCGCGGAGCTTGCTGGTCAGGAGCTCGAGGTCGGCGGCGACCATGTTGATTCGCCGGACCGCCTGGCCGATGTCGGTGGCCGGCGCCTGGTCGACCGGGGCGCTCAGGTCCTTGAGGACCGGGTCGATCTGGGCGAGCCGGCATCGAGCCGGGCCGCGGCCGAGGAGAACCGCTCGATGCCCGTCTTGAACGCGGCCTGGTTCTCGATCGATGGTGTCGTCGAGCTTCTGGGCGACCTGGCGAAGGATTGGCCATGGCCGGCTGGAAGTCGGCCTCGTTGGTCTTGATGACCCGTTCGATCCCCTGGGCGGCCTTGGAGACGTTCTTGCCCGGCGTCGGCCACCGAGGCGAGGAAATCGTCGAGCTTCTCGGCACTCTTGGAGATCTTGGACGAGGCCGGCGGCGGCCTCGTCGATCGACCTTGAGCGTGTCGCCGGCCTCTCGAACGCCTTGGTCGCGGCGGCGAGGGCCTTGGACGGGTCGGGGGCGACTTCGCCCTCGATGACCGGGGCGTCGGCGGGCGACCGGCTCGTCGCGAGAACGTCCGTGGCCGGTTCCCGGGCTCATGTCGACCGTCACGTCGCCGATCAGCGATCGGTTCAAGCGCGGACGGTTCCCTCGTGGAGCTTGTACTTGCCGCTCCAGAGCCAGAGTCACGATCACGCCGTCGGGCTCGTTGGGCCGCTCGTCGAACTTGGTGGCGAAGACCTCGCCGATCCGGATGCCGCTCTTGCGCACGGGAACCCCCTCGACCACGCCCGGTGCCTCGGCGTAGCGGACCTTCAGATAAACCTGGTCGCGCAAGATCGACGGCGACTCGCCGAACCAGACGATCATCATGGTCAGGACCAGTCCCGCCACGATGACGAACATGCCGATCCGGAACTGCATGAGTCGCTCGTTCATGTTCACCCTCGTCTTTCAGCGGCCCGGGCGCTTTAGCGCGGGTCTCGTACACGGCCTTCTGGCGAGCCGAAGCCGTGCGCTGCTGGGCCATCTCGCGGAGCCGTTCGCCGGCCTCGCCCCGAACGAACTGGCCGACCCGCGGGTCGGAGCAACTGTTCCAGGTCGTCCGCCGGACCGTCGTACAGGATCTGCGACTCGTCCGGCCCGAGCCGAGCCAGGGGATAGAGCATGATGACCCGGTCGGCGACCTTGGTCACGGTCTTCATGTCGTGGGTGACGACCACGCCGGTCGTCTTCTTGGTCTGCTGGGTCTGGAGGATGAGCTCGTTGATCACGTCGCTCATGATCGGGTCCAGCCCGGTGGTCGGCTCGTCGTAGAGCATCACTTCCGGCCCGATCGCCAGGGCCCGGGCCAGCCCGACCCGCTTCCGCTGGCCGCCCGACAGCTCGGCCGGCTTTTTCGACTCGATCTCCGGCGGCAAGCCGACCTCGTGCAGCCGCTCGGTGACGATCTGGCGAACCTGGGCCTCGTCGCAAATGTGATGCTCGCGCAGGCCGAAAGCGACGTTGTCGAAGACCGTCAGGCTGTCGAAGAGCGCGGCCATCTGGAACAGGAACCCGAACCGCAGCCGCATCTTGACCAGCTCCTTGCCGTTCAGACTGGCGACGTCGCGGCCGTCGAACCAGACGTCGCCCTCGCTCGGACGCAAGAGACCGATCAACAGCTTGAGCATGACGGTCTTGCCGCAGCCGCTCTCGCCGATGATGCAAACCGTCTCGCCGCGATGGATCGTCAGGTTGATGTCGCGCAAGACCTGCTGATACCGGAAGCGCATGCTGACATTGCGCACCTCGATCAGGTCCGTCCGTCTTCGCGGCGCCGGCCGCTGCTCCCTGGCTCATAACAATCCTTCCGCCTGGGGCCAGAGCGACCGGTAGACGTTGTTCCAGGCGAGCCCGAGCACGAAGTCGAGGAGCAGGATGGCGATGAACGAAAAGACGAACGCCTCGGTGGCGGCCCGGCCCACGCCCTCGGCCCCGGCCTTGGAATTGAACCCGCGGTGGCAACTGATCAGCGCAATCGCCGCGCCGAAGAAATAGCTCTTGAACACGCCGGCGAAGATATCGAGGCTGTCGACGAAGTCGCGGGTGTGCATCCAGTAGGCGAACGAGTCGACGTTGAGGATCTGCGTGCTGACCACGGCACCGCCGATCACCCCCATGAAGTCGCCCATCAAGGTCAAGAGCGGGATCAACAGGACGCAGGCCAGAAACCGTGGCACCACCAGGTAATAGATCGGGTTGGTGCCCAGCGCCGACAGGGCGTCGATCTGCTCGGTGACGCGCATCGTCCCCAGCTCGGCGGCCATCGCCGAGCCGACCCGTCCCGCGAGCATGGTCGCGGCCAGCACCGGCCCCAGCTCGCGGACGATCGAGATGTTGATCACCGACCCCAGCCGCGTCGCCAAACCCATCATCGCGAATTGATGATAAGCCTGCACCGCCAGAACCATGCCGATGAACGTGCCCGTGATCGCCACGACCGAGACGCTCTTGACGCCGATCGCGTAAAAGATCGGCACCAGCACCGACCACCGCGACCGCCGGCGGACGATCCAGACGAAGGTGAGGATCGAGAAATGAGCGACGTCGCCGATTTCCGCGATCACGTCGAAGACGTGTTCTCCCAGGCGGTGAACGGGCGTCGCGCCGGTTTCGTGCGCGAGCGCTCCAGTCCGTCCGTGGGGCAACCGCCATCGCTGGCTCACTCCTTACGCGGCTGACGACCGCGATCAGAGCGGAATCGCAGGTCCCATGCTCCCTGACGACACAATCAGACGTGACTGACTCGGAAACCCGGGATTCCGCACATCGTCGGATCCGGCCACCGCGCGGAGAACGTTACGATGTCGGAATCTGCATGAGTGCAATGAACCGGCGGCAAAATCCATTAACCGGCAGCGCCGCGGACCTACCTGTACACACGGCCCTCGCAATCGTTCCGGCCGTCTCTCATTCTGGACTTTCTCCCGGAAATTGACAAGGCCGACCGGGCACCGTCACCGAATGGATTCGTCTTAAAGTAGGATACGACAAGGCGGTGCGGACGGCGATCAGAGCCCCATCTCGTCGAGGCGCTGCTCCAGCATGGATTCGATCATCTGGGCGGTCCGGCGGTAGGTCTCGTGGTCGCAGCCGACGGGGTCCGCCACGTCGCCGCCGGCGGGGTCGAGCAGAAAGGTGCGGGGCTCGACTTCGGGACAGTCCGAGCAAGGTCGTCGAGGTGGTCGATCGTCATGGCGAAGATACAGTCGGCCTGACGTACGAAGCTGGCGGCGATCCTGCGGCTGCGATGGTTTTCGAGCGATCCGCCCAGTCCCCGGACGACGTCGACGGCGTTGGACGCGGCGGGGACGCCGTTGGCGGCGGCCACGCCGGCGGATCGGATCACGAAGCCGCGCCGTTCGAGCTCGTCGATCGGGCAGCCGAGCCGTCGCGCCAGCAGCAACTTGCAGATCGCCTCGGCCATGGGGCTGCGGCAGGTGTTGCCCGTGCAGACGAACAAGATGATCAGGCTGGACGTCTCGGCGAGGGTCGCGGCGTCGATGACTCCTTGTCGTTCGATGCTCCAGCGATCGTCTTCGATCCGGACGACGGTGGCGAACTTCTGGTATTGGGTCGGTCCCGCGTCGACCACCATATCGACGCCGGCCAGCCCGCGCAGGGACTCGGCCGTCGAGGGGACGGATGTTCGGGACTCGCCACCATCGAGATGACCAGCGGGCGCGGGCAGCAGCCGCAAGACGTCGCGGACGATCGGATGGGCCGGGCTGCGCAGCGCGATGTCTCCATCCGGGGAGATCAACGACCTGACTCGGCGGGCAGACGGCTGTACAGGCCGTCGGCCATGGATTGCGAGAAGACCAGCGTGGCGGGGCCCGGCCAGAGCCGCCAGGCCATCCGCCGGCCGACTTGCGAGATTCCCGGCACCCAGTCGGTGACTTCTTCCGGGCCCTTCAAGAGCAGGGTCAGTGGACGTGACAGCTCGGTCGCCTGCAGCGCTCGCACCCGCGCGACGCTCTCGGCGTGCAGCGCACAAGCCGCCAGGACATAAACCGTCTCGGTCGCGAGCCCCACCACCCCGCCTTGCGCCAAACAGGCGACCGCGCGATGAATCACATCGCGGAGGTCGTCGGCCTGAGACACGTCGATCCATTGCGGCGAAAGCAGTCGTCTGTCATCGGACCCCGTGATTCGTCGTGATATTGGAGAAGCACCGATCCCCGCGAAATCGCTTTCGGCGCCTTCTCGCGATCGGTCATGCCGCCGGTTCGAGCATCGCCCATTACTCTACGAAGAGGCCCGAGAACCGGTCAACCCGCGCACCCGCTCCACCCGGCCAGACCGGCACATGGAAATCTTCGGCGTCGAGGTGCCCCGAGTTGACGAGACCCTTCAAAACAACAGGGTCAATCCCTTGAGCTCGAGAATGTCGGCGTAGATCGCCCGGACCTGTTCGGCCGTCTGCACGGTGATATCCAGCGTCACCGCCACGTGGCGGCCGCCGGGCGTGGGCCGAACCAGAATAGTCCAGGTCTGAGCGGGCAGCCAGGTTCGAGCAGACCGCCTCGATCACCCGCGATTCAAAATCATCGTCGGCCCGGCCGATGGCTTTGATGATGTAGACGCCGGGAAAAAAGTGAGTCGATTCCAAGAGGTCGACCGAAGGGCGATGATCCATGGCCCGCTCCAAGGGCAGTTATTCAGAGAAAGGAACGTATCACGTTTCCATCATACGGACTCCCCGGTGCTAGCCAAACATGGGGATCAGATTCGATTCTTGGTGGGGCTACGGTGCTCGTCCGCGGGGCAATGACCGGCGACACCGAGCACGCGGAGAGAGCCCTGGTGCAGCCGGGTACTCCCGCGACGGGATACGCTCTCGTCCGCAAATGATAAGCCATTGTTGAGACTTGACACTCGGACCTCGCTCGGCATGAGAATGTAAGGGGTGAGCTTGAGGAAGGATTTGACGGACACGCCCACCGAGGAACGTCGCATGAGACAAATCGGGCGATACCAACTGCGAGTCCGCACGCTCTTCTTCGCACCCGTCGTCGTCGGTCTTTCGTGGTGGCTAGCCGTTCAGATCCTTGATTTGCCGGACTTCCAGGTTTTGGTCGAGTTCCACGAAGCAAACGTCTCCCATTATCAAAGGATTGCTCAATCCCAATCGCGGAGCACGTGACAGCGTTCGCGCTCGGAAGAGATCGAGTTTGCAGACAGATCGATTATCCGCTCAGCGAGGCAGAGATCATCGATGCCAGGCATGTGAGGGAGCGAGCCGGCCGTTGTGCACCTATCATAGGGCCTTGAGACGGAAAACCGTGGGCGTCCTGGTTCCCGTGGCTCACTCTCAAGTCGGACCCACCTCGAGCCCGACTGAGCGCTCACGCTTGAGCAGAAATCAGAGCGTCCGAACGGGTTGGGCTTCGCGACTGTCGGAACCATGTTGGTCCCGTGCGTATCTGAAGGTCATAATGGAGGCGAAAAGATGAAACTCGAAGAGTCCATCGTGATCCACGCCTCCCCGATCTCGCTTTTCCGTCTCACAAAGGACTACGAGCACCGTTTGGAATGGGACCCGTTTCTTCGGTCGGCAACTCTTGTCGATGATGCCCAGGAGGCTGGCGTCGGGGTCAAGGCCCTGTGTGTCGCGAGGAGCCGGTGGGTAATGGGAGACAGAGTATGTCTCGTTGAACCCCCCACGAGCCACGGCCGTGAAAATGACCCGAGGCCCCTGGTTTCTGGACAGTTTCGCCGGTTCTTGGAGATCGAGGAGACCGAGCCGGGGCCCGCCACGTTGTACGCTTCAGTTATCACCTTGTCGCGTGGCCGAGGTGGATGTCATGGCTATTGGCCCCCGTTTTGACGCGGGCCTTCGCCCGGGACACTCGCAATCGGCTCGCAGCCTTGAAGGAAGCCGTGGAGCGGTGCGGCCGAAAAAATAATTAACTTTGGCTCTCCGGGGTATCGTGTGGGCAACAAACCGGCGTTGTCCGGGTAACGGGACGGATGGCTGGCGAGTCCGAAACGCAGTTTCATGTATGAATTCCACAAGAATGGAAGTGGATGGCAGTAATTGGCATGTTTTTTGGGAGGTCTTTTGTGCCGTCGCACTCCGCCCCGATGCGACACGGAGCGGGGCCTGTTTGGCATGGGCCGAGCGGCATGGTTCAAATCAGGGTGACACGTCCGTTCGGATGGCAGACCGCAGTGTGTGCGGAGCCCGGTTTGATCGGGCGGACGTTGCGCGGGCCAACGCGACTTTCCGATCCCGGCGCCCTTGGCCGATCGCGTGCCATGAGGCCCTCGACAACGCTGGGCTGACTGACGCCACGGCGAGGGTCAGGAAGTACCAATTTGGTACCAGTATGTGCCAGATCAGCCGGAACGGCTGGGATGGGCAGTGTTCCCAGCTCCCTCCGGCTCCCCTTCGACAGGGACACTCAAGGGAGCTGGGAATCACCCGCTCATGCACCCAGTCCTACGTGGATTCGAAGCACGCGGATCGGCGGCTTCGAAGATTGCACGAAGGTAGCGAAGATTGCAGGTTCGCTGCGCGTGCAATCTTCGCTACCTTCGTGCAATCTTCGCGAGCGGCGTCGATGCATTGCCACCACTCGCTCCGACCGCCACAACCCCGAGGACAGAAGCAATCCGCTCCACCAGCCCTCCGGGAACTGATTCCAAACCACACGACGCTCGCCAAGCGGCAACTCGTCCACGCCGAGTGCTCAACCGCCGGAGTTCGACCTCGGCAGGGGCTTGTGCACACACGCTTCAACGCGGGACCGATCCGGATCCGCGCTGAGATTCCGAGTGTTACCCGAAAATGGGCGTTTTTGAACCATGCCGGTTTTCCATCCCTGATGATCAGTAGCTCGCCTCCGACGATCGTGCCGTTCTTCACGTACTCTTCCACCTCGCCGGCCACTCGGCGCACGGCCGCAGCCGAAACGCCCTGGCTTTCTGGTGTCGCGACCGGGAAAGCAGCCTTCTCCGCGGCCGCGGCCGCGGCCGATACACTTATCGGGCCTAACCACACTGTCGCGATCCAGATCGCAGTCCGCTGGCATGAGCGCGTTCAATTGATTCTCATTGATTCTCATTGAAACTCTCGCTTGGGTGACCCTTGACCGCCGAATCCGGAACCCTCTGCCATCGTGGATGTGACGCGTTCCGGCCGGTGCGGGCCGAAGCGCCTCCCGGAGGGCACGGGGCCCTGGAATACTCTCGTTGAAATTAGCCGCGATCTATCACTTCATTGCGTCGATCGTTGCCGATTGGCGACCTTCAGGCCTCGCGGCTGGCGAGCCTCGAAGCAAGCCTGAATCAGACGGCTTTCGCCTTGGCGTGCAGCCACAGGCTGTAACCGAGCGTTACTGCTACTCCCGTCAAGACCTCGCCACTCCCGGCCGTCGCGGCCACCGGGATCGGGGCGAACGCAAACAGTAGGGCAAAGACGAGCCCGCTCACCGCCATGGCCCAAGCCTGCCATCCGCTTGGCCCGTTGGTCACAGGCGCTCGGTACTACGGCCTTGGGCAGCAGGTTGCCGTTGTAAGCGATCATCAGCCCGTTCATGCCGACGACCACCCGTGTGACCGTGTCGCCGTCAATGTAGCCCAGCTTGTGCGAAGGTTGCGCCGATCGCCAGGGCGAAAATGTGCCGCCCCAGGCGAGACCGGCAATCAGTTCCTTGTTCATCGTGCAGTCTCCTTTTTGGGCTCCGGCGCCTCTGCGCCCAGGCCGAACGAATGGACGAAGCCCAGCAGCACTTCTTCGAGGACCGAGAGCTTCAGGTGATAGATGACGGACTTTCCGACCTTCTCAGCATGCACCACGTCGGCCTCCTTCAGCACCGCGAAGTGCGCCGACATCGTCGGCTTGGAGACGTCGAACTGGTCGCTGAGCTCGCCCGCGCCGATCGGCCCCTCGCGCAGAAGCTGCAGCACGCGGCGGCGCGTTGGATCGGAAAGGGCTTTGAACGCCTGGCTCATGATTCCATGATTAGCTAATCGTCGAAATTTGCCAAGGGCGGGTATTCGACGTTGGTGGCCCAAACCCAACCTTTCTGCCACCAGGGGCAAAGTCATTCTCTAAACGATTGAATATCATGCAACTGATGCCCAGCTTCTCGGGAGGTGCGAAGAGGGACCGTTTTGAGGCAGGTATTCTGTCAGTTTAGTGCGGCTTACTCATGATTTGCGCACAATGCGACTGAGACGTCCATCATACTAGCCCCAAAACAAGCGTGATAAAAAAATCGGACTATGTACAAATTACATAATCTAGTCTTCAAGATAAACACGTACCTTCTACGGCCCGGAGGTCTCGACCCCGGTTTCTCCGCCACGAACATCCCTCACCATCGCCGACCCCCTCTCTACGCTCGAAGGCCCATACAGATCGGGGCATCCGGACCCCGACTTCAGGTGATCACTCTCTCAGCACAACCAGCAGCTCTGCAGTCGCTCCACTAATCGTAGGAACATCCCTTGCCACGGATTCCACGACAACAGCCGATAGATCAACCGTCTGGCACCACGAATGATCTGGCACGGCATCTCGATGAACGCCGCGCGGTACGTCGCGAACTCCATCCGCAACAACGTCCGTTTTTCCGCTTGGTGGCTGTCGGCGTCGGGGCCCGTGGCTGGAGCCAGCAACGCGCTCCACGCCTTCAGGCTCCAAGCCAACGACGCCATCACCATGTGCGCCCAGTTGCTCACCAGGTCGTTTACCGGCGCCGTCAGCGCGTGGACACCGGTCTTGAGTTGCGCGATCAGATTCTCTTGGTCACAACGATCGTTGGCTTGGAAGACGATTTGGTCGGCGGGGGTCGTGCGGTCGTTGGTGATATAAAAGAAGTAGCGAAACTCCTCGCGCAGCCGCACCGACCCCTTGTCGATACCCACGCGCTTGCAGAGCACGACCACGCGGTAGCTCTTCTTGCAAGCCACCGGGCGATACTCGAACTCGGCGACCGTCTCCTCGAGCAGGCAGATCGTCTCATACTTCCGCTGGCGAACGATCTCTTCCTTGACCCGCTCGGGCCGTTGGCGGGGCTCGGTCTTGATCGCATACTTGGGTGGTCGTACCAGGACGCTGAATGCCGGGGCCGGAAGGCTTCGGGCCAACGCCTTGAGATTTTCTCGAGCGTCGATGCCGAAGATAAAGCAGATGTCGCCCGGTTGATCCCAGCGGTCCAGATGCTTGGTCTGGCTGAAGTCGGTGTCGCCCCGCAGGGTGATCCGGCGAAAGCCGGCCCGCCGACACAAGGCGATCGCCTTGTCGAGGTAGACGTCCATCTGCTCATGGGAGGGGCGGTTGCCGCTCCGATTGATCAGGTAGAGCGGCTCGGCCGTGTTGGCCAGCGAGATCAGCCCGGCCTGATAACCCCAGTCACCGTTGTGGTCGATGTCGACGCCTTCCTTGCACTCGGCATCGGTCGGGACCATAGTGCCGTCGGCGTCGACGAACGCTTCCTCAAAGAACTCGTCGGGTTGTTGGGCCCAGACGCGGAGGCGGGTTTCATTGATGGCGTCCATCAAGGTC
Organism: uncultured Planctomycetota bacterium; assembly: GCA_963720335.1. GTDB lineage: Bacteria > Planctomycetota > Planctomycetia > Isosphaerales > Isosphaeraceae > CAVRFS01. The sequence goes on along the minus strand of CAVRFS010000008.1, from coordinate 107,162 downwards.
TGAACGTCGAGTGCGGTGAAACGGCGGCAGAAGTCCCCTTCGGTGGTGGGGTCGGGAATGCGCTGGGCGCCGAAGGCGTTGAGAAAGACTTCGTCGTTGCGACGCAGTTCGATATGCTCGAGCCGCCGACCGCCGGCCAGGATGTTGAAGGCGATGTTCAGGACATGGTCGGACTCGTGATAGGGGAGATGCACCTTGAGCAAATGTAGATTGTGATCAATGTCGCGGATCAAGCCCGTCCTCTGAGCCAACAGCAGCATGGCGCCGATGCCGCCAGCGGCAATGCCCTGAACTGCGCTTGCCCAGCTCGTAATGGATGTTGGTGGCAGTGATCATGGGCCGATCGCGTTCGGGGCCGGATCGATTAGCGATGCGGTCGAGGATTCTCCGCTGGCGTTTCCGCAGGAGCTTGCGAATCTGTGCTGGAGACTTCTTACGGCGGTTGCGTCTTGGGATCTTTTTCGCGACGATAACCATCACTCGAAACCCTCCGTAGCTTGGACTAATCCGGATATATCCCAGCCTCCATTATTCCAAGATCTCCGGGGGTTTTCGAACTTTTTCTGAGAGCTTGGCCTCGCCGGTCTAAAAATCAAGCTTGTTTCAGGACTAGCCGAAGCGTCAGCGAGGATTCCGGCGAGCGTCCCCTCGCTGACGCTTCGGGCTAGTATGGCCGCGTGAGCCACCCGAGCGTGATCCGCTCTAGGGTCACAGAGGTTTGGCCGATGCAGTCAGAAAAAACGTAGAAACGACCCCAGTTTGACCGTTTTCAATTCTGTTACCTGACGTCAAGCTGGGGTATAGTCCAAACTGACAGGTGGGAAGGCGGTTGGCGTCGCTAAATAGCCTTGCGGGATCTCGGGAGGCGATCATTCATGCTTCACGGTCGGGCGTACGTGTGCCGCTTGTGAATACGCCCGAGCAAACACGCCCCGGCTGACCTCTTGACGGGTGTCGGCTCGTCGCGCAAGAGTAAACCCCATCGAGAGCATTCGCAACTGCGGCGACAACGAGCGGTGCCGATCGCGCGAATCTCTCTCGGAGAGACTTCGTCACACCCGATTCGCAGAGGCGCGCGAACAGGAGGCCAATATGTCGACTTCTGTGCCGATTGTCGTGGTTCTCGTGGGTTTGGGAGGGCTACAAGCGCCAGGCGGTGGCGGGCAGGCGCTTCAACCCGCGACCAGGTTGATCGAGGGGCGCGTCACGGACGTGCAAGGGCATCCCGTGCGCGAAGGCAAGATCATGTTCGCGCTCCAGAATTCTCCACTAGCCTTTGACGAGGCGTGGACGGCAGCCATCGACCAAGAGGGGCATTACCGCATCGAGCTTTCGACACTTTCAATCGGCCGGATCACCTTCCCGCCAACCGGCTAGGCTTCGTTGCCTCGTTCTCGTTTCCGGGTTCCGAAGCGGTGTCGGGAAGGTCGACGCGGAAACCGGGTCAGCCAGGGTCGACATCCAACTTACACCCGAGGAATGGCGCACGACCGAGATCCTCCTGGTCGATCGTGAGGGCAAGCCCGTTCCTGGTGCCGTCGTTTCGATGAAGCTGGGAGGCCCGAGCAGTCTGGTCGCGGCAGACCTCCGACGCGCAGGGACGATGCGTCGTCAAATCCTGCGCCCGGCGTTCCCTGCGATGCTCTCGGTCGAGCACGAGGGATATCTGCCCACCGAGTTCGGTACCCGCGGGACGGCGGCAGACCCGACAAGCTTCAACGTGCCGCTCTTCGCCACGATCGAGGGCCGCGTCGTCGATCCGGCTGGAAAGCCCTTGGCGGGAATTCAGATCGGCAGTGTGTTGACCGACATACTGGTCGTGGCCAAGACCAGCGAACCCCTCAGGATCCTGTCCCTTGAGGGGTGTAAAGGGTCTCCAGGTCACGGATGCACAAGGCAAGTTCAGGCTGGCCCCGCTCGTTCACCTGGACAGCCGCGATTTCGCCAACTTGCGAGACTTCAAGGTTTGGCCCCTCGCGATCTGTTTCGCGGACGAAGCCATTCGCCGGGTTTTCTTCTTACGTGTCGACGTGCAAAACGCCCGGCGGCCATACGAAATCACCCTGCGCCCAGGCCGTGCGGTGCGCATTCCGATCGAGCATGCGGTCGTCGTCCCCAACGGCGATTTGCGGAGTCAATGGAGCCTGCATGACCTTGCAGGCGCGACCGGCTCCGATCCGGGGATTCGTGTGATGGCGGGACGGGTCAAGCATGGGCCGTCGGGCCAAGAGTCGGGCACAGCCGATTGGATCGACGGATACTTGCCCGAGGGTAAGTACCGCATTGAGGTTAATTTCGCCGATGTCGGGGCGGGGGTGGATGCTGAGACGGCAACCACGGAGATCGTCGTGCCGCCAGGTGAGGGCCCCCTCTCTCTGCCGCCGCTCCGCATGGCTGTCCCGCCGCTCCGCGGGCTTTCAGGCACGCCGGCGCCCGAGATCGATGCGAAGGACGCTCAGACCTGTGCCCGGTGAAGCTCGCCGATTACCGCGGCAAGGTGGTCGTACTCGACTTCTGGGGCCACTGGTGCGGGCCCTGCCTGGGGGCAATGCCGCACCTGATCGATGTGCACGAACGCTATCGAGGCAAGCCCGTCGTGATCATCGCGCTTCACGATCAGTCGATTCAGTCATTTGACCAGCTAAAACGCCAGCTCAGCGGCGTGAAGCGTTTATTCTGGAACGACCGCGACCTTCCTTTCACTGTCGCCTTCGACCGGCCCGACCCAGCCGTCGACGCCGGCGCCGCGGCGATCGGCAGAGGCACCACCATGTCCCGCTACAAAATCCCCGTGTTCCCGACAACGCTGGTCATCGACCAGGACGGGAAAGTCGTCGCTCCTGTCGACGCCCGCGAAGATGGTCAACTCAACGCGATGATTGACAAGCTGCTAAATCAGCCGGCGAGGTGATCGGTTACTCACCCAACCTAAAGACCCCGGCCATGCGCGTCGGCAGCCGCAGTCCGGATTCGAGGTTCAAAGGCCGCTGACCCGCGACGGCGGGTTCTTCGGGGCCGGTCAGGTCTTCACAGCGTCGTTGGTCGGATGGGCGCCCTTGCCCGTCGCAGACGAAAACGGGGGGGACCGACCCCTTGCGAACTTGGGAGTTAAACCGGCCGATCATCATGTCGAGGGCCGTTGGCTTGTAACCAAACCTCGCGGCGACCTCGGCCAAAGGGCGAGCGTCCACGAAGAATGCTCGCAGCCCTTCGTAACGGCGGTCAAACGTCAGTTCGTGATCGAGAAAGAAGCGACGACCGGGTCGAAGATCCATGGTGCGGCGTTCCATCCATTAGCCGTTTTCTGTACTCCGCCTGGCCGAGTTTACCGTCCTACTGTACCCCACAAAGCCATCCCCCAAAGCCTTGGCTCTGCGATACGGAGGAGACAAAAACAGTTCAAGAGTAGAAACGCCCTTGAGTGCGCTTGGTTTTAGGGCCAAGAACCGAAGGTTCGGTCACGCGAAAATCCGCGGAAGAACCGGCCCGCACACTGCCGTTTGCTTGACGCATGCCGCGTGGCCAGATGTGCGCAACCGTCAGGAATTGGACTTCATCCGCGACCTGGAAGGCCTCGCTTCGCCCGCCATTGGGCTGCCTGTTCGGGCTTGCCCCAGGCCTCGTAGAGTTGCACGAGGCGGTCGATTGCCTCTGTCAGGCGGATTCTTGGACGGCACGGGGATCCTGGCCTCGCGAGCCTTCAGCCCCTCGTAGCCGGAGAGCAAGAGCGGCTCGGCCTTGGCGTACTTCTTCTGCCCGAGCAGACTGGCGCCGAGCAGACTCTGAGTGTCGAACCTTAACCAATCATCGGGGCGTTTCGCGTCCCAGATCGACAGACCCTCCCGGAGCAAAGGCTCGGCCTCGACCCATTTCCGTTGCTCCAAGTGGTTCCGACCCAGCGCGGCCAGGGTTTGGGCAACGTCGGGGTGCTGGGCGTCGAGCTTCTTCTTGCGTGCGGTGAGGACGTCGCGAAGCAATGACTCGGCCCGGGCGAGATCGCCCGTCGCCTGGTAGGCGTTCGCAAGATCGTAGCGGCTGGTCAGGGTACTGGGGTGATCGGTCCCGAGTTTGCTGGCACGGGCCTTCAGCGTCCGCTCGAAGAGAGCGATCGCCCGGTCGGTCTGGCCAGCGGCCTGGTAAGCCAACGCGAGGTTGTTCTGCGTCGAGAAAGTGCTGGGGTGGTCCGCCCCAAGCTTGGCCGCACGGGCCGCCAGTGTCTGCTCCAAGAGCGCGATCGCCCGGTCGATCTGACCGATTGCCTGGTACGCCGGGGCGAGATTGTTCTGGGTGAGTAAAGTGTTCGGATGTTCGGCGCCGAGCCGGCTGTCTGGGCGGCCAGTGCCCGCTCGAACAGCGGGATAGCACGGTCCCACATGCCGGACTCCCGGTAGGCCATGGCGAGGTTGTTCTGGGTGAGGAGAGTATCGGGGTGCTCAGGGCCGAGCTTGGCCCTGCGGGTCGCCAATGTCTGCTCGAACAGCGCGGTCGCTCGATCCCACTGGCCGTTGTCCCGGTAGGTCAGGGCGAGGTTATTCTGGGTGAGGAGTGTGTCGGGGTGGTCGGGACCGAGCTTGGCCTTCTCGAAGTCGAGCGTACGCTCGAACAGCATGATCGCCTGGTCCCACTGACCGGCATCCCGGAAGGCCAAGGCGAGATTCTTCGCGCTGGTGAGGCTATCAGGATGTTCACGTCCGAGCTTGGCGCCCGGGTCGCCAGCGTTCGCTGGAAGAGCGGTATGGCGAGGTCCCACCGGCCGGCGGCTTGGTAGGCCAGTGCGAGTGAGTTTTGGCTGGAGAGTGTCTCGGGATTGTCGGGGCCGAGTTCGGCTTTCCGAAGATTCAAGGCGCGCTCCAGTTGACGAACCGCCAGCAACGGTTCGCCCAGGTAGTTGTAGGTATTACCTAGCACGAACCGGACGGCTGCCTCGTCGGTCGGTTGGTTCGGGAACGCCTCGGCGATCTTCGGCTCGGCCGCGTCCACAGCGCTGCGGACGGTCACGTCCTTGCCCAGCCCTCCCGCCTGGCCCGCCGGCCGCGCGGCCGCCAGCACCCGGTCCGCGAAGAAGCTCAGCACCACCTTGGCCTCGGCTTCGGCACGCCGGGCCTTTTCGCTCTCGGCGATGGCGCGGGACTCGGCGCGACGAGCCAGGATCGCCTGCCAGATGCTGATCGCGGCCCCGAGAACCAAGAGCGTCGCGAACGCGGCGATCGTCGCCATCGCCGTCGCGATGCTTGCGGGCGAACTTTCTCAGCCGGTAACTCGCCGCGGGCGGGCAAGCTTCGACCGGGTCATCCTCTAGGTAGCGCTGGATGTCCTGGGCGAAGTCCGCTGGCCGTCTCGTAGCGGCGCGTTCGATCCTTATCCAGCGCCTTCATCACGATCCAATCGAGCTCGCCCCGCAACAGCCGCGGCAAGCGGGCCGGCTCGGTCTTGCGCTGAGCCGCGATCGAGGGCAGTGCATCCTTCAACTCGCTCAAACGCGTGTGCTGGGCGGCGGTGGATCTTCCTCACGGATGCGCCGCAGGATCTCGGAATAGGCCGTGCCCATCAGCTTCTCGTGCTCGAGCGGTGTCGTGCCCGTCAGCAATTCATACAAGAGCACGCCCAGCGAATAAATATCGCTGCGGGTGTCCACACCGAGGGCGCTCATGTCGGCCTGCTCGGGGCTGCTATATTCGAGAGTGCCGACAATCGACCCGAACTGGGTGAACATCGTCCGTTCGGTCAACTGCTGGTCGGTCGCCTTGGCGATCCCGAAGTCGATCACCTTGGGTACCGGGCGGCCGTCGTAGAGTGCGACCAGGATGTTCGTCGGCTTGATGTCGCGGTGGATGATCCCCTTTTGGTGGGCATGCTGGATCGCCTGGCAGACCGGCACGAACAGTTCCAGGCGCTCACTCGGCGTCATCTGGCTGCGGTCGCAATACTCGGTGATTGGCACCCCGTGCACCAGCTCCATGACGAAGTACGGCCGGCCGGTGGCGGTGGCGCCGGCGTCGAGCACCCTGGCGATGTTCGTGTGGTCCATCATTGCCAGGGCCTGGCGCTCGGCCTCGAACCGGGCGATGACATGCTCGGAATCCATGCCAGCCTTTATGATCTTGAGCGCGACCCGCCGGCGAACCGGGGCTTCCTGCTCGGCCATGTAGACGGTGCCCATGCCCCCCTCGCCGAGCCTCTGGAGCAGCTTGTAAGGGCCGATCCGCATGCCCGGGCCGGTCGTGACCGGAAGGGGGAACGGCGTGTCGCCCTTCACGGCGGTCACGCTCAGGTACGTTTCCCCGCACGGGATGAGTGTCTCTTCCAAGGTGAAGTCGGCCATCGATTCCGCGGCGGAGCCCTCGCCGTCTCCGACCATCGATGCCACCAGCGTGGCCCCAGCTCATGTCGGCGAAACCGGCGGTCGGCCGGCCGATGAAGGTGTCCGTCGTGTCGTGCGACCCTAGCAGCTCCTCGACGCGTTGTCGCAATTCGACATTATCCAAACACTCGCGTTCCAGCACCGCCGGCACGGTCGGCCGGTCGCGGATGTTCCCTGGCCAGAAGGAAAACGGCTTGTGCGTGCTCCGGGTCGACCGCCATGGGATTCTCCTCGACTAGGATCTATCCTTCCATGCTACGATCGTGGTGGGCCTTGTAGAAAGAACCCTTCAGATTCATCCGAGTCGAAGCGCTTGGGAAAGACGGTGCCGCCTTGATCCAAAGCGCGAACATCCCGCGCGAAGTTCCCAGAAGAACCGGCGCCAGGGCAGTTCCGCAATGATCGCACGAGACGATTCGCCCGGATCGCACGGACCTCGCCAGCGAGGTCATGACTACTCGGTGCGCAATCGGGATTGGAAGAGGGGATTGTGAGTGCAGCGGTCGAGCTGGCGGGCTGCGCTATTTCTTACGATGTCTGATCCTGCTGCGCATCCGGCGCTCTTGCGCCTACCTTGCGACGTCCTTTGCCTCGGCGACGACTTGCCATGCGTTCTCCTCTGGGGTGTCGGGAAAATATCCAGTACCAAACAAGAACCGTCGTTATGCTTTCGGTTTGAACGAAAACACTGATTCTACACGGAAATCGGTCATCATCTCAAGATCAGTAGGCAGAAGGACGAGCGCGGAAGATTGTTTGATTGTTTGTGCACAGCGATTGACAAAGCCGCTGGAAAGATGCCGATCAACTGGCGAAAGCGTGAGAACCGGACCATGGATGCGTCCTGGGGCTGGCTACTGCCTATTGCTCCAATCGATCGCGGACAGGCTGGAAAGAGCGAGCATCAAGGCGTGAGTCCCCTTGCGAGCGTAGCCTTGGGCCTCGACCGCCCGATAGAGCTGTTCCGCGAGGGCCAAGCCCGGCAGGCTGAGCTGCAAGCGCCGGGCCTCGGCAGAGAGCGATTCCCATGTCCTTGAGAAAGTGCTCGACGAAGAATCCCGGTTCAAAATTGTTCGCGATCATCCTGGGCCCCAAGTTGCTCAAGCTCCAAGAACCGGCCGCCCCGGTGGAGACGCTTTGAAGCACGACATCGAGGTCGAGACCTGCCTTGTAGCCATAAAGCAAGGCTTCGCAGACGCCGATCATGTTGGAGGCAATCAGGACCTGGTTGACCATCTTGGTGTGCTGGCCGGCGCCGGCCGGCCCTTGGTGTACAATCGTTTTACCCATCGTCTCGAACAGTGGTCGTAGGGCATCGACGACGTCCTTATCGCCGCCGATCATGATCGACAGCCTCGCTTCGCGGGCCCCCACGTCGCCCCCCGAGACGGGCGCATCGATCGCGTGGACCCCGTTGGCCCGCGCGGACCGGGCAATCTCGATCGCCAGTGCCGGCTCGCTGGTCGTCATGTCCACGAGCACCATACCCGGCCTCGCGCCGGCAAGCGTGCCGCGCTCACCCAAGGTCACCTCACGAACGTCCCGAGGGTAACCCACGATCGTGAAGACCACGTCGGACGCCTGGGCGACCTCTTGGGGAGAAGCGGCCAGCTTGGCCCCCTTCCCGATCAGAGGCGCGGCTTTATCGGCCGTACGGTTGAAGACTGTCGCCGAATACCCGGCCGCGATCAGATGCCCACACATCGACCGACCCATTACTCCTGTTCCGATCCAACCGATCCGCGTCTTTCCAGGCGCGAACTCGAGTGCCATGGCAAACTCCCCACACGCTTTCTCTTGAGCCGGGGCAGTCCCGGCCACTACAATGTCGGCTCGTGAATCAGATTATCACGAGGCACGCTGTGCTGCCTAGCAAGCGGCCCGGCCACTTTCATAAACCTGACCCTTGCCCCCAGCGAACGGGTTGGCGAGCAGGAGGCACGTAGCCCGGAGTGCTGACTGACTTGTCCACCCACGTCGCCGACAGGATTCGAGCTCATCCATGGCGAATTCCATGATCGAGAGCTACCTTCAAGGTAGAGATCACGCTACCATCGCGCCGGGTTTTCTGGCCTATTTGGCCAATCTCGAGTGCGTGAGGGGCGTGGCGCCTGACGTGGTAAGATCGATCGTCCAAGAGTTGGCCGACCAGCGACGCAACATCAAGATGATCGCCAGCGAAAACTTTTCATCTCTGGCAACGCAATGCGCCATGGCCAACCTTCTGACCGACAAGTACGCCGAGGGAATTCCACACCACCGGTTTTACGCTGGCTGCGATAATGTGGATTCGATCGAAGACTTGGCAAACCAACGAGCGCGCGAGCTCTTCGGAGCGGACCACGCTTACGCACAACCGCACAGCGGTGCGGATGCCAACCTTGTCGCTTTTTGGGCCATTCTTCGGGCAAAGGTCGAGCTTGGCGAGATCGTCAAGGCGCTGAATCTCGACGGCCCCGAGGCGCTGGCGCCGGCGGATTGGTACAAGCTGACGCCCGCACAATGGGGCGGTGTCCGCCAGGCATTGGGCAATCAGCGATTGCTCGGCATGGAGCTTGCCTCGGGCGGCCACCTCACGCACGGTTATCGGCTCAACGCGTCGGGGAAGATGTTCGAGGCCCACGGCTATACCGTTGATCGCCAGACCTTCCTGCTCGACTATGATGCCATCGAGCGCCAAGCCGTCGAGGTCAAACCCTTGATCTTACTCGCCGGCTTCAGCGCCTATTCCCGGAACATCAACTATGCGCGGATGCGCGCGATAGCCGACCGGGTCGGCGCGGTCTTGATGGTCGATATGGCCCACTTCGCCGGCCTGGTGGCGGGGAAAGTCCTCCAGGGCGACTTCAACCCAATCCCTTATGCTGACATCGTGACCACGACGACCCACAAGACCCTGCGCGGGCCGCGCGGTGGGCTGGTTCTGGCGACGGTTGAGCTCAAGGACCACGTCGACCGAGGCTGCCCCCTCGTCTTGGGGGGCCCGTTGCCCCACGTGATGGCGGCCAAGGCCGTCGCCTTCACCGAGGCGCTCCGGCCCGAGTTCACAACCTACGCGCACCGGATCGTCGACAACGCAAGGGTTCTGGCCGAAGCCTTTGTCCGCCAGGGACTCAAAGTGCTCACCGGCGGGACCGACAACCATTTGTTGGTCCTCGACGTCGCGTCCACTCACGGAATCACGGGACGCCAGGCCGAGGATGCCATTCGCAAGTGCGGGATCACACTCAATCGCAACCCGATCCCGTTCGACCCCAACGGCCCGTGGTACACCAGTGGCCTCCGGTTCGGAACCGCGGCGGTCACCACCTTGGGCATGGGCCCGGCCGAGATGGAAGAGATCGCCGCGGTCGTCGCCTTGGTGCTTAAAAACGTGAAGCCGGCCAGAACCAAGGCGGGTGCGCTCGACAAGACGAAATACACCCTGGACGAGGCAGCCCACCGTGAAGCGCAGGCCCGCGTCGCCGCGCTGCTCGGCTCCTATCCGGTCTATCCAGAGATCGATCTGCCGTTCCTGCTCGCTCAACTGGGATTTAAGTGAACCCGATTGCGTGAGGAGCCCGTGATTGGATACCGCCGTACTCGTTCGGAAGATCCTCGAAGACTACGCCCTGCCGGTTCGGGGGATCCACGGTGTCGTTCACTGGGCTCGCGTCCTGGAGAATGGTCTGCGACTGGCCGAGGCAACAGGGGCGAGCGTCGAAGTCGTGACCTTGTTCGCCCTATTTCATGACTCGCGCCGGCGGGACGACGGCTACGACATCGGACATGGTTTCCGGGGTGCGAAGTATGCCGATTCCCTACGAGGAACATTGATCCATCTCGACAACCGAAACTTCGAGCTCTTGTATGACGCGTGCAAGTTGCACACGGACGGACTGACCGACGGCGACATCACGCTTCAGACGTGCTGGGACGCCGATCGGCTGGATCTCGGCCGGGTCGGGATTACTCCAGAGCCGGATCTTCTGTGCTCGGATGCCGCCCGAGAGCTAATCGACTGGGCTGATAAGCGCGCCATCTCAGAATATGAACCGGAGTTCGTCGCCAACGTCTGGCGCTTGTGACGGACGCTCAGCGACCGATCACGCCGCAGATCGTTCCACTAGAGCGCTTCACGCTTGGCCGGCACACAAGCCATACCAACCCGACGCGCAAGCGAGGGGATCGGCCCGGCGTACACCGGGGGCATCCGGGCTTGAGTCTCTCGAAACGCGACGATCATGGACTGGCACAGGCACTCCCCTCGCTTCGCGCGTCGGGTTAGTATGATGACGTTTCAAACAGCGGTGTGCGCAACGCGGATGTGATCCGCTCTAGAGACCAATTTCCTTCAGAAACGCGATCGCCCGAGGCGTTTGCCTCGGGCGATCGCACTGACAACGGGGCGGCCGCGTTCAAGATAACTTCGACATGCCGGCGATGGCCTCTTTGCCTTTGCCCACCGTTCCGCCGCCAGCGGTTTGCCGGCCTTGCGGAACTTCTGGTTTGGTGGCAACCCAGTCGATTAGGATCGGCGTGGCGATATAGACCGTGCTGTAGGTCCCGCTCATGAAGCCGACGACCAACGCGAACGAAAACCCATGCAATCCTTCGCCGCCGAAGAAGTAGAGGATGACGACGACCAGCCAGGCTGTGAATGACGTGAGGATCGTCCGGCTCAGGGTCTGATTAATAGCGTCGTTGACCATCTTGTTGGTGAGGTGGGGGGTCTTACCCTTGATCTCGCGGATGCGGTCAAAGATGACGATGGTGTCGTTGACGGAGAAGCCGATCAGGGTCAGGAAGGCGGCCACGATCGGCAAGTCGATCTTGAATTGATCGATCTGCAACAGTGTGCTCAAGCCGGGGATCATGGCCAACCAGTAGCTGACGGCGATGGCGCCCAGGGTGATGAGAACGTCGTGGACCACGGCCAGCACGGCGGCGAGACCGTAAGTGAACGAGTGAAACCGCCACCAAAGGTAGACGATGATGATAATCCAACTGGCCAGCGTCGCGATCAAGGCCAATGTCCGGGTCTCGCCGGCGACCGTCCCTGTGAAATTGGTGAGCCGTTCGAACAACAGGTCGCGATCATTGCCCAGGACATCCCTGAGCTTGGGAAGCTCCACCTTCATGACCTCAGGTTCGAGATCCGTGCGTAGCACCAGTTCAGTCCCGCCGGAAAGCGCGTCCGCCGTAGCTTCCAAGGCGGATCGGTCGGCCGCCTTGAGAATCTCGAACCGCGAGGTGGCATTTGGGATCTTGTCCTTGTCGAGGACCCCCGCGAAGAAGCCGGAGACGACTTGAGCGGGAGGCTGCGTGCTATTGAACGCAGTGGTGTTGAAGTGCAAGTGATACTCGCGGCCGCCGGCGAATCGGCCCGCCAGTGTCGTGGTGGGCTTGGACGCCTCGCTTTTGGTGGCCGCGGTCGCGGCCGCGATCGGCTCGCCCTCGGCGAAGGTCATCTCGATCCGGGCCAGGCTCGATCCAAACGCCTCCAGAATCCGTTGCTTGACCTGTTCCGGCGATTGATCGGTGGTGCGGATATTGAACCGGGCCAGGCTCTTGTCTCCGGTTATCCGCAGACTCTCGACCGTGACATCGGGCAACACGCTGGTCGCCTTCTGGCGGACGAGCTCGGCGCGCTTCGACTCGGAAAGCGGCTGTACGCTGGGATCCTTCTCGTCGAGCCGGATCGTTACCAGGGTCCCTCCGGTAAAGTCGATGTTGAACATCGTTTGACCACGCACAAAAGTGGCGATCAGCCCGAGAACAATCAGGATGAGCGATCCCGCCATGCAAATGTAGCGCGGTCCAATAAAGTCGATGTTGGTCTTGTCCATCAACTTGAGCATCGTCACATTTTTGAGCCAGCCGTTGCTGTAGCAGTACTCGAAGATCACCCGCGACATGAACACGGCGGTGAAGAGGTTCCAGGCCATGCCGATAATCATCGTGAGAGCGAACCCTTTGACCTCCTCGGTGCCGACTGCGTAGAGCACGAGGGCCGCGAGGAAGTTGGTCACGTGCGAGTCGAAGATCGTCACCCAGGCTCGGTTGAATCCATTGCGGATCTGCTGGGCGAGACTGGCTCCGCGCTCCTTCTCCTCACGCATGCGTTCGAACACAAGCACGTTGGCGTCGACCGCCATGCCGATGGTCAACGCCAGTCCAGCCAGGCCGGGCAATGAGAAGGTGGCCTGGATGAAAGCCATCGACCCCATGAGGAGGATCATATTGACGACCAGCGCGAGCACGGCCACGATCCCAGCGAACCGGTAATAGAACACCATGAAGACCGGCACCACCAGCATCGAGATCCAGATGGCGCAGCACCCCTTTGGCGATCGTGTCCTCGCCCAGCGTCGGGCCGACCTTTTCCTCCTGCAACGGCGTCGGATTCAGGCTCGCCGGCAGACTGCCGGCCCTGAGTACTTGAATCAAGTGTTCGACTTCCTTGGCTTTGAAACCCTGAGGTCCGCCTTCGATGATTCCCGAGTCGCGGATCTCGGAATTGATTACGGGGGCCGACATCACGAGGTTGTCGAGTAGGATCGCCAGTTGGTATTTGAAGGCACTCCCCCTTCCTCCGGGAGATGCTCGCCAGTCAGGGTTGCGAATTTTCGCCCCCCGAACGATCGAACTCGAACCGAACCGCCGGCTGGAGCCGCTCGTCAAAATCCGGACGGACCTGTTTCAGGTATTTCCCAGTCACTTCCTGTCCCGGCCGATCGAGGTTGCACAGCACATAGGTCTCGATCCGCCCCGGAGCGACCTTCTCCTCGCGGACGATCAAGTCGCTCGGACTGGGATTGGTCGGGTCGCCCGCTCGAAGTCGGCTGGGGTTGTACTCCAATCGGTAAGATGCGATTGACTTCAGTTTCTGTGGCGGGTCCACAATCAAGGTGTTCGCCGTGTTTCGGCGCACTTTCACGGATTCAGTCGTTTGATTGCCCGCGCCGTCCTTGCCGGTCAGCACGGCTTCGGTCCCGGCGTAGAGGTCCTTCTTCCACGTTTGCTGGAGGTCAGTGATGGAGTCGCGCGAGAAGGTCGGATTGGTTCCCGTCGAGATCTCCCCCAAGCGCGCCCATGTGTAGCGAGACGGAGGTTTCATCCCTCCCGATCCCAGCGCACGAGCAATCACATCCTTGTCGTGCTTGTTATTAGCGAGGATCCGGAACGCGAGCGAGCCGACATCCGTCAGCATCTTCTTGACCTCCTCCACTTCCTCATTGCTGGCCAGCGGGAGGATGATCTCGATGCGATTACCACCGATATTGCGGATCGGGATTTCCTTGATGCCATTCGGATCGGCACGCTTCTTGAGCGCCGCGATCAGTTCGTCCATTTTGAAGCCGGGAGGCAAATGCTCGCGCGTCACTTCGTAGACCAAGATCGTCCCGCCGGACAGGTCGATCCCCAGCTTCAGTTTCTGCGACGGAGGCCAGATGCTAAGCAACCCGGCCAGCGTGAAACCAACGATCAGAGCAAACTTCCAACCGAACCGTTTCATGGTCGTTTCTCCAGCCCTCCGTAGACGCGCCGACCGATTCCCGCGGTCAGCCGAGAGGCTCTCAAACAGGGGCTTATGTCAATCGCGACGATGTATCAAAAGGAGGATGGACAATGGGGCGCTCAAGGCTCGCGCGGCACAAATCAAGTGGATTCCGACGCCTTCTCTGACGATGCCTCGAGCACCCGCGCCACGCTTGACATTGTAAAGGTCATCTTCACATTCCGCTCGTCGTCCACCCGCAGCACGACCCGGTCATGGCTGCCGTCGACTGAGATCACCGTGGCATAGAGCCCTCCGGTGGTGACGACCTTGTCATTCTTCTTGAGTTTCTCGAGCATCGCGCGACGCTTCTTCTCCTGTTGCTGCTGCGGCATGATGATCAAGAAATAAAAGAAAAACAGCATCGGCAGCAAAAACGGGAGCATTGTCAAGAAGCTCCCGCCGCCTGCATCCTGGGCGAGCAGCAACGGAACGGATTGGAACAGGCCGGACATGTTTTTCATCCATATAGGCTTGTTGGCTCGACAGGGGCAAGCCCCCTATTCTTACGGCCGATCGTCGACGTCGTCACGACGAAGCCTCTTGTCACGATTTTCGCTCAGCTCTTGTGTGCACTCTAACGCTTATGGTCCCATGCTTCAAGGACTTCTAATCGGAACTGGACAAACCGACCCGCCGAGATCGCCTCGCGAATCCGGGAAGTGAACCGTTGAAGGAACGTCAGATTGTGAATCGACGCCAGAATCGGACCGAGCATCTCCTTGGCCAAGAACAAGTGGCGGACATAGGCGCGGCTAAACCGCTGGCAGGCCAGGCAATCGCATCCCTCCTCGATGGGCCCGCGGTCAGTTCGATGAGCGGCATTGCGCAAGCTTAACGTAGCCCTTTTCTGTGAAGCATGTTGCATTACGTCCGTTCCGCGTTGGCATCACACAGTCGAAGAGATCGATTCCGGTTGCGACCGCGTCCAGAATGTCTTGCGGCCGGCCGACCCCCATCAAGTACCGCGGCCGTTCGACCGGCAATAGGTGGGTCGTTGCCGCCAGCGCTTCGCGGACCTCGGCTCGATCCTCGCCGACGCTCACGCCCCCCACGGCGTATCCGTCGAAGTCGAGTGCCAGGAGCTCCTCGGCGCACTGGGCACGTAGGTCGCCGTGTGCCCCCCCCTGGACGATCCCGAAAAGTGCCTGGTCTTCTCGGGTATGGGCCGCTTTGCACCGCTTCGCCCAGCCGACTGTCCGCTCGACCGCGTCCGCGATGACGGTCTTCGAAGCCGGAAGCGCTGGGCAGTGGTCCAGACACATCGCCACGTTGGCACCGAGTTGCTCCTGGATTTCGATCGCGCGTTCCGGAGTGAGGTCCAGCAGCCGGCCGTCGAGGTGCGATCGAAAGGTCACACCTTGTTCGCTCACGCGGTTCCGTGCTGAAAGGCTGAACACTTGAAAACCACCGGAATCGGTGAGAATCGGACCATCCCAGCCCATGAATGCGTGCAAACCCCCGAGGGTAGCCACCACGCGTTCACCGGGGCGGAGTGCCAGATGATAGGCGTTCGCCAGAAGCATTCGCGTTCCGGTCGCGCGAAGCTGGTCAGGCGTGATGCCCTTCACGGTGGCCTGGGTCCCGACCGGCATAAACGCCGGGGTCTCGAGGGAACCGTTCGCCGTGTCGATCCGACCGACACGTGCCCCTGAATTCGGGTCCTGACCGCGGTGCGTGAAGCAAACTGGTGGGCGCGACCCCGTTACGGCCTGAGTCGGCATGCGAATTGCCAATCCAAAAGGTGCCGGCCCGAGTTACCAAAATGGATCGTTTAGTCGTTCTTCAGCTTGACGTTCAGTGATGTCAACTTGTCGCGCACCTCGTTGAGCGAGGTCACGCCGAAGTTCTTGCACTCAAGCAGTTCGTCGCCGGTATGCTTGAGTAGATCGCCCAGGGTCTGGATATTGAGCTTGCTCAGGCACTTACGAGCGCGGACCGAAAGGTTGAGCTCACCGATCGGCTTGTTGAGCATCGCTTGCATCTCGGGAGGCACTTCCTGCGGCGCCTCGACGCGGTGGTCGTGGGTCACTCGTTCGTTGCCTTCCAAGGACATGCCCAGCCGCAAGCCCTTGGCGGTCATCATTTCCTTGATTTCAGCCAGCGATGTCTCGCCGAAGTTCTTGCTGGATAACAGGGCGAGCTCCGTCGTGCGCGTCAGGTCGCCCAGCGTGCGTATGTTCATCTTGCGGAGGCAGTTGCGACTACGGACCGACAGCTCGAAATCGGTGACGGGGATCTCGTGAAGCTGTCGGAGGACCGCGGTGCCGCGCTCGGCCTCCTCGTCGTAATACATCCCCTTACTGGCCTGGCAATCCTTGAAAAACAACCGAGCGCGGGGTGGCTGGGCTCGTGTGCGAGAACATGGCGGTAGCACTGCTCGGCATCGCGAAACCGCATGTCGTCCTCGTAGAGGATGCCGAGATTGATCCAGACGGCCAGGGGAACCGGCGGTCGATCGGTGCAGCGCTTGTAGTACTCCAGAGCCAGGTCGTCGTTGCCATATAGATCGTTGATGTAGGCCAGTTCAAAAAGTGCTCCGTTGTGTTCCTTATCGAGACTCAACGCTTTTTCGAACTCGGCCGCCGCGAGGACTAACCCGCCGTCGGCGGCGAGCAAGCAGCCTTGCTGAAAATGATACTCCGCTGAGGAACCGCTGAGTTTCTCGAGGCCCTCCGAGGATCTTCTTGGCCTCGTCGGCTTGCCCGGCGCGTCGGAGCGAGCCGGCGCGGTGGAGCTCGGAGTTCTTGACGTCGTAATCCAGCTTGGCAGCCTGTGCGAACGCCGCGGCCGCCTGATCGTATCGCTGCTGGTTCTCCAATGCGATGCCGCGGAAATAATAGGCCATCCCCAGGTCACCCGCTTTCTTCAAATGCTCGAGGCCGGAGAAGTATCGACCCAGCAGCACCTCGCCGACCCCCAGCCGCAGATGGGCCTCGGACTTGATTTCCTTTTCCTTCTTCTCGCGCTCTTTGATGGTCGCCACGGCGTCGCGCAACGTGCGGTAACGAGACGGATCGCGGTTGAGCACCTCACGCAGATCCGCCACCGCCGCGGAATCAAACGGCGAACGGTCCATGATCGCTCGGACGTCGGTGGTCATCATCTCCGGCATACGTTCCATTCTCCCTCGACCCAGTTGCTCCCGGATGCGATCACGAACGCTCGGCCCGCACGGGTCTTCTCGATCTACCAGTAGTTCCTCACCCAGCCGGATGAGTCAACGACAACGCCTGCTGCGAAGTCCAAGAGGCGGGCTTCCACCCAAAGTTACGGCGAGTGCGGGCGAACTAAACATCCTACCAAAGTCGGATGGATTGTCAAAGGCTCTGATCAAGCGGAAAGGCTAAAGACCGAAGAGGAAACTGGCCGTTCCTGAATCCGCGTTCAAGACCGCGCACGCTCTCCACCGATGATTGGTGAAGTGAGTCGGCGGGACTGACGCGCTCTGTCGCGGGTCATCGCGGTACGTGCGTCCACTGCGCAGCCGGGCCGAACGCAATCGCATCTCGTTTCGGCGATGGTCAGGCTCGAATTCGATGTAGGAATGAGAAGGGAGTGGGGCAGCGATGGAAGGACAACCGTTTCTCAGCAGGGCTACAAGGCCTCGGACGGATCCTTCGAGTTCACAGCCTCTCGTCTCCAGCCGTCGCCGTGCACTCCAGCGGTTGCGATCCGCTGTCGACCAGGGACAGGCCGGACCGGTCCTGATCACCGGCGAGCCGGGAGCCGGTAAGACTTGGCTGTTGCGCAAGTTGGTCGAAAGCCTGCCGACCGGCTTGCGGTCGGCTAACGTCGATTTGGCGTCGGCGATGGACGCGGTCGAATTCCTCCGTCTGATTGGGTATTCGCTCGGCGTGACCATTCCCAATCGCCTGGGCCAGGCACGATTATCGTTGCAGTCGGCCCTTCAGGATGAATCAACGGACGGCCGGAGCTGGCTCCTGATCGTCGACGAAGCTCATCGTGGTTCCGCGGAAGCTTGGGACGAGATTCACGCCATCCGGAATCAACTTGGACTCAAGACAGGATTCAAGGCACTCGTCGTCCTGGGGCAGACGGAGCTTTGGCGAACCATGGCCAATCGCCGTTTCCACGGCTTCGCCACGAGCATACAGGCGAATCTCCACCTGATGCCCCTCGACCTCGACGAAGCACGCGAGCTGCTTTCCGTTAGCCTTCGAGGCCGGATCGGTCGAGGAGCAACTCCTGGAAGAGCTGCATCGCGATGCGCGTGGTAATCCCAGCAAGTTGTTGCGGTTAGCGGAGAGGCGACCACCGATCTTGGTTCATGACGCCATCGAACCGATGACCCAGGACCACCCCTCACTGGCACCGAGCGAGCCGCACCTCCCTGCCAAACGAGTTACGACTGCCAGATGATCCCGCTGATGAGCCGAAAGGCAATACGAGTCCCTCGGCTTTGCGCGACGGCGAGGGCCGGATGAATCCACCCCCACTCGTTCCCGCGCGACCGCCCATCCGCGTTGAGGACGGACTCGTCGAAGTCGGCTGGGAGGGCGACCTCGACGCCGAGCCGCCCTACGAGGAAGAATCCGCAAGGCCACCGGAAAGTCCCTGCCCCGACGATTCTTCCTTCAATGAAGAGCTGGTTGAAGATCGTTATGCGGCGCTTCAGGCCTGGCACGAGTGGACGCGAAACCAGGGCCGAGGTGACACCGATTCCGATCCTACCCAGTTGGAGTCCAGTCCCGCCGATGAGGCGACCGAGCTCGAAGCCGGCATTTCGAATGCAATTTCCACGTCTCCGCCGTCCGCTGCTGCCGAGTCGTCGGTCGCAAGGTCGCTCGCGAATATCCGTGCCGAGCCTCAGCAGGAGTTCGCGCCCTACAGCCAGCTTTTCACCCGGCTTCGCCAATCGCGCGTAATTCGCCCTGTTGTTGCGCCGAGAGGATCGTGCGATCCGCTGCTACCGGCAGCGAACGAGCGAAAACCGCCCGATGAATTGATGAAACCGACGAAGGCGAGCCGAAAGCTTACTAGACGGCCTAGTACGGCCTACCTCGGCGTGCGGGGTCGTTGTCAAGTCTCTTGACGAGCAGGTGTCGCCGACGCAGATCCTGGTGCTCCCGGCCGTTCCTCTTCCCGGGAGGGACGGCGAAAAGCGGTCGACCTGACGCGGACGACGTGACTTCGATCTGGAACAGGACCTTCCGGAGGCGGCACCTGCTTAATTACTCCCAACGTCGCCGTAACCACGCGACCAATCACGCCGCATCACCCCACCCTGGGCCCAACCAAAGGATCGGGTCGATGCACCGACGCCGCGCGTCGACCGAAGTCGCCTTGGCGCAGGTCGTTGGGTCTCGATATCTTAAGCCAGGCCTCCGGTTCCGAACCGCGAATTGGTTCGCGCCCGACGTTCGGCTTTTTTTTGACTCAAAAGGGATAACGTGGCCGTGTCCGACCCAGCAGCATCGGTCTCCGTGGAGTCGGAGAGGCTTTTGATTTCCCTGGCGACTTACAACGAGGCCGGCAACCTCAAATCACTCGTGGACACGATCCGGAGCTATGCACCGGACTGCTCGATCGTGGTCATCGACGATAACTCGCCCGACGGGACCGGACAGATCGCCGACGAGCTCAGCAGCTCCCTCCCCAGGATCGACGTGATCCACCGGCAAGGCAAGGAGGGCCTGGGAACGGCCATGCTCGCTCGCGATGCGTTACGCGATCGCATCCAACTTCGATTACCTGATCAATCTGGATGCCGATTTCAGTCATCCGCCTCGGTTCATCCCCGCCCTGCGGGACGGGATGCGCGATCACGACGTCATGATCGGCTCGCGTTATGTGCCCGGAGGCGGAGTCGAAGGGGGCTTCACTCTCAAGCGCAAGCTCATGAGCTCGGGGATCAATACCTATGCTCGTCTCATGCTGGGACTTACGAGCCGAGGACAACAGCGGCTCGTACCGCTGCTACCGCGTGAGTAAACTGGCCGAGATCGACCTCGACCAGGTCCGGTCGCGCGGCTATTCCTTCCAGGAGGAGATTCTCTTCTGGTGCCATGATGGTCGGCTGCCGGATTGGAGAAACACCGATCCTGTTCGAGAACCGTCGTAGTGGCGTCTCCAAGATCAACATGGGCGAAGCGGTATCGGCGCTGTGGACCCTGCTTCAACTAGGATTGGCCCGCGCGACAGGCCGAATCAAGAAGAAACATTGAGGAACGCGGGGAATTTCCGGCTTCGTCCAGGGCAAGCTGCGCACGACTACGGCGACGGAGTAACAGAGTTAGAAGTGGGCGGGCATTCCTGCCGCCATTTTGGAGCGGTTCATGCTCGGGTGGCTCACACTCCGTACTAGCCCGAAGCGTCAGCGAGGGGACACTGCCGATCCTCGCTGACGCTTCGGGCTAGTATGATCAAAGTCTCAGTCGCCTGGCACTATGAGTGAGCCGCTGTAAGCTGGCCATCCATGCCCGCCATCTCAGTTTTTAGGGCGGGCATCCATGCCCGCCGTTCTTTTGCGAGTCAATGAATCAAGACATCTCGTGTTCGCGTACCGTGACGTAGACTTCCTGGCAGGCTTCGGCAATTCTCTCGCCCAGCCCTTGATGTTTGCTTTCGAGCTGGCCGGAATACATGCCCTAGCACCTTGCAAAGAAAGGCACCATGGCACGGGTCGGCTTCATTGACGAGTTGCTCGAGTGACTCTTCGATCTGGTCGGCCAGGTAGAGCAGGAACTGCGCTTGCCCTTTGATCTCCGCGAGAGAGCGGCGAAGTTCAATGGAGCATGCACCGCCCCGAGCCGATGAATCGTCGTGATCGTCCATCTCGCCGGAGGGAGCTTCGAGCCTGCGCATACCCGGACCTCCCAGTGTCCCATTCCTTGATGAGCTCATGACAAATCTCCCCTGGCATGCGGTTCGGACCCGGAGTCGACCATGGCTTCGAGGGCCGCGCAGAGCTCGCCCGTCAGGCGCAAGTTTTGGCTTTCCAGCCTGAGATTGGCCGTGTGCATTTCGACGAGCTGACGGATGAAGATCCGAGTGCCCGGGTCGTTTTCGTCCTGGTATCGCTGGGCATCGGCTAATGCCGCGCGAATGAGGTAATCCATGAACTGAAGCTTGCCACGAATCGAGACGCCGAGTCGAGTGAGCTGGGTTTGTTCGGCGGTTTCCGGTGCTGACGTGAGTTGAGACATCCTTTTCGCGTCCCCCAACCGATAGGCCGGAAGCCAAGATCCGCCTCGGCGTCCGTGCCGGGTAGTAGTCTCCTTGCCGCTTCTCTCAAAATCGAAAGAACGACCGCCCGGGTGAGTTCATCTAGCGTCAACGGATGGCGCCAGTCGCCGATTAGAGTACTCGTCTGGCCGCGAGTTCGCAAGCGGAAAGAAAATCTCCCCGGCGCAGCGGCGGTTCCCCATTCGCCGATCGAGTCTGAGACGAATCGATATGAAGAAATCCGCCATAATGGACGATCTCCCCGGTTTCCTTCGCGTTCGGGCTCGTGTAGAAAGGAGGACAGCATTGATGGTCCCTCCTCATCTAAAAGGCTCGTAAGGAGACTCGAACGATGACCTCTGACCTGAATCGTCGTCAGTTGCTGCTGGCCGGTGCCTCCGCCTGGGTAGGCGTGGGGGCTGCCAATCGCCTGCTGGCACAGCCCAAAGGCGAGGCCAAGAAGGTCCTCTTCTTCATCAAGAGCGCGGGCTTCCCCCACTCAGTCGTAACTCGCAAGGGCACCCAGCCTAGCCTCGCCGAGACTGTCTTGAGGGACATCGGCGCGGAGCACGGGTTCCAGGTCGTCGCGACCAAGGATGGCGGCGTGTTTGAACCCGATCAGATCGGCCAATGGGACGCGTTCGTCTTCGAGACGACCGGTGACTTGACCACCGAAGGGGGATCCGAAAAGAGTCCGCCGATTTCAGCCGATGGCGAAAAAGCGTTCTACGACGCGATCCGGGGCGGCAAAGGATTCATCGGCATGCACTGCGCCACCGACACGTTCGGCCACCACGGCAAGCGGAACAAAGGGGCCGAGGACCCATACATTCAGATGATCGGCGGCGAGTTCATCGTCCATGGCGAACAACAAGACGTTCGCATCGACATCGTCGATCCCGATTTCCCCGGCCTGGCGAAGGGATTCGGCAAATCAGGCAGCTCGTTCATGATTAAGGATGAATGGTACGCCCTCAAGAATATGCCCGAGGATCTGCACGTCATCTTGGTTCAGGTCACCGAAGGGATGAAGGGCAAAATGTACGAGCGGCCCAATTTTCCGATCACCTGGGCCAGGCCCTACGGCAAAGGGCGCGTCTTTTACACCTCGATGGGCCACAGCGAGGACGTCTGGACCAACCCCAACTACCAGGGCCTGCTCCTGGGCGCTCTCGGCTGGGCGACCGGTCGCATCGAAGCCAATATCGAGCCCAATGTCGCCAAAGTCACTCCTGGCTACAAGGAGCTTCCTAAGTCTAAGTAGCCAGATCACGCGTTATCCCGCTCGCTGGAATCGAGGGTTCGGACAGGAGGTCAGACCGAGCTGCCGCAGATTTCACTTGTTGTTCAGTCCGAAGACGACCTTGCCGTCGATGATCGTACCGATGACCTTCGAGGCGAGCAGCTCCTTGGGTTTGACCTCGAACAGTCGCGATCGACGACGGTCAGATCGGCACGAAACCCCGGCTTGAGGATACCCAGACGATCCTCGGCAAACGCCGCGTAAGCCGCTGCCTGCCGTGAATCCCCGGAGGGTCTCCTCAAGCGTGAGGATCTGATTGGGGTGCCAGCCGCCGCTTGGTTTTCCGTCCGCGTCTTGCCGCGTGATCCCGGCATAGATCCCCCAGAACGGGTTCACGATCTCGACAGGAAAGTCGCTGCCGAAGGCAAGCGGGACACCCGCCTCGACGAACCAGCGCCAGGCATAAGCCCCGTCAACTCGGCCCGGGCCAAGTCGGGCGTCGGCCCATCGCATGTCGTCGCTGGAGTGGGAGGGCTGCATCGAGGCAATCACGCCCAGCTCGACGAACCGGCGAAGGTCCTCATGCCGCACCACTTGGGCATGCTCGATCCTCAGCCGGGGGCCGCGTGTTTCGGGGACGGCCTTGAGCGCCGCCGCGTAGGCGTCCAGCACCAGGGCGTTGCCTTTGTCACCGATGGCATGAGTGCAGACCTGCCAGCCGTGCCGCATCGCGGCGGCGGTGGTCGCCTCGAGTACCTTGGGATCGATCAACAACAATCCGGAGTTGCCCGGATCGTCCTGGTATGGTTGGAACAAAAGGCCGCCGCGCGAACCCAAAGCCCCATCGATGAAGAGCTTGATCGCCCGCATCTCGAATCGAGATCCCATCGGCGAGGCCTGTGGCGGACGGCTCACGAATGCGGCCTCGCCGCCTCCTGGTAGTGACGCCATCCCGTAGATGCGAACCAGGAGCTTTCCCTCGCGGTCGAGCTCGCGATAGGACTCGGCCACCAGGCGCGAGATTCCGGCATCGTGGACGCCGGTCAATCCTTCCTTGAGCACCGATTCCTGGGCCGCCAATAGCCGCCGCTTCAGATCGTCCTTGGATGGAGATGGGACCGCGCGACTGACCAGTCCCATTGCCCCGTCGATGAAGACACCCGTCGGCATCCCTGCCGAATCGCGGATGATCTGCCCGTCGGCGGGGGTCTGGGAATCCTTGGCGACTTTGGCCCGTCGCAATGCCTCCGAGTTGGCCCAGCCGGCGTGGCCGTCGACCCGCTTGAGCCAGACCGCTCGGTGCGAGGCCACGGCGTCGAGCACCGTCGCGGTCGGAAACGCATTCCCCGGCCACAGGCTCTGGTCCCAGTTGCGGCCCGTGATCCACGAATCGCCCGGGTTGGCCTCGATCCGCGACTTCACCCGTTTCGCGACTTCCTCCAACGACGACACGCCGCGCAAGTCGATCTGCTCCTGACTGGCTCCAAGCGATTCCATATGTCCGTGGGCATCGATCAGACCCGGTGTCGCGAACGCATCGGGCCGTTCCACGATCCGGGTCGACGGCCCTCGAAATCGCATGACATCCTCGGTCGCGCCGACGGCCACGATCGTGCCGCCGCGAGAGGCCAGCGCTTCCGCCCAGGGCCGATCGCGGTCACCGGTCCAGATCCGCTTCACCCGGACAATCAATTCCGCTGGACCGTCCTGGTCGAGCCTGAGGGCCCGGCCGGGAAGCTTGCCCTTTGCACTGGCCGCCGCAGTGAGCGACCCTTGGGCGATCAGTTGCACACCATTGACGAAGAGGTATTTGACTCCCGGTGCGTATCGGATCGGCTGATCGAACGTGGCGGCGTCGCGAAACGTCTCCGGATCGAATACGACGATGTCAGCCATTGCGCCTTTTCGGATCAGGCCCCGATCGGCAAGCCCCAAAATCTCGGCTGGCCAGCCCGAGCAGGAGCGAATCGCCTGCTCGAGCGTGATCAACTTGTCGTCGAGTGCGTAGCGAACCTTGCGGGGAAAGGTCCCGTATGCACGCGGGTGGGGTTGATCGCCCTGGCCAGGCAAGTGCGTTGACGCGTCGGACGCGGTAGCGACGAACTCATGGCGCATCACCTCGCGGACGTCGGTCTCACTCATGCCGAAGCTGATCGCCTGCGCGCCACCGTTCCGCTGGATCTCCAGGACGATTTCCGGCGCGGTCTTGCTTTCACGTTCCGCAATCGCGACCAGGTCAAGCCCGGTCCAATCCGGCCGCGGCCTGAACCGCGCGATCCGGATCGAGGCCCCTCCGTCGCGAACCTCAAGCATTCGCTCGATCTCGCGACGCAGCACCGGCCCTCGATGCGGGTCAGCGGCCAGCCTGGCAAAATCATCGGCGTTTCCCTGGATCGCCCAGTCCGGCACGACCATCGCGGCGAGCTGGGTGCTCGAGGCCACGTAAGGATACTGATCGGCCGTGACGATCTGACCCGCTCGCCGCGCTTCGATGATTCGATCCAGGGCCGAGCCGACACTGCCCCAGTACGCCTTTCCACTCGCCTTCAAGTGGGAAATATGCACCGGGATGCTCGCTCCCTTGCCGATCGCGATCGCTTCGTCGATCGATTCGAAGAGCTTGGCCCCTTCGCTCCGAATGTGCGACGCATAGATGCCGCCATGGCGACGAGCGACCTTGGCCAGCTCGATCAGCTCGGACGTGCTGGCATACCGGCCTGGCACGTAGATCAAGCCGCTCGACAGCCCCCAAGCCCCGGCCTCCATCCCCCGCTCGACCAGGCGTTTCATCCGTTCCAACTCGGCGAGACTCGGCGGGCGATTTGCATTGCCCATGACCGCGGACCGAACCGCCCCGAGTGGAACGAGGTGGGCCACGTTGGTGCCGGCGCCATGTGCGCTAATCGCGGCGAAGTACTTGTGGACGTCGATCGCTCCAAATCCACAATTCCCCGTGACGATCGTGGTCACACCTTGCGCAAGGAAGTTCCGGTTCAGCCGCGTTTTTTCTTGGGTGATCCCATTATCCGAGTGAGTGTGCAGGTCAATAAACCCCGGCGCGACGATGAGCGAGGTCGCATCGATGACCTTCGCACTCGGATTAACCTCGAACGAACCCACCGCCACAATCCGATCACGGCGCACGGCGACATCAGCCTGTCGACGAGGTGACAGGGTGCCATCGACCAGTGTGCCTCCCTTCAAGACCACGTCCGCGACCACCAGCTCGCTCGCGACAGCAACCGCCGAAGGCGGCTCGGCCCGAGCGATCGGCACCTCCCAGGTCAGAGCGAAAAGGCCGAGTCCGAGAAGGTGCCATGCATGGCATCTTAGCGTCACGATGAAAACTCCCAGACTCTTCTCCAGAATCCTCGGAAGCTCGTAAAACCACTCACTTGGAGCTCGCTGGCGCTGCCGCGTTCAGGTGCCGGTCGTCGAGCTTGTCGACGGACCAGAGCAAGCCTCGGGTGACGAGATCCAGGTAGCGGGGGTCAGCGACGGTTTGATTATTGTGGCCGAGTGTGGTTCCGAAGACCTTGGTTTTGTCATTGTAGGTATTCGTCCAAACGACGACGAAGTCGGCGCGGCCCTGACTGCCGCGCGCGAGCGCGTGGGCGGTCGCCTCGAGCTTGCCGGAGGCGTTGTTATACAGCTCCTCATTAACGGTCGTCCAATCGCCCAAGGGCCTGGTGATGGGGCTGTCCTTATCGACGAACTTGATCGCGATTGGCTGTTGCGGACCGTGCCCGGTAGAGATCAGGCCGGTGAATTGCATCCAGGGCGTGGCGATTTTCTTGTCCCAGCCCTCGGTACGGTAGCAGTGCATGGCGCAGTGGAGGACAACGCCGGGAAGCCCGTCCTGGTGGGGCTTCAGGATGCGGTCGATGACGGCCCTGTCCTTGACATCGGAGGAACACTCGTCGTGGACGACGACGTCAAAGCCCTTGGCCCAGTCGGGATTGTCGTAGACGGGATTCTTATGCCTCGTCGTCGTGTCGGAGTCATACGCGATCGTCCACTCGACGCGAGCGCACTGCGAAATCCCTTGCGTGAGGATGTCCTTCTGGCTCGCGTAGTCGTGGCAGCATCCGCCAACAACCAGCAGCGCACGGATCGGCCTGGGTGGTTCCTGAGCGTCCGCCAAGGTACCCGAGCCCGACAGCGCCCACGAGGAGACCAACAATAATCCGACCCACTTGTTCATCGTCGTAGCTCCCATTTTTCTTCCTGGTGGCCTGGCCGCCCGACTGGCGGAGCGCTGCGCCATCCTTGGGCGGGATGACGCCAAAACGGGGAAAAGGACTGGAACATCGAGAGCCTCTTGGCGTCCTCGTTGCGATGTCCCGGGGTCCTGGACAGACTCCATAATACTGGCCAGGTGGCGTTTCGTCGAAGGGATGAAAAATCGAATGTCGGCAGGACATCGGTTTTCGTTTCATTACGAAAGTTTACTCCCGAACACGATCAGAGCAGCTCGATCGTTCGTGTCCTATAGTGTGTTCAGCGGGCTCGTCGGTTCGCTGACGCCGTTGGGGACCGCCAGGCGGCGTAGTCGTTCGCGCCGCGGCCAATCTTGAGTCATCCGATCGGTGGCGGCCGTCAGGCCGGGTTAGGTAAGACACGCATGTACCCGTTGCCCTTGATTCTCGTGGGAATCGACGACAATTTACTTTCCGACTTACTGATCGGGTTGGCCAGCTCCATGGCGCGAGGTGGAGAGCGAGTTCGCCACCGTTGGCGCCGCCATCGAGGGCCTTCGTCATGGCAAGTCAGAGCCGCAGGTTGCTTGTCGTGCGGGTCGGATCAGAGTGCGATGTCGCCGGTATCCGTCGGCTCAGCAGCCTCCTGATTGGTTGGCCGATCCTGGCTTTGATTCCGGGCGATATCGCGGGTGAGAACTTCTTCCACGTGAATCGCGCGGGAGCGACGCAGGTTGTGCCGTTGCCTCTGGATCGCGACGACTTTCATTCCGCGCTCAACAACATCGGGCTGCAGTTCAGCAGTGGCCAGCTTGACCGGCACGTTATCGCGGTCACGGGCGCGACCGGAGGAAGTGGTGCAACGACAATCGCAATCAACCTCGCAGCCGAGATCGCCGACCAGCTCCACCGTACGACAATCCTCGCCGAACTGACTCTCCAGATGGGCGCGCTCGCGGCGATGTTCGACGTGACCCCTCGTGTCACCCATCACCCACTTGATCCAAGAGATCGAACGTGTCGACGACCTCTTGGTCGAAAAGACCTTGGTCCCGGTCGCCGAAAAGCTGAGGATTCTCGCGGGGCCCGACAAGGTCCACTCGCTGCCCAATCTCGACTCGGGAGACCTGGTCAAGATTGTCGAATGTCTCAAGACACTCTCTGAAGTGATCGTCCTCGACATGCCCGGTACGTTCCATGAGGCCGAGTTCGAGGTGCTCAAATCGTCCGATCACATCATTCTGATCGGGATGCAGAGCGTGCCGTCGATCCGTGCCCTCAAGGTCTTCCGCGAGACCCTGCCCGAAGAGCGCGTGATGAATTCCCTCTGGGTCGTGATCAATCGCTATAACCCCGAACTGAAGGGATATACCTGTGCCGAGATCCAGCGAATGCTCGGCGTTCCCCGCATTCTGACGGTCGCCAACGATTACAACGGGGTTCATCTCTCGGCCAACCATGGCCAAACGCTGCGCGAAGTCGCCCCCAAGTCGCCAATCCTACGCGATCTCGATGGCTTGATTCGAGACGTCCTCAGCCTGGAAAAGCCCGATCCCAAGACCCTCAAGAAAGGACTGGTCGGACGCGTACTCAGAACGTTCATGAGTTAGAGGCGGCCAAAGCTCAAGCGCCCCGCCCGACCCGCCGTGTCGATTTACAACGTTGGGCGGGGAACAGTACCATGACTCATGATGAACGACCGCACGCGCGACCTTGTCCTGGGTACGGCGGGACACATCGATCATGGCAAGACGGCCTTGGTCCGCGCCTTGACCGGTGTGGACACCGATCGCCTGCCGGCCGAGAAACAGCGCGGCATCACGATTGACCTGGGATTCGCGGCGCTGACCCTGGGCGAATATCGACTGGCGATCATCGATGTGCCGGGTCACGAACGGTTTGTCCGCAACATGCTGGCCGGCGCGACGGGCCTTGATCTGGCGATGCTGGTCATCGCGGCCGACGATTCGGTCATGCCCCAAACCCGTGAACACGTCGAGATCCTCCGCCTGCTGGGACTCTCCGGGGGCTTGGTCGTTTTGACCAAGTGTGATCTGGCTGACCCGACCTGGATCGAGCTCGTCGAGGAGGATGTCCGCGCCTTGATCCGAGGGACGTTCCTCGAAGGTGCCTCGATCGTGCGAACCTCGGTCGTCAATGGTCAGGGACTCGATGACCTCAAACGCGAGCTGCATTCGCTTTGCGGCACGATCAAACCGGGACATGATTCCGGCGTGTTTCGGATGGCGATCGATCGTTCGTTTACCGTGGCCGGTCACGGGACGGTCGTGACTGGGACGGTTGCCTCGGGACGGGTCGCGGTCGGCGACGACCTGGAGTGGCATCCCTCCGGGCGAGTCGTGCGTGTCAGAGGGTTGCACCAGCATGACCAGCCCGTCGACCGGATCGGCCGGGGTTCCGCGCGGCCATCAACCTGGTCGGTGTTCATCACGCCGAACTCCATCGCGGACAGGAACTCGCGGCACCCGGCTACCTCCAATCAAGCCAAGTTCTCGCGGTCGAAGTGGTCGGATCCGACGGGGCCGAGCGTCCCCTGCATCACCGCGGGCGTTACAAGCTCCACCTGGGAACAGCCGAGGTATCGGCCGTCCTGTCGCTCCTCGAGAACAACCAGGCCGCACCTGGCATACCTCAGCTTGGCCAGCTATTCGTCGCCGAGCCGATTGTCGCGGTGTTTGGTCAACCATTCGTACTCCGCGACGAGAGTCCGCCGGCGACGCTGGGGGGTGGGCGGGTCATTCAGCCGTGGTCGCGACGCTACCGCCGCCGCGACGATTCGTCCATCGAGCGACTCGGCAAACTCGCTTCGAATGACCCGCTCGAACGCCTGGGCGCGGCTTTGACCTTTCTCGGGCTCACCCCGTGGACCGAGCGTCGACTCTGTGCGCTGACCGGACTGCCGGAGGACCAGATCCAGTCATCCCTGGCCACGCTCGAATCTTCCGGTGCCCTGGTCGCGCTTCCTCTTGGGCCACGGCGAACTGTCCGGGTATTGGCCGCGTATGCCACCGAACTGGAAGATCGGGTCCTTCGTGCCTTGGGCCGGCTGCACGCGGCACGCCCTCGGCTGTCGGCGATCCCGCGCCCACCTTTCGGCTGCGCTGCCGGACCTGGCCAACGACGCACTGGTGGCCGGCCTTGTCGATCGGCTAGTGGCGCGGGCGCGCTGGTGGCGAACCTCCGTACCCTCACCATTCCTGGACACCAGCCCAAGTTGAGCCAGGGTGAACGAAAGCTGAAGAACGAGCTGGCCGAAGCAATCCGAGCCGGTGGCGTGAGCCCTCCCGATCTGGCCGAGCTCATGAGCTCGGCGGGCGCTCGAAGCTCGGCCGTCTCCGACCTGCTCGCTCTACTCCGCGACGAACACCAAATCGTCGAGATCAATTCAAGCCTGTTCCTCGATGTTGACGCCGAGAGCGAGCTGTGCCGCCTCGTGAAGGACCGCCTCGCGGACGGATCAGCGATTTCCATGTCCGAGCTCCGCGACCTGCTTGGCACGACCCGAAAATTCGCCGTTCCAATCGGCGAATACCTCGACCGCATCGGGTTGACGAAACGTGAGGGCGACACTCGCCGGCTGGGATGATTAAACGACGGTTCTGGACAAGCTCTGAGTTCATCCCGCTTTTGGTGCGATCTTTTCCCCCCTTGCGAACAGCTATTTTTCCGGGTCGATTGATTTCCAACCGGCCTGGGCTGATTATCAACTTCCAGTCCCATCGGATCGTACCCACCTGCCAGGATCCTGAACGGTTAGGCCCCGCCATTCAGTGCAGTTCTTCACCTCGCCCTCTCGTTTACACGCTACCTCTCTGCCGGTTTTCCTCGGTATCCCTCTGGTTTTCGTGATCGAGAATGCTGCCGAATTCCAACGGAATGCAGCTCGCCGGCTCGCTCTCGCTGCCCCATTCGTCTCCCCTCGCAACTAGCCCCTTCGCGCCGTCTACTTGATGCCGCTCTGAGCAAATAGCAATCGTGCATGTCAAATAAATTATGGCGGTATCACCCCCGGCACACTTTCCTCGTTGCCGGCAAAAAGCCGCAGAATAATTCATCAGCGCCCCCACCTATGGCAAAAAAGCCGCCAAAATTTATTTGACACTTTCCCTCCAGTTTCTTATCCTTTCCTTCGTCAACGCGGCTCTAGCTTTCCCAGCCATATTCGTCCCCCGCCCAGGACAGGATCATGATCTACCAGCTTTCAGAGCGGCGCATCGTCGGGCCCACTGGCAACCTCTTCATCCCTCCCAGCGACGAGATCACTCCTCGGTTGCTCATGCTCATCGAGGGAGAATGCGAACAACTCGGCCGATCGCATGCGGCCCAGAAGCATGGCATTACTAGACAGCGCTATCATCAAGTGCTCTTACAATTCAATGAAGGGGGCATCCTCGCCCTCCAGAATCAGAAACGTGGACCCAAGACCAAGTCGGTCCGGACCGAGGAGGTCGAACGACAGGTCATTCGTCACCGCTTCCTCGATCCCGACGCTTCGATCGACGTCATCGCTCAGAAGCTCCGCCAGGCCGGTATCGGCATCAGTACTCGGAGCGTCCAGCGCGTGATCGAAAAGTATGGCCTTCAAAAAAAAACTCTATCGCTACCGCCCTAGCCCTCAGCCCCCTGTGGAAACGCAGACCACCAAGACGCGCACCAAACCTATGCGTGCGACCCGCGCAGCATCGAATATGGAGTGCGACAGCTCCTCGCTGATAAGGTCACGGGAAACCTGTCCGGCGTGTGGCTGCTGGCCCCGGAATTGCTGCGCTTGGGGGCCTGGGATTTGGTGTGCGATTGGACTGGGCAACGTCCCGAGCGAGTCGGGCCGCGACTGGCTTTGCAGATCATCTACGAGGCGGCCCTCTGTACCACTGGCTTGCGGCTGCGCCGCAGCCTGAACCAGCACGTCTTTGAGTTGGCCAATGGCCTGCCATTCCTTGCCGCCGATATGGCCATCCACGAGCTGCTCGCGGCCCGAACCATGGTCGACAGCAAACGCCTGCAATTGGCCCTGGGCAAGGTGCGCCTCGCTTCGGGCGATTTTCAGGGCCGGGTCCTGGCCATCGATCCGCATCGCGTACGCAGCTTCAGCAAGCGCCACATGCGCCGCCACCGCCAGGACGAAGCCGCTCGACCAACCAACGTCGCGCAAACCTTCTTCGTGCTCGATGCCGACACCAACCAGCCGGTCTGTTTCACCACCGGCACCTCCTCACGCACGGCCACAGCCGCGGCTGAAGAATTACTCGGGCTGGCCGCCGACATCCTCGGCACCAAACCTGGGCAGACCCTGGTGCTGGCCGATGCGGAACACTTCACGGTCGAGTTGTTGGACAAGGTCAAGACGCAGACGAATTTCGACCTTTTGGTCCCCATGCCCGATCAGCCCAGCCTCCGCGCAAACTCCGCGAATTGCCCACCGAGACGTTCCAGCGGCGTTGGGCGGGTTTCGCAACGGCGAAGCTGCCTTATACCCCCAAGAACAGCCAGGCGGGACCATTCTATCAATACGCTCAGCGGGAGGGCGAGCGGCCCGAGGAGTACCACTACAAGGCATTCCTCGCGACCAAGGACGGCGACGAGGTCGAGGAGTTGACCGGGGATTTTCCCAAGCGGTGGCATCTCGAGGAGTTTTACAACGCGAATCAAGCATTGGGTTGGGAGCGGGCAGGGACGTGTAATCTCAATATTCGTTATGGGCAGATGACGATGGCCCTGATCGCTCAGGCAGCGATCGCAAGTTTTCGCAAGCGGCTTGCTCCATGCTTTGCGAGCTGGGACGCGAAGCACCTGGCCAAGGCTTACTTCGCGGGCCTGGAAGGGGATGTTCGGGTCGAAGCCAACACAATCATCGTAACGTATTATAATGCTCCCAATACTGACAAACTTCGAGAGCACTACGAGAACCTGCCGGCCAAACTCAGAGCCGAGGGCATCGACCCGAGGATTCCTTGGCTCTACGGATTTGAGCTCGACTTCCGGTTCCGGTAGTGTCAAATCAATCGACCCGAAAAAATCGCTGTGCGAAGGGGGGGTTAGGGGGGGTGGTCCCGGCGGAACCATGGCCTGGTACGCGGGTCCCGAGCTGCTGGGCCTCGCCGAATTGCCGGCTTGGCCGAGCATGTTCGTTATGCCCTGTCCACCCCCCCTAACCCCCACTTCGCACGGGGGGGAAAGGGCTCGCTCACTCACATTGTCATTCGATCGCGCACCAAAAGCTCGCGTCTCGAAACCGTCACGGTAGCACGTTGAACCGTGTCGTTTCATCACCCCGCTCACCGGCTGTACCCGGCAGCTCTCCCGGCGCAACCCCCAACCAATATCCCTTGAACACCCGCGCGGTTCCCTTTACAATTGTCGTTGAATTTGAGCGCCTCGCGATTGAATTGAGCACGTGTCGCAGCCGGGACTCGATATGACTTTACCGATTCTGATTTGTGAATGCGGGGTGCGCTTTAAGGTTCGCGGTGCCACGCCCGGAAAGGTGGGTCGCTGCCCGAATTGCGGCGCGACGCTCCGGGTTCCCGACCGGGCCGGTCCGGAAGAATCTGAGGCTGGGCGAAACCGCGCGAGTGAGCCGACGGAGATGGGCTATGGCCTGATGCCGGAAGAAGCCGCTGTGAAGAGCGGACCAGACCGCGCGCGGTCGCCTCGAGACGCGGCCGCCCGGCCCACGTATGCGAAAGCCCCGCCATCGGCTCCCATGGCGGATGGGTTCTTGCCGGTCCTTTCCCGTCCGGAGACGACGTGGTTCTCGAGTTTGCTCTACCCGCTTCGCGGGGCCGAGCCCTTGGGTGTGATCGCGATGACGAGCGCGACCTTGTGGCTCTTCGGCGTGCTCGTTCCCGAATACTGTCTCGGACTGATAAACGACGCCACGTCAATGGGCGCCACGTCCATCGGCCATTTCGTCGCCTTGATCTCGATGTTGCCGGTTATCATGCTCTTTCCACTCGCACTCTCCTACTGGCTGCAATACCTGGGCCGTGTCCTCGTATCGAGCGCCATGGGCGAAACCTCGCCGCCACGGGTCCCCGACCGTAATTTCGACGGATTCTTTAACGGACTGAGCCCATGGCTGATTTGGCTTTGCCTGGGCGTGTTTGCCGGTCTGATGCCGCTCCTGGCGTACGCTTGGTCACTCAATGCGTGGGGCGATGGCAGCCCCTACCTCGCCGGGGCACTTGGGCTGCTCGGCGCTTCCGTACATCATGATGGCGCTGATGATGTCGTTTCTGCACGACGACGCGTTCGCCGCGTGGCCTTGGGCGGTGATCGCCGCCATTTGCCGGCTGGCCGGCTCGTTTGGTTTGCTCTGCCTTTTTCTCGCCGGGACGCTCGCGGTCGGCGTAGCGAGCTTTGGCCTGGCGCTGATCTTCCTGCGTCCCAGTTATTTCTGGCTCTACGTCCTCGTCTGCCTCGCGTGCTGGATCATCGTGCAGTGGATTATGATCGTGCTGATGCGAATCCTGGGACTTTATTACTACCAACACAAAGACGTCCTCAAGTGGCATACCAAACGTCCACGGTGGGGGGTTGCCTGGAGACTCTGATCTGACCGGAGGATCATCGACTGAGCGTCTTTCGCCACTCCTCATCGAGATCCTGGAGCTTCTTACCAGTCAACTCCTGGAATACGTCGTCTCGATATCTCCCTTCCCGCATGACCCGATTAAGTTTAAGCACGATGTGCTTGTCGTATCTTTCGGTCAAATAATTCAAGAATGCAGCCGTGACTCGGTAGCTGCCGTTGTAATGGGCCCGGTTCGGATTGATCGGCCCGACCTTGCCGGGCTCGAACTTGAAAAACCGCACGTAGTCGCTCACTCCCTCGACAAGCCACGACGGATTGCTCCGGCTGCGATAGTGCTGCACGACGTGGGTCGTCTCGTGGACCATCGCCCCGACGTCGTCGGAATGGTTCTTGAAGTAAGCGACCGAGCCGGTGATGCGGCTACCGCCGGCGGCCGCCACACCGCGGTAGCTCTTTTTCAACGACATGGTCACGAGAACCGGCGGTTTGTATCCATCGCTCTTCAGTTCTTCGTTGATCATCGGGTAAGACCGCTCGCAGACCTCGGCGACGTGTTCGGTCCATGCCTTCATGTCAGGTGCGTCGGACACGTCCACGATGAACTCGACCGGATACTGGAAGGTCGCCACCGGCGGGTCGGACGATATCTTGATCTCGCGGATCGTTAGCACATGGTTCAAGTCCGTCGCCGGCTTGATCCGGACGGCCCGCACCAACTTGCCGCTCGGCTCGAGCCGGACGTTTCCATCCACGAATTTCGAAGGATCGCCGAACGCTCTCCCATCAGCCGAAATCTCCACCGCTCCCGCATTGAGGGGATCACTCCCATCGGACCGGCCAGAGAAGACCTCGATCGAGCTCACGGCCACCGCTTCATCGAACAGAAGCGTGAAGTGATCGGCCACGCCAGGTTTTTCCGCCGACGCGAAGTGCGTGTTGGGATCTCCGTCGAAGGCGAACTGACGGACCTGGCCGGCCGACGTGGTCAGCGTGGTGAGGATGGTCGCCCTCACCGGTGCCTCCCGCGTCTTCGGCTCCGACTCGCTCGAGGCCTCGACCGATGCTCCCAGCAAGAGAGCCACCAGCATGACTCGGATTGAACGTCGCATCAGTGGCTCCTGGTTTAGTCGTGTTGCAAAACCGATGGTTTAACCATGGCAAAGAAAACCGGCCGGGTGTTGTCATCATCGCAGGCTCGTGAGTACCACGTAAACAGCCTTTGTTAACACGTTCAACTCCTCACTGCTGATGACAAACGGGGGCATGAGATACACCACATCCTTGAAGGGACGGATCCACACACCTTGTTCGACGAACCGCGGGCGCAAGGCGTAAACGTCGACGTCCTGTTCGAGCTGAACCACGCCGATGGCGCCCTTGACGCGCACGTCCACGACGCAGGGCAGCGAGCGGCATGGTTCCAGGCCGAGGCGCAGACCCGCTTCGATCGCCTCGACCTGGTCGGCTCGCGGCTCGCGCTCGAACAGGTCGAGTGAGGCATTCGCCGCCGCGCAAGCCAGGGGGTTGGCCATGAAGGTTGGTCCGTGCATGAGGGCGAAATCCCAGT
This sequence comes from uncultured Planctomycetota bacterium, assembly GCA_963720335.1. GTDB lineage: Bacteria > Planctomycetota > Planctomycetia > Isosphaerales > Isosphaeraceae > CAVRFS01. The sequence goes on along the minus strand of CAVRFS010000008.1, from coordinate 71,509 downwards.
CGTCGTTCAAGAACGCCTCGAACACCTCTTCGCGCGCCAGTGTCGCTCCCAACCCGATCGTACCACCGGTCAGCGCTTTGCCCAGGCACAGGATATCCGGGCTGATCCCTGCTTCCTCGCAAGCGAATCGGTTGCCCGTCCGCCAGAATCCGGTGGCGATTTCATCCGCGATGAAGAGAATCTCGTGCTTTCTCGCGAGCGCATGCAGGGCGGTGAGCACTTCGCAACTGTGAAACCGCATCCCCCCTGCCCCCTGCACCAAAGGCTCGATGATCATCGCCGCCACCTCGTGCGCCAGACCAACCAGCAAAGTTTCCAGCTCGACCATGTTGCTCAGATCGACCGGAACATCCACCACGTACTGCGGCTTCAACGCATGTTTGAACGCCTTGTGCATCGATTTTTCGGGGTCGGAAACCGACATCGCGCCGAACGTGTCGCCGTGATAGCCGTTTCGGAAACATAAGAAACGGTCTTTTCCAACTCGACCCGTGTTGCGCCAGTACTGGAGTGCGATCTTGAGCGCCACCTCGACGGCGACCGAACCGGAATCCCCGAAGAAGACCCGACTCAATCCGCAAGGCGCCATCGCTGTCAAACGGCTGCGCCAGGACGAATGCCTGCTCGTGTGCCAGTCCGCCGAACATCACGTGCGGCATCGTCGCGAGTTGTCGCGCCACGCGATCAAGAATATACGGATGGTTGTATCCGTGGCACATACACCACCACGAGGCAACGCCATCGATCAGCTCGCGACCGTCGGACAAAATGATGCGGCACCCGTGCGCTCGCACGACAGGCAACGGCGGTGGGGCCACCTGCATCTGGCAATACGGGAGCCAGACATGCGGGAGGCCGTCTTCATACCATTTATCAGCCATTCGATTTGACGAACCCTCATCGATGGATTTAATCAAGATTGATGAAAATCACAGAGGCCAGTCAATTGGGGGGCAGCGGTCCATTTCTGTTGGTCATCGCCTGCGAGCCACGGAATCCCATAAAAAGCCACCTGGCCGTCCGCAAAACCGCGGAGGCTCTCGACCGTCTCAGTGAGTCCCACGCTCGCCGCGGATTCCGAGACGACGATTCCCTGCACGCGAACGCCGTTGCCGCGTAGCGCGAACAGCGCCGTCAGGGTATGGCTCGAGCGCGCCCAGGTAGCTGCCGGTCACCAAAACGGCGGGATGGCCCACACGCACGATGAGATCAATCACGGTATGGCTGTCGTCGATCGGCGTCATGACGCCCCCTGCTCCCTCGACGAGCAATGTGACGTCGTTGGCGGTGTCCTGTTCCGGATCCTTGCAGAAATCGGCGATCTCATCGATGGATATTCCGCGTCCTTCCCGCCGGGCCGCCAGATGCGGTGAAACCGGCCGTTCAAACCGCCAAGGCGCGATCGCCGCAATGGCTGGCGGCGTCGGTTCTCGACCCAGGCTTCGGAGAATCAAGGCAGGGTCGCTGGCCGGGTCATCGATTGAGAAGCCGGAAACCACCGGTTTCAGCGCGACGACCGCGCGACCTTGCGCCCGCAATTGATGGCACAAGATCGTGGTGATCAGTGTCTTGCCGATCCCTGTTCCCACCGATGTGATGAATAATCCGCGCATTGATTCGTCCGTTTCACTGCGAAAGCCCATTATGCATAACCATGCTGGATCAAAAGCGCCGCCGCGTGGTCGATCGGCTCTCGTTCGTGCAGCGACGAAAACGCGAACCTTAACCGGGCGGTCCCGGGAGGTACGCTCGGAGGGCGGATCGCCACAGCGAGGTAGCCGTGTGCCTCCAGCATCGCGGAAGCCGCCAGCGCTCGTTCGGGTTCGCCCACAATCACCGGCACGATCGAGCTTTGAGCGGGAACTCGACCCAGTGCCGACGTGAACCGCCGCGCATTCTCGAGCGGCTTGTTCACAAGCCCAGGATCGTCCCTCATAATCCGCAGCGCGGCCGCCGCCGCCGCCACCGAGGCGGGTGGCAACCCGGTCGAGAATAGCAGGGTGCGCGCGAAGTTCTCGAAGTAGGCGATGACTTCCGCCCTGGCGCAGACGTATCCCCCGTAACTACCGGCCGCCTTCGACAGGGTGCCCATCTGAACGTCGGCCGGCTCCGGCGTACAGATTCCCAGACCGTGTGCATCGTCGGTCAATAGCCAGGCGTCGTGCGCCTCGGCGAGTGCGCTCAGCTCCGCGACGGGTGCACGATCCCCATCCATGCTGAATACGGTCTCCGTCGAGATCAGGCAACGGACGAATCGACCGCGGTGCAGGCCGAGAAGCTCGCGACAATCGGCGAGGTCGTTATGAGCGAACCGCAACACAGTGGCACCCGAGAGCCGTGCCCCGTCCCAGGTGCAAGCATGCGAGAGTCGGTCGGCGAGGATCAGGTCGTTCTTGCCCACCAGCGCCGGGATCACGCCCAAGTTGGCCAGATAACCGCTGCCGAAGACCAAGGCGCGCTCGGTCCCCTTCAGCTCGGCGAGCAGCCGCTCCAGCTCGGTGTAAGCCGGATGAGAGCCAGTGACCAGCCGCGACGTGCCGGCCCCGCGCCGAAACGCTCCAGTGCTTCCCTGGCCGCCGCGATCACGCGGGGGTCGTGCGCCAGGCCGAGATAGTCGTTACAACTGAACGAAACATATTCCTTGCCGCCCCGACGTACCCGTGCGCCGCCTGACCCGCTCGGTTTCCTTCAGTGACCGCGTCAGTGATTTTCGCGCGGTCAGAGCGAGCTGTTCGCGGGCAACGTCCAGAAGGGCCGGCATGGGTTGACTTCCTTCCCCGAAAATGCGTTGATTGCTCCTTACGCAGGCACATGTCAGGAGGAATCGCATGGATTTGCATGGCGAAAGCCGATCGTCACGCTCTGAGTCGGCCGCGATCCGCCACAACTGGACACAAGACGAAATACTGGCTCTGTTTCAGTTGCCGTTCAACGACCTGATCTACCAAGCCCAATCGATTCACCGGCGCATTTTGACCCAAACGCGGTCCAGATTTCCACCTTGCTTTCGATCAAGACCGGCGGCTGCCCGGAAGATTGCGCCTATTGTCCCCAGAGCGCACATTTCGATACGGGCTTGAAATCTCAAAAGCTGATGCCGAAAGCGGCGGTGCTCGCCGAGGCGAATCGCGCGAAATCCGCCGGTGCCACGCGGTTTTGCATGGGGGCGGCCTGGCGCGCACCCAAGGACAGCGACATCGACGAGGTTGCGGAGCTCGTCGCCGCGGTGAAGGCGCTCGGACTCGAGACCTGCGCGACGCTCGGAATGCTCGACGCGATCGCAGGCCGAGCGACTTAAACAGGCAGGCTTGGACTTTTATAACCACAACCTCGATACCTCCGAGTCTTATTACGGTCGAATCATTACCACTCGCACCTACCAGGATCGGCTGGATACGCTGGTCGCGGTGCGCGAGGCGGGGATGCACGTCTGCTGCGGTGGCATCCTCGGTTTAGGCGAGAGCCTCGAAGATCGCGCCGCCATGCTGCGGACGCTGGCGAATCTGCCCATTCATCCGGAAAGCGTGCCGATCAACCGGCTCGTCCGGGTCGAGGGGACGCCACTGGCGGGCGCGGCCCCGATCGACCCATTGCAATTCGTTCGGACGATCGCCGTGGCGCGGATTTTGATGCCAGCGTCGTTCGTTCGGCTCTCCGCCGGTCGCGAAGCGATGAGCGAGGAACTGCAGGCACTTTGCTTCCTCGCGGGAGCGAATTCGATTTTCTATGGCGAAAAGCTGCTGACCACTCCCAACCCGGCCACAGACGCCGACCGAGACCTCTTCGAACGGCTCGGCCTGCGACCGTTGGTCCTCGAGGGGATCGAAGAAGCAATAAGCAGTTCCGCGGATTGAATTGAGGGATCGAGGAAATAACCGCAGTCCACGGGAGGGATACCGTGAAAGTGCTCCGATTCACGATTGCCAAGCTGATGGTTATCGTAGGCATCGTCGCCTTCAACCTCGCCGCCATCCAGTTCTGGTCGCCCTCGTCGTCTCCGTCCCTATTCACGGGGCGGTTCCTGATGAGTATCGCTTTACAGGTCGGACTTTTCTGCTTGATCCGCACTCGCCGGAGTCGGTATGGAACGTTCTGGCGGGGGTTCGTCATGTTTGGTCTAGCAGCGGCGATCACCTCGATCTACATTGACCTTTTCAGCCCTGCGGATTCGGAGCTATTTAATTTGATGGATCAGTATCTTCACCTCCACGTTCAATCTGCTTGAGAGGATCTGCATGTGGATACCCGACCCCTATTTCCGATCGAGAGCGAGAACAGCGTTAGTCGTGTCGGAAAATAGTTTCATCTCTCATTTCATGTATGATTTTGTCTCTTTTCTGCCACAGTTGTTCATCGCTCTGAGTGGTGGTTTTCTTGCCAGTTTGGCGCTTGAGACGTTGGACCAAGCGACCTGATCCCGTACCCGTCGGCTCTGCCACCACCTGAACCCTCTACCGCTTTCTCGTCAGTCCTCGCGCATCGCTACCGCAGTTGCGCACACCTTTCGTAGAACTCCGTCGCAATGCGCTTCGGATTGCCGTAGATCACCGCCGGATGGCCGACCTCCTCCTTGAGCCAGCGGGTCGGCTCACCTTCCCGTGAGAGACGGGCGCGGAGGGTCAGGCTTGCCCGATCATCCTCTACGTTGGTGGCGGGATCGAATCCATGCTTCTTGAACTCGGACCGCACGCTGCTTGACGAGTTCGGCCCAGCGCTCGTCGAGCGTGGGCGCGATGAACCGCTCCCAATGGGGCTGCCGCCCGTCGATGTCGCTGAACCCGTACTCCTCGGCCAGCTCCCCCGAGCTGAACACCCCGCCCGTCTTCACGATGACCTTCGGGTCGGCCGCGAGCGCGGCCACTGCACGTCCGACGAAGAATGGAGTCTCGGACCCGGCGAAATAGGGGTCCTTCTTCACGGCGTCCTGCCAGTTGGACTCGGTGACGCCGAACCCCTCGAGCATTGCCTCAGAGCGGAGGAAACCGGGCGTTACCGCAACCGCAGTGATACCGTGTGGGCGGAGTTCCGGCGCCAGCAACTCCGCGATGCGCATGACCGACGACTTCTCGAAACTATAGAAGAAGCCGGCGCTGCCGCGGTCGGTGATGCCGACGATGAGCCCCCTGCGATGCTGGAGCATAAGCGGGATGGCGATGTGGCACGTGATGAGGTGCGAATGCACTCCACGCTCGATCATGAGCAGGCCTCTGTCGAGTGACTGCTGCCAGTAGGGCTTTTTCCAGTCCTTCAGGTCATCGCCGTTGACGTTGTTAACGAGGACGTCGAGGCGACCCTGCTCCGACGCGACGCGATCAAAGAATGCGCGCACTTGGTCCTGGACCGTGTGATCCACCTGCACGGCGATGCCGATGCCGCCGCGCGCAGTGACCATCTCCGCCGTCTCGTCGATCGACTCTGGGCGACCCTTCGTGGACGTCTTCCCCCGGATGCTGCGCCCGGTGCAGTAGACGGTAGCGCCCGCTTCGCCCAGCATGCACGCAATGCCACGGCCGGCACCGCGCGTGGCCCCGGCGACGACAGCGATCGTCCTTTCGAGTGACCGCATGGTGCACCTCCCTCAGGCCCCAAGGTAGAGCCTACTCTCCGCACATTCCGCGCTAATTCTCGCTGAATTCGTCGAGACCGGCCAGGTCACTTGTCAAAGACCATCCGCATGCCGAGCAGCCGCAGAATCCGAAGTTGTGGCTGACTCAGCTCGGTTGTCCTGATGACCGGTGGTTTCTTACAAGGAGAAGAAGTAGGCTGCGGGTCCGCCGCGATGTCGTCAGGGCCATCGAGCGCGTCGATTCCGAGGATTAGGAGAGGCGGATTTCCGTCAACTGGAGTCAGGGGCGTCAGCTATTCTCGGGTCCTTACGCTCCACCTCGACCGCGATCCATGGCGAACGGAAAAGTCAGCGGTCGTAAGTGCATAGAAATGCGCATGTGTAAGCACATGGCTGGTTTCAAAATGAGGCGATTGCCGCTTCGCAGACGCAAAATGCTGAGGAGGAGCTTAGATGCGTGCCGCGCACGTTTGGCCGCACCGGTTGGCAAGTCAGCGAAATGGGATATGGGATGTGGGGAATGGGGAGTTGGACGGGGTCCGACAACGAGACGATCCGTCGCGCTTTGCAACTCGCTGTCGACCTGGGCTGTAATTTCTTCGACACCGCGTGGATCTACGGTGCGGGGCGCAGTGAACGCTTGCTCGGCGAATTGCTCCGCGCAACAAGGGCAAAACGCTCTATTCGGCGACCAAAATACCGCCGATGAACAGCCGCTGGCGGCGCCGCGGCACATTGTCCAGGGCATTCCCTGCTGAACACATCCGCGAATACACCGAAAAGAGCCTGACGAATCTGGGCCTCGCCCAAGTTGACCTCTTGCAATTCCACATCTGGGAAGACTACTGGGCCGATGACGAGCGTTGGCAGCGGACGGTGGACGACCTCAAGCGGCAAGGGCTAGTGCGTGCCATCGGGCTGAGCATCAACCTGTGGGAGCCGTGGAACGCCCTGCGCACGCTGCGCACTGGACTGATTGATACAGTCCAGGTGGTCTACAACATTTTCGACCAAGAGCCTGAGGACGAGTTGTTCCCCGTTTGTCGCGAGCTGAATGTCGGAGTCATTGCGCGGGTGCCGTTCGACGAAGGTTCGCTGACCGGCACCCTGACGGCCGACAGCCGCTGGCCGGACGGCGATTGGCGCAACGGGTACTTCGAGCGGGAAAACCTGATTCGGAGCGTCGCGCGGGCTGAGGCACTCAAGCAGATTCTGCCGCCTGGTATGACGCTGCCGGAACTGGCCTTGCGCTTCATCTTGTCCAACAACGATGTCGGAACGGTCATTCCCGGGATGCGCCAGCCAGCCCACGTCAAGGCGAACGTGGCTGCCGCCGACGCGGGGCCATTGCCACCCGAATTGCTCAGCTTGCTCCCGCGCATCGCTGGAACAGAGGACACCCGACGTTGATGCGAGCGGCATTGATAAAGGCGCGTAACTTACTTTGTGATTTCGTCGGCCGGCGACGATAGTCCTTGTGCTTGAGTCGACAACGAGAAAGTTGCAGGCGCCGCCAGGGATGCAAAAGAAGCCAGGAGCAGCAAAACCGCTCCACATTGGAGTAGAAAGCGGGACACGTCCGTTTGTCGATTCTGGTCCTGTCTCGCATTCCCACTCCCGCGAGCGCCAGGGAATCCTCGGTGGCGATTCCGGCAGTTTTCGGGTGAGACGCCCTATTTCTGATCAAGTCTAATAGAGTCGGCCGTTACCGGATTCGGAGGAGACTCCGAACTGCGATATTTCCGGCTCATTCTCTTGATTCCCTGGCACGAGCATGGCGTCGTGGGTAAATAGGCGTCGACCAGAATCGCAGAGGACGCCGTTGACTCGCATCTGTACAAAAAATTGGACAGCACGTCCAGGTCGATGCGGCATAGGCAAGCTGGTTTTCCTGGTTCGTAGCGATGCGGCACTCAGCAAGGAGATATTCACATGCCCATTAGAGATCGGGTGATCTGGGGTGATCAAAACCCATTGTCCGATGCGCGCTATGCCGACCTTGACAAGTACGTGAATGGCATTCGCCGAGGGCAACGCCCTCCCAATGTCACAGGCGGAGCGGTTTTTGAGAATCGGGACCAAGACCTGCCTATCAGGCCGAATGGTTATTATCGCGAGTATGACGTTGAACCAACGGTGAGAGGCATGGGGCGGGGCACGTACCGACTCGTCTTGGGCGGTGGTGGTGATGTGTACATTACCGGCAATCACTATCGTGACTTCCGGCAGATTATCAACATGCCAATGGCAGATCCGCCGAATTCCTTCGCGAGCCGAATCGAGAAGGAGCGAAACGAGACTCTAGCGAAGTTGGACGATTACCGTCAGCGGCTCCAGAATCAAGTCAATCAATCCAGCGGGGAACACAAGGCGCAGCAAGGCATTCTGACGAACACGGACTCGCTCGCAGGCGCCGCTGTTGGCTTCGCCGGATTCGTGACAAACTCGCTGTTTAACACGCCCATACCAGACTTAATGATCTGGAACAACGCACAGGCAAGGCTCGATTCCGCCCTCAAGGCGACTCAGAACCGGAACGTGAAGACGGCAACGAAGCAGCTATTTTTCGCACGCCGCGCACTATCTGGCGGCGCTGAGGAAATTCGAGACCTGGAAAGGTGGAATTGAGTCAGCCGGAATGAAAATGCAGGTCGCGATCGGTGTGACCGCCGTCGTGTTGATCGGCGCCACCGTGGGCGCGTTCGCCGCGACGGTTGCGGCCGCAGACAACGCCGCTGCCGCCACCGCCGCGGAGCAAACAGTCGTGCGCGTCGCCGCCACGGTGCAACGGGCTGATGTTGTGATCCGCATCGCCGAGGCAACCTCACTCGAACAGGAAGCAGCGGCTGAACGGGAGCTTGAGCTCGCCATGGAAGAGTTTATGAGACTGCCAGGTTTTTGAAGTGCGCCACACGCCTGCATCCGAGAATCGGTGATCAGACGCTCAAAGGGTACCTAGTGTCAAAGGAGAGATCTCCTTTGACACGTGATATCCTCCGAGCGAACAGGGCCCTACAGGCAAATCCAGATCCTCATCATCGACGACCCGCGATCGGAAAGCGAGACGGAACGGAAAGCGAGACGGGGCCGTTTGTCGATACGGGACCCGTCCCGCTTTCCCGCTCCTTTTTGTCGATACCGGACCCGTCCCGCTTTGCTCCATCCCTTGGGCACCCTTCACGTTACGCAAAGACACTGCCAGAGACGCGGACGTACTCGTCGTGTATTCCGCGTCGACAATGCGAATGCGCCAGGCGAGCCAGAGACTGATGTGTTTCCCCAGCGCTCGTTGACCTACTGCCCGGCCGAACTCTCGGATAACCGCAAGGCCACTGCCGTCGAGAATGACGCGAATGCCGCAAGAGCCGCCCCGGTGCGAACCGCATCGAATCGCTCCCACCGCTTGATTACCGACTTCCAATTTGCTGGTGGAGCGTCCGGCTGCCACGCGAGTAACGCCTTGTTGATTGGGACGGTGCCGGTGAACGTGGCCAGGGTCCAGGTGAGGACGGCGAACAATCCCACGCACCGGAAGACGAAGCCGGTCGCGGTTCCTTCCAGAATCGCTACGCTCACCCCTGATATTGCAGTCAGGAAAAACACAGGGGGCACACGCACTCGCAATCTGCGGATCAGTGCCTGGCGGATCTGGATTTGCGGCTGTTGGTCGAGAACTGCGAGGGGCGCTCGCAAGCCGAAGCAGACGGTGAACTCGATGCCGGCCAATATCCCGGCGCAGAACAAATTAATGAACTCCAGATAAATGTGGCCCATATCAACGATCCTCGAACAGAATCGGACTCATGCGAATCGAGAGGCGTGCTCGCTCGCCCACGTCTCGAACGATTTGATCGGGCGTCACGTCAGCCTCTCGATTGTATCCCGCACCGCCGTGAACCGTGTGTCCCGGAGCGACTCGAACGACTGGCCCACAGCCGCTGCCATCTGCGCGACGGTGATTTCGGAAAGTGTGAGAGTTCCATACGCCTGGCGGTAGGTGTGGGCATGGCCGATCACGATGGTGTTCACCGCCCGGAGGATTTCAGAGTAAGTGTCGCTGTCGAGGAGCGCCCTATTCATCCGGCGGGAGCCTTAACGTCCGTGTCTCGCGGCTGTGCATGATGAGCTGGGTCACTTCGCCCAGGAGCTCGGCATCTTCGTGCATGGCCCCGATTGACCCCATGCCGGACGGCGCGGGGTTTCCGTGCTCCTGCGGCCGATGATGGAGGTACGCCCGCACGGCGGCGGCGACCAGGTGAGCCTCGCTGGCGAAGTGCCCGCTGAGCACTTCCGCGCGCATGGAGCATTCCAAATCGTTGGGCAACTGGATGGTCATGCTACGATTCTCCTTTACGTTCCTTACTCTAGCATATGCTGATGATTATGCCAAGGTTGTGGCTGTGTACGGCTGGACACAAGTGAGCTGATCGTTGATTCTGTAGGACAAAAAGCGTGGATAGAAAAGCGGGACCTTCGGCGGTCGACCACTGGGACGATCGGCCGACTCGAGGCCCAATCGTTTCGCGATCGGCTTTCGCCACTCCTGCCGACCAAAGGGCCGCCCTCGGTGCACGCTATTGCGGAGCGACTCTCGCTCTCGCTCGTCGTCGGCCCGATTTCAACGATTCTTCCAACCAGGGGAATTGATTCGCCCGGACCGGGGAGAAACTTTGCAAAAACGCCGGCAAGGTCACCGTTCATCGGCAATCTTGTTTAGTAAGGCGATTGAGCGCCGATCCTGGGATTGACGGGATCAATGGCCGCCGGTGGCTGGAAGATCGCTTCGCGAGACAAGATCGGAGGAGCACATGGCATCGGAGAAGAAGATCGAAGCCAATCGACGGAACGCTCAAAAAAGCACCGGACCGAAGTCCGAGGAAGGGAAGAGTCGGTCGCGCCTCAATGGGCTCAAGCACGGCATGAGGGCGAATCTCCTCATCCTGCCCGGTGAGGATGCTGAGGCATTCCAAGCGCGAGCCAACGCCTGGACCGACGATCTCAAGCCGCGCAACGATGTCGAGCAGTACCTCGTCGATCGGGCCGTCCAGGCTTCGTGGCAGCTCGATCGGATCGAGCCGCCTATGTGGCCCGGCTGTCCAACAACATCAATAACGCGGTGGCCGGCGTAACCGAGCCGGACGCGGACGACGTCCTCGACCTGGGCGCCAGGCTCTTCTGGGACCCGCGCGGGCCGATCGCGTTGTACCCGCACCTGCCCCGCGAGTCGGCGCGTCCGGAGCCGATGGTGTCCTGGTCGGGCATCGTTGATGATCCCGACCACCCCGCGCGACTCGTCCACAAGTTGGAATCGACCCAAGCGGGCTGTGACTGGATGATGGGCCGCTGGGCCGAGCTGCGCTCGCTCGTGGAGCAGGGACGATCGTGGCAGTCGCCCGACAAACTCAAGGCCATCCGGCTATTGGGCCGGCAACCCCTCGACGTATTCGATGATCCTGATGTGGCAATCGTGTTCGCCGCCTGCTACAAGATCGATTCCAGCGGCGGTGAACTGCTGCACGAGGTCTGGAATGAGTTGAAGTTTAGTGAAGTCAAGATCGCCAAAGAGCGGCTCACGAGCCGGCCCATTGACGGCTTCCTGCCGCGGAGCCGAGACGAGGCGCGTAAGGCCCTCCTCGACGTCGTCGATCGGGCCGCGTACCGACTGGGCACACGCATTGACAAGTATCGGAAACAGACCGAGGCCAACGCCGGCCTGATGCCCAATCTGCTCGCGTTCGATGGCAGTGTGGAAGGCGAGCGGCTACGGCGTTATGAGGCGTCGTGCAGTCGAACCCTGATCCGCACACTGGCGGAGTTCGACAAGATGCACAATGCCAGCGACGAGACGGTCCCCGTACTGCCGGCCAACGGCAACGGGGTTAGCCCGGTCACGATCATCGACGTTGAACCAGACTTCGAAACCGACTCTTTCGTTCCAGGGTCGTTATGCACCCAGTCAATCGACGCGTCGGCCCCGATCGCGTACAACGAGATCTCCCAACCGGCAGAAGCGGTTAATCTCAGTATGCCGTCGTCGCCCGAGCGGGCAACGATTCACCAGAGCCAAAAACTGCCGAACGAACCCACCGACTCCATCAACCAAGATCTGCGGAACGAACCCATCGCCGCCACCGTACAAAAACTGCCGAACGAACCCACCGACTCCATCAACCAAGATCTGCGGAACGAACCCATCGCCGCCACCGTACAAAAACTGCCGAACGAACCCACCGACTCCATCAACCAAGATCTGCGGAACGAACCCATCGCCGCCACCGTACAAAAACTGCCGAACGAACCCACCGACTCCATCAACCAAGATCTGCGGAACGAACCCATCACCGCCACCAAACTAAAACTGCCGAACGAACCCATCGACCTCATCAACCAAGAATTGCCGACCGAACCCACCGACCTCACAGTACAGAACGCCGAGCCCGAAGAGGCTATAAACGGAATACCGTGTGGGATCCAGGATGGTTTCGCCCATCCGGCGATCCTCCGATCGGAAAACGATCGACCTCAAGCGACCAGTCGGTCCGACTCGTTCGAGCAAGAAACTTCGGCGGTGTTCGCAGCCTCGAGGGGCCCTCCTGCGATCTCTAAACGTCTGTACTGGGAGCGATCAGGGTTGCTCGCGGCGAGCCAACCGGAAATGATGGAGGAGGAGTTGCGTGGTTCAAACGAGTCGCGACGGACTTCACAATCAGCCCTGGATCGAAAACCGAGGACCTGATCATGACCTCGCTCGTGGTGTTTTCTTGTCTTGTGTTGGCCTGGCCCGATCCTCCGCCGAAGGCGCCAAACCCAGCGGAACCGTCCGCGCTGAGCGTGGTCGCCGCTATCGAGACCGTGATCTCCGACGCGATCGCCGAGGCCGAGCCGTCGGTGGTGGCGATCCATCGGAAAAAGGCGCAGAATCCACACGAGCCGCTCGCGATCCGTGGACGGAATCGCCGGCCGGCCGCGCCCCCTCTTCCACGCCGAGGCGAATTCGAACTTCCGTTCCCTCAGGGTCCGGAAACACTGTCGTTCCCTCAGGCTCCCGAGACGGACATGATTTCGTTCGACCACGGGTCGGGTGTCGTGATTGGTGACCGCGGACAGATCTTGACAGCCTACCACGTCGTGCGCGGTGCGACTCAACTCAAGGTTCGCGCGGTCGATCACCAGTCATTTTATGCCGAGATCATCGCGGCCGATCCGCGCATCGACTTGGCTGTGATCGCCCCCATCGAGATCGACCGCCAGGATCGGCCCAAGCTCAAACCGATAACCATCGGTGACGCCGGACGCCTGCGAAAAGGGTCGTTTTTGATCTCGCTTGGCAACTCGTTCAATGCGGCGCGCGAGGGCAAAGCCTCGGCGAGCTGGGGCATCTTGTCGAACGTGGCCCGGCGGCTGGAACCCGAAACCGATGAATCGAACCGGCCCACCAAAGCTCCGCAGCTCAACAATCACCCGACTCTGCTGCAACTCGACTCCAAGTTGAATCTGGGCATGAGCGGCGGCGCCGTGATTAATTTGAAGGGCGAGCTGGTGGGGCTGACCACGATGGCGGCCAGTGCGTCGGGGTTCGACTCCATGGCCGGTTACGCGATTCCCATGGACAAACTAGGCCGGCGCGCTGTCGAGACACTCAAAGAGGGCAAGGAGGTTGAGTACGGTCTGCTCGGGATCAGGTCGGACGAGAAAAACACGAATCGCGTCAGCCGATGTCGTGCCCAATTCGCCGGCTGCGCTCGGCCAACTCCAGGCCAAGGACGAGATCCTCGCTGTCGATGGCAATCCGGTCACCGACTTCGATTCGCTACTCCTCGCGGTCAATGCCTATTCCGCGGGTGACACCATCCAGCTCAAGATCCGCCGTGCAGGGGAGATCATCGAGCGCAGCGTCGTCCTGGCCAAGTACCCTGTCGACGGGGAAGTCATCGCCACCAACCGGCCGAAGCCATGGCGCGGCCTGCGCGTCGATTATACGAGTATACTCAAGAACCAAACCTTCGGTCCCAACATTCTGGACGCGCCCCATCCCGGCGTCGTTGTGATCGAGGTCGAGGAAGGCTCGCCCGCCGCCAGCGCCGGGATCAGGAGAGGCCAGTTGATCCGTCGCGTCGGGGACCAAGATGTGCCGACGCCGCGAGCCTTCGCTGAGGCCGTCGCAACGATCTCCGGCCCTATCACGCTCGAGACCGATCGCGGACCCGTAACCTTGAAATAAAGTTCTTCTTAGCCGGGGATCGGACACCGATCATTCGGCAGCATAGGGAGAACCTAGGAGTTAGAAGTTAGAAGGGATTCAATACATTCTAACTCCTAGATTCTGCGTCCTTCATGTCCGGCTGATTCATCCTTGGCGAACATCTTGACTTATTTAATATGAAAACAGACGAACTTCGCGAGTCTTTCCTCGATTTCTTCGTGTCCAAGGGCTGCATTCGCCGCCCCAGTGATCTCTTGGTGCCCGACGATGCCACGGTGCTGTTCACGCCCGCCGGCATGAACCAGTTCAAGCGCGAGTTCATGGGGTTGGGCGATCCCCAATTCAAACGAGCGACCACGTGCCAGAAGTGTCTTCGAACCGGCGATATCGACAACGTCGGCAAGACGTCGTTCCACGAGACATTCTTCGAGATGCTGGGCAACTTCAGCTTCGGTGACTACTTCAAGCGCGAGGCGATCCACTGGGGGTGGGAATTCTTGACGCGCGTCCTCAAGATTCCGGCTGACCGGCTCACGATTACGGTCTACCTCGACGACGACGAGGCCTACAACATTTGGCACGACGAGATCAAGATTCCTTCGCAGCGGATCACCCGCATGGGTGAGGACGACAATTTTTGGCCGGCCGGCGCACCGACGCACGGGCCCAATGGCGTCTGCGGCCCTTGCTCCGAAATCTTCTATCACGGAGCCGGTACCAAGGAAGTGGAAATCTGGAACTTGGTCTTCACGCAATTCAACCGGGTCGGCCTGGGGCAGCTCGAGCCCTTGCCCAACCAGAATATCGACACAGGCATGGGTCTGGAACGGACGGCCACTTGCCTTCAGGGAGTATCCACGGTCTTCGAGACCGACGTCTTCAAGCCGATCGTCGCATCCGCCGCGCAGGCTCTCGGCGTCCATTACGACCGTGATCAGCCCGATGGGGTCCGGATCCGCCGCATCGCCGACCACACGAGGGCCTTGACCTTTTGCATTCACGAAAACGTTCGCCCCGGGCCTGAGAAGCAGGGCTATGTGATCCGTCGTCTGCTAAGGCGGGCGGTTCTCGACGCCTATCAGATGGGTCGGCGCGAACCGTTCCTGTACCAGATCGTCCCGGTCGTGGCGGAGGTGATGGCCCAGCCGTACCCTGAACTGCACGAAAGCGTCAGCCGAATCCAGACGACGATCAAGCAGGAGGAAGAGCAGTTTCTGCGCAACCTGGACAATGGTCTGAGGCTCATGAACGACGTCTTCCATAACACCAAGGCGG
The DNA here is from genome assembly GCA_963720335.1 of uncultured Planctomycetota bacterium. GTDB lineage: Bacteria > Planctomycetota > Planctomycetia > Isosphaerales > Isosphaeraceae > CAVRFS01. The sequence continues at coordinate 56,465 of CAVRFS010000008.1, read as the reverse complement.
CGGGCAGCGATACCATTTCGGGTAAGGATGCGTTCATCCTGCACGCGACGTATGGCATCCCGGTCGAAGTGGTGGAGAGCCTGGCGGTCGACCACAATCTGCGAATCGACCGCGCGGCATTTGAGGAAGAGCGGGTTGAGCACGCCGCAATCTCGCGATCGACCGACCAGGCCGCCGCCGTGTTCTCGACTGGGCCACTGGATACACTGAAGAAAGAGTTCCACCACGGCAGCGAGTTCGTCGGCTATTTCCAAACCGAGGAGAACGCGCGGGTCATCGGCATCGTGGAACAGAACCGCCTGGCGGATTCGGCTCAATCGAACGGCGGGTCATCGCTGGTGCTCGTTCTTGACCGAACGCCCTTTTACGGCGAGTCCGGCGGCCAGGTCGGCGACACGGGGACGATCCGAAGCGAGCGATTTTCGTTCGAGGTCCAGGATACCAAGAAGGACAACGACTTCGTGCTCCACGTCGGCCACGTGACCTCGGGCAAGGTGACGGCCAACGATCCAGCGTTTGCCCAGATCGACGCCGAGCGCCGCCATGCGATCCGACGCGCCCATACGGCGACCCATCTTCTGCACCTTGCCCTGCGGACCATCTTGGGAAAACACGCCCATCAGGCCGGTAGCAAGGTTGAGCCCGACCGGCTGAGGTTCGACTTTGCGAACCCCGAGGCGGTCGGCCGCGACCGACTCCGCGCGATCGAGGACCTGGTCAACCTCAAAGTGCTCGAGGGGGCACCGGTGAGCTGGACACTGCTGCCGATCGATCAGGCCAAAGCCCAGGGCGCGATGGCGCTCTTTGGCGAGAAGTATCCCGATATCGTGCCGCGTGGTCCAGATGGGTGATTTCTCGCGCGAGCTCTGCGGTGGCACCCACCTCGATAGCGTCGGGCAGGTTGGGCTGTTCAAGATCGTCGGCGAGGAGTCGGTCGCCGCGGGCACGCGGCGGATCACGGCGCTGGTCGGCAAGGCCGCGCTCGAGGCTGTGCGTCAGGAGGATGACGTTCTTGCCGAGCTTGCCGGGCTGCTCCGGGTCCCCGTGGCCCAAATTGGCGAACGAGTGAGCAGCCTGGTCGATGAGGTCAAGACGCTCAAGAAGCAGGCCATTCAACGACGTTCGGAAAGCGGCTCGCGCACCTCCGCCGACGACTTGCTTGCCGCCGCGAAGCACATCGGCGGCTCGACCGTGGTGATCCAAGCGGTCGACAACCTGTCGGTTGACGAGATGCGGCAGTTGATCGATGTCTTACGGCGCAAGCAGGAGACCGGTCTGGCCATCTTGCTGGCGGGGGCGGCCGACGGCAAGGTTCAGTTGGTCGCAGGGTTGTCGAAGGACCTGATCGAACGGGGCATGCACGCGGGGAACTGGCTCAAGGAAGTCGCCCCAATCGTGGGTGGCGGCGGGGGCGGGCGCCCGGACCTGGCCCAGGCCGGCGGCAAGTTACCTCAACACATCCCGTCCGCTCTGGAACGGGCCTTCAAGTTTATTCAACAGCAACTCGAACCGAGTTGAACCGCCAAACCATTCGAAATATGGATCGCATTTGGCTTTTCATGGGATAACGGGATTCTCGATGCCGCTCACGTCGTATTCTATCAGTTTGGCGGGACTCGCCAAAAGAGAGCGGTCCTCACGGTGATCAACGAGGTTCCAGCCATGATCGACGTCGTTGGTGAAGCGGCAGCACGTGCGGATCTGGTCGTGGACTGCGGTTCACGCCCCGCAACGACCGTTTTGGTTGTCGACGACTCGTCGTTCGACCGCCTCGTCGTGGGCAAGCTTCTGGAATCCATGGCCGAATTACGTGTCGCCTACGCCAGCAACGGCCAGGACGGTCTGGACGCCATCGAGCGCGAGGCTCCAGCCGTGATTCTCACCGACTTGATCATGCCCGACATGGAGGGCCTGGAGCTGGTTCGCCGGGTCCGTGCCGAACATCCTCATATTTCCGTGATTCTGGTGACGGCCTATGGTAGCGAGGAAGTCGCCATGCAGGCTCTTCGGGCAGGGGCGGCCAACTATATTCCCAAGAAGCAACTGGCACGCGACCTGGTGCCGACCGTGCGACAGGTCCTGACGATCTCCGCCGGGACCCTCGAACGGCGACGGATTCTCCGCTGCATGGTCCGGCGCGAGTCGGCGTTCGTTCTCAAGAACGATCCCGATTTGATTATGCCGCTGCTGAGACTGATCCAGGAGGAAATTGACGGTATGGGAATCTGGGACCAGACCGGTGAGTTGCAAGTCGTGGTCGCGCTTCAGGAAGCACTGGTCAACGCCCTGTTTCATGGCAACCTCGAAGTGAGTTCCGACCTTCGTCAGGAGGACGACAGCCAGTTCGAGGAACTGGCCCGACAGCGCCAAGACATCGAACCGTATCGCTCGCGACGAATCCGGGTGCAGGTGCAGCTTGACCGCGACGCGGCTCGGTTCGTCGTCGGTGACGATGGGCCGGGCTACGATATCTCGATTTTCACTCGCCCGGTCGATCCCGACGAGTTGAACTGCATCCACGGCCGCGGACTGCTCCTCATCCGCACCTTCATGGACGAGGTCACCTTCAACAGGAACGGCAACCAGATCACGATGCTCAAGTATCGATCGCAGTCCAGTCCTCCCAGCCGAAGTCCGTGATCGTTGGACATGGCCATGCGGCCGGCCCATCCCACCTTGCATGGTGGTTCTGTCTTCCGGATAGTATCATTGGTCGAGTTCATGCACTCTTGCGGCATGGTGATTGGCGGTCGGAGCCGAGATTCCAAACAGGTGAGTCCAGCCATGCGTAGGCGTCCGAAGACAATCGCGCGTCGAAGCCCCAACTTCGACACTCTGGAGTCGCGATCCTTGTTAAGCTTTACAGGTGGAGGAGTTGGGGCTCTCTCCCCCTCCGGTACCGGGGTTGCGGCGGACCCCCGGATGATGGACTGGCCCGGTCACGTGGGATTTCCGTCCGGGCTTGGGGCCCCCACGTGCCACACGCCCATGTCGGCCGCCGGCCACGCGGGTTCTGCCGCGTTCCGAGGCGGTTCCCCGTTTCCGACAGCATCGGCGTTCGGATTTCAGCCCGATCGTCTGGTCCCATCGACGGTGGGTGGGGTGAACTCACCGTCCGGATCTGGCTCGCCGGCCAGCCCGGTATCCGAACCGGGTAACGGTTCCTCTCAGGCCTTGGGACAACCGCCCGGCTCGGCGCCGACCGCTCCGCTGAGAGTCCGGCTCGAAAATGCCGGCTTCGAGTTCGGCGACCTACTCCAAGGCGGACGATTCGCCGATGTTGATACGGTCGGGTCCGAAATCGCGCCGATCGTCGTCGCCAACCTGGCCGGGGCTACCGCCGGCACGGGCAGCTTCGGTCAGTTTGCCTCGGTCGTTTCTCTCACCCCCGGTCAGGTCGGGACGCTGCTTCTCAACATCAATCTGATCGCTATTGCAAAGCCCGAGTCTGACGGCGATGCGTCAGCTCACGGCGAACGTGTCGCTGAAGCTGGCTCGGTCCACAACTCCAGCACCAAGATTGGTCTCGGCACGACGTCGCCACATCCCACATCACAGTGCGCAGGGCCCAGCATATCCGCACGGCCCGCCGAAGGCCGGACGGACGATTATCCCGGGCCCATCGGCGATGGTTTGATGGCCGTCGCACTCCCATTCGACAAAGCCTCCTTCGAGCGGGCCGTGGACCATTTCTTCCAACAGCTTGATGAGCTGGACGTACGGGATCTCGTCGGTGGGGACTTGACGCGCATGGCGCTCGTCTCGCTGGGGCTCGCGACGACGATCGCGGTCGTGGACGTAGCTCGCCGGCGATTGCGTCACTGGACCACGAGGAGGGACCGGATCACGAGTCCGAGATCCAGATGGCGGCGGTGTTGAACTCGGATTTCCCGACCTGCCGGGGAGCTGGTCCTCGAGGCTGCCATGAACGTCAACCAGCTTGATGATCTGATCGATCGGCTGAGCCAGGGTGATGGAGCCGCCGCGGAGCGTGCTTTCTTGGCCTACGAACCATATCTGCGGATGGCCGTCAGGCGCCAGTTGAGCGGGCCGTTACGCGCGAAGTTCGACTCGATGGACATCGTGCAATCGGTTTGGGCGGACCTGCTCTCTGGTTTCCGAGATGAGCGCTGGCGGTTCGCGAACGGCTCTCAACTCCGCGCGTTCCTGGTGAAAGTCGCCCGCAACCGGGTCATCGACCGTCGCCGTCAGCATCATCGTGCCCTGGAGCAGGAACGTCCCCTCTGCGAGACCGCTGACGACCAGTTGCCACACGCTCGAGAACCACGGCCCAGCGAGGTCGCCCAAGGGAATGAGCTGTGGAAGCGAATATGGGAACAATGCCCTCCGGCCCATCGCCAGATACTGATTTTGAAGCGACAAGGAATGACACTGATCGAGATTGCTACCCGCACTGGTCTGCACGAGGGAAGCGTTCGGCGGATTCTCTACGATTTAGCCAAGCGTTTGGCGATCCCACAGCGGACTGGTTCCGTCTCCAAGAGTTCGGGCGATTCGGAGGAATGAGCGATGCCCTCGCAGTCCTCAAACTTGGCCGCTGAATCGCCATCCGAAGACATTCCTAAACAGTCACCGTCTGCGCACGCGGATAGTGAGTGGGTCTCGCGACAAGTGCAAGCGATGGCCGCTGCCTGGTCGCTCGGCGAGCGCGTCACCGCGGCGGAGCTCCTCGCCGCCCATCCCGAGCTCGGTGACGAGGCGCGATCCGGCTGATCTATGAAGAAACATGCCTCCGTCGGGAGTCGGGCCAGGATGTCGACACGAGAGAGGTGGTAAACCGGTTTCCTCGCTGGAAAGACGAGCTGGAAGTCTTGCTCGGTTGCGACCGAATGCTTCGGCCGTTTTCGCGGATCGCGGCGCTCCCGGAAGTCGGCGAGGACCTCGGTCCATTCCGGCTCCTGTTGGAGCTTGGTCGGGGCGCTTCCGGGAAGACTTACCTGGCTGCTGAGCCAGCACTGGCGGGCCGGCTGGTCGTACTGAAGGTCATTTCCGACGACCAAGAAGAGCACCTGTCACTCGCCCGTTTGCAACACACGCACATCATTCCACTCTTCTCGGAGCACACGTTCCCAGACCGGGGGTTGAGGGCGCTCTGTATGCCCTACCTCGGGGGCACGAGCTTGGCCCGGATTTTGGCGGGAGTCTCCGAGATCCCGGTTGCCCAGCGTCGCGGCCACAATCTGCTCGAGGTCCTCGATCAAGTGCAAGCGAGCCATCCAGCCGTGTCCGCCTCCAATGGCCCGTGTCGACGTTACCTCGAGCAGGCGTCGTACGACCAAGCCATCTGCTGGCTCGGGGCGTGTTTGGCCGAGGCATTACACGATGCGCATGCTCATGGACTGGTTCACATGGATGTGAAGCCCTCGAATGTGTTGATTGCGAGCGACGGACTACCGATGCTCCTCGACTTTCACCTGGCCCGACGACCGATTCGACGCGGTGAGCGAATCGTCGACCGACTGGGGGGAACGCCGGGCTGGATGGCACCCGAGCATCGCGCGGCCCTCGACGCGGTCGGTCTGGGTCAAGAAATCGCCGAGCCGGTCGATTATCGTGCGGATCTTTACGCTCTCGGCTTGCTTGCTCCGCGAGGCATTAGGCGGACCCGGCGCAGAGCAGGACGCGTTGGCAGGCCGGTCCTGGCGGCATCGGAATCCCGCCGTGAGCGTCGGGCTTGAGGACATCGTTCAGAAATGCCTCGCGCCTAGACCCTCTGACCGCTACCGCGATGCCGCAGTGCTGGCCGACGAGTTGCGGCGCCATCTCGCCAACTTACCGCTTCGCGAGGTTCCCAACAGCAGCCTGGCCGAGCGCTGGCGGAAGTGGAGGCGCCGGCGGCCCACGGCGCTGACGCGAGGGGTGACCTGGCTCGTCACGGTGGCCACCGTCGTCCTCGTGGCCATTCTGGGACACGCTTACTATCGGCAGCGCGTCCATGACATTCGCGAGGCCGAAACCGCCTTGGAGTTCGGCAGGAAGCTGTGCGCGAGTGGTGAGTACGTCGAGGCCGTCCACATGCTCGGCCGCGCCTTGGAGCGCACCAAGATGGTCCCGGACGCCGAATCCCTGAGAACCTCGCTACGTGAACAGATCCGCGTGGCCAAGCGCGGGCAAAAGGCGTACGCGCTGCATGAATTGGCCGAGTTGATCCGTTTCCGCTTCGGGATCGATCTACCGGTCGACCACGAGGCACGCGAATTGATGCACAACATCGGAGCGGTCTGGGACCGAGGCATTCTGCTGTCGCCAACGGGAGCCAGCCTCGATCCGGCAATCGAGCGAGTGATTCGAGCCGACCTGATTGATCTGGCGATTGCCCGGGCCGAGCTGCGGGTGCGGCTGGCCGCGCCAACCGAGGCCGCGGAGGCCCGCCGGGAAGCGCGCGGCATCCTCGACGAGGCGGCCACGCGATGTGGGACCAGCCCAAGGCTCGATCGGCTGCGCCGCTTGACGGCCAAAACCGCCGGACAGGCTGACCCACTTCGAGGCACCCATGCCCGCCCCCGAATCCGCGCTGGACCACTACGATCTGGGACGCTTCTACTTGCGTTCCGGCCAGGTCCGGGAGGCGGCCGCGGAGTTCGAGCGCGTTCTCGACACAAGACCGCAGGATTTCTGGTCCAATTTCTACCAAGGACTCTGCGCCTACCGCCTCGGTCAAGCGAACGAGGCCTTCTCCGCCTTCCGTACTTGTGTCGCGCTGGCGCCGAAGTCCGCCGAATGCTATTACAACCGGGCCCTCGCCGCCGAGGCACTCGGACGCCCCGACCAGTCTTTCCATGACTACAGCCGCGCCCTAGAGCACGATCCCAAGTTGACGTCGGCCTGGATCAACCGCGGCATCCTCGCCTACAAGAACGGCCGGAACGATCGGGCCATCGCGGACTTTCGTCGATCGATTCAGACGACCACTAACTCACGAACGGTCGGGCGTATCTATTACAACTTAGCTCTGGCCTACCTGGCGGGAGGAAACCGAACCGCGGCACGCGCCTGTGCCGACGAGGCCGTGGCACGAGGTTGTGAGATGGCCAGCTCGCTGTGCGATCGACTGCACCGGAAACCCTGAGAACCGCGGGAGAATCACTCCTTGCTTGGAAGTTTCCCTTCTTAGCGGTGCGCCTTTCTCGCCGTAAATCCGCTTGGTATACATGGTGGCCATTGAACGGTCGAGGGAAGCAAATGCCCGACTTCGACTCACTGGCACTCGCCTTAGCGGCCAAGACCTATCGCATTGGAGCCGATCGAAAAACTCATTTCCGTGGAGACAACTCGATGCAACTTCGAAAAAACATGCTGCTAGATCTGATTTTCGGAAATGGCAAGAGTCCTGTGGCAAGAATTCGACGAGCCCGGGGAGCGGGACTCGTCCTGCGAGAGCCTGGAAGGGCGCGTCGTTCCCGCTCATGTCGGCATCGCCCATCACGCGGTTGCGCATTTGCACGCGGCCGTGGAACACGCGAGGGCGGAAGCAAAGCATGAAAAAACCGCCGAAACGACTGCGGCAAGCACCACCACGACGGCGACGACGATCACGAGCCTCGCGAGTACGATCACGAGCACGCAAGTAGCAGCGATACGACCGCCACGAGCGGTTCGTCGAGCTCCACGCTTGGCACGGCCCTCCAGACACTGCGAAATGATGTGCTGACGATCGAGGAATCCTCGGGCACAACGATCGGCCAATTGGCCGCGATCACCGCCTCGTTCCAAACCCTCAAGACCGACGGCCTTACTCCCAGTAGCGCAGTCGGCGCTCAAACGTTCGAGAATACCTTGGTCACAGATTTCGCATCCGGAACGACACTGACCGGTAACACGACGCTCCTGGCTGATTTCGAGGCGCTCTACACCAGCTCGCCGACGACGCAGGAGACGACGGATCTCACCACGGCGTATAACGCACTGGCGGCGGCCGTGACCTCCTCAAACATCACTTCGGCGGATATCACGACGATCAACACCGACTGGGCGGCTGTCCTGGCCGCTGAGGGGAGCACCAGTACGGCGACTTATCCCTATTTCAATCTTGTGACCGGTCAAGGCGACGGCTTTGGAGGACACGGCTTTGGACAGGGCGGCATGAGCGGCGGTTGCTGATCGATCAGTGCCGGCAATGCTGCAGCGGTCCGACTAAACGGCGCCAAAGCCGGCTTGGCCGTCTTGATGAAAACGGCCCTAGGAAATGGACCGGCCATCGCCTACCGGTTTGTCTAGGGCAATAGGCGGGCACGGAGGCCCGCCGCCAATCATCTCTCACAGAGCATCCCGCGACAGGCCGCCGTTGAACAGACGCTCCGTAGACCGCTCGCCACAAGTCAAACATTGCAAATGCCTTGAGACGGTCAATCGGCTCGCTTCTCGCAAGGTCTCTTGACGCATGGATTCATTATGGTAGGATCAAGTTTTCGTCTCAACGGCGAGTTGGGGACGTTCGTGATCTCGAAGAACCAGGCAAATTGCTCCATGAATTGTTATCAAGCGAAAGCCGGGGAATTAGCCAAGCATTGGTATGTGATCGACGCCGAGGGTGCGGTCGTCGGTCGCCTGGCCGCTCAGATTGCTCCGATTCTGATGGGAAAGCACCGGCCCACGTATACCCCGCACATCGATACTGGCGATTACGTGATCGTGACCAACGTTGACAAGGTTGTGTTCACGGGCGAGAAATGGCGCCAGAAATCCTATCAGCGGTATTCGGGATATCCCGGCGGACAGCGTGACGAGGCCGCGTGGAAGTTGTTCGAGCGCCAACCCCATCGCATCCTCGAGCTTGCCATTCAGCGCATGATGCCCAAGAACAAGATTGCCCGGCACATGATGCTCAAGTTGAAGCTCTGCGTTGGGCCGAACCATCCGCACCAGGCGCAGTGCCCGATCCCGCTCGAGCCGCTCTCGGGACGTCCGACGCCCGCCGGGGCCGTATTCGTCACTCCACCGAAAACAAAGGAAACGGCGGCCAGCGTTCCAGCAGCAGCCGCCGAGGCCACCGACACCGACTCACGTTGAGACCGCCGGAAGTCCCGCCCTCGCCGACTGAGTCGTGATTGGATCGGATTGCTGGGTGAAACCAAGCAAAGAAACAATCGAGCGTATTTTCTTATCTTGTTGATTCATGATATGAACGGTCCCGCGGAATTCGCGGGCGAGGATTCATCCAGGGAAAAAGGGCCCATATGACGGCGACGGCGCAACAGCCTTACACGTGGGGAACCGGCCGGCGAAAAACCGCGGTCGCGCGGGTTCGGATCCGCGAGGGAACCGGCCTTTTTGTGATCAACGGGTTAGACGCCAAGGTCTATTTCCCCCTCGAAGTCGAGCAAAAAGACATTCGCGACCCGCTCACACTGACTGAGATGGCGGGTCGGGTTGATGTGTTTGTGAATGTCAACGGCAGCGGCAAGCTGAGCCAGTCCGGTGCGGTCCGGCTGGGCTTGGCCCGTGCCTTGAAAGAGTACCGAGTCGACCTCGAGCCCAAGCTCCGCGAAAGCGGCTTCTTGACCCGGGATGCGCGGATGGTCGAACGCAAGAAGTTCGGTCATAAGAAAGCCCGAAAGGGCTTCCAGTTCTCCAAGCGCTGATCGATCGACGCGCTGGATTTCAACGCCACGGCGATGCTCACGTGCCGAGATATTGTTCGCGGAACTGATCGAGGTTTGGTCGGCGGCCGAGTAGCACCACGCTATCTCCGGCCGCCAGGATTTCGTCACCGTCTGGCGGGAACTCGAGCTGGCCGTCGGCCCGTTTGATCGCGACGACGATCACACCGGTACGCCGCTTGATGTCGGCGGCCCGGAGGCTGCGACCGGCCAGGGAACTCGTTTTCCCGATCGGTACATCGTCCATCTCGATGGCAAGACTCATGCTTTTGGTGACCAGCTCCGCGAATTCGACCGCGGCTGGATTGGTCAGCAGCGAAACGATCCGATTCGCGCCGATGACAGTCGGCATGACAATATGGTCGGCACCCGCCTGCCGCAGTTTCTTGGGCGTGCTCGGTCCCTCGGCTCGCGCGATGATTATGAGTTGGGCACACATCTGACGGGCGGTCAGTGTGATGAACACGTTTTCGGCGTCATCGGGCATGACGCTCACCAGGACCTTGGCGCGTCGAATGCCTGCGTCATCGAGGACTTTCTCCTCGGTCGCGTCGCCGGTTACGAAGGAGAATCCGCGGGATTCGGCCATCGCGGCCCGTTCGTGCGACAGCTCGACGACGACGAACGGGAGCCCATGGGTCGCCAGTTCGTCACACACCAAGGCTCCCACGCGGCCGTAGCCCGCGACGATCGTGTGACCATTCAGAGTCTGAATCTGTTTCATCATCCGGTGGTGACCAAAATAACGGAGAAACTCCACCTCGGACAGGAATTGTACAAACGACCCCAGAGTGAAGGCGACGGAGAGAATCCCCAACGTGATCAGCGTCATCGTGTGGATTCGCAAGACAGTCGACGTCAAGGGCCGGACCTCATTGAAGCCGACACCCGAGATCGTGATTACAACCTGATAGAGCGCGTCGAGAAAACTCCAGCCCATCGCCAGGTATCCCACGACGCCGTAAGACGCCACCACCTGGATGGCGACAAAGCCGTACAGGATTCGTCGAAACCCCTGTCGCCTCCAGAGCCGTCTGAGTTCGGGAGTGGCCGATTCGGGATTTACATTCACTGATAAGAAATCCAGCTCGACAAAACCAATCCGCGCCCGTGCATCCTCAGCCGCGTGATCCTCGGAACCGCTGGTTGAACGCGACAGCCAGCAAAACCACGGTTCCCAGGACGAGACCCTCGATCTGCGTACTATCGACAAACCTGACGACGCTTCCGGTTCCTTTGATCACAATCTGGGTCAGGAGCAGTCCGAGAACCGTTCCGCGAATGGATCCGACACCACCGGACAGGCTGCAACCGCCTACGACAGCCGCCGTGATCGCGGTCAGCTCGTATGTCGTACCGAGTCGATTGTCGGCTTGTCCGCTCAAGCCGGTGAACAAGATCCCTCCCAGAGCGGAGAGTGTCCCGGAGATACCATAGGCGATGGCCTTGAGCCGCTTGGTGCGCAGGCCGCTGAGTCGCGCGGCCACTTCGTTACCCCCGAGGGCGAAGAGGTGGCGTCCCAACACCGTGCAACCCATCAGGATGCTCATGAACACGGCGACAACCGAGAAAATCGACAGCGTGTACCAAGAATAGCTGCCCCAGACGCGATAGGAATCGAACGAGACGTTGATCGTCCTGTTCTGGCAGACCAAGGTCGCCAGGCTGCGAAGACCAGCCATGGTCGCCAGGGTGGCGATAAACGGCGGCAGCCGGAGCTCATTGATCATCAGGGCATGAAACAGCCCGATGAATAAGCCCAGAAGCAGCGTGATTCCGATGACCACCATGACCAAGGCGAATGAAGGCGGGGCTGCATCGGCGCCGCCGCGGCGCAGCCACTCGGTCAGGAGTTTGGCGCTGATAACCGAAGAAAGCGCGACGACAGCGCCGGTCGACAGGTCGATCCCGCCGGCGATGATCACCACGCGCCGCACCCACCGCGAGCACCCCGAACAGCGCGACGCGGTGCAACAATGTCTGCAGGCTATACGCCTGGAAGAAGGCGTGCTTGGTATCCAGCTCGTAGATCAACCCCAAGACCACCAGGATCCCCGCCACCAGCCCCCACTCCGGGGCCTTGACTGCTCGAGCCAGAATTGCAGTGAAACGGCCTTGATCCTGAACGTCAGCGGTCATGATGGATCCGATTGAATCGAAACGAGAGTCGGTCGTGGATAGTGATGGAGCGGTCGGCTCACGTTAACCGAGGCGAAGATGCTGAGCGATGATATTGCGCTGGATGTCATTCGTACCGGAGAAGATCAGCCCGCCGACGCTGTCGCGCAGGTCGCGTTCCAGCCCATTCTCGGTGACATAACCGGACGCACCGAAGAGACGAACCGCATCGAGAGAGTTCTGCACAAAGGACTCGGAGACATGCAGTTTGGCCATCGACGCCCAGACGGTTGCATCCTGACCTTGCTCCTTCGACCACGCATAACGATAGACCATGAAGCGGCTGGTTTCCAGCCTGAGGGCCATATCGACGATCCGGTTGGAAACCGACTGAAATCTGCCGATCGGTTGGCCGAACTGCTTTCGGCTCCGCGCCTGCTCGATACAGCGGTCGAGCTGCCTGCGCATCGTACCCAGAACGCTGGAAAGGATAGCGCCTCGCTCCCAGTCCAGGGCGGCGTTGAAAATGGTCGCGCCTCGTCCGACGCGTCCCAGCACGCTTTCTGCCGGCAGGACACAATCCTCGAAGACCAATTCGCCCATGGGGACGGTCCGCATTCCCATCTTGGGAATCTCACGAACCACTCGGAATCCCGGCGCTCCCTTTTCAATCAGAAAGGCGGTGATTCCCAGGACTCCCTTTGACGGGTCCGTTGCCGCGAAACAATGGTAGACGTCGGCGATGGGCCCGGCGGTGATCCAGGTCTTCCTTCCGTTCAGAATCCATCCATCGCCACGTCGGCTCCGCGCGGGTTTGCATGGAAAAGATATCGGAACCCGCGTCGGGCTCGCTGGCGGCGTTGGAGCCAAGCAGACGGCCGTCGGATAGGCCCGGCAAATAGCGGCGCTTCTGGGCCTCGGTGCCGAAGGAGAGAATCGGCATCGTGACCGTCCAGAGCGCCGCGTTGATCGCGAAGATCAGGCCCGTGTCGGGGCATCCGTAACCCAATCCCTCCATGGCCGCCAAGGCCGTGGGCAGATCTTGACCTTGGCCGCCGTACTCGACAGGGATGGGCAGCCCTTGAATCCCGAACCGGCCACAACGCTCGAAACCCTCACGCCAGAATTCCGCACGTTGTTCGCGCTCGCATCGCTTCCGGGTCGTGCAGCTCCTCGCGCCCAAAGCGAGTCGCCGCGTCATACCAGTATTGCTGAGTTTCCGAAAAGGCGAATTCCATCATCGCGTCCGTTTCGTATGAGGAACCTGGATGCTTGTTCAAATGAGTTAGGAGTTAGAAGTTAGAAATTAGAAATTAGAATACAGGCAAAGTCCGCACGTGTTAATGTACTATTCTCACTCCTCACTCCTCACTCCTCACTCCTCACTCCTCTTAAGACGACTTCAGTCCCTTGCTCTCGAGCCAGCTTTTCATTTCATTGATATCGATCACATTGTCACCTTTGACTGGAGAGTCCTTGCTCGGGACGATCACGCGCACTCCGGTATCGATCAAATCCGTACCGGCGGGCAGCATCTCAGTCGATCGTCTTCTGGTCCTTTTCGATGTACGCTTTCAGCAGCCGGACGCCTTGGTACCCCATCTCGTACGGGTTTTGGCAGACCGTCACGTCGATGTCACCTTTGGCGAGATCAGTCGACGGCCAGCTCGTCCATGTCGAAAGTCACGATCGGTCGCTTTCTTTCGCAGCTCGGGGAACTTGGCGACTTCCTCAGCGATCAGGTGCGCATTGTAGGACCAGAGGCCAAGGAACACCCCCACGTCAGGATACTTGCTGATCGCCGTCTGGACGTTGATGAGGGCTCTGCTCTTTTCGGCTCCGTCCTCCAGGATTTCGACTTGTTGGAACGAATTGCCGGCGCCGGTGAAGAATCCCTCGCGCCGTTCCCTGGCGTTGGCCGCCGAGGCCGTGCCGACGAAGACCACTGTCTTGCCGCCTTGGGGTCGAAGGGTTTTGGCCACTTTGCCCGCAACCTCGCCCGCTTTCTGATTGTTCGTACCGATATACGCCTTGCGAGCGTCCTTCTGCCCGTCCGAATCGATCGCAATGACGATTTTACCTGCCTTCTGGAGATCCCTCATCTTATCAGCGATGCCCGGCGAATCGGCTTCAAGCACGGAGATGGCCACGCCTTGAACGTCGGGGAGGCTGAGCACGTCCTCGATCCGCTGGATTTGCGGAGGCCGGCTCGGACTCGCAGCGTCGCATCTCGACTTGGGCACCGAACTTCTTGGCTCCGTCATTCATGCCTTTCTCAACCGCATTCCACCAGTCGGAAGCTGCCGTTGGTGATGAACATCAACCGTGGTCCTGAGCCCGAACCAGAGGAGCTGTCGACGGCTCCCCCTGAACTCGGCGAGGAGGAAGCGGGCGTCGCGGGCCCTCCGTCGCCGCAGCCCACCAAGGTAAGGAACAGCAAGCAAAAACTCGACACGGGCCGGACGGCTTTCTTGAGGATCACGGGTTGTTCTCCCAAGCGGTTACACCGATTTGCGATCGACGGCCTATTATCATAACGGATAGCGAATTCAGGAGAAACGTCTTGGCGCTTTCCCAAGCCCTTGATATTCCGGTGGATTCACCGAACGATTTGGTTGGATCGATATCGTGCATCGATCGACGCTTCGGTCAGGAGAATGGAATTGATGCAGTGGCAGGATCGGGTTTATGGGCATTCATCGATCGAGGATTCCGGGATCCTGGAATTGATTGATTGCCCAACATTTCAGCGATTGAAGGGTGTCCGTCAGGCTGGTCCCTCGGCTCTCGCGTTCCGATTCAAGGACGTCACTCGTTTCGAGCATTGCCTTGGGCGTTTTTCTGCTGCTCCGCCGGCTGGGCGCGGACCTTCGCGAGCAAATCGCGGGATTGCTGCACGACATTTCGCACACCGCCTTCTCACACGCGGTCGACTTCATTATTTCTTCCCAGGAACAGGATCACCACGAACAGCTCAAACCCTTGATGCTCGACCGGCCCGATATCGCCCGGGCTCTCGGCCGCCTCGGCCATGCCCCTCGCGAGTTCTACGACGATTCGATCTATCCTCTCCTCGAACGGCCGATTCCCGGCCTGTGCGCGGATCGCCTCGACTACTTCCTGCGGGACGGCATCGCTTGCGGAGTTGTCAAGCCTGCCTTCATCCGGCGGATTCTGAATCATCTCGCTGTCGTCGATTCCACCATCGTTCTCACCGATATCAAGGTGGCGCGACAGGCCGTCGCCTTGTTCGAGACACTGAACCGCGAATGGTGGGCGAGTCCAACAGAAGGCTTCATCTACAATGAGTTCGCCGACGCCATCCGCGAAGGCATGCGAATCGGGGTCCTGCGGCTGGATGACATGATGACCGAAGATGACCTGATGCTGGCGAAACTCGATGCGTCGGGGAATGAGCTGATCGCTCAAAAGCTCGCCACGATCCGAGATTTTCACCGCGAGTCCGTCAACGGCTACAAGCCGCGCATCGCTCCCAAAGTCCGGTGGCTTGATCCCTCGGTTCTGATCGATGGAAAGGTGAAGCGGCTCTCCGGGGCACGGCGATGAGTGGTTTGGAGCGGTTAATGCTGGGGTGGCTCACGGGGGCCATTCTAGCCCGAAGCGTCAGCGAGGGGACACTCGCCGGAATCCTCGCTGACGCTTCGGGCTTGTACGCAGATTTCCGCGGCCGGAAAAATGATCGATTTTGGCTCTGCGGGGAATCGTGTGGGTCACGAACCGGCGTTGTTCGGGTGACGGGACGGCTGACCGGCGAGCCCGAAACAGAGTTTCATGTGCGACTTCCACAATAATGACACTCAATGGCAGTGATCGGCAGCTTTTCGTAGGCCTTTTGTGCCATCTCGCTCGGCCTGAAGGCGACCCGGAGCGGGGCTTTTTGGGGATGGTCCGAGCTGAGATCGCTAGAGCGCAAACCACTCAACTGCCGAGCCTTGTGTCGGTTGATTCCGTTTGTCACCAAGCAATCTCCGGTCGTGGATGGAGGATGTCGAATCGCCCCTTTTGACCGTGACATCCACGCGCCGAGGGCGCGTGCCAGCGCAGGCGAGGGGTCCAATCATCACTTTCGCGACGTAAGGTCGATTTGCCAAAGGCTTTTCGTTCCAAACACCTCGCCCCGACGGGGCTTACAAGTGGAGGTTTCGTGCGATAAGGCTCGCCGAATGCCTATGGCACATGAGGTTCGCTCTATGGCCCGCGACCGTGATCGCGTCGACACAACTCTCGATTGCTGTTGTGTTTCGCGGGAAACCGACCCAAAAACCTCCACTTGTAAGGGCCGTTTTTAGCGTCGGGTAGGGCGCTTTCATGTTCGGTCGCGTCGGATGGTAGCGGCCATGCCGGCCGCAAGCCGCGATCAGGCCGTCGAGGGATACGTATGCTCGACGTGTGGCGAGGCGTATGTCCCGGGCGAGACCGCCCGCGCGGCGTATGGGCGGGCGTTTGCCGATCCCGCGAACAGCGGAGAAACCAGTTGACGTGCTGCCGACCCCCTTCGATGCCGCTAACATCGACCACGGCGGCCGGTGTGTCACGATGATTCGCCGAGAGTCGTTCAAAGATCCCGTCTCATCGCGGACGCCTCGGCCGACGCAGGCGTCCGCCGATCGGTCCTGTGCGATCCGCTGACACAGGTGCGGCCCGGCGTCGCCCCGCTCCTCCCGCGCGACGGATACCACGGGTCCGCATTTCGCCTTTCGGACAATTGTCGCACGGGCGCTCCCGCGCCCCTTGCGAAAGGCGAACGGCCGCGGATACTTGAGGTGTTGTGCATCGTCGGCGGATCGGCGGTCCGTGGTACAAGGGGGTGAACCTATGGCGAGAACAGCGATCCGGTGCAGGGTCGGGGTCGTCAAGCTGATCGGCGTCGGCGTGGCGGCGCTGGCGCTGAGCTTGGGTTGGGTCCAGGCGTCGGCGAAGGCCCAGGAGGCGCCGACCTACGAGATGTGGGATTTCGGGGTCGTCCCGCGACCGTCCGTCACGCAGGTGCTCCTCGGGTCGCCCGCGGTTCAAGAGGAGCTGAAGATCACCGAGGCGCAGAAGAAGGAGCAGGACGCAATCGAGGAGCGGCGGGTCCAGAAGATGCAGAAGGCGCGTGCGCCGAGATCAAGGATCGCGCGAAGTTCCGGGAGGCGCGCGACGCCATCTTCGAGGAGGCCGCGGCGGCGGAGCGGGCGATCCTCACGCCGGCACAGCGCGAGCGCCTGGACCAGATCCAGCTCCAGGCTCAGGGGCCGCTCGCGTTCTCTCTCGGGGGGGACGAGCCGGGCTCGTCGAGCGCGGATCGCAGCCGGTTCGTCGGCCCGCCCGTCCCGCAGCGGCTCAGGATGTCCGCCGACCAGGTCAAACGGGCCCGGACGATCGCCCAGGAGGCGGACACCCAGATCTCCAAGGCGGCCAGCGTCCGCATCCCCTGGGACTCCAAGGACAGGCCGAGCGCGGAGGACATCCGCAAGCTGGTCGCCGGCGCGGAATTCCGGGCCGCGAAGCAGAAGGCCCTGCGCGACGCCCGCGCAGCCTGGGACGCGGCCATCGCCCGCATCGAAGGGGTCCTCGCCGACGAGCAGCGGGCCGCCTATCGGAAGATGCTGGGCCGGCCGTTCGACCTGGCGAAGCTCAACGTCGAGCCGGGCCAGTCCGAGACGGATGCGGACGTCCAGGCGGTGAGCCGCGGATTCGGAGGCGGCGGCCAGCGCGCCGACACCGGCTTCAACGTCTCGGTGGCCCGCCCCGCCTTCACGGGCTGGCACCCGAGGGTCGCGATCGACGAGGCGCACAACAACTTCCACACCGCCGAGGGCCGGTACAAGCCGTTCGCCGACCTGATGAGCAACGACGGCTGCGTGCGTCTCGCGCAACACCGGGCCGCTCGACGCCCAGGCGCTCGGCCGCTGCGACGTCCTGGTCATCGCCAACGCGTCGGTGCCCGACGCGGGAGGGGACGCGACGAACCCGAGCTCGGCGTTCACGGACGAGGAATGCTGGGCCGTGCAGCGGTGGGTCTGGGAGGGCGGGTCGCTGCTCCTGATCACCGACCACGAGCCGTTCGGCTCGGCGTCCGTGGCGCTCGCGCGGCGTTTCGGCGTCGTGATGAACAACTCCGGCACGACCGACCCGGCCAATGACGACCAGAAGACGGGCGGGCTGAACTTCAGCCGGGAACGCGGGCTGATCCTCGACCATCCCGTCACGATCGGGCGGGACCCGTCCGAGCGGATCAACCGCGTCATGACCTTCTACGGCCAGGCCGTCTACGGGCCGGTGGGGAGCACGCCGTTCCTGAGATTCTCGGATACGGCGATCTATGAATCCGCCGGCGGCGAGCAATCGGCGGCGGGCTGGCGCAGGGCGTGGCGCTGAGCTATGGCGCGGGCCGGGTCGTCGTCATGGGCGAGGCCGCCGAGCTGTCGGCCCAGCTCGCGGGACTCGAGCCGATGGGGATGAACGTCCCCGGGATCGACAACCGCCAGATGGCCCTGAACATCGTCCGATGGCTCGGCGAGGGCGCTCGAGCCGCGGACGACCGAGTTGGCCGCGGCAGTGACGTGCGACTACGCCCCCTGTGCCCCGCCGCAACGCGGGCTGTTCCGCCAGCTCTTCGGGGGCGGCCGGGGTCCTCGCTCGACGGCCGGCGGCGGCTGGTGAGGGGGGGATCGGTGGCGTGTCACGCGACATGAGGTTTGATCGCGAAATTGCGACACCATTTTGATCGCGCTACAACATCGGTACAGTATGGGAATGGTTCGTCTCATGAGAATTCTTCTTCGAGGTTTGATCATGCCACATCCGATCCCCGTCCCGATCCGTCAGGCAATGTTCCAACTTTGGCAAAAGGGCTACCAGACTCGCGAGATCGCCGAATCGTTGGGCTTGCCCTGCTCTACCGTCCGCCGTCTCCTCCACCGGTTTCGCCTCCACGGCACCGATGGCATCCCAGCTGATTATCGGCACCCGTCGGTCGCCGAGGCCGCACCCTCCGAGTTGGTAGAGGCCGCGCTGAGCCTGCGCCGAGAACACCCCACATGGGGGGCTGGCCTGATCCGGGTGCAGCTTCTCCCGGAGGCGCCGGGGCGACCCGTCCCCTCGGTGCGAACACTCCAACGTTGGTTCGTACAGCCGGCCTGTCTCCGGCACCGGCGGGACGACCACGCAGGACCCACCTTGACCGGGCGACTGCGCCCCACGAGACCTGGCAGATGGATGCAAAAGAACATATCCGAATAAAAACTCGTGAAGAAGTAAGTTGGCTTCGTCTGATCGACGAATGCAGCGGCGCGGTGCTCTGGACTGCGGTTTTCCCCCCACGGGGCTTGGCAGAAGGTCCCACTCGAGGCCGTTCGGGAACAGCTCCGCCTGGCCTTTGTTCGCTGGGGGTTGCCCGGCCGCTTCCGAGTCGACAACGGCTGGCCCTGGGGCTCCCGGGGCGAGTTTCCGACCGACCTGTCGTTGTGGCTGATCGGCTTGGGCATCGAGATACACCGGAACAACCCGGCGAGCCCCCAAGAGAACGGGGTCGTCGAGCGTTCCCAAGGGACGTCCGCCCGGTGGTGCGAGCCGTGGACGTGTCAGACGCCCGAGGATTTGCAGGACCGCCTGGAGCGAATGGACCGCATGTACCGCGAGGTGTACCCGTACCAGAATCGCCGAAGTCGCCTCGAGGTCTTCCCCGGCCTTGCGCATTCCGGTCGGCCCTACGATCCGGCATCGGAGATGGCGTTGTGGAAGTGGTCGCGCGTTGCCGAGCACCTGACGACCATTGTGCCCGTGCGGCGAGTCGGTCCAGATGGCCGGGTTTCGCTCTACAATCGAAACCATTATGTGGGGAGGCTCCATCAAGGAAAGGATGTCTGCGTGCTCTACGACCCCGAGAATAACGAGTGGGTGTTCGCCGACAGTGAAGGCCGACAACTGAGCCGCCGTTCCGCCGATGAACTCAGTCCGGAGAGAGTCATGAACTTGAACGTGACTAATCGTCGATAGAGATCTTTTGAACAGATGCGATCAAACCTGGTGTCGCAATTTCGCGATCAAACCCCATGTCGCGTGACAGAGGCGGGGTCCCCACGTCGTTCGCAAATCCTGCCCGCACCGGTGTACGATGGATGCGGATGAACGGTCGGAGGTCGGACCTTTCCGCTTGACGTCGTCCGCCAGCAGGGCGAAAGGTCCGTCCCGCGTGGCGCGCGCGATGGATGAGGTGGGATTCATGAGCGACCTAAGCTGCCCGATTCATACGCCGATTCCAGGCGATAGGCGAGGGAGTTTTTCGCGGCGGGGGCATCACGAGAGGAACCGGCGATGCCGGTGATGCCAGTTATTCATGCTCACGGCAGCGTCCGATAAGCACATTGTAACATTTTCTTTGGGGGGCACTCCTCATGAACCGCTTCCGTGTGACGATCAGGTCGGTGATGGCGCTCGTGCTCCTTGCCGGGTTCGGCTTCGCCGCGCTGCGCGATCCCTCGATGTGGTGGGTCGGCGGAGTGCTCTTCTGCTTGATCGGGCTCTTGCTGACAGCGTGCGTTGGGGCGATCTACCGCACTGGAAGAGAGTGCGCGTTCTGGCTGGGGATCGTCGTCTTCGGTGGAGGGTATCTCGTGCTCATTGAGGTTCTCTCCAGAGACGGCACGGGCAACCCCGTCGCGTTCATCAACCGGGTGCTCGACACTCGCGCGCTCGATCCGCGTTCTGCACCTGGAGTAGGCGCGAAGGTTCTTGCCGAGATGAACGGCGAGTTCCGGCCGGCTTCGGTCTTGCAAATTGATCGCACTGAAGGTGCCTACTTCGTGAAGTACGATGGCTTGCCCGCCTTTTCCAATGCCTGGCTCAGCCCCGCACAAATCAAGCTCCGAGATGACGGCGATTATTCCGCTGTCGGCAACAAGCTGGTGATGATCCTGGTCGCGCTGATCGGGTCGGTCGTGGCCGTTGCGTTTTACGACTCACGTGAGCGACGACGGGGCGAGCGGCCGAGCGAAGCTCTCGGTGCGAATCGCGAATGACGGATGATGCCTGAACCGACGGTCACCACCGATCGTTGGTTGTTGTCCCGCACCTATCGCAAGCCGTCCACGGCCTGATGCGGCATAATCAGAGACCCTCCAGGAAGGCCAGCAGCTCGTCGTCCGGCCGGAACCGCCCCGCGGCTGGTCGGACGGCGTCACCTTGGCGAGGGCCTCCTCCTTCTGCCGCAGGCCGACATGGAGATAGATCTGCGTCGTCTCCACCGACTCTTGCCCCAGCCACAGCGCGATGACCGGCCGATCGATGCCCGGAATTATGTCGCGTCGTCTTCCCGAGGGGCGAATCGAACGGCCAAGGAAACGGCTTAGAGAACCAGATCATCCCGGTCTCCGTAGGTATAATCCGGCGGGAAAACCGGGGACAACACGGGAAAATCGGGGACAAACACGGGAAAATCGGGGACATACGCCTTTATTTACAGCAGGCGCCTCGTCGACTATTGTGATGGCATGCCGCGAACCGCTCGCGCCTCGGTCGGTCGTATGTGGTAGCACGCCCTTAATCGGGGCAACCGGCGCGAGGGCGGCTTCCACAAGCCCGGCGATTACGACGCCTTTTCGACGCGATCATCGAAGCACGCGCCTGCTTGCCGGTGGACCTGCTCGGCTATTGCCTCATGCCCAACCACTTCCACTTGGTACTGAGGCCCCATCATGATGGCGACCTGGGACGTTGGATGTAGTGGCTGTTCACGACGCACGCCCGGCGCTACCATCGCCATTACGGCACCACAGGGCACGTCTGGCAGGAGAGCTTCAAGGCCGGTCCCGTCCAGGATGACGACCATCTCGTTACGGTGCTCCGCTATGTCGAGCGCAATGCGTTGCGGGCCGAGTTGGTGTCGCGAGCCGAGGACTGGAAGTGGTCGAGCCTACCGGGTTGGAGGCGCGGCGATCCGTTGCTGTGGAAGGGCGAAGAGCCGGTCCGCGATGAGCAGTGGCTGGAGCGCGTCAACGAGCCGCTCTCTGGGGGCGATCTGCAACGGTTGCGGCATTCGGTCTCGCGAGGCCGACCGTATGGCCAGGACGCCTGGACTCGGGAGACGGCGATACGGCTGGGGCTGGAGTCGTGCTTGCGTCCCCAGGGACAACCGCGTAAGGAGGACATGCAAAAGCGCTATGTCCCCCATTTCCCGTTCGCATCTTTCCGGCGCTGGACGACCGTCTTGTGTCGGTCCGCGTGGGCTATTGACATCGTTCGGGATAGAGGTGGGGATGATCGGCCTTTAGCCAAGAAAGAACATCATCCCGAAGCTGCTTGGCAGTCTGGAGGAGATCGTCGACATCCCGCGGGTCGACCACACCGGCGTCGGTGTACATTTCCTGGCCCCGCTTCTTCGTACAAGCCGAGAGAAAAATGTAGACATCTTTCTGTGAATCTCCCAAAGTCAGAACGAGCGAGTTGATTTCCCGGTAATGAGCTCCTCCTCCCTTCGCGACCCGGTAGCCGGCCGCGAGCAATGCAATCCGACATAGGGTCAAAGCGGCATTATATGCGTGCGTGAACCGCCCATCGGGGCTGACGGCCTCAACTCCTGCATCGGCGAGTTCGCGATCAACGATTGACAGGAGCTGGTGGATTTGGGGTGCCGTCGTTTGATGCTTGATGATATATTGACTTTGAAACCACAGCTCCAAGCTCATCGTCGAACCCTCCCAGGATGATCTTCTCTCCGTTCAGCACTTGTGCCAGGAACGGGTCTCTTTCGTTCAGTTTCTTGAGAAAAGTTTCTTTTGTGTAGATGACAGGATTAATCGGTCTTCCCAGGATTTGCTCCGCCTCGGCCAGGGTCAAGGAAAGATCCTTGAGGCGGACGTCTCCGACGACGAAGAGGTCGATATCGCTGCTGCTCTTCTGGGTCAGCCGCGCCGTCGACCCATATATAAAAGAAATGCAAATCATGTCATCGTATTTTTTGAGAAACGTGTTCAGGACGGAATCCAGACGGAGCCCTCCCCTCAGCTCCTTCGTCCTGAGGAGGTTTTCCAGGGCATCCAGCGCGTGCGGGCAGGGATTGGGCACCGCGATGAGATAATCCTCGATCTTGCTCACCAACTTCGCGTCCCAACGAATTCGCCCATCCGCCAACGCCTCGGCAAGGGCCTGGTTGGCGATCCTCGCCAACTTCTCATGATTGCGGTCATCGAGCAGACTGATCATTTCGTTGTCAACCCGGAAATCATGTCCGATCGCCTGTTCCAATGAAATCGCACATTCATCGCGCAGTTGTGAAGGAGTTTGCTCAGACTTGAGCAGCTCCAACAGAATTCGACGGACGCCATCGTCCGAAAGGGTCACGAACGCGAGGCCCGCGGCGGCGGCGACTTTGATCTCGATCGATTCGGAGTCGTCCTCGAGAAACCCGAGGAAAAGCTTCCTGACATCAGGATCGATCAGTGCCGACTCGGCCAGGGCCCGTCCATAGCGGCGGCGGTCGTCGGCCGAGACGTTCGGGTCTCGGAACCGGTTCAGGATGAGCGCACGGATGTGCGGGAATTCCGCAGCCGCCTTCCTCAATGCCCACGCCGACGTACACCGAATGTCGGAGTCTGGGTCGTCGGACACCAATGACTCCAGGAATCGCCGGACCATCTCATTGCCGAGCACCGAACGAGCGAGTTCGGCGATGAAGTCGCACCGAACGTTGGAGTCGCGGGACGGATCTCGAATGATCGAGAATACCTCGTCATACCACTTTTGAGGCGAGTCGTTCTCGAGTTGGCATCCCAAACAGAGGATCGTCACTTCGAGGTTTGGGAGCTTCACCTTGTGCTCATCACCCGGCCAGTGGCGGGTGTCCTTGGGCATCAACCGCTCGAGAGATCCATTCGCAGCTCGCCAGAGCGAGACATAATTGAAAGGGGAGACGCGGCCCAATGCCTTGCTGAGAATCGCGCTCGATTGTCTTCCTGGCATCGGATTCGTGGCGAGTCTCCTGGAGACCCCTCAGCGCCCGGAGCACATCGAGCGTGATGCCGATCCATTTGGATTCGCCGAGGCTCAGTAATTGGTCGAAAAGATCCGCGGTCAGTTCTCGATCCGCCACGGTGGCCCCGTCGGCGAGACATCGCATCGCCAGCAGGGGACCGCGCCGGAGGAAACGACCGGCCGGGTCCGGGTCATCCAAGATGACTCGAATCAGAGACGCACATTGTCCCGGAGGTAGCTGGGCGCAGACCAGACGAACGACCTCGCTCCACCGTGGGTGGAAGAGATAGGGCCTCAGACGTCCCGAGACTTCATGCCCCGAGCCGCCTGCATTTTCATCAATGATCCCCCTGGAGGCGAAATACTCCTGAAACGTCAGATGCGAGAAACCGAAGAGTCCCTGGCCGCGTTCTTCCAGGAGCCCGGTCCGTCCGCCCAGGTAGCGGATCACTCGATCGCTCTGCTCTTTGGACTCTTCTAGTGTGAATCCGAGTGATCGGTGGAGGTAGTCCTGGATGAAATCGGCCAACCACCAGCGCGGGATCAGGCGTAGGTCTTTCCGTTGCATCTCGAGGCCGATCGAGCCCAGCAGCCATTGAAATTCCTTGGCCTCCATCGAGATTCCATGGAGGAGATCGCCGGGGCGGGCGACCTGCTTGGTGGAGTCCCAGCTCTCGAGCAAGACGTCTACGACCCTACTGTAAAGGTCCACACGCCGGCGAGGGATCGTCCCCGTCGCGTGGTCCAACCAGGCCAGGATGGTCAACATGAGCGGGTTTGTGGCGATCGCCCTCACACGCGAATTCGACCGTATGGATTGCCAGAGACGATCCACCTTCGTCGAGCACTCGGAGCACTTCTTGCTCGGCGCGTGCTCGTGGATGGCGGCACACCATTTGGCGCAGAATTGCTGAATGTCGTCGTCTTGCCAATCTTCGATTCGCAGCACGGAGAAACCGTCGACTTTCCAAGGCGCTTCCTCGGAGCCGATCACTCGACTCGTCAGAACGAACTTGTTGAGGGGGAAAGTATCGGTGAACTCCCGAATCGAGGTCACGACCTTATCCGTCACACCAACCTCGTCGAGTCCATCGAGCAAGACGATCACATTGCCGCGACGCAGTTCACCCTCCAAGAGCGTGTCGACGCCGTCGCAGTTGTGACTGGCGGGCCTGAGCCGCCACGAACTCCAGCGGATTCCGGATCGATTCGCTGTCGAACGCCTTCTCATACTCCGCGAGCGGGACGAACAAGGGAGTGAAGATTCGCGAAACACCGGACTTTTCCGGGACTTCGCCCTCAGCATATTGCAGCACGATGTGCTTCAGGAAGGTCGTCTTACCGCTACCGGGTTCCCCTTTGAGATAGATACGGTCATACCGATTGATGCACTCAATCAACGCGGGTCCCGTATTCATCGATTTAGCAGTTCGCTCGGAATAACAATCATGCAATGGCTTCGTCCGCTTGTGATCGCATTCGCCGTTCGTTTCCGATTCCAAGCCCTCCCCACTCACACGGAGCGGCACGTAGAGACTCCTCAACGCCAGCAGCCAGACGTTCGTCAATGAGCAGCCCCGGAAGTCGAGGGCTGCATACCGTTTTGACAGCAATCGCTTGTACGATTTGGATGAATTGTCGGTATTAATGGTGATTTCATCGATCGAGACCTCGAGCGCGTCGCGCGATCTGTCGCAACGTCGATTCGCGGACGGAGCGGTTCGACCCCAGGATCGTGTTGATCCAACCACGAGAGACCGAAGCCTCCTCTGCGAGCGCGGCCTGCGTGAGACCGCGAGTCTCCATCAATCCTTTCACTTTCTTCGTGTCGAGTTCCATCACACACCTATGCAGTTTTGTCAGCCCAAAGCATGTAGGACCTGCGTCTACATTGTGCACACTGATGTCCACTTTGTCAACTTTGTTGTGTCATCTTTCACATCCCTGTTGACGACTGGAGTCGGTTCTTCCTGCGAACGACCACTGTCCAGAACCTCCCGTCTTTCATTGTCATTGGAGGAGCAAGCGTTGTTCGGAAAGAACAAGAAATGGGGAGCAGGCCATCCGTCCCCGGTTCTCCCCCGGTCCCCTGTTTTCCCCTCCACCGAGGCCGGAGGCGGTTTTCCTCACATTCCCGCATCAAGAAAACCGGTAAAGGAATCAAAGTCAAGAAACGCCGCCCCTCGACGAGTTTCTTGACGAAACCCCAGAGCCGACGGTGAGCGTCGTCAACCGACCGATCGGCCCATCAATCGAATCGGAGAATGGCTTCCGGGCGGGGTTTAATCCTACAATGGTCGGGGTCCGGGGCGAGAGGATCGGTCTTCAGGGGGGGCGAGTCCACGATGCGAAGGGCCAGGGTTTCGTCGGGCGTCGGCCTGATGGCGGCACTGGGGGTCGTGGCGGCGGCCGCGGTCACGGTGCGGGCTGTCGACGACAAGGACACGGTCGCGCCGGGCCGACGCGCCGACCAAGAGGCGCGAAGGCGTACGCCCCGCTGGTGGGGTCGTGGCGCGGAGTCGGGCAGGTCCAGCGCGGACGGGTGGCGCGGGGCCTGGATGGAGTCGGCGGACTGGGCCTGGAAGCTCACCAGCGACTCGGCCGGACTGGAGATGACTGTCAAGAAGGGCAAGTACCTCAAGTCGGGTGTGCTTCGGGCGGGCAAGCCGCCCGGCACGTTCGTCTTCGAGGCGACCCTCGCCGACGGCACGTCCCGCACCTTCGCCGGCGCGGTGGCGGGGGACAGGAAGCCGCTGGTCCTGACGGCCGACGCCAAGGCCCCGGCTGGCGGAGTGCGCCGGGTCTCGATCACCCCGCTGCACGACACCCGCCTGCTCGTCCTGCTGGAGGCCGAGGACCCCGAGCGCCACACCTTCTCCCGGATCGGCGAGGTCGGCTACACCCGCGAGGGGGTCGCCTTCGCCGCGGGTGAGTCGTACCCGCTCTGCGTCGTTACCGAGGGCCGCGGCACGATCCAGGTCAGCTACAAGGGCAAGACCTACTGGGTCTGCTGCTCCGGCTGCCGCGACCTGTTCAACGACGACCCCGAGTCGGTCCTCGCCGAGGCCGCCGCGCGGGAGAAGGCCAAGGCGAAAAAGTAATGCTTGGGTTCCGATAGCAGCGGAGACTGTCCGCCATGTCGCCGCCGACGAGGCGGAAGCCCGGAAGATCGTCCGGCGATGCCCGCAACGTCGCGTCACCGCCCCCCGGCGGATGAGCACAGCGGGCTATCCGAACCAAAACCACTTGCCGACAGCACGTCAGTTAGGGTTGGCTCCCCGAACTCTCATTCTGTCGTGCGAATTCGCTCCTCCTGCGGAGCAATCAACTCGTGGTAAGGTCGGGTTCGGCTATGACGAAAGCGAAGGTGGTGTGAGGATCATCGAACTCGCGGCGAACAAACCGGAGAAGAACACGTTCGCACCCAGCGCGCCTCCGAATCAATTGAAAAAGTAGCCGGTTCTGCTGGTGTGATCAGCGAGTTGAACGGAGCTGTTCAGGGGCTTCCATCCATCGTGAGCGCGATCTGGTTAATATGAGTGTTCATCGTGAGTTCGGGCTGAGGGTGGTCGCGGCGGAAATGCACGCCGCGTGATTCCTCGCGTTGGGACGCGGCGGCGATCATCAGGCGGGCCACGATCAGCATATTTTGCATGGTCCAGCCGGGTGTGTCGTCGAACTCCAGCGGAAGGATATAGCGTCGCCCAGCGGTCGACCTGGTCGGCGGCGTCTTTCAAGCCGGTGGCGTCTCTTGTGATGCCCATGAGCCGCCACATGAGTGCGCGGAGTGATTTCCGCAGGTCGTCCAGGTCGATGCCGGGAGGGTTGCTCCGAATGTGGGATGCCGAGATCGGCGGAACCTTCGAGCGGTTGGGGCCCGGCCCGCTCCAGTTGGGAGACGATATCCTCGGCCGCCCTCGAACCATAGACGAGTCCTTCGAGCAGGCTGTTGGAGGCCAGCCGATTGGCACCGTGAAGGCCGGAGCTGGTGACCTCGCCGGCTGCCCAGAGACCAGGAAGCGTCGTCCGCCCGTGGTGATCGACCGTCACGCCGCCGATCATGTAATGGGCACCCGGACAGACCGGGATCCAGTCGCGGGTGATGTCCAGGTCGAAGTTGCGGCATAGCCGATCGATCCCGGGAAAGCGCCGCCGAATCAAATCCGGATCCAGGTGCGAGAGATCAAGGTAGACGTTGGGGTGCCGGGTCTTCACCATCTGGGCGGCAATCGCCTGCGACACGTCGTCACGAGGGGCGAGCTCGGCCAGTGGATGGTAAGCCGGCATGAACCGCTCTCCAAAGCGATCCCGAAGAAATGCACCCTCGCCTCGAATCGCTTCCGTCATGAGATGTGCGCGGAGCCGGCCATGTATAGGACCGTGGGATGGAACTGCATGAACTCCATGTCCCGGAGCTGGGCGCCGCGCGAAACGCCATGGCGTGACCATCACCGGTGGCGATGGAGGGATTTGTGGTTTCGCGATAGAGCTGCCCCGCTCCCGCCGGTCGCCAGGACAACCGACCGGGCCCAGACCAACGCGAAACCGCGGCGACGATCCCAGACCAATGCACCCCGGCACCGCCCTTCGTGAGTCAGGAGATCGATCGTAAAGCTATTCTGCCAGATGCGAATATTTGGACGTGATCGGGTCCTCTGGATGATCGCTGCGCATGATTTCCCGGCCGGTTTCATCGCCCAGGCGCATGAGCGATCCGCGCGTGGGAGTGTCCGCCCTCGCGGCCCAAAGCCACGTGTCCGTTGTCCTCGTCGAACGAGGTGCCCCAGGCGATCAGCTCCGCGATCCGAGTCGGTGCCTCGCGGACCACCATTTCGACGACCTCGAGGTCGCATAGCCCCTTGCCCGCGGCAATCGTGTCGGCGATGTGGTTGTCAAACCGATCCTCGGGATCGAGGACGCCGGCGATCCCACCTTGGGCGTATGGCTGTTGCTCTCGCTGACCTCTTCCTTGGTCACAATGAGCACGCGGTAAGTCTCGGGAACTACCCAAGGCGGACCGAAACCCCGCGATCCCGCCACCGATGATCAAAACATCCGTGAAGTGGTGCGGAAGCTCCCTCGGATCAAAGCCTACGAGATATCGGCGCTGTGAAACGATCAGTGGATGCATGGTCGCGTCGCAGTCGAGGCGTGTTGAGGCTGGCCCGCACCGCGGGCCGGACACGCAAGTGCGCTGAGAAAAGACGACTATTGACCGGGCTTGGCGCTTGGTCGCTCCACTCGTTTGGGCGCGGGTCACTTTGCCTAACTTATTCCTGTAGCCTTCCTATTTTCCGCGCCATTCCGACGGGACCTGATGGCGAACGCCTTCAATGTTGTTTCGGACGTCGTCCTGGGCCATGGTCCCCCGATTGCGGACGTTCTTGGTGGAAAAGGATCTCTTGGCGTCAAGCCCTGGTAGGTTGGCGGAGGGTTTCGGCGTCCGTTTGCTCGCCATGTTTGACTTCGATCTCACGCCCCGGTCCAGCCGGCGGGGACTTCACTTTCTTGTACGGAGCCGCGAGTTCCTCGAGCCGTTCGCGATTCAATCCTGTGTCTTGCTCGAGTTTCTTGGCGGCCTCGGGGTCTTTGAGAATGTCATGGAGCGTCCGCAAGACGAAGTCGGTCTGTGCCTCACCCATTGGGCGCGACGTCATCGCCGGATGTGGTGCCCGATTCTCGGGCTCGGCGGCACGTTTTGTCGGCTCCGTATCGTCCTTGGCCGGCTCGCCAACGCCGCCGCCTGCTCGGGACGATCCGCCGCCGCCGATATTGCTGCGACCACCCTGACCTGGCCGCTCTCCGGACGGTTTTTCTCCCCCTTGTTCGCCGCTGTGTTGAGAGTCAGACGGATCGCCAGACTTCTGCCCGGGACGAGAACCGGAATGCTCTCCCGAACCGGAACGCGATTTGCCCGACTCGCCCGGGTTTCGAACCGCCCGACTCGGACGACGCCTTTCCACTCTCGGATCCGGATTTCGAGCTGCCGCTCTCCGGCTTTCCCGCCCGGGGATGAACTCGATTTGCTGGAGGGTTTGTTGCCTCCGCTTGATCCAGCGCTCGATTTCTCACTCGGCTTACCGCCGCTTTCGGATGACGATTCCTTGCCTTCATCCGAAGGTTTTCCCTGGCCGCCCGATTCTTTCGATGCGTCGCTTCCCTTGCCGCTCTCAGCGCCTGAGCCCTTGGCCTTGCCACCGCCTGCGCGGCTCTTCGCCGATTGTTCCTCGTCAGACCGGCCACCTTCCTGGGTGCTCTCAGGCTGGGCCTGCAGGCCAGGCTGGGACGATGGCTCGGCCTGCGGGCTCCTCTGCTGCGACTCCGTTGGCATTCGCCTTTTCTGCGGCGAGTTGGATTGGGTCGTTTGCCGGCTATTTCGTATTTGATCGGGCCGGGCCATCGGGTCTCTCTTGGCCGGTGGCGGCACGGTTCGGTCCCTCGGCCGGCCGGGATTCTGCTTTTCCAGCGGATTATCCTGGCGAGGCGAATCCGGCGGGGGAGTAGTTTCCTCCTCGTCGTCTTTGGTCGTCTCCGGCTTGGGTTTATCGGGGTCAAGTTTTTGCTGCCGCTCCACCTCATCGGGATGTTCCGATTTCAGTGGATCTCGACTCTTGGACGTCGGCTGCGACGGCCGTGGTTCCTTCTTGGGCTCGGACTCTTCCATGGCGGCTCGTGATCGGGTGGATTGTCGATCTGCTGTTCGGGCATGTCGCCCGATTGTTTCGCTTTGGGAGCCTTAAGCTGATCGTTTCGGCCTCGCTCGCCAAGTCGGTCGTCGGGCTGGTGGGGCGACTTTTCCGTGTCCGGCTGGGATTCGGGCGTTTGTGGAACACGGGTGTCCCGATTACGCTTGTCGGGCGGCGTCGGGTTGCGGGGATCCCTCGGGGTCGCATCGGGATTATCCTCTTGGCTTCGCCGATGGATCTTCTGGATCTTTCGGCTTTTGGCCGCTTCGATCGGCTGCATTCTTGGGCGTTTGAGGCGCTTGGGGATCATGGGCTTCCCGGTTCCGTTCATCCGGCGCCACCGTATTGCGGGGGTCCTTCTGGGTGGGATCCGGCGTCTCCTCTTGCTTCGCCGCTGGGTCGTGAGGATCGTTCGACCTTTGGCCGCTTCGATCGGTTGCATTCTTGGGCGTTTGAGGCGCTCGGGGATCGTGCGCTTCCCGGTTTCGCTGGTCGGCCGGCATCGTGTTGCGAGGGTCCTTTTGGGTGGGATCCGGCTTCCACTCTTGTTTGGCCGCGGGCTCCCGCGAATCTTTCGGCTTTTGGCCACGTTGCTCGGTTAGATTCTTGGGAGTTTGAGGCGCTCGGGGATCGTGGGCTTCCCGGTTTCGCTCGTCGGCCGGCATTGTGTTGCGCGGGTCTTTTGGCTGCGAATCGACGGCCGTTTTATCACCGGTCTTGGCCTTGGAGGCCTCATTGCCGTTCGGCTGATCGGCTTTATTCTTGACTTTCTGGTCGGCGCGTTCATCCGGGTCGCCTTTGGTC
The DNA here is from genome assembly GCA_963720335.1 of uncultured Planctomycetota bacterium. Lineage (GTDB taxonomy): Bacteria > Planctomycetota > Planctomycetia > Isosphaerales > Isosphaeraceae > CAVRFS01. The sequence goes on along the minus strand of CAVRFS010000008.1, from coordinate 25,264 downwards.
CGAGGAGCCTTCGGATCGCGCGTGGGTTTGCCTGTTTTCGGCTCGCTCATCTCGCTCGGGGCCGGCTGCTCGCCCGGCGTTCGATTCTTTGAATTGGCTTTGGGATCTCCCGCCTTGCCGTTGTCGCGAGGTTGGTCTTTCGGTTCCTCGTCGGGCTTGCCGCTACCCGGTGTCGACTCGCGGTCGCCGGCTTTTTTAGTGCCGGAAGGCGATGAGGCCTGTTGCCCATCGTCGGGCTTCATGCCATCTCGCGAGCCTTTCGACGCCGTGCCGGACTCGGACTTTTGATCGGCGCCAGCACTCTGGCGGCCATCCTTCGTGGAATCACCGGGCTTGGAACTGGCGCCTTCCTTGGATTTTGGCTCAGTGCCGTCAGTTGTCTTGTTCTCATCGGTTTTACCGTCAGCGGCGCGACTGCCGTCTTTGGTGCTTGGCTCGGTGCCGTCATCGGACTTCTTCGAAGCGGCTTCACTCTTGTCGGGACGATCGGACGATTCACCCTTACCTGTCGCTTTCGATCCAACCTGGTCTTTCGTTTTTGGCTGATCGGTGCGTTTGTTAGCACTGGTTGACTCGGGTGACGAGCCCTCCGACCCCGGCGTTGACTCGCGATCCGATGACTTACGATCCGGGCTGGTGGTCTTGTCGTCTGGTTTGCCCTTGGGTTGCGAATCGACGGACTTGGGACTCGCCCCGTTATCGTCGCCTCTGCCCTGACGACGGTCGTCACCAGGCGGGTTGGCTGAGTCGGTCTTGGACTTGCCGGATTCGCTCTTGGTCATATCGCCGGATTTGGGCTTATCACCAGCAGCAGAGCTCGGTTTGCCGTCGTCACCTTGAGCACCATTCTTGTCGGTATCGGACTCAGACCGGGACGAGCCGTCTTTGCCGGTTTCAGCGCGGTCTTGGGGCGGTTGAGGTGTACTGGGATCGCGAGACCCCTTCGGACGTTTGTCGGCCGGCACACGATTTCGCGCGTCGCGGTCAGCGGAATCCGACCGATCGTTGGGCATCGCTTTCTTATTGGCCGAAGAATCCGACTTTGACTCGCTCGCCTGGGGATCTGGGCTGATTTGGTTCTGGGCGAGCTGTCGGATTGTCGCCGGTTCGCGGATTCTCGTTTCGGCCCCCTTGATCGCCGCTGCCCATGTTGCCATCGGAACGCGGCCGGGTCGCATCCGGTTTCCCACCCTCGTTCTGGCTGGGTGCGGCGGGCGGTTGATTCGGGTCGCGGACTCCCGGCGCAACTTCGCTTGAAGCGTTGGAGGGACTGTTACTGCCTGGCGGAGTTGGAGGATTGGTTCCGGCGGGCCCGTTCGAATTCTGCAGCGGTGGGCGATTCGCAGCGGTCTTATCGGGCGGATTGGAAGCGTTGGGCGTCGCGCGACCTTTCGGCGTCGGAGGCCGCGGAATTGTTAGACGACGGGCTGGTTGGATTCGGGCTCGAGTTGGGTGTGCCGCCCGGGTTGGCCGAATTCGACGGCGTGCCCTTGGATTTCAGGGCCTGTTTGATCTTATTCAAGTCACGAAGTTGCTCGGGCGTGAACTGCGAGCGACCGTCGTTGGAGCCGTTTTGTGGGTTTGGATTGGATTCGTCGACCGCGCCGCCCGAGCCTTGATCCGGCTTGGCCGGGCCGCCGGTGTCCTTGTTATCTGCGTGGCCTGGATTGTTATCTTGTGCCGCGCCGGCGCCGTCCTTCGCCCGTTCGTCGGATTTACCCGTTCCCGCGTCGGGCTTCTGATTGGCCGACTCGTCCTCATCTTGGGTCGTCGGAGTCGTTGGATCGCGCTCTTCGCGCTCCCGCTTCTGGTTTTCCTCGATCTGCTTCTTACTCGTGGGTGAGACCGGCTCAATGACCTCGATGACCTGTCGGGTGGTCTCGGTCTTGTTCGGGGAGGGATCCTTGTTATCCCTTACGGTCAGCCAGTAATTGAGCACAGCGCCTGGCTTAACATGGAGCTGGGCCAAGTCCAGGGCCTCGACTGCCTTGAATTCCGGCTGAGGAGGTTGACCCTCGTGCAAGTTCTTGGAGACGAGGTTCTCGTTGCCCAAAGTGACATGGAGCGTGGCGTCCTCGACCCCGTGGTCGTCTGTTGCCTTGATGGCGAGATCCAGCTTGATGTTCGCGGGGACTTTGATAGTCGGCTGGTCCGGCTGGATGAATTGTGCGGTCGGTGGGCGATCCGGGATGGCGAAGATGTCGTAGACCACGGGGTTGGGATTGAGCTGGCCGCCGGTCGTCTTGAACTTGATTGTGTACGTGCCATTCTTCTCGACAAGGAACTTACCAGTCAGGACGGTTGGATCGTTGGAGGCAATTTCCATCTGCGGCGTTTCGTCATTACCGATATTCAGGGTCGCCAAGGTCGCCGGCATGTTGGTCTTGGCGTGGACGGTGACTTCCGTTCCCTCGATCGCCTCGACATGGCCCCCTTCAACGTTGAGCCTGGGCTCGACCTTGGTGTAATCGGGGAATTTGAGGTCCAGTGCGATCGACGTTACCGTCGGAGCGGGAAGGACTTCGAGCTGATAGTGCAGTGACTCGGCATCGCCGGCGGTGAGATAATACTCCATGTTCTGCTGGACGTTGTTCATCAAGACCTGCCAGGGGTCGTACATGTGTCGTCCGGGCAATAACTCCTTCAGAGCGAAGAACTTGCCTCCGTCAACACTGTAGTGCATCACCACCTTGCTCGGCCGGGTTCCTTCGACGTTGACCGCGAAGTTGACATTGTCGCCGGCAACGACTTTCGACAGTTCGGGATTGTTGCCGGGCTTGATATTGAGCAGTTGGGTGTTTGTGGGCCGAACGATGTCGGCAAGAAAAGCGCGCCGGGCGGAATCGAGGATGCTCTTGGGTGTCAACGCCGCGTACAGGCAGATGACGACAATCACCGCCGACAGCGCGTAAGCCATCTTCATCAACCGATGCTGGTTGACGACCCCCTCGATCTCGACATGAGTCAGGTCGTTGACGGCCCGTGCCTCGATCGTCGCCATCACGGTCTTGGACAACTGAGCTCGATTGCGCCGCAGTTCAAGGTAATTGATCAAGCTGTTCTTGAAGGAAGAATCGGTATTTTCGATCGTCTTCGCGGCGTAAATTGCGTTGATCCGTCGCATGAGCGGCATCACCAGCTTCAGCGCGGTGAATGCGCACGCCGTTGTGAGCCCCGCGGCCAAGACGATCCGACGAAAAATGAGTGGCAATCCGACGATGTGGTCGAGGACGACCTCAAGGAACAGAACCCCCAAGAACCCAACGAGCAGTGTCAGTCCCGCAGTCATGATATCGATGAACTTGATTCGGGCTCGTGTCCGTCCAAGTTGATGATCGATGAACTGCTCGTAATCGAGCAATTTGCCATAGGGCTGCGTTTGCGTCCCCAGAGTCATGACGCCTGCTCCTTGCGAGGGAACGGATTGTCTTCTCGATTGGTCCGTCAATTATACGCAATCCGGAATCGAAAAGTACGAAGGTTCTCAGACTGAGCGGATTTCTTTCAACTCCCGATCCGCACCGTCCGGATCTTCGGCGACGGACGAGACGTGTCCAGCCGCGATCATTCTCGAGCAGGATCGGCTTCGGCCTGAAACTCGATCCGAATACGGTGCGCTATTCATGCGTGCACCGCTCAAGGTCCATCGATGAACCCCGGGCTATGACATGCGAGCACCCAGTCGTTACACTATTGTAAAACAATGGCCGCGGAGGTCATGCCCAGTCGGTACGTCGGGCCGGGGTCGGGACAATCCACAAATGGGTTTTCGATCTGCGAGTCAGGATTCCAATCGACGATTCATTCCAGGTGATGGGGAGCTGTGCGTGTTTCATCTTTCGACGGATATGGACCCAAAGCAACATCGCCAAACGCAACGCGGAGTAGCCACCGCGACGGATCGTTGGCGCGAGTCCGCGGGTTGTTCGTCTTCCTTGGCATGTTGCTTGCCTTCGGTGGAGTGACCACGGCGAATGCTCAGGAGGGAGCCACGCCTCCGCATTGGATCTGGCATCCAACCGGCAAGTCTTCGAACGCAACCCCAGCCGAGAGCCGTTATTTCCGCAAGTCGTTCTTCGTCAAGGAGCCCTCACGCCTGGTGCTCGATGCGACGGCGGACAACGCGTTCACACTTTATCTCGATGGCAAGCCGGTTGCGACGGGCACGGACTGGCACACGACCCAAAGCTTTGAAGCCAAGCTGGCGATCGGTCCGCACGTGCTGGCGGCGGTCGCATCGAACGAAGCCCCCGGTCCGGCGGGCTTCCTGGTGCGAGGCGGCGTGCTGCCTCTGGGTCAAGGGGTGCCGATCCATACCAATTCGAGCTGGAAGACGTCGGGAACGGTTCCAGCCGGCGACGATTGGACCAAGATTGCGTTCGACGATTCGCGGTGGGTTCGGGCCGCCGACTTGGGTCCCCTCGGCTCGGGCCCGTGGGGAGCCTTGGCCAGCAGCCAAGACCTCGCCGAGCGGTTTCGTGTCCTCCCAGGTTTCCGCATGGCGATGGCCGCCTCACCCAGCGTGACCGGCTCCGTGGTCGCGTTCACGTTCGATCCCGATGGAGTTCCTTGCGTTTCGATCGAAAGAGGACCGATCGCCCGGCTGATCGATGAAGATAAGGACGGGCAGTATGATCGCCGCGAGGTCATCGAAACCCAGGTGCAGAATTGCCAGGGACTCTGCTTTCATTCGCGGTCGGTTGTTCGTCGTCGGTAACGGACCGAAAGGAACGGGGATTTACCGCCTCGCGCGACGCCAACAAAGATGGCGTGTTCGAGGAGTGCGAGTTGATCCGTGGCGCGAGTGGGGGCATGGGCGAACATGGCCCGCACGCCATCGGGCTGGGTCCGGATGGGCGGCTCTATTACAACAACGGCAATCACGCCCATCTCAAACCGCCGATCGACCCGAACAGCCCGGTCAATGTGGCGTATGAAGGGCGAGTTGCTGCCCCATTATAACGACTCACGCGGCCATGCCGCCGGGATCATGGCGCCCGGCGGCGAGATCCTCCGGAGCGACGACGACGGTAAGACCTGGAAGCGCGTCGTCGCCGGGTTCCGCAACGAATATGACTTCGCCTTCAACGCCGACGGAGAGCTCTTCACCTTCGACAGCGACATGGAATGGGACGTCGGCCTCCCTTGGTATCGACCGGTTCGCGTCAATCACTGTCCGATTGGTGCGGAATTCGGCTGGCGGAACGGCATCGGGCAAGTGGCCGGTCTATTACTTTGACAGTCTGCCAGGTGTCTTTGACGTGGGACGCGGCAGTCCCGACCGGAGTCACGTTCTACCAGGCCACGCCAGTTCCCGGCAGAATTTCACGACAGCTTCTTGATCTGCGACTGGTCGCAAGGCCGGATTCTGGCCGTCCACCTCAAACGCGAGGGCGCTTCCTATGCGGCCAACGCCACGGAGCTGGTCAGCGGCCAGCCGCTCAATTGCACCGACATCGAAGTCGGCCCGGATGGGGCGGTCTATTTCACAACCGGCGGTCGCGGTACCCAGGGCGGTCTATTCCGGGTGAGCTGGAGCGAGGCCAAACCGACGCCGAAGCCGGCGGGACGCAGCATCCGCTCAACGAGGCGCTGGAGATCGATTCGCCACTCTCGAGCTTCGCTCAAAAACGGCTCAGCCTGATCCAATGAGCGGCTCGGCCCGACTTGGGGACCGAATCTGGAGCAGATGGCCCGCGTGGACGCTCGGCCCTCGATTCGGATTCGCGCGCTCGACTTGCTGGCCCAGTTCGGCCCGGCCCCCAGCGACGACCTGCTGCTCACGCTCGCGTCGGACCAGGACGCCGCCGTCCGCTGCCCGGGCGGTCGGGTTGCTCGGCCAACGGTCGTCGGCGACGATTCGTAGCTGCGCTGGAACACGCATTGGGAGATCAAGACGCCTTCGTTCGCCGCCACGCGTGTGAGGGCCTGATGCAGCAGCCGCGCGACACCATCCCCATCCGCAAGTTGATGCCGCTTCTGGCCGATCCGGACCGCTTGATCCGATTCGCGGCCCGCGTCGCGATCGAGCATGGAGATATCGAAAAAGACGCGGCCTGGATCATGGACACGCAGCGAGCCTCGCCCTCTGGTCGAAGGAATGCTGGCCCTGGTCCGCGCGTCCCGGCTCGACGAAAACAGCAAGACGATGTGCTCCGTCGCCTGGGTGAACTGCTAACGAGTCGGCGCCCGCTCGAGCCCGATCTGACTTGCGACCTGCTTCGACTCATCGAGTTGACGTATCTCCTCGGCCCGTTGAAAGCCGAGGCGCCGGCGTCGGCCGCGATTACGGCCGCTCTTGCTCGGGCTCTTCTCCACCTCGGTCGATTCACCGGTCAACCGCGAGACTCGCTCGGTTGCTGGCCTTTCTCGATGAGCCCCGGGCCGTGGCAGCGATCTTGCAGCATCAGGCGACCGTATCGGACCACGCGGCTCAGATTCACGATGCTTATTGCCTCCGCGCGATGAAGCACGGCTGGACCCCCGAATCGAAACAGCGCCTCTGGGCCTGGTATGAGAAAGCCAGCAATTGGGAAGGTGGATACAGCTTCCAAGGCTACCTCGACATCATGATCCAGGAGCTGGTCGCCTTGCTCGATCCTCAGGAAAAAGAACAATTCCTTTCCCGAGGCGACCAGTTTCCGTTCCCCACCCGGATTCTGGTTCGGACGATCGACCTGGGTTCCGAGCCGCGATGGCTCAAGGCGCTGGCATCCCTCTTTGGCCGGCTTCAATCGGATAAGCTAACCGCAATGCAATCCGAGCTTCGAGGCTTGATCATCGACAAGCTGGGTCGGAGCGATCGTCCCGAGGTTCATGCCACGCTTCGCGACCTGTATCGACGCGAACCCAGCCAGCGCGATGCCATCGCCCGGGCAATCGCCGGTCATCCCGATGAAGAAGATCTGCCAATCCTCGTGGCCGCGCTCGATTCGCGCAGACCTCAATACGACCAGCCTGGTCCTTCGCGGACTGGGCAGGCTCAAGTCCATTCCCGCCGGGCCCGAGGCGCTCGGAAACCTGATTCGCCTGGCCCGTCGGGCCGGCCCGAGCATGTCCACAACGCTCAATAGCCTGGCGAGTCGCTGGACCGGCACACCCAGCCCGAAGAACGCCAAGAATTATCAAGAAACGCTCGACCGCGTGGCAGACCCTCTACCAACAGCGGTTCCCAGGCGGTCCATCGATCGCCGAGTCGGCACCGACCATCGAGAATTCCTATGATTTGCCACTCTTGGCGGAGCACGTCTTGCTCGGCGATGTCCGGAAAACGGCTTCGACTCGAGCGCGGCCAAAAAGTGATCGAGCGAGCCAAATGCCTCGACTGTCATAAGTTCGGATCAAAGGGCGAAGGGCTCGGACCCGACTTGACCACGGTGAACAGTCGCTTCCGGCCTTCGGAAATCCTGGAGTCAATCGTCGAGCCGTCCAAGGTCATCTCCGACCAATATAAGCCGGTCACCGTCGCCACGAGCGATGGCAAGGTCTACAATGGTATGCCCGTCGTTATCGATGGTCCCAACATGGTTCTCTTATTATCGGATGGAACCAAAACGACCATCCCCAAGACCGAAATCGACCAGAAGAAAGAATCCCTTGTTTCCGTGATGCCCGTCGGACTTCTCAACACTCTGAACTATCAAGAGATCGCCGACATGCTGGCCCTGTTCAACTCGATGCCTCGAGTCGAGGTGCCGGCCGTGAACAAGAGGTAAAGAAAACGGCAGGAGGGAGCGTGGGAATGGGAAGTCGGGTTGTACTCGCGATGAGTGGTGGAGTCGACAGCTCGGTTGCCGCCGCGCTGCTCAAGGCGGAAGGCCATGAGGTCATCGGTATCTTCATGCGGACCGGTACGCACGGCGAAGATACCGAACGCCGGGCCAAAACCTGTTGCAGCGCCACGGATGCCGTCGATGCTCAAAACGTCGCGGATCGCCTGGATATCCCATTTTACGCTCTTGATTTCGAGCGAGATTTCGAGCGAATCCAGGATTATTTCGCTCAGGAATACCTCGCCGGCCGCACACCGAACCCGTGTGTGATGTGCAACATCTGGCTCAAGTTCGGCAAGCTGTGGGCGTATGGCAAACAGGTCGGAGCCGATTTCGTGGCGACCGGTCATTATGCGACGGATACTGAACGCCGAGGACGGGAGCTTCCGAGTGGGGCGTGCAGTCGATCGGGCGAAAGACCAGTCTTATGTCCTCTTTGGTCTGCGGCGCGAGCTGTTGCCGCACGTCCTGTTTCCGGTCGGCGGTTTCGCCAAGTCCGAGATCCGCGCGATCGCCCGCGATTATGGGCTGCCCGTGCATGACAAACCGGACAGCCAGGATATCTGTTTCGTGCCCGATGACGATTACCTCGGGTTTGTGCGGAGCAGACATCCGGACCGTGAGACAAAGGGAGCGATCGTCGACGAACAGGGAACCGTTCTGGGTGAACACGCCGGGATCGAAGGGTTTACGATCGGCCAGCGTCGGGGACTCGGAATCGCGCTGGGGTCTCCGCGTTATGTCGTGCAAATCGAGCCTCTGACACGAACGGTCACCGTCGGCAGACGGGAGTCGCTGGATAAGATGGGACTGACCGCGTCGCGATTCAACTGGCAGGGGCCGACGCCGGAACATGCGGTGTCGTGCATGGCGCAGATTCGCGCCCAGCACCGGGCCGTGCCGGCGACCGTGCAAGCGCTCGCCGGCGAACGCGCTCGCGTGATCTTCGCGACGCCACAGTACGCGATCACTCCAGGCCAGGTCGTCACCGTCTACCAAGCCGACATGGTGCTCGGCGGAGGTTGGATCGAAGAGGCGATCGACGGGCCCACGGAAGAGGCTGTCAGCCACGAACTAATGAGTACATTAGGCAACTAATCGCGACTTGACCGGATACAACCCCCTTCGCGCCGATCAAACCGACCGGTACAATTCCGTGCGAAAACTGGGTCAGCCATTCAGTCAAGCACCTGCGCATGCAGTGCAATTTGAGCTAGACTTGTCGAAAATGGCTCCTTGAACTAAGATCAACAAGGAGTTATAGCGTTCGTCGAATCGAATTCATGACCGTTTTTGGTAGAATCCTTTTTCATTTTCGGTCCTGGGAATTCATCCTTTCTGCCACGAACGGTTGATCCGAAATCATTTGGTTGGTTTTTCAGGAGTTTTGTCTCGAATGAGGTCGAGCGAGAATCCGGCTGCCAGGACCCGATCGGGGAGTGTGAGTCTGTCCTGCCGCTGGTATCTGGACGCACACTCCCCAGCCACGAGGTTGCCAGGTTTCGACAAATCCTTGAGGAAAAGGATTCCTTCGATACGGTTGAGGTTGTGACGACTCGGGGAGCCGATGCGGGTTCACCGATTTCGGACGCTGAATCAGACAGCGGTCGATTGCAAGCCCCACGATCGAATGGGAAAGACGTGAGGCATATCGTTGTCGAAGGTCAAGCGTGGGGTGCATTGGCGCGAGCGGGGATGCTGGCGGCAACCGGCGAATACTTGATCGTTCTCGATCTCGAGCGCCAGTATTCGCCTGAGCTCCTGACCCGCTTGATCGAGCCAGTGCGTACGAGCGAAGGGGACCTATCCGTTGCCGTCGCGCATAACCATCGCTCACTGTTCTTGCGCTGGTCGCGCTCACGGTTTGGGCTTGGGTTGGTCAGTCGTTACTTCCTGGGCACTTCGGATGCGTTCTCGGGACTATTCGCGTTACGACGATCAGATTGGCTGCCGGTTCTCGAGAACATGACACCGCGAGGCTCGAGCCTGGTGCTCGACATGCTCGTGAAGAGTAAGGCTCGTTGCATCGACGTGCCGGTCACCGTCGACGAACGGTTCCAATCCCGGCAGCTCGGTTTTCGAGATCTGCGCCAGTTGAAACACCTGCTCGATCGCCGGTTTGGCAACTATTCTCGCCTCGTCCAATTCTGCATGGTGGGCGCGTTGGGGATGTTCATCGATCTGACTTTCTACGCTCTGCTCCAATGGCTCTTGTCCTTTACCTGGTTGGCTTCCACGCAGGCCGCGTTGTTCGGTGGATCCGGGCATCTCGCGACCGCGCGAGTGCTGGCGATCGGGATCGCGTTGGTCTGGAACTTCACCCTCAACCGGCGCTTAACGTTCAACGATGCCCGGAAAGGGGATGTGGTCCGTCAGTTCATGACGTACGTGATGAGCAACGCGATCGCGATCTTGGTGAGCCTGACACTGAGTTTGTATCTACCCGCCCAAGTTCCCTTTTTCGCGAGACACCGGCTAGCGGCTGCCGTGGTCGGCATTGTCGCGGCAACGGGTATCAGCTTCTCGATGTCGCGTTGGCTGGTATTCGGGCGTCGGCCCGAGCTGAAGCCCGCTACTTAAAGCGTTTTTTGATAGCGCAGCCCACGGTTCATAAGAACCCGAATCAACGCTAAGGACCAAGTTTCGCCGAGGCGATCGGGGCCTGATCAAACCGGGATGGAAGGACCGATCGGCGGAACAGCCAGTGGATAACCCGACCGCGTACGGCAACCATCCCCAGCATCATCATCGCGCGTGAAGCGACCTGATCAAGCCCCGTTGCCATCGGCCCGCGGCCGTAGGACGTTACGGACCCACTCGCGCAACCGCCGAGCCCAATCCCGCTGGTTGGCGTCCAGCCCATCAGTGAGCCACCACGTGACCTCATCGGGCCGAACGTGAAGGAACCGGCTGGCCGCCACGGTCGCATACGCCCCGTCCGCCTGGAGTTGCTCGATGGTCGCTGCCTCATCCTGGTACCGCCAGACCTCGGAGACCTTGAGCGCGGCATAGATGCCAGGCCGGTCGATCTTGGACCGCGAGATGTCGATTTCGACCGCCAGGTCCGGGTTGGGATAGTCGGCGACGTCGTTGGATCTAAGGGAGATGGCGGCCTTACTTTCCTCCAGCTTGGCGGGGTCGAAGTAATAGCACTGGTCGGCTTCCAGGCCCCGCTCCAGCGCGGCCCGCTTCCACGTCGTCGAGCCCATTGGCTCGAAATCGATTTCCAGCCCGACGGAAACCTCATAGATGAACATTCCGATCAACTCCTTGAGCCGATCGTGGATTGGTCCGACGACCATAACCTCGATGTCCTTCCCGTCATAAGCCAGCCGGATCGGAGAGTGCTCGCTGAGCGAGCTGCTCAGAAGGTCGTAGAGGTCATAGGAGACGTCGCGCATGACGCCCCGCTCTTCGCCCGGGACGCCGTTCGTCGGAATCGGCGCAGCCGGCGACGGCGGCGGGCACCCGGAGGGTCGCGTGATCGTGGACATGGTCAGTGCTCCGTGAATTAAGCCGTCCAATTAGGTGGAGGGTCCGTAACGCCGCTGGCACTCCCCACCAGAGTAACAGAATCTCGCGGAAACGGCCCTGAAAGTCGTCCCTTTGGGGAAGTCCCGGATAATCATCACGTCCTCGGTCGCGATATTGGTGGCCGGCCGATGCCCAATGACCGTAGGACGGGTTGGCAATCCGTCCCGCTATCATTCGGTCCCGGGGCCGTTTCCATCTGCCGGCCGCCTTTCGATCACATTGAACACGGATCATGACAAGGCTATTTTCGCGGGGTTCCCCAGCAAGTCGGAACGCGAACCGGCAGTCGGCGAAGGAGTCGTCGCAAGTGCGGATACCGGCGGTGGGAGTCGAACCCACGCGGGGTTACCCCCAGAGGATTTTAAGTCCTCAGCGTCTGCCGTGGGTGTGACATTAGGCTGATGTTGGCGTGACGTTTAAGTTGTTGTTTGCATGAGCAAGTTACGTCGCTAACTTTCATGGGATCGATTGTTGTCGCATTGGGTCTGGCACGGCCAGTAGTCTTACCAAATTCTTACCAAATCGGGCGGCTCTCGATCCTACCGCCAAGGTACCCCAGCTCGACGATCCGCCCGTTCCGACGGCTGGCGGCAGGGCAGCCGTCTTGCCCCTGGATCACATCACTCGGCGTCCCCGTCGGCCGCATGGCGCGCGAAGGATCGCTGCCCTCTCCCGTCCTCGCGAATCGGCAGCTCCGTGTTCGGCGTTCCTCGAATGGCACGTTCGGGCGGCGGGAATTGCACCCGTAGCCCTGTTCCGCATTCATCTGCCCTCAATGTGGTTACGGAAGTCGTGACTGAGCCCCGGCCGGAAATGGGCCGGGAGGACGCGGCGCTCCACGAGCTGGTCGCAAACTGGCACAGCCTGACAGCTTCCGTCAAGGCAACCATCATGGATCTGGCCCGGATGATCTCCGGACGCGGATTGGAAGCGCGAAGAATCCAACCCACTACTTAAAAGCAGCGAGCCGGGCTTGCAGGTCCGAGCAAATCGTGGGAGCCCAAGAATTGATCCAAGTTTACCTCGGGGCGACAAGATGGCTATCAATCACCCGCTTCAAGGCTAAGCTCGGCGGTTGCTCATATGAACGATTCACGGTAAGCTGTTTCCTCTCGATCGCGATGCCGCTGTTCCTGAGAGCCAAAAGTAAGCCATTCGGAAACGAAAAGTCATGCCCATCGCAGCTTTGACTACCAAACGCGCGACTTGGTGTCGCATGCTCGAAGCACAGTATCTCGCCTCACCTTAGCCTTGAAGCGGGTCATTGTTTTAAGTCCTCATGGTCTGCCGCAAACGTCGCATTGGCGTGGCGTTGGAATTACGTATAAATAGCTTGTGAGAAAACGACTTACGTCATGCACTGTTCGGCGTCACGTCGCCGACGCATTGGGCTGACATGGCCAATGTTGTTGCCAAATTGTTGCCAAATGGCGGTGCCGCCGTGCCGATGCACAAGACGGGCGTGCTGTGGATCGCAGCCACACGGGAAAGGTGGGGCCGGCGGCGTTTGATTAAAACGCGATCGGCACGACGCTGGAGCGGAAGGACATGCACTGCAAGGGCGAGGCATTGCAGCCGGGACCTGCCGTCGATCGCTCTTTCCGTTCCCAGCGCAATGATTTACGTCAAGGCTGATTTTGCATCGCCGTACACGACGCTTGTTGCATTGCCTGTCCTTCGCCCCTCGCACGTCACCTGATCCTGAGGGTGCGGCAAGTCGCTTCGTAGCTCGATTCCAAATCGAGCGAGATGGCCCAGGTTTCCTTGAGCCAGATAGGCAGCGTCGGCAGAGGTTGGCCGATGGCGAGCGGATGATACCAATTGTCCATCATGCGGCGGCGATCTTCGTAGCGCAGGCGAAGCGTCGCGGCGTACATCGGCGGCGGTTCGCTGCCCAGGGCCGGATCGACGCCATGGAGAAAGTTCATCAACTCCGCATACAGATTGAAATCGTACGTACTCACGACATCGACGATCGATACGCAGATGTTGTTCTTGAGCAGCGTGGCCGCTTTGGCAACGAACGTTGCGCGGTTTTCGGGGCGGTCCTTGTTCGAGGGACTGACGATTTCGATAGCCGCCACCAAGTGCCGGTTGCGCCGGCTATCGTAGATGCGGACTTCGTAAACATCCTGATTCGGCAACTGCGGTTCCAGTGTCAGCGTCGGCTTCGGCGGCGCATAAGTCGCGACAGCCACCCCACCTTTGGCAACATCGAAGTCATTCGCTTCCGCCACGGGCCTACGGTAAGTGCCGATATCAACTTCGTAGAGCGTCCCAAGATGCACGCCTGGAGCGGCGAAATAAGGCTCCGGGAGGACCTTGATCAGCTTCTGGACGATCATCGCCGGCCACATGCCGTGAAGTTCGTCCCAGGAATGAACATCATCCAAAGGTGGGCGAAAGTGATCGCGTAGCGGCAAGGGATCCTCCGTTTGGTGTTATTGTACCACGATCTACGCAACGTCGTGTCGTTGGCTGAGCGAGTACCAATTGCCGTTATGTAGCCGTTTCGTGTCCATTCAACTTCTACGAAGTGTCCAATGCCACCCCAATGCGACATCTGGCGTGTTACCAAGTCCGATCAGCAAGTACCCGCCCACTATTCATCGTAAGTTCAATGCAGGCGGACGGATTCAAACCCACACGAGCGCACATGCGCCAGAGGGTTTTAAGTCCTCATTGTCTGCCATAAGCATGGCATTGGGCTGATGTTGGCGTGACGTTTAAGTTGTTGTTCAATCAACTAGTTACGCCGCTAACTTTCATGGGATCGATTGTGGTCGCATTGGGCTCGCACGGCAAGTCGTCTTACCAAATTCTTACCAAGTCGGGCGGCTCTCGATCCTACCGCCAAGGACCCCAGCTCGACGATTCGCCCGTTCCTACGGCTGGCGGCAGGGCAGCCGTATTGCCCTGGATCATCACTGGCGCTCCATCGGTCGCATGGCCCGAAGGATGTGCCTCCCGTCCTCACCAATCGGCAGCTCGGTGTCCGCCGTTCCTCGAATGGCACGTTCGGGCGGCGGGAATTGCACCCGCAGCCCTGGTTCCGCAATTATCTGCCGTCAATGTGGTTACGACGTCGTGACTGAAGCCCGTCCGGAAATGGGCCGGGAGGGTGCGGCACTCCACGAGCTGGTCGCAAACTGGCACAGCCTGACATCTTCCGTCAGGGCCATGATCGTCGATCTGTTGCGGTCCGGGTGAGAGTCGGCTCGGTGATTGACCGTGGAGCACCACGGGACTCTCCGTTCCCCATCGTCTTGGCGCGAGCGCGCGCTTAGACTTTCATGCGCGTTCAGCGGCCAAAAACCACGACCGTGCGTGCGTCCCGCGCAGGTCCTGGAGCATGACTTTAATCGCGCGTTTGTTTCCGTCCGGTGGATACCTGCACGACCGAAAACAAAAACAAAGGCTGACCCCGCGAAGCCTGCGCACCGGAGGTTTTGAACATGTCAACGCTGGAAAAGCTCTTCCGCCTGGAAATTGAATTCCATCGCAGACTTCGAACCCGAGGCTGCCGGCACGGTCGACGCCGCCAGCCTGTATACCAGCTATGCCCTCCAAACCGGCTACGAGCAGTTTATCAGGGCAACCAGGACTGCCGCTCCGCACGAAATCGAACGTCTACGCGAGCGATTCACGCTCGCCGCCGATACCCGAGACGCCCTCGCCGCCCCCGATTCGCTCAAGCAGCTTCTGGGGCTCGACTTGATCGATGAATAAATCGGCGCATGGCGGTGGACCAGAAATTCTCCTGCGCGCACCAACCCCTGTCATTGGTTGAAGCGCATCGATACACTCTATTTGGATGATTCCTTCGGCGCACGCATAAGTGCACGACCTTTGAGGCGAGGCCTTATCGCCGAAAACGAGGCTGCCCGTGGGATGGACGTGGCGACGCAGCACGTCGGTTGGTCCATTGCGGTTCAACTTCTCCATGCCGGCGTTGGCATGTCGGTGGGCGTCCGCGGAGCCCGCGTCTCCATCGGACCGCGCGGCACCTACGTCCATGTCGGAGCGGGCGGCTTTCGCTACACGCAGCGGATTGACGGGCCGCCTGCTGGTTCACGGCCCAGCCCGACTCCCCGACCGTCTACTCCCGGCCGGCCGATCACGCCGGGCGCAACGTCTGAGGTTCTGGAGCCGGCCCACTTCGCCGATTCCAGTCCTGACGAACTGGTCGGGGTCATCCAGGGGGTCAGACCTAGTTGCAATTTATTGTTTTTCCGACGAACCGACCGCATCGAGCCGATCGTCTTCAGGGTCGAAAGGCGGGCAAAGACTTGAAAATAGGCCTGGCCCCTGCACTTGTTGAAGACTTGAAAATAGGCCTGACCCCCGCACTTGTTGTCTGCGGTTGTCCGCCCGTCGGGGTCGTCGTTGCCATCGTCCGTACTCCACGAACCCGACACAAACCCGATGGCACGGCCCTATCATTCCAGCCGCGTTTCCAGCGCGGTACTACTAATCCGGTCAACCTTCTAAAGGGTTTCCGGGTAACGAAAAACGCGAATCGTCGATGAAGAGCATCTAAGTTTGGCTCTTCGTCGTCCGCTGACGGGGTCTGATAAGGCTGGTCATCCAGTCCCATTCGAGTCCTGCGGACACCGGTCTATTACCTTCGCAGCCGGCGAGTAGCGACACTCGCTTGTCAATTGAACATGCCCGATCGCGAAACTTCTTGTCGGCGGTGATCAGGGAACCGGTTAACCGCAAGGGGCTTCCGCACCACCGCGTCACCATCGCACGGGCTTATGGATCGTCCCATTGGCATCAGTGAGCGTCACCGGGAACTGAGACGCCGGCAGCAGCGAGGCGTCCACGATCACGGATTTCGATGCCACCCGGCGGAGTTCGGCGCTAGTGCCCGCCCGGGTCCGCACGGATGCAGCACCAGCACTTTCTTCCTGAATTTCTGCCGAACCAGCCGGATCGGTTCGGCGAGGTCGGAGTCATTCGACACGACCACTGCCGTTTCGTAATCATCGTCGAAAGCATCGACCAGGAGATAGGAAGCAAGATTAACATCCGACCCCTTTTCCTCGCTCTTCATCACCTGAACCGTTTTCGGCCCCATCGCCGGTGGCGGATGCAGCGGCATGCGTGTAGGCTTTTCCAGATAGCTACCGAGATGAATCGTCAGGTGCGAGATCGTCCGCAGGGCACGCAGATATGTCTGCTGCCGGACACGTTGCTGGGGATTATTGGGCCGGGCATTGACGTGCGCCGTGAAATAGCGGATGCGGTTGATCTGATTCCTCGGCGGCGGAAAGGACGCCTGGCAAAAGGCAGCCAGGTCAAGCCAGCGATGCGGCGTACCTTTGAGGCAACCATAGTAGAGGTTAAAGCCGTCGATATAGACGTTGGTTTTCATCCATGACCGTTTATAAAAAGCTAGAGCCACCCGGTTAGGAGTGGCTCTGCTGCCCAACCGCCGAAGTGGTTGGGGGAGTATGTATAGAGATTATGGGGCAAAACGGCTTATTTGTCAAACGCCATTTCCATGCACGCCGCAACTTAATAATGACCCGATAGGTCATGGGCGGGCTGCAACCCGCAGATTCTTTTCCAACTCATCAAAGATCTGATCCATTGGCCGGCCCTCGCCGCGTTCCACCGAGGCCAGCCGCCTGGATGCGGGCGATCCCAACGCATCGCTCGACATCACCGTGGAGATCAACGCTGAGTTCCCATCCGGCGCTTCCGATCAGATCAAGCCACCGTAACCGAAAACGCCACGAGCCTTCGTTCCAAAATGAAGGCACGGGAGTCTAAAGGCGCAACACCTAAAGCGCTCCGGCCTTGGAACCGATCTCCCCCTTTCCCTGAAAACCAATGCCTTTGCTTCCCTTCCTCCGGACTTCGATAAGTTTCTGGGCCACTTACGTAAGTTGTCCACAGGCCAATCACGTTAAGTAAGTTATATATAATACTTGAAGTTAAACAGTTAGCACCTCAGTATCTCTCTGACTTACCGAAGAGACCGGGCAGTTCGTTGCACTAATGGGCCGAGCCTTTTCGCCCAATAGGCCGGGAGCAGATGCGGCTAATAGGCCGAGCATGGTGCGGCCAATAGTCCGTGTCATTTCACAACCACCGGCCGAAGATTCGGCGGCTCGGCCGCTCGCCCGACCCGTTGAGGATTTGCGCTGATAGGCCGTTCCCTTGGATGCCATACTTCCGATTCGACACTTCTCGCTCAACACCACCAGGAATTTCGGCACAAGTCGAGCAATTGCCGCAGGGTGAGCTGTCCCGCATTCCAACCCGAAGCGCGAGCGAGGGCGCTGCCTTCGTGCCACAAGAGACTTGCGGCATCCCTCGCTCGCGCTTCGGGTTAGTGTGGCCGTTCCCGCTCGTTCTGGTAGTGTTGAGCGAGAGTGTCTTCCGATTCCGGGTACACCATACCGAGTTATCGACGGACGAGTTCCCCGTGACAACATGGGTTCCGCTGCCACCATGCCTGATTATTGACGACCAGTCGCGGCCCGCAGGGCGTTCGTATCAACCCGATCGGCGCGACCAGCGCGGGACAGCTCACCAGGCCCCGCCCCATTATCGCATATCGGTCGTCGCGAGAAAAACGGCTATGTTTAGCGTTTGTTCTGCAGGATAGGCCCATTTCTGCCGAATGTAGCCGTTATAAGAAGCTGTTTTTCGTGCCGGTACGAACGTGGAGGGTGACGCGATGGTGTGCGACGGAGTTGCCAATATCGTCATCAGGCTCCAGGAATCCGGGTTCGATCCACGTAAGGTCGGCCCCGACTCGTGGGAGTCGCGCTGCCCGGCCCACAGAAGCGCGGAATGCGCGCTCTCCATCACCCGCAACGAGCACAATCATGTCCTGCTAAGTGCCGGAGTACGCAGAACTGCCAGCATGCACAAATCTTCGGCGCGCTCGGTTTTACGAACGATCATGTGTACGCGGAAACCCCCGATTGGTTGATCAGCCGGCTGAGGCGCGTTCCCATCCAGCCCGCGTCCTTCGCGAGCCCCGACGCGACCGACAGTAAAGTGGCCGGCGCGAGCGCGGTTGAAGGACCGGAGGGATCGGACGGAACTTCGCCGCCGGACGAGCGAGTCCCGGCGCGGATGCGCTGCCGCAAGCGGTGACGGCTCGCAGGATGCCATGCCGGGCCAATTCGAGGTCCGCGCCGAGGGCGATGCCTTGCCATCCCGGGCACTGTCACCGTTCCCGATCTCCTCGCCAATCAGCTCAGACTCGCCCATTGAGCAGATGCTCGGCAACGCCCTGGAACTCCACGTATCGAATATGACATTGATTGAGGAAACCGGCGAGAAGCGCGAGCGTCAGAGCTCGGTTCGGGTTCTGACCGATCTTGCCTCCGGCGCGCGGTTGTTTCGCTCGGCCGACGGCCACACTTGCGCCAGGTTGGGGTCGGCGATCGACTCGAGGTTTATGGGCTCAGGTCGGCTGGGTTCCGCGACTGGCTGATCGACGGGTACATGAACGGCCAGACCGAGCCGCCGTCAAGCTGGGCGATCCGCCGCGTGGTCGGGATGCTCGAAGCCAAGGCGCGGTTCACCACCGGCATGCCCGACGTCTTTGTCCGTGTTGGCCAAAACGCCGACGGCGCCGACACGGCTTATTTCCTCGATCTGGGCGACTCCAGTGGCCGGGCCGTCTCGATTGGGGATCAGGGCTGGAGCGTCGTTGATCGTCCCGGCGTCCACTTTCGCCGCCCCGGGGGACTTTTGGGGCTGCCCGTGCCGGCCCGTGACGGCTCGATCGACCTGTTGCGGTCGTACGTCAATCTCACGGAGCCTGATTTCCGACTCGTGGTGGCCTGGCTGACGGCGGCGCTGCGGCCGGTCGGCCCGTATCCGATCCTGGTCTTGAACGGCGAGCAGTCGTCCGGCAAGAGCACGCTGGCCAGGATCCTTCGTCTCCTGATCGACCCCCATACCTGCCCCGTTTTGGCGCTTCCGAGCAGCACGGAAAACCTGATGGCGACCGCGCTCAATGGCTGGCTGCTCGCATACGAGAACATCAGCACAATTCCCGGCTGGCTCTCCGACTGCATCTGCCAGCTCGCGTTCGGCGGGGGATTTGCCGGCCGCACACGCTTCACCAATGACGAACGGAGCGACATTTACGCCCAGCGGCCGGTGATTCTGGTTGGGATCGACGACTTCGTGCTGCGCGGCGACCTGCGCGATCGCTCCGTCTTCCTGCACCTGCCGGCAATCTCAGAGACGCGACGGCAAACCGAGAGGACGTTCTGGCCGGCGTTTCGCGCCGACTATCCGCGGATCTTGGGCGGCGTGCTCGACGCGATCGTCGGCGGGCTGCGCGAACTGCCGTCAGTCAATCTGACGGACTTGCCGCGCATGGCTGACTACGCCGAGTGGGGTGAAGCGACCAGCCGGGGCCTGGGGTGGGGTGCCGACACGTTCATCACAACCTACAAGGACAACCGCAAGGAGGCGACACAGATACTGCTCGAAGATTCGCCGGTGGCGACTGTCGTGATCGCTCTCGCACGGAAGGGAGTCTACTGGTCGGGCAAACCCCAAGATCTCTACAACGCGGTCGTGAAAGTCACGGGCCAAACGCTCGGACCGCGTGGCCCAAAACGATCAGCAAGTTCGGCAGCGAATGCGCCGCATTGCTCCCCAGCTTCGACTGCATGGAATCTCCATCAATTTTGAGCGGAGAGGCGGCGACCGCGTCGTCACCCTCAAAACGGAAGGCGGCACCACGGGCATGTGAGCGTGGCCAACATAATCGATGTGAAATTCGCGGATTCTGATCAACTTATTCGAGGTTTTGGCGGTAACCACCATCAATTAGCGTGATCGAGCGAGAGCCTTCGCATGGCGTGTCCTCTTTCAATGGCTTCAGTCCAAGGAGCACACCATGATGGGGCATGAGTTGCATCGAAGTGGGAGTTTCTGGTCGTTCCTTTTGTCGATTGACAAGGACCTGGCCGATTCGGCTCGGCAGCAAGGATGCTCGTGCGGTGGTCGCCTCCACTGCGCCAACTACCCGCGTGCACCGCGGGGCGGGCCGGATCATCTGCCGGAGGAGTATCGCTGCCGGTTCAGCTTCTGCTGCGATCGCGACGGCTGCAGAAAGAGGATGACGCCGCCATCGGTCCGTTTTCTCGGCAGAAAGGTCTACCTTGGTGCCGTGGTGATCTTGATCAGCGCCATGCGGCAAGGTCCAACGCCGCGCCGAGTCCGCGAGCTTTCGACCCTGTTTGGTGTTGACCGGGCGACCATCGCGCGATGGCAGGCCTTCTGGCGCGACGACATTCCGCAGACGCCTTTCTGGAAACTTGCACGAGGTCGCGTCGTGCCAGTTGTCGAAATCGTCGTTTTGCCTCTGTCGCTGCTAGAAGCGTTCCATCGCACCAAAGATCCCTGCCAGGACTGGGGGTATCTCTTGCGATTTCTGTCGCCGCTTACGGTCCCGAGCAGTCCGCTGATCAAGATGACGTGATGGTCGACGATCACCCGCAGAGGATGCGTCGTCTCCGCTTTTGATCAGCGGCGTGCATCGACTCAGGAGGAGATCCTATGCTGTCGAAGGCCATGAAAAGAGCTTAGAAACGTCCCGACTGGGTCGACCTGGTGCCCGCGGAACGGACCCTGCTGGAACGGCTCATACCGAGGCGTTCGACCCTGCGCAGTGACCGGCGGCCTGGAAACAGAGCGGCCTCGCCAAGTCGTTCCCCGTTCCTCATAGAGTGTCAGGGAACGGAACGCTCGCTCAATGCACCGCCCCATCTGCAGGATTCTGCCGGGGTGCGTATGAACTACCAAGTGAGGGTACGGCTGATGCTTCGCAGAAACTGCTTCGGTGTCGTCGGACCGAGGCGCAAGTGGAAGGAAAGGCGGCTCTCGCTCCGTACGCTGGACCGGAGATTCGAGCCATTGACCTCGGTTACCCGGACATTGCTCCCTCTGCAGGCGCCCGCCCATGCCGTCGATCAATCGGCGTGAAGGCCCGGCCAGATGCACCGAAAGCACGATCGGCCACGGGGGGGCTGCATGTGGATACCGCCGTGAGATAATCCATCCGATGCGGCCCCGTGGCCGAAGGCCCCCATCTCTGGGACCGAACCCTAATATCCCGTGTCCGCCACCAGGAGGCTGCCTCATGGCCGCCATCGCCGCCGACCGCCATCTGCTCTTCGGTCTTTTGGCACTTCAGAACGGGCTGATCAACCAGGCCCAGCTCCTGGCTGCGTTCCAGGCTTGGACCCTGGATCGGGCCAAGAGCCTGGCCGATCATCTCCCCGCCCTCGGCCATCTCAATGACGACCACCGCGCCGCCGTCGAGGCGATGGCGGCCCTGCACGTCGAAACACGGCGATGTCGAGCGGAGCCTGGCCGCCTCCGGCCGCCCGCTCCACCCGCGAGAACTTGCTCGACTGGGCGATCCCGACATCGACGGCACGCTCGCTCAGGTCCGCACCTGCGGACAACCGGATCCTGACTAGCGAGACGTCGACGCCGACCGCACCGCCAGCTATTCCGTCGGAGTCGCCACCAGCGACGGCCTGCGGTTCCGGGTGCTCCGACCGCATGCCCGCGGCGGGCTGGGCGAGGTGTTCGTGGCGCTGGATGACGAGCTGCACCGCGAGGTGGCGCTCAAGCAGATCCTCGAAACCCATGCCGACGACCCGGTCAGCCGCCAACGGTTCCTCGCCGAGGCCGAGATCACCGGCGGACTGGAGCATCCTGGCATCGTGCCGGTCTATGGCATGGGAACCTACGCCGACGGCCGGCCCTACTACGCCATGCGGTTCATCCAGGGAGACAGCCTCAAGGAGGCGATCGAGCACTTCCACGGCGACACAAGCTCGAAGCAGGACCCTGGCCGCCGTTCGCTGGAGTTACGCAAGCTGCTCCGTCGATTCTTCGATGTCTGCAACGCGATCGATTACGCCCACACGCCGCGGCGTGCTGCATCGCGACATCAAGCCGGGCAACATCATCCTCGGCAAGCACGGCGAGACGCTGGTGGTCGACTGGGGACTGGCCAAGGCCACGGGCCGGGCCGAGCCCTCGGTGGGCGAGCAGACCATCGCGCCATCGTCGAGCGGATCATCGGAGACGCTTCCTGGCAGTGCACTGGGTACGCCGGCATATATGAGCCCCGAGCAGGCCGCAGGCGATCTCGACCGGCTGGGGCCTCGCTCCGACGTCTACTGTCTGGGCGCAACACTTTACTGCCTCTTGACGGCGCAGCCGCCGTTCGAGGGCACGATATCGGCGAGATCCTCCGCGGGGTCCACCCCGGCGAGTTTCGCGCACCGCGGGTGTCGACCCACGATGGACCAAGCGCTCGAAGCGGTCTGCCTGAAGGCGATGGCACGAAACCGGCCGATCGCTACGGCTCGCCGGGGACTGGCCGAGGACGTCGAACGATGGATGGCCGACGAGCCGGTGACGGCCTATCCCGAGCCCTGGTTCCGCACCCTGGTCCGCTGGCTAACGCGGCACCGGACCGGAGTGACCGGTGTCGCGGCAGCCGTCCTGGCCGGCGTGGTGGGGCTGTCGGCGGTATTGGCCGTGCAGACGCGAGCCAACGCCCAGTTGTCCGCCTCGCTCACTCGCGAAACCAAAGCCGGCAAAGCCCTGGTCGCTGCCAACGCCGAGCTGGAAGACGAGCGGGCCAAGGCAGAGAAGCGGTTCGAGCTGGCTCAGAAGGCCATCGCGACGTTTCACACCGACGTCAGCGAGGACATGTTGCTCAAGAACGCCGAATTCAAGGAGCTGCGGACGAAGCTCTTGAAGAAGGCGGCCGGCTTCTACGACGACCTGAAGAACCTGCTCGAACGGCAGACCGATGCCAAGTCGCGAAAGGCGCTAGCGGCGGCGTATTTCCAGCTCGCCGAGCTGACGGGCAAGATCGGCTCGATTCCGGAGGCGCTGGCGATGCACCGCAAAGTGCTGGCGATACGGCGAGAGCTGGCGGCGGTAAGGGGGGCGGATGTCGAAACCCGGCTGAACGTGGCCCGCAGCCTATCAGCGCTCGGATCGCTGCTACAGAGAGCCGGTGACACCAAGGAGGCACTGTCGGCCGTCCGGGACCAGCGTGGCCTGGTAGCGGCTCTGGAGGCGGAGTCGCCGACGGACGCCGTGCGTGCCCAAGCGGCCTTTGGGCACGAACGTCTCGGCTATATTGTTGGGGAGCAGGCGCGTCTTCAGCAAAGTACGGAGAGCCCGGCCGCGGCGCTCGAATCCTTTCGTGAAGCGTTGGCAATCAGCCAAAAGCTACCGGAAACCGGGCAATACGACTTATCGGGTCAAGGCCTTACTTCTACTCTCGAGTTGCAGGCAATTATTTCTGCGAACATGGGCGAGTTTCTGTTTCAAACGGGCAAGCTGGCGGGCGCACTGGACTCATGTCGCACGGCGTCGGGCATCGCTGAGAAGCTGGCCAACGCCAACCCTGCGAACATGTCTGTCCAGCGACTTCTGGCCCTGTCCTATCACAACATCGGCCACGTGCTCAGGAGGATGGGGAAGCCGACGGAAGCTCTGGAAGCGCACGGCAAGGCACTGGCGATCGTGCAGAAGCTAACCGAGGCCAAACCCGCGGTCGCCGGGTACCAAATGTACTTGGCCGGGAGCTACAACAACATCGGGCTTGCGCTGTCGGAGTCGGGCAAGCTGTCAGACGCCTTGGAAGCGCAATCGAAGGCTTTGGCGATCCGCCAGAGGCTGGTGGATGCCAATCCCGCCGTCGCCGAGTTTCAGACGGACTTATGGTGGTGCCGCGACGAGATCCGCGGTCTGCTCATGCGGGCAGATAAGCCCGCGGATGCTCTGGTAGCGTGCCGCAAGGAGCTGGCGATCCAGGAGAACCTGGTCGCGGAGAACCCCACCGTCACCGACTTCCGCAACCGACTGGCGTACAGCCACAACAACCTCGGCAACCTGCTGGTGGCGACGGGCCGGCCAAAGGAGTCCGAGTCGGAGTATCGCGCAGCCGTGGGGCTCTATCAGAAGCTGGCTGCAGAGAACCCCGCCGTCACCGAATTCCGCAGCCGACTGGCGGACAGCCACAACAACCTCGGCAACCTGCTGTCGAGCACGGACAAGCCGACGGAGGCGGAGGCCGAGCACCGCAAGGGGCTGGCGATCCGGCTAAAGCTGATCGATGACAATCCCTCCGTCGTCGATTTTCGCCGCGACCTGGCCCTTGACTATTTGAGGGCAGCCTCGCTCCAGGCGTGGTTTGCGCAGGAAAAGGAGCTTTCCTCCACTTGTGAGAAGCTTCTTGCGCTCGCGAAAGACACGAACGACGCCGTGGTCGCCGACCGTGCGGCAAAGCCTTGCTGCCTGCGCCTGGCCGACCAAGAGCGGCGCGAGCGCGCTGGTTCTCGCCCGTCGCGCGGTAGAACATGGAGAGGATTCCGCGTTTCTGATTTATGCGCGGATGGACCTCGGCATGGCGGAATACCGTAGCGGACACTTCGCGGAAGCCGACACCGCTTTGACTGCGGCGATGAATGATCCAAGTACAAATAGCACCGTATCAAACACTTCAGCGTTCTACCGCGCGATGGGCCTGTTTCGACAGGGAAAGGCCGACCTTGCCCGCAAGCTCGCTACCGAAGCGGCCGCGAAGATGAAACCGCTGCCAATCGACGAACGGAAACCGCTTGCGGGCGGCGCCGACGCGAAGGACCTGGTCATGTGGCTGGCCTACAAGGAAGCGAAGGCTCTCCTGAAGTTCAAGGCGACCCCAAAAGAAAAGGTCACGGGAGGCTCGACACAGAACGATGTGCCGTGATCAACGAGGGTCTGAGCGAAATCATCGGTCCGTTCCCCGTTCCGGCACCTGGAGATAAGCGGGAACGGAACGACGATCCGGGACAGAAGAGAAGAGGCCACCGGTACTAAGTACATCCATCCAATCACACGATTCTCGTCGATTATCGTGATCGGAGGTCAGTTAATTATCTTGACCA
>CAVRFS010000007.1:0-102948 GCA_963720335.1 uncultured Planctomycetota bacterium | reverse complement strand
TACATCCCTACACGCTCCGCCAGCTCCTGCAAAGTCCAGGGATGCGCAGGATCGTCGTGCATCGAGTTAATTGCCACGCTCATTTGTTGATCCGCCAGTGCGAAGAGCCATCCTACACCACCTCTCAACCCTTCCGCCAGATGTGCCCGCAGGGCCTGGACCAGCATCATCTGGGCGAGGTGCTGTAGGACCAGAAAGCTACCTGGCTGTGGCTCGCGCAGTTCCTGCATCATCCTCTCAATAGACCAGCGCAACGCCAATTTGTCCGATTCTTTCTTGATATGCACGATGGGCGGGAGCATTCCCAGCAGGATGCCGGCATGATTTCCGGCAAGGCCGAAGTAGCCGCCAACACCGGAGACATCTCCTCCCCCGTTCCAGGAGGCGACGCCACCATTCAGCGGCCGTGAATACATCGACCTGAAGTCGACAGGCGGCAAGGCCAGGTCGCTCGCGAGGCGGAAAGGCCGTCCCAGCGGCAGAAGGAAGCAATCTCCGGTCTTCAGGTGCACCGCTTCGGGAACCCCCTCCACGGAAAGCCAGCATTGGCCGGAAACGACTGCATAGCACTTGATGCCTTCATGTTGGGGGAATTGGAACGACCATTCTCCACCGACATCGAAGCCGCCGCACATCGTGTTGTGGGGTTTCAGAAGCGAGAGCACGCCTGAGAGCGGGTCCATGGGGCACTCCTGGACGATCGCGAAGATATTTTGGACTTTAGAGCATAGATCGTATCAAGTCAATCGCCTACCCTGTGAACCAAGGGACTGGGATTACGGTCTTGAAGCCAAATCAAGGAGAAGCCCTGATGCGTGTTTTCGTTACCGGCGCTACTGGATTTGTCGGTTCCACCGTCGTTCAGGATCTCATCGCCGCGGGCCACAAGGTGCTCGGCCTCGCCCGTTCGGACGCGAGCGCCGCGTCGCTCGCCTCCGCCGGGGCCGAGGTGCACCGAGGCGATCTCGAGGACCTCGACAGCCTGCGGAGAGGCGCGGCGTCATCGGACGGGGTGATCCATACCGGCTTCATCCACGACTTCTCGAGATTCCACGAGGTCTGCGAGGCAGATAGGCGGGCCATCGAGGCGCTCGGTGACGCGCTCGCAGGCTCCGACCGTCACCTGGTTATCACCTCCGGGACCGGGATGGGGAACGCGGTGCCAGGCCAACCCGCGACCGAGGACCATTTTGATCCCAACCACCCGAACCCCCGTGCGGCGTCGGAATTCGCGGCAGAGGCGGTCGCCGCGCGTGGCGTGAGCGTGTCGGTGGTGCGACTGCCGCAGGTGCATAACACGGAGAAGCAAGGCCTCGTCACCCCCGCGATCGCCGTCGCTCGCGAAAAGGGCGTCGCGGCTTACGTCGGCGACGGGCTCAATCGCTGGCCTGCCGTGCATCTGCTCGATGCCGCGCCCGTCTACAGGCTGGCCCTTGAGAAGGGAACGACCCGGGCGAGGTATCACGCGGTTGCCGAGGAGGGCGTTCCGGCCCGAGAGATCGCGGAGGCCATCGGGCGGGGCTTGAAGATCCCGGTCGTCTCCATGTCCCCCGAGGAGGCCGCCGGTCACTTCGGCTGGCTCGGGTTCTTCGCCGGGATGGACATGCCGGCGTCAAGCGCGCTGACGCAGCAGCGGCTGGGATGGCGCCCGACGCAGAAGGCCGGGATGATCGACGATCTCGACCACATGAACTGGTCCGGGGGTTGAAGATTCCGACTCGGGAATACTTTGAGCCGATTCCGGGGACACCATACCTAACTCCCGCCATTAATTAAGTATCGTATCCCGGAACTCACTAAGTATGGTGTCCGCGGAACTCACTTCAATTTCAGCACGTCTGCCTTGTTGCCGACGGCAATGATCTTGCCGTCCTCGACCGCGATCGCCTCGGCGGTCGGGTTCTTATCGTCTGCCGTAACGATATCGCCGCCACTGCAAATCGCATCGGCGGGGCTCCAGGAATGTGCGCAACGCCGCGGGATGGGCCAGCCGCGCGAACATGAGACGTGATTGAACATAATTATGGGAATATATAGATTACACATATATGCTAAACTTGTACAAGTTTTTATGAATGGTGGCACGATGGTGGGGTGTTGAAAGGACGCGGTTAAACGTACTCAGGGCACCGTTTCGAGACCCGCGTTTTTGTTGTGCTGATTGAATGCCGGTGCGAGCGAGCGATTCCTTTCCCCCCCTTGCGAAGCATGGTCTCTACAAGAGATTGTTGATGTCATAAGTCATTACAAACAAAAAGCTTGTGCCGACAGTTCAATCCCCGCGAATCTCATTGAACTTTACGAGACATGCTTCGTAAGGGGGTCAGGGGGGGTGGACAGGGCATAACCAACAGTCTCGGCCGAGCCGGAAATTCCGCGGAGTCTTAGCTGCCCTGGAACCGCATACAAGGCCCTGGTTCGCGGGGACCACCCCCCCTGACCCCCCCTTCGCAAGGGGGGAAAGCGGCGCAACGGATTCGGGATGAACCGAAAGCTTGTGCCAAACCATCTTTTCAACACCCCAGCACGATGGCGGATTAAACACCGATCCTAAGAGTGAAACGGCTTGTCCATCACGGATCAAGGCGCCACTCTGCCGATGAGGGCACTCAATAAACGTTTAATTGTATCCGCGTTTGATCGGTGGCTGATTCACTCGGCAAATGCCGTGTTCGGCATCGCCATGTCCATCATCAGGAGCCGAAAGTCATCGCGGCCACGGAACCGGTCGAGTACCGCCTCTTTCCGGATCGCGTTGGCATTGCGGTAGCCGCCGGCCACAGCCTGACGGAGCAAGTTCATCACCTGCTCGGCCTCGGCAACTCCGTCGACTGCCGAGATCTGGGATCGCTCCCGCCCGGCTGCGGCAGCCAGCGTGGCGTGGCAACATGCTAGCTCGAACGACTCCTCCACCGAGCGGGACGGCAGACCCTCGTAGAGAGCCACCGCCTTCCGGGCCGCGTCGACCGCGCCGGCATCATCGCCGGTAGCCAGGCACAGTAGCCCCAACCCACGTATGCTCGAGGCGAGGCTGCCGACGTAGTTGGTGAACTTGGGGTTGGCCGTGAGCAGCGCCTCGCGGGTCGCGATGGCCCGGCCGTATTCTTCCCGCGCCTCGCTGACTCGTCCGAGAATACGGTGCACATCGGCGAGGCTGGTGTGGGCGCCGGCCAGGCGGTCTCGGAATTCGGGGACCGTGGGGTTGTCGTCGGCCAGATTCCGCAGGATCGCCAGCGCGAGGCCGTACGACTCCAGCGCCTCGGCCGGCCGATCGGTCTGCCAGAGTAAGTTACCAACGTCGTGATGACAGATGGCCAGGAGCCTGCGGAAGTCGGTCACTGCGGGGTTATCGTCGGCGAGCGACTGCCGGATGGCCAGTGCGCGGCGGTACGACTCGAGGCCTCGGCCGGATTGCCAATCTGCGCTGATAAATAGCCGATCTCGTTGTGGCACGTCGCCAGTTGGCTTCGGAATTCGGTGACGTCGGGGTTGTCGTCGGCCACCTTTCGCTGGATCGCCAGGGCGCGGCGGTGCATCTTCAGTGCCTCGGCCGGATTGCCGGTATCCGTCAGCAGGAAGCCGATGTCGTTGAGACTGTAGACCAGGCTGTTTCGGAATTCGGCGACGTCGGGGTTGTCGTCTACCAACTTCTGCTTGATCGCGACCGCCTGGCGGAACGCCTCCAGCGCCTCGGGCGGCTTGCCGGTCTGCGCCAGCAGAATACCGATATTGCTTTGGGTCCGCGCCAGGCTGTTTCGGAATTCGGTAACGGCGGGGTTGTCGTCGGCTACGCTTCCGCAGGATCGCCAGCGCGCTGCCGGTACGCCTCCAGTGCCTCCGCCGATTGACCGGTTTGCGCCAGCAGAACGGCGACGCTGTTGTGACTGTCCGCCAGGCGGCTTCGGAATTCGTTGACAGTTGGGTTGTCGTCGGCTAGCTTCCGTCGGATTGCCAGCGCCCGCCGGTTCGCCGCGAGTGCGTCGGCCAGTTGGCCGGTCTGCCTGAGCGGAATGCTGATGTTGTTGTAACTGTCCGCCAAGCGTTTCCGGAATTCCGTGACAGCGGGGTTGTCGTCGGCCAGCTTCTGGTGGATCGCCAGCGCCCGCCGGTACGACTCCAGCGCCTCGGCCGGCTTGCCGGTCTCCGCGAGCAGAAGGCCGATGTTGCTGTGGCTGCGGGCCTCGCTACTTCGGAACTCGGTATCGGCGGGATTGTCTCTGGCCAGTTTCTGGTAGATCGCCAGCGCGCGGTGGTGGGACTCGAGCGCCTCGGCCGGCTTACCGGTCTTCACCAGCAGAAGGGCGATGTCGTTGTCGGTGTGCGCGAGGCTGGAACGCAATTCGGTGCCGGCGGGGCTGTCGCCAGCTAATGGCGTCAAGGTCTCCACCGACTTTTGATAGGCGGACATCGCCGCAGCCGTCTTCCCGATATTTTCGAGCACGGACCCGATCCTTGCGTAGACCGCGCCGAGTAAGGCGCGACGCCGGTCGGAGCCGGGTGCCAAGAAAGTCATGCCTTCGAGCAGGTCACGCGCCTCCTCGGCGAGGTTGAGGGCCTCGTTCATCTTTCCCGTCTCTCGAAGCAGGCTCGCGATTGCGTACAGGCTTTTCGCCACATCCCCGCGGGCCTCGTCGGTGGCGACCGGCTCCGAGGAGAGGTCCCGCCGTACCGCCAGGGCCTTGCGGTGGACCGCCAGCGCCGGCGGGCTTGTCACCGATCGTGGCGATCAGGCCGCCGAGCTCGAAATACGCGTTCCCCATCGTCCTTGGCGAGGCCTGGTCGGGCTGGCCCCTGAGCAACTCTTCGAGTTTGCCGTAAAAGTCGGCGGCGCCGCGAAGGAGCTTGTCGCGGAGCGGCTTGAACTGGTCAGCTTTGAGCACGAGGTCGTCGCCGACCTCGCCGTGAAAGAGCTTGATGGCCTCCAGGGCGAGGCCGAACCGCGCCGCCTCACGGTCGTTGGCGGCAGCTAACGCGATATTGGCCTGGCTCAAATCGGCGTTCGCCTTGGTCTGGACGGCGAGCACCGCGGCCGTGCCGACGAGCGCCACCAGCACGGCGACCGCCGCTGCCGTCACCGCTGTCCGATTCCTTCGCCCCCACCGCCGCACTCGTCGCGACAGCGGTTCCCGCCATGCGGACACCGGCTCGTCGGCCGCCCATCTCTCGATGTCGTCAGCCAAGGCTTTCGGCGTGGCGTAGCGGTCTTCCGGCTCTCTGGCCAAAGCTTTCAAGCAGACGGACTCCAGTGCCTTGTCGAGCAAAGGCTCGAGCTGACACGGGCGCTGGAATTGGCCGTCCTCTACCGCCCCCAGGACGGCCGCGAGGTTCTCCCCCTCGCACGGCGGTTTGCCGGTCAGGAGACAGTACAGAGTGGCGCCCAGGCTGTAGACCTCGGACCGCGGGCCAAGTCGGTTCAGCTCGCCTCTGGCCTGCTCCGGGCTCATGTAAGCCGGAGTCCCCAGCACGCTTCCGGGCAGGGTCTCCGACGAACCCGATGAGGACGGGGCGATGATTTCCTCGCCCGCCGGTGCGTCGGCGCGGCCGATGGCTTTGGCCAACCCCCAGTCTACCACCAGCGTCTCGCCGTGCTTGCCGACGATGATATTCGCCGGCTTGATATCACGGTGGATGACCCCGCGCGAGTGGGCATATTCGATGGCGTTACAAACGTCGGTGAACCGCCGCAAGAGCTTGCGCAGCTCCAGCGACCAGCGGCCGGGATCCTTTCGCAATGCCTGATCCGCGTGGAACCGCCCGATCGCCTGCTTGAGCGAATCACCCTTGATGAAGCGCATCGCGTAGTAAGGACGGCCGAAGGAATCCACGCCCAAACCGTAGACCGGGACGACACCAGGGTGTTCCAGCCCGCCAGTGATCTCTGCCTCGGCGATGAATCGCTGACGACTGATCGGATCATCCGCGTGCTTGTCCAGGATCTGTTTGAGTGCGACCTCGCGGTGCAGCTCGCCGTCGAGCGCCACGGAGACGGCCCCAAGTCCGCCCTGCGCATGCGGACGCAGGATGCGGAATCGCTGTCCGCTCGAGGTCGCCGTGCCCGCGGTAATGCCGGCGGCACGGTCGAGATCGGTGACTTCGTCGTGGGTCGGCGAATGCGCCAAGCCCACGTGCCGGAGGCTTACCGTGACATCAGAGCCGCCGGCAACCGTCAGGCCCTCGTGAACTGATCGTCCCACGGCCAGGACCGCGAGGCTCCTCTCAATGTCGCCGCCGAGCGCCTGAACATGCACATCGGCGATTGCCTCGACCGCGGCCCGGCGTGGCACGTCCAGTTGGCCCAGAATAACCAGGTGATCAGCCAGGCATCGGCTCTTGTCACGAATCCAGGCCGCGAACGCTGTAAATAACGCCCCCTGATCGATCATGCCTGTCTGAAGTGCCAGCAAACCGAAGAGGAGGTTGCGATCGGTATCAACGGGGGCCATGGGACGATTCTCCCGACATCGGCACGTGGCCCGGAGGCGCCGGACACCGGCGACGCCGTCCCGATCCCGGGCCACGAACCGGATCGGTAGAATTATCGCACGGACGATCGTCTCTTGCACCCACGCCTTATGCGTTCGGGCGCTTGGGCCTCCGTGGGCTGGCCGACGTCGGCGAGGTTTACTGCTCCTAGCGGTTTCCGAACGGATCGACCGCAGTTCGTCATCGCACACTTCGCGATCCAGGATCTCTGATACGTCCGCGGCCAGACTGTCGCTTGAGATTAAGACGCCATGTCTTAAAATAACGGGCACCTTGCCTTAGAGGCGAGCGTCGTGCGAAAGCCGAAGACGAGTCTGCTCTCCAGGAAAGGAAATCTCATGCTGACCGAAATGTTCCCTGTTCGTTTCTGGATCACGCTCACAGTCGCGGCCCTGTCCCTCTCTCCCGGGGCCCTTTCCGCCGGCGATCAGGAAATTCAGAAAGCTGGAAAAGCGGTGCGACTGGTCTGGTTTCCGCGATTCTCGCCCGACGGCAAACGGCTGATCACGGCGCACGGCAGTTGGGACGAGAACGAAGGGGGCGAAGTCCGCGTGTGGGAGGCAGAAACGGGCAAGCCGAGATTTGTCATCCCGACCGAGCGCGGTGTGCGGACTGTCGCGTGGGCGCCGAATGGGAAATCTTTCGTGTCGGGCGATTACGGGGGAAGCATCTTCTTTTACGACGCCGAGACGGGGAAGCAAACCGATCAGATAAAACTTCCCGGGAATGTCGAGGTGCTGCAGAGTTCTCCCGACGGAAAACGTCTCTTTGCCGCCGTTGGAGACGGTTCCGTTCGGGTGTGGGAAGTCCCCTCGAAAAACCAGGTTTACACCTGGAAGATGCTTCATCGGGGAGGCATCTGGGGGATGGCCCTGTCGCCCGACGGCAAGATGCTCGCCACCGCAGGGCAAGATCATTTCGCGCGCCTCCTGGACACCGAGAATTTCAAAGTGCTGCACGAATTCGAACATCCCGCGGACGTCAACGGCGTCGTCTTCTCAAATGATAACAAAACACTGCTGACCGGCTGCGGTGACGCGGCGATTCGGGTCTTTGACGTCGCATCGAGCAAGGAGATCCGCAAACTCGAGGGGCACACACATCGGCAGCGTCACAGATCTGGATTTCTCGCCCGACGGCAAGTTCCTGGCAAGTGGCGGCATGGATCGCACCGTTCGCATCTGGGATCTGGTCGATTTCGAAAGACCGAAATTGAAGTCCACGGTCGGCGGCTTCAATGATTTTGTCTTCGGCGTCGCCATTTCTCCGAACGGGAAATGGCTGGCCGCCGTCGGCTGGGACGATCAGATCAAGCTTCTGGACCTCTCGACCGTGGAAGAAAAATGGTCGTGGAAGCGGTGATTTCAATATGACCCGCGGCTTTGCCAGCACGCCCCGAAATGCCGCAACATCGGCACTTCCGTCTGTGCTCTGATCTGGTGGTCTTCATGGGGTACCGGGGACATCATACCTAACTACGGCTGATAACTAAGTATGGCGTCCCCGGAACTCACGCGGCGGGGTCGTGAGACCCCGGCCGAACAGGATCATGCGGGAAAGCCTGCCCCACAATACCTGGATCGACCAAGCAAGACGATTTACGGGATCGGATTCGTATTCAGGGGAATAGGCGGCTCGCGGTCCACGACGTTGTCGATCAGCCCGTACTCGCGGGACTCCTCGGGCGACATGAAGCGGTCGCGGTCGGTGTCGTCTTGAAGTCGCTCCAGGGTTTGCCCGGTGTGCTTCATGTAGATCTGGTTGAGCTGTTTCTTCATCCGGATAAATTCTTCGGCGTGGATCATGATCTCGGTCGCCGTTCCTTCCATGCCCGCCAATGGCTGATGGATCATGATCCGGCTATGCGGCAGCGCGTTTCGCTTGTTCTTGGCGCCGGCGGCCAGCAAGAGCGAGCCCATGCTGGCGCACTGGCCGATGCAGTACGTCGCCACGTCGCATGAGACCCATTGCATCGTGTCGTAGATGGCCAGCCCCGCGGTCACGCTTCCACCCGGGCTGTTGATATACAAATGAATGTCAGCCTTGGCGTCTTGATGGGCCAGGACCAGCATCTGGGCAATGACCAGGTTGGAGATGGTGTCATCGATCGGCGAGCCCAAGATGATGATGCGGTCTTGGAGCAGGCGGGAATAGATGTCCATCGCCCGCTCTTCGCGGCCGCTTCGTTCGATCACGATCGGGACTAGTGGCATGATTGATACGCCCTTCTCGAAAAGAAAAGGTGCCGTCAGCCGGTGGCCGCGGACCAAGGAATTTTGGCGCTCCAGCGACCGGAGAGCGCGCTTGCGGAAAAACTCCGCTCAGTCATGTTGTGTCTGCGAGTTCTTTTCAATGCGCTCCTAGCGTTGCAGCCAGGAGAATGGCGATGGCGAACCAACCGAACCGGAGATCCGCCGGGCTGGCTGGGCTCGGCCTCAAGTGACAGGCATTCCGCCGCTACTGGCACCAGGACCCTTTTCGGCACCGACGATCCGTCCCACGACTTCATCAACCAGGCCATATTCCTTGCCTTGGATCGCAGTCAGATATCGGTCGCGTTCCGTGTCCTTGGCGACGCGCTCGATCGGTTGTCCCGTGTGTTTGGCGATGATCTCGTTGATCACCTGTTTACTCCTGACGATCTCCTCGGCCTGAATCTCGATGTCGGAGACCTGGCCGCCCACCTGGCCGTAGGGCTGATGGATCATGATCTTGGAGTGAGGTAAGGCATAACGCCGCCCCTTGGAGCCTCCGGCGAGCAAGACCGCGGCTCCCGAGGCGGCCAGGCCGATGCAATACGTGGCGATCGGGCACTCGATGAACTGCATCGTGTCGTAGATCGCCAGGGTGCTCGTGACGCTTCCACCCGGGCTGTTGATGTAGAAGCTGATTCCCTGGGTGCGGTTCTCATATTGCAAGTACAGGAACTTCATGACGGTGACATTGGCCGCGGCGTCGTTGATGACTCCTTCGAGAAACACGATCCGGTTTTCGAGGAGCAGATCGCCGAGGGTCATCTGGCGCTGTCGCGCATAGTCGCGATAGCGCTGAAGCATCGGTTCGGCCAGGGGCGGTTGAATAGGCATGGAACGGTCCCTCGGAAACAAAGACCCAGCGCGACCGGCACATCGGTCCGATCGCCTGGGCCAAAGGGCATGGCACATGGGACGACGCGAGCCGGTCGGTGGACCGGTTCGGTCGCATCCAGGGTTCACGATCCGTCGCCGCTTTCCGGCTTGTCGGCGACACGACTCACCGTGGCAGGCGGTTCGTCCGCGAGCGCAGTGAGGGTATAATCCACGGTCTCGACTCCGGGCGACGGCTCGGTGATCGGTACCGCAACGTCCTCGACCTTGGCGGTCTCGAGGATGCGCTCGATGACCTTTCGTTCCAGAATCTGGGTCGCCAGGCCGTCGGCCCCGCCTTCTTTCTCGACTCGTGAGCGCACCCGCCGAACGCTCTCCTCATTCCGCTCGGCGATCAACTCGATCTCGAGGTTGATATCCGCGTCCTGGACCTCGATTCCTTCCGCTTCGGCGATCTTGGCCAAGAGCAGGAATTCCTTGAGCGTCCGGAGCGTCGTCTCGTGGGCATTGGCGCGGATCTCGGCGGCTCGCGCCTCGATCTCCTTATCCGACATCCCTCCCTGCCTCGATTCCGCCACCAGCCTGTTGATCGTGTTTTTCTCCTCGCGGGAAACCAGATCCTCGGGCAGCTCGAACGGTGTTACCCGGAGCAGAGAGTCGACGATCTGCCGGCGAACAGCCTGGCGCTGCTCGGTCTCAAGCCGGCGCTCAAGGTTGCGTCGCACGCCCAGCCGCAGGGCTTCCACGCTGACGAAATCGAGCGAATCGAGGAATTCCTCGTTGAGCTCGGGAAGCCGCAGCCGCTTCAGATCATTGACCTTGACCTGCACGGTAATGGTCGCGCCCCGTAGTGAGGCATCATCGACGGCGGTGCCAAGCTTGGCCTTAACTTCGCGGGAATCGCCCGGCTTGACTCCCACGAATGCGTCGCTGATGTTCGAGATCGAGCCGTTCTGAAACCGCAGCTCCGACAGCAGGCGGAACTCGCACTCCTTGAGCTCACCGAGGCGCTTGCCATCACCGCCGCACGAAGACCAGGTCGGCCGTGAGATAATCTCCTCGCTCGGCAGCCCCCTCGAGTTTGGGCACGACCTGACCGCGTTGCTCCAGGTAATACGTAAGCTGAAGGTCGATATCCTTCTCCGTGATCTCGGCGATCGGACGAGCGACCTTGAGGCCTTGATAATTCGGCAGGTCGAACTCGGGACGAACTTCGATATCCATCTCGAAATTCATTGGACCGTCATCGGGAAGTACGATCGCTTCGATGTCGAGCTTCGGCTGCGTGATCGGATCGAGGTCGTAGTCCTTGTCGATCTGCTGCAGCGAGGACGTTAACAGGGCGGACTTGACCTGGTCCGAGACTTGCTTCTTGAACCGCTTGACAACCAACTGCTTGGGAGCACGGCCCGGCCGGAAACCCGGGACGACCGCCTCTTTCCGAAGTGTATTTACCGACTCCTCGTACTGGCGGTCGATCTCCCCGCGAGGTACTGTGATCTTGAGGCGCTTCTTGCACGGGCCAGCGTCGCTGATCGCAACCTCAATCTCTAGTTTACGCTTCGCCTTTTGAGGCTCAGCTTCTTCCTGCTCGTCACTGACCGAAACTGATGCATCGGATTCGTCGTCGTCGGTGCTCATCAAAGGCGATTCCTCGGGTGTACTCGGGCACAGGTGGCTTGATCCACGATCACGCAACCCACGCTCTTGAGCGAAAGCCGCCGACTCCGGATGGCATCGATCAAAAGCGGGAGAAGGGATTTGAACCCTCGACACCCACGTTGGCAACGTGGTGCTCTACCCCTGAGCTACTCCCGCATTTACCAACGTAACCAGCGGACGCGCCCGCGCATCGGAGAAATTAACTCCCGTGCGGTCCGCGTCCGGACCAGATTTAGTATAGCGCGGTCAACCGGGATTGCAAGCCGTCTTCGGAAAACCCCGGCCCAGCGGCCCAGCCAGACTCAACTCGCGCTACCGGTTCGTCTTTTCATTTGCGTACCGCGTCGCGACACGATAATTTACAGGAGGATCGATCACGTCGCCGGCGACATCGCAAGAACAAGAGACATCCGATCGGGACGAATCCACGATGAATTACATACTCCAGGTCGTTCGAGGCCGAAGCGCCAACACTACGCTCAAGTTGTCAGACGCCGTAACCAGCGTCGGCCGTCACGACGACTGCCAGATCCGAATCAAGTCGTCGCAGGTCAGCCGGCGCCATTGTGAGCTCTTCGAAGCCGGAGGCAAACTCGCAATCCGTGACCTCGGCAGCTCTAACGGTACATTTGTC
This sequence comes from uncultured Planctomycetota bacterium, assembly GCA_963720335.1. Lineage (GTDB taxonomy): Bacteria > Planctomycetota > Planctomycetia > Isosphaerales > Isosphaeraceae > CAVRFS01. The sequence continues at coordinate 91,083 of CAVRFS010000007.1, read as the reverse complement.
AATGGAAAAAAGATTACAGGCCAACAAGTCCTCAAATCCGGCGACGAGTTGACCGTCGGCACGGTGACCCTTCGCGTATCTAAACTCGGTCAAGGCGCAGCGGCCGCTTCGGGTCCCGGCGACGCCTCCGCTCCCAAGCCCAAAGCCTCCGATACCGCGGTCTTCGACGCCATCCCGGCCGACGATGACCAAGACGATTTCGAGATGGAACTCAGCGACGACCAACCCCAGTCGGAATTGGACATCATCCCTCTCGCCGAGGACGAGCCCGTCGTGCCAGTGGGCAATATGGCCTCCTCTAAGTCTAAGTCGCCAAGGACCAGCGCCTCCGCACCGACTGACGAAAGGACCACTACCCCCAAGTCATCGGATCAATCCCCAAAAGAGGACGACGCCGTTGCACAGTTCTTGCTCGACCTCAAACTGGACGACGAATAATCAGTGGTCGTGGCTCCGCGGCGCATACAGTTCGCTAAAGGCTTATTGGAAAGCGGATTCGGCCGCATCGAAAAACGGACGCGGCCGCCCGGGCTTTACGATTTCGACCCCAACCGGCTTTCCGACGATCGTCTCTCCATGATCGGTCGGGGCGGACCACAAACCAAAGAAAACCCAAAGCAATCGGCGCTGGATTCGGGTTTCCTTGGCCATTCATAGTTAGATTTAGATACGACTGAAGAAGAGATGGTTCCGAGCGCGATGCCGAAGTCGCGCGACTCACCCGTTGCGAAGAAGATTACCAACGTCTATAATAGCGTGCGTGGTACGTGCCACAGATCAATCCATGCAATAAATGGCTCGCTTGAGCCTGATCGCCCGTCATTGTGGTTTTTTTATCCCGATTCACGCGGTTTTTGTGGATCTTTGACATCTTTGAGAATAATCGCATTGATTTCTTTAGCAAAACGCCTTAAATAGCTCCAGGTATTCGCTCAGGTCTGCAGTTCCGCTAGTCGTCTGACGCTGGGCACATCAACCCACGTTTGTTTGCAGGAATCCTTGAAATGGCTCGTCGGAAAACGCTTCCTGAATCGGTTCGTACGAAGCTGGACCTCGCGGAACGTCTGGCCGCGTTGCGTCTGGATCTGTACGGAGAGCGCGGAGGACCGGAGATGGCACGGCGATTGGGGATCCCGGTCAGGACCTGGTACAATTATGAGGGCGGAGTCACGGTTCCCGCCGAGGTCATCTTGAAAATCATCGAGTTGACATCGGTTGAGCCAGCATTTCTTTTGCGCGGCGAGGGACCCAGGCTTCGCAGTTCGCGATCGGACCGTGTTGAGAAAGAGGCTTCGCCCTCGCTCACTGTTGGTGCCCTGCTCAGAACGGCTCTCCAGCTCCTCGAAGATGAGGAATCGACCCGGACGAAACGCGACGTCGACCTCATGGAAGAACCTGACCATGAGAACGGACTTACCATGAGGGAGGGCCGGGTGGGGCCGCCTCAGGATCATGCCTTGACACTTAGAGATCCCGAGAGCGCGGACGCCACGGCCGACGAGGCGGGTTCACGATTCTCGCAGTCGCGCCGGGAATGGCTCGCGGCCCATCGGGACAACCGTTGCATTCAAGTCAACGGCGATTCCATGACACCGATCGTCGCCGACGGGGCGTCGATCGCCTACGCCAGGGATGAAGACGATCTGCGCGAGCTCGATGGCAAAATGATCGTAGCGTGGCTTGAGGATCAACCCGTCGTTCGCTGGTTTCAGTATTGTGGCCGCTACGCCTTGCTCCGCGCGGAAAACCCCAGGACCGTACCTCAGCAAATCCTGGTCGACCTCGAAGACCCCCACCAGCGGCCTCGGTTCCGCCGGGTCCTTTGGATTAATACACCACACTGATTAAAATGAACTGAATTGATGTGGGCGTCAGGCGGCTCACCAGCTCAGAAACTCTTTGAGACAAGGGATCACCAGGATTTTGCCGTCACCGATCCGGCCGGTTCGGGCCTGTCCCACGATCGCCTTGATCGCGGCCTGCACATGCCGTTGCTCGACGAAAATGGTCAACTCGACCTTGGGCACGAATGACGAGTTGTACTCGCTGCCCAGATACTGATGCAGCCGGTTTTTCTGCCGCCCGTATCCCATCGCCTCGCGAACCGTTCCGCCCAGGACGTCGACCGACTCCAGCGCGGCAAGCACGGCTTGCGCTCGAAACGGTTTCACCAGGGCAATGATTTGGACCACGTGGCCACCCGCGACCGTGGCTCCCTTCTCGTTCAGCCTCGCCAATGCCGACTTGGGATCGTCTTCATCCATTTGCCTGTCTTCCAGCCAATCTGTCGCCCTCGGCTGCCGGTCCGTCATGCGAGCCCAACGTGTCGAAAAATCACAACCGCCCGATACAAGGCGAGAATCCGGATCAGGAGAGGGAGCTCCCTCCAAACAAATCCTGTAGGAGCCGGCTCTGTCCGGCGAGCTCTGTAGCCGTGTCTCGGGTCATTGAAAAATCACCCTATCGGCCCGGCGACAGCTTGACTTCCTGCTCGATCCTATCGAGAGTTAATCGTAATCGGAAAGAGTCGGCTGGTAACTTCCGCACGCATAACGTGAGGTCAATGATGAAACGGGCCTTTGCGATCGTGGCTAGCGCGGGCCTGATCCTGGCGATCGGATGCGCGAATTACGAGCAGCGACTCGACAAAACGCTGCTGGAGATGAGATATCGTAAGCGTCAGGATGATAACTTGCTACCAGCAGCAAGCAAGGGAAAGCTTCAGGAGTTGGCGATCTACGTCCGTCCCCCGAAGACTCTAAAAGGCCCGACTCAGGCCTTCAGCCTGACCGTAATTGAGCCGGGACGGTTCGACCTGGAAAATAGTTTCATCGACCAGGAAAAGGCGGAGGCCCTCCATATCTTGGTCCGCGTGAAGCAAACCAAGGCTCCTGGTTCGGGCAAGAAAGGAGCCGCACCGAAGACCGAGGCCGCTCCGCGGGGTGATTTCACGACCGATGTGATTGAGGTCATCAAGAACGCCTACGGCACCGACCTCGAGACCAAGAGTTTCAAGAAGGACGTGAGAACCCATGGCAACCGGTCGAACATCTTCAATGCCACGACGCTGGATCTGTCCACCAAGGAAGTGCAGATCTATCTCTACGGCGACAAGAACGCTCCGCAGGAGGTCGCCTTGATCTTCGATTACCCGAAGGACGCCAAAAAGGCCATCGACTCCAAGATTCGCCTCGCCCTTGAAGCGTTCGCGACCGGTGAAGCGGCACGCCATGCGTTCAGCGGCGGCGCTGATGCAGAGGGCGATGAAGGTGCCGGGGCTGAACCACCACCCCTCTGATGATCGGAAATCCGCGAGCGACTGTAGGGCAGGGGGGCCGACGAGTCACAGCCGGGCCGGCCTTCTTGATCGCCAGTTCCGGCGCCTCGGATTGTTCGAGTCGCCACCCATTCGACACGCGACCACGCCCAACCGATCAAGACCGGTCAGACACGCACGGCTCGCAGCCGCTTCGCCGGGCGATCACGACTTTCGTCTGGAAAGACATCCAGCTCCGCCCGGAGGATCGTGACAGGCGGCGGCGCCTGAATGCCCAGACGAACCTGGTTGCCCTCAATCTTCACAACCGTGATCGAAATCTCCGATCCGATCATGATTTGTTGCGACGACTTTCGGCTCAGAACCAGCATTTCAACCTCCTGGCGATTCCGAGGTGATCCTAATCGGATGGCACTCCGTTGACCGTGCTGCTTACAATAGCTTCGTACTGACGCCGCTCCTGGCGACACCAGTCGTCGAGAAGCGGGATCGGCTGACGGACCGCCCTCCGACAATTCCTGCGGGAGCTGGCTCTGTCCGGCGACCACGCTCGCCGTGACTCGAGTCATTAATTTGAATGGAGTCTCGCGGGAAGAGAGACGGAATGAATTCCGTTCTACCGGTTTGCTGGTTCACGGTATCGTCTTGCGTTCGGGATTTAGCGAAGCCGTTCGTCCGGAGCCTTTGCGATCCGTGGGTTTGACACGTTCGGCCACGATTTTCGCAGCACGGGGAATCGCCGCGCGTACCTTTGCCGGCAACCGCTTGTCGACTCTCTGGATTCTGTCAAGAAACTCCCGGGCGAGAGGAACGGCCCGATCGGGCTGCTTGCCTTCGTCAGTACGCGTTGGCCAGAGCGGAGAGCGTCAACAGGGTGTCCGGATGATCAGCGCCGAGCTTGGCTCGTCGCTTCACCAGCGTCGCCTCAAACAACGAAATCGCCCGGGATCGCTGGCCAGCTTCCTGATACGCTCGAGCCAATCCATTCATGGAGACGAGCGTGGTGGGATGATCGTCGCCAAGCTTGACTCGCAGTTTCTCGAGTGTTATCTCATGAAGCCGGATCGCATCGTACAGCCGGCCGCCGGTTTCGTAGGTACGAGCCAGGTTGTTCATCGTGATCAGCGTGGTGGGATGGTCGGCCCCCAGCGTATTCCGCAGCTTGGCCAAGGTGGCCTCGTGAAGCGGAATCGCCTCGCTGTGCCGGCCGGCGGCCGCGAGGGCCACGGCAAGGTTGTCCATGATGGTTAGCGTATCGGGATGGTCGTCGCCCAGCTTGTGGCGGAACTTCAGCAGAGTCGACTCGTAGAGCGGGATCGCCCGTGCGAGCTGGCCTTCCTCCCAATATGCGACGGCCAGGTCATTCATCGATTCCAGGGTGTCGGAGTGTTCATCTCCCAGCTTGTCCCTGCGTTTCGCCAATGCCAGCTCAAGGATCGGGATCGTCTTGTCGAGGCGACCCACATCCTGGTAGGACTTCGCCAAGTAGCTCATCGACTCCAACGTTTCGGGGTGATCCTCACCAAGCTGAGCGCGCCGGATCAAATAAGCGCGTTCAAACACAGAGTGGGATTCCGGCGACAGACCCAATCCGGAGAAGGTTTCGCCGATCGCGTTCAATAGCGTGGCTTTCATCAGTGGCTGGTCGTCCATCGACTTGTCGAGGTCGGTCACGGCCCAATCGAGCAGATCGACGACCTTGAGGGTGCGACCGTCGGCCGCGGGGTCGGGCTTGCGAAACGCCGCGACCAGGAACTTGAGGGCCCTTTCGGCTCGCGCAGTTTCCTCAATCGCCAGGGACGCGTGAGCCTCGGCCAACGCGCCTGCTCCTGGGCGTCCCTGGCCCGTTGCAAGGCCACGAGGCGTTGCTCTCGTTCGCTCCAACGCGCCAGCGACTCATTGCGCCAGGCGAGCGACAGGAGTGGTACCACCACGACCATCGCCAGAAAAGTGACTCCGAGGGCCGCGGCCCAGCCGGCCACGATGGGCTGATGGCGGCGAATCCAGCGCCGCGAGCGATCCGGCCATGGCTCGCGCCACGCCAAGACCGGCTCATCCGCCAACCAACGTTCGATGTCCTCTCCCAAGGCAAGAGCCGACTGGTATCGTTGGGCAGGCTGCGCCGCCATCGCCCGCCGGCAGATAGCGTCCAGGGCCCGCGGCACCCTTGGTTGAATCTGCCGAGGAGCCGGGAATCGTCCCTGCCGGACAGCCTGGATCACATCCTCGACCGCGCCCTGGAACGGTCGCTGATCCGTCAGAAGGACGTAGAGCGTGGCCCCGAGACTGTAGACGTCGCTGGCCGGCCCCATTGCGTGGAAGTCGCCTGCGGCCTGCTCGGGGCTCATGAAGGTCGGTGTTCCCACGGCCTGGAGGGTCCGTGTCACGAACGGATTGCAAGACTGGCGCCAAGGGCTCGGTTCCTCGTTCGGGCTCCTGTCCGCGACGACGCCCGCTCCGGTTTCGGTTTGGCCCATTGGCGTGGCCACTCCCCAATCCATCACGAGCGTCTCGCCGAACGGGCCCAGACATGATATTGGCCGGCTTCAAGTCCCGATGCAGAATCCCCCGGCTATGGGCATAGGCGATCGTATTGCAGACGTCGTTGAATCGCTGTAACAGCCACCGGAACTCACGGCCGGCAAAATCAATGGAGTCCGCAGCGTGGAACCGCCGGATGGCGGTCGCAAGTTCTTCACCGCGAATCAACCGCATGGCGTAAAACGGCCGGCCGTCGGCGTAGGTTCCCCGCCCGTGCACCGGCACGATCCCCGGATGTTCGAGGTTGGCGGTGATCTCGGCCTCGAACAGGAATCGTTCGCGGCTCATCGGGCTGTGCGCGTGCTCGGTTCGGATCTCCTTGAGAGCGACCTTGCGGTGCAGCTCGGTGTCCTCGGCCACGTGGATTTGTCCCAATCCTCCCCGGGCGTGCGGCCAGAGCACGCGAAACCGCGCACTCGGGCTCGGCATTCGTCGACCTGACTCGCCTCATCGAAAAAAGGGTCCGCGCGGGACGTTCCGTCCGCCGGCCCCCGACACGGCTCCAAATCTCCGAGCTTCTCAGGCGCTATTAACAAGGTCGTGGCTTCGGACATTCTTTCGGAATCAAGGTGCTCGAGCTCGCGGTCCACCCACGTTTCGAGTAGCTCATGGGTTTCCGGGTCCAGACTCGCTCGATCGATCAGAATCTGACCAATCGTTCGTGCCTTGTTGCTGGCCCACTCATGCATCGCGCCAATCAGCGCGTCATGGCTGATGAGTTTCCGCTGCAAGGCCACGATGCCGAAGAGCATATTTCGATCGGTGCACGAGCCAGGGCATGACATCACCTGAGTTGGCACGGCACGACATTGGTCCAGACGCCGGACCGATGTTGCTTCGTGCGGCCTGAACTCAAACCTAGAACGCTTTCGGCGCCATGGCATTGAGTGCGAATGGTCTTGTCGCGATTCTCTCGACCAAGCGCAGTTCGGGAGGTCGATGACAGAACCGGCCGATGAGGGTATTGTCAGTTCTGCGACTGGTTCCCGATCGGCAGATCCTCGCGACTTCGTATCGGTTGTCGTGGGCTCGCTGGCGTTGATCGCATCGGATTTCCTGGAAGGAAAAACACAAACCCATGAATCGCACCATCGCAATCTTCCTGCTGTCGGTCGCCATTTCGATTGACGGCGGCGTTCTGGCCGTGGCAGGCAACGGGTTTGACGTGCTTTTGAAAGGCGGCCGTGTGGTCGATGGAACCGGCGCGCCATGGTATGTCGCCGACATCGCGGTGCGTGATGGCAAGATCGTCGGCGATCGGCCGGCTGGACCACCTTCCCGCCGAGCGCGTGGTGGACGTGACGGGGTTGTACGTTGCACCTGGCTTCATCGACATGATGGGCCAGACCGGTGCACCGTTCCTCAAGAACCCTCACGCCGCGGACAACTTGCTGACTCAGGGGATCACCACCATCAATGCCGGCGAGGGCCAATCCGATGCGCCGCTGGACGCCAAGAGCGCGGCGACCGCCGGCTGGACGACCATGACAGAATACTTCACCGTGCTCGAAAAGGCCGGGCTGCCGCTCAACGTCGTGCAAACGGTCGGGCACACCCAGGTGCGCCGGATCGTCCTTGGTGAGGTCGACCGCCAAGCCAGTCCCGATGAGCTGGAACGGATGAAAGGCCTGGTGCGCGAGGCCATGCAGGCCGGCGCGATCGGCCTGTCGACCGCCCTGATCTACCCGCCGGCGGTGTACGCGTCGACACGAGGAAATCGCCGCATTAGCGAGGGTCGCGGGCGAATACGGCGGGACGTATTACACCCACATGCGAAACGAGGGAGACCGCCTCCTCGAGGCGATCGACGAGGCCCTGGCGATCGGCAAGACCGCGGGTACGCCCGTCCACATTTTTCATCTCAAAGCGGCCGGCCAGGCGAACTGGCCCAAGATGGACCAGGCGATCGCCCGCATCAACGCCGCGCGGGCGAGCGGCCAGCAGGTCACCGCCGACATTTATCCATACATCCATAACGGCCTGGGACTGGAGGCATTCCTTCATCCCCGCCACTCGGGCCAAGGGACCGAGGTGCTGCACCGCAAGCTCGATGACCCGGCCATCCGCGCGGAAATGCGACGCGAGCTGGAGACGCTCGGCGGCTGGGAAAACTGGTTTCGACATATCGGCTCGGACTGGGATAATGTGATCCTGGGCCAGATCCGCGCCAAGGAATACGCGGGCCGCGCCGGGCTGTCGCTCGGCCAGATCGCCCGCGAGGCCGGCAAAGACCCCTGGGATGTCTTCTTCACGATCGTGGCCGCCGGTAGCAGCGCGTTGCCGCGGAGCATGTCCGAGGCCAACGTCATCAAGGCGATGCGCCAGGATTTCACCTCGTTTTGCACCGACATGGGGCCGCTCGGTAGCGAGGATGCCCTGATCCATCCCCGAGGGCGGGGGCTTTCCCGCGGATCCTGGCTCGTTACGTCCGCGAGCTCGGTGTGATTACGCTCGAGGAGGCGATCGCGCGGATGACCTCGGTCGCCGCCAACGATTTGAAGCTCTACGACCGCGGCCGGATCACCCCCGGAACCGCCGCCGACCTGGTCGTCTTCGACCTGGCCGAGTGCGCGACCGATCGACGTTCGCCGAGCCGACCTTGACCGCCGAAGGCATCATTCACGTGATGGTCAACGGCCGGTTTGTCATCGAAAATGGGAAAACCAACCGCCGCGAGCGGCCGGGACGCGTCCTGCGACGCCCCGGATCGGCGGGGCAACCAAATCGGGCTGAGCCAGCGCCGACGCCTCGCTTCAATCAAGGGTGGAACCCAAGGCCAACCATGGACTTAGAATCGGACCTCTACCGTGCGGTGACGATCGCCTCTGATCGGCGATACTGGGCGCTGGCCTCCTGGCCCCGGCCGGCCGTGCGGATTTGATCTACTTTCGAAAGGGAGGCAACGCCCAGATTCCCGTCAGAACCGAGGGAACCGGGTCTTCCTGGCTATGCCCGACGGCGACGTCTCGCTGCCTCGCGAACTCATCATGAAGCGGGTGCCGGGTTTCTGGCCCGAGGCCGAATGGACCGCACGCCGACAGAAGGCAGTCGCCGAGGGGTTCGCTGCTCGCTACGCGGCGGTCTGGTGGGCGATCGAAAATGGGTTGACCACCGAAGTGACCGACGAGCTCCGCGCTGCTTCACACGCTTGACCCGTCGCACGCACCGACCGCGCGCATGGTCGCGGCGCTGGATCGACTCGATCAACCGTGCTCTGATCCCGATAGCGCCGGATTCCGCAAGGCGCTGGCGATCGAGACCCAGCTCGCTCGAGGACCTCACGTCCTTGCTGTTTCACCAGCACTCCGAAGCCGAAGCCGAGGAGCGGATCGCGCTTCTGGAGCGAGTGATTCGGGGTTACTACCTGCTGTTTGCAGCCGAGGGGCTCGAGCTGTCGATGCCGCGTCGTCGGCTCGATGTCGGCCTGGTTTGCCGACGAGAACGACTACCGAGCGTTTCTGCACTCGGAACATGCCGACGCATTTGGCACGACGCGAGGCTACTACCACCCGACGTGGAACGCCGTGGTCGCTTACGACGCACGGAGCACCGATCTTCAGCGGACGACTCGGGAAAAGCTGGGGGTCAAGCGTGATGAGCTCCGCCGGTACGGCGCGATGGTTGACCAGGCACCCGCGCGGGACTCGGGTCCGGATCAAGGTCGGTGAGGAGCCGTTGCGAACGGTTGGCCGCCAGGAGGCGAAGGCGCTGATTGATCGGCTCGATGGGGAGGTGAACTGTGAGAATATGCTATTGGACCTGGATCGGCGGTCGATCGATCTGGGCACCGCGGCGCATGAGATGATCCATCACCTGGCGAGCAACACCGGCCTTCTCCCCGCGACACGACGCCTTCCCGCATCTGGCTGCAGGAAGGGTTTGCGTGCCAGTTCGAGGTGATCCGCGGCGGGCGTTGGGCGGGGATCAGTCGTGCTCACGACTTGAGGCTTCCCAACTGGAGGAAGCTGACATCCCCGCCTCGCGCTCGAGCGCCTGGTCCGCGACGCGGGATTCGGCCACGGCTATCAAGGCGACCTTTATGCTCAGGCCTGGGCCTTGGTCTATTACCTCCGCACCCAGCATCCTCAGCAGTTTCTCACATTCCTCGACCTCTTGCGAAGCCCGAACGCTGACGGACCGTCACCCTCGAGCCAGCCGCTGACCGCGTCTTGACCGCATTCAAGCGAGCGTTCGGCTCCGATCTGGATGCCCTGGAGCGCGAATGGCTTAACTTCATGAAAAGCGTCCAAACTCCGCTCGAACAAAACGCGACGACGACAGAGTCAACACCAAAACCGAAGCCTCCAGTGACTCCGCGGAAAAACCGAAGCAATTGACAGAACCCGCCAGGTCGTTAAGATCGAACTCTCATGCATTCACGGGGCGTAGCTCAGCCTGGATAGAGCGCACGGTTCGGGACCGTGAGGTCGCAGGTTCAAATCCTGTCGCCCCGATTTTTTCGCCGGAGGCGAAAAAATAGAACAGGTGAGATCGAGAACAGTTGAGCAGGTGAAAAATATCCTCGATCGATCCAAGGCTCAAACCGCGGACTGGCTCTCACCTGCGGTCTCCTGTTCAACTGCTCAACTGCTCATTTTGTGACGGATACCTGGGCCGCCACGCACAACTGCGGCGTGATCCAAATAACACCGCTCTCGAAGCCGAGATGCAGCATGCCCTTCATGTTCGAGAAACTCGACGTCTACCAGAAGGTCCTCGACTTCGCCGACCAAGTCGCTTCTCTCACCAAGGGTTTCCCTCGAGGTTACGGATTCCTCGCCGACCAACTCAATCGCGCCGCGCTCTCGATCGCTACCAACCTCGCCGAGGGAAACGGCCGCTTCACCAAGCCTGATCGCCGCATTTTCTGCACGACCGCTCGCGGCTCCGCCCAGGAATGCGCGCCCCTGTTGGAGATCGCACGCCCGCGCCTCATCAAAGACCCCGCAGCTCTCGCTCTGAAGGACCAGCGCGAGATCATCGCCAGAATGATCAGTGGCCTGATCAATGGACTCGACAAGCGAGATGGTTGATTCGCTCCCGCCTTCGTCTCTCCGCCCGCAACCTCTCACCGTCAGCAGTCCGTTCGCCGCAGGCGAAAATCTACCCGGGGACTTCCATTTCGGCTGGACCAGTTTTGGGGACGCAGGCCAGTCCCGAATCGAGATGTCGTAGGATGCCACGACGACGCTGAGTTGGCGTTTCATCCCGAGGACATCTTTCAACGGCACTGAGGTTTCAAGCCGACCCGCAGGGATGCGCGGGGTCCGAGAGCGGCAGGCACAGCGGGGCTATCCGCCTTTCAGGCGTGTAGCCAGGTGACTCGCCCGTCCTGAACATCCTCAACCGGCATTGCAAGGAAGTTGGTCGCTTCCTCGTCGGAGCGAAACGAGCCGTTATCGAGGAGTGTAAGAGGTGTGTTCTTCAGGAGCGGAGGTAAGGCAATCCGGTATCCGGCATCCTTCAGCACACCAAACAACTCATCGCGGTCTCCGTCGACCCAGCTCTCAAAGAGAATGATCGGACGACATCTTGCCATTGTTTCTTTCGCACCTCGGATCACACGTAACTCGTTGCCCTCCGTATCGATCTTGATCAGTCCGGGTTGGTGGCCGCCCTGATTGACGAACTGATCGACAGTGGTTTTCCGGACCCGCAGGCTGCGTCAAGTTCTCGCTCTGGCTGAGTCGCTCCTTGACTGCCGTATCGATGGTCCCGAGCCAGGTCCCCGTCTCCGGGAACCAAAGGTCGGCGGTTCCTTCTTCGGCATCGAGTGCGATCGGCTGGAGACCGCACTCGACACCGTTGAGTTCGCAACAGCGGCGGAAATAGTGATGGCAGGCTGGATTTGGCTCGAACGATACAGTTGGGACGCCATGGATGAGAAACAGGAGCGAATGCTGCCCGTAGTTCGCGCCAATATCGAAGAACTGCCCCGGTCGATGCGATCGGATCAACGTCTCATAGGTCAGTTTGAGCTCCAGTTCGTGACCGCACGCCGAGATGGCCAGGTCCCATTCCAGCCAGGCATTGTTCCCGCTTATTGGTAGAAGAAACGGCTTGCCCGCGAACTCGAGGCGCCAGTTTCCGGCGTCGATCGGTCGGTCATGGTCTCGAAAGATCTTCGAATACATCCCGTGTAACCGTTGCTGCTCCTTCGCGGAGCGCGATAGATACGCGCGCGTTCAGCCAGTTCCGCGTCTGCTTATGGGCAACAAGCCAGCGGGCGATCTTCTGTTTGGAGAGAAGTGAATGGTAACGGAACTTGTTCTGAACTCTGTGCGAAAAGTCGCCTATTTTCAATTGATTCACGACACCTGATCAGGGATTCTTCAGATGAGAGCCGTCCGATCCGCTGAACTGCCCCATCCAGTCGCTCCAACATCGTTTGGCTCTGTCAACGAGATGCTGACGTTTCCGAATCGAGTGATTACCAGAAAGCAGCATCGCGTGCGTTGAATAGAATTTGTCATCAGATGAGCCACGATCATCCGCGATCTCCCCGCTCGCATGGCGATTGCCGGCCGAATCGCGACTGGCGAACTGATGCGATCAAACGGCTGCTCGGAACGTCTCGTGAGCGGCCGGGGGCCAGGGCGGGATGGGGCTGTCCGCTTCCCCACATCGCAACCCGTATCGTTCGCGCAGCACCGCGGCGATCCGGTCCGCCGCGCGACCGTCGCCGTAAGGGTTCAGGGCCTGGGCGAACCGCGCGTAGAACTCGGGCCGATCCCACAGGTCGCTCACCGCCTTGACGATCGCGTCGCGACGCCATCCCACGAGCTGGACCGTCCCCGCGCTGACGGCCTCGGGCCGCTCTGTCTCCTCACGAAGCACCAGCACGGGCTTGCCCAAGGACGGCCCTTCTTCCTGGACGCCCCCCGAGTCCGTCACCAGCGCGTAGGCATTCTTCATCAGGGCGACGAATTCAGGATAACCGGTCGGCTCGATCAGATGGATCCGCTCCGTGATCGACGAGCCACTCGTCGACGATGCGGCGCACGTTCGGATTCGGGTGGACGGGGTAGACGACGCTGAGGTCGGGGTAGCGACGTACCAGGTCGCGGAGGGCCAGGCAGATCTCCTGCAAGGGCACGCCGAAATTCTCCCGGCGATGTGCCGTCACCAGCAAGTATCGCGACGTGCTCGGCGTGACGGGCAGCGGAACCTGGCGGCCGGCCATCATCAAGAGAGCATCGATCACGGTATTGCCCGTCATGTGGACGCTCGTCGGGTCGATCCCCTCGCGCAACAGGTTGCGACGCTGCGCCCGCCGTTGGGGCGAAGTGCACTTCGGCCAAGTGTCCGGCCAGCACCCGGTTCTTCTCCTCGGGGAATGGGGAATAGCGCCGGCCCGTCCGCAGCCCGGCTTCGATGTGGCCGAACGGGATGCGGTTGTAATAGCAGGCCAGAGCCGCACAGAAGACCGTGGTGGTATCGCCCTGGGCGAGGACCAGGTCAGGCTTCCGCTCCTCAAAGGCTCGCGACAGCGCGGTCACCGCCCGCGCCGTCAGGTCCGCGAGCGTCTGGTCGGGCCGCATCAGCTCCAGATCGTCGTCGGCCGCAAGTCCGAAGTCAGCCAGGGCCCGGTCGAGCAGCGATCGATGCTGGCCGGTCGAGAGAATCCGCACCTCGTCGAGCACGCCCCGGCGGAGCCGGAGAATGACCGGGGCCATCTTGACAACTTCGGGACGCGTTCCCACAACACACGATACATTCATAATAGTCGCAACTCTGTGTCCAGAAGAAGTGGCAAGATCAGCCGCAAGCTGGTCCCAGCTTCATCATGTAGGATACAATCCTGCGGACGTTTCCGCAAAGGATTGGGGGCATGCGCCCAGCTCTGAGGAATACGGCCCGGCGGATTTTGCTGGAGGGCTTAAGTCGAGCCACTGGCGGCCACCGCCAGGCCCGGACGCGCGGACAACGAGCATGCTGGGCCGCGGTGGCCAGCGTTGAACTGCGAGTTTTCTAGCGGCTGCTACCTGGTGACCCGACAAACGCCCAGTCCGGGCTAGGAGCTATCGAGGCGGATTTGAATGCCGGCGGCAGCAACAGTGTCGAACGCTTGGTCGCTCAGGTAGACAACTCCCCATGACACACCACTCGACCCGGATCTGATTCGAAAGATGCCTACCGAGTGCCCCGCCGCCCACGATTCCTGCTCGACGATCTCCCCAGGCGGCAGGATGCGGAGCCGAGAACACGAAGAGCGCACACACTTTCGCGCAGCGAAAGATCGGCGTATTTGCACCAAATCCTTACAGCGATGGCAGTTGCGTGTGACACAGGAATAATCGGAACCTGCGCGAATCTCATGATCTCTTTACAACGATTGGACTTACATGTGACACAGGCATAATCGTTACAACCTGTTCGTCAGAGTGTGTTTTGCATCATGTCCTTACAAGGATTGAACTTACATGTGACACAGGCATAATCGTTATAACCCGTTCGCGAAAAGGGCATTTCGCATCATGTCCTTACATGGGTTTGACTTACATGTGACACAGGCATAATCGTTACAACCTGTCCGCGAAGGGCTGTTTTGCAACATCTCTTTACAGAGATTGAACTTACATGTGACACAGGTGTAATCGTTACAACCTGTTCGTGGTGGGCGCGCTGCAACATCTCTTTACAGAGAATGGACTTACACGTAACGGCGGAACAATCGGAACTTTTGACTGAATCCTAACTCGTTACAGCACTTGGTGTTACGTCTGACGGTGGAAAAAGCGGAACTCCGGCCTTCGCGATGACAATGAGTCGTTTGTCCCGGTTTCTGAGGAATTGGATGGATATACCATGCATGAAGAGCAGTGGGACGACACGGTGCAACGCATTGGAGAATAGACGCGACGTCTTCGGGATCGCTGGCGGCGGGGTTGAATACATGATCCTCGTGGATACGATGTGCTACGCATCCAACCTCGAACTTACGCAAACGGGTCCGCCTCCAGTCGCTGAGGCTCGCATTAGCATGAACAACTCGGTTCCGCCCTTCCAGGTAACCGAGATCGTCCTTGGTCTGGCATCCGAGGGGCTGGCATCCGTACCAGCACCAGAGCCGTCCTCGTGGATTCCATTTACGATTGGCGGCATGCTGTTGACAGTTGGCAATTGGGAAGACAAGTATCCGCATGTTCGCTGGCGATAAGGCTCTGCGTTTAATTGACTGGTGGACGATCGGGTGACCAGCCCGGCGGGGCGTCGGGCGTCGAGTTCGTCCTCAAGGTCGAGGTCAACCGCCAGCACGCCGGCAGCACCCTCTACCGGGCGGGGCATCCCCGGCGGACGCCACGCCGCGGCCCGGACGGCCGTGTCGCGGGCGGCACGATGCCATAGCCGCCACGATGGCGGCGAACCATGGGCCGGGCATGGTTGCCCTTTCGACCTCGCCCGTTCGGAGGGGCTTTCCCTCGTTTGCTGCAAGGGGCTTAGTTCGGTCGCAAGCGTGACCGCGAGCGATTTTCACGACGCTGTGAAACGCCGAAAAACCTTACCAAGATTGGCAAGCGGCGTCCCGGCGGATAAGATGGTCAAGCTGGCGTGAAGCGTTTACTAAATCTGTACACCGCCAGGGGCGAACGATGAGCAAGACTGCCCCATTGCGTGTCGGACAAACCCTAATCGGCCCGCTCTTCAACGAGCCGATGCGGGTGGAGACCGTCTCTGCCGCGGAAACAGCTCCTGGGTGGTCGGCCTCGTCGGTGCCCAGTCGGAACGCTTTCGGCGGGTCACGATGTCCGAAGCAGACCTTGCCGCCATCACCATCCTCGACGCCGAGATGGCGTTCAACGGCGACGGCAACCTCCTTCGCCTCGGCATCCAGGCTTATTCGCTGGGCATCGCCTACGAGTTTGATCCCTACTTCGGCCTGTCGATCTCCCGCGTCGATCCGCTGCCCCACCAGCTCGAAGCCGTCTACGACTACCTGCTGAAGCTCGCCCGCGTCCGCTTCCTCCTGGCCGACGACGCCGGGGCCGGCAAGACGATCATGGCCGGGTTGCTGATCAAGGAACTCAAGCTCCGGGGGATGTGCGAGCGCATCCTGATCGTGGCCCCGGCCAACCTCGCGTTCCAGTGGCAGCGGGAACTCAAGGAGAAGTTCGACGAGAAGTTCTTCGTCATCAAGGGCGACGACATCCGCGACCAGTTCGGCGTCAACCAGTGGCTCGAACAGAAGCAACTGATTACGTCCCTCGACCTGGCCAAGCGGACGGAGATCCTGCCCGGCCTGCGCCAGGTCCACTGGGACCTGATCATCGTGGACGAGGCGCACCGCATGTCGTGGTCGCCGCCAGCCCGCAAGACGGCCCGCTACGCCCTCGGCGAGTTGCTGCGGGACATCAGCGACCACATGCTCCTCTTGACCGCGACCCCGCACAAGGGCGACCCGGCCAACTTCAGCCTCTTCCTGCAACTGCTCGATGTCGATGCCTACGCCGACGTGAAGTCGATCCGCGAAGCGATGGACCGCCGCCGTGCGCCGTTCTACCTGCGGCGGACCAAGGAGGCGATGGTCTACTTCCCCGAGCGGCAGCCGGACAACACCTGGGTCGCCAAGAAGATCTTCACCAAGCGCATCCCGCACACCGTCGATTTCCATATCGATGGGGCCGAGTTCGACCTCTACAAGAGCGTGACCCGGTTCGTGAAGCGGCAGAGCGCCCGCGCGGCCGCCGCCGGGGACGACCCTCGTGCCCGCGCCGTCGGCTTCCTCATGGCCCTGTATCAACGCCGTCTGGCGTCGAGTACCCGCTCCGTGTGCTGCTCCCTGGAGAACCGGGCCAGGCGGCTCGATGTCGGCTTGAAGAAGGCCCAGGAGATCGCCCGGACCGCGCCGCCGGACCTGCCCGACGCGGACGAACTGGAAGAAATGGAAGAAGGCGACCGCGAACGCCTGGAACACATCCTGGAGGCGATCTCACTGGCCGGGAACGCCGAGGACGTGCGGACCGAGATCGCCGAACTCAAGCAACTCGCCGTCCAGGCCGTCGAACGGATCACGTCGATCCTTGTCCTGCCCCACCCTGACCGGGCATCGCCCGAGGTTCGCCGCTTGCGGCCAAACCCGGTGACCGAGGCGACGGCCATGCGCGTCGTCATGGAACACGAGCGGGCACAGGGCCGGCAGGTCTTCGACGTGTCCGAGAAGAACCTGGGCTACGACATCACGAGCGTTGATCTGGCTTCCGGGGATCTGCGACTGATCGAAGTCAAGGGCATCGGCGATACCGATGGCAGCGTGCTGCTCAGTCCGAACGAACGGCGGGTCGCCGAGGACCGCCGTGACTGCTACTGGCTCTACGTCGTCACCCACTGCAACACGACGCCGCAACTGCGCGAGCCGATCCGCGACCCCGCCCGCCTGGAATGGGTGAAAGTGACGAAGGTCGCTCACTACCGCATCGACACGCAGCGCCTGCGTTTAGGAATAGCGTATCATCGACTTGATCCGCAGCCATTGAGACAAGAACGTGAAAACACCCATTCCGACCATCTATCACCCATCCGACATGCCACAAGAGCCCGCGTGCGTTCTTTCCTGAGGAGGGGCAGGTGAAAAACTCGACCGAACGAGTCGTCGCCGAATCGGGCACCCTGACAAAACGGTCCTGGCCGATATCGTTCGCCGCGTCGTCGAGGTCGCGGAGCCGGAGAGGATCATCCTCTTCGGCTCGGCGGCGCGGGGCGAGATGGGACCGGACAGCGATATCGATCTTCTGGTCATCAAGGCGGGAGAGTTCAACCGCTGGCAACTCACCACGGCCATTTATCGTCATCTTCGCGGCAAGGGCGTGGCCGTCGATGTCGTGGTCGTGACACCTGAAGAGGTCAGTCTCTACCGCGATTCGCCCTATCTGGTCATTCATCCGGCAATGAGCGAAGGAAAGGTCGTGTATGGCGATTAAACGCTATCCGCCAACCGATCCTCGCGAATGGCTCAATCGGGCAAGGAGCAATCTGGCACTCGCCAGAAGCGACATCGTCGGGCGTTTTGCTCGAAGACCTTTGCTTTGAGGCGCAGCAGGCCGCCGAAAAGGCCATCAAAGCGGTGTTCGTCCATCGTCGCGCGAGATTCCCCTATGTTCACGACCTGGACGAATTGCTCGAACCGGCTCGACGGAAGCGGTCTCAAGATCCCCAAATACGTCCGGCAGGCCGACGAACTTACCCCGTTCGCCGTGGTGACCCGCTACCCGGGGCTGGTCGGCCCGGTCACGAAACGGCAACACCGTCACGCGGTCCGCATTGCCGCGGCCGTTCTCCGCTGGGCAGAGCGCAGATTGGATAGCCATGATTCCCAAGGAATGCAAGCGGCTGGCCGAGGTGGACTTCCCGATTGCTATTGTCTCGAAACGCTCTGCGCGAGAAGTCGATTCGCCACGGCCATCCCGTCGACGCTCCATCTCTGGTGGGCACGGCGGCCACTGGCGGCATGCCGATCGATGCTGATGGCGTTGCTCTTGCCGGACCCCGGGGACCAGCATTGCCCGGCTGAGTTCAAGACGACGGCTCGATCTGTGCTCGGCAAGATGACTGGAAAGATAGGCAAAAGGATGCTGAATTGCGATCCGCCCTTCTTCACTTCATCGGAGACTTCGCCGACTGGGATAACTCATCGAACCGCACATTCCTGGAGATCGCTCGTGGGCTGGTGAAGGCCGCCCACCATGAAGAAACGCCGCTCTTCGTCGATCCTTTCGCGGGTGGTGGGTCGATCCCTTTGGAAGCACTGCGAATAGGATGCGATGCCTTCGCCAGCGACTTGAACCCGGTTGCCTGCCTCATCAACAACGTATTGCTCGAAGACATGCCCCGCCATGGGCCGGACCTGGCCGAGGAACTACGCAAGGTCGGGGCAGAGGTGAGGAAGGCCGCCGAGAAGGAATTGGCCGAGTTCTATCCACATGACCCCGACGGTGCCCGGCCGATCGCCTACCTGTGGGCGCGGACGGTGCGCTGCGAAGCCACCAACTGCGGGGCCGAGATCCCGCTGATGCGGTCCTTCTGGCTGTGCAAGAAAGGCGCAACGGCGTTGGGCATTGCGACCACGCATTATTCGCGAGGGGAAACAATTACCCCGGGTCGAGTTTGAGTTGTTTGTCCCCAAGAGTGAGGCCGAAGTCGAATCGGGCCATGCATCCGGCGGAAAAGCAGGGTGTCCAGCATGTTCAACGGTGCTTTCCGGCCAACGGGTACGAAACCAGCTCGCTGCGGAGCGAGGTGGTGCTTCACCGAGATTCAACTCAGGGGGAGAACGTATCGGCGGTGCACTATTGATCGGGGTCGTCACGACTTCTGAGGCAAGGAGCGGACGAATGCCCCTGGCACTGCGTCGCTCATGGGAAGCGTTCATCTCGTTTGCCGTCCGCGACCCGAGATGTCTCCGATCGGCGACTGGGGCCAGGTTCTCCGCGAGTTGCCCAAGCGAGTCGCAGACTGGATGAATCGCCTCCAAGAAGAAGGCGTTCGCGGTGCCGACCTCGTCTTCGCGTGCATCGGTCCCGCCCTCGAAGTCTACAGTCGCTATTCCAAGGTCGTCGATGCTGAGGAACGCGAGATTCCCCTCGGCGGCAACCCGGAAGCCCGCGAAGCCCACCAGCGTGGCTTCCTCGCCTACGTCTGGGAAGTCGTTGGCCGGGCGGCACTGGAGGAGGTGCTGGGGACGGCCGAAGCGAAGGCCCGCAACGGGGCGGCCGGTGCCCTCGAAGAAGACGCCCGGTTGACCGCTCTCTTCCTCTGGACGCTCCAGGCAACCACCCAAGACACCGAACCTGTCTCTACCACGGACGACGAGGACGTAGACGCCGAGCCGGACGATGATGACGAAGACGAAGCACCGTCCAGCAAGAAGAAAAAGAAGGGCCTGTCACTGCCGTTCGACGTGGCCCGGCGATTCGCCCAGCCCCTCGGCATCCATCTCGACGCCTGGGAAGGCCGTTGCATCGAGACGGAAAAGGGAATCGTCCGCCTGATTCCCGTGCTGGACCGGGCCGAACAACTCTTTGGCCAGGCTGGAGCGGAGGTCGTCGCGGATCGTCTGGAGAGGTACCGCACTGGCCCGATGCAGGGATTTCTTCCCGGCATGGAGCCTCAAGAGCAGGTACATCGAGTCCCCATCAAGGGCCGCAGACAGAAGAGTGGTGCCGACGCTTCCGACGAGTCCTTATGGAAGTCCCGGATAATAATCACGTCCTCAGTCGAGACTTTGGTGGCCGGCCGATGCCCAATGACCGTAGGACGGATTGGCAATCCGTCCCACAATCATTCCGTCCCGGGTCTGTTTCCATCTGCCGGCCGCCTCTCGATCACAGCGAACACTAATCATGACGAGGTTATTTTCGCGGGGTTCCCTTACAGAAGCACCGGGGTGCGACGACGCTCGATCACGTTGCGCGGCGATGTTGCTACAATCGTCCGGCCGGGCCAGTGCCTTGCGGGGGGGGAGGAAGGGGACATTGCTAATTGATGGGGTAAGATACGAGATCCGTCGACGGTCAACCTCTCTAAGTTGGCCAGACCACGTCAACAATTAGCAATGTCTGGTTCGGATCCTACAATGTCCCCTTCGGATCCTAACAGCGCCGTGAGCAAAGGCTGGCTCGAAGAGACCTCGACCCACGCGGGAGGATTCAGTGATTACAGCCGCGCGGGTCGCGAAGCGAGGGTCTCCGCGCCGGTTTACGGTCTGCCTCCGCCTACTTTCGGGCCGCGATGAAGGGAGCCGCGAACACTTTCCAGTGCCCGCCGACGTTTTCGACGCGCAACGGGATTGGCAAACCGTCCGGCCAAAGCACGACACGACCCTCCCGGACGTCGCCGGGTTTGATGACGCGGTTTTGGCCATCCGGCATCTTCACCGGATCGCCCGCCTCCAGTCGTCTCATCGGCTTTTCTTCAAGCCGAGCCTTGATCCTGCGCGAACTGGTCAGGCGGCGCAAGGGGACCTTCCAGCAGCAAATGGAGGTCATCGACGGGCAGCGAGACGGCCCGCAGTGTCGCCTCATCGTGAGCGGCGAGAGCGATGAGAAACGTCTTCAAGGCGGCCTCGGGCGTGGAATCGGCCAGCTCGACGCTCTTTTCCGTCCCGGGACCATTCGCCTCGACCCGGGCGGCGGCCTTCGCGTCTCCGCGGCGCCATTCGAGCACGCTAGCCACTCGGCCCGGCTCGCCCCGATACGGGGGTACGTAGTAATCCGCGTAACGGGCAAGCCAGACCCACGTCAAGGAAAGCATCTGGCCGGATCGAATATCATAGGAGCCCACACCGCTGATCATCTTCATCCGGCTGAAAACCTCTTGCCCTGGTTTCGCTTCACCCGGCACGGATTTATGCAGACCTTCGATCTTGCCTCCGTAAACCAGGTAGGCAATCCCGTCTCGCTCCGATGCGACCCGACCGACCAGCTCGACGGCGGTCACATCCTTGGGACTGTGGAATATTTCGTAGACTTGGTCCAAGACCGGGAAGAACCGGACGCCGACAGACTCCGGGATGGTCCACCGACTCCCGACACGGACATCCGGCGGCGCCAGTGCCGACCACTCGGCTCCCGTGAGGTTCACGCTACCGAGCCTGATCTGGTAGATCACTTCGCTGGGTTTGTACGGTCGCGACAGGTCTCGATCGCCGAGTGGCCTGTCCGAGACGGCCAGGTTGACGCTACCGTCCGGCCGGACTCCCACCCCTCGGTAGGGAAGCGATTCCTTGTGGGAGACGCGGCGTAGCGTGAGCGTGCCAAACTTTTTTACCCCCGCCTGCAGGGCCGCCAGCGCGGCCTTCGGCGAACGAGAGAGATCTCCATACGGACCTCCATTGTCCGCCAGCCGCCGGCCATCGGGTGCGACCAGCCAGAGGCCCTGGTATTGAAAATGTTGCGTCTGATTGTAGATCGACCGGAAGAAGTCGCCGGCCTCGCCCTTGGTACGGACGACCTCGTGGCGATTGAGGGCGACGGGCACTAAATAGTTGGTAATAAGGTGCATGACCGCGTCATCCGACAATGGGCCCACACGGAGCCCGTCTCCCGCGCTCAGCACCTTTCCAGGGGTTCGTCGTCCGTGGCCCAGATCAGGATCGGCCGATTCTCCGCCTTGGCCTCGCGGAGCGCGTCCGACAGGTCGGTCATCCAGGCGACGCGCTGCCACTTGAGCTCACCGGGTCTCCGCATTTTCACATAGTTGTAAAGCGAGCTGGCTTCCCCGTACAGGCGGGTCGCATCCGGCGTCCCGCTTGTCCGCGCCGGGCGCCGGCCGACATCCGGCGACTGGCCGGCCGCCAATCCCATGCCGGCTGTCCCCAGGCTGGTGAGCACGGCCACCGCGACGATCCATTTCTTGACGAACATGTCTGGATCACTCCTTCTATCGGGTTTACAATCGAGACTGAAACAAGGGTGCCATCCGTCATCGGGGGGTCCCGGTCCGCGCACGGGGCGGAGCGGAGTCGCTGGTACCGTTACGACCATGCCTGGTCGGCGCCACCGGGGATGATCCCGGGGCCAGCCTCGTTTCGACCTGGTAGACGTCCAGTTTGCGGCCTGCCGATGGTGAACGCGATTTGCACGGTATGAACGATCCGTGGCGCGAGCCGCGATTCGCAGTAAGGGCCGCCGAAACAATAACTTACTGAATCTGGCGTCGTGAGTTGCGGGGGTGAATCTCGTAATCCAGTCGCCGTGGGATGTGTTCCTCTTGATAGAGAGTTCGGACATTTCGGCGACGGGCCGCTGCTTCAGGCTTGGTTCTCACGCTTCGTTCCCTTCGTTTCCTTCTGTTCAAGGCTTATTTGCACCGGCCAGGACTAGCCTTGAGATTCCGTCAATGAGTTTGACGTCATGGAAGTTGAACAAGAGCCCCAGCGGCACGTTTAGCAGTTTCATGTAACTCAGCAACTGTGCCTTGTGGATCGGCAGGACCTCTTGGACGGCTTTTAGCTCAACGAGAAGACAACCGTCGGCGAGCAAATCGAACTTCAACTTCTCCTTGAACACGGTGCCCTTGTAGTCGATGACGACCTCCTCTTGGTTGAGGACGGGAATGGCTCGTAGCTCGAGCTCCCGCAATAAGCACCGCTCGTAGATGCTCTCCAACAATCCTGGCCCCATGATCCGGTGCACTTCGATGGCGGCGCCAATGACCTCACCGGAGAGTCTGTCCGCTTCGGCAAAGAGCGGATGCATAATGTACGTCTCGTCTTGGAACAGAAGGAAACGAAGGAAACGAAGAATTCGCGAGGGAAGCAGCGTCGCGATTTGTTGAATGTCGGTGACAGTCACCGGGGCGGCAAACGTAAACGATGTCCAAGATCTTTGCTCTTGCACTCGACGTTCCAGCCACTCGTACACAGCCAGGAATTCGGTAGTTTATTGTTTTGCGCCACTAACCGATTTCAGGGGCATTGAGAACGACGTGCCGAGAGACTTTGGTGCGTCGTTCGTTTATACTGCTGGTGGACTGAAGCGAGACATTCCGCGACCCGGGGAGCAGCAGCCCGTTTTTGCTTCCGTCGGAAATGGGAAAGAAAGACTTGCATGAGGGCCGAGGTCGCCCGTGACGTGACGAAAGATCGGGAGCAATCGCTCGATGTGGACTGATCGTGTCTCTCGGTCGTCGGAGAGTTTCTGCTGCCCCGCCTGCCGGTCCGAGCTCACGCCGGGCGCGTCGGCGTCGGTGTGCGCGACATGCGGCTGTTCGGCCAGCCGCCTGGCGCCGAATCTGCTCAATTTCCTCGCGGGCGAGGAGTCGGTGGCGCGTGCGATCTTGACCTGGCCGCCGGAATTCATTCAGTGGCTTCGAACGTGGGTCGAGAATGGTTGGACGAACGAGACGCTGCCGCCGGACTTCCGGCGGCAGCTCACCGAACACGGCCTGATCCGGCCGGATGGCAGCTTCACGTCGCTCGGCAGCGATATTCGATACCATGTTTGCGAGATCGAGTGGCAGGCCGGCCAGAAGGGGCTCGACGGGGCCCTCGAGCTCGATGCCATCGGCCCGCGCGTTCGGGTGCTCGATGCCGGCTGCGGGGCTGGCCAGACGTTGCGGTTGCTGGAACCGGACCGGCCCGTCGAGTTGTTCGGGGTGGACACCGATGTAAGAGCACTCGCGCTGGGGTGCCAGCTCGCACGGCTCGAGAGTATTCCGATCACCTTCGCCGCGGCCACGGCGCACGCCCTGCCGTTTCGAGAAGGGAGCTTCGATCTGGTCGTGACGCGGGTCGCGCTCAATTACATGCAACAGCGGAGGGCCCTGACGGAAATGGCCCGAGTCCTGCGGCCTGGAGGCTTTCTCTTCTGCCGGGTGGAACGGATCTGGCACGACTTCGCCTTGATTGCCCGTTCGCCGTCGCCGGCCGCGCTGATTTGCAGGTGCCGGGACTTCGGCTATGGCGTTATCCATTCAGTGGCCGGCCTGCAGCCGACTCCCGGCAGCACATTACGAGGCGGGAGGGCTTTCGCCACGGCTCGCCGCCTTTCGCGCATCCTCAATTCGCTCGGGTGTCATGTCGTGCGCATCGTGGAAAGCCCAAATGGTCCGACGGTCCTGGGTCATCGGACCCAGCTCATCGTGGTTGCGCGAAAGGAGCCGCCACCGGCCCCGTCAACCCTGGAGCCCCAATCGCCAGGGCGTGGCACACGCGCCGGTGAAGGGAGCCGGCTAACTTCTCTGTAAGCGGCCGGAGGGCATCAACTCGTCCCAGATCAGGTGGTAATCGAGCGCGTCGGCGACCGAGCCGCCCCAGCCGTCCTCCGCGGCCTTGACCAGGTTGTACATCTCTCGCGCGGTCACGTAATGGTAGTGGAAATTCGAGTCGCTTTCCGCACGATCGGCCAGAGCGCGATGGAAGCGCACCATCGGCTCGCCGAGCAGGATGTCGTGATAATGTTCATGAGCGCCATGGGCGTGAAGCTTGACGAAGAACCAGTCGGGGCGGCTGTGGACCTGCACCCGCGCTTTGAGCCAGAGGGCCAGGCGATCGATGTGGGGAGGCTGGCTGATCTGGAGATACCCGTTCTCGATCCGGGGAAGCACGCCCCAACGCGGCCGACTCCAGTCCAGCACGAGCGGGCCCTGGATGAGCATCAGGCCCTTGGCCGGAGCTGGACCGGTCCCGACGTCGATCCCGCGGTCGTGCGAGCGGGGTCGCTCGGGGTCGTCGATCGCGTAGTAGATACTGTTGATCTTGCGCGGCTGGGTCGAGCTGGGCGCGGAAGGAAATGTGAAATCCGCATAGCACCCGGCTTCGAGCAGGACGTCGAGCTCGTTGTTCACGCCGCACCAGCGACCGCCGGGCCCGGAGTTATCGAGTGCCCAGTTCCCGTGGATGAAACCGAAAGCGGGAAGACCGGTCTTCCGGTCGTGGGCGAGCAGGCCATGACGGGACCGGAAGCAATCGACGGCCTCCAGCAACATCCCCCTGAGGTTGCCGGCGGTGTCCTGGTCGTGATGTAGGTGGAACTCAACTTCGCCGTAGCCGGCCCGGCAAAGCCCCGCCAGTCCTTCGACGAGCTCGTGTTCGTAGTCCTCGATCGGGTAGAAGAACGAATGACGTGGAGTCCGCCCGTCGCTGTCACGGCAATCGCCAAATTGCCTGGGATACTCGCGCACCCATTTCTCGACGCGTGAGCGAGCGACTGCCGGAGTGGCGTGCGCGATCTTGGGCTCGAAGTGGTCGGCGATGCAGATCAGGACATGGATCGGCCCGAGGGAACGACGGAGCCGGCGACCAGTCTGGAGCACATAGGGGATGAGCCAGCGATCCAGGGATCGCAATGGGATTCCTCCGATCGCTAGCGGACCAGGACGGAGTCCAGGACCACCAAAAGGCGCGACGACGGCGAGAGATCGAGGCGCGGGCGCCGGCAGCGCGGACGCGCCCGAAACGACGGTCCGGGCCGCCGAAGCCGCGAGGCACTCATTGTCAGCCTCACGGGGCCTCCGCTGGTCCCAGTGAGGCGGGCACCAGCTCGCACCGGTATTGGACTCTCGTCCACGAGTGAGAACTCCGTCCGCCGGCCCAGACCCAGAAGGCGGCCCAGGCTGCCGCGTTCAGGATCAGGAACGAGGCGATGGTGGATGCCGGCCGGACCCGCTTGGCGATCGCCGGCCGGGTGCCGGCCAGGCCCACGGCGTAAAACGCCACCTGCCCCCAGAACAATATACGGTAAACGGGCCCGGTGTGAACCATCGCGATGAACAGGATTACCAGCAGAGCCCAAGGGACGACCAGCCGCAA
Source organism: uncultured Planctomycetota bacterium (assembly GCA_963720335.1). Classification (GTDB taxonomy): domain Bacteria; phylum Planctomycetota; class Planctomycetia; order Isosphaerales; family Isosphaeraceae; genus CAVRFS01. Next base: position 65,020 of record CAVRFS010000007.1, on the reverse strand, counting down.
CGCCTTGTGCGACACGAACTGCCACCACAGCCGGTTGCGCCAGGGCAGGAGCACCACGGGCAGGCGGGCCATCAACTGATAATTCCCGGCGAGGGTTCGGACCTTGCGGCGAAACTCGTCGCGAGGCTTTTCAGGCAGCCGGTCGAACGCTCGGGCCCGCTCCTCATGGATGACCCGATGGCCGCCCATCGCCACCGACAGCGGCCAATAGACATCGTCGAGGACAGTTCCGGGGGGGACGGGCTCGAACAGCTCGCGGCGCACGGCCGCGACGCTGCCCGTGACACTGACCGTCGAATCGAACTGGCTCTCCGCCCGCCGCAGCCATTTCTCGTACCGCCAGTACAGTCCGACACCCGCCATCACGCCGGGCGCCGACTCGAGCACCAGGTCGCCGCCCACGGCGCCGACGGACGGTTCGGCGAAGGCGGCCACCAGCCGTTCGATCGCATCGGCCTCCCAGGTCTGCCGGGCATCGGCGAAGACCAGGAAGGGATGGCATGCCACCGCGTGGGCCCGGTTGAGAGCCCGGGCCTTGCCCTGCCTGGGCTCCTGCACCAGAACGCGGACCGACACCCGCCCGCCGGTCCCCGTCTCCGCCTCGCGCGCGGTGGCATAGGCCTCGGCAACCGTGTCGTCCGTCGAGCCATCGGAGACCACAATGACCTCACCCCCCGCGGGGCGACCCGCGACGAGCTGCGCCAGCTCGTGGATACGCGGACCGATCCGCGATTCCTCGTTATACACCGCCAGCACCACTGAGACCGGCGAACCGGGCGGTTGGTGGAACGCCGGTCTTCGCCCGGCGGCCGAAGCCTGGCCATCACGGCGAGGAGGAGCGGGTAGCCGGCGTACGTGTAGAGCACGCACGCCACCGAGAGCCAGAAGACCACTTCGTACGGGATCATCGCATCATGCTCGCCTGAAAATTGACGGCCGAATCGGCTAGCAATTCAGCCCTGGGCCGATTAGTGAGCTCGTTGCAGAGCTTCTGAAAACGAGCGGCCTGGGCGTCGAATGAGAACTCCGCGCGGATTCGCTCCCGCCCCCGCCGCCCCATGGCGATACGCTCTTCCCCCAACCATAGAACATCGAGGATTCGTAGGGCGAGTGCTTCCGGGTCACCGGGTGGAACGAGGAACCCGTCAACTCCGTCGGCGACCGCCTCCGGCGTCCCGCCCACGGCCGTCGCCACCACCGGCACTCCGGCCGCATACGATTCGAGCACCACGGTGGGAAGGCCCTCCGTGAAGGAGGGGAGCACACCGACGTCCCAGTGGGGCAGGAAGCGGTCGAGGTCGTCGCGCAGTCCGGCGAGGATGAACCGCTCTTCAAGCCCGAGCTCTTCGATGCGCCGCCGAATCGACTCGCGCAGCGGTCCGTCGCCGAAGTGAATGAACGCGACCCCTGGATCGGCACGAGCGACGATCGCCGCGGCCTCGACAAGAACGCCAAACCCCTTTTCGGGGCTGAGCCGGCCGGCCGATCCGATGATCCGCTCTGGTACCCGAGGGAACATCCCCTCCAGCACGCGGCGATCCGCCGGATCGGTATGATCGAACCGCTCGGCGCGGACCGCGTTGCGGATGACGATCACCCGGTCGGGCCGCACCCCGGCGCGGCGGACCTTGCCGGCCTGGCCCTCCGAGACGCAGACGACCCGATCCATCCTCCGCAGGCAGACCCGATCGAGGGCCTCGTAGACCCGCACCTTCCAGGTCTCGGCCGTCCAGCCGTGAGACATGGCGATCACGGGCACGCGGGCACGCCGTGCCGCGAGCAGGCCGACAACGTCGGCCTTGTAGCCGTGGCAGCAGAGGACGTCGGCATCCCATTCGCGCAGCCGGCTGGTCATCTCGCGCACCATCGAGCGAAGATGAGGCGTATCATGCACGAACGTGATCGCTTCCAGTCCATGGTCCAGAAGCCGCCGCTGAAGGGCCTGGCTTCTCCCATGGTCGGCGAAGAGGGCGAAGACCGACCGGCACGATGACGGCAGGCTCTGGGTCAGGCCCAGCATCAGCCGCTCCGGGCCGCCAAAGAACGGCGAGGTTGTCAGGTGCACGATGACCAACGGTCCGAACTCCCTCTCGACTGCCCTGGTGAACTGTACGGTTCGAAGCACCCCATGCTTAATTCGAAGCCGATGATTTCGTCACATCCCCCGCGCCCGCGACTTCCAGGATGTACGGCGTTCTCATTCTCAGCCCACTCGCGTTCCGGGAGCCCGATCGATCGGTTCTGGAAGGAGCCGCGGTCCGCTCGAGGAGTCGCTCGTTCCGGGGGGTGTGGGACACCGCGATGAAACCGTCCTCGTCTCCAAGGTCTTGACCGAACTCGAGGGCCCCAAAGAACGAATGAAGGTCCGACCACGAGACGTTCGTTTCATCCCCCTCCGACCAGTCCCATTCCCCCTTGGGGCGCCGGCTGAGGACGCGCTTGGTGAGCCATACGCGACCTCCGCTGGCCCACGCCGCCCGGACGCAGTTCGCGAAGTCCCGTCGCCAATCCACGGAACTGATCGAGCCGAGAGGGACTAGCACCACGATCTTGAGATCTCGACTGATGAGGGAGCCGGGATCCCTCTTCACCGCGTACAGGGGATCCTGAATCATGACAACGAAAACCCGGTCTTCAGGACCCAACAGGGGGCGAAGATCCCCGACGCGGCGTTGGAGTCGGGCGCGATCGCGCTCGGCAGTCGCCCGGGAGAGGGCCGGCAGATTCACGGCGCTCATGACGACGACAAAGAGCAGGACGAGAGCTTGAATCAGCCGCATCGGGCGGGTTCCCCCCAGCACCATGGCCCAGGCCGCGAAGACGAGCGGGTAGGCCGGCATATACGCGCTCCACATCCCCACCTTGCCAGCTCACGCCAAACGCCAGGACAGGGATGCCCCCGAGAATCGCCACAAGGAGCACTCGCCGTTCCGCCTTCCCGCGCAGCAGGCCGGCGAGCGTGGCCAGGAGCATCACGTAGAAGAGAGCCACCTTGGCGAGGCTGAGCCGGACCAATTCGCCCAGCGTCACCGGATTGTAGGGGTCATTGATCAGGTAACGCTTGAAGAGGACTCCGTCATTACCCATGGAAAGGAACGATCGAGGGATACCGAACGCCGCGCGTGGAAGGCCTCGGACGTTGGAAATGCCGTGGGATGACGCGGTGACCCACGACCTGAGACCAGCGAGATCCCGAATCCCCAGTCGCTGGATCGCCAGCGCGTAAGCCGAGCCGAGTACCAGGACGAAGGTCGTCGACACGAGGCAGGCGAGCCACCAACGGCGGCGCTCGAGCCCGAACCAGACCAGGGGGAAAGCCAGCGTGGCCGGGATCACCAGGATGTACAAGGCCCAGAAGCCGACCGCTCCGGCCAGAGCGATTCCCGCGGCGATCGCGGTACCGACTGAGATGTCGTCTCGATCGACCAGCAACGCGATCGCAACCAGTAAACAGGCCAGGCCGGGTATATAGGAACTCCCGGAATGGGCGTAATTGAGGACGCCGAAGGTAACGAGATAGGCGAAAGTGACGATCGGAATACACCACGGCCTGGCGCCGAGGCGGCTGACGAATCGATTGAGCGCCAGCGCACCGGCCAGGCCGGCCAACCAGCTCCATGCGAGCAGAACGGCGACGACCCCGGTGGTCGGATCCGAGCCAATCAATCGTTCAATCACGGGAGAGGCGACCCGGTAGGTGATGAATCCGAGCGGCCGCCACAGCACATGACCGAATTCCCAGAACTCCCAACCCTCGCCATGCAATTCGCCCACGATCGAGCCGACATAGTCGATGGCGTCAGCCTGGCTCCAGGCGACGGTCGCGGCTCATGATCGCGGCATACGCGGCCGCGGTGAAAACCCACCAGGCGTGCCGCCGGAGGATCTGGGGCCAGCGCCGGGTCCGGATGCCTTCGTCGATCATGTGCGTGCCTCGAGCAACGCTCGTGAGTCGTTGAGACAGGCGAACCAGACCTGCTCCAGCCGATCAGCCAGGGTATCCCAGTCGTAGCGATCGAGAACGAGGATCCGGCTCCGCTGGGCCATGGCACGCATCGGCCGTGGGTCTCGGATGTACGCGACAAGCGCGTCTGCGATCCGCTCGGGCTCATCGGCCGCGAGGTAGTGCTCACCCGCCACCAGCTCGAGTCCTTCGGCTCCCACGCGGGTTGAGATCACCGGCAATCCGGCCGCCATGGCTTCCAGGATCTTCAACCGCGAGCCTCCGCCGATCCGCAGGGGCACCACCATAACTGCGCTCGTGGCCAGGTAGGGCCGTACATCGGGCACGTCGGCATGTAGCTCAACGCCCGGAGTATCTCGTACCTTCCGAACAAGCGCCGGAGGCGGCCTTCGACCGACCAGACGCAGCCGGGCCGCGGGCTCCGCGGCGCGCACCACCGGAAAGATCCGGTCCAGCAGCAGCCCGATCGCGTCCAGGTTCGGCCGCCAATCCAGACTGCCCAGGAAGAGGATCGTCCCGTGATCGGCGTCCGGCCGCACCTCTTCGTAACGAAGACGGTCGATGCCGTTGTCGACGACATGCACGTCGCGGCCGCCGAACTGACCCCGGATCAATCTCGCGTCGTTCTCACTCACGGCCACCACTTGAGTCGCCGCGGTAAACGCGCGGCGCTCGAACCGCTCGAATTTCCGCCATTGCTGCTTGATGTACCAGCGCTTCAGAAGGTTGCCTTCGGCCTCGTGGTAGCGCTGCCAGATCAGCGATTCCACGTTGTGAGCGATGAGGACCTTGGAGCAGACTTCGAGGCCGGCCAGCGCGTCGAGGAGCATGATCGCTTCCACCTGCCAGACGTCGACGCGATGACGCCGGGCATGTGACTCGACCGCCTGGCGGAGTGCCCCGCTACTGATGCGAGGCGACCGAATAGGGCACCGGGGAAACCAGGTTGGCCGCCAGCCGGGAATAGAAGCGGGGACCGGATTTCACGGGGATGACCCGGTCGACCAGGACTGTCTCGATGCCGTGCTCGCGCAGGTGCCGGGTGGCTTCCGACGACTCGTCGCCTCGGTGGGCGATAAAGGTGATCCGATGCCTGGAGGCTAGCCGGAGCGCCAGGTTCAGGGTGCGGATCCGGTTGCCGGCCGTGGGAGGGTAGGGCAGCTCCGATGCGACGATGACGATGCTCAACGACGAGGCCACGCCGGCTCACTCCACCGCTGTTGAAAGTTCGACCGGCTTGGGCATCGTACCGGCCCCGTCCGTACAGCTTGTGTTGGTCCGCCGATCATCCCCGATCGTCTCCCGGTAGAGGGCCTCGTACTCGGCGACCATCCGGCGGACATCGAACCGCTCCTCGGCGCGGAGTCTCCCGGCACGGCCCATCCGATCGCGGCGCTCGGGATCGGTCCAGATCGCGACCATCGCCTGGGCTAAAGCTGTGGGATCCGCCGGTGCCACCAGCAGGCCGGTCACGCCGTCGTCGACGACCTCGGGCAGGCCGCCAACCCGGGTCGCGACCACCGGTAATCCACATGCCATTGCCTCGAGCGCGGTCAGCGGGATCCCCTCGGATCGCGAGGGAAGGACGAACATCCGCGCGCCGGTGAGCAGGGCGCGGACATCACGGACTTCCCCCAGGAAGGCCACGCGGCCGGCGACGCCAAGTTCGGCCGCGAGCCGGCCCAGCTCCTCGCGGCACGCGCCGTCGCCGGCAACCTCGACGCGCAGCTCCGGAACTCGCTCGGCTGCAATCGCGGTCGCGCGGACCAGATTGGCGACGTCCTTCTCGGGGCTGAGCCGCGCCACCGTGACGATGCATCCCGCCGGATTCGGCGCGCCAGCGTGGAATTGGCGGATGTCGATGCCGTTCTTGATCGTCCGCAGCCTTGAGCCGGCGATCCCTTGCGCCGGGAAAGCCCGGCGACTTCCTCGGAGACGCACACGAACCGATCGACCAGCCTGGAGAGCTGCCGGAAAATGGCGGTCTGCCGGCGCGTCGCGTCGACGTCACGGCCGTGCCGGGTGTGCACGACCATTGGCACCCGGGCCAGCCAAGCGGCGGGCCCAGCGTAGAACAACGCCGGCGCTGGTCGTGCGTGTGAACCACGCCGGGCCTCCGGCGGCGGAACGCACGGGCGAGCCGGAGGATCACGCTGGGCCGCAGCCCGGCCGGAGCCCCTTCTGCGGTCACCCGCCAGCCCAGGGACTCAATGTCGCCGGCCAGGACTCCGCGGAAGCCGACCGAGACGAACTCCAGATCGAAGCGGCTCCGATCCGCGTGCCGCGCAAACTCGACAAGGAGCTTCTCCTGACCGCCCACGTCCATGCCAAACGTGACATGCAGCACGCCGACGCGACGACCAGGGCCGGCATCGCATGCCGATTTCCGGTTCAATCCCATGACGAACGACCAGTCTTCCCGAGTCCATACGCTCGATCGCCATGGCCGCTCGGACCATATCCGACATGGCTCGGTCAGGCGCCCCGTGCAAAGTGAAAAATCTCGATTCGGCGAGATTGGCGTCGCTCGACGAGTTGAAGACCATGCCGGGCGAAGTACTCTCGGAAGCGCTCGGGCTCTTCTCTCGAGGCACAGAGGACGAGCCAGATTCCCGATGAAGATGCAAGCAAATCCCGGCAATCCCGCGCGTCCCGATCGGTTCGAGCGCCCTTGGTATATCGGACGCCTCGGAGTGGACCGGCGCAGTCCGGCGCGGATGGCAAAGCGATCATCTGATCCGGGACGACCCCAAATCGTGGCACGTAATACAAAAAGGTCTCGATCTCATGATCGGGCTCGAAGGCGACCAGCTCCCCGGGACTGAGCCGGTCGAGGACGTACCGCGTTTCCGATGCGCCAGTCGTCCTTCAGCGGCTGAGTGGCGTAACGATACAAAGACAGCGACGTCATGGTCAGGATCGCCAGGAAGATCGCTCGCCGGACCGTCGGGCGGAACTGGTCGAGTCCCCAGGCGGCCAGAAGCAAGAAAGGCGGCAGGCCGACGAACGCATAGCGGGTCGCATAGATGGGCGACACGGTCACGGCGACGACCAGGGGAACGACGATCGGGATGAGGGCCCAGGAGCCCAGCAAGACGACCGCGAAGGGATTGCGCCGGCAGCGACAGAGCGCGAACAGTACGGGCAACCACAGGCAGACCAGGGCCGCCACGGTCACCGCCGCGAGCAGCCAGGCGGGAGACTCCCTCCAGGCCAGGTTGCGTCCGAACCCGAAGACCATCGGAGTCGCAAGGAACTGGGTGATCCATCGGTCGCCCATCCGGCTCAGGTTCCCCTTCATTGCCACTTGCCGGATCAGTACGTTGAGCACGGATGATCCCAGCAGCCCGGCGACCAACATCGCGCCGAGCCACGCACGGAGGCGTCGGCGTTCTCGTGGAAGCGTTCCCAGGCCGGCCGCATGGGCCAAGGGAACCACCCCGCCGTAGTAGTGGGTCGCGCAGACGAGGAATACCGCGACGGAATAGACGGCGAGATCGAGTTTGCGGTTCTCTTGCACCCAGCGGACGAAGGACCAGGTCGCAGCCACGGCGAGCAAGCCGAGGAGTGCGTACGGCCGCGCCTCGTTGGACAGCTCGACGGCCATGGGAGAGATCGCGATCAGGAAGGCCGCCGATAATCCGACGCTCGGGCTGACCAGCCGACGTCCGACCAATGCCAGGAAGGGGACCGTCAGCACCCCGCAAAGAGCCGGGAAGCTGCGAAGTCCCGCCTCGGAATCGCCGAATACCGTGCTCCAGATCCCCGCCAGTATCCAGTACAGTGGCGGATTCCCTGGGTCGCAGAACCGTCCCACAATGAAATTCGCACAAGGAACATGATTATAGCTATATGTTATTGCTTCATCGAACCACAGGCTGTCGTGGTCGATCGCGCCGACTCGAAGACCCAGGGAGAAGAGGCTCAGAACCAGAACCGCGACCCACCACGAGGCCGATTGGTTCTCGATCGCCGTGCTCGGTTCGAACTCGCCGTCAAGCCTCAGCGCGGGAGCCAGCTCTGCGAGCGCCATGAAAAAGCTCCCGGAATCCCAAACCGCGGCTTCCGCCTGATCGCGATGAGCGGGGGTCATCCGCGATTGAGGCAATCCCGGTAAATCGTCGCGATCCGGCTGCCGATCGCAAGCGGATCAAAGGCTCGCTGTGCAAACTCTTGTCCCCGCAGGGCAATCCGGCCTCGGAGATCATCATCCAGCAAGAGCCGTTCAATCGCGTCCGCCATCGCCCCCACGTCGCCACGAGGCACGACCAACCCCCCGTTGCAACTTCGTGCGTACTCGCTGGGCCCGCCTTCGTCGGTGACGACGACAGGCACCCCACACATCATCGCCTCCTGGATCACATGGCCCCCAGGTTCCGGATCAACCGATGCCAGCACCATGATGTCGGTCTCGGATAGCTTTTGATTGATGTCGTGGACGAAGCCGGGGAACTCGACGCGCGAATCCAGACCCAATTCGGTGCTCAGTTGCTTGAGCCGGCCAAGATAGCCTGTGTCGCGGAACGGTTCACTTCCACCGACGATCGTGCGAAAGGGGCGGTCGACTCTGCGGTAAACCTGGTCGACGGCCCGCATAAAGACCTCCTGACCTTTCCAGGGCATGAGCATACTGTACATTGCGACGACCAGCGGCTTTCCGTTCTTCTTTGCCGTCACCGTCGATGGTGGCCGCTCCGGAACGGGATCGTAGATCAGACTACAACTTTTCTCCGGCACGCCCAGTCTGGCCAGAGAGCGAACGATCGCCTGCGAGGACGCGATGTGATGAGAGAATATGCCGGACTTGAGAACGGTCCAATTCGTCCAGCCCGCGTACTCGAGTTCTCGCTGATGGGAGACGACGGGTATTCCATGCCGTTTACCAACGATCCCCGCGGCGACATTGATCGAGCACATATTGTTCGCGTGGATCAGATCAGGACGTAACTTCCGGACCAGCTTGTCGAGGACGGATGCCCACCGGTAGGTCCCCCGCACGAAACGGGCGAGCCTCCTGTGACGGCCCTCTCCGCTTATTCGGTGATACGGAACCGTCACAATTTCACAACGAAGCCCACAAGGCAGAGCTCGGAACGGGGTCGGGTCGTACTGGATCGCCAGGATCGGTTCGATACCCGCTGGCAGGGCTTGCACTGTATCCAGCAGGCACGTCAGCGAGCCGCCAAACCCGTTCACAAACTCAACGTACAAAACCCGCATGCTTTCGATGTCCTTGACGGTTCAATCAAAACGCCGCCTCTCACGTTAGAGCGCCTAACGATTGGATTGAGCACATTCCGCGGCCGGGGCAAAGCACCCCCCCGAACCCCCCCTTCGCAAGGGGGGGACGAAAGGGGCGGCTCACTTTCCCCCCCTTGCGAAGGGGGGGTGCGGGGGGGTGACCACGCGCGCCCAGTCCAAGCGTGGAGCGCGCTCTAGTCCTGGCGATCGACTCATCTCGTCCCAAGGACCGGGACCGTAATAAACACACTTTGCGCTGATCACCACCGTGGTTTGGCGGAGCTCAGACCTTCGCTTGGCCGTTTGAGAATCCCCAGGCGTGCAACAATTGATCGACAACAACGGGGGGCGCGAAATCTCGGCTGCGATTGACACCTCCCAGGCTTAACCGGTTCCATTCGGTCTGGTCCGTCATGACGCGAACGACCTGGTCCGCCAGAGCATCGGGATCTCCCGCCCGGAACAGCGAGACCCTCGTCCTCCGACCGGATCGTTTCTCGAAGAGCCGCGAGGTCGCTGGCGATTACCGGCGTCCCGCAGGCCATCGCTTCGATCACGGTGATCGCGAAGCTCTCATACAACGAGGGCACGACGACGATACCCCCCTTCTTGACCTCCTCGAGTATGCGGCTCCGAGGCTGACGGCCCAGCACCTGAACGCGCTGATCGTCGACTTGATGGTCCTGAAGGATCTTCTGGATCACTTGGCTGCCCCGCTGTCCATCGGGCCAGACCACGTCTGGTCCGAAGATTTGAAACGCCGCGTCTGGAACGCGACCGAGGATCTTGGGAATCGCCTCCGCCAGGATATGGATTCCCTTGCGACGCTCCAACCGGCCCGTGAACAGGACTGTCCTTCGATCCCGTGAGGTCCGCCCCGGCTCGACTCCGATCGGTTCAACCGGATTGGGAATGACTGTCGCGTTGGCGATCTCCTGAGACCAGCCCTCGCCAGTGAGCCGCACATTGGTCAACGTCGGGGCACTCACTCCACACGCGTGTCGCGTCGTCCACGCCTCCAGACGATCGATAAACAGCATTCTCTTATCCACTTCATTCCCCGAAAACATTCGACATAATTGCGAACTGGAATGGAGCCTCACATACGTTCGTCTGACGTTCCGTAGGGCGAGACCCGCGATTGCCCATCCGCCAAACTCGGGGAACTCCATCAAATCGAACGGTTGGTCCGAGGCGGCTCGATTGATGAAGTACCTCAGTGCCAAGCCCTCTGATATCGGTGCGCAAACTTTTGAAGCGGCGAGAGATAGGATACCACGGAGCAGCGATTCATCCCGGATCGAGATCCAGCCCGGACACAAATGGTAAGTGACACCACACTGATGATATTCGCGGTATCGTCCGGGTTCGGTGGCCTTGAAGACATGCGTATCGATGTTTCGCCGAGCCAGCTCGTTGGCGACGAGCACCGTCGCCGTACCGATTCCCCCACCGAGCCCATCTTCGGGAAGGGTATCAGTGACCAACCCAATCTTCATGGTCGAGCTCCAACGAACCGTCGGCGTGGTTCAAGTCGCACGAAGCGAAGCGAACGCTTCTCTCAGCCTTCGCACCCATTTCGAGGGGAACAGATTGATCAGGCTCAGTAACCAGACCCGCGCGTTGAAGGGGCGATGACGCAGGGCCTGGAGGAAGTGGTGACGAGCCTCCGCGGGGCGACCGGCGTCGTGATGACAGTAGCCGACCTCGAACAAAAGATCGAATAATCGCTGATTGATCGCGGCTCGACCTAGCGCTCGGCCCAGGCTGGGATCTTCCCGAAGGGCTTTCCGAACCACATACAGATTCTCTTCCCACATCGCAAGCGTTTGCTTGCTGGAGTTGAACGCATGCAGCCGATACAGGATGAGCGGCTCGTCGACGAAGCCGAGCTCATGATCCCTTGCAACGCGCAGACTGAAATCATAGTCCTCCGCTGTGGCACGGCGAATGGCCTCATCGAAGTTCCCCACCATTCGACAGCATTCCCTGCGGACGATCATGGTCGAAGGTATGACGCCGGGTTGCAAGAAGAGGCGATGGTAGCAACGACCGGTGTAATGGTGCCGGCCGTGATGATTCTGGATCGACTTTTTTCCGGTGTGCATTTCCCAATAGTAAAGCTGTGAGTGCACGAGAGCGGCCCGCGGGTGTTGTTCCACGTAAGCGAGCTGCTTCTTCAGCTTTTCGGGAAGCCAGATGTCATCCGCGTCGAGAAAGGCGACCCAATCACCTCGCGCCGTCTCAATTCCCCGGTTACGCGCGGCAGCGGGCCCTTGATTCTTCTGAAGGATGTACTGGATTCGGTTCCGATAGGGCACCAAGACGCGCTCCGTTTCATCGGTGGAACCGTCGTCGACGACGATGACCTCGAGAGCGACGACGGTCTGGTTGAGAACGCTCTCAATCGCGTCGGGTAGATAGGCCGATGAATTGTACGTCGGTATGACGACGCTCACTTCAGGTCGCACCGCGGAGACCTTTCTCAACGACGATGATCCCAGCGATAAGGAGATTTGGCGGCATGGAGAAGCGACGAGTCCACCCGCGACGGCACCTCACCGAGGTCGAAGCCCGGGGTACCATGACCCAAAACATCCTTCGATGGTCCCCGTCAGCTCACACTGCCGGCCTTTTTGTTGCAGCGCACGGAGCCGATTTCCCTTCAGACGATGATAGTAGTGCGTTGCTGTCGCACCCAGCCACGCTCGAATCAACCACCTGGGCACGCCAAACACCCTCTTGCCAGGAATCTCTTCGCAGCGGCTGCGCCCGCGTCCGAGTTCCTTCATGTATTCTGCTAAGTACTCAATGCCCATCCGGCGCGGATCAATGTAATGCTTGAGCATCATCGTGGGAACCCAGACGACCTGGTCGCCTCTCGCGCGAATCTTGGACAGGAGATCAATTTCCTCCCACCCTCCCAATGCGAGCGCGGTCGAGGTATTTCCTGTTCCCAGTTGCTTTGGCTTCATGCCGAAAGATGTGTCGAATGGAAGATCCAAGATGGACCGTGCGCCGAAACGCCATATTCGCACCAAAGATCAGTCGGTCGGCGGGAAGGATGCCCTCCGGAAGATCGTGGTCAAGCCCACAGAACCCGTCCCGCAGGCTAGCAAATGCGACCAAATAGTCGGGATCGGGGCGGACAGGAAACCAAGGTTCGATCGGGCCGCCAAAGGCCGCTGCATGAGGATAACGCCTCGCGGCCCCAACCACGGCCGTCAGCCACCCTTCATCGACGAGGACGTCATCGTCGGTCCAGACAATCAGATCGCCGCGTGCCGCGGCGGCAGCACAATTTCGGGCGTTACTGAGGCCTGGCTTGGTCTCAAACACGCGCCGGACCGGCAGGACACCTTGGTGAATCGCGATCACGGCGTCCGTGTTGTCTGAACAGTTGTTGTTGACGACGAGGAGCTCCCATTCGAGGTCCGCCGGGATGCGCAACGTGTGCATCCGCGTCAGCGTCTGATCCAGGAGCTCGGCGCGATTCCATGTGCAGATGGCGACAGTAACTTCTTTCACGTCATTTACTCGAACGATTCAATTTGACCTGTATTCTTGATTGATTTGAATCAGCGAGCGCTTTCGACGGTAAGATGCCGGAGGCTGTGCGGTTCGCACGCCTGAATCCCGTCCAGTCCCGGTTGCAAGTCGTCGTGCCTTTGTCCAGGATAATCTCGGCGACTGATCTCCAGGTACCTCGCCCGATCATTGCGGATTCGGTGCCGATCCGGTCACGGTTTTCAGCGAGTGGTCCGTCGAAAACCAACCCCTCGTCTCGATCAGTCGACGTTTCAACTTCTGTTTCATGAACCAATATCGGAGCGCTATATGCTCGAAAGACCAGCAAAAAGCGGGATTGAGCAGACAGGCCTCGCGAAGCTGCATGCGAAACGCCTCGTGGTCGCCGGCGACCAGCATCTGCACCGCGTGATCCTTCGCAACTTCGGCGCAATTGTGTCTCGCATCGCGGAGCCATTGAGCGGATTGCGGCGAGGCCAGGTATCGAGAGCTCAGGTCGATCGCCCGGCGATAATCGGCGGAATTCGCACCGGTTCTGACCAGCCTTGAGGTGTCATTTCCCTCGAATTCGCGGTAACAGGCCAAGGGCGTGGGCTCGTACGCGACAGGCTGATGCAGAGCCGCTCGCTTCCAGAGGTCCCAGTCGGCGGCATGAATCAGCGACGGATGAAACCCTCCCACTGCCTCGACCAGCGATCGTCTCACGACAACAGCCGCGAACTGAGCCCAGTTTTTCGACGTGATCGTGGACAGGGCGTGCGGGTAGATACCCGAGGCGCGCTGCCTTGGGTAGGGCAGCCAGGTCCACAGGCCGTCTCCATCGATGAACAGGAAGCGACAGACGGCCGAGCCGGCTTCCGGGTTTCGGTCCAGTAGTTCGCCCATTCGCTGGTAGAAGCCCGGCAAGACGAGGTCATCCCCATGGAGGATCTGCACCAGGTGACCGCGGGCCCGGGATAGACAGGCGTTAAAATTCGTCGTCGCCCCCACGTTCTTGGGATGGCGGTAAAACGCAACGCGGCCCAGGCCCAGCTCGCGGACGACGGCCTCGGGGTCGTCCTTGGTCGACGCATCATCGATCACCTCGATCTGCATCCGTTCAGGACCCGGATCCTGTGCGAGCACGCCCTTCAGGGTCTCGCGAAGCAAGGCCGCGCAGTTGTAGGTGGGAATCATCACCGACCAGGTGGGGCGATGAACGCCGTCCGGCACGGCTTCGATTTCAGGATAACCCAACTGTCGGAACTGGTCGAGCATCGGTTCAATCTCCGCGGAAGCTGGCGCCGGCGTAGAAACCGTCCTTGATGGAGTCGGCGATGCCCTGGAAGATCCAGCGCGCATAGCGGCCGACCATGTAGATGTCGTGCTGCTGGAGCAGCCGAATCGCCTGGGATTTCCAGGTTGAGTTGGGCCACTCCCACGTATAGGCCACGTCGATCCAGGTCGGATCCACCACCTCGGCTCGCTCGATGTAGCCCCATTCGGTCAGCTCGGCGACAACGGCCTTGGCATATTGCGCAGGCTTCCTCGTCCGTGGGCTTTTTACCCCCCGGATAGGCGCGCTCGATGTAGATGCTGACGGCGCTGGCGTCCTTGCGAGCCGATGCGGGCAAGAACGAAGGGTCGACGTTGGAGTAGAACCCCACACGGTGCAGGCCGCTGGTGGCATCGGGATTGTAGAGCCAGTGGTGGGGAGGGCACTTGGCGCCCTTGATCGCGCCGATGTTCAGTACCATAACCGACGAGTAAGGGTCCGGCCGGGCGTCAACGGACAGCCCGGCCATTTCCAGGGTCTTGTTCAAGGGGAGCGTGCAGATGAGTGTCTCGTATTCATGCGCGCTGTCATCCGCAAAGACTACGGCTTTCTTCCTTGGGTCGATGCGGGCGGCCCGCTTCCCGAACCGAACGTCGCTCCGGGAGGCCATGGCCTGGGCCAGCGCGTTGAGCCCCTCCGCCGGGTAGGCAAATGACACGTTATAGCCGGCCGGGTCCGCCCCTACGAAGGCCCCTCGAATTGCCTGCGACAGGTTGACCGGCGACTTGTAGGCGTCCTGGGGTGCGATCGATTCGTACAATCCGGCGGTATAGAGTTGGTGGAAGGGGAAGAAGAACTTCTCGCAAAGCGCAGGGCCGAAATACTGAAGCAGCCAGTCCTTCATTGTGCTAAACGGCCCCGCACCACGAGACATCTCGACCAGTGCCTTGCACGCGAAGTCGGATGGGAGGGATCGCAGATTGTTCTGGATCGGATAATCGACGTAAAGGTCATCCTGACGGAAGTAGACCGCCGAGAGCCGGTTGTACCGCTTCGCCGGGACGAGCCGGTCGATGAACCGGAGGATGGTCGGGTCGCCGCCGAAGATCCAGTGTCCGCCGCCGATCTCAAAGCGATAAGCCTCGCCGTCCCGCGGGGCGGAATGATGGCGCTTTGTCTCTCCAGGCCGGACATAGTACGACGAACAGATGCCGCCGGGCGCGTCCGCGGCCTCAAAGATCGGGCTACCCGAGGTCATTCCGGCGGCTAATCCGGTCATGCCGCCACCGAGGACACTCAATCGCTTCATGGTGGTGATTGATCCCGTGTGTCAGGTTTGATGCAAGAACGTGGTCCTGACAACTTGACGGCGAGACGTTGCCAGTCTTATCGGATGGCTTTGCACTGCAATGACAGGATCGTTCCCGCTTGGCCGAGCTCGACGCTGTCTGAGTAGTGGTGTTTGATCCGTCCGATGGCTCTCATGATCCCAGGAAAGGGTCCGTTGAGGGCGTCATGGAACAGGACGATCGCCCCGGGCACCAACTTCGGATAGATGAGAGAAAAGTCCTGCCAAACATCCTCCTCCTCGTGGCATCCATCAATAAACGCAAACGCGGTGCGGATGTCGAGGTGCGGCAGGCAAAGGGTGGAGTAAGTCGCAACGGGTATCACTGTGTCGAAGTATCCAAGTTTAATAGCGAGGCGCTCGAAAGTCGCGAACGAGTTTTTTTCGCCGTGGGTGACGCGATGTACGTACTCGTCGTGTTTGTTCCCGGCTAACGAGAAAGGGTCGATCGCGAATAACTTCTCCGACGCTTTGCGATCCACAATAGCGCCGGCGACAATACTCGCCGACTTCCCAAACAGAACTCCGATCTCGATGAAGTAACCCGGCGGCGCTGCCATGCACTGCTCGTAAATGAATTCGTGCTCGCCCGGGAACAGCCACCCCGGAACCTGCGAGCTTCTACGAATCCACGGATTGTCGCTGTCGCCGCCAATCGAGCTCAACTCCTGGTACTCTCTACGCACCCTCCGAACTTCAGAGTACTCGTTGGCGGCGTCCAAAATGTTGGCGAACCTATTTTTAGCCGCGCCGCCGACGCGCCGAATGGTACCATTCCGGATCCCGGCTTGACTCACGTCCCACCTCCCCACTTCACCCGTTTCGCCACGAGCCGCTCCGGCGTCTACCTGATAGCCGCTGCTGGTATCGGGTCGGCCGGGCTCGCCGCTTTGCCACGATTCGCGGAATAGCTTATTCCGTATCGTGAATAGAGTTTGTACAAGATTCTCTCCTCCTCCATGAGCTTATTGAGGAACCCTGCGTCAAGGACCGTTGGTGCGATGTCGTCGTAAGCGCGCCGAATACCGCCCGGGTAAACGTTGGGGTGCTTGTCGATGAACGCAACTTCTGACTCGTGGAATCCGATCCCGAGCAAGAATGTCTTGACGTCCCGATTTAGCGACTCATTTCGGAGCAACTTGAAATGCTTAGGGAGGTAGCGACCAAGACCTTCGATATCATGCTCGTGCAGCCTCAGATGCTTATAAAACGCGTCGGGGTCGGTCGAAAAGAAATTGACGAATTCCAGCGTCTGCGGGCCGATCGGCAAGTCCCTGGCGCTAAGCCAATATGCATTCCAAGGCTTCCACATCTCATAAAATTCGTAGAATGTAACAGTTGGATAATATATACTGAACTTTCTCATAATTATGTTAGTGCTAGGGAGATAGTTATCAAGCGGAGTTCTCAACGAGTGATTGTATACCGACAGGATTCGCTCCACGGGATCGCGGGCAATGCTGACCACCGTCTTACGCCGGTCGCTTTCGGCGATCTGCTCGACCCTGCCGTGCTGGTCCTCGTATCCGCGAATGGGGTTGAAGCATTGCCGCTCGCGGATTGGCCAGGCTCGAAGTCGCGCTTTACGCAGGATGCGACGATCCAGGCGTCGTTCACGGTTCTCGTATGCCTGTTTCACAACTTTGCGCGCGAATGATGAGCCTGTCTTGGGGAAGTTTATCATCACGAATTGCTTGGTTACGATCATTGAACGCTCTCCTCGCCGACCGTCCACTCGCAAGGTACGACAACCGGGGCGGTGGCGGCGGTATAGATCCTTCCTGTGCCGAAATAATTCGATTCGACCATCTGAATCTTCAGGGCCGACTCGCATTCCTCCAACAACCTGTGCGAGGACGCGATCGCCACCGTGAGAAAGAATTCACCCGGGGCCAATGGCAAACTCGGAAGCCGGCACCGGAAGATCGTTGGCACGCTAATATTGATGATCGATCCGTACTGAGTGTGTGTCCCGAAGTTCAGGATGCGTGAACCGTCGGGTGTGAGAACTCGGAAGCCTACCTGCACGTCTGCAAGCGCATTGCCGGGATGCACGTCGATCTCGACACAAGTGGGTTCCCCGGTCGGGAGCGTGTCTGTCTGCCGGCCGTGCCGGTCGACGATTCTTATCTTTCGGATCAATCGACCGAGCGGACCCGAATGGTTGTCTTGGTTCTCCGATCCGCTGCTGGACTGGATGTAATCGCGGATGCCCTGTTCGACCTCACCATCCCAGGCAACCTGGCCACCGCGTATGACGATCAGTCGTGAACACAGATTCCTCACGGCCGCCATATTGTGGCTGACGAACAGGATGGTCCGACCGCTTTCCTTGGCAATTCCCCGCATCTTACCGAGGCATTTTTTCTGAAAGGTCGCATCACCGACCGCCAAGACCTCGTCGACGAGGAGGATTTCCGGCTCGAGGTTGGCGGCAACGGCGAAGGCCAGCCGGACGTACATCCCACTGGAGTAGCGCTTGACCGGAGTGTCGAGGAACTTCTCGACCCCGGAGAACTCAACGATCGCGTCAAACCGCCGAGTGATCTCGCGGCGCGACATGCCGAGGAGGCTGCCGTTCAAGAAGATATTCTCGCGCCGGATAACTCCGGGTGAAAGCCCGTGCCGACCTCCAGCAGGCTACTGACGCGGCCACGGAGGTCGACCTCGCCCCTGGTCGGCTTCGTGATCTGCGCCAGGATCTTCAGGAGGGTGCTCTTGCCGGCGCCGTTGTTGCCGATGACGCCGACGACCTCGCCCGGCTCGACCTCCAGGTCGACATCCCGCAGTGCCCAGAATTCCTCAGTGGGGCTGCCGCCGAGGCCGTGCCGCATGCGGCGCAACAACATGGCCGGTGCGCTGCCAAGACTCTCTCGCAACGTCCGGTAGCTTCCGCCCCGGGAATCCTGGCCGATTCGGTAGGACTTTCCGAGGCTCGTGACTTTGATTGCGGGCAGCATGGCGGTGAGTGTGGTGCTCGATGAGGCGGTTGGGAGGCGTCATTCGCGCGTTTAGATGATATCCGCGAAACTGTCTTCGGCCCGGCGGAAGTACAGGCAGCCGAGCAGCAAGATGACCACGACGGCGGCGGAGGTCATACCGAGCTGAGCCCAGGGGATCGGACCTCCCAGGATCGCGGCGCGGAAGGCACCGATCAGGCTCGTCATGGGGTTGAGTGCCAGCACGATGTGCAGCCAACCGGTGGGCGCGGTCTTGGGCTGCATGTATACGGTCGGGGTCGCGAACATCCAGAGCTGCACCAAAAATGGGGCCACGTAGCGGACGTCGCGGTAGACGACGTTCAGAGCCGCGAGCAAGGTCCCGATCCCCAGCGCCGAAATCAGGATGGCCAAGAAGATCACCGGCACGAGCAAAAGGCCGGCCCCGGGTGCGATCCGGTAGTAGACCATCATCGCGATCAATAAGCCGAGGGCGATGACGAAGTCCACGACCGCGGCGACCACCTTCGCGAACGGGGCCGCCAGCCTGGGGAAGTAGATCTTGGTGATCAGCCCTTCCGACCCGACGACGCTATTACCCGCGCCGGTGATCGCCGTCGCGAAGAAGGTCCAGGGGAGCAGGCCCGCGTAGGAAAACAGTGGATATGGCAGGTCACCGGAAGACACACCGCCCATGCGGCTGAAGAACAGCGTGAACACCACCATCATCATCAACGGCTGAAGGACCGCCCAGGCGGCACCGAGCATGGTTTGCTTGTACCGCACCTTCACATCGCGCCAGGCCAGAAAGTAGATGAGCTCACGGAACCGCCACAACTCAGCGAAATTGATCGGGTTCCAGCCGTGGGCCGGACGGATTCGCGTCACGACCAGAACCGGGGCGATGTCGAGCGAGCTGGCGTCGTCCGTCGCCGGAGCGGCGTCGTCCGCTGCCGGCATGGCGTCCTTGAGCGAGGGATTTGCAACGAGCATGGGGTCGTGGGGTTAGGACTGTGAACGGGGACCGCCGCCGCCGACCGATGGCGGCCGATCGACGACCACCGGACCAACACTGGGCCAGGCGATCCGGTCACGATCGGCCTGCATTGGAATCGAACCGGAGATTCCGCTACGGAGCCATCGAGGCTGCATCGTGATACTCAGACACCCAGCTCGTGTCAGGCTCGTAGCCCATCTCGATCAGGTACTCCGGCAATTGCGGGATTTCCCGCAGAATTTGGTGGATTCGAGCGCCTGTGTTTCTCGTGCCGCCATGAATCGAGCCGGGAGGGATCGAGCGGTCGCAGCCCATTGAGGTTATCCACCGCGAAGTCTGGTGAGGCCGCGGTGTGGAACTGGTCAAACGGCAAGTGAGAATGCCAGCCGATGAACTCCGCCAATCTTCCCTGCACCTCGGCCGGGTTGCAGACAAGGTCTTGGTACTCAATAGTCACGATGTCGTCCGCCTGCTGGACATACCGTGTGTGCTCGTAATACGCCTCGAGCTGCGAGGGAATGATGAAATAGCCATCCGACGGATTGGCAGCGATTTTGTGGATGGAGGTCAGGACGGCGCACGGGTCGCGCACGGTGATAATGAACCGGACGTTGGCCTGGCGCGAGGCGTAGTACGCACGGAGCTCGTCAACGAAGAATATGTCCCAGGGAGCCTTCGTAACCATGTAAGGATGATTTCGGAACGCGTACTGGCACGCCGCCGGAGCCCAGTACTCCTTGCCGAAGACCCGGACGTCGGAGATGCAAGTCTCGATCTGCAACTGGAGCAGGGTCGAGCCGGAGCGAGGGAACCCGCAGACGACGACATGGCTCCGCAACGGCCGCAGTCCAAACCAGCCCTTGTCGACCGCCGTGGTCAGCAATCGCTTTGCGCCGTGGCGCGCCGAAGCGATGATTCCGCTGCCGCGGCCAGGGCCAGTCTTCCACGAAGTCGGGACGCGGCAAACGGACACAGGACATCGATGCGGTCTGCATGAATACAACACTCCGCTCAAACCGATCTCGAGGAATTTCTGGGCGTCGATCCCCGCCAACAAGAAATGGCGACCGTCGGGCTACGAACAGGCCGGGAGCAATCCCAGGCGTTCCAACTGCCAGTGATCAGGACCTCAGTGCCGGACCATCACCTTGATAAACACAAAGAGGCTCAACAAGAACAGGCCGGAGAACAAAACAACCCGACGAACAAATCTACCGTTCAACTCGAGATCGGGCAAAGGTGGCCACGGGTCGGCCACGCGGACGCACGCCGTGGACAGGCCGAACATCACGTAGGACACCAGGCTAAAGGGGTTGGTCAGGGACATTTCGCTGGTGGCGAAGCTGGCCATCGCCGCCAAAACGAACGGCTGGACCCGACGCATCTCAGGGTCGGAAACGGTGGCCCGCCGCCACCCCAGGTTCAACAGGTTCATCACACAGTAGAAGTACTGCCCGAACAAAAGAGTCCCGCCGAGAATGCCCAATTCCGTAAAAGTCTGAATAAACGCATTGTGCGCCACGAAGCCTCCGCGACGCGAGAATTCGCCAATACCGATACCGATCACCGGGGACTGTTTTAGACCCTCCATCGCATCCTCCCAGAGCTGGATGCGTCCCTGGCCGGTGCCCTCGTTCAGGCTCAGAGACGTTTGGCGGCCGGCGAAGGCCACGAGAATCAAGGGCACGCCCAAGACCGCGAGGATCACGGCCTTCTTCGTGCCGAATCGGCTCCAGAACAACATCATGAGTCCAACCATGGCCGCGAGGAATCCGCCCCTCGAACGGGTGAGGGACAAGGCATAGCCAAAGAGGGCGATCGGGGCCAGCCAGGGGACTCGCGCCATTGCATAGCGCTGATTGAGCAGACCGTAGAGGCTGAAGATCATCGCGCAGTTGACGATCTCGCAGACGTCGTTGGGGTCGGCGAAATTCCCGGTCGCGCCCAACCTCCGCGTGTTTGGCCCTTCCCCGCCTCCCTCAGACGGCGAATCCAGGGTGACTTTGAAAGCGGGGATTTCGACAATGCCATTGTAATGAATCGTTGCCAGGAAAACCGGCACCGCAATGATCACCACGAGACAGCCGAGGAACCGCTTGAGGCGGGCTGAGGAATCGAGATGCGCCGTCATGAGCAGGCAGAAGATGAGGATCTTCAAAAGCTCCGTGGCGAAACCGATCCCCATCGCGAACCGCCCTTCCAAGGCGGACGAGAAGAACGCGAGCACGACCAACCCAAGGCCGAAGACGAAGACCGGACGCTCCCGTAGCCCCCGCGCACTCAACTGGGGCGCGAGCTTGTTCCACGATAGGAGGATGCAAGGAACGATCGCCATCAGGTACAGCGGTATCCCCTGCATCCCCGGGACGTAGTCGCCCGGCCGGATGAACAGGATCGCGGTGACCAGGATGAACAGCGCGAATTCCACAGGAGGTTTCCAGTGCGGAGTCGTGTGCGGCGACGCGATTCTCGGCCGATCCCTCGTCCGCGGGGGCGCTGATGCGAGGCACTAACAAGTATCGAGAGTTCAGCCCGCGGGCAATGAGGAACGAGAATGATCGGGGTGTAGGCCGAACACGTTGACACCCAAGTTCCCTGACGGCATGGCCGTCAAGGGCTCCAACCTTCCCCGTCGCGCGATGACCAACTGGTATCCCAGCTTGGTCAGGATCCGCGCGGCCGCATCGGGACTCGAACCTTGGCGTTGCATGACGGGGGGGAAGAACTCGACAAGCACGAGCGGTTTGAAATGGGCCAAAATCCGCTCCGCACCGCGCAACGCGCGTTCCTCGAACCCTTCGACGTCGATTGTAAGAACGTCAAGCCGATCGAGCGCAAGTGAGTCGCAGAAGGAGTCAAGGGTCGTCAAGGCTACCCCCTTGATCTCGCCGTCCGGGACCACAGCCGCATGGCCCGAGTTTTCCAGGGGCTGGGTCATGGTCACGGTCGCGGGTTCATCCGAAACCCCCAAACAATGGACCTCGACCACATCATCCAGGCCATTTCCGGAGACGTGCCGACACAACCGACCGTAATTCACAGGGCTAGGTTCGAGGGCATGGATCCGGCATCGCCGGTCGAGCGCTGCCGCGAGCGTGACTGCGCAGTAACCAAAATTGGCGCCGACGTCGAGAATCACGTCGTCCGGATGAACTAGCCGGCGTAGGTGATGGAGGTCCCAGGGATCTTTAACCCCCAGCCAGAAGAGACTGTTGTGGCCAAAATCGGCCGGATTGAGCGACCAGTGTAGGCCGTCCCGGACGACCTCGATGTCTCGTTCGACGACCACGCCAAGCCATTGGCGAAGCCGGCCATGGATCCACCACTTGCGGGGGTGGTTCGGCAACCGAGTGCCGTAAAACATCAAGCTTTGCTCGAGCAGAGACATCTGGGCCATGGCAACGTCACCGAGTGAATCGCGTACGGAAACCGCCGCAGAGATCGCGGCCGATCAATGCGGCGAACGGGCACACGCCGCCTTCAATCCGCGCGAGATGAAATGACTCCGCCGTCACCAGAGCGATCATTGGTCCGTCCCGCGACGCCCGCTCTGGCGCTCCCTCTCGTTGCGTGGTCATCGCGGGGCGCGATAGAGGTCGAGGAAGTCCTCGATACGGCTATCTGGAGAGAAGCGCTCGACGACCCACTCTCGAGCCGCGCGCTTCATCGCCTGGCATCGGGCGGGGTCTTCGTAGAGGACGCGGATCTTTTCGGCGAGCTGGCGGTCGTTCTCACAGGGAAAGAGGAAACCCGTCCGGCCGTCCTGGATCAATTCCGGAACTCCCCCGACGCAGCTCCCCAGGGCGGGAAGACCACAGGCTTGGGCTTCGATGTTCACGAACCCCGCGGCCTCGCCCCATCGCGACGGACAAACGAAACAATCCGCGGCTTGCATGTAGCGCTCGACGTCCGGCTGATGGCCGAAGAAACGCACGCGATCGGCCACGCCAAGCTGCCGGCATAGCTGCTGTAAACGTAGCCGGTCCGAGTCGTCAGCACCCCTGCCGACGACCCAAAGCCGAACCCGCTCCGGCAGACTCCGGAGCGCCTTGATTGCGACGTCGTGCCCCTTGGGGTAACCGAGGTAAGAAGCGACGATCACGACGAAGTGCTCCAAGGCGCCGAACTCCCGGCGCACCTCGGCCCGCACCGCCGGGTCGGGGCGGAATCGCTTGGTGTTGAGAAAATGGTGACAGGTCTTCAGGTCCGACGAACAACCTTGATCGCGGAGGCGGTCGGTAACATATTGGCTCACGCCGATGACCTTGGCGTATCGCTTGTAGAGAATCCCCTTGACCGCGCGTCTAACGCCCCGCGCCGGTGGACTCGGCGGCCAGGGGCCCGAGGTATGGTCCGTGTAATAATGCCTCACCCGAGGCGTGAGAACCGACAGCGCCCACAGGTAGGGGTTTGTCAGCGGTTGAGTAAAACTCCACTGAATCAGCTCGATGTGCTCACGACGGATCAGCCGCACAAGCTTTGCCAGTGTGCCGATCCGGAACCGGTGCAAGTCGAGACACTCCGCCCGCAACCCGGCCGCTTCGTACACCGGGGGATTGCCAGTGCGGTGATCGCAGATCCAGAGCGGCAGGAACAATTCCCCCCGTTCCCGGAATATGCGGGTAAGCACGAAGATCTGCTCCTCCAACGAAGCAAATCGATCGGGATTCATGGCGATCGCGAACAACACTCGGCGAAGGCGCGCGCCACTTCGATCCACGGGAAGTTGAGCCGCCGTCGCAGGAGCGAACGGAGCCAAGGCTTGGGACATCGATGCGTCTCCGATAAACTCGCCGTATCATCGCCGGCGGCGTCAGATTCCGGCTGATTACGCGGCGCAATTCCCTGGGCGACCTGGGTGAGAGAGTCGTCGAACTACGCACACGCAATTGCGAAAGTCGACGATTTATTTAGCTGTTGTTGCGACCACTTACCGCGGACCGACGGATCTTCCAGGACATCCTCGCCACCCGCGCACTACCACCGGCGATGCCCTTCCAGGACCGGAGTCTGAGAGGGTTTTCTTTGATATCGGCCCAGTGGTGCGACATCTGTGCCAGGGAATACGACACGGCTTGCTTCATTTCCGAGACCGAGCCGTTCTGGTTGGGATGGCACCGGAAGAACATCGGAGCCTCGTCGCCACACTTGGCCAGCCGGAATCGCCGGGAAAGCCGCAGGTAGAAATCGTAGTCCTCGGCGAAATCAAAAAGCGGGCGGAACGGCCCGACCGTCTCCCAGACGCTCCGCCGCCACATCACGCACAAGCCCACTTCCTGGGTCGGAAACAAGGCGTTTTCGGGATCGGGGCTCTGATACCAAGTCGAGAGATACCTTCCATTTTCATCAACCTTTTGCATGTCGCAGTAGACCAGCCCAACCTCCGGCGCGGCGGCCTGGAGGTGCCGGACCATGATCGCGAAGGCATCTTCGCGATAGATGTCGTCCTGCGACAACCGCGAGAAGAAATCCCCTCGCGCGACCGCGAACCCGGTATTGTAAGCGCGGGACACGCCCCCATTCTTGGAGTGGCGGAGCACCCGGACCCGGGGATCGCGTGCGACGTAGCTATCCGCAATTTCCGCGTCGTTCTCCGGAGATGCGTCGTCGACAACGATGACCTCGAGTTCGCGGTAGGTTTGATTGAGGCAGCTCTCGATTGCCTGGGCGACGAACCGGCTACCCTTGTAGCAGGGGATCACGACCGAGACAAGGGATGGCAATGGCATTACCTCATTCGAGCCGGGAGTTGGTCAAGAACGGCTCCGATCACTTCTGTCAGGGGCCCGATGCGCCATCCTGATAGAGGGTCAAGTAGGAGCCGATCTGACTTTGAATCGAAAACCGCTTGACCGACTCTGATCGTGCCTCCTGGCCCATCCGGCGGCGGAGCGGCTCGTCGCCGATGAGGCATTGGAGCCGGTCGGCCAGCTCTCGGTGATCGCCGGGGGTGAACAAGAAACCGGTCCGGCCGTCGGCGATCAATTCAGGGATGCCGCCGATCCGGCTGGCAATGACCGGCAGGCCGCAAGCCAGGGCCTCGAGGTTGACCAGGCCCGCGGCCTCCGACCAGACCGAGGGGCACAGGGCACAGTCGGCGGCCTGCAAGAGTGGCTCGACGTTCCGCTTCGGGCCCAGGAACCGAGCCCGCCGCCCCAAGCCCAGCTCCTGGGCGAGCGCCTTGAGGTTGTCCTGCTCGGGACCCTCGCCGACGACCCAGAGCAGGACATTCTCGGGCAGGTGGGTCAGTGCCCTCACGGCGACATCGATACCCTTTTCCTTGATCAGGTACGCGACCGTGACGGCGACGAATTCGTCACCCGCGCCCAGCGCCCGGCGCACCTCGCGCCGGACCACGGGATCCGGCCGGAACCGGTCCGTGTTGATGAAGTGATGGATCCGTTCGGCACGCGGGCCGGCCACGTCCCGCACCTGGGCCAGGACGGAGTCGCTCACACAAAGGACCTTGCGGTAGCGTGACGCGAGCATCCTCTTGAGCGTGGACTTCAGGCGCCCTCGGCCGTCGGGTCCGGAACCCGGCGCGGGTCGGGAAATGTGGTCGGTGAAATAATGCTCGATCCCAGGCCTCAAGGCCGTTAGCGCCCAGAGATACCCGTTGAACACGGGATGGTAGAAGTTCCAGTGCACCACCTCGATCCGGTGATGCCGAATCATCGTCAACAAGCGGCGCAGCGTACCGAGGCGGAAACGCGCGAGGTCCAGGTCCGCGGCCAAGAGCCCTTCCTGGCTGTACTGGCTCGCTGATTCGCGATCGAGAGGCCGGAGAAACACCGGCAGGAACAGGCTGCCCCGCTGCCGGAATGATCGGGCCTGGGTCAGAGCCTGTTCCTCGATCGAGCCGAACTTCCCCGCGGGATCGAGCCTCATCGCGAAGAGTACGCGCTTGAGCCGGGCTGATCCGGATTGCGGAACAGGTTTCGGCATCGGGACTGTGGCGGTCTCGGCAACCCGAATCATCGTGCGCTCTACGCCTCGGTCGTCGTTCTTAGTTCATTGGGACCGCGCCGCTCTCAACGGAGCTCGGGACCGTCGCGCTCATGACTGAACTCTGTCCCGTTGATCCGTGAACCTTCCAGTAAACACTGGCCCGATCGATACGCTGAATCTGAGCCTCAATCCCTTTTCGAATCGGTCCAAACGTTTCTCGCTGGATCCCTTGGGGGCGATTCGCAAGGGGC
The DNA here is from genome assembly GCA_963720335.1 of uncultured Planctomycetota bacterium. GTDB lineage: Bacteria > Planctomycetota > Planctomycetia > Isosphaerales > Isosphaeraceae > CAVRFS01. The sequence goes on along the minus strand of CAVRFS010000007.1, from coordinate 38,549 downwards.
GCGGAGGCCATGCGTGCTGATGATCAGACCGAGTTCAGTCCCACGTAGGCTTTCTCGGCCTCGGACATCCGCCGTCCGATGCAGCATCCCGATTCCCACCAGCGGGGCCGGCCTTCCCAGATCTGGCGGATGGGCGTCTCCATGATATTGCCGATCGGGATCCATGCACCAGCACGACTTGACGTCGCCATCCGACTGGATCTGGAGCGTCGTCAGCGCCGAGCAGAGGGGCTTCTCGTGGGCGGTGTGGCTCTGGGTGAGGATGAGCAGCTTCTCGGGATCGCGGAAATAGGGGATCATCACCTCGAGCTGGTGCTCCGAGTTGGCGATCGGGAATCCCTGGCGCTTGAGTGCGATCAGCTCCTGCACGGCGGCCACGGCCCGCTCGGGATCCTTGGGCCAGTTGTCGCTGTGCTCGAACCAGCGCGGGTCCTCGGGCGTATTGTAGTTCTGCTCGATGGGCTGATAGTACACCTCCAGGCCGTGAGCTCGGGCGTACCGCGCCACCTCGGCGACGTCGTGGAGGTTGTGCTCCATGATCACGGTCTTCAAGCGGATCGTGTAGCCCAGTTGGTGCTCCCGGCGCAGTCGGAGGAGCGTCTGGATCGTAGTGGCCGATCGCCTCGAAGAAGCCATCGCGGCCGCGGATCTTGTCGTGGGTCGCGCCGATTCCGTCGCACGAGATCGTCACCCGCCAAGGCCGGCCCATGGCCATCTTCTCGACGCGGCTCTGGTCCAGCCAGAATCCGTGGGTCAAATGCTCGACCAGGAGGCCGAGCGAGGAGGCGTAGGTCACCACCTCCGGCGCGAATGGCATCAGGAGTGCCTCGCCGCCGGTGAAGACCACGTGGACCGGCCCGAGCCAGCGTTTGAGGTCCCGCATCGTGGTTTTCCAATGAGTCGACGCCGGGGGTCGACTCCTTGCCGCGATTCTTCCAGATGTCACAGTGCAGGCACCGGGCGTTGCACCGCTCGGTCAAGAGGACCGCGATCTCGGTCGGCCGACAATGGGAAGCCAGTCGGCCACCGGCGAATGTCCGCAGTCGATAGTTGACGGCTCCGTGTGCCCGCGCACGGATCTGCGCGACCTTGGTCGCCATGACGCGATTCCTTGCTTGCTAGTTGGTCCGATTGGAGTTGAATCGATTTCAAGCTTTCCAGCGTCTTGTCGTGGCCTTATCGGCCGAAAGTCGGTCAGGCTTTCCTGCCTGACGCCGATGTGATGCAGGGCGCGAGTGATGCCCTGGCCCTGTCAGGCCGGAAAACCTGGCCCACCTGAAAGTGGACCAACATCCGCGCGGACTCCGTCCCCATGGGTTACCGGTGTGCGATCACCGAAAACAACCCGCCTCGCTCACTCTCATCAGGGCTGGGACTGATCACCCTCGCGACCGCCATCGGTCGTGAACACCAATGTTAAATGAGGGAATCTTCCGCTTCGAACAATCCCGTTCCGATCATCCGAAAGTAGCGCAAGGATGCAAGAGCGTGTTCAAAAAAAACCCATGACTCCGCCGGATCGTGCGCGCTAGAGCCAGCGCGATCCCCGATAACCCCGGCACTCCCTTGCCCAAATTTAGAACATGTCTGGCCGCTGGAGAACTTGATCGGCGCCAACCCGATGTGCGAGGTCCGGTGGAGCGTGAACGGCCATCGTGGCCGGAACTGCGACACCAATCCGGCGACACCCGCGAATCCCTTAACTCTGGGACATGGCCCATGTTGGGAATGCGATGGAGACCGGCCATGTCCCCGTGATCGCATTCGATGCCCGATCGGATTCGTCGAGTGTCTCAAACGAGCCCAGAGGCCGGCCTGGCGAAGGGATCCGGACTCAAGCAGTCCGGAATGAGGGGAAGAGAACCAATGCAAAGAATCCGAAAGATTCGTTGAAAAAAAGACAACACCCGGTCTATCGGAAACAATTCGAAGTGAAGCGGAATCCTGACTCGTACCACAGCCCCAGGCGAATTTGGCCCGGATACGCCAGGGAACTTCGATCGAGGAAGTGGAAAAACCCTCGCCGCCAAACGACGGCGAGGGTCGCGGAATCATCACCTGGCGAATGAGCGTGGCTCTTGCGGTCGATCGAAATTGACGGGGTGGGCTCGGGCGCCCAGGGCCTTGCGTCTCCGCAGGCCGTAACCGATCATGCCCATCGCGCCGAGGCCCGCGAGTGCCATTGTCGACAGCTCCGGGACTTGCTGGATCGTCGCTCCTGACGGAGCGAAACTCTTGAACTGCATCATTCCGCCGTCGATTGCGAATGTACTACCAGCGGTGTAGCTCGTTGCATTGGTCTCGACGATCATGACATAGCTCTCGCCGTTCGCAGCAATACCGCCAGAGCGGCCCGCTGTGAATGTCCAGCCGATGGTGCTGCCGTCAGTAGAACGATCGGCACCATACATGACTGGGGCTGTAACGGCCGAGAAGGGGGCGCCGGCCGTGCCGAACTGAACATTGGTCGTGTAGTAGCCGGGGGTGGGGCCGGCGAAGTCTGTGGCCGTGAGTTGATGGATATCGGTCGACTTCGTCGATGTGGCTGTGATCTGATAGAGGAAATCGTATGTTCCTGCCGATTCCTTGATGACCTCGGTCGTGAGAGTGCCGCTAGTGCCTGGGTCAAACGTGGCCGCTTCGTTGATGTAACTGGCGACCACAGTGCCGCCCGAATACGTAATGGAACCGAAACCCGCATCTGGCACGGTCACGCCTCCGCCGGGAGCCAACACCGTCGCGTGCGCGGGCGAGACCGCCAGCGCAGTGGCGAGGATCGCCAGACAGGCGATCAATTCGCCTTTCTTCATCGAGAATCTCCTCAAACCCGGAGTAGAATTAGCGTGAAGGAAAACAAACTCAAAACCTGGACTAACGCCCCGATAATAAATGGATCGAGCCCCTCCTTTCTCGCGCTTAGTGCCGTCGTTAGCGTCCTCCCGCCCCCGACCGAGGAAAACACGGCGATCTGTCTTCTCCCCGCGATGGACAGGCCAAGGACCAAGTTGGCGTCCTCGTTCATCCCGTGGCAGGCTGGCGAGAACTTCGGACGAGCGCAGGGCCAGCACCGTCAATTCCGGGCCAAATCCTGCCGCAGCTTTTCCATGAACGACCGCTCCAGGGGGTCGCTCTTGGCGACTTCCCAGCCCAGCTCCTGGGCTTGCTGAAATGCTTTTCGCGCGTCGTAGGTCCTGCCCTTCGCCTGATAGGCCCAGGCTTGATGGAGGGCGAAGTTGGGATTGCTTGGTTCCGCGGCCCGCGCGCGACGGAGATCGGCAAGGGCGCGGTCGAACTGGCCGGCCCGAATCAGGACGATGGCCCGGGTGTCGACCAAGGCTGGTATCGCCCCTGTGATGTCGATGGCGTGGTTGATTAGGGCCAAGGCCTCATTCGCCTTGGCCTGGTCCCGCAGGGCCAGCAGCCAGGCCAGGCTGTTCAGGACGTCGGCGTCGTCGGGCGAATCGGCGAGGAGCCGGCGAAACAACTCGATAGCCTCGTCGCCCCGGCCCTGCCACATCCAAACAAGCCCCAGCCTCATTTTGAGCGAGACTACATCGGGCCGCTTCCGGACCGCTTCGGCCAGCCAGGTTTCGATCCGTCGCTTCTCGGCCTCCCCCGCCGAAGGGGCATCGAAGGCCGCCAGCGCGGCGGCGGCAACCTGCTCGGGACGGCAGGTCGTCCGGGCTTTCTCGAGGATCGCAATAGCCTCGGTGGGCCGATCCTGGCTGGCCAAGAACTGGGCCAGGGCGAGCGAGCGCTCGGGTTGACTGGGGTCGCGGGCGGCGAAGGCTTTATAGGCAAGCTCGGCCTCCTTCGCGAACCCGTAACGATTGAGGAGGTCGGCGACGGCGCCGATCTCGTCGGGGAGTTCGCGGCCTCGGGCTTCAAGCAGCGAGAGCAACTCGGGCTTGTGCTTCCGCAGGTCGAGCAGCCGGGCCTCCAGCTCCAGCGCGGGCAGGCCCCGGGGATCGGTCTTCTTCAGCTCGGCCAGCCAGCGATCGGCCTGGTCGAGGTGGTTACGGTCGATCCAGTGATTGACGTAGTGGGCCAGATGCCGCGGGTTCCTGGGCTTGAGGCCCAGGAGTTTGAGCATCTCGTCCTGGTACTTTTTCTCTTCCCGCTGACCCAGGTAGAGCTGGGCAAGCAGGAATTGCTCGTTAGCACCCAGCCGCTTCGCGGCGGCCAGTTGCTCGAGAATCGCGATAGCCTCGCCGCGACGGCGGGGCCGCGGAGCGAGCACCGTGGCTTTGAGCGCCAAATCCTCCGCGCTTGTAGGATCGTTTTTGAGATTCTGCTCGACCAGTCGGAGCGATTCATCCTGGTCGGCTGGCCGATTCTTGCGCAGCAGTAGCGCGACCCGGGCCCGATTCGCCCAGGCCTTGTCGGCTGGCGAGACGTCCGTGGACCGGTCAAGCTGGGTCAGATACTCCGCGACCTGGTCCGAGCGGTTCCGGCCCAGCGCTACGCCGGCGGCCAGCCGGATGGCGGGCGCGGTCCGAGGGTGGACGTTCAGGACCCGCTGACTCAACAACTCGGCTTGCGCGAGGTCTCCGACCAATAGCCAGCATCGGGCCAGGGTCAACGCCGAACGATCGGCGGGCAACGCCTTCCCCACGGCGTCGATGGCCGATCGGGCCTGGTCGATGCGCTTGGTTTCGACTAGGTGCTGGACGTAGGCCAGCCAGTTGTCCGGAACCCCACGCCCTAAATCCACGGCGCGTCGGAACTCCTGGCCGGCCTCGTCGCTCCGCCCAGCGGCCGCGTAAAAGCGACCCAACGCGAGATGGTCGGAGGAGTTCGTCGAGCTCAAGGGGAAGAGCTGGCGAGCGAGCTCGAGGCCCTGGTCGGAGTGCCCCTCGCGGAGCGCGTCGACGGCCCTGACAATCGTAACCTCACTGATGGCCGCACCCTGGTCGCGGAGCACCTGGGCGACGTGCTCGATTTCGTCGAACCGATTCCGCTCATTAAGCAGCATCACCAGCCGGCGCACCAGCGAGGGCTGGACATTACCCAGCTCAACTGCCCGGACGTAAAAGCTGATCGCTTGATCGGGGGAACCGCTGAGCTCCGCAAGCTCCCCGTTGAGCGCGAAGCCGCCGGACCATTGGGGACGCCGCTTGGAGATTTCCGCGGCCAGGCCCTTTGCCTCGTTCAGATGCTCGGGAGCACCACGGCGGACCTTGTCGATCAGCAATGCCGCCTGCGTGAACCGCCACAACGTGCCCTGGTCGCCTTCGGCCTTGCGGACCTCGGCCACGAGCTTGGCTGCCTCGGCCTCGTCGCCAGCCGCCAAGGCCAGATCGAAGAGTTGGATTCGGACGCCGAGGTTCGTCGGCTGGACGGCCGCCAGCTCGCTCCCGTACTGCCGCGCCGCTTCGGGTCACCAAGTTGGATCTCGACCCCCGCGAGCCGGTCCAGGAAAGCGGGCCGGTCGGCGGGGAAAGATGCTGGCGGGCTTCGGCCATCTTCGCCACCGCGGCACGGGCCGCGTCGCCCCCCTCGCGGCCCCAGTAATCCAGGCGGGCCAGTTGGATGTCTAGACCAGGCCCCAGGTCCTTTTCGGCTTGGTCGATGATTTGGAGGGCCGTTGACTTGCCCGGCTCGGGGGCACCCGCGCCCTGCCGGAGGCCTGTACCTTGCCAACGACGCTGAGTCAGTCTGGCCAGAGCGAGCCGATAACGAGAGCTTGTTGGGGTCCTTGGCAAGGACCGCTGAGAGGAGCCTCCGGGCCTCTTCCAGCCGGTCCTGGGCGACGAGCAGGTCGAGGCGGAGGAGGGTCAACGGCTCGACCGACTGGGGGAGTCGCCTTCTCAGCCTCGCGGAGCAATCGCTCCACTTCCGGCCAGTTCCGCCGGTCCCTGGGCTGGCGGATGGTCCACTGGAGCAGCAGGCGAACAAGATCGAGCCGCCACTCGGGTCGTTGCTCGACCAGCGGCAGGAGGGTTGCGGCCGCCTGGTCGAGCTTGCCCGAACGGGCTAGGGCCTGCACAAGTCCAACGCGAGCGGATTCCAGTCCGCTACTCCCCTCGGCGGCCCGCCGGAGGGCCTCCAGCCGCTGCTCTTCGTCACCGGCACGGCCATAGCATTCGGCTAACATGAGATCGAGCTGGACGATGAGCTGGGGATCGGCTGCCAGCAACGCCCGGGCTGTCTCGAGCCGTGGAATCGCTTCCTTCCAATTCTTCTGCTGAAACACGGCCTGGGCTTCCAAGAACCGGACGAGGGAGTCACCGAACCCGGCGTTCTGGAGCAGGCCGATGAAGCCAGCCGCCTGATCTTTCCCTTCAAGTTTGCCTTGAGAGATCAGGTTCTCCGCCAGGTAGAAAGCCAGCTCGTTTGAAGGAACGGCCTGGTAGGCCCGCCGCAAGACAGCCTCGGCTCGATCGAAGTGGCCGTCCTGGATCTCCTGGCGAACGAGGCCGAGGGCGAAGCCGAGGTTCTTGGGATCCAGCTTGAATCCCTTTTCGAAGTAGGTCCGCGCCGACACGAAGTCCCGCTTCTGCTCGCTGGCGTTGGCCGCGGTTACCAGCACTTCGACATCATCGGGGGCCAGTTTCAGGGCCTTCTGAAGGTCGAAGGCGTCGGCGGGCGGTAAGAATTCGTTGGAGTACCGCCAGCGGTAGATGTAGGCCCGGCCCACTTGGGGATTTGCGGCGACCATCCGCGTGACGGTGCCATCGGCGGGTTCGAGCCGGCGCAGATCGGCTCGGAGCAGCCGCGCCAGCCGGTCATAGCAGTCGAGCCGGCGAGGGTCATGTCGGATCGCCTGCTCGAACAGTTTCTCGGCATCCGCGAAGTGAGACAACCCGCGCTCACATTGACCGAGTAGATCCTCCAGCTCGGCCGCCACCGGTTTATCCTTGGACTCGTTGGGGACCTTCTCGAGTAAGTTCGCCAGGTGGCGTCGGGCATCGTTGTATCGTGCCTGCTCCAAAGCGAGGTCGGCGCACCGACGCTCGAGCGTCGAGTCGTCGAGATTGTGCCGGAGAGCCTGTTCGTGGACCAGGAAGACCTGTTCGCGGCCTCGAGGAGCGGTGTTCTTCTCATCCAAGACCCGGGCGTATTCCTTCCACGCGTTGCCATCCTCGTGGTTGATATTCAGGTACTGGCTCAGCGATTGTTCGGCCGTTTCCAGGTCCTTGCCGGTCTCGGCCTTTCGGGCGCGGTCGAGCAAAACCGATGCGTTCCGCCGGATCTGAATCCCGTGCACGAGGTGCATGCCCCCGCCCAGGACGACGATCACCGTCAAGAGGATTCCAAGAAATAGAACGTTCAGCCTTCTCATTATCTGTTTATCTATCCCGACTCGAGGGCGCGAAATGGGACGGGAATGAATCCCCTCGAAGACTGAAGACTCCGATCCGTCCTACTAATAGGTATAAGGAATCAGCGCACTTATTTTACCGCAAGGCTCTTAAATCGAAGTTTCCCGGGCTAGGTGCATGTTTGGATCAGGCAGTCGAAGGATTCGACTGATCCGGATGAAAGGGACACCCACAGCCTGGCCCATTAACATGAGGACCGTTGCCGAAAATCAAGCGGGTGTCGAGCCAAAAGCTGACATGCTTGATATAATAGAGGTCGTAATTCAACTTACGGCGCACGCTGGAAGGATCCGTGTCCGGAGGTTCATTCAACTGGGCCAAACCGGTAACGCCGGGACGCACCGACAGCCGCTGGCGGTAGTGGGGCAAAGCGGGCCTCGAGCTTATCGAGAAATTCCGGCCGTTCGGGCCTGGGCCCGACCAGGCTCATCTCTCCCTTCAAGACGTTGATCAATTGGGGAAGCTCATCGACATGAGTCCAGCGCAACCACCAACCGATTCGGGTAATCCGAGGATCGGATGCCGTGCACCATCGCGCAACGCCGTCTCGTTCGCTATCCACGTACATCGTACGAAGCTTGTAGATCGTGAAGAGTTTTCCCCCTCGCCCTAGTCGCTTCTGCATATAAAACAAAGGGCCTGGGGAGCTCAACGTCACAAGGACAACGCCAAGGAGGATGATCGGGGACGCGAACAAGATTAAGACGACAGCCAGGCCAGAAATCGACCACAGGCTTCACTGATGCATAGCCGCGGCGGATTGCCCCGGTCCGTCCCGGGACGGTCCCAACCAATTCGCCAATCTCGAGTTTTAGAGTGCTCATGCAAATAATATCCTTCTGCGTCTCAACCCTCGATGCTAAAACGGATCTGCGTCGTTCTATTGGATCCGGAACCCTGAATCCACGGCCAAGGGTTCAGTTGGAGGTTCATGAGCGGGACATCACCCGCCTTCTGTTTAATCCATTCGAATGCTGGCACTGCATCTGATGAATGTGTCGCGCTTTAATGCGGCTCACGGTTGTTCAGCCAGGCGATCGCTTTGCCTTCTCTCTCGATTTGCTGATCGGTTGCGATCATCTATAGCGGCGTGGAGAACACAAGCCGGTCCAACTCCGGTAGGAAAGCACTGAGGAAGTCGTTGCTAGGATCGGTCTCAAGATCGCTGACCGTCCCCGCGGTCTCCCGGACGACGTACAGTTTGCAGAGCGCTGATGCGGAGCCGAATTCCCAGCGTGGCTCTTCAGGAGCCAACCAACCTTTCCATGCGTTCCAACCCCAGAAAATACGGAGGGCGGAGGGGCTCGTTCCGCCCCGCATGGCCAGTGCCGTTCGGAATACCGCTCGATGTCCGTCCGAGCCGTAAGTACGGTGGAATAGGAAAGGCGCATCGAGATCATAACCGGCGCCTGTGTAACAGACGTCGGGTGCATGCGTGGAAATCTTGCCGGGGAGACCGCCAAGCAGCATGACCGAGACGGTGACCCCTCGTTTCGGATTTGTGTATCGCCTGCTCAGGCAAGCCACGGCGCCAGCCATTGCTCGATCCACGGCAGGCATCTCAAACGCCGTCCCCTTCCAGTCGCCGATGAGCATCGGCACGGATTCCAGCTTCGCCGCCAACTTGCCCAGCTTGGGCGACGGCCCCCAGCGGTTGGTCCAGGACCCCTGGATGAGCCCGGCTCCGACGATCATCAACACTGCTGCGGATATGCGAAAGATGTTTATCACGAGATGGACTCCGATGAATTGGCTGCCGAGCCCGGCAGCGCAGCATAACGGGGGTCCGAATTGTAGTCGCTGCCGTAGACACCACCGTAAGACCCCGTCACGACCGCCCCGAGAATCGAAATGCCCAGACTCTTGAGCCGGTGGAGCGCGGCGAACACCTTGGTCTTGCGACTCACGTCGCGGAAGATCGAGAAGAGCACGGCATCGACGTGCTGCGCGACGATTGAGGCATCAGCCACCGGGAGGATGGGTGAGGAGTCGACGATCACGAAATCGAATTGCTCCTTGAGCGTGGCAAAGATGGGATTGAGGCCCCTTGGGCGAGGGCGCGGATCGTCCGCGGATCGCAGTTCCCCGCCGTGATGACCTTCAACTCTTCGATGGCCGTATCCGCGATCAACGCAGACCACGAGGCATCGCCCCGGATTAGTTCGCTGAGCCCCGGGGCCATGGGTAGGTCAAGGAGCCGATGGATCGAGGGGCTGCGAAGGTCGGCATCGATCAACAGGGTCCGCTGGCCGCTCCCCGCCAGGCTGGTCGCCAGGTGACTAGCCAACGATGTCTTGCCCTCGCCCCCGACGGCGCTCGTGACCATCACCACGCGGTGCGACCCCGTGCGGGCCGCGTGCACCAGCATGGTGCGAGTCGCATCGATGGATTCTAGCATGAGGTTACGCCAGTAGCGGTCATTCTCTTCGCTTCGGCGTGTGACCCATTCGCCGCGTTTGGCTTTGGCGCGCACGATCGGTAAGGTGCCGACGACATGAATCCCCAGGTAGGTCGGGACTTCCTCGGCGGAATCGACCTTTTGGCTGAGCAGTTCGAGGAAAGCGACGCCGAATAGGCCCCCGAAGAACGAGCCGAAAGTGAGCAGCGCGATCGTCATTTTCCGTTTCTTCTCGTCCCGAGTGAGCGGGACGACGGCGTCCTCGATCTTCCGGACTCGAGGGGGTGCCGAGAGTTCCAGGTTGAGGGCCTCCACCTCCGACGCGACCGTGGAGGCGGCAATCTGCATCTGGACGATGTCATCCTGACTTGATTGCAGATCCAGGGTCTTGACCGTCACCGTCTGATTTCCTTCTTGCACGCCCTTCATCTCGGCGTTCAAGCGTTGCTCCAGCTCGTGAAGCATCGCCAGGTCCTGCTCATTCGCGTTACCCATCGTGAGCTTCTCGTCCCTGGCCCGTTCTTCGAGTTGCCGGATGACGAGTGGGCGCAGTGACGCGCGCTGGCTTTTGAGCGTTTTCTTCGTCGTGGCCACTTTGTCCCGATACCGTTGTACCGTCGGGTCTGTCCCAGTCCGTGAAATCGACCCGACATTGGCTTTCAGTGAGCTCAGTCGCTCTTCCTCGGTCATGAGCTGGGCAGCGAGCCGGGCGATACTCGGGTCCTGATCGATCAAGTGCTCAATGTCGGCCTCGGTGAACGATGGGACGGATGTCTCGTCGGGACTCTCTTCAGGCTGCGGCCTGATCTTGTTCCGGGCTTCCGCTCTGCGAATGAGTGATTGGACCTCGAGAAGCTCTCTCCTCAGTGACGCCTCATGCTCCATCGCATACTGCTGCTTGAGCGCAAGTGTCTGCCGATCGTCCGTTCCGACCGTCTCGGCGAGTTTCCTCACGTAATCCCGCCGCTCCTTCAAAACCTCCCCTTGCTTCTTCTTGTACTCCTTGAGCTGGCTATGTCGATCCATTCGTTTTTTCATGTCCACATCGACGACTTCCTCCATGTAGGCTTTCTTGACTGCGTTGACGAGGCCAGCCAACTCTACGGGATATTCACCGCTCAGGGAGATCTCCATCACTTCTGAGTTGGCGATGAACTCGACTTTGAGGTTTTCCTTGAGCCACGCGATTGGATCGAACTGCTCACGGATAATGCGATAGGTGCTGACTTCCTTGTCCTGGAGCGCGGTGTTGAGAACCAACTGACTCAGGACCAAGGTCTGCTGAGTCGTCTGATATCGTTTATAGTCATCGACCATGTCAGTCTCGACTGTCCGGAACAGGACCTTCGGCGGCTGGGCAGCTAATTGCAATCGGGCTTGGGCCTTGTACTTGGCGGGTGGAACCAGGTACCAAGCCGCCGGGCCGACGGTCGAGGTCAAGAGGATAGCCACGCCCAAGGCATGCAATTGACGCCGTCGCAGGGCTCTGAGCAGGCTCGTCGTTGAAAAGTTAGTCGAGGCGCCCATCTCGAGCGTTCCGGAACCGGAGGCCGAAACAACTCGGGCGATCTCCCGAGGTGGCCCCGCAACGATGCCCGCCGTATTGGTCACTGGGCGGGTCAGTTCACCGAAGGAATGCGATTCTTGGTTCATGGCGAAGTCTGGTGGAGGTCGGATCGATCGGGAGACGAATCACACCGCCCGCTGAGGTCGAGATCCTCGGTCGCGCGAGGCGGAACACCTCAATTCAAAGAACCGACGGTGTGTAACTCTTCGTCTGGACGGCATCCTCTTTCGCCCGACGGCGCGATTGAATTAGGCTGAGCACAGCGGGCGCCTCGTGTCTGTTCTCGATCAAAATCCGAGAGAGAATCCAGATCTCAAACCGATACATGAGCAGGGCCAGGGGTATCATGACCCAACCAGCTAGATCGTGATAGAACGTGGTCGCGGCGTGACCGCCGACAGTGACATGGAGGATTCCAGTCAAGGTGATGCGGGCGATATTGGCCAGCAAGGCGACTGGAATCGAACTCGGCGACCAAGACGGTTCTGTCGAGCAGTGGAGGCTTCACGATCAAGGCCGCCGCCGTCGACAGGGCGATGAAGCTGATCAGCATGCTCAACCCGCTGCACGCTTCGACAACCCCGATCTTCGCCTCGTTCAACTGGATGACATTCCCTTCCGAGAAGGCCATGAAACCCAATGTTTGAAGCAGATACGTGCTGGCAGTGGTGGCAACGAACTGCAACGGCGGTCCGAGGGCGGTCTCAACTCCGCCAGGGGAGCGGGATCATGAACGCTAGGAACCCGATCGAAGGCAACGCCCACTTGAGAATCGGCCATCCACCGACGAGCAGAAAAATTCCACCGAGGGAGGGCAGGAGGGCGAAGCCTTCGAGCGACTCTTGATGATAAAACCCTCCAACGAGTTGAACGACCGACCCCAGCCCCAACACGGCCAGCCCCCAAGTGCTAGGGCTCGGCTTTACCTTTACTCGGCTCAACTGCGTCCTCCCCATCCAGAGCAGAGCCAAGGCGAAGATCGGGACAAGATACCCGTGGGCGTACCGAGGATCACTTGACCATCGATCCGCCATGGTGGTCAGCGCTGGCCAGACGGACCAAAGTAGGCAGGCCCCTAGGAGCACCAACGTTGCCAAGGATGCATGTCGTTCGTCGAACCGGGGTTCCATATGCCGATTCAATTCTCACGAGGGGTCTGAATCAAAGTTCCGTCGTCCGTTTTCGTGTCACGCGACAGGTCTGGATTCCGACCCCATTGTATAAATTACGGATGTTAATCTGTTCGATGGTGAAAGGACGCTTGTCTTGCGAGGCGAATTGCGGGGACTCAGTGATCGCCCAATCTTCCGACTTTCATGTGGATCCTGCCCCAATCCGAGTCCAAATAAAGCGCGGTACTAGAAATCATATAAGGAATACAGCGCACACTCCGTGTCCGTCGGTTGCAGAGGACTTTCCCCCAAGCGACCGCAGATCAACTGAGCCGCCTTCGAGGCAGCTACTGCCATTCGGTGTATCGAAACCCCTTCTCGCTCACTGTCTCTAACCGCGGTACGTGGAAGGGATCACGCCTTATTATATCACATATTCTGAAAAAGTCGCTTAATTTTGTCGATCAGGCGCTTGACGTTTCCCAATCGAGTGACTACAAAAAACACATCGAGTGGGTTTTCAGGGACTCTAGTACGCTTATTTAATCAGCACGCTTATTTAATACGAAAAATCAAGCGATCCGGTGTCTGGGAAACCCTCAGGGATTCTCAATACAACTGTCTGTGTCGACGATCCCCAACACATCTCTTGCTCCGAACTGACGCGATGGTTCACCAGACCTGCGCTGGGACACCGGGACGTCGCATCACCTCGAATTTGAAGGCGTACGAACGCCCTCAAGGAGTCGGGGGTGATGCGATCGGACAGGAGTCAAAACTGGCTGAGTTCGCCCAATCCTCGTGGCTCGACGAGAACCCGCTTTACCCAGTCCGGCCGCCACCCGATGCGGCCTGGCAACCAACAACGTCGTTACGTCCCACTATCGTGCTCGCGCAGTTTGTTAACCGAACCGCACGGAGGGGACTCGGGTCCGCGCCACGAGCCGCGCATCATTGCGAGTCATGATCTAACTCTATTCGGAACGCCTTTGTCAAGCGTGCAATGACTTTCTTCGAATCCAAAGATCTCGAATGGTTCTCTTTTGACCGCTCCAGCTTTAAGTCGCTGCGTATATTTCACCAGAATTGGTGCTACGAATACAGAACTGTCCGGCTAAAGACAAGTTGATTTATAGGCTAATCGCATCATCGAAGTTCTCTTTTAGGCAAATCCACCTGAAAAACACTTTGAACTCAAGTCATAGTTTCGAAACGCAGATATTTTTCTTGACACATCATTTTGCGAATCTTGCAAAACTTAGAGATCACCTAGGAATCGAGACTGGTATGACGATCGACACGGTTCGGCTGTCCTCTTCATGGCGCGGCCGATTCCTCAGTCGGTTCTTCGTCTCTCGGCGGCCTGCCGACCCCGCGGGAATCGAGTCGTAATTGCGCGGTGACGCTCAGCGAGTGCACGGCGTCGTGAGCCTTGACGATCGCCTTGGCTATTTCGCTGTCGGGATCGATGTGACGGTCGCTCAGGCGTTGTCGGCAGCGCGCAAAGAATCTCAGTATCGGCCTGACGCGCTCCCGCAGGGCCTCCGCCTGTTTCGGTGTGATTCGCTGGTAAGCCATCGGACACCTCCTCCGCGCAGGAGATAGTGTATCGATGAATAGTATGACGACGCAAGCGCAGCGAGAAGGGTTGTCGCACGCTTACTTTCCGTCGAACGCTTTCCGCGTTTCGATCGAGCGAGGAACCTCACACCGGGTTTACAACCGCCGTCCTTGGCTGTCTGAGATCAGCAAGCTTGGGCGTGCGCCCTATCGGTTCCTTGCGCGTCCTGTCTCGTAGCACGCGTCGGTGTCGTCGGACCGAAGTAGCGAATTGGCCTGCTAATAGCTCTCGATCGGTCAAGCAATCTGGCTCACGAGCTGCGGAATCGATACGGGGTCGCGCGATTCGTAATGAGCTGGGCTAACGCTCTGTCGCGACGGGGAGTTTCCTTCGCATCTTGACGACGGTCCGTGCTTTCGGGACGATGCAGGTTCTTGAGTGTAAGGATGAAATTACAGCGGCAAGTACGCAGACTATTGAGAGTCAGGAAAATAATGTCCGCGGAACGGAGACGATCGCGTTGAAATCGCGGCCCGAGGTGCGGCCGGGACCCACACTAACCCGACGCGCGAGCGAGAGGACGCTGGCCAAGGACCGTTGCCGATGCACAGCCGGTCCCCTCGCTTGCGCGTCGGGAGTTTGGTATATGGGGATAGCCTTCGGGGAGCAGCATTCTTTCCTGACTCTCAATAATCTTATCTTTGTCGAAATTCGGAGGGTGCAGAGAGTGGATGAGTCCCGCCTCGACGGCTTCCCCACGCAAGATCTCCCCGCCGACCGCCGCTGGATCACGTTCGGAATCGGATCGCTCGTACTGTCGCTGGCGTGTGGGCTTATCGTCCCCAATGGTGCGGCGTGGGCGCTATTTCTGGTTACAGTTGCATTCATCGCGCACGTGGTTACTGACGTCAATCAGTTGCCGATTCGCGTCGCGTCGCACTTCAGCTTCGACCTACGTGCTGATGGATGGCTGAACCGCTCATCGTATTTGATTGTGATGGCTGCAACTGGACTAGCAATATCATTGACCAATGCGGCGGTGGCCGTCGCCACAAGCATGGCGCACGCCGATTTCATCGGTCGCGATTTGTTGTGGTTTGGATGCTATTTTCTGGCATTTATATACTCAGTTCATAGATTGGTCGTAAGGGCCAACCGTACTGATCCGCCAAGACTCGCTAAGGCACCTTTTTGGGGGGTGATCGCGACAGTCCCGATCGCCCTCGCAATATATGTGGCGGCGATCGTTATCCAGGCTTCTTGACCGAACGCTTACGGTGCCGCGGCTGTCATATCTTAGATCGCTTCGGTCTCATCGACCGACGCACCCGGGGAGTCACTTGGCGGCCCGATTCGCTCTGTGTGTTTGTCACCGTCGACTCGCGAACAGTTACCTTCTACGGTTATGTCGTGTCCTGATCACGAGCTGGGCCGAGATGCCTTGAGTATGGCGAGGCTTCGCGGGCAAGGTCATCGAGGCTCGACACGGAATGATGTTCCGTGGTCAACGAGGGTCTGAGCGGGATCATCGGTCAATTCCCCGTTCCGCCACCGGGAAACAAGCGGGATCGGAACGACGATCCGGGAAAAAAAGAAGAGGCCACCGGTACTACCGTCCTTTGCAGACCACGGCTTACATCGATTATCGTGATCGGAATTAGATCAATTCTCGTGGCCACTCTCATGATGGCAGACTCTAGGAAATCGAAGTTTCCTGAGCCAGGTGCATGTTTGGATCAGGGAGTTGAAGGATCCGACCAATCCAGATGAAAGGCACACCCACAGCCTGGCCCACTAACATGAGGACCGTTCCGAAAATCAAGCGGATGTCGAGCCAGAAGCTGACGTGCTCGATGTAACAGAGGTCGTAATCCAACTTACGGCGGCACGCTGGAAAAATCAATGTCCGGAGGTTCATTCAACTGGGCCAAACCGGTAACGCCGGGACGCACCAACAGCCGCTGGCGGTAGTGGGGCAGAGCGTGCTCGAGCTGACGGACGAATTCCGGACGTTCGGGCCTGGGCCCGACCAAGCTCATCTCTCCCTTCAAGACGTTGATCAACTGGGGAAGCTCATCGACATGAGTCCAGCGCAACCACCAGCCGATTCGGGTAACCCTAGGATCGGATGCGGTGCACCATCGCGCAACGCCGTCTCGTTCGCTATCCACATACATCGTACGAAGCTTGTAGATCGTGAAGAGCTTCCCCCCACGCCCTAGTCGCTTCTGCGTATAAAACAAAGGACCTGGGGAGCTCAACCTCACAAGGATGACACCGATGAGCATGATCGGGGCCGCGAAAATGAGTAGGACTACAGTGAGGCCAAATTCGACCCAAGGCTTCACCGATTCATAGCCGCGGCGGATTGTGCTTGTCCGTCCTGGGACTGTCGGGGCAACCTCGCCAATCTCAAGTTTTAAAGTACTCATCCAAAGAATATCCTTCTAGGTCTCGACCCTCGATACTGAAACGGATCTGCGTCGTTCTATTGGATTCGGAACCCTGAATCCACGGCCAAGGGTTCATTGGAGGTTCATGAGCGGGACATCGCCCCCTCTCTTTCTAATCCATTCGAATGCTGACAATGCATCCGATGAATGTGTCGCACTTTATTGCGGATGACGGTTATTCAGCCAGGCGATCGCTTTGCCTCCTCCCTCGATCTGCTGATTGGTTGCGATTGTCTACAGTGGCGTCGAGAACACAAGCCGGTCGAACTCTGGTAGGAAAACACTGAGGAATTCGTTACAAGAATCAGTTCCAAGACCGCTGACCGTCCCCGCGGTCTCCCGGACGATATACAGTTTGCAGAATACGGATGCGGAGCCGAATCCCAGCGTGTTTCCTCAGGAGCCAACCAACCTTTCGATGAGTTCCAACCCGAGAACAACGCGACCACACATCAACTAAGCCGCGTTCGAGGGGGTTTCTGCCATTCGGTGTATCGAAACCCCGTCTCGCTCGCTGTCTCTCACTGCGGTACGTGGAAGGGACCATGCGTTGTTGCATCACAGATTCTGAGAAAGCCGCTTGGCTCCGTCAACTAGGTGCTGATGTTTCCCAACCTAGTGATTACAAAAAACAACATCGAGTGCATTTTCAGGCAATTTAGCACGCTTATTTAATACGAAAACCAAGCGATCCTGTGTCTAGGACACCTTCAGAGATCCTCGATACAACGGCCTGTGTCGACGATCCCCAACACATCTCTTGCTCGGAGCCGACCGCGATGGTTCGCCAGACCTGCGCAGGGACACCGGGACGTCGCATCACCCCCGAATTTGAAGGCGTACGAAGACCCTCAAGGGGTCGGAGGTGATGCGATCGGAGAGGTTTCAAAACTGGCTGAGTCCGCGCAATCCTCGTGGCTCGACGGGAACCCGCTTTACCCAGTCCGGCCGCCACCCGATTCGGCGTGGCAACCAACAACTTCGTTACGTCCCACTTTCGTGCTCGCGCGGTTTGATAACCGAACCGCACAGAGGGGACTCGGCTCCGTGCCACTTGCCGCGCTTCATTGCGAGTCATGATCTAACACGACTCGCAATGCCTTTGTCAAGCGTGCAGTAACTCTTTTCGAATCGAAAAATCTCGAATGGTTTATTTTGACCGCATTCGGCTTTAATTCGCTGCGTGCATTTCACCAGAATTGGTGGTACGAAGAAGCGGCGGGGGTAAGTCCATATGTGTTCTTTGCGAAAGTGAACGCGACTTCTCTGACGACGACGCTCGTACACTTCCGATGAAGCACAAGCGCTCACCGCAGGATTGTCACCACTCCCCCACACGATCCTGTGGCTGTGATGGGAACGCGTTCGGCACAAGTGTCTGCCGGTTGGGAGGATCGGCACGCAAAACGGTCGGCGGAAAGTATAGGTAAGAGAGCTGAATCGTAGTACACGCCGTGGGTCTGGTTGGGGAGGCAATCAGCCTCGAAGGCGAAATAAGACCCGTTCGGTCGGAGGCGCTGATCGTGGATCCAAGCGTGCAGGTGAACGCGAAGAAAACCGCCGGCCCAGTGCGGCTGAGGCTCGTAAGAATTCGGCTTCACTTACCTCGTAAAGCGCGAGGCCATTAACGGGTCGGGCTGTCCGCCCTGGCAACCCGGCAGACGTCGCTCGAGCTCGTGGGGCGCATCCACAACCTGATCAAAAAACGTCGTATTTAATATTAATAGTATAATAAATGATCATAAATTTTGTGAATCAAGAGACCACCAGCCGGAGGGCAAGTGATTCCCAAGCCATGCCCGAAGTCGAGCGAACCTTGCCGGAGTCGGCAAGACCGGACTCTTTTCCAGAGAAACTTCCGCGGTATCCAAGAAAGAGCGAAGATGCTCTTGACTCAACTGGTGAAGCTCGTGCTGCCAAGCTCTCGAATCCGACAACTCCACGGTCGATCCAAGAAGTTGTTCGTAATCGCCGGCTGATAAACAATAGTTGTGACCGAGCAGAAATATGGCGAACGCCAGTTCGGCGAGATTTTGTTCATACCTGTCCTCCGCTTGCAGCATCGCTTGGATGATACCCGTATACTCGGATCCGAATGGAACATTCGTCCATTCTGATGCCTTGAGAGGTGCAGGGAATATCCACGTCTGGCCATCGGCCAATCGAATCTGCCTTCCGTCCCGAAACGACGAACGTCGACTCGAAAGTTCGTGAAGCATATGCACCGAACTCCTCACGCGATCATCTGTCCAAACCCAGTAGAATTGTCGCCGATCTCCGAGCCTTGACGCCCATCAATCGCAGCCAGTCCACCGTGGTCCAGTGAAACTTACGACATGCTGATCGATTTAGTCAACATTGAGAATTGACCCGTTTTTACCAATTCTACAATCGAACCACGTTCTTGGGGAGCGACAAAGTCGCTGTTCTGGTCCAGACGGAATCGGAAAAATCGCCAGCACCGATTCGCGACAACCGCGAGCGCGAAAGAAGCCACGACGAACTTGTTCGTTGACCGGATGGGCTACTGCGCCCATTTCGAACCGGAAAGTGCGGGAGAACCCCAACGCGGCAGAGCCGCGTTAGGCAATAAGCCGTGTTCATGCGGTTCGGCGCCGAGACCGCGTTCTGAGCCCGTCGGTGAAGCGAGTCGAGCATTCCGACGACTCCTTGCGAGAAACACTGTCATCTCTGATAAGATAATCATCGCGAAATTCGATCAGGAGGATCTCGTTCAGCGACTTTTCGTGGCCCGAAGGCGTGGGTATCGCAACCAGTCACAACCATCTCGATCCGCCATGGCCAGGTGATCCAGCTCGCGAGCAAGAACATTGAGAACATCCAAGTTTGTGCCGGAATTGCGCGCCATTCAGGAACGCCTCGGATGTCTGCCGGACGAAGATGTCAAGGAGCTGGCGGCCCGGCTCGACGTTCATCTGCACCAGCTTCACGAAGTCATCAGTTTTTTCCCTCACTTCCGGCGTGAGCTGCCGCCGGACGTTGAGGTCCATGTCTGCCGGGACATGGCCTGCCACCTCGGCGGTCAGGCGAGCTGCCTGTCGAAGCTCGAGGGGGTGGCCGTCGAGTTCGGCGGTGCCTCCCGCGTGAAGGTCGAAGGCACCTCCTGCCTTGGCCGTTGCGATGGCGCACCGGCCGTCTTGATCGAACTGCACCGCACGGGAACACCCGACTCGGTTCGGGTCTTGACGCGGCCAACATGCCGCGACTATGTCGCTAGTTACGAGCGATCGTCGCGGCGCACATCGATGGGCGGGACGTGCCACTCGACCCTGTCGACTGCTCCCCGCACCAATGGCGGATCGACCCTTATCAGGACGTCGTGCCATCGGGAGCGCCGGGGAGGACCGAGGCGGACGGGTCGGACGGCCCGCCAGGGAGGCAGCCCTATGCCGCGGTCGCGAGTTTCGCGGAGGGACTCAAGCGGGCCGACAACGCCGAGGCGCGGAAAGCTGTCGGTCAAGGGCTCATCGAAACGCTGAAGACATCCGATTTGCGCGGCATGGGCGGGGCCGGTCGGCCCGCTTTCACCAAGTGGGATGAAGTCCGGAACGAGCGAGAGCGTGCCGATGCAGGCCTACGTCATCTGCAACGCGGACGAGAGCGAGCCTTCAACCTTCAAGGATCGGGAGATCCTGCTCCGTGCCCCTCATCTCGTGGTCGAGGGAATGGTGCTCGGCGCGCTGTTGGTGGGCGCGTGCCAGGGTTACGTCTACGTCCGGCATGAGTACTTCGACCAGGCTCATGCCGTCGAGGCCGAGATCCGCCGGGCCCGGGCCCTGGGCATCCTCGGGACCGACGTGCTGGGGACCGGCCAGGCTTTTGAGCTGGAGGTCTTTGAAAGCCCGGGTGGTTACATCTGCGGCGAACAGTCGGCGCTCATCGAGGCGATCGAGGAGCATCGGGCAGAGCCGCGCAACCGCCCGCCAATGATCGAGGCCAACGGCCTGTACAACCAGCCGACGTTGCTGAACAACGTCGAGACCTTCGCCTGGGTGCCGGCGATCGTCCTCAACGGCGGGGCGTGGTATCGCGACAGCGGCGTCACGGAGTCCCCGTGGTACATCGCCCGTCGGAAGCCCGACGACAAGCCGGAGAGGTGGCCCCGCGGGAAGGGCCTGCGGTTCTTCTCGATCTGTGGCGACGTGGCCAGGCCAGGCGTTTACGAGGTGCCCGTCGGCTCGACCGTCGGCGAGCTGATCGCGATGGCCGGTGGCATGCGGGACGCACTTCCGCTGCTGGCATTCGCGCCCTCGGGGCCGTCGGGAGGATTCTTGCCGGCGACGTTGACTCCGGCAGACCTGCCCGCGAAGCGGAGGAACAGCTTTCCCGCTGGCCGCACCGAAGTGAGCTTGCTGGAGCTGCCGTTGGACAAGGCGGAATTCGATGAGCTCGGTTTGTTGCTCGGGGCCGGACTCCTCGTCGTCGCAAGGTCTCCGGGCATCGAGCCGGCCGGCCAGATGCTTCGCCTCGCGCTCAACGCCACCACGTTCTTCCGCAACGAATCGTGCGGCAAGTGTGTGCCGTGCCGGGTCGGCTCGCAGAAGCTGGTGCTGATCGGCGAAGCAGCTTGCGCAGGGACCATTCGATTCCACCGCGAAGCAGGCCGGACTGCTCGACCAGGTCCGCACGCTCCAGGAGACCATGGAGCAGACCTCGATTTGCAGCCTGGGCACTTCCGCGCCCAAGCCGTTGGCCTCGCTGTTCGAACACAACTGGAATGGGCCCGAACGATCGGCGCGGTGCCGAGCCCTGTCGAGGCGCGACGAGGCCGGCCGATAACGACCGCGGATTCATCATCTCCCCACGTACTCGGAACCATCACTGACCGGGAGTCGATCGATGAGCACAGGACCGGAAATCAGCCCGACACCTCGGGTTGATGAGGATCGCGACGAGTGGGCGTGGTCGGCTGAGGGGCTGTTCGCCCGCGATCTCGACGGGAGATTGATCCGCTATGACAAAGCCACGCGCGAGGAGCTCGACAAGGAGGTCAAGCTCAAGATCGACGGTGAGGACGTCGTGATCAAGAAAGCCGTGATTGCGACGGACGAACAAGGCAACCCCAAGTACGACGACGACGGCCAGGTCATCCCGCGCCCAACCACGATCTACGACGCCGTCAGCCGCGCTACGAGAAGTCGGAGAGCCTAGGGTCTGACACCGGGCCGCCCTCGGGAGACGGTTCGCCGGGAACGGACTCGTTCAAGCGAACGGCCGGCTCGGCGCACAATCCCATTCCCATACTCTGCCACACGACCTACATGGACCCGGTGGCTGTGTGTCGTGTCTGTGTCGTGCAACTGGCCCGCTTCCGACGGGCGAGGGGAAGAATCGAGGTCGACGACAAGCTCCTCCCCGCGTGCCAACACCGCGTCGAGGACGGGATGATCGTCGATACGATCGCGTCGCCCGACGAGACGGCCCGGCATCGGATCGAAGGCTCGGTGAAGACCCTGCTGGCGCTGCTTGATGTCCGACCATCCGAGCCCGTGCGCGAAGGAGCTGCAACACAAGGGCGACTGCGAGCTGGAGGTGCTGGCCCGTCGGTTCGGCGTCGACGGCGACGGTTTACAGGCCGGCCCACGGACCTGCCCAAGGACGACTCTTCCGTTGTCATCGCCGTCGATCACAACGCGTGCATTCTCTGCGACCGCTGCGTCCGCGGCTGCGACATCATCAAGGAGAACCACGTCATCGGCCGGATGGGCAAAGGATACACGGCGCGGATTGCCTTCGACCTCGAATCGCCGATGGGGAGATCATCATGCGTGGCCTGCGGCGAGTGCTCGGACGATTGCCCGACCGGCGCACTCACGCACCGTGCGACCGTGCAGACCGAACTCCCTTCGGGCGAGCGCGTCGATGTCGATGGCTCGATTCAACACCCGAATCCCGGAAATCCAGCAAGCATTTCAGGGCGTGTCGCTCGCCCTTCTTGCGCTGGAATATCGGAGCGATCAAGCGGCGGGCGTTCCGCAAGGGCGAGGTCATCTGCACGGAAGGGGAGTACGGTTCGACGGCGTTCTTTATCGAGAAGGGCTCGGTCGAGGTCTTCATCGGCACACCGACGGATCATGTCGAGAACCAGCCACGTCGGGTCTCTCGGGCGCGTTCGGCCGGTTCACCACCGCTGCTGACAGTCCGCCCCGAGGATCGGAGCTCGCGATTTCATACCGGTTGACGCTCCGGTCGCGTTGCCCTACGGACGGCCGCGGGCGACGATTGGCGAAGGCGACATCTTCGGCGAGATGACCTGCATGAGCCACTACCCGCGGTCGGCCACCGTCCGCGCTGCCGAGGATTGCACGGTCCTGGAAATGCTTCGCAACGTGCTCTACGTCATGCAGCGCAGCCCGTCGTTCCGCCGCGATCTCGAGGCGAAATACCGGGCCCGCGCGATCGATGGCCACCTGCGAAACGTCCCGTTGTTCGCCCCGCTCCGCGACGGACGAGGCCGGGTTTCGACAGATCGTCGACGAGCTGCGCGCGCGCATCTCGATGCGACGGTGCGAGCCGGGCGAGGTGATCTTCCGCCAGGGGCGCCGGCGGTCGACGGCCTCTACCTGATCCGGACCGGGTTCGTGAAGGTCTCGCAGTCGCGACCGGGTGGTGAACGGGTCTTGAATTACGTCGGACCCGGCGGCTACATCGGCGAGATCGGCCTGCTCTCCGGCCTCCCCGAGCTCCGCGACCTGGCCCCGGCTGGCGTCCGCACCGCGACCTGCACGGCGCTCGACCACGTGGACCTGGTGCGGATCAGCGCCGCCGACTTCCGCGCCATCCTCGATCGGTCGCCGGCCGTGCGCGCCGCCGTGATCGCCGAGGCCCGCGGCCGCCTGCTGTCGAACCAGCAAGACCTCCGTGATGTCCGTGAAGCGCCGCTGGAGTCCTTCCTGGATCAGGGCCTCCAAGAAGCGAAAAACCTCCTCGTGCTGGACCTGACGAAGTGCACGCGATGCGACGAGTGCACCAAGGCTTGCGCCGACACGCACCAGGGCGTGACCCGGTTGATCCGCGAGGGACTGCGGTTCGACCAGTTCCTGGTGGCCAGCTCGTGCCGCTCGTGCCTCGACCCCTACTGTATGGTCGGCTGCCCCGTGGGCTCGATCCGCCGGCACAAGTCGAACGAGATCCACATCGAGAACTGGTGTATCGGCTGCGGGCTCTGCGCCGAGAATTGTCCGTATGGTAACATCAACATGATCGAGCAGTACGACAAATCCGTGAAAGCCAACGTACACAAAGCGACCACGTGCGACCTCTGCACCAGTCTCGGCCCCAACTCCGAGCCGAGCTGCGTGTACGCCTGCCCGCACGACGCCGCCCATCGCATGACCGGCCCCAAGCTGCTCGATCTGGTCCGGGACAAGAACCCGGGATAGGATACGGCGAGGCGACGAGCATTCGGCCAACGCGCGGTTCGCGACGCCTGACCGCTCGGCGTGGTCGCTCTATCCGGCATTAGGGAAGTCCCGGACAATAATCACGTCCTCAGTCGCGATTTTGGTGGCAGGCCGATGCCCAATGACCGCAGGACGGATTGCCAATCCGTCCCACAATCATTCGGTCCCGGGTCTGTTTCCATCTGCCGGCCGCCTCTCGATCACATTGAACACGAATCATGACGAGGTTATTTTCGCGGGGTTCCCCAGCAAGTGGGAACGCGAACCGGCAGTCGGAGAGGAATCGTCGCAAGTGCGGATACCGGCGGTGGGAGTCGAACCCACCCGGGGCTACCCCCAGAGGATTTTAAGTCCTCAGCGTCTGCCGTGGGTGCGACATTAGGCAGATGTTGGCGTGACGTTTAAGTTGTTGTTTGCTGAGCCAGTTTCGTCGCTGACTTTCATGGGATTGATTGAAGCCGCATTGGGCTGCATGGCCAGTCGTCTTACCAAATCCTTATCAAGTCGGGCCGCTCCGCATCCCACCGCCAAGGACCCCAGCTGACGATTCGCCCGTTCCGACGGCTGGCGGGAGGCAGCCGTCTTGCCCTGGATCATCACTGGCGCTCCATCGGTCGCATGGCCCGAAGGATGTGCCTCCCGTCCTCGCCAATCGGCAGCTCGGTGTCCGGCGTTGCTCGAATGGCACGTTCGGGTGGCGGGAATTGCACCCGAAGTCAGTCTGACGCAAACACTGAATCCCAATGCAGTTATGGTAAGTGTCCCTTGGGCTGGCCGGAAATGGGCCGGGAGGACGAGGCACTCCGCGAGCTGGTCGCAAACTGGCACTGCATGACGCCTTCCGTCAAGACAACCATCATGGATCTGGCCCGGCGCGACTGATCTCGGGACGCGGATTGGAGGCGCTAAGAATCCAACCCACTACTTAAAAGCAGCGAGCCGGGCTTGCAGGTCCGAGCAAATCGTGGGAGCCCAAGAATTGATCCAAGTTTACCTCGGGGCGACAAGATGGCTATTGAACTTTTTCTCACGGGCGTCGCGGGCTGGGAGAGCCCTCTTTTCCAGGCTAGAATGGCGCCAACCCCAGTAGGAATACCGGCTGCTCGTTCCGGTTGCTGAGCAGGACCATCGAAATCCGACAGGTCATGGGTCCGCCCAAGCGAATCAAACGCAAACGCCGTTAGTGTACATACGTCCCAAAACATTACGATTGGCCGGCGGCCGCTAGTGTTCCGGGCGAGGGCGTACCCTGACAATCATCCACGGTGCGACGCCATGGACAGTTCGTTTCAATCGAAGAATTTCCCTACCACGCTCTGGACGGTCGTTCTGCACGCCGGTCGAGACGAACCCGCGCAAGTCCAGGCCGCGCTGGCGCAGCTTTGTCAGGCGTACTGGTATCCGCTTTACTCCTTCGTTCGGCGCCGGGGATATTCGCCGCACGACGCTCAGGACCTCACGCAGGCGTTTTTCGCCCAGCTTCTGGAGAAACGTGGGCTGGAACGCGTCGATCCAGAGCTGGGGCGATTTCGCACCTTTTTGCTGGCGTCGTTGAAGAATTTCTTGGCAAACGACTGGGACAGAGCGCACGCCCGCAAACGTGGCGGAGGACAGACGATCGTCTCACTCGACGAGGAGAGTGCCGAGTCGCGTTATCAACTCGAACCGAGCCACGATATGACTGCCGAGCGTCACTTCGAGCGACAGTGGGCCATGACTCTTCTGGATCAGGTACTCGACGCCTTGCGGGATGAATACCACGCCGAAGGCAAGGGCGATCTCTTCGAGGAACTGAAGGCTGTTATCATCGGCCAGCCGGAGGCGTACGCGGACATGGCGGCCCGGTTACGGCGTAGCGAGGGGGCGATCAAGGTGGCCGTCCATCGATTGCGCCACCGCTACCGCGAGTTGATGCGGGCCCGAATTGCCGCGACCGTGGGCGAGGGGGACGTCGATGACGAGTTGCGTCATCTGTTGGCGGTGCTAGGCGGCTGACGGCAGGAAAGCTGGTTGATGAGCCGGCTTCTATTGCCAGATGAGGGCGGATAGGGTGATTTCATTTCCGTTCATCTTTTCCTGTAACCTTTCGCAACGGTTGCTTTTGGTAGTGGTGGAGACGAAAACACCCACGATGAAAGGCAAAAAACCATGTCCACCGCACACTTCTGTCCGCAATGTGGCAAGCCCCTGCCAAGCGATGGCCCAAAGGGTCAATGCCCGGCATGCCTTCTCGCGGCGGCCCTTGCGGGCCAATCGGACGTTTATTCGGCGGCCACGGTTCTTCCGGATTCCCTGTCGACAACCGCGAGCGCGCCGGAGGCCGGAACGCGCCTCAAGTATTTTGGCGATTACGAGCTTCTCGAAGAGATCGCCCGGGGCGGCATGGGCGTCGTCTGGAAGGCCCGGCAAACGAGTCTGAACCGGGATGTGGCCCTGAAAATGATCCGCGCAGGCGTCCTGGCCGGCCCAGACGAGGTCGAACGATTTTTGCGCGAGGCCGAAGCGGCCGCCAACTTGCAGCACCCCAACATCGTCGCCATCCACGAAGTCGGCGAGCACGGCGGCCAACATTACTTCTCCATGGATTACGTGGCGGGTCGCGACCTCGGAGCCCTCGTGAAGGACGGGCCGCTGTCGCCACGGCCGGCGGCGCGCTACGTGAAGATCATCGCCGAGGCCATCCACTTCGCCCACCAGCGTGGCACGCTGCATCGCGACTTGAAGCCGCAAAACGTGCTCATCGACGCCGCCGATCAGCCACGGATCACCGACTTTGGCCTGGCCAAATTCATGAACGACGACAGTCGAATGACGCAATCGGGCGTGGTCATGGGCACTCCCAGCTACATGCCGCCGGAGCAGGCCGCCGGCCGGCAGGGCGACATTGGCCCGGCCAGCGACGTTTATTCGCTCGGCGCGATGCTCTACGAACTCCTGACCGGCCGACCGCCGTTCCGCGGATCCACGGCGATGGCCACGCTGCATCAAGTGCTGGAGGCGGAACCCGCCGCCCCGCGCCGGCTGAAGGCCGACATTCCGCCCGATCTTGAAACGATCTGCCTGAAGTGCCTCGAAAAATCGCCATCGGCTCGGTATCCCACGGCCCGGGCGCTGGCCGAGGAGCTGGACCGTTTTCTCAAAGGCGAGCCGATCCAGGCCCGGCCGGCAAGCGCGGTCCGCAAGACGGTGAGCTGGGCGCGGCGACATCCCGGCGTATTGGCCGCGCTGGCGGCGTTGGTCATGGTGAGTCTGGCGTTTGGCATCTTCTACCTCTTCGAAGAAAATGCCTTCCTGCGTGCCAAGCAAGCGGACCCGGCACTGGCCCGCGTCCCAGGTCCGCGCCATCAAGCCATGGAGGTGTGGAGTTGGATCAATATGTTCGCCTTCTTTCCCAGCATGTATCTAATTATCGTAATGCAGGCGTGGGCGCGCGGTCTGTCCGTCAGAGACATGTACGACCCGGCGAGGTTCGACCCGTTCGACCCGGCGAATGCCGAGCCAATCCAACCTCTCGGCGAACGGACTCGAACTTTTGCCATCGGCGCGGGCCTCGTCCTGATTGGGTGCGGCGTCATGCTCCTTGTGACGGCGATTCAGGCCCACGTGTGGGAAGGGGAATCGATCTTAGGCAAAATCTCCTTAATCTACGTCCGATCTTCTTCGGGCTGGTGACGTTGGGATTGGGTATTCGAGACTATCGTCTGGTCCACTACGGTCCGCCGAGCCCGCCGAGCCGGCAACTGACTGCGGAGCAGATCGAGCCGATCCGTTGCGCGCTAGAGGATCGCGATCTGCGGGCCGCCATTAAGCGGTACCGCGAAGCAGCGCCGGACGCGGATCGGAAGGAGGCAATCCAATACGTGGTTCGCCTCTGGCAGTCTTTGCGGGCCCAACACCCCGACAAGTTCGGGCCGCCCCCATTGTCGCTGTCCACGCTGAACTGGAAGGTGATGGGGATCTATGCCTGGATCGAAGCTGTCATCCTTGCCGTATTGTGGTATGCCATGCCGCCAACCAACCCGGCCTTGACCATTTCGACGTTCGCTTCCGGCTTTCTGTTGGGCATGGGACTGATGCCCGCCTTGCGAGTCAAGGGCCTTAGGAAGCAAGTGCTGCTGTTGGCTCCCGGCCTCGCGGTCACGATGCTCAGCGCATTGATTGTGCCACACTTTGCTGAAAACGCGGGCAGGGCATACGGTGGGGGTTATGCTTCGGTATTTGCCTGATGGCTTCCGCCTTCGATCCTTTGATCCTTTACGCAAAAGAGTTTGAAACCGTAGCCTGCTCAACTTGCGGGCAACCGAGGACATCGACCAGGAGAGGCTCGCCCGGAAACACACGGAGATGCGGGATCGGTTCGCCTCGATCAAGCTGCGACTGGACGTGATCGCCCCTCCCACAACGAAACGGCTGAGTTGACGGAGGAGGTTTTTGAACTTTCGCAAACACTTCGGGGGCAATGGCTTACCGCTGATTACGCGGCGAAGCGACGAATCCTCGAAATCGTACTTTTGAACTGCCGGCTCGAAGGCGCAACTCTCGTCCCCACAATGAGAAAGCCCTTCGACGTTCTCGCCGAAGGGCACTCTGTCTCGTCAAGTCGGGGCGGCGGGATTTGAACCCACGACCTCACGGACCAGATCCAAGCGATCGTTCCTGAACTACTGTACGCTCGTCGAGGAACGCAAGGTTGCTCGGCGCTGCGACGCCCAGACGACACGAAGTAGCGCTTATCAGGCTTGATAGACGAAGCTGAGCGCTCGTCGGCCCCATTCGCATCAAAGATCGGCGGCGGGTCGGGTATTGGTCGGGATTCCGGCGGCGACGCTGGTGAATTACAACACGTCTTGACTCAGAGTTGTTCCGAGAACAACAACTTAAGTTGTTATTGGTGAGATGTTTATGATGAATGTCGGCAGTTTGATATACTCAAAGGCGGCGGGTTACTTACCCGCATCCTTGGGCGCGAATGAAATGTCGTAAACTCAATAAAGAAAGGCACTTGCGAATTCTCGCAAGTGCCTTGAGTGGAGGCGGCGGGAATTGCACCCGTGGCCCGATTGACGCAACTCGTTTTTTCCGAACGGATGTTATGAAAACTGCACCCAGGAGCTGTCGGAAGGGTGTCGGGACTGAGTGGCACTACGGGAACTGGTCGCAAGCTGGCATCGCCTGACGCCTTCTGTCCGGCACACGATCATGGAATTGGTGCGATCGTCTCAGAGTTAGTGGAGGCAAATCGCCTCCAACCTGCGTCGTGAGACACGACAGACGATGAGAGGTCATGGGCGC
Source organism: uncultured Planctomycetota bacterium (assembly GCA_963720335.1). Classification (GTDB taxonomy): domain Bacteria; phylum Planctomycetota; class Planctomycetia; order Isosphaerales; family Isosphaeraceae; genus CAVRFS01. The sequence continues at coordinate 9,417 of CAVRFS010000007.1, read as the reverse complement.
TGGATGGCGGATTGGATCGCGGCGGTGGCAAGGAAGAGGTGAAACTCGTTGTCGAGGAGCGGGACGAACCCGTATTTCTCGTAGAACGCTTTCGCCTGCTGATCGATAGCGTCCACCTCGACGGCATGGATGCCCAGTTTGTCGGCCAGACCGAGGCCGCGCTGAGCGCGTCAATTAGGAGCCCCTCCCCCATCCCTGGCCTTGCACGCTTTGGTCCACAGCCAGGCGAGCCAGGAGGATCACCGGAACCGGGTGCCGGGGAAGCTTTCGGGCAGAGGGTTCGGGGATGTTCTGGAAGGGAATCGCACCGGAAGCAAGCGTGTCGTAACCGAGCACCTGCTTTTCACCGGGACGTACCGCGACGTAGGTCCGCCCTAAGTTACGTTTCTCGTACTGACTGACCAGGCGTTGGATGAATTCATCAAGCGGGGGCTTGCCGCAGGAAAAGACGTCACGAACGTGCCCACGCTCCAGACGCTCGATTTGCCAGTCAGCCATGAGGCTTGGCGTGCTTTTTTATCGCACGCTTCAGGGCGACATTGGCTGCCGGCGGGTTGTCCAGTAGGTCCAGGAATCGGTCGCGGTCCCGGTCAGTTAGCGGGCTGGCTGTCTCTTCGTAGAAACGGATCTCGTCCTCGGGAATGACCACGGCTTTGCGGATTCGCACTTCCGTGTCGCTCACCTGGTCGATGATGACCGTGGCGTTGGCGAACGCCTTCGGAAGGCATATCCGGCCCTTCGAATCGGTTGACCTTGTTTCCACGTCCATACTGTCCTCCGCCCGTTGCGCTTTCCTAAATAGTCAATATATAGATGGTTTTGGGAAAGTGGTCAAGTGGGATTTTTCCACCACGATTCTTCTGTGCCGAAGAGAGGACTTGAACCTCCACGGGCATGGTTGGCCCACTAGATGTGGGTTGTTACCGAGGCGATTCGAAATCGCCGTTGCACGATCGAGACCTGCAAGCGTTCGGTGCGCGAAGACGCTCGGCCATTCGGCTTTGCCAAGCGACCGCGTGGGCCTTGGCGTTCATCATCTCCCAAGATGGCGACCCGCGGGCCGCCGTACGCAACGGCGACGCTTGTCCGACTCTACGAAGACCTCACAACGCGGTGAATACCGGCCGACATCGACGGGTCGAACCAGAAGCGGTCGCCAGTGATCGGGACACGCATGGACACGGTCTCCTTTGACCCCCGGTCTCCTTTGGCCTGAGAGCCCGTGAATGAATTCGACCGTGGTCACCTCCAAGTTTCGGATCGCTCGAACTCACGATGCCTGTTCAAAAACGCCATCCATCGCCTGATTTTCGGTCTCTGACCCAGAGCCGGGCCTACCACCGCCTTTGGGGCCGTCTGCGCAGCCTGCGTAGACCGTTCGGGACCGGTTTCGGCCCCGTTTTAGTCCATGACAGCCGCCGCAGCGCGCACCCTCGCCGCAACATTCAGACTTACCGCACGCATCATATTGTGGGCCAACGCATGCCACAGCGCGATCGCCTTGGCCTTGAGCTGGCCACGCACCCGCAACTGGTACAAGCCCCGATTCCGCGCCTGCCATTGACACACTCGGCCGTCGCGGCTCGGTCTTTGTAGATCGCCTTGGCCTCTTCGCTGGCCATGCGGGCTCGCCAGTCGACCACTGCCGGACTGTCTCCCGGCTTGGGGGCGTACCGATCCACCTTCGGATCCTTGGGTGCCGGCACCGGTGCGTACACCGTGCAACCCACTTCCTCGGCGCTGACCGCCTCAATCTGATCATGTTGGGCGAAGCCGCCATCGACCAAGACTTCCTGCGGCGTCTCCTCATACCGCGAGGTGATCTGCTCCACCATGGGTGCCATCTGACCGGCATCGCTACCACTGGTCACCACGTCCACTCCCACGATGATTTGACTGCCGGTGGCCGTGCTGAACTGGACGTTGTACGCCGGGCGAAAGCCGCCGTCGGGCATCTTCATCACCGTGGCGTCGGGGTCGGTGGTCGAACACCGGGCCTTCTCGCGATCTTCGGGCTTCTTCTTGGCCTCCAACTCCGGCAGTCGTTCCAATGCCCCCTTTATCCGCTCGACGCGCTCTCGGGCGGCGCGTTCCCGGGCCTTTTGTTGCCGGCGATTGCTGGCTGCAGGGTCTTCATCCAGTTCCGTCCGCAGGGCTTGGACTTGGGCCTCGGCCTCGGCGAGGGCCTCCTCCAAGGTGGGACGACGGTGAAACGACGCGGCGCCGGCACTGGCACGCACTCGCATCCCGTCCTGCGCCACGCGGTTCAGATCGACCAATCCCTCGGCCAACAACACCGCGACGCTTTGGGTCAGCAACTGGTCCAGCAGTTCGCCATGATCGGTGCGGAAGTCGGACAATGTGTGGTAATTGACACTGACATCACCGCAAATCCATTGATAGGCACTGTGGCTGCGGCACAGTTCATCGAGTTGACGTGCGCTGCCGACACCGTCGACGGTGGCGTAGAGCCAAAGCGCCAGCAGGATCTTGGGATCGATGGGGGGACGCCCCGGATTGCCCTCAACGGACTTGATCAGGTTGTACAGGGAACTGAGATCCAAACCCTCGGCGTAATCCCAGACCACCCGGGCGGGGTGATCTGGGGGGATGAGTTCATCGAGCGGGGCGGCTCGGAAGACGATCTGGTCTCGGTTGGCGGTGCGCAGCCGCGGGCGGCCATAAAGGGCCGGTGGCTCAGCGGGTGGCGTGGGGTCATCAGCCGGCGTCTCGAACAGCAGGGGCTGTTCGGGACGAGACGGGTGGCGATCGCTTGGTGTGTTCATGGATGCAGTCTACAATATTATTCATAATATGTCAATACCTTTTGAGTTAATGAGGGATTTTTTCACAGGCTCTGACCCCCGGTCTCTTTCGGAAAAGACTATTAACTTGCTCTCACCCCCGGTCTCCCTTTCCCCAGCTACGCCAATTGGCTTTTGCTCGCCTTCGGTGGGGAGAGACCAAGGAAGGACACGCTGTTGGTGGCGCTCGCCTGACGATCGGTATCGGCGCTGAATCCCGGTTCTCCCGCACTCTCGGTGATTCAGGCCGGCAACCGGCCCGGCGGTCCTCGTTTTCCAGGGGAGTCTTGGTTGTTCCGGACCGGCTAGCCCAACCTACTTCCCCGACGCCAGCCAATCCCGGGCCTGTGCGATACAGCCAACCCCTGTTTTCACTGTTTGACGAAACCGACGAGCCGACCAATAACGCCCCACCAGGTTGTTTTTCTACGTCGTCTCATTATCTGCGTAATCTGACCGTATTCGTTGGGGCGGATTCCCTCCAACGCATTGAAGTCGTGTTCGATTCTTTCCCAATGACCAAGCTTGCTCGTCCATCGCCCGTTCGGCAGTTGCCTTGCCGCATGAGAGGGCTTGCCGTCTTTTACGTAGATCGCGATATTCTCATAGCGTCTCTCGTCGCATGCGATATCGCAACGAACATAACCTAATGTCGCGTAAGCCTGGATAAATGCGTCCAGCGTCTCTTCTTCGGGGACGCCATCCGGCCAGTACCAAAAGCCAGGAGGTACGGGCCACCACCACCGATTCGTATCCTCAGCCGCCCAAGCTATACAGTTGTATTCGCTGGTGAGATTCCCGGTGATCTCGAACGAGCCAGGTTGGAGCCCCGAGAACCAGCTCTGGATTCTCGGTTTCGGGTTTAGCACAAAGTTGAAAACCTCGCTTCGAATCTGATCGACGACGGCAGGCGGAATCGGGAAAGACATTGTGCTTCATCGCGATAAGCCGCTCTTTTCGCCCCAAGTTATCCACGCTCGCGCCATCTCCTTGATTTTCCCCCTCGACTCACGGGCCACAGGGTTTTCCCCAGTGATTTCGTGAAGGGCCAAGACGAGAAGGCTTGGTTCCTTCTTCAATTCCCGAAGAAGGAATGGAATAGCGTCACGCCCGCTAGAAACGATTCGGCGGAATGCGGGATGTGCTGCGATCTCCGTCGAGCTTGATGTTGGACCGGCCGCGAGTGTCCATTCAGAAACCATCGCCTGGAACAAATCCTCGGTGAGAGGCGCGCTGGTCTGTTTCTCTTTTGGGCTTCAAGGTAGGAGGCATGAGAGGTTGTCCTCCGATGGAGGGATAGGTCGTACCCGCGATGGAGATGAACGGCTTCGACTGAACAGAGCAAAGCGTTGGTGGCGATTGACTTGGGAGTCCGCCGCCTGGCGGGAGCAACGCGGTCGCGAGAACCCATGTATTGCCGGCAGTCGCGAACGCCGTGAAACTGTCCGGTCGGGCTACTCCTGTGACGCGCACGAACCCAGAATCGCACTGTGATACGCCCGTTGCGTTCTGAGAAAGTGTCATGTCTGCCCCCCAGCGGCCACAGCCTGCGGAACTAACGCGACGTTAAATTCGAGAGTCCCGACGACCTGATCGCGCACAGAAAAACTCAGAACGTAGGTTCCCTCCTCAGTGAGCAAGAGACTGAAGAGGTTAATGGCAAGCTTCATTTTTGCACCTAGGTGAGCAAATTGGGGGGGGGCAACCGGATCTAGCTCCAAACCGACACTCAATCCCAAGTCCGTGCCGTTCGGCCTAGTGGCAGCGACTCGGAGGCTATATTTGCCGCCACACTCTTCGGCGGGGAAGAACACGTTCGCGATCACGGCTAGAGAAGGTACGAATGCAGGAAACTGCGCTACCGAGAAGCCATCAATCCCCCCTCCCAGAGCGTGGAATCTTCCATCGGGCAGCCATTTCAGCGGCATTTGCAAGGAATGCGTACAAAAGATTCATCCGAAGCTGTCCCCTAGTATTACGACGGAGCGTGCAGCCTTGCTCGCCTTAGCTAAACGATATGTAACCAAGAGTCCGGCCGCAACTTAAAACTGGACAGCTCGTTCAAGGAGCTTCCCGAGTGCAACAGATGTGACGCGCGCGCTGATTCTGAGTGAGACCTCGCCTGTATCGCGAACACGCCGGACCCTAGCTAACTGTCGGTCCCAGGAGACCAGTCGCGACACAGGCTGCCTTCTGTACAAGCGCCGACTAGTGCGCTTTTTCGCAACAGATTGTTCGCGAAAGTCCCCGCGCAAAACAGAGTCACTCCACGAACGCGACATCACCACACATTCAGCCACCACCTGACCATCGCAGAACGTGTTCCTCATGGTGCGCTCAGTTCTCACGCCTGAAAAAAGCGTCCGGCTGATTTCCGACCGCGACCTTCACCCGCTCGAGCAGGCCGCCTCAACGATCTTGTTCACGTCAGTCATCTTCTTGGTGATTGCGTACTCCCATCGGCCATAAGTCCCGTCCGCGTTGACCGCGGCCACCCAGCGCTCGGCCGCGGCTCTCTTGACCTCCTCCAGCGGATCGAAGCCTTTCGTCTCCAGGATGAGGTGTTTGGGCGGGTCGGTTTTGAGGCGGACGATGAAATCGGGCACGTAATCGTGGGCCTGGCCGTTGTGAAGGTAGGGAATCACGAAGTTGAGCCCCTGGTTCTTGACGAAGGCGTCAACCTTATCGTTGTGATCGAGGTAGTAGGCGGCCTGTTCCTCCCACCGTCGCGTGTCGGCGATGACGTAGTTGAGGTGCGAATGGTTGACCTCTCGGACCTCCTTCGTGGTCCAGGTGTCCACGTCGGCCGTACTTCCCGGTCCACGGCTCTCCTCGTACATCGGCACCTCGGGCGCCTCGCCCTGGGACGTGTCGGGCCGGATCGCCTCGACGAGCCGCTCCACCAGCCACCCGTAGTAGGGGCTACAGAACAGGTCTTTCCGATCGGCGGGCTTGTAAACCGTCACGAACTCGCGGACGTACCGGTCACAGATGCCACGCAACTGAGGAAACAGGACGTGAGCGGGGACGTCGCAACGAGCCTGCGACAGATAGTCGCGGGTCAGTGACCGGGCCAGGTCGAACGTCAGCTCCTGTAGCCGCCGCTTGCTCCGGAACTCGGCGAGAGTCACCTCGTCGGCCCGCCCTGGACCGGTCAGCGAGAGCCGCCCCCTGTTGTTGACGCTCAGGCCCTTGACCTGCACCTCCGGCGGTATGTGTCCCGGCTCGATGATCAGCTTGGGAACGTTCGGCCAGTCCACTGCGACGCGATTGCGAATCGCCGTAGTGTATCGCTCGACGCGCGGAAACTTGATCTCGAAGGCCGCCCTCGACGCGATCGCGTGGACGTGCTTTCGGTCCTTCTTCGGTGGCGTTGGCCCCTGAGGATTCGCCTTGAACGGAATCACCTCGAATGGGACCCCGAAGACCTTGGCCACCTCTTCGCGGAGCAAGCCGTCGTCATCCACCTCATAACTCGCCCGGCGCAACCCACGGCCGACGACCTGCTCGCAGAGCAATTGCGACATGAACGGCCGCAAGCCGATGATGTGCGTTACCGTGCTGCAATCCCAGCCCTCGGTCAGCATCCCCACGCTGACGATGCAGCGCACGTCTCGGCCGGGCGGATGAAGTGGCCGCTCCATCTTCTTGGCCAGTTCCTCGAATCCATCGGGATAGATCGACCGGCCCTGGCGATCCCTCGGCCATTCCGCCTTGCCCACGGTGTCGAGCGTGAACCGCATCCACCGCGTCTCGTCGCTCTTGGCCTCACCGGTGTCGGTCTCGTGGACCTTCTTGGAATCGACCCGGATCGTGTTCATCACGCCATCACGGTTGCGGAAGGCGTCGACCTTGATGGGCGGGATGCCGGCCGGGGACTTGTCTTCGGCCAGCCATTCGTAGATGACCTTGGCGATCGCCGTGTTCTTGCACACGAGGATGAAAACCGGTGGTCGGCTCTCGCCCCCCTTGGTCCACTCCGCGATCGTGGCCTCCCAGAGACCGCCCAGCATGGCGATCGGCGTGTGGGCCCACTTCAGGATCGCCTCGGGCTTCGGGTTGGCACGCTTGCCTCCTCGCTCGGCCGGGGTGAGCTTGGGCAAAATCCAGTGCCAGATGTTGAAATAACCGGGAATCGCCGCGCCCGGTCGTGTCCCGCACTGCGAGCTGTGGAATCTTGACTAGCCCCGACTCGATGGCGTCGATCAGGCCGAAGTCGCTCACCACCCACGGGAACGGCCGGTTGGCCTCCTGCCCGACCCGTCCGAGGAAGTACGGCGTGGCCGAGAGGTCGATGCAGAAGTTGATTCCTCGCAGCTTCTGGATACGGTCCAGACCATCGATCCAGATCGTGGCTTCCTTGAAGAACTCCTCGGCCTCCTCGTCATCTTCAAACTCGTCCTCGAGAAGCGGAGTCTCATCATCGTCGGCAACTTCCCGCTTGATCCGGTAGGCGTGGTGGGCCTCGTCGTTCATCACCAGGATGTTTTGCTTGCCGCCCGCTTCTCGGCCGATGATCCGATTGACCAGCGCCGTATCGCTCTCGACCCGTTTCTCCGAATGCACCAGAACCTTCTTGATGTTTCCCGCGCTGTCTCGGTCCTCCTTGATGACGACCAGCTCACCGGCGGCGACCGCCGCGTCGAAGGCCGTCTGGGTCATGTAGCGCGATCCTCGGGCCGTGGTGGTCTTGCCGCCGATGACGATCCACTCGCGGGTCGCCTGGACGACTCCCGCCTTGTTCACGCGGGAACTCACGCCCCCCGCGTTCACGGCCTGGGGCTCGAAGACGTGCCAGTTGGTGACGATCACCTTGCCTTGGGTCAGCAGCGTCATCAAGTGGGCTGGCACCAGGTCGCGAGTCCGGTACAGGCTCGCCTCACCCGCCTCGGGGTCGAGCTCGCGGAGCCGGTCGCGAATCGTGACGTTGGGACAGACGATCAGCACGACGTCCGAGAACCGGGCGTCGGATCGGTCGTTGACCTTGTTCAGGATGCTCCAGGCGGCCAGCATTCCCATCACGGTCGTCTTGCCCGACCCGGTGGCCATCTTGCAGGCCCTACGCACGAACCCAGCGTAGCCCTCGGCCTTTTCCGTGTCGCTTGGCTCGTCACGAGGCACCACGATCCCTTGCAGAAAGTCGCCGCGGGCCTCCGTCAAGAAGATGATCGTCTCGGCCGCCTCGCGCTGGGCGAAGAACAGCCGCCGTTCGCGCCCGTCCCGGCACCACCATTGAAGCAACTCCAGCGTTGTCCGCGTCACACCGGGATAGCCCTGGGATCGCCACTCGTCGACGCGCTCGCGGATCAGTTTGACCAGCTCCAGCTCGACCGGGACGCCCGCGATCTGCCCCTGGGCATCCTTGGCCTTGGGGTCGCGGTAGAAGTAGACGGGCTTGCGCCGGCCCTGGACCCGGCTCGGCGGCTCGCCCTCGACGATGTGCCAATGCTCGGCCGGCGAGTCGTAGGGAGAGTTCAGGATCGGTTGTGGGACTTCGTAATCGCTCATGGCAATCGCGACAAATACTAAGGCTGGATGGAGAAGTATCCGCCACCATTTAGCGTGTCATAGCGATTGGGAACTATCCGAAAATTGACCGGCAAATCGGGCACGCCTAAGCCACCGACAGCTTGGGGGATCGGTGCGTTTAGTCGGTGTGCATATAGAAGTACGTCAATTGTTTTCGGGCCGAACGTCGCCAACCGTCTCAGGGCATATTCCAGGTTACTGGCTAGCCTCGAACCGGGCGGACAGAGGTTTGCCCTGAAAGATCTTTCCAAACCCGTCCCCGTTCACCGCCGCAAACGCAGCCCACGTTTGATACACTTGGTCATTCCAGGCACTGCGAATCCACCGAAAGACCTGATGGCGAATCACCTGGCGGTTCTAGAATCACCTGGCCATTGATGAGAACACACTAGCCGTCCCACTTGCTCTCGATAAGGTAGACGGCCTGGGGCGTTGCCAGGATCGCATCGAACTCGCCGAATTGAGCACTCCTGAAGCCGCCACGCGGCCAAAACTCGGACGGAAAAAGAGAAGACAATCACCGGCATCGGTGTGGGTAGGCCCTCAATGGTGTTGAGAACGTCGTGTAGCTTGCTGGTTAGAGTCCAGTAGGTTAACCCATCTTCGCCGTACCCGATCAGCGTCATGGCAGCACATCCGCACAAGATCAGTTAATTACGAAATCGATTTTACCACCAGCAACTCATTCCCCCGATCGTCGATCACCTTGACCGCAATCTGCTTGTGTTCGCCCGGCTCGAACGGCGTGCTCGTGGTCCCCGCCAGGTGGTCCCACACCGAGTCGTCGTCGATGCCCTTCAGGCCTTTTTGATGTTCTCCCACGCCGAGTGGGCGGGAAGAACGCCTGGCAGACGTGAAAGCAAAGGTTGTTGTAATTCGTATCGAGCAACCAGGCGGGCACGTCGTCGCCCCGCCGGTGCTCGACCTCCATCGTCACCGGGTCGAACACATCGAGACCGAGCAATTCGACCTCGTACTGGCCTTCCCCACCGCTCGGACCTCGACCTCGGGAAGTCCGCAGACGCTGAAGATCTGGCTGGAACGAAGGCTTTTCAGCAGATCGCCCATCATCAAGTCAGGCGTG
>CAVRFS010000006.1:0-75327 GCA_963720335.1 uncultured Planctomycetota bacterium | reverse complement strand
AATCAGAACCGATTCGACCAGGACATTGGCGGTGGCGCCGGGATAAGAAATGGAAACCATCACGGTCGGCGGCGCGATGTCGGGGAACTGTGCGATCGGAAGCATCTCGATCCCCAGCACCCCCAGGAATAAGAGGATGATTGAGATGACGATCGCGAATCCCGGTCTATGGAGAACTTTTGCAAACATCGTCGCACCGGGCGATTAAACGCTATCCACTCATGGGCGCTTTTCAAAACCAGCCACGACCTGGTGGATTTCGGGTACCGGCAGTAATCGAGCAAGAAACCGACAGAGCGGAAGTGGAAGGGTGACGCCTCGCAAAACCCTCAGGCTCTGCAACACCAGCGCCACAGCCGGATTGGGCTGATTCGCCGTGTTGCAGAAGTTAATCGCAACACATTTTCATCATGCGATGTAATTTGCGACGAGTATTCCGACCGAACGGCAACGATTTGAGCCCCGCTCACAGCCTTGTGTCGGTTTTCGGTTAGTGTCCTTACCCCGATTTGATCCTGAGTACCACTTTACAGCGGTTGTCAGCGTGGTCAATAGGCCAGTGGATTCCAGATTTATTTTTCTGTTTCAAATGTTGAGGTGGAGGGAGGCCACCAGGGTCCAGGGGGGGGCCGTGAGCCCCTTGGTCGCCGGTAGGGAGCCGGCGAAATCTTGCAGTACCTTGGCCATCTCACCCAGCTCCAAGCCCGGAGGGCGCATTGGCTGGTTTTGAACCCAGACGCGTCGCAATGCACTGCCAACCTTGGCGCCGCTCAACCCCCGGACCAGTTCATGTGGTCGAGATCGTCGATCATCCCAGCCTTCTGCGTCGGGCGCCATCCCAGCCGCTGCCGCGTCAGCGTGCTTGACGCCGGCATGTCCATCCCGGCGAAGAACCCGAGCCAGCCGAAGTGACCGGCGGCCTCCTCGGGGGACATCGAGACGACTCGGATCTTCAAGCCCCGCCCGATGGCCTCCGCGATCTCTCGGGCCGGAACGCCCTCCTCGGCAACCGCGTGATACCTCGCCCGAGTCGTTCCCTTCTCAAGGGCCAGCCTGTAGACCGGCGCGGCATCGAGCAGATGCACCGCAGGCCAGCGGTTGAGCCCGTCGCCGACGTAAGCGGCGACGCCCTTCTCGCGAGCGACAGCGATCGCGTAGGTGACGAGGCCTTGCTTCTCCGTGTTATGCACCTGCGGCAGCCGCACCACCGACACGCTGACGCCACGCGCGGCGACCGCCTCTGCCGCGAATTCCGAGGCTGCACGGGGGTTCGGGTGGTTGGGATCGAAATGGTCCTCGGTCGCGGGATGGCCTGCCACCGCGTTCCCCATCCCGGTCCCGGAGGTGATAACCAGGTGACGGTCGGAGCCTGCGAGCACGTCACCGAGCGCCTCGATGGTCCGCCTATCTGCTTCGCAGACCTCGTGGAATCTTGAGAAGTCGTGGATGAAGCCGGTATGGATCACCCCGTCCGCCGCCGCCGCGCTATCCGCAGGCTGTCGAGGTCCTCGAGATCGCCTCGGTGCACCTCGGCCCCGGCGGAGGCGAGCGACGCGGCGGCCGCGTCCGAACGGGCGAGGCCGAGCACCTTGTGCCCCGCGGCGATGAGATCCTGAACGACGGCGGAACCGACAAAGCCGCTACGCGCCCGTAACGAAAACACGCATCAGGGCTTCTCCTTAGATTTGCCTTCAAAACCGTTATCCCAGTCCCTTCGTTCACAGGGTAGGCGATTGAACTGATACGATCTATGCTCTATAGTCCAAATTATCTTCGCGATCGTCCAGGAGTGCCCCATGGACCCGCTCTCAGGCGTGTTCTGGTCCTACAGCACCTCGCCCACATGATGCTGGTCCAGGCCCTGCGGGCACATCTGGCGGAAGGTTGGAGAGGTGGTGTTGGATGGCTCTTCGCTCTGGTGGATCAACAAATGGGCGTGGCAATTCGCTCGATGCACGACGATCCTGCCCATCCCTGGACTTTGCACGAGCTGGCGGAGCGTGTCGGGATGTCGCGATCGAGCTTCGCCCAGAAATTCAAAGAGACCGCCGTGAGTCACCCATAGGTTATCTGACGCGCTGGCGAATGCTTCTGGCCGGGGACCGGCTGGCGAATTCCAACGATCGTATTTCCGTCATTTCCTTGTCGCTCGGTTACGAATCCGAAAGCGCCTTCAGCACCGCCTTCATGCGCGTCATGGGCTGCTCGCCGCGGCAATATAGCCGTGGCCGGAATCTGGCTTCCGTTTCGCCGTAGCGCGAGCGAAGCCGGGTACGACTGCCGGTTCAGATGATGCCGACGGGAAACGCTTGCTAACGCGTCGCATGTCAAAGTCTGGATCGGTTACCCAGGCGCAATTAGTATTACGAACGCAGATTACGTAATGGGACAGTAACCGCCGCGTCACAGACCATCCTTGAGCGACCGGACCACGGTGGTCATCATGCCGAGCACCAACACAGCGAGGCTCAGCGAGCAGAGCAATAGTAGAGCCAACGTAATTTGAATCGGGGACAGGCCCAAGACGGCAACCGACCGAATTCCCATGATCATGATTCCGAGGCACGCACAATAGCTGGCGAACTCGCGCCATCGTGACCATATCGCAAGCTTGTTCCCGAACCGCCCCATTTTGCGGCAGAGCATTCCGAGCATCCCAAAGAGTAACGCCATCAGGCAAGCGAGTCCGAGTCCGAATAGGAAGTCGGCTTGGCTCCCAGGGTGCCTGACCAACGCCACGGCCGATACGGGTACGATGGCGATGCCGCACAGGATGCAAGCCAATTGTGCGACTCGGGAATCGAAGGGCTCGCCGGTCAGACGATGGTTCAGAGCTATGAGGATCGATCTCATGGTGTTGCCCTCGTGCCTTTCGAGTTCGGGCCAGGTAGTGCGAGTAATCCATCCTATGACAAATGAAAGAGGATGGCAAGCTGCTTCGCCCTCATTGGCTGCGGGCGCGAATTCTCGCGACACCAGCCCACTGTCCGCTCTCGTTACACGGCGTTTGGTGTTATTAGGTCCCCGCTCGCACAGAATAGCCGGAGATTGTATGGCCATCGCGACGTTCCTCAAAAATTATGGCTGTTGCTGATAGCCGTGGTCTGGCCATAGCAGCTACAATTCTCCTTCACGGCAACATCACCACCTCGAAGGAGCGTTCAATGTCCGACGGCAGCAACTCCAAGCTCCTCAATCGCATCGGTTGGGGCCTCACGGGGCTCTCCGTGCTCGCGCTCCTGGCGAGCGCGAGCATGAAGATGGTGCAAGAGGCTCATAACATCGAATACGTCGTCGGCAAGTTCGGCTATCCCGCGGAGGTGTTGGTGCCGCTGGGTGTGCTTGAACTGATATGTGCGCTCATCTATGCGTGGCCCAGCACGAGCTTGCTTGGCGCTGTTCTGCTGACGGGGTATTTGGGAGGCGCTGTCGCCACGCATGTGCGGATCAGCGAGCCATTTTACTCGCCCATCATCTTGGGGGTTTTGGTGTGGCTCGGGCTGTACTTGCGCGACCCGCGACTGCGAGCGCTACTGCCGTTGCGGAAGGGGTAAATGCGCAACTGAAGCCTCTTTCACAAAGCGTGGCGCCGGCGCCGGAAGCCGAGGAACCCCGTGAACGATGAGTTCCCCGGGCCGCCGCCTTCGTCGATGGGCTCGGATTCTCGAGGGCGTCAGGCCAAGTTTTCAAGCTATTACGGATTTCCCCGGTTCATCGCCATCGGCACCCAATGAAGAGTGCCGAGTGCGCAAATGCAAAGGGGTGCTTCAAGATCACGATCGAGGGACGGGAGCTTTATTTGAATGCCGCTCTGCAGGTAGCCAATCCGAGGCCCCCAGTCGATCTGCATGTGGCCGAGTTATGGCACGACTGAACTTCTGACAATCGCGAGCCATAGGCATCCTACAGCTGCCCCATGTGCGCAGGGTGGATATCCGCGTTGCGTGAAGGATAGGTCGACCAAGCCCATTGCGCAATTCGTTTCTTAATTGCTAGATCGGTCCATCGGGGGCTGGCGTTGGCAACCACACGCGAAGCGTTGTTTTGCCTGTCAGTCCTTCCATGCTCCACAACTCGGCACTCTCTTACGCCATCGCTTATCTGCCGGTACCATGCGTAAATCAAATCTCCCTGGCGGAGATCGGTGAGCGTCGCACACGTTGAGAAGTCACTTTATGTTGTTCCCACATGTATCGTCAATCCTGGCTGTGCTGGTTGTCACGACAGCTGCCAGTGCAGCCATACCACCGGAAGAGCAAGTTGATGCAGTTGCCCAAAAGCTAAAGGAACTCAACCCCGGCTTCGACGGCAAGGTGACCCGCGAGATTCGCAGTGGCGTTGTAACGGCGTTCGGCTTGGTTACCGACCATGTCACCGACATCTCGCCGCTGCGCGAACTCAAGGGACTGAAGTCGCTTGTTTGCGCGGGCAGCGGTAACAAGACCGGGCGACTTGTAGACCTGTCGCCGCTCAAAGACCTACAGCTGACGACATTTGATTGCGGTGGTAATCAGGTGTCCGACCTGTCGCCGCTGAAAAACATGAGATTGAAAGTGTTCTATTGCTACAGAACGCGTGTAGCCGACCTGTCGCCGCTCAAGGATATGAAGCTGACGGAGTTGCACTGCTATGGCGCACTTGTGTCCGACCTGTCGCCGCTTAAAGACATGAAACTGACGGCCCTGAACTGCGTTGGCACATTGGTATCGGACCTGACGCCACTGAGGGACATGAAGCTGGAGTCCCTGGATTGCACTGCCACGCCCGTGTCCGACCTGTCGGCGCTTAAGGACATGAAGCCGACGTACCTGAACTGTGCTTTCTCGGCGGTGTCCGACCTTTCGCCGCTCAGAGACATGAAGTTGATTGGGCTGTACTGCCAACACACACGCATATCCGACTTGTCGCCGCTCAAAAATATGAAGCTGGAAGAGCTGTACTGCGGTGCCACGCCTGTGTCTGATCTGTCACCGCTTTTGGACATGAAGCTTACGGTCCTGCTCTGCGAGGACACGCGTGTATCCGACCTGACGCCGCTGAAAGGCATGCCGCTGACGGATTTGAACTGCCGTGGCACGCGTGTATCCGATCTGACGCCGCTGAAAGGCATGCCCCTGAAGAAGCTGGGGTGCGACTTCAAGCCCGATCGTGATATGGCGATCCTGCGCTCCATCAAAACCCTGGAGCAAATCAACAAAAAGCCGGCGAAGGAGTTCTGGAAGGAGGTGGACGAGAAGAAACCCTGAGAACGCAGGCGGCTTTCGGAACAAAATCGGGCGAGGGGCAATACGCCCATTTCGCTTGCGCCACCCCTCAGCACCTGCTACAAGTGCGAAGTGCCAGCAAGTGCTAGCACTTGGAAATGACACGTAGCGGCTGGTTCGAGCCGGGAACGCGCCGCGCGTCCTTTCCGCTCTCGGCTCTCCTTTCCGCTCCTGACGCAAAGCCACCACCAGATCAGAGCGCAGACCGAAGTGCCGAGGTTGCGGCATTCAGGGACGTGCTGGCAAAGCCGCGGGTCATATGGCAATCACCGGTGCCACGACCATTTTTCTTCGACTGTCGAGAGGTCCAGAAGCTTGATCCGATCGTCCCAGCCGACGGCGGCCAGCCATTTCCCGTTCGGAGAAATGGCGACGCCGAAGACAAAATCATTGAAGCCGCCGACCGTGGACTTCAGTTTCGGTCTTTCGACATCGACCAGGTCCCAGATGCGAACGGTGCGATCCATGGCGCCATTTGCCAGGAACTTGCCGTCGGGCGAGAACTCCAGATCCGTGACGCTGCCGTTTGTGTGCCCCTCGATTTTGCGGATCTCGTTGCTCGATGCAACGTCAAAGACCCGAATCGCCGCGTCACCGCAGCCGGTCAGCAGTGATTTGTTATCATTTGAAAAGACGACGCCGTTGACATCCGCGGGATGTTCGAATTCGTGCAGCACCTTAAAATTCTCGGTGTCCAGGAGGCGCGCGAAATGATCTTGCCCCGCGGTGGCGAGCAACTTGCCGTCAGGAGATAGAGCCATCCCCCAGATTCCTCCCCGATGAAGCGTTTTCCAGGTGTAAACCTGGTTTTTCGAGGGGACTTCCCACACCCAAATGGAACCGTCGCCGGCGGCGGCAAAGAGATGTTTTCCGTCGGGGGAAATCTCCAGCACCTCGACATTCCCGGGAAGTTTTATCTGATGGGTTTGGTTCCCCGTCTCGGCGTCGTAAAAGAAGATGCTTCCCCCGTAATCGCCCGACACGAAAGATTTCCCATTCGGCGCCCACGCGACAGTCCGCACACCCCGCTCGGTCGGGATGACAAATTTCGGCTTGCCCGTTTCCACTTCCCACACGCGGACTTCGCCCCCTTCTTCCGCGTCCCAGCCGCCGTGTCGCCGTGATCAGCCGTTTGCCGTCGGGCGAGAATCGCGGAAACCAGACGAGTCGCACCGCTTTTCCAGTTTTCTGAATATCCTGATCGCCGGCCGAAAGCGCCCGGGAGAGAGGCACAGGGCCGCGACAGTGAGCGTGATCAAGAAACGAACAGGGAACATCTCGGTTAGCATGAGATTTCCTTTCCTGGAGAGCAGACTCGACTTCGGCTTTCGCACCGCGCTTGTTTCGCACCATGCTCGACTCTGAGGCAACGTGCCTGTAAGCGGATAGGACACGCTCGCAAGCTCACCATGGCTCGGAGAAGGAGCGTCCGACCGTAAGCAGTGGAATGAGAATCGGATCGACGAACTGGCACAAGTTTTCGCCGTGGCCGTCGGTGGGTTCTCGGTCATGGATAATCACCTCGCCAATCGTACGATACCGTGACGCGGCGCGGTCGGACCTGCAACGCTTACCGTCGGTATTTGGTGAAGACTCCTGGCCCAAACACCGCCCGGAACCGCGAATTGACAGTCCAGTACCAGTTGAGGTTTGCGTGCACTGTCCGCCCACTGACCAACGACCGGCCCTACGCTGCAAGTCCTTTCTGCCCCTGGGCGGGGCGAGTCGCCAATCGGTGGACGTCTTGGTTTCCGGCGTCTACATTTCTGGCGAGGAGTGAACGGCCCCCGCATAATCGGCACGACTGGCACAAGGCTCTTATATTTTGATCGAACTATACATGATTGCTATAATCAAATGTTCCGCTCGATCATTTTCGCTACAGTGCCGCGATAGCGAGCACCGAAAAAGTGATTGGCTACTCTGGCAATGATCGCCCCGATCCACTATGGGAGTGTGTAACATGCTTGGTGTCGTAATAATCCTTTTTGAAGCAGCGTGTTTCTTGGTCATGCCCCTGGCGTTGATCTTCGCTTTCACACGGTGACGACCGCGTGAGCGGGCGAAAAGCCGCTCTTAGTCGCAGACTCGGACCGAAAAACTAGCGACGTGCCCGACCGCCCAATGATTGTGCGTTCCAGTTCGCCCGCGATCCGCCCGGCCAGCACGGCGGCGGCTGCCGCGAGGGGAAGGAGTTCCATTGACGCAACCAAGGACAGTCACTGCGCCGCCAGTCGTCTTGCGGTGCGCCCGTGGTCCAGGCAGCGCTAGCAAGGTTCACCGGGCCGCCGCATGCCGAGGCGTTCGGCAATTTCCCGCAGCTTGGCACGTGTCGCCGCAGAGAAACGGCGTAGCAGCCGACCGTCGCGGAGCTTCGCGATCCGGTTGTGCCAGCTTTCGGCGCTGACAACCCAGTCGCTGGAAGACCCTGGCCAGCTCCGCCGAGATCGAGGCCTTTCCCTGGCAAAAGGCAATCAAATCTCACGCAAAGCCGCAAAGGCCGCAGAAGAAAATGCGCGCAAGAAATTGTGGAATTGATTTCAATCAGCAAGAAGGCGCGGCGAACGCACCGCGCCACGCAGTGTTACCTGCGAGCCATGGACTCGTCCACGAAATGACCGCGAGCCATTGTCATCGATAGCTCCTGCGAATGGAATCACGATTACTGTACACGGTATCAGTAGGCTTGGCAATACCCCTTCTCAGGCGTTTTCAAAAATCACAATCGCAACCGGCTGAGATGGCGCTGGCATTGTGTTGCAGCCGAAGTTGATTGAGCTCGCGGTGCGGTTGACGGTGGTCCTTATCATCGGCACCCGGCACGGTGACCACACTCCACACCTTTTCGTCACCTTCGCAATAGCGACTATGCCGTCGGACCAGGCTGACAGCGTCCAAGTTGTCTGCCTTGGCACGTCGGAGGCGGCGATTGACTTCGATGCTCGACGACTCGACGACCAGGTTGTGTACTCCGAACTGATGCAAGAAGCGATCGAGCCACAAGCCGTCTCGTCCGGCCTCGTAGCACGAGACTACCCTGGCGTTCCTGGGGAGATCAAACTGCTTCCTCGCTCGAGAGATCTCCCTGAGGACTTGGTCCTGATTCGGCGGCGGGAACCGAGACAAGACGAGGCTTTTGACCACGTGCGGTGTGGTCGAGGGGACCTTCCATTGATTGCTGGAGAGCTCGAATGCGAGATAGAGCACCGGTCGGGCAGATCGGATAGAATCGAGGCGGTGAGTCGCTGCCATGGGTAAGCTCCTTGAGAACGAGTGTTGATTTCACCAACTCGAGCTTACTCGCAACGACTCACATCACATATCGTCTACTGACCGCTCACGTAGCATCTTTCAGCCTCTAATTTCGATGTGGAGTGACAAGCGTGACGACCGAAGAGAGCTCGTCCCCGGCGCAGCCCCCGGTGCTGTGCGATTTCTGCGGGCGGAACAGCGCCGAGGCCGGCCCGATGATCGAGGGAAGGGCGCTGATTCCCGTGACCACGGGCAGGCCGATCGCGCATATCTGCGTCCATTGCGTCGGGGCATGTGACAGCCTTTTTGAGCAGCATCAGCGGAAGAATACCAAGCTCGAGAAAATGCCGACGCCCCGCGAGCTCGTGGCCCACCTCAACGAATACATCATCGGCCAGGAGAGGGTGAAGAAGACGCTGGCCGTCTCGGTCGTCAACCATTACAAGCGCGTGCTCGGCGGCGAGATCAGCGATCCCGATCTCGAGGAGGTCGAGGTCTCCAAGAGCAATGTTCTCCTGATCGGCCCGACCGGCTGCGGCAAGACCGCCCTGGCCCAGACCCTGGCCCGCCGGCTGCACGTCCCGTTCGCGATCGGCGACGCTACCACCTTGACCGAGGCCGGCTACGTCGGCGAGGACGTCGAAAACCTGATTCTCAAGCTCGTGATGGCGGCCGACTACCAGATCCCCGCGGCCGAGAAGGGCATCATCTACATCGATGAGATTGACAAAATCGGCAAGACCAGCCAGAACGTCTCGATCACCCGCGACGTGTCGGGCGAGGGCGTACAGCAGGCCTTGCTCAAGCTGCTCGAGGGGACCATCGCCAACGTGCCGCCGCAGGGGGGGCGAAAGCACCCGGAGCAGCAGTATCTCCAGGTCAACACCGCCGACATCCTCTTCATTTGCGGCGGCACCTTCGTCGGTCTCGAGGAGATCGTCGGCAAGCGACTGGGCCGCAAGATGATCGGCTTCGGCCGCGGTGACGAGCGCGCCCACGACCGCGAGCTCGAGCGCAACGAACTGGTGGCCCAGGTCACCCCCGAAGACCTCGAGCGGTACGGCATGATCCCCGAACTGATCGGCCGGCTGCCCATCATCGCCACGCTCAACCAGCTCTCCGAGGAAGACCTGGCGCGGATCCTGACCGAGCCCAAGGACGCTCTCACCAAGCAGTACGAAGTCCTCTTCCACTACGACGACGCCAGATTGGATTTCAATGACTGCGCAATCCGAGAAATCGCGCGGCGGGCCAAGGCGCGAGGAACCGGAGCCAGGGCGCTGCGGTCGATCATGGAAAGCCTGATGCTCGACATCATGTACGACCTTCCCGAGCGTCGGCCGGGCCAGACCTATACGATCACCGAGCAAGTCGTCCGCGGGGAAAAGTCGCTGTTCGGCCCCGAGGGAGAGTAACGCCCGAATGGTCTGCCACTGACGTTCCGGTTCGCAGCCGTCTCTCAACGTTGTGAGCTTGATGGCTTCTGTCGTAGGTCTCTGCTCCGCCCGCAACGACGATCGGACCGCGTCATACACCTCCCCAACACACAGGCTATAATATTTTCTCATAAAGCGAATTGGGGCAACCCGCGACAACCGCGCTGGGCCATTAGCGGCCCGGTCAAAGTTCAACCTACCAAGGTCAGACAGCGAGAACATCGCAATGACACCTTCCTCAACATCCGCCACAGGTCAGCCCAGTGCTTGCCCCGTGTGTAGCCCGAACGAAACGAGCAACATCGCTCCGTCAGCCGGCGACACCCCCTGCCCTCGCTGCGGCTATCTGATCTGAATCACGCCTCTGGAGCTCGGCAACGACCAGATTGTCCTCATACCGACGGTCCGTCTGCTCCAGCCCGATATGGTGGAAAAACTGATCGGATTGGAAACGCTCTACCGCGCGAAGCGACTTGTGCTCGATTTCCGCGAAGTCGAACTCATGCCGAGCCCTTCGCTGGGCAAGCTGGTTCGGTTCAAAAAGACGGTCGAAGCCGCCCGCACGCGACTCGTGCTCAGGAATCTGTCTCCTAACTTGCTCAATGTGTTTCAGATTACCGGCCTCGATCGTGTATTAAATTTCGAGCTGTGATTTGGCGTCGCAGTGTTGGGGGATACCATCTGGCGACCTTAAGAGCGGGCCTCGCAAGGGCGTTCGTAGCCCAAAGTCCAAAGAAGCCGGATCGGGCCATCGATCTTCGTCCGTCCGCGTCCGTCGACGCATAAGCTGGAACGGGGTATCAATCCTCTCGGCACTCTGATCGGGCTCACTCGTCTCCAGAAAAAATGGTGTCAGTTCAGTTTCCCTTGATACCAATTGTTTCGACAAATCGAACTGACACCATTTGTTTGACTCAGGCCGTCGCAGCGCCAAATACGCGGCAGAAATTACCGCCGCCAATCTTGGCGATCTCGGTATCCGAAAATCCTTGCTTCACCATCTCGCCCACGACCGCATAATAGAAGCCGACCTTTTGGTCGGCCCATGCTTGGTTGGTAGTTCCGCCGCCCATCCGGCCGCGGCCAGGGCCGCCTCCCGGACCGCCAGGTCCTCCCGGTCCGCCGGGTCCGCGACCAGGGCCGGCTCCCGGACCTCCGGGCCCACCGGCAAATCCGCCGGGGCCGCGGCCAGGCCCGCCGACCCGCCAGGCCCGCCGGGTCGATTGCCTGGCGTGAGTTTTGTGTCGGTGCCGATGCAGACGTGGTCGATTCCCGCGGCATCGACCATCTCTCGAATCGCTTTAACGTAATCCGCGGGTGAACTGACGTGAGTCCAGATTCCGACCACGCTGCCCGCATCGGCGATCGTCTTTGCGTGTTCTTTGGTGATCAGTCGCGCCTGCATCCCCTGGCCCTTGCCCGGAGTGCCCGCAACACGCGGCTTGAGCGTGGTGTGTGAGAAAACCATCGGCTTGGTCGAGAGCTTAAGGGCCGCCTCGACGGTGTCGGCGCTCCCGTGCGTCAGGTCGATCAGGATTCCCAACCGATTACATTCTTTGATGACGCTCGCGCCAAACTCGGTCAGACCGCCTAGGTGGGCTGGCGCAGTGTAGAGGTCTCCGAGGGGAACCGAAGCGTCGCTGTCGTGGAGCAAGCCCAGGACACGCAGGCCCTTTTTGTATGCCTCTTCCACTCGCTCTAGCTTGCCCTCGAGAAAGTGGCCACCTTCGACGGACTGGATGACGGTGGGCTGGCCTTTGTCATGAGCAGCCTGCAGGTCTTTGAGGTTCAAGGCTCGCTGCATGTGATTTTGGGCGAGCTGTGCGTCCATCGACTTCAGCGCGTTCACAAATCGATCGTAGGCGATGCCCGGCGCACCGAGTCTCTGGTAATCGACCGCGAACGTGGCACATATCGCCGACAATCCTGATCGTTTCATTTCGCCGGCGATGTCGATCCTCGGCCCCGGCACTTGGTCCGCGGTGAGCGGCACGTCGATGTGGTTGTGCGTGTCGACCCCGATGGTGCTGGCCACGAGTTTCGCGACTCGCGGATCAACGTCATCGGCAGCCCGGGCTCCCTGCATTGGGAAGACTATCGCCGCACCCATCCCAACTGAGGTGCCCATGAATTCGCGCCTCGAACACGTTGTTCTCATGCTTTCCCCCAATTCCGGCTGTAGAAGGTCCCAAGGCGAACCACCTTTCCCTCATGGCCGACTCGCCAAACTCTTTACACCTTAGCGTTCCGAGGAATCAACTGGGCGGGGAGAACCGGTAAAATTTTCTTCATAATGCCGCACAAGCCCGGCAACGGAGGAAAGTTTTTTAGATTCGCGGTGCGTGTCTGCGCGTTGTCGCCGTCGGACCTGCAACGTTTACCGTCGGTTCTTGGTGAAGACGCCTAGCCCATACACCGCCCGGAATCGCGAATTGACGGTTCGGTAACAGTTTAAGTTTGCGTGCACCGTCCGCCCATTGACCAACGACCGGCCCTGTGCTGCGTATCCTTGTATGTTTCGTTCCAGCCAGTACGCGATACTGGCGTCTGTGTCGTGAGGAGAGCTGTGCATGTCCTGAGGCAATGACCTCTTCTGAAAGATTGCTCCCTCCGGCTCGGGCTCAAGGCTTTGGTACATCATGCGGCTTTGACCGCTTATCACAAGGATGACCTCGCCCGAGATCCCCGGAGGAGGCTCACGCTCTTTACGACACGACAAACCGCCGGTTGTACACCGTCATTCTTCCCGGAGGTCACCCGTGTCTATCACCTCGTCTCTCGACAGTATTGGTGTCGGTATCGACACCGCTCGTTACGGCCATCGCGTCTCCTTCCTCAGGCCCGATCGCCGCACCGCAGCTCCACCGATCACCGTCCTGGAAAACCGCGAAGGCTACCAGGCTTTGGAAGATTGCCTCCGCAAGTTGCACGTGCAACATCCCACTGCTCAATTTCTCGTCCGCATCGACGCCGCCGGACAGTACGCCGCTAACCTCGAGCAGTTTCTCCGCGGCCTCGACTTGCACATGACCATCTCCATCGGCGAACCCAAACGCAACAAGGATTATCAAAAAGCCCACTTCCCCAAACACACCACCGACGACACCGAGAGTCAGGCGATGGCTCGCTTCGCCATCGTCGAGCGCCCCGAGGCCACACCAGCACCCTCGGCCTCCATGGTCCTGCTCCGGGAAGTCTGCGGCCGGTTGCAGGCCCAAGTCAAACAGACGACTCAAGCCGTCAATCGATTGCACAATCTCATGGCGCGTGCCTTCCCCGAGCTGGCCACCTTGACCGACAATATCGCCGTGAGTTGGGTGCTTCGGCTGCTGCAAAAGTATCCCACCGCTGAGCGCATCGCCGCAGCGCACCTCGACTCCTTGGTGAAAATCCCCTACCTTTCCCCTGACCAGGCCGAGGCCCTGCACCGGGCAGCTCGGGAATCGGTGGCGACGCTTCGTGGCCCCGTGGTCGAGGCCTTGGTTCGCGACCTGGTGGCGCAGGTGCGAAACTGCCAGGACGGCAAGAAGAATTTCCAGAAATTACTGACGACTGCCTTCGAAGATCTGCCCCCCTCGGCCCATCTCAATGTCGTCACGATCCCGGGCATCGGCGAGGCCACAGCCGCGATTCTGGTTGCCAAGATCGTGGATATTGATCGGTTCGCGACGGCCAGTCACTTGGTCAGCTACTTCGGCGTCTTTCCGGCGGAGAACAGCTCCGGCGTCAACAAGCTGGGCCAACCTTTGCCCACCGGCACGAAGCACATGAGCCAGAAGGGAAATGACCTGGCCCGCTGCTACCTCTGGAATGCCGCTCGGGTGGCCATCCGATGCAATCCGGCCATCGCTCCCCTGTATCGTCGGCTCAGGTCCCGCGGGAAGCGCGGCGACGTCGCGATGGGCCACTGCATGCGCAAGTTGCTCCATCTCGTCTTCGCCGTCTGGAAGACGGCTCGCCCGTTCAACGGCGAGCACTACCCGTGGGCGAATCCCGAGGCCGCCAAGCCGACGACACCCCCTAAAGACCTCGCTGCCGCGGTCGTCCCAGCCGAGGATGAGAACAAGACGGCCGTGGGCCACACGCGGGACTTGCCCGCTGGGAAAGTGGTCACCACGACCTCTTTCACCGTAGAGCGCCCGTCTGAGCCGGTCAAGCCCCCTACCGCGGCTGAGCGGCCCGCGGTGGACTTTGCATTCTTGAGAGAACATGTGACAATGACACATGTGCTCGAGCATCTGGGACTCATCGGACAACTGCGCGGTCGGGGCCAGCAGCGTCGGTGCACGTGTCCGGTGCACGGCCAGCCGACGGATTCGAGCCGAACGTTCTCGGTCCACCTGTACAAGAACGTGTTCCGCTGTTTCCATGCGGAATGCGGTGTCCAGGGGAACGTGCTGGATCTGTGGGCTGCGATCCATCGACTGCCGCTGTACGAAGCGGCGTTGCACCTCGCCGAGACCTTTGGGCTACCGCGGAACAGAGAAGAGGAACCCGTAAAAAGAATCCGTTGTCCCGGTCCGGGCCAGACGAGGTCGCCGAAAGTTCCGGCGCCAGACAACAAGAAACGTAGCGATGTACAAAACTAGTATATTTATAGATGTAGATAATTATTTGTGATCTATAGATATATTGATGATCGGTAGCCGTGCGGACAGTGATGCGTCAGGGATCTCCTACGGCGGAATCTTTGCCTGCGGGGGCCAGCCGCCAGCCTGCTCATTCCGCGCGCGAAGGCTGGCCCGGACGCTTGCCGTCATCACGGCCGACGGCTCTTGACTTTAATCGGTACATCTTTCAGCGTCGGTTTGATGAGCGGGATTTGGAAACGGCTGCCATGGCGAGGCTAGTGAGTCACCGGCAACCGAAAGGGCTGGAACCCGATAGGCCGAGCCTAACACCACCGCGCCGCATCTCGACTCTACGCTTCCCGACATACCGCGGGCTTCCCGGCGCACAGGGGACTTCGCGACACATAGCGTTTCCAGACGCACGCCCCCCGGCAACCAGCCTGCGCCAAATAGTGTGTGTCGGGGAATTTCCGCCAAAACGGTGGGCGTCTGGCAATCCTTGAACGCGCGGGAAACGCGGCAATGCGCATGGACTTCCAAACAACTCGGCAGACGCTGATTGCAAAGATCTATCCAATATGGTGGTATGAAGTGCGCGTTGCGCGCCACTTAGGGCGCCCTTTGTCCCCTGCTACCTGATGGTTCTTGCGTTTTTGTCTCTTGGGCTTTTGGTTTGATTGAGGCTATTGCAGTTTTTTGGGCTGTATTCGTATTAGCGTGACTACATGTCGCTATATGAGGATGGCTTAAATGGCTGAGTTGCCGATGATCATCCATTTGATCCGAACAGAAGCGTGTAATCGAAAACAGCAGACAAATCGTGAACCCGATATGTCTGCGAATTCGAATGGAGACATCTCCATGTCCATGTCGGCAGAGGTTCTGAACGGTCGGATTTTGAGGGCCATCGAGGTCGTCCGATCGACCTTGAAAGGACTGCCTGAGGGTGAGGGTGGAGTTTCCACATTCCAGGTGGTCACAGTTTTGACCGACGTTGAGGAGGCTCTTTTGGGAATGTCCGATGCCCCCGACACCAGCAAGTCAGGAGCGATCGAGCCCCACCAGCGGCCACCCATCGCTGTGACGACCCGAGCTCAGCCGGACGCTGAAACGGTCGCCCCGTCAATCCCTGCGTCCGAAGTCGAGTCCACCATTGACCAAGACGGAGACTTCGTAATCGGGGGAGCTCCAGAACCAGAAGAGAAGAAAGAAGAGAAACGCCCAGCAGAAAAGCTGGCGGGGAGGCACCAACCCAAGACCCTGGCTGACATGGCGCGGGAGAAGACCAAAAAATTCCACGCCGAGAGAGCGAAGGCCGCCAAATCCGGAGGTAAATCATCAGAGGACAGCTCTGAGCAGACCGCTGCTCAACGCGTTCGGGCTGCCCAGCGAGCCACGGGGCTTTAGCGCCACTCGAGCTGCTGAAGCCTCACCGTCCACGCCACATTTGAGCAGCAAGGCCAGCCTGCCAAGCAGCCTGTGGTCCCCATCTCCGCTCGCGGCTCTGCCGAATCGCTAGGGGAGCGTTGTCCCCGTGAGTGAGTAGGAAATCATATCTAACGCAGACGTGCACCTGGGGTCTTCGAGCTCTTCGGTCACGGGTATCAGATCTGGGATCAAGTAAATTGCGCGTAAAAGCTTGATCCTAGGTCTGACACCCAGGACTAACGAGAGCCCCGCCAGCGGGCTGGCCGGTGACCTCACCCAGGGGTAGGATCGAGCGTGAAGCCAATGGTATCGAGGCCGACGCCCCGAGGGTTCTCGGGAGGGAAGATGAGCCCGGACCATGCGACGTCCATCTTCTCGGCCGCCGGCCGGCGCAGGCGACGAGTCGCGATCGGCGTCGCCTTGCTCTCGCTGCTGGTCGGATGCGCAGGCTTCTCAATCGTCGAGTACCGGAGGGCGAGCGCGGCTCGGCTCCGCGAGGCCAGGGCGGTCGCGGCCCTCCGTTCGCTCGGGGGCGAGCTCGAAGATCAACCCACCGCCCCCTTCGGTCAGCTACTTCCGGGCACTGGCGCCGCGGGCTACCGCTTCGCCGTCAGGCTGCGAAACCCCGACGTCACCGACGACCAACTTGCGTTGCTCAACGAATTCGACACCGACCGCGTCGGCTCGCTCGATCTGCTGAATTGTGCGGTCGGTGACGCGACTCTGGCCGCGCGGGGCGGTTCCGCAGGCTCACGCTTCTCGGCCTCGGTCAGGCACGGAACAGCAAAGAAGAGCCGTGGCCGACCGGCCCCGCGGGCCTCTTGACCGAAGCCGGGTTCGTTCACCTCGCCCGACTGCCCGACTTGCAGACAGTTGGCCTCCACGGGCCGGACGTGACCGACCGGCGCTGGTCCATCTCGCCGGCGCCCAGAACCTTCGCGTCCTGATCCTGTACGGCTCACGGGTGACCGGTGCCGGGCTCGCGTCGCTCGGACCCAAGCCGGAGTTGTCGACGCTCAAGCTCGGCGGGACGCGATTCGGGGACGACGACCTGGCCGCCCTTGAGCAGTTCCCGTTGCTCGAAACACTCGACCTGCGAGAGACGGCGGTAACCGACGCCGGCCTACCCCGGCTTAGAGTCTTCACCCACCTCAAGAGTCTGTCGCTCGAAGGCTGCGCGGTCAGCGACGCGGCCGTCGATGCGCTCGACTGGCGCGGCCGGGTCTTGCGGTCGGCCACGCGTCGAGCGCGGCCCCTCCCAGCGGGACCAACCGATGACGGCTCGCCGGTGCGCGCGATGCCTCCCGACGGATTGAATCAGCGCGGGGCAACGGGAGGCCGGGCGATGGGGTCGCGGTTTGCCGGGCCGGCCTCCGCCTCGGCGAACATAAGTCGAGCCTCAGCGGCCTTAGTGCGCTCGACCAGCGAGCTGGAGATCTTGGTGCATCCGCTTTCGGAGTGCTGTCGTCTGGCGCAGTGCCGTGGTCATCGGTCGGTCCTTTCGCAAAGGAGTAAAGAAACACCTCTGCGAAGAACCCTTAGTGATGGAACGGCGATACGCCAGCGAGCAGCGGATCGGCTTAACGCTGCCTTCAAGATTTGGAAGTTGCGTTTCAAGAAGCACCCATACGCGGTCGAAGTCCGCTGAGGACAAGTCCGGCACCCTTTATCTACGCCTTTTACAAAACGCGAGGTCGTTGTCGTGTACGCCGCACCATTGACCATCTTCTAAATGAGGCGGGCCGATGTGATCTTGCAACCATCTCTCGTGGGATGGTCCCGCTCTCCATCAACCTCTCGAAGGAGGCGGGTCATGCCTGGACAGGGCAATTGGCGTCTGGACATCGTCAACGACACGGCAATGGATGGAATCACAAGCATGCATGCCACGCTCACGACCGCGAACGCGGCGCGCGGGGCTGGGTTCCACATCACAACGACTTATACCAATCGTGTGGTCCAGAGACTTTACTACGCACCAAACGCGATGACCCGGGGCTCGGATCTGAGCGGACTGACCTTCACATGGTTCAACCCCAGGACCGGCAACTCGGTCAATCACAACCAACTTCCCGTCTGGGTCCGGAATTCCACAGCGTTCTCCAGGCTCGTCACCCATGCCGAGACGCAATACCGGTCCGCAGTCACCACGGGACACTTGCCGGACCCCCGGACGCTGGCCCCCGTGGCTGCGGTCGTGCCGGCAATGGATGATGCCAATTTCCCCCGCCTGGGGTCCCGCTAGAGCTTTATCAAGGCCACCACGAGCACAAGAGTCAACACGAAGGGCATCGCCGCTGCCTTCATGGGCGGGGTCAGATGTATTTCCGATTCAGTCCGTTCCTCTCGAACTGGCATTGAATTGCAACTCCGTTTGAATCCCTCGTCGCGATTCTGATCGAAGATGTTCTGGCTTCGTTGCGAGATCCTCATGACACCCGGTCTTCAACCACGATAGGGATGGGCTTCTCGAAGACGACGTCCTTAATGATAGCGCCTCGACCGGTTCGGGCGAGGTCGCCGGGAGACGAAATTAGCTCAAATGGCGGCAGGGCGATTTTTGGACATGTTCCCATGGGTCCGGAATTGGCCGGCGTCTATGCGTTCTTGCGTACCAGGGAACCTCCCCTGGGCTGAGAGACTTTGCGAAAGCCAGCTAGCTACCAAATTGGTGCGTCTTCGCGAGGCACTGGCGATCTTACGACGGGGAGCGTCGCGAGGCGTCAGCCTAAACCGTTCCCGGTGCCGGTGGGAGTTGGGGTCAGGAGCGGTTTAGCGGCCAGGTTCCCGGTCCTGGGCGGTGGGGTCGGGAGTGCCTTCTTTGCCAATTGCGTGTAGAAGACCACCCCGTCCGCATCGACCCAGTTCGCCGGTTTGTCATCGCGCACGATCAACTTATTGGTTTTTACGCCGTAGCCTTTCTGTACCGCGCCGGGGACGAAGTAATCCGGGTAATCCTCCTTTTTGGACCCGATCGACGTCTGTCTGACGCAACAGTTGGTCCTGAAGCCCATGACGATAACTTCCTTGACCTGTTTCGCCTTTAGAATCTCGTCCAGATTGGTGTTCTCAAACGCGTTGGGTTGTTTCTTCCAGAGAATCAGGGGGTTGGCCCCGCTAGCGGCACTCTGGAGCGAGCTGTTGATGATCGGCAAATCGCTCGGAGTGATGGTGCCGATGAAGATGATCGGCATTCCAAGCGTCTTGGCGACCGCGATCACGGTCTGGTACGAGGTCAGGTAGGGCGTCTCGATCTTTCTCCTTGTTCGTCGATCAGAAGCACCGCCTGACGAATTCCATTCCCATGGGCGGTGAAGTCAGCCGATCCCAGTAACCTCCCTTCTACAAGTGCCATCGAGGAATCTCCGGAAGATAGAAGGAATGTAGAAGTTCGAGGAGAACGGCGAGCAGCAGGACTACGTCAAGGAACGCCTGGCCGCGTTGTGCGCAGAGCGACGCGAAGACCCCTCAGGCAAGAAGGAGGGGACGCCTCGTAAGCCGCTATTTCGCCTGGTCCGCGGCACCCGCGCCGCGCGGCGGAGCGTTCTTGACGTACTTGTCGAACCAGGCCAGCATCTCGTAGATCACGTGCTCCGTAGACTCGATAGCCCGGTAGCCGTGGGATTCGAAGGGCAGCATGACCAGGCGCGCCGTGCCGCCGTTGCCCCGGATGGCCTCGAAGAGCTTCTCCGACTGCAGGGGCACGGTGCCCGGGTTGACGTCGAGCTCGCCGTGGATGAGCAGGAGCGGCGCCTTGATTTTGTCCGCGTGGAACAGGGGCGAGACCTTCGTGTAGACCTCGGGCGCCTCCCAGAGGGTGCGGCGATCGTTCTGGAAGCCGAAGGCGGTCAGCGACCGGTTGTAGGCTCCGCTGCGCACACTCCCGCGCGGAAGAGGTCAGAGTGCGCGAGCAGGTTCGCGGTCATCAGACCACCGTGGCTGTGCCCGGCGATGCCGATGCGGTCGCGGTCCACCACGCCGAGCTCCACGGCCTTGTCCACCGCGGCCTGGGCGCCGGCCACCAACTGCTCCATGTAGGTGTCGTAGATCTTGTTGGTATCGCCCACCACGGGCATGAGCGGGTTGTCTATGATTGCGTAGCCGTCCAGCAGCAGGAAAAGGTGCCGCAGCCGGTCGAAGGTGAGGAAGGTCTGCGTGGAGCCGGTCACCTGGCCCGCCATCTTGGCGTCCGCGTAGTCGAGCGGGTACGCCCACACAATGGCGGGCAGCCGCGTGCCCGCCTTGTATCCCGGGGGCAGGTAGAGCATGAAGGACAGGTCCACCCCGTCGGCGCGCTTGTAGGTGACCAGTCGCTTGGTGATGGCGCGCAGTTGCGGCGTGGGGTCGGGCAAGTGCGTGACGGCCTCGAATGAGCTGGCGCGCTGCGCCTCGCCCGGCTCCGCCGCGATGCGGCCGGCCAGCTTGCGCACGAAGAAGTTGGGCGGGTCCTGGGGGCTTTCGCGCAGGGTGAGGAACGTGCCGGCCTTGGAGTCGAGCCAAGCCGCGAACGACTCGTAGGACGAGCGGTCGCATCGGAAGAGCCGCTCCTTCTCGAGAGTCTTGAGGTCCATGCGGTCCAGGAAACCCCGGTCTCCTTCCGGGGAGGCGCCCTCGCCGTCAAGGTAGATGGAGTCCCCGTCCTGGTACACGACCTGGACCCCGTTGGGCAGGGTCTTCATCACCGGATAGCCCGGATGGTGGTAGGCCTCGTCGCTCGACATGTCCCAGATCAGGCGGGCGGCAGCCTTTGGCTGGTCGAAATCTGCGGCATGGAGCTGGGTCCAGTGTTTGATCATGTCCACGCTCATGACCAGGGCCAGGTCGCCACGCTCGCCCCAAATGATGTTCCGCACGCGGTCCCGGACCAACATGACCTCGGCCGGCTCGCCAGTAAAAGGCGCTTTGAGCATCACGATGCGGTCGCGATGCGGGACCTGGGTCTTCCAATCGCCGCCGTCAAGAGCCTCGCTCCACACCAAGGTGGCGGGCTCGTTCGCCCGCCACTCGAAATCGCGCGGCCCCGTGGGCACCCCCCGGATGGGCACGCGGTCGGCCAGAGGCAGGGAGGCCACGTGGTAGACGGGCCGGCCGGATAGGTCCCAGACGTCGACCTCAGCGGGGAAGCGGCAGTAAGCAGTCAAATAAGAGTAAGGCCGGTGGATGGTGATTATCAGCAGGCGGCTGCCGTCCGGCGAGGGCACAGCCTCTTCGTAGAGGTCAGGCTTGCCCAAAGGAGTGATGCGGCCGCTCTGCGTATCGACCAGCACGAGCTGGGTGGCCGCGTAATAGTCGAACAGTTCCTCGTCCTTGGGGCTCTTGAGCACGTCGCGCAACTCATAGGTGCTGCTGGCACCCTCTGCCCGGTGGTCTGCTGGATGGCCGGGCCGCGCGGCGCCGCGTCCTGCGCCGGGGGGTCGCCCTGGCCCTCTGGGACTGCCCGCACCAGAGAGCGTCTTCTGGTCCGGCAGCCACAGTACAGGCCGGCCCAGGAATGGGTTGAGGCGCACGCCCGCGATGCAGGCGGCACGTGCCCGCGACCGCGTCGCCCACCCACAACTCGACCGAGTTCGCGCCGAGATTATGGAAGGCGAAACGCTTGCCATCCGCGCTCCAGATGGGCGGGCCGACCCGGGCGCCCTCAGGCAGGCTGATGCGGCGGCTCGCCGCCGCCAGGCAGCGCAACGAGGGTAAAGGAGCTCCAATAGCTGTCGTCCTGCAGCCGCCGCGTGCGCGGGATGATCCGCACGCCGGCCAACCGCAACATGGGCTCCGCGAGATAGGCGATCGAGGGATAGCTCACGGGCGTGGCCAGGATCATGGCGTCGCGCGTCGGGTTGACGAACGCGTCGGGGAAGGCCGGCGCGTGCAGAACGTCGAGGACCTGCTTGGGAGGCTTCTGGTACAAGGTCTCGGCGCGGGCCGGCAGGACCGGCCCGAGGAGGACGCACGAGAGCAGGAACATTCTGGAGAAGAGGGTTTTCATGCGGCTCAGTATCCTAAGACGAGGGTCGGGGGGGCGATATCTGCTAATAGCAGATCTTGAAGTCCTTGGCCAGCCCCTCGTCCCGGAGACACCCATACGCACTTGTCGCTGCACGCATCAGCGGAGAAATCGGTGTCGGAGAAATCGGTGTCAGTTCTGTTTTTGGTCGTTAAAGATCTGACACCGTTTTTGCGTCTGTGCAGACAGTATGCAGGCAGGAGGTATGGTTATCGACGCAAATATTATACTGCGTATTAACTTGCAGAATCCGGCATCGGGTGTAATTCCCGTCGCCTCGACTTCAAGGCCACGTACGACTAGTCGCGAGTGGCTTTTGCCGTCGGCTTTGGCATCAGCGATCTCAATAATCGTCGCAAAGGTGTTCACGGACGGGCCAGAGCGGCTGGCCTGGAAGGTGCAAGACTGGCCCATGCATCCCGGTTCTCGGTGAATTGTTCACCCGGACCAACAGAACAGTGGTCCGAACGGGCGATGGATAAGTTGCGGACCGAGCGGTTATTCTCGTCAGTCGCCAGGCTGATCGCCGCCCCGAGTTTCGTCAGCTTCGTCAAGAGTTCGACGGCAACACTCAAGGCCGATCCTCGTCATGAGAGCGCCAAAGGCGTCGCGGCACAGGCATCGGCATATTCTCAGGTCAACCTTCATGGACACCGACCGCAATCTGCTGTTCGGGGTGCTCGCTTTGCAGGCGGAGTTGATCGACGCCACGCAATTCATTGAGGCATGCCTGCTCTGGACCACGCGCAAGAATGAATGCCTCGCCGATCTGCTCTTGGGGCGAGGCTGGATCGAGCCGGCCGACAGGGCCCACGTTGAGTATCTCCTGGAGCGCAGAGTCGCAGAAGCACGGTGGCAATGCCCACGCCAGCCTCGCCGCCATCCCCGACGACATCAAACGCTCACTCGCCGCCATCCACGACGACGACATCCAGCGCTCGCTCGCCGGAGGCAACACTCGCGGCTGAGTAGCCGTTTGCGACCATCGACCACGTTCCCGCTCCGGCGCGAGCGCTATTGCCGGCGGCACTTGCACGCGACCGGCGGCATCGGTCGCCTCTGGCTGGCTCACGACAGCGACCT
This sequence comes from uncultured Planctomycetota bacterium, assembly GCA_963720335.1. Lineage (GTDB taxonomy): Bacteria > Planctomycetota > Planctomycetia > Isosphaerales > Isosphaeraceae > CAVRFS01. Next base: position 52,292 of record CAVRFS010000006.1, on the reverse strand, counting down.
GGGCAGGGACGTTGCCCTCAAGGAGTTGCGGCCCGAGCACGCCAAGCACGCCACCCTTCGGGGCTCGCTTCCTCCAGGAGGCAAAGATCACCGGCCAGCTCGAACATCCCGGGTATCATTCCCGTTTATGAGCTGGTTCGCGCCGGGACGGACGGCAACCGTTTTACACCATGCGCTTCGTCAAGGGCCGTACCTTGAGCGAAGCCGCCCGCGACTACCACGCCAAGCGGTTGGCGGGCCAGGCCGATGCGCTCGGACTGCCGGCGCTGCTGAATGCCTTCGTCATGGTCTGCAACACCGTTGCCTACGCCGCACTCGCGTGGGTCCTCCACCGCGATCTCAAGGGCCAGAACGTAATCCTGGGTGATTTCGGCGAAGTCGTCGTGCTCGACTGGGGCCTGGCCAAGCTGGTGGGCCGGCCGGACGGCGGACGCCCAGGCCCGCGGTCGTTCTCGACGAGGCCAGCGCCGACAACGGCTACACGGTGCATGGCCAGGCGTTGGGCACACCGTCGTACATGGCGCCGGAGCAGTCTGCCGGCTGGCTCGACCTGATCGACCGTCGCACCGACGTCTACGGGCTCGGCGCGATCCTCTACGAGATCCTGACCGGTACACCGCCCTTCACCGGGGACAGCATCGAGGAGGTGCTTCGCAAGGTGCGCGAGGAGGAACCGGCCGCGCCCCGGCAGCTCTGGGCCGAGGCGCCGCCGGCACTGGAGGTCGTCTGCCTGCGGGCGCTGGCCAAGCAGCCGGCGGACCGCCCTGCCGCGGCCGCCGACCTGGCCCTGGAGGTCCAGGGCTGGCAGGAGTACGAGCGGCGGAAGGCCGAGGAGGCGCTGCGGGAATCGGAGGCGCTGTACCACTCGCTCGTGGAAAGCCTGCCGTGCTTCGTCTTGTGTAAGGACCTGGAAAGCCGGTTCACTTTCGCGAACCAGCGCCTGTGCGAAATGGCGGGTCGCCCGCTCGACCAGCTTCTGGGCAAGACGGACCTCGACTTCTTCCCGAAAGAGCTGGTCGGAGAAGTACCGCCGGGACGACATGCAGGTGCTCGAGACCGGGCAGGTGCTGGACGTCGTCGAGCAGCACGTGACCCCCGAGGGAGAGAAGCTCTACGTGCAGGCTATGAAAACGCCCCTGTATGGTCCCGACGGCAAGGTTGTCGGCATCCAGGGGATCTTCTGGGACGTCACCGCGCAAGCGCGCGGAGGAGGAGCTCGCCCACGAGCACTACCTGCTCCATACGCTCATGGATAATCTGCCGGACGCCATCTTCTTCAAAGACACAGCCAGCCGTTTCATCCGCGTCAACAAGGCCGTGGCTGTTCGGCTCGGGCTTGACGACCCGGCGCAGGTCGTCGGCAAAACCCACTTTGACTTCTTCCCGGAACAGGACGCCCAGAGCAACGCTGCGGACGACCAGGAGATCATGAGGACAGGGCGGCCGCTGGTTGGGGAAGACAAAAAGCTCACTTGGCCAGGCGGCCGGGAGGGCTGGCTATCCACGACCAAGATGCCTTTCCGCGACCGCGACGGGACCATCATCGGCACGTTCGGCGTCTCTCGTGACATCACCGAACGGAAGCAGGCGGAGATCGCGTTGCACAGAGCGAGGCGCTATCGATCGGTCATTGCCGCGATGCAGGACGGCATCCTGCTGCTCGACGCCGACGGCGGTATCCGGGCCTGCAATAACAGCACCGCACATTTTGGGACTTTCTGCGGATCAGCTGAGAGGCTTGACTCCGCTCGACCCCCGGTCGGGCGCGATCCGCGAAGATGGCTCCCCCTTCCCCGACGAGGCCCGTCCGCCTGTGGTCACCTTGCGCACGGGCCAGCCCTGCTCGAACGTGATCATGGGAGTGCAGAGGCCCGACGGCACCTTGACGTGGCTTTCCGTCAATTCGCAGCCGCTGTTCCACCCGGATGGGACTACCATGGCCGGAGTCGTGGCCTGTCTTACCGACGTCACCGATCGCAGGCACACCGAGGAAACCCTCCGTCAGACCTCCCTCGAGCTGAGCCGCCTGCAGGAGCGACTGGAGTCAGGTGGCATTCTCTGTCCCGGTCCCGTAGTCCAGGATAGATGACCCGAATCCTTCGGGAACGGAGCCAGCGAGATCGCTTCATCGAGAGCGCGAGAGAACCTGCGAGGGACAGGCACTGTTGGTCTGCAAATCGCATGAAATCAATGCGCACGGAATTTGAGAACACGGAGCTATCTCGGATAAGAATTGCGCCAGCGGCGGAAACGGCTACGACATCAAAAAAAAAGCCCATACGGGCCAAGCGGCCGACACCACCAGATACCCGGCAATTGGCATTGCCGGCCAGTGAAAGGGGTCAGATCCGGTTAACGGTTTTCAAAGGGGCGAGATCCGATCAGTATTGAGAAGTTGCTGGCGAATGTCGGCGATGTCGCGTCGGAGCTTGCTGGAATCAAAGGGGTCATCAAAGGGGTCAGATCCGGTTAACGGTTTTCAAAGGGGTGAGATCCGATCAGTATTGAGAAGTTGCTGGCGAATGTCGGCGATGTCGCGTCGGAGCTTGCTGGAATCAGGCAGGGCGCGGTCGACGCGGCGCATTAGGTTGCGGACGCTGTCAGGGTGCCCGAGGCCAAACACCGCCCGCCAGGTCACGTAGCGTACACGATGTCAATTGCTGGGCGAGCCATGCGGCGACGTCTCGGCTGATGGACTTTTTGCGACTCGGTTGCCAAATGTCTGCGGATCGACCCCGTAATGGCCAGGCCACGGCTGATAGAATCCTGCTCAAAAGGGTCAACGGCTGAGAGCCGGCGAGCCGCAGGTAGTTCAACTGTGGATGCCCGGCTTGACCCACCCCTTGCCGGATCTTATCGACGAAGTCCGAGCTGCCGAGCAGCCATCCCCGCAGCGGCATCGCGAAAGGGATTCTCGGGCGGTAAAGTCAGCCCTTGAACCAGTTGGCGTAGCCCGATGCAAGATACTGCATTCCACGTGAGAGGCTCGGTTGCGGTGTGCGGAGGAAGAGGTGGAAGTGATTAGGCATAAGCACGAAGCTGAATAATTCCCAGCCAAACCGCCCGACCGTCAAAGCCAGTCCGTCGACAAGGCGCTGGTGGTCGGCCTCGTCGTGAAAGATCCGCCGTCGCACATTGCCTCTGCACATGACATGGATGAACAGCGCGGGGAACTCTACTCTCAATGGCCTGCGCATTGTTCGAACTTAACGACTCTCACGTGACCATTGCACGAACCGAAAACCGGATCTGACCCCTTTCACGAATTTCGGACATCACTTATGGCCGGAGACGCTATCGCCGTCAGATGCCCCATTGTGGGGTAAAGGGCTGCGTTGCAATGATAAACCACACGCATTCGCGAGGATTTGCCAGTTCAACAAACTCACTAAATTCGCTATTGAACTTACAGGGTGCCTCGAGCCCGTCTACACTCCATACCAATGTCATCATGCCCAGCCGGTCCCCAAGGAAGTATTCGTTTCTTCGCCAGGACGGATGTCCCGCGTGATTGTTGTGAAAGGTCGTCTCGTTCTCGAATATGACCTGCTCAAGATCGTTCTTTTTCCGCCACGTGGTTCCGACGAGCATCGATGCGAGAGCAGCTTGTGTTTGAATATTCGGAAATGAGAAGCGGGGTTGGTTCCACGGCGAAACCCCGACACGTTGAACCGCGCGAGAGGAACGTACTTCAGTTAAAATCTCCTGCAACAATCTAACCTCTACATTGCCCGTTTGTGCCGCGTTCAGAGCTTGAAGTTGAAGTGACAGCTTCGCCACCATGGAATACTTTCGTTCCTCATCGAGCAATGTGGCACGAAGCACTCCAGCTAGCTGATCAATCGAACGCTCGAGAGATGAGGGTTGGAGTCGATGCGAGTACTCGTACGTATAGAACTGATTTAAGTCGAAATTGAACTGAGTAGTGATGTCATCCTTGATAAGCACGAATCGTTTGTCGGCTCGGAGTGCCCATCCAAGTTCAAGATAGACGTTCGGATTGTGGGCTGAGAGATCACAAAGCACGACATCGGCGAGCTCTATCTTCCGCCAGATGTTCTCGGTGACTAATCTGGTAGACGAATGCCTCGTCGTCTCTTCTCGCAATCAAGACCGGCCGCCTTGACTGCACGAATAACCAGACCGCGGTAAACCTCGCTCCAGTGCTCCTTGTCGCCGTAGTACCGTTGAAGGTCCGCGTCCCTCACGCTGAACGGCATGATTGTGAAGCATCGCGGCTTGTTTTCTGATGTCATCAGCACAACCTCAAGCATCACCTACTATGGATTGAATTGTCCCGCTTGGAGCCCTTGCAAGTCCTTCCAAGCTGAACCCCAATGGGCGGTGTCCGCGGTCCAAACATCCGCGATGTTAGATGGTCGCCCCGCGTGGCCACAGTGTTACTCCGGTAACTGAATTAGTCAGGCCGTCCCCGGTCCTCGATCGTTTTGGGGGGATGCTAGCGCGACGGAGGCAAATTGGAACTTCGACTTCGTGGGCTCCCGTCGAAGACTACCAGGTTCGGTGACTCGCTCCTCGTATGTTAAATACCGAGGTACAATCGCTGTTCTCATCCTCGACAACAAGGCCCATCTTTGACTCCAACAGATCGTGAAAGTCCGCTCACTGTTGGAATATCGACGTGAAGCACATGAACCAGTCTACGCCTGGCTCGCGGTTATGCAGTCATGGCAGCCGGGTGACCGCCTGGTCGAAGTTCGGACGCCCGAATCGTCTCAAGCGAAGACGCCCGCCAGCATTAAGAGGCGACGAACCTCCACGCGGTCAGAGTGGTTCATGTTGAGCACAAAGAGGTTCGTTCTTCCGATTGGCGTCTTTCCGGCCTGTACTTGTCCGTCCCACGCCAAGCGGGCACTCTACTTCCGGCGGCGAGGATTGAAGAGTCTTGTGAGCCGGCCGGTCACCGGATCGCGTCCGGCGATATTCGGGCCTTTGTGGAAATTGTCGTGGGGCATTGGCGGGGTCAGACCTGTGGGCGGGGTCAGACCTATTTCCAATTTATTCCCTGCCTCCCGATGTGGCGTTGAATTGCAACTGGTCTGACCCCCTGGACTCACCTCGTTGTGCCTGCCACCGCGGCGTTTTTCTGCGCTAATCGGCGCGCGAACACGTTGGCAGGCAATTCGGCGCGGGTAACCGCTAAAAGCCCCTCGGCCTCGGCGCGGAAGCCGGTCAGCTCCGAGGACATCTTGCGCCGGCAGGTTCTTGCGATCGGCCCGCCACCGGACGGCGCGGTCGAAGCAGGCGCGGGCCTGGTCTGTGTGGCCCAGCTTTTGATGGGCCATCGCCAGGAAGAACAGGTCGAAGGCGTCGGTCTGGCCGTGGCCGGCGGCGAGGCTTTCTTCCAGGGTCGTGATCGCCTCCGAATGATGACCCGCGCGATAGAGGGCGACGCCCAACGTGTTGAGATAAATCGCCTCCCTTTGCGCCAGCCGGACGGCGTGGCGGGCGTGTTCGAGGGCCTCGGTCGGGTTTCGTAGCGGGCTCCGGCCCGGTCGCAAAGAGCCAGGCCAGGTTATTGCGGGTCAGGGCGACATCGGGCGACCGCCGAGACGCCTCGCGGAGCACGTCGATGGCTTCGCCGATTCTGCCCGCCTGCTCGAACTGCCGCGCCTGCTCGAGAAGCGATTGCACCTCGCCGCCCAAGACACCCATGTCGACGATGAGCTTCAAAGGAGCGGCTGTGCGCGTTCGCAGTCACCGGTTCTGTTTCGGCATACGCGGGTGCGTCCCAATCCAGGCCCATTTCGGCGAGCTTGCCGCGGATGGACCGCAGGTCCCAGACATGCACGGCCGGTGGGTCGTGGGAGGTCACCACCAGGCGCGACCCGTCGAGGCTCAATGTCACAAATGCCACGCCGCACAGGTCGGGGCTTTCGAGTCGCGCGAGCGTGCGTCCTGTCTCGGTCTCGACCAGGCGGAGGACCCTGCTCGGATCCTCGCGACCACCAGGCGGCCGTCGTGTGAAAAACAGCAACCGTCGCCGCCGATTTGCCGCGCCTCGCGCCAGGTGCCGACTGTCCAGAGCCGGCACGGAGAATGCCCCGTCAAGAGCCATTTCCCATCGGGGCTGAAGGTCACCCCCGTGCCATAATCGATGGGCAGTTCCTTCACCTTAGCACCGTCGCGGATGCGCCAGACCTGGACGCCGCGAGAGCCGTGCGTGCCGGTCGCCAGCCATTCCCCGTCCGGGCTGACGGCCACGTAGCGGCAGTCGTCGAGCGGCCCCACCTGGATCGCCCGCTCGGGAGTCAGGACATGGGCGTGACTGTAGTGTGCCACAGCGACGATCCGGCCCAGCCGGTCCTGCGGCGATTTCACAATCGCTGGACGGCAAAGACAGCCGGCTCGGGGGGCCGATATGAACAACGCCCCGCTCCTGGTCGATCCGAACCGGCCAGCGCCGCACGCCGAGCGAGCCATTCGTGAGTAAGTCGCCCGACTCTCGAACAGCTATGCCCTGCAAGCCCGATACCCAGGAAACCGAGCTCCGTGCCGCGGGCCAGGTCCCAAAGCACCACGCCCTGTTCCGTACCGACGGCGAGCACCCGGCCATCATGCCGGATCGACGCACGGCATAATATTGCATCGGCTGGCTCGCGGCGTGGGCCAACGTGCGGTATTCGAGGGCCGGATCGACCTGGTACGGGGTCAGTTTGTCCTCGAACGAAACGACGATTCGTCCGTCTTGGCTAAATTCAGGGCGGACCAGATGGGGTCAAGCTCAGCCAAGGCCGGCCCAGGACCGGGTCCCAGAGCCGCAGCCTCCTTTCCCAGCCGTTGCTCGCCAGAACTGTGCCGGCGGGGTGGAAAGCCGCAGCGACGCCACCATTGGCAGGGCCTTCGAGGGTCGCCTTCCGGGTGCCGGAGGCGGCATCCCAGAGGTAGATCTTCATATCGTCGCAAGGCGTCGCCAGCGTGGTACCGTCGGGGCTCCAGACGACCGCTCCTCTGGTGGGCAACCGGATCGACCGGACGAGGTGACCTGTGTCCGCTTCAAGAATCCGGCAGGTCGGGTTATTCTGCTCGTTGCAACTGACCGCGATTTGCGTCCCATCGGCACGGAAGGCCAGATCCCCCGGCTCCGGCCCGCGCCATCGCCGGCTTGGCTGACCGGTGGCTAGGTCGTAGATGACGAGCTCCCCATCCGGATGGACCAGGCCGATACGCCGGCTGTCCGGGCTGAATCTGGCCGCCGACGTTGAGGGGCCCGGGTCTGTCACGGCGACCGCGTGCCGTTCGATGTCCCAGACCGTCAGGGCATTGCCTGGAACATGCGTGGTCGCCAGGTAGCGGCCGTCGGGGCTGAAGCAGAAAACAAAGATCTCGCGATCGCCCCGGGCCTGGAAGCGGGCGATCTCCAAGTCGTCGGCGACACGGCGGACCCCGATGGTCCCATCCCGAAACCGCAGCGCGTAGCGGGTCATCGTCGAGTCGAAAGCCGTGGCGATGACTCCCGCGGGCTGCGTGATCACCCGGCCGGCGGCCTTCAGGTCGGGCAGCGCCAGGCAGGCGATCGCTTCATCGCGAAGCGGATCGAGCCGCTCGCGAGGCAGCTTCAGCTCCCTGGCGATCGCAGCCGCCTTGGCCAGGGCGTCGAGGCCGTCGAATCGCTGTCCCATCTGCCGGCCGTAGCGACCGGCGCGAGCTCGGTCCTGCAAAGCCCCGAAGAGCTGCAAACGCGTTTCGGCCTCCGCTGCGCCGGATCCGCAGGTTGTCCTGGACGACTCGGTAGTTTCTATCATAGTAGATGAAAGCCAAGACGGTCGAAACGACGGCGAGAATCGTCGTCAGCGTCGCCGCGGCGATATTGGCCGTGGCCAGCCCGGGGTTTCGCTTGCACCAACGCCAGAACTGCTCCGCGGGCCCGATCGGGCGCGAGCGGATCGGCCGGTTTTCCAGGTACCGCCGCAGCTCGTCCCGCATCTCGTCGGCCGTGGCGAACCGGTCCTTGGGGTCCTTGGCCAGCGCCTTGAGGATGATCGTCTCCAGGTCGCGCGGGATGCGTTGGTCGAGCTGCCGCGGCACCGCGGGCGGCTCGTGCACGACCTGGTCGATCAACCGCAGCCGGTCCTCGCCTTCGAACGCCGGGCGCAAGCGTCAACAGCTCGTACAAGGTCGCGCCCAGGGCGTAGATGTCGCAACGGCGGTCCGAGACGCCCCGGAACCGCTCGGGGGCCATGTACCGCAAGGTCCCAACCACGTCTTGCGACTGCGATAGGTCCTCCCCCTCCTCGAATTTCGCCAGGCCGAAGTCAGTGACCCAGAGATTGCCGACTGCGTCCAGCAGCAGGTTAGACGGCTTGATGTCGCGGTGCAGCACGCCGCGCTGATGGGCGAACGCCAAGGCATCGGCCACCTGGGCGCCCAGGCGGGCGACCTCGCGGTGATAGCGGTCCTCGCCCTGACCGGCCAGCGAAGAGGACGAGAGGCCGAGGGCGGACTCAGGGCTTGGGCGCCGCCTTGGACGCGGGTCTCCTGACCCCGCCCCGGTGCCGACCACAGGTCTCCCGCCGGCGGGCGGAGACGGACTGGGCGGCTCCAGGGTCCGCCCTCGGCCGACCTCGAAACCGAAGTCACCCGTCGCCCCCGTTTCGAACCCATTCCGGTCGCGATCGCCTCGGTGGCCGGAGGCAGTCTGACATCGGGGTCGTGGGTCATGTCGAGGCCCCGGGCGAATTGTCCGGTCAGCAGCCCGTCGGTGACGGTCCGTAACAGGGGATCGGCGGCGGCCTCGAGCTCGGCCTCGGCCGGGCCGCGGACCGCCTGAGACGGTGCCCGGGCTTCATCCTCCGTGGCGCCCGATCCCTCCCGGGACGGCACCATCGTCTCCTGACCCTGGCTCGCGGAGCCGGCGGACATCGACCAGGATCTCGTCCAGGCTGTGGCCTGCGATGTACTGCATGGCGTAGTAGTAGACGCCGTCGTGCTCGCCGTAGTCGAAGACGCTGACGATATGGGTATGGTGCAACTGGGCGGCGGAGCGAGCCTCGTTATGGAACCGCTTCAGGTAGCCGGCATGGGTGCGGAATCGTGGGTGAATGACCTTCAGCGCCACGTGGCTGCGGAGCGATTCCCGCACCGCCTCGTAGACCACGCCCATGCCCCCCACGCCGATTGTGCGGAGGATGCGGTAGTCGCCCAGCCTCTCGGGAAAGGCCCCGATGCTGGAGCCGACGAGGGCTGCTGCCGGTCCAGCCGCGGGATCGAGTGCGACGGTCGCGTTGGGGCTCCCCGGTTCTGGGCGCGGATCTTCTGAACCCGCCCTGGCCGCGCCGCCCACCGAACCGAGTTGCTCGATCTCGACCAACGCCGGAAGCAGCTCGCGGATCTCATCCGCCAGCGCGGGGTAGCGGCCGACGTACTCGGTCAGCGAGGGCCGTTCGCCCTTGCGGATCCGGGCCAGGACCGACTCCAGGATCGAGAGCAGCGGGTCGCGGCCTGAGCCCGATGCGGGGCCGTGTTCGTCCTCTCGGTCCTGCGCCAGCACCGCGCCCCCACACCGCGCATTCACCTCGCGCGGCCGCCTCCAGCCGCCGGGTGCTCTCGTCGTCATCATCATCAATTTGTGCCGGCTCGATCATTTCCATAACACGACGATCAGGGCTCCCAGCCCCATTTGAGCAAAACCTACGGTAATGAATTCTTTCGGCCGTCAATCTGGGTAGGCTACGTCAGCAAGAGGGGCAGAGTGGGTGGAATGCCCGGAGATCATCGCTCCCTAGGGAAGATGTCCGTTGGTTCCGGAAGTGTGACATCCCGCTCGAAAAAGGTGGCGGGAGGGTGTCAGACACGGCGTCAGGGTTCCGGATCGGTGCTCAGGATCTGGCGGATGAGGGCCAGTTGGCGGGCGACGGTGCGGCGGGCGCAGCCGAGTTGGCCGGCGATGGCGTCGGTGGTGAAGCCTTCCATGCGGAGGACGGCGACCTTGCGGAGGACTTCGTCGCCGAGGCGATCGAGGAGCCGGCGGTACTCCTCGGCGACCATCGCGGCGAATTCGGGGGTCGGCTCGGAGCTGACGGCTCGGGCTAGGAGGTCGTTGTCGTCCTCGTCGTCGGAGGCGGGACCGGCGAGGTCGGAGGCCGGCCGGACCTGTCCGCCGCCGCGTTTTTGACGGAGCTGGCGGCGTGCCTGTGACTGAACCTTGCGCGTCGTGATGACGACCAGCAGGCCCCAGAGATCGTCGCGGTCGGTCAGTTGGGGGAACCGCCCCTGGCCAGCCCCACGCACAGGCTCTCGAAGGCACTCAGGGCCGCGTCCTCCTCGTCGCTGCCGGCGTCCCGGCACCCGGTTGCCCGCAGCCGCGCCTGCGCCAGGTCGACCATCCGCGCGAAGTAGCGATCCGACAGTGGCTGCGCCGCCGCCAGGTCGCCGGCCTTCATGCCGGCGATCCATTTCGTGATCGAGCCCTGACCGTCACATGGCATGGGTCGGTTCCGTGGGTCATCTTTGTAAAGATGTTCAGTGGTATGTCCTGGCGGGGCGAAAGCCGTTGTCCGTGTGGCGGTCCGCCGCTGCGATCCCGTTACGGTCAGCCGAGCGGACGACCGCCGGTAGATCGTCGAACGCCCCACCGCGAAGCAGACGAATGTTCCATGCATGTACATATTCCATGATATTTATACTATCATTATATATCCCTTTCTTGCTCGGCCTGGACACGTCGGTTGGGTCCTGGCACCATTCAAACTACGTTCCCGAGCATGTCGAACAGCCCGAGATCGTTCGGCAGCAGGCTGCCGCATGTCCAGGCGTGGTCCCGGCTGTTGGCTTGATACCTGGCATAATCTCCCAGCAGGTCGATTGACTGACCATAATACCGGCTGGTGACCGCACCTGCCCGGCAGGCATATTCCCATTCCGCCTCGGTAGGCAGCCGATAGCCCGTGCGTTTCAGCACGTCGGCGGGGATGGTCATCCCCTCAGCGTAGGCCCCTGCCTCGTTGCGGAGGTAACACCACTGGTCCTTCGGCAAACCCTCCTGCTCGCTCAGCCAGTTGCAGAAGTTGGCCGCGATGTACCAGGTGAAGCCGATCATCGGTCCGTCCGGGCCGGGGCTCTATCTGATTCACAGAGATCGGACCGGCAACCCGAACTGGGGATGGGTGAGCAAGAACCGCTGCCACTGCTCGATGCGTTACCTCCTTGACGGCGATGGCGAAACGGCGGGGGATGACCGTGCGGTGATAGGACTCTCGGTCGGCGTTTCGCTCCGGGCTCGTTCGGCGGCGACCCCATGCGGAACTCGACCGGACCGTCGATCACGGCGAAGGTCTGACCCTGGCCGTTGACGAACCAGCGGCGGCCGCCCCAGTCCTTGAGCTTCATCAGCTCGGCGTCGGCGGCCTTGTCAATTTGTCCTGACTCTCCACTTGCGCAGTGTCCATTCCGCCGCGCCGTGGATGCCGGCGTCGGGGTCATTCCGATAGAGGTCGAGCAGCTTGGCGGCCAGTGGCTCACGCTCGCCGGGGGACAATCCCGTCCGTGCCGAATGTCCCCAGTGCGAGGATCAGCGCCCGCCGCTGCGAGGTCTCGGGATGGAACAGAACGGCGTCCATTTTCTGGCTGTCCAGCGTGGTCGCGTCGGGGTCCGCCCGGCATACTAACCGGACGCGCCAGCGAGTGGATCTGCGGTCGAGCTCGGCGGCGATCACCTTCGGATCGACGCCCAAGGGGCTGCAGCCAATTGATGATAAAGCTACGGAGCCGGGGATCGGCACTATGCCGTAGCAGAGGCCAGATCTCCTCGGCTTTGCCCATCCGAACCAAGGCGACCGCTGCCCGTGCCTGACGCTCGGCAAGTCGGTCCTTGACCTCCTCCTGGACCGCAGGACGGTGCCAGACCGAAGCGGTCACCAGCGTTCCCGCGGAGCTGTCCGGGTCACCGACCACGACACCGGGCGGTAACCCTGGGCGATGAGTTCACGAGACCTAGAAAAATGGGCGGCGGGATCAACGCCGTAGATCGAAATCGCCTCGAAGCGCGCATCGCCTGCTCCAGACAGCGGAGTAGCGGCGTTCGGGGTGACCAGTCTTCATCATCTCGGCAAACGCTGGGTCGTTCCGTATCGGGTCGAGGTCCGCGTCCTCGTCCATCTTGCCGAAATCGGCATCGTCGTTCTTGACGGCCTCCTTGAGCAAGCCAAGAGCCCGGTCAGCCAGTTTCCGGCTTTTCTCCTTGTCCGACCGCGCCATGGCACCTTCGAGGCAAGGGAGAAGGCACGGGCGGCGTCGTACCGCAGCTCGGCATCCTTGGGCTGTTTTTGGAGCGCGCTTCGATGGTCTCCAACGCCTTGTCGATCCCCTCGCCCAGTTCAGCAGCGACCACGGCGGCAAGGTAGAGCTTGGAACTCTCTGAGGCGTCTCCTTTCTGGAACTTCGCCAGCTCGGTCAGTGCGTCTTGCTTCTTGCCGAGCCGGGCGAGGGCGATGACCCGGTGCTGTTTGGCGGACGACGGCCTATCGGGTCTCTTCGCCGGATCACGACCTGAAAATCGTCCAGTGCTTTCTGATTCTCTGCCAGCCGAAAGTTCGCCATGGCCCGAGCCAGCCGGGCATCGAGGTCCTCGGGCTTGGTCTTGAGCTTCTTCTCCGCGCTCTGCAACGGCAGCCCGGGCACGTTCTCGGGTCGATCGTGGTTTGCTCTGCCGCCGCTGACCGCCACGTCGACAAGCAACTCGTCGCCCCGTTCTGCGAGGTTCTGCTCGAAAGTTCCCTCGAACTGGTCTCGATACGCCTGACCCGTGATGAAGGCTGCCGGGGGCCGCCCCCAGACGCCGCAATGCCGCGTGCGACCGTCGATCCCCAGCAGCGACGTGCTTGGTTCGGGGGATCAGCTTCGCCTCGGTCAGCTTGTCCTGAACTTCAGTCTTCCTCGTCAGCGGTCGCCCCGACGTACATGCGGGCGTCGTCGTCGCCGGCTCTTCTCGACCCAGAGGGCAGCATAGCGGTCGGCGGGCTTGCCGTCTTTCTCGGTCGCAGTGTACCGGCAACATCGACGGGAAGGAACTTGATCTTTCTTGCTTCGGTCATCCTCTATCGGACCTCTTCGGCGGTCAGACCTGAAGCGTCCCGCCAGTTGCGTCCATCTCGGGTCCAGACCGCCGCGACCCGCACCACCTGCCCATCGGCATAGGGGCGGAACCGCACGGGCCGGTAACCCGAGACGCGGAGAGCCTCGGCGGTCGCGAGGAACTCGTCGAGCGGCATTGTCTGGCAGAAGGCGAATCGCTCTGCGAGCATCCCCTGAGCCGACTCGATCCGGCTCATGAGGGCGGCGGTCGGGCTTGTCCATGTCGGATCGAGCGGCGGATCGTTCCAGGAGTAGGTGGCTTTCTTGGCGAGCTCGGCCTGGAGAACAGGCAAGACCTGTTCCGCCCTGCTTCTCGGCAACCGGGAAGAGGCTCACGTACGCCTTCGGGTCGGCGACCATGAGCAGTTCGGCAAGCCGGTCGGGGTCGTCGCTGGCGTAGTCGGTCAGGATGTTCGTCGCCAGCGCATGTTCGTCTCGGAGCGTTCCTTGTCCTGGAAGATCGTGGCGAGCGGAGCCGTCAGCTTGCCACGCACGGGACGCAGGGCTTCGATCCAGGGTCCGAGGCAGGAGGCATTGACCGACACCAACGCTTGCGCCACCTTGCCGCCGACGACCTCCCACCTGGGCGTCATCCGGGGCGTAGCTCGCCAGGGCGCAGGCGGATGGAAGCAAACTGGCATCACCCGGCTTCGCTGATTCCAGCACGGCCCAGAGCTTCGGAGTCAGGGAGGCTCGGTGGGTCTTCAGAGCATCGCGCAGCACGGGAAGTTCGCTTGGCGTGGCGGTGAGAAGACGGTCGAAGAGATAATCAACCTGGGTGGCATCGACGGGAAGAAGGGCAAGGCTGGCGTGGAGATGTTCCCGATCATCGTCGGTACTTCGTGACGGCACGCACCAGCCGAGGATCGGCCCAGCGGCGGTAACTCCGAATTTGCTGGACGATCGACCGGGACATCCGGCGTGCTCGCCGTCCTCAACGATTCCACCAACAGCGGGAGCCGCAGTGACCGTAGCCCTTCGATCCCGCCCCAGGTGACAGGGCGACCAGGATGCCAGATCCCAGGCCCTCAGACCATGGACCCGACCGGCCCGCTTCATCATCCGCCGCTGCGGTTCGGTCCAGTCACGCTTCTGGTCAGCAGCCGGATGTTCGCCCACTCGAGGACCGAGGGCAGGTGGCGGTTCTCGGGCTTGGCGCTCCAGAGCGCCGACCGTTCCGCCAGCCGCAGCTCGGCCCGTCCTCGACGGGTCTCCCGCTGCTTGCGGGTCAGCCAGTCGCGCAGCGAGTGAACCAGGTAATCGTGGGTGAGCTGGTAGTAGCGGAAGGATGAAGGATGAAGGATGGAGAATGAGTCAGAGCGATGGGCTTTCTGGTTCATCGTTCATCCTTTCGCCTTCATCCTTTCCTTCCGGGTCGGTCGGCGTGATCAGACGAAGCTCGGGGTCGAGGATGTGGATCAGCTCGTCGAAGTCGCTGGGGCGGCCCGCATAACCCGAGGCTTCCAGCAAGCTCGGCCTCCGATCGCATCTGCCCCTTGATGTCGGTGCCGGTCTCGGGCAGCAGGGCCTTCAGCACGGCCTGCGCGGCCTTCTGGTGGAGGCGATGCTTGGGTTCGCCTGGGGCGAGCCAAAGGTTTCCTCCAGGAAGGTGACGCCGACGCCTTCGGTACCGCCGACCTCCCGCAACGTCGCCGGGGTCCAGGGCTTGCCCTTGACCATCTCGGCAAACAGGGCCAGCCGCACCGAGATGACCTTGCCGTCCTGGGCCAGGCCGGCGACGGCCTGGTCCAGGAAGGTGCTCCTGTCCCGGGTCTGGTCCCGATCGCGCTCGGGCAATTTCCCGTAGGCCCGCCCGAATGCGGTCAGGACCTTGCGGGCATGCTGAAGATCGAAGAGATCGACCAGCGGCGATATTCGCGTTCGGTTCCAGGTCGATTTCCAGGTCCCCCATGAACCGGCTGGCGGCCAGCCAGAAATCGTCGCGGACCAGGACGATCGCCTGGACGTGCTCGCCGTCGCACTGCCGCAGGGCGGCGACCAGCTCCGTGTTCTCCTCGCCCCGCCGGGCGAACAGCCATTGCTCGAACTGGTCGAGGACCAGCAGCACCTTCTGGCCCGGCCGCAGCACCCGGCCCCGCCGCAGCGCCGCCAGCGAATCGACGAGGTCCCGGCCGGCGGGCAGGTCGGGACAGGCCTTGCGCAGCCCCCGCAGCAGCCGGGCCTCGGTCTCCTCGGGCGTCGCCTCGATGTAGACCGGCAGCACGTCTTCGCCCAGCCGGGGCAGCAGGCCCGCCTTGACCAGCGACGACTTGCCGCAGCCCGAGGGGCCGTAGATCAGGCCGACCCGGAACGTCGCGTCGGGGTCGGTCGCTTCGATCCGGGTCTTCCAGAACCGGAGGCTCTCGGGCAGGCCGTCGCGGTCGCGGGGGCCGGGCAGGAGCTCGAGGAAGAAGTCGGCGTCGTGCTGGTCGAACGACCGCAGCCCCTTGGGGACGATCTTGACGGCTCGGCGCATCGGAGTCGGACCGTCGCGAGGTCGGCGAGGCGGAGTCGCCTCCTGGCGTCGAGCCGGGCGGCGGGCTGACCGTGCCGCAGGACGTGATCGCGGGCAGACCCGGCTGCCGCCTGCGTCTGGAGGAAGTGCCGCAGGTCTTCGGCCAGGTCCCGGGCCGTGGTGTACCGCTCCGACGCCCGCTTCGCCAGCGCCTTCAGGCAGATCCGCTCCAGCTCCCGGGGGATCGTGTCGTCGATCTGGCGGGGCGGACGGGGCTCGGCCGTGGCGATCTGGTCCAGGAGCTCGCTGATGCGACTCGCCCCGGAACGGCCTGCGGCCGGTCAGCAGCTCGTAGAAGACGACGCCCAGGCTGAAGATGTCCGAGCGGCCATCGACCCGGTGCCCTTCGCCCCGGGCCTGCTCGGGGCTCATGTAGGCGGGCGTCCCGGCGAGCTCGGGCTCCCTTGCCGAAGTCCTCGTCCTTGCAGTGCCAGCCCGAAGTCGGCGACGCACGGCTTGCCCTGGGCGTCGATCAGGATGTTGGCCGGCTTGATGTCCCGGTGGACCAGTCCCCGGCTATGGGCATGGTGCAGCGCCTCGGCGACCGCCGCCACCAGCTCGGCCGACTCCCGGAACGAGAGCCGGCCCTGCCGCATCCGCTCCGCCAGGTCGCTCCCCTCGATGTACTTGGAGACGACAGTAGCAGAGGCCGTCGTCGGTGCGGCCGACGTCGTGGACCGGGACGATGTTGGGGTGGTCGAGCCGGGCGAGGGCGCGGGCCTCGGCCAGGTACGGCCTCGACGTCCACTCGGGGCCGGCGACCCGCTCCGGGTTGGGGACCTTGATCGCCACCGGGCGGTCGAGGTCGTCATCGCGGGCCAGATAGACCCGCCCGAATCCCCCCTGGCCGAGCTGCCGGATCACCCGATAGCGGCCGATTGTGCAGGGATCGCCGAGCGAAGGTCCCTGGGCTTCGGCGGTCGTGGCAGAGACGACCCCAGGGCGCGCGGACGTCTCCTCCGACAGGCTCAGCTCGCGACTCCAGGGCCTCCAATTCGGCCCGCAGTGCCGGTCGGCCCTGGTGGGAGACGTCGACCACATAGTCCTCGATGCCCGGTTCGGCGCCCGCCCGCCAGTCGGCCTCGAATCGCCGGCAGACCTTATCAATGCGGCGGGCCATTTCGATGTCCAAGCCGCCGAGGTTGTGGCTGGGTCGGTCGCTCATCTTGATTCGGTCCTTGGTCCGAGGTTCATCGACTACTCCCCACCTGAACCGACCTGTCGAGGCCAAACGACGAAGACTCACTTTGAGGAAAATGTCCGTTTTGCCTGCGATTGTAAGATCATGCGCAATTGGGGAGTTCGCGGGTCCGAGGCTATTCATCGCTTCCCTGGGCCCTACCGCGTTATCGACGACGATCGGGCCTTGGCCCGACGCCAAGATCGGTGCCGATCAACCTCCGGCGGATTCGACTTTGTCCGTTGAAGTCCCCCGGAGCATCACGAACCACACAACCGCGACCGCACACCCGGGCCGGCTGGCCTTAGAACCTTCATTATACATTCACCTCCGGGCCGACTCGACCTGTGAGTCCAACCGCCAACGCGACGACCAAATACAACCACGCCGGGTCGCCTGAGATTCCGGTGGCGTTCAGCGAGAAGTGTCGGATTTTCTGCGATGAAGTTGGTAAGCGACCGGCGTCTAAAGAAAACGGCCAATGGATTGATGACCGCCGAAGCACGCAAGGAAATCGGTTCGCCACCGATGACGGGGCCGCGAGTTAAAGAAACCGTTGGTTTGATTGACAGCCTGTCAGGGCTATCACCGCCGACCGCGAGCCCATTGCAAGGGCAGAACAGCGGCGTCGGTGTTGGGGACGGAAACCGGGACGCGATTGGTATTTACGGTAGACTTCCCTTGTGTTAGCAGATGCCGAACGCCGCCCCTTCGTGTCGCCATTTCCCGTGCGTCACAAGCTAATTCTCGGCATCGATAGTACGACATGCCGGACAGGTCCGCGCAGATTGGCCTCCACCAGACAGCCAGCGTGGTCCGGGGCAGGATCGGCTCCGACTGACTGGCGATTGCCAACCTGCCGACAGGGTACCGGAAGATCCGCATGATCGGGGCACGGCCGGACCGCGTGGCCTGCCGCCAAGTCAACTCGTACTCGGCAAGGTCGATGGCCCACGGAGGCTCGACATCCTGTCGGCCCATCTTCGGACCGCCGCGACAAACCCGGCCGCGTCGGCGAGGCCGGCTTTCGAGCCTCGGGGCGATGACTCGTTGGCATACGCTCGAATAATTCGGCAAACCGCCTTCCGCCGATCGACCGCGCGGCGTTCGGGACGACCCGGCGCACCTGGTCGCGCCTCTTGTGCCGGAGCGACTCGGCGAACTGGTCGACCTCGCGGCGGGGAATCCGCGCCAGGTCTCTCGGCTCGTCGGCGCTGAGCCCAGTTGTGCACCGACGACCAACGGCGCGGCGAAGAACCGATCCCGCAACATCGCGTCGATGTACAGCCGCGCGAGCACGCCCTGGATTTCGGCTAAGCCCATCGCGCGTGGCGCCTTCCGATATTCCGGGCCTGCTCGATCTCGACGATGAGATCGGCGAACGGCGGCAGATTCTCGTCGCGCTCCAGGATGATTCCGCGGACCGGAGCCCTCGATACGGCGGCCTCCAGCACCCCCCAGACCTCCGGCGGCGTTGCGTGGGCATGGCTGTCGATTAGCGACCCGTCATCCCAGTGCCCGCCCGCGAAGTGGAGCTGCACCACGCGGTCCCACGGAAATCGGTCGAGCACGTCATCGATGTTTTGCCCGTGGTTGACCGCGTTGGTGTAGAGATTGGTCACGTCGCAGAGCAGCCCGCACCCGGTCCGGTCGAGCACGGCTGTAAGAAATCGACCTCGTCCATCTCGCTCCGCGGCACGATCATGGTCGCCGTGATATTCTCGAGGATCAGCGGAGTACGGATTCGCCGCCGCACTCGCTCGACGTTGCGGGCGATGACGTCGACCGCCTCGACGATTCCACGGCAAGGGGGCGAGGTGTCCGATCGACACGCCGCCGGCACGGGTGTACGCGATGTGCTCGCTCCACCACGGCGGATCAAGCGCGCCGACCAGATCGGCCATCGCCGCCAGGTAATCGTCATCGACCCCCTCGACACTGCCAAGCGACAGGTCGAGCCCATGTGGAATGATCGGGAAATGAGCGGCGAGCAGATCGAGCTCCGCTTGTTTCTCGTCGGGGAGCATCGAAATAGTGATCGGCCGTGACCTCCAGAAAATCGACACGGTCGCGGTTGAGGAACAGATCGGCGAGAAAGGGCTCGCGGAACCCGATGTCCGACGCCGAGCACGGGCAGGTCGCGGTTCATGGACTTAGCCTCCGCAACCCCCGCAACCTCCGCCACCACCGCCGCCACCACCACAGCCGCCGCCACCGCCGCAACCGCCTCCACCTCCACAACCACCGCCCGACGATGTGCCCCGGGCGAACATCGTGTTTAGGTCGGACAGGGGCGTGCCGGCGAGTGCCGTGATTCCGAAGATCCCCACCAGCAACAGGCCGTCTGAGTACGCCATGGCACCCTTCGCCGGATCTCGTTTGCCGGACTCGCCGGCGATATCCGTGGCCAGGCCCAGTTCGCCTCCCAGTTCGACCTGGTCCTTCAGACCGTCATAGGCTAATTTCAGACCGCATCTAGATACGCTTTGCCGAGTCGGCTGACGCGCGGCAAGCGGCCGAAACAGACGATGGCCAGAAAAACCACGCCCAGGAACCCGAGGATGCACAGAAATACGACGTTGCGGTGCCCTTTGATCAGGGCGACCCATAGCTTGTATCCACCCAGGCCAAGAATGAGGCGCACGCGCCGATCCACCACAGCCTGGCGGCGGCCTCCTTCATCTCTTCCCGAGGAGCCAGCAAGTTGTTCTCGGCAAGTTTCGCCTCGTATCGATGCAACGTCCTTAGCAAGGTACTGAGTCCACCTGGCGAGAAGATTCGTCGAGGCTCCGCGGGGAACCCGGACCATTTCAAGACGCGGGCTTCGATCGGACTCAATTCGTTGGCCGCCGGCTCACGACCGCGGTCGATCTTTCTGGGTCTTGCCGTGAACCTTATTGTACTCGGTCATTTGCAGCAGGCCGCGCTGAACCAATGATGCGACGGCGACGCGTGTGGTCTCGTTCTCCCCGCCGCGCAAATAGGCGATCTGGTAGGGGTCGATCTTGGCCGGAATCACCGGCAGGTCGAAGCCGAGCGTCTGATCGACCGCGCGGATCGATCGGTAACAGGCGATTATGACTGCCCCGATCACGTCGTGTAAAACGCCAGGAAGTACGGCCCGTACATGTCCGCAACCACGTTATGCAGGAGCCAGTTCATCGCCACTCCTCCAAACACTTTTGCCGCGTCAGGACCATTGAGACGCTCACCAACGTGAAATCCGGATGTATCTTCGCCAGGATAGTCACCACTATTGCGTATGGGATCGAAAAGTCCCAACGATTTCGGCGGACGAGCCGGAGATAATGAATCCATTAAATTGGCTCCGCGTCGCTCTTCCGCACAACACGCGAGCGATTATCGGATGGGCAATTCAAAAGCCATACTGACTCAAAGCGCGATCGAGGGGATTGCCTTCGGTGTCCTCGCTCACGCTTCGGGCTAGTATGACTACGGACCGCAGGGATGGGACCGCAGCGACACGCACCGCAGGGTCACCGAACTGGCGAAATCGCCCTCATCGCCGACGGTCCCGTGGACAACTCACGCGGAGGTCGCAGCAGGCTGCCACTCTAGTTCGGGGGCGTCTAGCGGCTGGTCGGTCGTATCGAGTTTGCGGGTTTTGCGATGCTGCTATGCGAGGGACCGCTCGGGCCCCGGTGGGCGGGGTCCGGGCGGGGTCTGGGCGGGTCAGACCTATTTCCAATTCAGTCCCTGCCTCCCGATGTGGCATGGAATTGCAACTCGGTCTGACCCCCTGGACGGTCTGACCGCCTGGATGGAATTGCAACTCGGTCTGGCCCCCTGGACTGGATGGAATTGCAACTCGGTCTGACCCCCTGGACGGTCTGACCCCCTGGACGGCTTGCTGAGCGGCGTAGCGAGGTCATGAGATGAAGAGCCAGATGCGTTTGAAGCGCATGTCTGGATCTGTGGGGGGCCTGGGTGGGCGACCACCCAGGTCTACCCGGCCCATGGATGACCCCCTGGAAGAAACACCGAACCCGCCTGGCCCCAACGCTGTCTATATCGTATAGTGATCAGGTGAGCGCTCGAACAGAGCCGCCGACATCAGTGGTATCGCAGTATCGCCTTTCTGCCCACGGAGGCCCGTAGTCGGCGACTGCCCGGGGTCGAGCGGGATAGACGCGCTGTTGTGGTATTGGTGCTGAGTAAGACGACGAAGAGCGGGCTTAAGCACTCGGCTAGGATGACTCAGCTATGCGTCTATTCTGGACGATCCGCTACCTCGATACGCGTGACAGGCAATTCAAGAATCGCAATTTGCGGCTCAATACCGATACGCTTGCCCCGGCCATGAAGGCCGCCATTGAAATCATCGCTGACATGAAGAACCGGGGCCGCGAGCGCCAATTGTTGAGGTTTCGCCACCTCTTCCACGAGATGACCGGGCCAGATCAAGACGACCACGCCTTGGCAGCACGCGCACCGTCTTCCTGCCGGATTACTTTGAGGATGAAAATGGCCAGGAGCTAACCCTGAAACGTATGGCCGTCACGCTGACAGGAAATCCGGAAGCCGAGTACTTTGATCCGCGCTTCACGCAAAACGACATCCAGTACTTCCAAGCGGAAAAGCAGCCTATCGACGTAGATCAGATCACGATGACCAGGGAGCAGCTCAAGATTCTGGGTTACTTCGTCCGCGATCTGCGCGAAATGCTGGGTTCGTCGTTTTACCGCAACGGCCCGGCGACACTAAGCAGGGGTGGCGCAAGGTTCTGCCTGGACCGTGCAAACAGCCGCCTCGGATGAAGAGATCCGCTCTTTCGTTACGATTTTCCGCGCACCTTTATATGGAGAAAGAACCGGCCAATTTCGCGAAAGCCGTGGATGTCTTCGCCAAGGCGCTAAACGATCATCCCATGGGAAATTGGCTTCACGGAATGGCTGTTAACTTCGGAAACGAGCTAGGCAAACCGCCAAATTGCTTTCCGTTTCTAGGAGATAAGAAGTTACCGTTTACCGTGAAGCTGCTCATCGACGTCTTCTTGTATACGCAATACGCCCACCAGCCTGACGAAAAACGAGCCCGGCAGTTCAGCGAGTGTCTTGCGGCGGTTAACGGCGATCGATCGCTATTCACGTGTTTATTTTTGACCGAGCTCTGGAAATGCGCCTACACGTTCGCAATGCCGGGGTCCTTTTGGAACAGTTTTATGAGCTATACTGCCAGACGCATAGCCCAGCAACGGACGTGCTAGCGTCGCTCAAAACACATCATCCCGGCATCGGCACGTTGGAAAAGCAGGAAGATAGAGAGGCGAGGGCGCTTGAAGAAAAAACCGAGGAGCTGGCCGAGACGCTTTGGGAGCAGGCCGGGCAGCCCCAGGGCGGACATGCTGCGTTTCGGGAAACAGCCGGCGGCAGTTGATTTAACGCGCTTGGCAGATCGTGAACCGCGGAGGACTTAATGTTCAACACTGCGTTCGATGCTATCGACAAAGGGCGGATCGAAGCGCTGGTCGCCAATGAGGCACGCGAGAATCTGACGCTTGAATATAAGGAAACGCTTCCCGGTTCGGGTCGTGACGACAAAAAGGAGTTTCTGGCCGATGTCTAAGCCTTTGCAAATGCCGCCGGCGGCGACATTGTCTACGGCGTTGGCGAGAAACGCGAAGGCGGTAGAGCAACCGGCATTCCCGAGAAAGTCGTGGGGCTGGCCAACATCAATGCCGACGCCGAAATTCGCCGACTAGAGAACATAATCATTGACGGAATTGACCCGCGAATCAGCGGGATCCGAATCAAAGCCATCGACAGTTTTGAATCAGGGCCGGTCATTCTACTTAGAATCCCCAAGAGCTATCTCTCGCCGCACATGCTCAAGCTTGGCGATTACCGGTTTTACTCCCGGACCAACGCCGGCAAGCAGCCCCTCGACGTGATGCAAATCCGCTCCGCCTTTGCCATCGCGGAGAGCCTGCCTGAAAAAGTCAGGCGATTCCGCGATGAACGCATCGGGCGCATCGTAGCCGGCGAAACGCCGATCCCGCTTCCTGGCCGCCCAAAGATTGTCCTCCATCTGTTGCCGGCGGCGTCGCTCGATCCGGCCACACGCGTCGATTTCAGTGTGTTGACCGCGAATCATAAGCTTCAGGAGCCGATCAATTCGTCGAACGGCTGGATTCCCCGCTTCAATCTCGATGGTTATCTGGTGCAGAGCAACGCCCACCAACCGCTAGGCCCCGCGACCTACCTCCAGGCTTTTCAGAACGGCGCCCTGGAAGCGGTTGAGTCACAGTTGATTTGGTACGACAACGAAAATAATCCATATGCGAAGGAACCTCAGAATCTTTTTGCCACGCTCGTGCTCGAGCGAATACTGATTATGGCCCTCAGCCGGTTCCTCATGATCGAAGCGGGATTTGGGTTGGAACCGCCGATGTTCGTGATGTTGAGCCTCATAAGCGTGAAAGGATACGGCATTTTGTCGCCACACACGTTAACACTGGGCACGCATCGGTTTGATCGTGACGTGGTGCTTCTTCCCGAAAGCATGATGGAGAGTTTCGACGAACCGGCGGAGAAGCTGCTTCAATCCGCATTTGACGCCATCTGGCAGGCCGCGGGCTACGAGCGTTGCCTGCACTACACAGACGGGCAATGGCGTGACGAGCGTGGACGCCCGGCCAAAGACGTGAGATTCGGGCACGTTCCTCGCGGACATGGCGTCGGCCTATCAGCCATAGCGATGACAATTCAGGCAAACGACGATCCAATCGCTGATTTCCGTGCAGTCAGGGGCTATGCGGCATCGCATACGCCAAATAACGATAGCATAATTACGCCATTCACCATTATAAGTCAAACTTCTTAACATGCTGACATATTGGCATAATTATATCCAACTCGGTCACAATACTGCCTCAAGGGCGTGCTGTTATCCCGCATGCTTTCTATGCCTTACCTGAGCGGGGACTGCAAGGACATGCACGGAAGGGATCGCCGAAGGGCCGCAAGGTATCTCCGCCAGGCACATGCGTCGCAGGCCGACTAGACCGGCGAGTTCGTCCTCGTCGCCGACCGTCCCAGGATCGGCCAGACAGAGATCGTAGCAGGTTGCCGCGTCGTTTCGCGGGCGACCAGAGGCCGGTCGGCCGTATGGAATCCGCGGGTTGTCAGGCGACAGTAAAACTGACCCCCTTCGAGGTGTACTGATCCCCACTCCTATCACGCTTTCGTGTTATCGGTTCTTGCCGCTCTTTTCTGATCCCTTTTCGGTCTTCACCTCCGGCTCTGGAGGAATCTTGTCGGGATCAATATTGATAAGTCTCGATCGAATCAATCCACTCTTCCGTTTTTCACGCAGGCGGTAGCTTTCTCCTGTAATCAACAGCGTATGACTGTGATGGAGTAACCGATCCAAGATCGCTGTCGCCAGCACCTCATCCCCGAAGACGAGTCCCCACTCGGATACCCGCTGGTTCGTCGTTATCAGCAGGCTCCCTTTCTCGTATCGGCGGTTCACCAGTTGAAAGAAAAGGTGCGCCGCACGTCGCTCGAACGGTAAATAGCCCAGTTCGTCGATGATCAACAATCGCGGCTTGCAGTACTCGATCAACTTGTCAGAGAGCACTCCTTCCGTTTCGGCTTTCCCCAGGATCGCCAACGGCGCCGTCGCTGTCGTGAACCGGACCGTGTGACCCTGCTCCACGATCTTTCGGCCAAGCCCGATTGCCAGATGAGACTTTCCGACCCCAGGCGAAGCAGTCACGCACTGCTCACATTTCAAAGACCGCGGAAGTTTTTTATCGCCATCACCCGCTCTGCTGTGAACACGTCGAGGTTATCCGACGGTATCGTGCCGGCGCCGTGATGATTGTCGTGTCCGATGGCACACATTGTTTGATTCCAGAGTGGATGCTCGATGCGGGCGCTTGCGCCGCGGTCTCAGACGAGGCCAGGCCCAGGATATCGCTGGACGCGCTGCGCGGCGTTGCGCGACCTGCTCGACGCTCAGGCATTGTCGTTTCTGCCAACTCTGGATAGTCGTGGCACATCGTCTCTCAATGGAGGATCGAACGATGTTGAAACGACTGACCGACCCGCCACAGTTGACGTTTCGCTGGGAAGAGGACCACGTCGTGTGGAACGTTCTGACCACCACGCAACAGACACAGTGTCGAGAACTATTGGCTCAACTGCTGGGAGCAGTTGTGGTCGCAAACAAAACAAGAATCGAACGGAGCGCCAGCGATGAGCGAGAAGATTCATAACACGCATCTGGAGCGGGCCGCTTACATCTACGTCCGGCAATCCACCATGCACCAGGTCCGTGAGCATCTGGAAAGCCAGCGCCGCCAATACGAGTTCGCGGAGAAAGCACGCCAGTTGAAGTTTCGCGAGGTGTTGGTGATCGACGACGACTTGGGCCGTTCGGGAACAGGCTCGCAAGAGAGGCCAGGTTTTGGAAAACTGCTGGCGGCGGTATGCGATGGTCGGGCCGGCGCCGTCTTCGCTCTGGAAGCATCGCGCCTGGCCCGCAACAATCGTGATTGGCACCATCTTATCGATCTATGTGCGTTGACCGATACCTTGGTGATCGACCATGACGGGTGCTACAATCCCAGGCACCTGAACGACAGGCTACTTTTGGGCCTAAAAGGCAACATGGCCGAATTTGAGCTGGGACTGTTGCGGCAGCGGGCCCAAGAAGCACTGCGGGAAATGATCGCTCGGGGAGAAGCGCTCTGGGAGCAGCCCGTCGGCTACGTCCGAAACGACGACAACGGTGTGGAGATGATCGCCGACCGCCAAGTCCAGGAGGCCATCCGCGGGGTGTTTGCCAAGTTCCGCGAGTTGGGAACGGCGCGGCAAGTCTTGCTGTGGTATCGACAGGAACAGATTGCGCTTCCTCACTTGGCGGATGGGAGTTTCGGAAGCGACATCACCTGGCGGCTCCCCATTTACAATCAGATCTTGAAACTCCTTCAAAACCCCGTGTACGCCGGCGCGTTCGTGTATGGCCGTACAGAGACGAAGATCGAGATGCGAGAAGGCCGGGCGAGAAAGACTTCCGGCCATCGTGTTCCCAGGGAGGAGTGGGAGGTGCTCATTCGGGATCACCATCCAGGGTATATTTCCTGGGAGGATTACCTGCGGAATCAAGCTCAGTTGGAGGCCAACGGCGGTATGCGTGGCGGGTCCGGTGCACCCAAGAGTGGTCCAGCGTTGTTGGCCGCTTTGTTGCGATGCAAGCGGTGCGGTCGCAATTTCCACGTGGGTTACAGTGGTGTTAATGGTCGAGTGCCGCGCTACTACTGCCGCGGCGCCCATATCAATCATGGTACGCAGCGGTGCATTTCCTTTGGTGGACTACGGGTCGACGAGGCGGTTTCCCAAGCCGTGCTCGATGCCGTTCAACCAGCCGGCGTGCAAGCGGCTGTTGAAGCCTGGGAACAAGCTTGCCACAACCATGACGAAAAGCGAAAAGCCTTGGAGCTGTCGCTCGAGAAAGCGGACTACGACGTGAGCCGAGCCCGCCGGCAGTACGATGCTGTGGACCCCGAGAATCGGTTGGTCGCCTCGGAACTGGAAGCGCGTTGGAACGAGGCGCTCCAAACGCAGTACACGTTGAAGCTACGGCTGGAAGCGGAGCAGTTGGCCGTCGAGCCTCTCGAAGTGAGTCTGCGTGATCGACTACTTCGATTGGGAGAGGATCTCTCCCTTGCCTGGAATGATCGCGCCGCCCCGATGGAACTGAAAAAGCGAATCCTGCGGACGGTGTTGACCGAGATCGTCGCGGATATTGACGAATCGACTTCAGAAATCGTGTTGTGGCTACATTGGGCCGGAGGAGTGCATACGTCGTTGCGCGTGGCCAAGAATCGCACCGGGAAGCATCGCAGGTGCGCGGACCGAAAAGTAGTCGATCTCGTCGGAGAACTGGCCAAGGTCTGCTCGGATGCCAACATCGCTGCGATTCTCAATCGTCTCGGCTATCGGACGGGCGCGGAAAACTCATGGATTGAGTCGCGTGTTCGCTCGTTCCGCAACACTCACAAGATCGCCGCAGCGCCTGCGGAGGGTCCACGTGAGTGGTTGACGCTCGCCGACGCCGCGCGGAGCTGAAAATCAGCACGCCCTCGGTGCGCAAGCTGATCGCACTTGGCCTGCTGCCAGCCAAACAAGTGATCGAGCACGCGCCTTGGGTGATCGAGCGTAAAAACCTGGCGCTTCCTGCGGTCCAGGAGGCTGCCAACGCCGTACGGGATGGAAGGCATATCCCGCGAAGCGATCCGCGGCAGCAAGTATTACCTATAAAATAAGGCCTGTCATAAGGTGTAGCATTATGTCACCGTTCCGGGAGGTCCGAATATCAATACGTTCTCACCATGAGTGATGAAATTGCCTGTGGACAACTCGCGAATCAACCGCTCGTCCGCCAAAGGTTGGAAAGCGAAATCAAACCCCTCGACGGTCCGGACACAAGGGAAGTGAGCGATCTGCATCCCCATCCGGATCCGCTTGCCCTGCTTGGCGTCCACCTCACGCCGCAGGATCTGGTCAAGGAACTCCAGGTAGGTCCACTCGTGCTTGGCGGCCTCGGACAACACCGCGTTGAGCGTCTCACGGAGGTGAGTCAACTGGAGCCGCTTGAGCGCCGCAATAATGCGCTCCTCTTGAGGGTCATGAGAATCGACCAGCGTGTTCACGGACGACCCCCTTCCACCAGCTCGGCATAGATCGAGAGCGGGCGACACACGGGGTCCGCAGCCGGTGGAGAAGGAGCCGGCGCCGGCGCTCCGGCCACGCGCCGGAACAGCCCCTCGAAGTGAGCCGGGTTGCGAACCAGAGCGCGGGGCTCGTGGCACCGGGCATGGTTCGCGATGCAGGTTCCACGCAGCCAGATTTCTACTTCTTTCTCCTTGATCACTGCCTCGACGGTCTCCCGGACATGCCGATACGGCACGCTATAACGGATCGTATCGATATCAACAAAGCAGTCTGCGCTCACACGACGTTTCAACCGACGAGTGCGGACGGGAAAAGGGCGTGTCGGCAGAGGCCGCAGGGCCACTTGCTCGTCACGTTCGAAGCAGATAGCGGGCCGCTCCTTGGTGGTGCCGTGAATCCGCCTATCGGCAACCTCGACCATCCATTGCGACAGATGGTGTTGCAAATTCTCGAAGGAGGCAAACGAACGACCGGCCAGCGCGTTGTGCTTGACGTAGCCGACCCCGCGTTCGATCTTTCCCTTGGTTCTCGCGCGACGGGGACGACAAGCCTTGGCGATCAGGCCCCGATCGCGACAGAAGGCCTCGAAGCCTGTATTCCACACCACTTCGCCGGTCTGCCGATCATGGGATGTCACCAGGGGCGAGGCGTTATCGCAGAGGATCTGCTCGGTAAGGCCGCCGAAGTGCCGGAAGGCACCGTCGAGGCCTTCAAGCCAATCATCCTGCCGCTGCGCGAGGAAGGCCTGGCAATAGAGCCGGCGTGAGTATCCGAGGACCGCGGTCATCAAATAGACCTTCGCAGGTTGCCCGGCGATCCGCACGGTCTTCTCGCCAAAATCGATCTGCATTTGTTGACCCGGTGAGGTCTCGAACCGGACCGTGGCCAAAACCTCGGCCCGTTCTTCCTGTCGGCGGGCAACGACAGCTCGTTGCAGAGTCCTCAGCTCTACATGGATCCCTCGACTGGCGAGTTCCTGTTGAATGACAACGGCGTTTCCCTCGGCAACGGTGCCGAAAAGATCGTGCACTTCGCGGAGCGTGTGGTCATCGAGACGACGCGCTCCGGGGCGTTGTTGAAAACCGACCGTGGCTCCAGCGAGATAACGGCGGACCGTGTTGCGAGAAACCCGCAACTGGCGAGCAATCCGTTTGCTCCCGAGACCTTGGCCGGATAGTTCGTGGATCCGATCCACGACTTCCGGTTCCAGCATCCTGGTGTCCTCCTGCGTGGTTTGCAGGTGGACACTTGTTGCGTCCGTTCGGTCCCCCTGCATGTCCTGCAGGTGGACCAAATCGGAAAGGATCTTGTCCATAGCCCCTCCTTGTCAGGCGTATAGGAGGGGGTCAGTTTTACTGTCGCCAGGGGGGTCAGTTTTGGTGTCGCCTGACAGTCGGCACGAAGCCCCTCATGCGGAGCTGCTTGCGGATTCTGGATCAGGGCCTGGAGCCACGCGAGCCCGCTCTCTCGAGGAACCGGCCGCTCGAACAGCCAGGCACCATTGCCGGGCTTGCTCGAGGGTGGGCTGGACGATCCCCTCTCAGTCACGTCGACTGCTGCTCACTTCAGATCGAATACCCGCTCCGGACGTCTGTTGCGCTTCGCTTGTTCACGCACTGGTCGAGTCGGAGCTTTTGTCTTTCATCCGGTAGCTATCTCCTTGAATCACGATCGCCTCCCCGTGATGCATCAGCCGGTCGATCAAGGCCGTTGCCAGGGTGTTGTCCACATCGAAGAGGGTGCCCCACTCCTTGAAGGGTCGATTCGTGGTCATCACGATCGATCCAATTTCATAACGGGCGGCGACAACCTGGAACAACAAATCGGCCCCGCGCTTGTCGATGGGCAGATAGCCCAGCTCATCGAGGAGGAGAAGACTGGGACGGACGTAACTTTTGAGCGTGTTGCCCAGCAGGCCGTTGATTTGGGCCGTCGTGAGCTGATTGATCATTTCCACGACACGCGTGTAGCGAACGGAATAACCGCGCTCAGCCGCGGTGTACCCAAGTGCTGTGAGAAGATGCGACTTCCCCGTTCCGGTGGGTCCAATCAATACGCCGCACTCGTGTCGCTCAATGAAGTCGCAATCGAATAACCGCATGATTGTGGCCTTGGGAATTCGCTTGGGGAATTTGAAGTCGTATTCGGCCACGGTTTTCTGCTTGGGGAGCCTTGCCTCACGCAATCGCCGTTCAAGAGCTCGTTGCTGCCGGGCCGCCTGTTCCATTCCAAAAAGAAGGGCCAAAAGCTCCAGCATCGAACTCCCTTTCCGGGCTACCTCATCCAGAACTTCGCGGTAGTTCCTGGCGATCTCAGGAAGCTTCAATTCGGCCAGGTCACGCGTCGAGCCGTGCCTGAAGATTGTCGTCACGTCGTGCCATGAGAATCCTCGTCAGTGCGTTTGCAGAACCGATCGTAAAAAGCGGGATCAGCGGGCTCCAATTGGATCTCGTCGATCAATTCACGCCGCTTGGGAGTAGGTAAAGTTGGTGTCGGGAGCTGTCGTCTCCGGCGTTCGGTCAATAACAAACTCTCTACATATGCGGCGTCATAGGTTTCCAAGGCCAATGCCCGAGAGATGGCGCCAAGCAACTCGGTCGGACCGTAGAGGCGTGCCAGATTCCGTAAACGGCGCAGGTGAACGCCGGTCTTGACCGGCTGGCTTTTCAGTCGGAGGTGGAACAACCGGGCCTCAGGACCCAAAGCATCA
Source organism: uncultured Planctomycetota bacterium (assembly GCA_963720335.1). Taxonomy (GTDB): domain Bacteria; phylum Planctomycetota; class Planctomycetia; order Isosphaerales; family Isosphaeraceae; genus CAVRFS01. The sequence goes on along the minus strand of CAVRFS010000006.1, from coordinate 22,092 downwards.
AACTCTTGTTCCAGCGCGCGAGCCATCAGACCGGTGACGCAGTGCCAGCGCTGCCAGACGATGGTCAGGCAGCACGATCAGTTGCCGTCGCTGATAACAGCGGGCATGCTGGGCCAACACTTGGCCTTCGTACAGCACACGGATCTCGTCACGAGTGGCGCGGATAGTGACTGGCCGGCGAGCTAACTGAGGCGGCACCGAGTAGCGGTTGCCATGAAATTCAATACGCGCATGGGGAGTGACAACTGCCGGCACGATCTCGTCTGTGTCAAACGGGATTGTCGGCAGCGCACGCAGCAGCGACCGTTCTTGCTGGAACCGATCTACGGGTCGCTCTCGAGTTGTTTCGTGGATTCTTACGTTGGCTGTCTGGTCACGCCACCGGGGTGCAAATGCCAGATAATCCTCGAAGCGGATCAGCTCATCGGCACGGCCGGCCAGGGCATTTCTCTTGATGTAGCGCACACTCGCCTCGACGATCCCTTTTGACTCGGGATCACGCCGCTGACAGGCGATTGGCTGCAAGTAGAAGTAACCGCACAGTGCCAAGAACTCGGGATGGAAGCAGGCAGACCGGCCCGAGCCGTTGATCACACCGGCTTTCAAGTTATCGAAGATGATGGCGCGGGGGCTGCCACCGAAGAAGTTGAGAGCATTGACAATCCCGCGGTAGAACTCGGCCTTGCACTGCGACATCGTGAATTCGATGAACATCAATCGGCTGTGACAGAGCACGGCCACGAAGACCGAGACCTTGCGGGTCGAGTCGCCGACTTGCACACAGCCACATGTTCCCCAATCGACCTGCATGGCCTGGGCAGGACTGTAATCGACCTCTTGGTAGACGCGGCCGGGCGTGGGACGGATTGTTCGGAGATAGCGACGGAGCGTGCAGGCGCTGCCGATATAACCGTCAGGACCACGAGCAATCTCTTCACAGATGCGCACCGCCGAGAGGTCGGGATACTTCGCCAAAAGAGCGTCGATCTTGGACCGATGAATATCCAGGATGCCGGTCCGGCGAACCACTCCTTGTGCCGGGGGTTGATTCAGGTTCGAGCGCCGCTATCAACCGTGTGTCGCGAACAACGGAGTCGCCGCGCGATAGCGCGACGAGAAAGTTTTTCGATTTCGGCCAAGCGGCGGATTTCGGCCCATAACGCGACATTCACCGCACGCCCCCTTCCTGATTTGAGTGGCTCGATGCGATAGCCTGGCGCAAGATGTCGCCAAGTTGCATCAGCCCTTGGCCCGGGTCACCGGGACGGCGCTGGCGGGGTGGCGGCAGGGAAAGTACTTGAGTGAAGCGGGTCTCGTGAGCGATCAGATCACGTGACAGCAATTCCTCACGGGCTTGAATCAAGGCGGGCACAGTCATCCGCAGCAGGGCAGCCAACGTGCCATCACCGTAGAACGACAGCCCATGCTTGTCGGCAACGGCTGAGAGGAAGAAATACAACAGCACCGCCTCGCCAGAGAGATAGGCCATGTGCTCACGGATGAAGCCGCGGTCTACCCACGACCAGCCTGTCACGGGTGGACGACGTACTCGGGTGGGAACCAGAATCGGCTTTTGAGTCATGGGCGGGCTCCTGAAGTTGGATCTGCCATCGGTGAAACCAAGCTAAATGAGCCGTCCAGGCCCACGCGATAATTGACGACCTGCGCACCTGGCGAGTTGTTACTCTCGAGACGGTCTGTGAGGGTGATGGGCGGGAACTATGGCCACGCTCCAGACGCGGCGGCAGCGAGCAGCAAGATACTCGAAGGATCGCTTCTTGCGGCCATCCAAGGTACCGCGAGAGAGCCACTTACGTTCACGATCCTGGACGTTGCGGACTGCCTGACGACAGGCTGGGCAGCAGTAACGTGCCGGGTTGCGAGGCGAGGTCACGGGAGATTCATGGCAGCCTGGCCGGTCGCAGAGCGGAGGAGCCCAAAAAATTTCTGCTGCGTGACCACGCGAGAGCTTAACCTCAGCGTTCTCAACGATCTGAGACTCAGACTTCACTCGCTGGCGGCGTTCTTTCTCGGCTTGGGCGTGCTGGGTTCTGACGTCATTATCCAGGCGACGTTCGACCTGCCGGCGGGCCGCCTGCCAGCGACGCACCTGTCGCAGGCATTCGGGATCCTGGCAATAACGCTGGTTCCAGCGTCGCGGCTGATACTTGCGCCCACACCCTTTGCGCAGACACGATCCCAAACGGAGCCGGCGTACTCTGGCCGAACAGTCATCAGTTGCCGTACTGTGGCAGTGCCCACGGGAGGTGCTTTCTCCCAAGGGAAGCTCGGGGAGAATGTGTCACCATTCTCCTCGGGCGTTATAAAACGCGAATAAGACGCTGACCTACCAGTCTATCGCGCTTCCCAGAACAAGACACAGAACGAAACAGCTTCAAGGGTACGCCGCGATGAAGGAGACGCCCGGATCAACGACCGATCCCGTAGCGCTGCCGAAATGCTCAAGAATGGCGCCGAAATATTGCGCAGCGCCAAGTTTGCCCATATACAATATACGGGGTTTTACGCATTTCGTTAATGCACCTGTGCCATCGGGCGCATGCAACCTGGACGCAACAACTTATGATCATATTACTTAAAAGTGTTTACAAAAATTTATTTACTGCGTATTTAACCAGCTAAAAGAAAGAGTTCTAACGAATAAATTGAAGACTCCGACATGGGCATATATAGGGGCCGCATCGCCCGAGCTTCGTGCCGGATGTAGGAGCAGGGCGGCGTTTCGTGCTCTTATCGCTGGCTATTCCTTGTTCGTAACTGCTTCTCGAGCCAAAGTTCTTCCGCGGGCTCGAGCGGCGGGGAGAGCGGCTTGCTGCAGTCGATGCTCCGCTCGTAGCGAGAGCGCCGGTAGATCGAGTCGATCATCGGCTGTAGGTCGAGGTGAATGTCGGGATCGGGCTTTGCCAATGGGATGGGAACCGAAGGCGAAGGTAGTTGGAAGTAGGCCGGCCAAACCTGACACAGGTCGAATTTCTTCGACCGGGCAACCAAGACCGTATACGGGCTGTCGGGCCACAGATCGAGCATGGGCATGCGACTGCCGCCTCGGAGCAGGTCGATCTCCACCAGGTTTGCGTCTCCGAATAGTAGGCTTTGCCGCTTGCGAAGGTAAAGGTCATAGCCAGGTGTGCGCGGGCGCTTGTTGGAGGGTGACAGGATCTCGATGCTGGTGACCAGCCTTTGCTCAGGCGTGGCCTCATAGATTTCAACGAAAGCCTCGCGATGCTCGTCTTCAACCAGGACGACGTACGATCATTCTCCGGCCCGCACGAGATAACGCTCGGGGGCGGCCTGAGCCAGTGCATACTTGATCTCTGAAATGAGGTCGTGATGGAAATCTCCCCACAACCCGCAGGCCTCGATATAGGGAGCCATGGCTGGAAACTGCCATCTCATGAGCAACTCCCCGACACGAGTCTTGCGATTCACTACTGTCCAGGTTACCGGTCCTCCCGGGTCAGAGCCAACAGCCCAACTCGACCGACCGGAACTCTTGCTGACGCAGCCCGAACGTGCGAAACTCACGTCTTCCGGGCCGGGAATCGTCCGAAGAGCCCGCATTCCCCCATTCGAGTCGAGGAACTGTTTTGAAAGAAAATCCGGTCAAGCGGGCGCTGAAGGCCGGGAAACCGCAAATCGGTACCTGGCTCACGCTCGGGAGCATCGCGGCGGCTCGGTTTATGGCGCGGGCAGGTTTTCCCTGGCTGACAGTTGATTTGGAACACGGGCATACCGACATTCAGACGGCCGCATACATGTTCGGCGCGATCGCCGATGCGGGCTGCGTGCCTCTGGCGCGCATTCCCACGGGCAAACACGAATACATCAAGTCCGTCCTCGATTGCGGCGCGATGGGTATCGTCGCGCCCATGGTCATGGATCGCGCCGAAACCGAGGTGATCGTCGCTGCCTGCAAATATTCGCCCCATGGCAACCGATCCATTGGGAGCGGCATGCACACGCTCAATTTCAACGCGACGGCCGAAGAATACTACAGCAAGGCCGATGACGAGATCCTGGTCATCATCCAGACCGAACATATCAAAGCCGTTGATATTGCAGACGAGATTTATTCGGTGCCGGGAATCGATGCCGTGTTTGTCGGTCCGAACGATCTGAAATACTCGATGAGAACCGCGGATGGAAAACTCCCAGACAAGGAAACGTTCGAGGCAGTTCTGACCCGCATCCGCGAGGCGGCGCAGCGACAAAAAGTGCCGTGTGGCATCCACACTTCTCTGCCGCCGACGCCCTGCGGCGGGCCCGCGAAGGCTGGCAGTTCATTGCGGTCGTGAGCGAGCTCAAGATGATGCTCGACGGCTCCGCCGAGATCGTCCGCCAACTCAATACTCAGACGCGTCGCCCGCCAACCTTGCCAACTACTACAGCGGCAAGACGCTTATCCCTCGACCAAAGCTCGCATCCGCTTCAGCCCTAAATTGGCGACCTGGAGCGGTTCCTGTTCCCATAAGCGGCTGTTGAATAACTCGAGGGAAAGCGGGCCGCTGTAACCGATCGTGCGAGGTTCGCAATCACGCGCGGCAGGTCGGCGATGCCGTCGCCGACCATGACGCGATCTTCGTCCTTCTGGGTGAGCGGGTCGGGCTCGGGCGGCAAGTCGTTGATATGAAAGCAGGCCATTCGGTCTCCCGAAAGCGTCAGAAGGTCGTCGATCGACCCCCCTCCTCTCATCATGTGAAAGACGTCGGCCACCACGGTGGCACGCGGGTCGCCTGTGCCCGCCGCGATCGCCCAGGCACTGGCAACGTTTTTGATCCCATCGACGAAACCCAAAAACTCCATCGATGGCATTACTCCGAGTGGGGCACCGATTTCGATGAGCTCCACAAAACGGTCGCTGGCACGGTTCAAGTCGACGACTTCCTGGGGCGGACTGGCGACGATGTAAGGACTTCCCAGCTCGACCGCTTGAGCCATGCGGCGGCTGCATTCGTCGAGAACGCGTGCGTGCCGGCCCCCTCCGACGGGATCCACCCGTGAAGCGCGATCATGCTGACCACCTTGAGACCGCTGCCGGCAAGCGCCCGTTTCAATTCAGAAATCTGACCACCCTGCTCGAGATAGTCCGTGATCTCGTCGTTCCAGGGCTCGATCGCGGCGTAACCGGCCTTGCCGGCAACCTCGATTTTCTCGAGCAAGGGCGTCGGCCGGATCGTGCTCGTATTGAGGCAATAGATAAAGTCGCTCATCGCGCGCTCTCCAGCCGCTTGCCGTCCGCCCAGCCAAAGTCATCGGGCGATGGATGCATCACGGCTCTTCGATTCGTTGTTCGTAAGGTGGTCGGCTCCGGTCAGGTAGATAGACCATCCCCGCATCGTCGGCGATCTGCAGTCCCGCATCAAGGTAGTGGATCACGCCGTTTATTTTCCGGCCCTGAGCCGAGGCGAGGTAGACGACGGCCGCGCCGATCTCTTCGGGGGTGGTCGAGATTGCGGATGCCGGCGGGGAAATCGGGACGGCCGTGTCGGGCCTGTATCAACCGCTCGTTGGGCGTGTCGACCCAACCTGGAGCGATCATGTTGCACGTGACCCCATCGGTAAGGTATTCGACGGCCACTTGCTGGGTCAAACCCCAGAGACCGGCTTTGCTGACGACATAGGAGAACAAGCCGGGCATGGGCCGCGTCGCCCGCGTCGAACCGATGTTGATAATCGTGCCCCGACGCGCGCGTAAGTCGGGAATGGACGCCTTGATTCCAAGCCACGCACCCTTGAGATTGATTGCCAGCGTTCGATCCCAGAGCGCCTCGTCGGTCGTTTCCACTGTCCCTCGCGGACTGATGCCCGCGCAGTTCACGAGCAGATCGAGCTGTCCCCATCTCAATCCGAGCGATGACACAACGCGTCCCCAGTCGTCAGCCCGCGTCACATCCAAATGTTCGCCGACCACCTCGTACCCTTCGACTTGCAATTCGGCCGCAGCCTGCGCCGACAATCCGGCCTCGATATCGGCTAGGACAACCTTGTACGAGGCCCGTGCAAGTGACCAGACAATGCCCAAACCAATTCCCTGGGCAGCGCCTGTCACCAGCGCGATCGTTCGATCTTGAGCTCCGCCGATACTCAACGTCTCAATCTCCCTGAAGTCATATTGCTCGCGGAAAATCAACCAGCAACGAAAGAGTTATTTAAAACATTAATCTCTGGATAACCCCTTAATATGGCACACTCTGAAGCGAGCCTTTGATGCGTGTGAGGATGATGGAGAGCAAAGATGCAAATACGGTCAAATTGCCGCAAATTCGATATTTTGCGGTTATTTGTCATCGAAATTATTAAGACTTCGATGTTATAAAGTACGATGGCATTCAGGTTCGGAATTGGTACGATCAGATTTGGCTTGTACTGGTTGGGTCTTCGGATTTTGTGAATTTGCTCGAACCGGGGCGAGTTCGAGCTCGTACGAGGGTTTGGGTGCGCCCTTCTTGAACCAGATGGCCATCCTGATTGAATATTCGGCGTTGCCAGGTGACGATGCCCCTTCGACCTTTTGCTTGAGGTGCCAACGACTCGACAGTCGAGACGGCGTGGATCGTGTCGCCAAAGAGTATCGGCCTATGAAACCTCCATTCGAGGATCGCCAGAAACGCGAGCGTGTCGACGCGAGGCGCCTGGCTCATCAAGCCGCTCGCAATGGCCAGGCCGAGCAGGCCATGTGCCACCGGCCTGTCCGAACGGGTTGCTCCGAGAGGATGAATGATCGACGTGCAGCGGATTGAAGTCTCCTGACAGACCGGCAAAGAGTACAACGTCGGTCTCCGTAACAGTCCGTCGCGGGCTCTCCCACTCGTCACCAATCACAAGATCGTCGAATGACCTGATTGACCACGGGTGGCGAGTCACGATCTTGTTTATCCTCCGTAGTAATTGTTTAGGAGTTAATCGGCAATTCTCGGTCGATTGGCCATACCAGTTTTCTCCAGCAACATTCTGACCGCCGACGAGATGCCGTCAAGAGTGTTTGATATCGTAAGACATCTTGATTCCACGAGCTGAACTATTGATGCTTGATTGAAGTGGAAACCGTCCGAGACGTGTCAGCTCGATGATTTTTTGATTGGTCGTCTAGATTCCGCTGAAACGGCATTAGAACTGCATATCATCGGAACCGGTGACAAAGTCGGTCATCATTCTGATTGTGCTTTGAGGGATTATGGCGATGACTCGGCCCTATCGCATTTTGATCGCGGACGACGAAAAGCCAGTCGCGGTCGGACTACAAAATCAACTCGAATCGTTGGGATACGATGTGGTGGCGGTTGTCCCCGATGGCCATCGCGCGATCGAGATGTGCCGGCGGAGTATTCCGGACGTTGTCTTTCTCGACATTGAAATGCCCGGTTTGGATGGTCTGTCCGCCGCCCGCCAAATCGCCGCGGATCCGGGAACTCCGGTCATCATCCTGACCGCACACGGCCATCCCAACTTGATCGACCAGGCGGTCGAGGACGGGGTTATCTCGTACCTGCTCAAGCCCGCGACCAACCCCAGCCTACACGCAGCCATCCAGGTGGCCGTGGCACGGGCCGCGCGAGCTCAAGCTCTTGCAAGACGACGTCGACCAGCTCAAATCCACCTCTGCGAGAACGCAAGCTGATCGAGCGCGCCAAAGGAATTCTGATGACGCGCAAGCAGCTCAGCGAGAGCGAAGCCTTTCGCCAGCTTCAGCGTCAAAGCCAGGATCGACGGATCCCCATGGCGAAACTCGCCGAGTCGATCATCCAGGCCGACGAACTGTTCGAGGCTCAGGATCAACCTCCTCCCCCCGTCGGCACCCGACCGTTGCGCCGCCATTTCGAGCTCCCCCAAGGTGAATAATGTTTGACGGCGGCGTCACTCGGTACGCTCACTGAGTCCGACCAGGCCCGACGAGGGTTTTCTCGGTCTTGGGACTGGACAGATTTCCATATTGAGCGGGGATTTGATTGCGGTTGGGATCAAGGATGGTACGAGCGACTTCATCCGCATATGAGTCGATGAGTCGAATTTCGTTCCCAGCTCTCGAGGAAAAGGTCCCGAGACGACCTCCCAATCTGTTCGTTCTGCAACGCTACAAGCCGCAGCGTCGTCCAGTCGTGCAGTCGATCAAGTGGGAGACTGGCATGCCGATGTACAACTCTCGAACGGAGCTTCGGCGGTTCGGGTACGGCAAGAATAATCTTGAACTCGCCGAGTTTATCGAAGGGCACATCAACCGCGCCGCCAACGGCCGGATTCGTGACCTTCACGTTGTTTACTCGGATGAAATGATCATCCTCCACGGACGTTCGCGTACGTACCACGCAAAGCAACTCGCGCATCAAGCTGTGCTCGATCTGACGGACGGCCATCCGCTCCTGGCCAATCAGATCGTCGTCTCGTAAGATCGTGAGCGAGACGCGGGCGCGTGGCCCCGCCAGTCGGCATGCGCATTCTGCAAAACGACCGCAGGGACATGAGGCCATGGAAGTCCGGTCCATACCATCCTCCCCGAGAGTCGAGGGCCAGGAGATCGCTCGGCTTCTCATCGATCAGGGGGAGCTCAGATCGATCTTGTCCAACCTGAGCCACGAGCTGTGCCGCCCTCTGGTTTCGCTCCGGGCGGGGTTCGACTTGCTCCTGGGTGATTCACCGTCGAACATCACGCCGGATCAGCAAGGGCACTTGCTCACGATGGTATCTCTCTGTGACGATCTCTTACGCCTGACGCGTAGCTACCTTGACTACGCCGGGATCGTCCAGGGATCGCGACCGCTTTGCTTCGGTTCATTCACGATCGGGGCGCTTGATCGACGAGATTGACCGGCAATTCGCACCGGTGCGCCAAGCAAACAACTCGAGTGGGAATCACGTGCTCGACCGCCTGAGATGGTGGTGGTCACCGACGCCTCGCGGTGCCAGCAAATTTTCGGCAACCTCGTATCGAATGCCATCAAATACACACCGGCGGGTGGACAGGTGAGCGTGATCGGCAAGGTCGACACCGACTCCTGGACGGTCGTCGTCGCTGACTCGGGGCCGGGAATTCCCGCCGAAGCGCTCGACCGTGTGTTCGAGCCGTTCTTCCGCCTGGACCGCGACGAACACTCGATGATCGAGGGGAGCGGCCTGGGACTGGCCATCTGCCGCGAACTCGTCGCGCAAATGCATGGCGATATCTCCGTCGACTCGGTCGCCGGCAAGGGCACTTCGATCTGTGTTCGATTTCCGACTAGGCCCAAAACAAGCGTAATATATTAATCACGCGGTTTCACAATATGGAGTTTGATATTTTCATCAGTTACGTACCTTCTACGGCCCGGCGGTTCCCACCTCCGTCAGGCGTCACCGTGCTTTCTGCTTCATTTCCTGCCCCCTCTCTTGGTTCGATGTCCCACGCGGATCGGGGCATCCAGACCCCGACTTCAGGATGCGCTCGCTTCAGCACAACCAGCAACCCTGCAGCCGCTCGACCAACCGCAGGAAGGCGCCTTGCCACGGGTTCCACGACAACAAACGGTAGATCAACCGGCGGCCGCTCTTGACGATCTGGCATGGCATCTGGATCACCGCCGCGCAGAACGTCGGGAACTCCATCCGCAACAGAGACCGCTTCTCAGCTTTTTGCTCGGCCGCATGGCGAGGCGACACCGGCATCATCAAGGCGCTCCATGCCTTGAGGCTCCAAGCCAGGCTGGCCATCACCATGTATGCCCAGTTGCTAACAAGGTCGTCCACGGGCGTCGTTAGTGCGTGCACTCCGCTCTTGAGCTGGGCGATCAGGTTTTCCTGGTCGCAGCGATCATTGGCCGAAAACACCACCTCCACCGCCGTCATCTGATCGTCGTTGGTGATGTAGAAGGAATAGCGATACTCCTCGAACAGCCGCATCTGCCCCTTGTCGATCCCGAGCCGTTTGCGGAGCACAATGACTCGGTACTCCCGATTGCAGGCGACCGGACGATACTTAAACTCGGCGACCATCTCTTCAAGCAGATGGATCGTCTCGAACCCGCGCCGCTTGACGATCTCCGGCTTGACCCGTTCGGGTTGTTGACGCGGCGTGGTCTTAATCTGGTAGCGGGGCGATCGTTCCAAGAAGCTGTAGTCTTCAGCCGGAAGCGCGTCTGCCATGTCCTTGAGGGTGTCGTGGGCCTCGTATCCGAAGATGAAACGTACGTACCCCGTGTCATCCCAGCGGTCCAGGTGCTTGGTCTGCGTAAACTTGGTGTCACCCCGCAGCAGTATTTGGCGGAAGCCGGCACCGCGGCAGAGATCAACGGCCTTGTCCAGAAAGACGTCGGCCTGCTCTTGCGAGGGGCGGTTGCCGCTGCGGTTGACCAAGTAGAGCGGCTCGGCGGTATTGGCCAGCGAGATCAAGAGAGGATGGTAGCCCCACGTGCCGTCATAGGCGATGTCGATGCCTTGCTTGCATTCGGCGTCGGTCTCGACGAGCGTGCCGTCGGCGTCCACCGTCGCAAGATCAAAGAACTCTGGCGGCTGCTCGGCCCAGACTCTCGTGCGAGTCTGGTTAATGGCATCCATCAGGTTCATGATGTCGGAGACGCAGAATCGGCGGCAGAAGTCACCGGCGGTCGTGGGGTCGGGAATGCGCCGGGCGCCCAGGGCATCGAGATAGACCTCGTCGTTGCGCCGCAGTTCGATGTGTTCGATCCGCTTGCCGCCGGCCAGGATGTTGAACGCGATGTTCAGGACGTGGTCCGATTCGTGGTAGGGGAGATGCCGCTTGAGGACGTTGACCATCGAATTGATCGAGCCGACCAGCCCGGTCTTGCGGGCCAGCAGGTGCATAGCGCCGATACCACCGGCACTGAGACCCTGAACACGATCGGCCAACTCGTAATGGATGTTGGTCACGCTCATCATCGGCTGGTCACGCTCGGGCCCGGGTCTATTCTCAATGCGCCGGAGGACTCTCCGCTTACGCTCGTTGAGAATTCTGCGATTGCGTTCTTGAGTCTTCGTGCGGCCAAGATGCCGGTTCTTTCGACGGTTGCGTTTTGGCGTTTTGTTGGGGATAGTAGCAGTCACTCGAAAGCCTCCGTTGCTTGGAATAGTGAGGATGTGTTCTTGCCTCCATTATTCCACAATCTCCGGAGGTTTTCGAGTCTTTTTGTCCGATTCTGGCCAGGCTGACTATATATTACGCTTGGTTAGGGACTAGCGCCGCTGGAACGGCCCAATCCGCTCCTCACGCTGAGAACGGCGTCGCGGCCAGGCGAGATCGAACCACAAAAGCTTGATTCAAAGTCACACAGTCACGGCAGCGGCACCTGGGTCTGGTGCATCAGGTAAGCGAGCAGGTCGCGCGTCTCGGTTTCGCTCAGCGGGGCGAGCAGTCCGTCGGGCATCAGCGAGAGCGGCGACGGCTGAACCGTCTCGATCTCCCGCCGGTCGAGGACCAGGGCCTCGGTCTGGGTTTGCAGAGTCAATGTACGGTCCGTCCGTGCCCGCACCAAACCGTTGAGCACGCGGCCGTCGTTCATGGCCACGACAACCATCCGGAAATCGGCGCTGACCGAGGCGCTCGGGTCGACCATGTTTTCGAGCAGGTAGTCGAGGTTGTCTCGGCCGGCGCCGGTCAAATCGGGCCCGATCTCGCCGCCATATCCGTAGAGCTTGTGGCACGAGGCACAGACCCTGTCGAAGACGGCCCGGCCATGGCCGCGGTCGGCCCGAGCAAGCACGGCCGCGCCCAGCTGCTTCTTGAGCGCCGCGATTTGGTCGCGCCGGTCGGCGGCCGAGTCGCGTTCGACTCCCCAGACCTGCGCGAGACGCTCGGTGAGCACCGGGGACGCCGAGGCCGCGGATCTGGCGGGCGTGGAAGGCGGTAAGGTCCTGGCGCGGAATGCCTGCCGGCTGCAATCTGGTCGAGTAGGGCCACGGCAAACGCCGGTCGCGAGGCCAGAGTCTCGACCACCACGGACCGCTCCGACGGGTGAAACGCGCGGTAACTTTTCGCCAACGTCCCACCGATCGCCGGGTCGTCAAAGAGCGCCAGGCCGCGCACGGCAACCGCGTTCAAAAAGGTCACCCGCACCAATCGCTCGCAGACCGCGCGGAGGTCGGGCGGCCGGGCCTCGATGACCGACCTGAGCGCGGACATTCTCACATCGAGGGACGCCGAGTTGTCCAGTGCCAGCCGCTGCACTTCCTCGAGTGCGCGGCCGTCCCCGAAAAGCACGTTCAGATCGCGGGCCCGCGCGCGCAGGGCCGGGTCGGGCGCCGTCGACAGTTTCTCCTGGAACCGATCCCAGGCGGCAGGCTTGATCGCCTTGCGCCAGCCGGTCAGGGCGTCGCTCAACCCCGCGACCACCTGCGTTTGGAACGCTTCTCGGGCCGTCGCCCGGCGGCCTCCAGCAAGCGCGTTTACTGGGCCGGGGCTGGTCTCGATCTCCTCGCCGAGCCGCCGCGCGATCAGCCGCTGGACGCGCGGTAAGCCGACAATCGAGCGCCAGTCGTACCAAGGCGCGCCGGATCGGCCTCGGCAACCGGAATCAGGCCCGTCCAGATCAAGGCAGGAATATTGTGGTCGGCGTCGTCCTCGGAACGCGAGACGAGGGCTCTGCGCGAGCGACTCGCGCTGGCCGACTGGCAACCGTCTGCAGCGTCGAGGCCAGCACCAGTCGCACCAGGCCCGAGGGGTCATTCCTGGCGACGTCCGCGAACTCGCTCCGCAAGTCCGCGGGCAGCTCGACGTCCGGCCCACCCCGGCGGCTGTAGATCGTGTCGATCGGCAGGGCGTCGGTCAAAAGCCGGATGGCCCAGCGCGGACGGATTCGTGTTCGTGTCGCAGTAAGCCGCGCAAGAAAGGTGCGTCGGTCCCGCCGATCACGAAGAGCGAACACAAAGCGCGGATCTTTCGCGACGGATCGGGGTCTTGCTCGAACAGGGCGCGCAGGGCCGTCCTTTGCTTCCGAGAGCGGCTCGCCCCGCGGTCGATCGTTCCGCCAGCACGTGCCGCGCCTTGCGGCACGAACCATTCGTTCGCGCTGCAGGTGCAGCGCAACCAGATCGCGCTCCTCCAGCTTCGACACATCGCGAACGTCGAGCGCGAGCTGGCTTTCCGTACGTGAATCGGTAGATCCGGCCCGAAGAGCGGTGAACGCCGTCATGGTCGTGGCACTCGCCCGTATCGCTCCAGTCGAGGACCAACACGCTGCCATCGGGGCCGTAGGAGAGGTCGACGCCGCGAAACCAGGGATCGGCCGCGAAGAACATGTCGGGCTCGTGGCGTCCGACGTAGCCGCTGCCTGTGCGTTCGAGCCGCTCGACGTTGACGCGCCGGCCGTGAAAGTTGAGGGTGAAGAGCTTGTCGTGGAAAGCCTCCGGCCACTGGCCGGCCAGGTAGATCATCACCCCGCTATGGGCATGTCCGCCGCCACGGCGATCGTCGATGCCGCCGGGAATCAATGAGTTTTTGTAATGCTGCGAGTTGTCCCAGTGATAGTGGTCGGCGTGCTGGTCGATGACCGCGTAAGCGCGCGGATTCGGTTCGATCGTGTGCGGGCGGGCGAAATGGGCACCGGGGATCATGTGCCAGAGGTGGCCGTTGACCGTGTTGATGAAGAAAGCCTCGCCGAGCGCGTTCCAATCGTGGCCCCAGGGATTGGTTGTGCCGTGGCAGAGGACCTCGAATCGTTTGCGGACCGGGTGGTAGCGCCAGATTCCGCCGCGGATCGGGATACGCTCGGCATCGGGCGTGCCGGGAACCCCGACCTGGCCAGGTGATGAGGCGCCGCACCGCCCGTAGAGCCAACCGTCTGGTCCCCAGCGCAGACCGTTGGCAAAGGTGTGATGGTTGTCCGTCGCGACCTTGAAACCATCGAGCACGACCTCGGCCGGACCGTCGGGAACGTCGTCGCCGTTGCGGTCGGGGACGAACAGTAACTGCGGCGGGCACAAGAGCCAGACGCCTCCGAAACCCGAGCTCCACGCTGCCGAGCCTCTGGACGTCGTCGGTAAACACCGTGCGCTTGTCCATGCGGCCGTCGCCGTCGGCGTCCTCCAATATCAAAACGCGGTCGCGGAGACGGAGGTCGAACCTCTGGGTGGTGTCGGAGTAAGTGTAATTCTCGGCGATCCAGAGCCGCCCGCGCGTGTCCCACGCCATTGCGACCGGATTCCTTACGTCGGGCTCCGCGGCAAAGACGTTGACCCGGAAACCCTCCGGGACACGCCAGCCGGCCGCGGCATCGGCCGGCGACAGCGGCCGAGTCGAGGAACGCTCGGTATCGGGCGGCGCCGGGAAGTCGTCGCCGGCCGCCGGTACGGTCAAAATGGAATTCGCAACCAAGATGAGACAGAAGTATGTTCGTAGGTCCATAGCATTTCGGCAGGCGTCGGGGTAGGTTGGCGTAGTATCGCTCATGTGTATTCGAGCCGATCGTCCCGACCAATTCAACTACGGCGAATGTGAGGTGGCGGAATGCTGACTCGAAGAGATTTCCTGCGTGCGATCCCTCCCGCCGTCCTGCTGGCGAACGCGCACGCCGACGACACGCCAGCGTATGGTAGGTTCGACACTCACATTCACATCCACCGCGACGCCCCGTCGCTCTCGTCTGCCCTCAAGGCGGCGAACTGGCGCGGGCTGGACATCGTCGTCTGTCCGGCGAGCGGCGACGAGCCGTTTGACCTCGAGGAAAAGCTCGGCGCCACGCTCAAAGTTGCGCGCGAAAGCAGCGGTGCCTTGGCCTGGGCGTCCACATTCGATGCCCGCGGCTTCGAGGAACTAAACTTCGCCGAACGGACGATCGCCCGCCTCCGCCGATCGTTCGACGACGGCGCGATCGGCGTCAAGATCTGGAAAAACATCGGCATGTCGATCAAGGCGAAGTCGGGCGCGTACCTGCTGCCCGACAATCCCGCACTGCTGCCGATCTACGAGGCGATCGAGCGGGCCGGCCGGACCCTGGTCGCTCACCTAGCCGAACCGGACGGGGCATGGCTGCCACTGGATGCCAAGAACCCGGAATTGACGTACTACTCGAATAATCCCCAATGGCACATGTTCGGCAAGGCCGGTGCGCCGGTGAAGGCCGATATCCTGACGGCCCGCGACCGAGTCCTCGCCCGCTATCCCAAGCTACGGGTGGTCGGGTGCCACCTGGGGAGCGACGAGGACGACCTCAAGCGGCTGGCAAAGCGCCTCGACGCCTATCCCAACTTCGCCGTCGACACGGCCGCGCGCATACGCTATTTCGCCCGCGGTGACCGCGAGCAGGTTCGTCAGTTCCTGACTCACTATCAAGACCGGATCCTCTACGCCACCGATTTTTCCCTACGACCGGCGACGACCCGCCGCGGCGCGGCGGTCGATCAAAACCACGCACGACCGCGACTGGGCGTTCTTTGCCGGGAACGAGAAAATGGACTACACGGGATACGCGACACAGGGACTGGCACTCCCCGATCAGGTCCTTCGCAAGATCTTCCGCGAGAATGCCCTGCATTGGCTGCCGGGGTTCAATGCGTGAAGCTGAGTGCCGCAGGCGGATAAGGGTTGACGCTCATTCAGGTGGCGGAACGGACTCGTTGGAGTTCTCACCACCTTCGCGGAATCGATCGCGGTACTGTCCCGACATTGACTTGCTGTAATGCCAGTAGCCGAGGCCAGCCGCGGAGCCGCCAGCAACAGCTACCGGAATCGTGACCAGGGATTGGGCCATCCGCTGATGCGAGTTTCGCCGCAATGTGCGCGAAGGTCGGGGATACGAAAAAGAAGAAATACGCCTATACAGAAATCGCGGCTCCAACGCAGCGTCGACGAGCGCGCTCAAAAGTCTGCCGGCAGCTAACCTGCGAAAAAGATTTCAGAAAATCTCGGAACAATTCGACGTCCTGCCGCCTTAGGTTTACTGTGTTGCGACTGATACCGGGGGCCCTGGAGCCGATTTGTGATTAATGAGCGGGAAGTGACCGGCTTGCGACACTCCGCGCACCCTTTTTGACGTGGGTGTGCTCATCGGGCTGACAGACGGGCAGTTGCTCGAACAGTTCGCCGAGCGGCACGGGGTCGGGGCCGAGACGGCCTTCGAGGCCTTGGTCGACCGTCACGGGCCGATGGTCCTGCCGCGTCTGTCGCGGTATTCTTCGCGATGAACACGCCTCGCACGACGCATTCCAGGCGACGTTCCTCGTGCTGGCGCAAGGCAGGCTCGCTCTGGGCTTGCGACTCGGTGGCTCCCTGGCTGCACCGGGTCGCCCGTCGCGTTGCCGTCCGCGCCCGGGCCGACGCCAGTCGACGGAAGTTGACAGAGCGAAGGGCAGCCGAAATGGCGAGTGAGGCGCAGGGCCGGGGCAAATCGAGACGACGACCTGGCGTCGATTCTGGACGAGGAGATCGACCGCCTGCCGGCGAGCTGCCGTCTGCCGGTCATTCTCTGTGACGTGGAAGGGCGTACCTACGACGAAGCGGCCCGGCACCTCGGCTGTCCCATGGGGACCGTCAAAAGCCGGCTCGCTCGGCGCGGGAACGGCTACGAGACAGGCTCATTCGCCGGGGTGTGGCGCCGGCGACTGGTGGATTCCGAGCGGTTATCGCAGTCAAACCGGCGAGGGCCGCGATCCCGCCCGCGCTTGTAAAGACCACGGTGTTTGCCGCCACCCGATATGTGATTACCTTGGCCCCAACGGGAGGGACGGTCCTGCCATTGGTGGTCGACCTTACGGAAGGAGTGCTAAAGTCGATGCCGCCTCAACTTAATGTTCAGAATCGGCGGGTTCGTGCTGGCGTCCGGACTCGTGATGGCCGGAGTCGCGCTGCTTGCGGCCCGAGCGTCGGACGGGTGGCCCGCCGAGTCCCAACTAACCGAGTCTCGCGCGGACTCCAGGGCCGCGGGCCAAGACCAAGTCGCTAACAAGACAGAGAGTCAGAACAAGGAGGCAGAAGCCAAGGATGCAAACTCAAAGCGGCCGAGGCGAAGGAACGCGAGCTCAAGGAGGCCGAGACGAAAGAACGTCAGCTCAAGCAGGCCGAGGCGAAGGAACACAATCTCAAGGAGGTCGAGGCAAAGGAACGTCAGCTCAAGCAGGCCGAGGCGAAGGAACGCAATCTCAAGGAGGTCGAGGCAAAGGAACGTCAGCTCAAGCAGGCCGAGGCGAAGGAACGCAATCTCAAGGAGGTCGAGGCAAAGGAACGTCAGCTCAAGCAGGCCGAGGCAAAGGACGCGCAACTCAAAGAGGCCGAGGCAAAGGAGCGTCTGCTCAAGGAGGCACAGCCGAACTAGCAATGTTTGAAATCGCGAGGCCCAAGAATTCGCCATCGACCGTCGGTGGGCGTCGCCGCAATTTGTCGCAGCCCGACATCACCTTACATAACGGGCGACGAAAGTATTGCGTTCAAATTGCCCGCAACGCGGGTCATCGCCGAAAATTGTCACGACGTTCCGACGCCGCCGGCGTGATTTCCGAGGATCGTGTCGTAGGCGTAGTAAGTGGTGCTGGCCCCCGAGAGCAGGATTCCCCAGCCCTGGTTGTTTTCAATGGTGCAACCCAGAATGCTACTGACCGACGCCTGGTAGACGTACACGCCATTCCCGCCGTTGGCATTGATGATGTCGGTTTCGACGATTGTGTCGTAGGTCGTGGCTCCGGAGATGAGGACACCGTTGCCATGATTGAATGAGATCAGATTTGAAGCGCTGGTCGTTGTGCCGCCGATGACCGTGACCGCCGCTCCGCTGACAATGTCCACCCCGTCGCCTAGTTTTCCTAGGTTGGCCGAGCCCGTGGAATCCGTGCCAACATAATTACCCTCCACAACGTTGTATTCGGTTGTGTAATCCGTGATATAGACACCGCTTGTCTTGTTGGCTGAGATGACGATGCGGGCACCGGCCGTCGTCCCCCCTACGGTGTTGTTGAGAGCCCCTCTGGATCACGACGCCGTATGAGTTGCCGAGGGCATGCGATCCGGTAGCGTCGGTGCCGATGTAGTCTCCCTGTACCGTGTTGCCGCTACTTCCCAGATCGATGATCACACCGTCGATGCCATTGCGCCGAGATCACATTGCGGGCACCAGCCGACGACCCGCCGACGATGTTGCCCGACACTCCATTCCACAGGTAAAAAACGCCGCGCCGGCGGCGCCCAGCGCAGCCGAACCGGAAGGCGTCGATCCCGATATAATTGCCCTCCACCACGTTGCCCGTAGTACCGGCCTAGTCGATCTGAACGCCGTCCTCGGCGTTGGCCGAGATCACATTGCGGGCTGCGCTGTCGTCCCGCCCACCCCGTGTTGTTGGTCGAGCTGGACTGAATCCATACGCCGACAAAATTTCCGCACCATGCGAGCCGGTAGCATCGGTGCCGACATAATTCCCTTCTACCGTGTTGCCTGTGCTGTAATTGTCGATGATCACGCCGTACTGGCCGTTGGCCGCGATGATATTACGTGCCCCGGCAGTCGTCCCACCGATGATGTCGTTTGAGACCCCCGACCAGAATAGACGCCGGCACGGCCGTTGCCGAGCGGGAATGCACCTGTGGCGTCACTGCCGGTATAGTCGCGTTCGACCACGTTGCCCGTCGTGCCGGAGTAGTCGATCTGAACGCCGTCGGCCGTGTTGGCCGAGATGACGTCGCGTGCAGCCGTAACCGTGCCACCGACCGTGTTGTTGGTGCAGGACTGGATCCACACGCCAACGACGTTGCTGAGGGCGTGGGAGCCGGTTATGTCGGTACTGATGTAGTCTCCCTCAACCACATTCAGTGCCGTACCGGCGTCCGTGATTTCGACGCCTTGGTTCATGTTGCCCGAGATAATGTTGCGGGCACCAGATGTTATCCCGCCTATGATGGTGCTGGTCGATCCGTTCGCGATCACCACCCCGACCGAGTTGCCCAGTGCGTTCGAGCCGCTGGCGTCAGTGCCGATGTAGTTGCCTTCCACGAGCGTGCCGGTGACAGGGCCGAATCCGCCGCCGATAAGCACGCCCTCGACGCTGTTGGCGGAGATGGCAGTGCGCAGCACCTAATGTCGTTCCGCCAACCGTGTTGTTGATCGAGCCTCCTTCGATGCCCCCCAAGGGTTGCCAAGGGCGTGCAAGCCAGTGGCGTCGGTGCCGATGTAGTTTCCCTCGACGGCGTTGCCGCTTGCACCATCGTGAATAATTACGCCGTCAGCCCCGTTAGCCGAGATGACATTTCGGTCGGCAGCTGACGCGCCGCCGATGGTGTTGGCGAGGCCGCCGACCACAAGTAAACGCCAAGCGCGGCTGTTGCCCAGCGCCACCGAGCCTGTTGCGTCGGTGCCAATGTAATTGCCTTCAACGATATTGCCGGAGATTCGCCGCTGCCTCCATCGATCATCACGCCGTCAAGTCCGTTGGCTGAGATGACGTTGCGGGCGCGGGCGGTCGTGCCGCCGATGATGTTGTTGGACGCGGCGAACCAGCATAGACTCCATCGTGGCTGTTGCCCAGCGCGGCCGGCCGGTAACGTCGGTACCGATGTAATTCCCTTCGACCACGTTACCGGTAATGGAACCGTCGCCGCTGCCAATGAACACGCCATCGGCGATGCTGCTCGAGATAATATTACGAGCACCGCCGGTGTATGCCCGACCGTGTTATTGCTCGCCTCCCTCGACTGCCACGCAAATCATTACCCAGAGCGTGCAGGCCAGTAACATCGGTGCCGATGTCGTTCCCCTCGATCGAGTTGCCGCTGGCGGCGTCGTGCAGATTACGCCGTCCTCGGTGTTGGCCGAAATGATGTTGCGGCCTCCGGCGGAGGTTCCGCCGACCGTGTTGCCCGAGGCCGTCGACCAGAGGTAGACGCCGGCGTTGCCGTTGCCGTAACCAACCGAGCCGCTAGCATCGGTACCGATGTAGTTGCCCTCCACCACGGTACCGATGACTGCGGCACTGCCGCCGCCATCGATGAACACGCCGTCGTTGACATTGGCCGAGATCACATTGGGCAGCGGAGGTCGTCCCGCCGACGGTGTTGTTAGAGGCACCGGACCAAACGTAGATGCCGTCGCGGCCGTTGCCGAGCGCGCAGTCCCTGTGGCGTCGGTCCCGATCTTGTTCCCCGCGATCACATTGCCTGTTGTGGTGGTGCCGCGCCAATAAAGTACACCGTCGGTCGAGTTGCCGGAAATAAGGCAGCCAGAAAGAACATTACCGTGAGCCCCATTCTGAAAGTAACACCGGTACCGTTTCCCGACGCGGCATTGCCGGCGACTGTTACGCCGATATAGGCGCCGCTGATCAAGGCACCCTAGCGCCTTCAAGATGAGACCATCGCCAGCAAACGAGTCGATCGCCAGTCCCTTGACCGTGGTATCAGCGCATCGATTGTAAAGCCCACGGCCATCGCGCCTGTTAAATGGCTGCCGTTGAGGACAATTCGTCGCGCGGACCGGTTGCGTGGTGCCGTCGAGGACCACGGCCTGCGTGATCGCCGGCAGCGGTGTCAGTGGCGATATGGTGGCGACCCCGCCTGGGATGTTAAACGTAATGCTGTTGGCGGAGCCGGTGGCCGTGTTTGAGCCGATAATGGCCTAGCGTAAACTGCCGGTCCCGCTGTCGCCGCTGTTGGTGACGGCGAAAGTCGACGGCATTTTCCGTCCCTCAAGAGGATCGACCAGTAGGCGGATGCGCCGGGATGCCGACGCGCGAACAGTCGAATGCTTCGTCGGGCCGGAAACGAAGAAGACAGAATGACGTAGATCCTTGAGCAAAGCGGGCGTGGCGCGGCAGTGAGCACCCGGGACGACCATCGTCCCGGCTTATTCAATTGGGCACGGAAATAAGTCGTGTCACCCGAGTGCGGTCGGAGGGATGTCAATGCCGTCGATAGACTCGATGCGGAAGGCGAGACTCGAGTGAACTCTGGTAGTGTTATTGCCAAACGCGGCCGCGTCCGGACACGGGAACCCCTTGTTTCTGCCAGGCGACCTAATCCAAAAGTTAGGCAGCGACCTTTTGCCTAATCATGCCAGTTCGCCGTTCCGATCCCGTGCAACGTCTCTCCCAAACAGTTCGTCCAGCGCCGACGGAACACACCTATTCGCATCGCCGCGTCGAGCACCGTAAAACGCCGGCTGATGCAATAGGCCTGTTCGCCTGCTCGACTTTTGGGCCACCTGGTGTGTCCCATGCGTCGCCAATCTACCCGCGAGCCGATTTCACGAAACCTTCGGGGCCGACAACCGTGTGACGATCGCGAGCTTGAACCTGGACGACGATCCGGCCGAAACAAGATCATTTGTCGAGGTACGCAAGTTGCCGTTTATGCAGGCGTGCATTGGAGGTCGGGCCGACGGCAATGGCGAAATTCTGTCGCGGTGCGCCGTCAGTTCCATACCTACCTACAATCCTGATGGCGTCGGACGAAAATCTGATCCACTGGGGTGACAATTGGAGGAGACCGCCAAGGTCTTGCAGAAGGAGCTGCATTGAGATGCACTTCCGGCGGGCGGGACGATGCGGCTCTTCTTGGAGCGACGAGTGCGAGAAGCCTTGTCTACCAGCTTGCATTCGTTGGTCCACCCTGACCGGGCGGGTAACGCGTTGCCGGGTCGCATTACTTAGTTCATGGTCCTGCACACCCACCGGGCAGCTCTCGCGACAATATTCGTCCGTCAGGACCGTCGTAAAGAACTTCTGTCAGCACAATCTCTCCTCCTCGAATGGTATGAATGGGCTTGTTTTTCGGCATTTCAATTTCTCGGAAGTTTTCAATCTCGCAGCGAGGGTCGACGCGAACGCCTTTGA
Source organism: uncultured Planctomycetota bacterium (assembly GCA_963720335.1). Lineage (GTDB taxonomy): Bacteria > Planctomycetota > Planctomycetia > Isosphaerales > Isosphaeraceae > CAVRFS01. The sequence goes on along the minus strand of CAVRFS010000006.1, from coordinate 342 downwards.
CCTTGATCAGTGCGCGCTTGCGGGCATCGATACACCCTTTTTTAGCTCCGAACCGTCAAAAATCATTGATGTGCCGGTGTAGGAATCCACATCCCAGCCGCCGCCTCGTTCCAATCGCCTACTTCGTACATCACATATGGTAATGTGGCGCTGGCGCGATGCCAGTAGCGTTCACATCGAACCGGCAGAGAATTCCGACTCGGGGGATACCGAAGAACCGTCAGCCGCCTCCGGGCTCAGACTCTGCGGGCGTCCATGGTCCGCACATTCGACCTTGATACAATCAAGTCCACCGATTTCCGCGGAAGCCACGATGCGGCTACGAATCGTAAGACTGGGATA
>CAVRFS010000005.1:0-41888 GCA_963720335.1 uncultured Planctomycetota bacterium | reverse complement strand
GTACCGCAGCCGGCCGACAGTCGAAAATACCTCGGTAGGCCCGGCCGCATCCCTCGTAAATACGCAGGAGCGGTTCGAGGGTGTCCAGCATGCGATGGACGTAGTGGTCGTCCGGCAGGAGCTTGCCCACGGGAGAGCGTTGGCTTGCCTCGTCGATGACGGCCGCGTTCGCGGCCTGGAAGAGCAGGGCGGTGGCTCGCCGGCGTTTCGGTGCTGGGAAGAGTCCCCCAGCGACTGAATCGCAGAAGATCAATTGCCAATTGATCGCGCTGCCCATCCGGCCCAGATTGCCCTACAGTGGTAGGGCCGACAGGCGGCCGCCACTCAGCTTTGAACCGCATGTTAGAAGAGAAACGGCTTGACGGTCTGAACCAAACGCTGCCGATCCGCATCGTTGTGGCTGAGTTGTTCGTGACCCCAAAGCGCCGCAGTGCCGGCGTCGCAATCGTCGGCCAGAGATTTTCCGATCTCCTCGAAGCTCTTGATCTTCAATTGCCTTCCTGAGTGTCTCAGGCGTGTGCTTTGAACCGACCACGAACACGCGCGTCTTGAGTCTCTGCGGGTATCTCTTGCTCAAACTCAGCCCTGCGTTTCTCGACCTGGTCATCGAAGTCGATGAGCATGACGACGTGAGCGTCCGGGTAATTCGCGTAGCTTTGGGATGTATTCATCCCGAAACGTCTTGAGCACCTTGGGCCAGCCGCCTGCGGGTGGCACGACCTGTATCCGCGTGTCCTTCACTTGGTGATGCAGGACGAACCCATCGGCGATTTGGCGATCGGCGTCATCTTCGGGGATGACATAGACGTGAGGCTCGTACTTGTTCATGGTCACCCGATGATCTCGTCGCGAATCAGAGCGTTGATCAGGTCGCCGCTGTAGGTGAAGTCAGCGAGCGGTCTCACGACGGTGGGATCCAGATGAGACTTTCGTGTGAGCACGAAGGTGGTTTCGTCGGAGAACTTGCGAACTGTTTCCGGGTGATGCGTCGTTGCGATGAATTGACCGCTCCGATTGGTCATCTTCCGCAAGCCAGTAATGAACTGGCCCACTTCTGAAAGCGAAAGGTGGTTGTCCGGTTCGTCCCACATGCAGATGACGGGCGAACCGACCGTGTTGGATGCAATGATGTACGCGCTGAGGAAGAAGCACTTCTCGCCGTCGGAGAGTGCCTTGAACTCGACCGAGAGGCTGCGCTGCGGATTCTGCTGCTCGAACTTGACGATCAACTGAGTGCCGCTCTCACCGCGTTCGGACGTTCTCGATGGACGAGAAATCGGGGATCACCGTCTTCACGTACGAGTCGAACACGCTATATGCCGCGGGCTTTTGCCCGAGCAGGGCCATCAAGCAAGACGCGTAGTTCGCGGCGTCGTGCTGCAACTCCATCGAAGGTTCTTCGGAAAATCCGGTCATGTTAGCCGGAATCGGCGCGATCAGGATCATCGAGGCGAAGAACGTCTTGATGTCCTGAATCGCCCGTTCGCCGAGGCCGCTCGTTGATCACCGGCAGCGCGAAGATGTGCCAGTCGAGGCCGAACGTTGATCCGCCCGAAAGTTGAACTTGCGACTGGTGGCGTGTGAAGATGGCGAGCTCCATCAACCGACAGGCTTTCGTCCAGGATACGTGCCTCGCGGAACTTCGGCCGGCCATTCGAACGAAATCGCGTACTTGAACCGCTTGCCTGCCAGGGTCAGTTCCACTTCAAACCGCATTGGGCTGATCGGTGCGGTGCTGAGTGAAATCACTCGCCGAGATGAGATCCCCAACTCGGCTGGAGCCGCGGCAGATACTCTGAAACATCTTCAAGGCACTGCAGCACTGTCGACTTTCCCGCCCCGTTCTTCCCGATCACCAGCGCGGAGGGACGACCGGCAAGGTCGAGCGTGAAGTTCTCCAGGCAGCGGAAGTTGTGGACGTAAAGGCGTTCGATCATGAGAGATCCAATACTGTGAGATTTCCCCTGAGGAGGAAATTCCATAAAGTCCGTGGAATGTGACCAGATAACCTTTTTCCAGTTCACCGCTTCAGCCGACCGGGCATCGATTCTGATTATATGCTCGCCCCCTCTCTCCACCAACCCTGAACTGAACTAATCGATCTTCGGGGATCGAGACGATCGAGTACCGTAGCCGGCCGACAGTCGAAAACACCTCCAGCGGTCTTGTTCACTACCTTCGACATGTTGACAGTTGGGAGGGATAATGCCCTGGCAAGTTCAGGTCCTCGCAATGTCCGCTCCGGTTCCCAGCATCTGCTTCGGATTGACTCGGCGGGTCAGCCCGATCAGGAGGATGCCCCGTTCCGCTCGCTGTTGCTCCTCGCAAGCCGATGTTCTTTCAGGGAGAACCCCCGCTCGGCCAACCTCCTCGACCACCCTTCCCGGGTCCCAATTCCGCTTGGATTGTCGAGCAAGCCATTCTTCTCTTCCTGTGTCGTCAAGCGGACGAACTTGGCGTGCAGCGGATGGTCGGGGGTCAGGAACGACTCCTTTCGGTGCAGCACCGGTGGGTTGGCGCTCTGGGCGTAGTCGGGGCCGTCAATCTGCCGCGTTCGCAGGTTCACCCGGATTGACCGCAGTAGGGCAGGGTGCGGATCATAGTCGAAGTCCGGATAGACCAGGTACGAGAGCTTGCCCGACCGCCGATGAATCTTGATGACGTTGGCGCCTTCGACATCGCCGGAGGGCGGGTTCCGCGGACGCCATACTCAATCATGAGCAGAGGTGGGTCTGGCGTCCCCGAAACTCTCAGCAATTCAGAGATGGCGCTGAGGTCGCGTTCGGCGCACGACTTGAGAGACTCGAACAATTGTTCAGCCCGCTGGGCTTGCTCCTCGGGAAGATGGGCAAAGGACATGAGACCCTCTGTGAACAAAGGACTACTGATTCCTGGGCGACACATCAAAGACCTCTGTTCTACGAGATTTTCCACCCACTTTCAAGGCGCTCACCCGGCCGCCGTGGGAACCTCCTCAAACAGTTTAAGCTAGCGATCTTCTGGGTTAGAATTTCTTTTCGTTCGCAAGTAATGCGACTCGTCTGAGCGTCTCCGTGTTAGAGACCGGTCGATCGCAGGCCCGCGCACCGAACTTGGAGATTGCATCGATGGGGACGCCAGCCCGTCCGCTCATCCGACCCCTGAGACATTGCAGGCGTACGGCTTCGGCAAGCTCGGCGATGCCTCGGCAGAGGTCGTCGGCACGCACCTGGAGGACTGCCCCGACTGCCGGCGCACAGTGACCGAGATGACGCCCCACGCTTTCCTCGGCCGGCTCGCGGGCGCCGATTCTGGACCGGAGACGTGCACCTCAGGTCGGGCAGTCCCCGATGTTCCGCCGACTGGAGAAACGACGGCTGATGACGGCCCGATCGATTCTCCGTCGGCACCGTGCATGTCTTCCACGGGCAAAGTCGACGCGACGTTCGACGCGTTGAGTCGCTCTGATGAAACAACTTTTCCGTCCGGCACCACCGTCCGCTACTTCGGCGATTACGAGATTCAGAAAGAGCTGGGCCGCGGCGGCATGGGCGTCGTGTACCAGGCCCGCCAGCTCAGCCTCAACCGGCCCGTGGCCCTCAAGATGATCAAGGCCGGCGTGCTGGCCGACGATGCCGAGCTGCGACGCTTCCAGAACGAGGCCGAGGCGGTCGCGCTGCTTGGACCACTCCGGCATCGTCCCGATTTACGAGATCGGCGAGCATGACGGCCAGCGCTTCTTCAGCATGAAGCTGATCGATGGGAGCAACCTCGCCGACCGGCTTGCCTCGTTCCAGGACAATCTCCGTGCCGCCGTGGCCCTTGTGATCGAGGCGGCCGACGCCATCCAGCACGCCCACATGCGGGGCATCCTCCACCGCGACCTGAAGCCGGCGAACATCCTCATCGACGCGCAAGGCCACCCGCACATCACCGACTTCGGCCTGGCCAAGTTGATGGAGTCCGACGTCGAGTTGACTGCCAGCGGCGCGATCATGGGCACGCCGGCCTACATGAGTCCCGAGCAGGCCGCGGGGCGGCGCGGGGCGATGACCCTGGCGACGGATGTCTATGGTTTGGGGGCGATCCTCTACGCCCTGCTCACGGGCAAGGCCCCGTTCGGCGGCGACAGTGTCATCGAGACGCTCGACGCCGTACGGACGCGTCCGCCCGAATCGCCCAGGAAGCGGAACGCCAGGATTCCTCGCGACCTCGAATTGATCTGCCTGAAGTGCCTGGAGAAGAACCCGGCTGATCGCTATCCCACGGCCGGTGCGCTGGCGGACGACCTGCGGCGACTGGGCGGCCGGCGAGCCGGTGAGCGTGCGTGCGGCCGGGACCGTCGAGCGGGTGGCGAAGTGGGCGCGGCGCAAGCCGACCCTGGCCGCCGCGTATAGCCTCGGACTGCTGGCGCTGTTGCTCGGCGGGCTGGGAGGCGCGGCCGTCTGGCAGTGGCGTGCCGCGGAACAGGCGCGAGTTGGTGAGGCGAAGGCACGAGCATCCGCCGAAAAGGCTCGCGACGGCGAGGCGACAGCCAGGATGGTCGCCGAAGAGGCACGGGACGGTGAGAAGACGGCCAGGGCGGCCGCCGAAAAAGCCCGCGATGGCGAGGCGACAGCCCGCGAGAGCTCGCCCGGGTCGAGTACGGCCGAACGATGGAAGTGGCCCTTCAGGAGTGGCGCGACGGCAATCCTGCCACCGCCCTGGCCTTGCACGAGGATACTCAGGCCGACCTCCGCGGCTGGGAGTGGCGTTATGTCGATCGCCTCTGCCATCCCGACCTGCTCACGCTCACGGGGACACCAGTGCGGTGACTTCGGCGTCGTTCAACCCGGCCGGGTCACGAATCGTCACCGCCAGTTTTGACCAGACGGCAAAGGTGTGGGACGCTCAGGACGCGGCGCCGAGGTCCTCACGCTCAAGGGGCACACCGCATCGGGTCACTTCGGCATCTTTTAGCCCGGACGGGTCACGGATCGTCACCGCCAGTTATGACCAGACGGCGAAGGTGTGGGACGCCAAGAGCGGCGCCGAGGTCCTCACGCTCAAGGGGCACACGCTCAGGTCTCTTCGGCGTCGTTCAGCCCCGACGGGTCGCGGATCGTCACCGCGCGTCAGGACGGGACGGCGAAGGTGTGGGACGCCCAGAGCGGCGCCGAGGTCCTCACGCTCAGGGGGCTGAGCTCCGCTTCGTCCACTTCGGCGTCGTTCAGCCCCGACGGGTCGCGGATGTCACCGCCGCTGGGCTCAGGGCGACGGGACTGGACGGCGAAAGTCTGGGACGCCCGGAGCGGCCCCGAGATCCTCACGCTCAAGGGGCACAGCTCGTCAGGTTGATTTCGGCGTCGTTCAGCCCGGACGGGTCGCGGATCGTCACCGCCAGTGAAGACAAGACGGCGAAGGTGTGGGACGCCCAGACCGGCGCCGAGGTCCTCACGCTCAAGGGGCACACCAGTCGGGTTTATTCGGCGGCGTTCAGCCCCGACGGGTCGCGGATCGTCACCGGCAGTGATGACAAACGGCGAAGGTGTGGGACGCCCAGACCGGCGCCGAGATCCTCACGCTCAAGGGGCACTACCATTTCGGGTCATCGGCGTTGTTCAGCCCCGACGGGTCGCGGATCGTCACCGGCGAGTAGTGACGGGACGGCGAAGGTGTGGGACGCCCAGACCGGCGCCGAGGTCCTCACGCTCAAGGGGCACTCCCAGGTGTGTCTTCGGGGTCGTTCAGCCCGGACGGGTCGCGGGTCGTCACCGGCAGTTATGACGAGACGGCGAAGGTGTGGGACGCCAAGAGCGGCGCCGAGGTCCTCACGCTCAAAGGGCACACGCGGTGCGGGTCGCATTTTGGCGGTGTTCAGCCCGGACGGTTCGCGAATCGTCACCGGCAGCTTAGACGGGACGGTGAAGGTGTGGGACGCCAAGAACGGCGTCGAGGTCCTCAGCTCAAAGGACAACCTTCGTCGGCTGGGAGCACTAGAGACAAAACCGCCCGCCTGATGGGCAGGCTTTCGGCTCAAGTGGGCGTCGTTCAGCCCGGACGGGTCGCGGTTCGTCGCCGCCGATTACGACAAGTATGACAAGAGGGGCGAAGGTGGGTGGAACGCCAGGACCGGCGCCGAGGACTCTCACGCTCAAGGGGCACACCGATCGCGTCCGTTCGGCGTCGTTCAGCCCGGACGGGTCGCGGATCGTCACCGCCAGTGTGGACAGGACGGCGAAGGTGTGGGACGCCCAGACCGGCGCCGAGGTCCTCACGCTCAAGGGGCACACCGGTGTCGTACGGTCGGCGTCGTTCAGCCCGGACGGATCACGAATCGTCACCAGCGGTGAGGACGGGACGGCGAAAGTGTGGGACGCCACTCCGATCAGCCGGGAGTTCCTGGAGACGGGCCACGCCCCGCCGACGGGGACGGCGAAGTGACCTGCTATTCCCCCCCGATCGGCGAGAGATTCTCGCCCCGCACAGGCCAAGGGCCTGTTCTCAATCGAACGCAACTCAAGCCCCGGAGGCAGAGTTACCCGGGACGGGTTCGAGGGACATCATACTCAATTATGAATGAGCGGAGTTGGCCAGTGGTGTCCCCGGAACTCCCTGGCGGGAGCGGGCTCGGGTGAGGGGCGGCCTCGGCAGGGCGTTCGAATCAATCCCATGCCTCCACACGAGGGCCGGTCCTTTAGAGGAAGCCGTGGCGATGTCCAATACGAAAGCAGGCTGGCCTCGGAGCCGACCCCTCACGCAGCCCTCTCCCTCGGGAGAGGGTGCCAGATCCGCGCGACAGGATCGCGACGAAAACGAATGCTTGCAACACGGACTTTTGAACACCCCAGCCCAGGGGTCGGCTAGCCCTTGAGCCGTCGGTAATGTGACCAGGCGATGTGTGTCTCCTTCTCGCTCTTGGCTTTGCTGATGACGAGCGTGGTCGTCGTGTCGGACTTGCACACGACGATGACTCGGAGCCTGACCGGGCGTCCCTCGGAGTCATCTTGGGTGGAGACCGCCTGCGCGTCGGCCTCCTTCACCTCGGCGTTGGCGATCTGGCCGCCGGAGGCCGGGGGCGTCCCGACCTTTTCCGCATAGAACTTGGTCACCATCTCAATGGGGTCGGGAGTGGTCAAAATCGCCTGGAAACTGGCGTCTGGCACCAACGGATTGCCCCCGTCGCTCCCGGTGGCACCGGCGAGCATTGTCGAGCCGGGGTATTTCCATTCGGCGAGGGTCCCCAGGAGAGTCATTCTCTCCGGCGGGGCGTCCCGGCTGGCCTGAGCCGCGCCGCGGAGCGGCACCGCCAGCCATACGGCGGACATCGCCGCCACGCCGAGGGCGAGGAGGATCATCCACCGAGTCGTGCACCGCACGCAAGACAATCGCATGGCAGGGTCTCCGCGCTAGCCGCTTGACTTGTATCGTTTCTGGATCACCAATTGCACGTTCCCGCATCGTCCCGTCCCGGCCTGCCCGGCCCAACGATCCTTTACTAGCGATAGCGAGCGTGAATCGGTCATTATGGCCGTTTCTTTTCGGACTGCATGGAGGCGCACCCTGGTTGGCTGATTTTCAACCCGCAATCGGAAAGATCCTTGACGGCCTTTCGACGACCCTCGCGCAAAATCTGAGGGTGGCTCAACTTCCAGCGGATCGAAGATGTTTTTATTGATGACCGCGTCAGGTATAATCCGCGCTTCGATCGTGCCGGCTCAATTTCCTTCGTCGTTCTCAAGCTGTCCCTGTAAGCTCTCGATTCTCTGGAGGAGTCCTCAACATGCGGTCTTGGTTTTTTTGGTCCGCGATCACGAGCGTCCGAACGCGAGTGACAACCGTTATCGCGATCGCGGTGACATTCGCGGCGGTCCTCGCCTCCGCGGCTGGTGCAGACCCCGCGCAAGACGCCGCGAAAAAGGTCGAAACGACGGGTGACTCCTCCAAGAAGGGTGAAGCGCCACCGCCTATGCCCGAAAAACTGGGCATTTTGCTGAATGACTCGCGCGCGTTACCCGGTTATAACCTGATTAACCCTAATGGCAACAAGACATACCTATTTGACAACGAAGGCCGCGTCGTTCACACTTGGACGAGTGAACATCGCAGCGGGCACGCAGCCTATTTGCTCGAAAATGGGCATCTCTTTCGTCCCGCGGAGGCGGCGAATCGCAAGCCAGGCTTCCAAGGCCCGGCCGCGGGCGGTCGCATTCAAGAATTCGACTGGGACGGCAATCTCGTTTGGGATTTCGAGTATCACAGCGAAAAGCGTTTGCCTCACCACGACGCGATCAAACTCCCCAACGGAAACGCTCTGCTCATCTGTTGGGAGATGATCGACGAAAAGGAAGCCGTCGCGCAGGGCGCCGACCCGAGACCGTGAAGGGTTCTCACCTCCAGCCTGATTGCTTGGTCGAGATCAAGCCCACGGGCAAGAAGACCGGCGAAATCGTTTGGGAATGGCGAACCTGGGATCACCTCGTCCAAGAACGCGACAACACCAAGCCCAATTTCGGCAATGTTTCCGAACACCCTGAACGGTTCGACGTGAACTACATTCACGGTGAAGATAGACCAGGTCTCGCAACTGATGGCGACGAAGGATGGCCGCGACAAGCTTCGCTCCCTGGGTTACGTCGGCAGCGCTCCGGCGTCACCCGACGACGCCAAGAAAGGGTCCGCCAAGAAGGTTGCGGAGAAAATCGACGTTGAAAAGGCCGCCGCGAAAGCGGATGCCGCGAAGGGGCAAGCCAAGGACGCGCAAAAGAAAGCCCAAAATCCACGCCCGCGACAAGAAGCCGATTGGATGCACGTCAACGGGTTGGCTTACAACGCTGATCTTGACCAGGTTGTCTTGAGCAGCCCGCACTTCTGCGAAATCTGGATCATCGATCATAGCACCACCACGGAACAAGCCAAGGGCCACACCGGCGGTCGCTGGGGGAAGGGGGGCGATATTCTTTACCGCTGGGGAAACCCGCGAGCCTACCGAAACGGTACCAAGCTCGATCAACGCCTCTTCTACCAGCACAACATCCAATGGATTCCCAAGGGGCTGAGCGGCGAAGGCCATTTGCTCGTCTTCAATAACGGCGGCGGACGCACGCCCGAGGAGTATTCCTCAGTCGACGAGTTCGTTCCGCCGACCGACAAGGACGGGAATTACACTCGCGGCAAGCGAGCCCCCTTTGGCCCAGCCAAGGCGCTCTGGAGCTACTCCTCGCCCAACAAGAAGGACTTTCACTCGTTTTTTATTTCGGGAGCCCAACGCCTTCCGAACGGAAACACGTTGATTGACTCGGGCGCGACCGGGGTCGTCTTTGAAGTGACTCCCGAAAAGGAAACCGTTTGGAAGTTCGCCAACCCAATCAAGAACATGATGGGCGGGCCTCCACCAGGAGGTGGACCAGCAAAGCTGGTCGAGGTGATCAACGGCTTCACCCGCGACTCAATGGGTATTAAGGACGATCAGCGCAAGAAACTCGACGAGATCGATAAAGAGTTGATCGCGAAGCTCGAAAAGCTCTCACCGCCGAACAAAAGAAGATCCTCGCCGAGCCGATCGATTTCGACTTCAGCAAGTTTCCTGCGCCGGGCGAGTTCCTCTCGACGTTCAAGAGGAACAAACTGAAGCTCACGGACAGCCAAACGAAAGAGATGCAAGCTCTTCAGAAGGATGTCGATTCGAAGCTTGAAAAGATCTTGACTGACGGCCAGAAACAACAGATGGAAGAAGCCAAAAGTAGGTTTCTTGCTGGTGGACCGGTCGGACCTCCGCCGGGCGGACCCGGCGGTGCTGGGCCCGATGGAAAACGTGGGGGACGTCCCGGTGGACCTCCGGGGGGCGGACCGGGCGGGCCTCCTCCTGGGGGAGGCGGCCCACGCCGCATGGGTAATACGCTATTCCGAGCCACTCGATACGCGCTGAACTACCCCGCGTTCACTGGCAGAACGATCAAGCCAGGCAAAACGCTGGTGGAAATCCAGAAAGAATTGGATAAGCCGCAGCCGAATAAAGAAACCATTTCGGCAAATCCGAAAACGGCTGACGCTTCGAAATGATAGGAATTGCCGAGCATTCGATCTTGTGACGGCGCGAGCGAGCGTTTTCTTTCCCCCCGTTTCGAATGAGGGGGCACAGGGTGGGCTCATGAATAGTCGAAGTTGCTGTGCGTGCGCGTTCATCCCGATCTCGTTTCGTTCGGGATCGGGAGATCGCGCCGAACAAAATGAGGCGCAGGCTCGGAACCGGGATCACTATAAATTCAAGCGAAGGTAATTCCAGTCTGGCCCGACGTTGACTAGCAGGTCGGTGGTGTGCGGATCCTGATACTTCTTGTCCAGGCGCGAACCCGTCTTGTTCGAAACACGCGGGAGGATTAAGACCCGATACGTGCCGGGGACGGCCCCTCGCCGATTCAGTCGGCTATGGACATGCAACTCGAACGAGCCGTCGGGGTTCAGTGCGCCTACGGAAATGGGTCCGTTCACATATTCCGGCAGGAAATAGATCACTCCGCTGAACGGCTGATTGGCGCAGGTCACCCGGCCGCTGACCTCGGCCAGTTTGAGATTCTTCGATCCCGCAGCCGACGCCCAACCGAGCAGGAGCAGAACGGGAACCAGAAAAAGCGCCCTCGCGCAATATTTCCGCATCGTGTGGATGTGAACGGGCATGCTATCTCTCCTGAATGCTTGGTGGCTGCGTAGCGAACATTCCCGAGAACCGATCCCGGTTGTCGAGGAAGCGCCGCAGCCTGATTGAAACTCGTGCACGCAGATCTCAGGCCGTTATTCCGCTCCGATTGCGCGGAGATACCGTCGTTGACGATGAGGGGCCTGGCCGAACGATCGGGAGTCGAAGGGAACAAGATGGAGCCGTGCACCATCGGCCCGAAGTCCCGCACGATCGCGGGATGGAATCGAGCGTTCCGACGCATTCGATGGCTGCGGCCGTTCGCGAATTGTGTTGATCGGTCGGCGGGAAACGACAGGAACTTTGTCCGGCCCCAACTTAAAGTGTAAATCGCTGAACCCATACTCTTAATGAGGTTCTTCCAATGATCCGAAAAGGCATCGCCGCGACGCGGTTTCGGGGCTGAGTGGCGGATCAGCGTGACGAACTGTCATGGCGCTCATGCGCCACCCGACCCCATGAAAATGAAGTCTGCGTGCTCCCATGACTGCTGACCGCGGACCTAATTTTCAGAGCAGACGCCTTTTATGAAACCCCGATCCGAAGCAGGCGTATCGTATCGTTCGGTGCGCGAACCACCGAACTCGGCCTCCACGCCCGTCCCGCTTCTCAACGAAGCCAAGCCGTCGGGTCGGATCGGGTTCGGATCGGGGATCAGCGTAAATTGAGGCGAACGTCATTCCAATCTGGCGCGATGTCGACCAACAAGTCAGTGGTGCGGTAATCCTGATACTTACTGGCAACGCGCGAGCCCGTCTTGCCCGGAAAACCGGCGTTGACGATGACCCGATACTTGCCTGGGACAGCCCCTCGCCGATCTTGCTGGCCATTGACGTATAACTGAAATGAGCCGTCGGCCTCTACGAGCCCCATGGAATACGGGCCGTTCCCGTGATCCGGCATGAAGTGGATTACTCCGCTGCATGGCTTGCCAGAGCAGGTCACCCGGCCGCTGACCTGGGCCAACTCGTTATTCTTTGATTCCGGCGCCAGGACCCAACCGACCAAGAGCGGAGCCGGGACCAGCACAAGTGCGCTCGCGAAAATACTCCGTATTGTGTGGATGTGAACGGACATGCTATCGCTCCCCGTTGCTTGACGACTGAAGACCGCACAGCACTGGGAACCGAGCCCAATTCTCAATGGAGCGTTTCAACCTGATCGATAGCCATATATGCAAATCCTCGGCCATCATCCCACCCTGATTGCGCGCCATGACCGTCATTAATGACGATGTGCCAGGGCGGCCGATCTGGCGTCGAAGGGAATTGATCTCACGAGCGGATGAGCTCGCACATCATCCGACAGACACCCGCGGGATCGCGGGATGCAATTGAGCCGACCGACGCATTCGAGGGCTACGCCTATGCGCAAATGGTCGTAATTGGTCGGCGCCAAACGACAAGAGCTCCGTCCTGATCCAACTCGGCGCATGCGTAGCCGAAAGCATTCATGGTGGGGTTTTCCAATGTTTGGAGAATCCATTGGAAAAGGCTGGAAATGATATGCAAGTTTGAAGGTGATGAAGACAGGGAGAAGACGCTCCCCGCTCGGTGGGCTAATCATTTAAATTCTTTTCCGTCTCCGGATCCGAACTCTCGCTTTGCGTTGCCGCGGGCAAATCCTTGCGTTGTCGGAAGAATGAGTCTACGCTCATGGGGAAAGGAGGCCTACATGGATCGACGATCGTTCCTGGCCGCGGCGGCTGCTCTCACCGGCGCGAGCCCATCGACTTCGATACTAGCCGCCGACGGTGGCAAGCCGGTGCGCACCCAGCCGCTCCGCGCGAGCTTCTCCGGCCCGGAGTACTACGACGACAAAGAACTGTTCCAGCTCTCCGACGTCCTGACAAAACGCTCGCCTTTCCGCTGGTACGGCTCCGGCAGCCAGCCGCCGATCAAGGTGCTCACGTTCGAGAAAGAGCTGGCCGCGCGGATGCAGACAAAGTTTGCCTTGGCGGTCACGTCGGGCACGGCCGCGCTGACGACCGCGCCTGGCAGCCCTCGGTGTCGGCCCCGGTGATGAAGTGATCCTGCCGGCGCTGAGCTGGTACTCCTGCTTCAACTCCATCGTGATGCACGGCGCACTCCCGGTGTTCGCCGAGGCCAATGATTCGCTCAACATTGACTCGGCCGACCTCGAGTCGAAGATTACCGCGCAAACGAAGGTGATCATGGTCGTCCATGCGCTAGGCTGCCCAGCCGATCTGGACCCGATCATGGCCCTCGCCCGCCGTCGCGGGCTCAAGGTGCTCGAAGATTGCGCTCAGAGCCTGGGAGGCAGCTATCAGGGCAAGTCGCTGGGATCGATCGGTGATATCGGCATCTACAGTTTCCAGATGTCCAAGACGATCAGTTCGGGCGAAGGCGGAGGCGTGGTGACCAGCGATCCGCTGCTGTTCGAGCGGGCATCGCGCTATCACGACCTGGGCTTGCTCCGCCCGCCTCACGCACAGATGCTGGGAAAACCCGCGCTGACCGGCATGATCGGCAGCCAGTACCGCATGAGTGAGTTTACCGGAGGCGTGCTGCTGGCCCAGCTCCGTAAGCTCGACATGATCGTCGGCGCCCTACGCGGCCACGCGCGAACCGTGTACGAGGGGCTCACCGGTCTGCCCGACCTGCAATTGCGCCATCGACCGGATCCCCAGGGTGATATCGGCACCGGCATCTGGCTCGGCTTCGCTTCGCCAGCCCAGCGCGACAAATTCCTGGCCGCGATGCGCCGCCGAGAACGTGCCCGCCAATCCGCCACTGGCCGTGGCGCTCGTACCGCTTCAACCGGCTGTCGAGAAAAAGCTGACGGTTCATCCCAACTGGCCGTCGTTCGTGAGCGAGCGCGGTCGGTCGATTCGCTATGGCGCGGAATGTTGTCCCAGAACAATCGCCCTCCAGCACCGATTCGCGGGTATCGCGCTCGACCCGAAGTACACGAGCCGCGACGTGGACGACATCGTGGCGGCGATACGCAAGGTCCATCCGGTCGTCGCTCGGGCCTGACGGATCGAACGTTATTGATTCAATGGGGGCGTGATTGCTTTCGCGTCAAACTTCCTATAGCATCATTGCGCGAACGGTGAGCCGGAGGATCGAAAGCGGGCGAGCACAATCTCGATTCCAGGAGCTATGTCATGCGAGTTGACCTTGGCAACGGAGACGTTGGCGCGATCGCAAACGATCTGCAAGACGCGAGCCCAGTTGTCGCCTTACCGACTGAGGACGGGAAAAAGACGGTCCGGACGACCGGAAGAGCGGCTTCGGCCGCGACGGGATACTGCCTCTGGGAGTTCGACGGGGCAACGTGGATCTTGAAGAAAGACCGATGCTATAGCGGTTACGTCCCGTCGGCGCCGCCCTCGGTCCCGGGTCGGTTCCCGGGCCAGCTTCGGGCCGTGATGTCGGTGCCCGCGGTGGCGATCGTCGGCGAGCAGGCGATGATCGTTCCTGGCACTGAGAGGTAAGCCTCGTGCGGACGCGGACGGTCGAAGCTTGCCCGTATCGCACCGCAGCCGGTGTGGCTGGCCAGGAAGATCGCGCTCGTTGCGATCTGCTGGCGCGGTTGATCGGTCCGGCCGCTGAAGGTCGCTGCCACGTCGGCCGCGACGTCTGCGAGGCGTGCGTCGACTCGTTCCCTCCCACACCGGAGGACATCAATTATGTCATCGCCTCGTTGATCGTCCGGATCACGGATGACATCCTCGAGTCCGCCGCGCATGGCGGCGAGGACGGCCGAAGCGTACTCGAGCTGCGGGAGTGGGCCGAGAGCTGCTTGCCGTTGGCGTTCCCGGACGAGGCCGAGGCCGCCGGCGCTCCCGATGCCGAGTCCGTCCTTCCCGTGGGCGGCCCTCGATCTGAGAATCCCGCCGCCCTCGACACGCTGCGGACCGGCGGTGTCGGAATGGGCGGTGGGGATTACGACGGCCCCACGCCGGCTGCCGACGCTGGAATTCTGCATGGACGCTCTGCTGCGAGCCGGCTGGAACGAGCCCCGGCTGTTTGTCGACGAGGCGACGGAATTGCCGGCGCGGTTCGCCGGCGTCGCGAAGTCGATCCGCGAGACCAGGATCGGCGCCTGGCCGAACTACTACCTCGCGCTGGCCGAGCTGACGCTCCGCCACCCCAGCGCCGACGCCTACATGATTTTGCAGGACGATGCCCTGCTCATCCAGAACCCGGGGCTGCGCGCCAACCTGGAGCGAGTGCTCTGGCCTGGCGACCGCCCGGGGATCGTCTCGCTGTACTGCGCGCGGCCTTACACCCAGGCCAGTCCCGGGTGGTACGCCCTGCCGATGCAGTGGATCTGGGGCGCCCTCGCGTTCATCTTCCCGGCCGAAGTGGCGCGGCGCTTCCTCGCCGACCCCGAAGTCCACCGTCACCGCGGGAATGGGCCGGGCGGGCTAACGGGCATCGACATCCTTGTCGGCCGATTCGCCTACCGCAATGACGTGCCCGTCTCCTTTCCGACTCCGAGCTTGGTCCAACACATCGGCCACGTCAGCGCTCTGTGGGACAATGCCCGCGTCTCGGGCTCGCGCCGGGCCGCCGCGTTCACGGGAGAGGCTCGCCCATCGCCGTCTCACGACCGGCGCGACGGCTCGCCGCCCCAGCCGGCTGGCGCTCGGTTCGTGAGGACGCTCAACGAGGTTGTCGGCCAGGGCTCGCACCGTAGCGGCTGGCCGTATGCCATCGCGTCGCTCCAGCCGCTCGCCGACGCCGCGCGGCATCCTGCTCGACGACTTCATCGAGCAGACCTTCGTCTACCCCGACACGGTGCGGCCCCATTCCGAGCCGTGGGTCGGAATCGTCCATCATCCGCCGAACATGCCGTCGTTCATGTTCCCGGCACACAGTCTCACGGCGATCTTCCAGCATGAGCCCTGGAAGCAGAGCCGCCCTCACCTGGTCGGCGTGATCGCCCTGTCCGAGTACCTGGCATCGTATCTCGCCGACACCCTGGACGTCCCGGCTTTCGTCGGTAAGCACCCCACCGAAATCCCTGAGATCCGTTGGTCGCCCGAGCGATACGAGAGTAACCGCGACAAGCAACTGATCCAGGTCGGTTGGTACTTGAAGAACACGCGTCTGCTCTACCAGGTCCCCGAACTCCGCGACCACGGCAAGCTGAGGCTGCTCGCGGGCGACCAGCGGGTGCGAGGCTACGACTGGAGGGTGGCCCGCTACTGGAAGGAGGTCGGGGGCCGGAAGGAGGCCCACGCCGAGGGAGTGCGGGACCATGGCCGGGTGACCGCCTATCGCTATGACTGCCTCCTGGCCGAGAACGTCGTGGCCATCGAGCTGTTCGACTCCTCGGCTAACAACGTCGTGGTCGAGTGCATCGCCCGCAACGCGCCGATCATCGTCAACCGGCACCCGGCCGTTATGGAGTACCTTACCCATGACTATCCGCTCTATTTCTCCGACCCCTCGGAGATCCCGGAGCTGCTGGCGATGGACCGGGTCATGGCGGCCCACGAGTATCTGGCGGGTCTGGACAAGTCGTGGCTGGACGGCGACTTCTTCCGGGAATCGGTCGGGTCGATCCTCAGGCATTTCCAGGGTGCGACCTGACGAACAACCCGGGCCTGCCCGCGGCGCGCGAGGGTGCGGGGCCCTCGCGACGATCGAGGGCGGCCCGCATCGCGGGAGGCCCGATGGCCGCGATCCTGCTCTACCATTCCGTCGCCGTGGACGTGGCGGACAGCCAGCTCCAGGTCCATCCGGAGACGATCCTTCGCCACCTCGACTGGTGCGCCCTTCACGGGTATGAGGCCGCGCCGCTGGCCGACGCCCTCTCGCAGTTCGGCCGAGAATCTGGTCGCCGTCACGTTCGACGACGGTTTCGAGAGCTTCCGGCTCGCCTGGCCGGCCTTGCGTGCGCGGGGAATCCGGCCGACGATTTTCGTCTGCCCCGGCAAGGTCGGAGGTGAAAACGACTGGGCCAGCCGGGGAGGGTGCGAGAGCGCTTGCTCGACGCGCCGGCGATCCGCAGGCTGGCCGGCTGAGGGCGTGTCGCTCGGATGCCATGGATGGGACCATCAACCGTTTCGTGCACAGGACGGTCCACGACATGGAGGAGGACCTTGCCCGCTGTGAAGAGTGGTTCCTGGCGCACGATCGACTGCCGTGCCCGTCGGTCTTTGCTTGGCCTTTCGGGATATTCGACGAGGCAGCGATCCGAGCCGTCGCTCGACATCATGAATATGCGCTGGCCGCCGGCCGGGCCGCGACGAGGAAGCCACCCGCTGGACCGTACCGCGGATCGCGGCCCGCGAGGACCTGGACGCCGCGGCGTTCGAGGAGAAACTGGACCTGGGGTCGTTCTTCCTCGAGCTCCCGGGCGACCGGCAAGTGAGCGCCGACCGGGTCATGACGGCCCGACGCCGAGCCGATGGACCGGCGGATTCCGGCGCCCGGCGGTCGACCGCACTGGCCCGAGGGCTGGTTGCGGCAGTCCGGACCTCGGGTTATGATGGATGGCGCATACCATCGGCGGAATGCAGCCCGAGGCGGGGTCGGCAGGCCGCGTGCGGAGCTTCCCGGCTCGCTGACTTCGGCGATGCTCCAGGTGCACGATGGGAGGGACGGGATGGACCGTAGCCGGCCGATCGACCCAGACGCGACCGACGTCGCCGCCCGCCAGCCTCGTCGCCCAGCGGCGGACCGACCGGCTCGGAGCTCCGTCCGGCGACGCTTCCGGCGACGGTCGCCGAGAGCAACGGGACCGCGGTGCGATCTGGCCACGGCGGCCGATCGAGTCGGCCGATCGGGATGATCGGGAAATCTCGCCTCCTCTGGAAGCGACCGAGCCGCTGGGCGACGACCGCGCCACCCGGCGCGACCAGGCGGCCACGGAGCCCGCGCAGGCGACCAGACCGACCTCGGGCTCTGCGACACGATCGATCTCCGTGGTGCCGGTGCCGTGGTGCCTTCGAACCGATCGTCGTCGGCCGGCGTGAATCCGCGACGATCGGCCGGTATCACGCCGAGCGGCGGATCGGGCGACGGCACGTTCGGAGAGGTCTTTCTGGCCTACGACGGCGAATTGAACAGGCGAGTGGCCATCAAGATCCCGTATTCCTCCCGGATCACCGATCCCGAACGACTTCGAGGATTTCGTCTACGAGGCGCGGATCCTGGCCGGCCTCGATCATGAAGCGCATTGTCCCGGTCTACGACATCGGGCGGATGAAAGACAGCCGCTGCTACATCGTCTCGAAGTACGTCGACGGATGCAGCATGGACCAGCGGCTGCGCGACGATCGGCCGGCGCCGGCGATCGTGGCCGCCTGGATCGCGACTGCCGCGGAGGCGCTGAATTTCGCGCACGCCTGTGCGATCATCCATCGCGACGTGAAGCCAGCCAACATCTTGCTCGACCGGGCCGGCCACCTGTACGTTGCCGACTTCGGCCTGGCGCGACGGGAGGGTGACCTGGAAGCGGTGCGCGGCTTCTACGGCACGCCGGCCTACGCGAGCCCCGAGCAGGCGCGCGGGGAAGGCCACCGCGTCGATGGCCGCTCGGATATTTTCAGCCTGGGCGTGGTCTTCTACGAGGCCCTTGACCGGTGCCCACCCGTTCCGCTGCTCGACTCTCGCTGGAGACTCTGGAGAGGATCCTGGAGACTCACACCGCCGCCTCCGCGGTCGATCGATGGCACGATCCCAGCGGAGCTGGAACGGATTTGCCAGAAGGCGATGGCAAAGCGGAGCGACGACCGCTACGAGTCCGCGGCGGCGCTGGCGGCGGACCTTGAGGCACTGGCTGGAGCAGGCCGACGCGCCGGGCAGTCGCGGCGGCCCGCGATGGGTCCGCCGAGGCGTTCGCTCGTGTCGCGGGGGCTTCGTCCCTACGAGGACGCCGACTCCGACGCATTCCTTGACCTGATCCCGGGGCCCGTGGGACGGGACGGCCTGCCGGAGTGCCTCGGATTCTGGAAGCGCCGCATCGAAACGGCCTGGCGACGCCGACCCGTTCCCGGTCGGTGTCATCTACGGGCCGACCGGTAGCGGCAAGTCTTCGCTCGTTCGCGCCGGGTTGATCCCGCGGCTGGCCGAGTCGGTGTGCTGCGTCTACGTCGAGTCGACGATCGACGGGACGGAGCAGCGATTGCTCCGCGGCTTGCACAGCCGGTTTCCGGCTCTCGCTGGGCATGAAGACATCGCCGGGCTTCTCAGGGAGCTCCGCCAGAGTCGCGGCCCGGCCGGGCCGCGGAAGGTCCTGATCGTGCTGGACCAGTTCGAGCAATGGCTCTTCGGGCAGCGGGCCGGCGGCCGGCGCGCGCTGGAAGATGCCTTGAGGCAGTGCGACGGCGAGCGGATCCAGGCCCTGATTCTGGTGCGCGACGACTTCTGGATGGACTTGTCGCGATTTTTCCGGGGCCTGGAGGTCCGCCTGCATGGACGGTTGGAACGCGGCCGCCGTGGACCTCTTCGATCTCGAACACGCGCGGAAGGTCTTGATCGCGCTGGGGCGGGCGCACGGCAGGCTGCCGGCTGATCCGGACCGCGCTGGGGTCCGAGCATCGCGAGTTCGTCGATCGGGCGCTCGAGGCCCTCTCCCAGGATGGGCGGGTCGTTTGCGTCCGGCTCGTCCTGTTGGCGGAACTGCTTCGGTCCAAGCCCTGGGCTCCGGCGACCCTTGACGAGCTGGGCGGCGCCGGGACGATCGGCGCCACGATCCTGGATGAGGCATTTTCGTCGCCGCAGGCGCCGCCGCAGAATCGGGTGCATCGGCCGGCCGCCCAGGCCGTTCTCAGACGGCTCTTGCCCGAGGGCGGGGTCTTGATCAAGGGGCACGTGTCCTCCCGGCAGGCGCTGCTGGATGCATCCGGCTACTCCACCCAGCCCCGCGAGTTCCAGGAGCTGATGTGGATCCTCGACCACGAGCTGCGGCTGGTGACCCCGGCCGACCCGCTCTGCTCGGCTGAAGACGGCGAACCGCCGGCGCCGCAAGAGGGGCCGCGGTATTACCAGCTCACGCACGATTATCTCATCCCCGACCTGCGCGCGTGGTTAGTCCGAGACCAGCAGAAGTCGCTGCGCGGCCGGGCGCACCTCAGGCTCCAGGAGTTTGCCTCGGTCTGGACGGAGCGGCACAAGGATAAGTTCCTGCCCTCCGCGCTGGAATGGGCCGCCCTTCGGCTGTTGACGGACCGGAAGCGATGGTCGGCCGAAGTCAGGGCGATGATGCGGGCCGCCGCCGCACGTCACGCTCGGGGAGCCCTCGTCGTCGGGCGTCCTGGCCGCGATCGTGGCCCTCGCGGGTGCGTGGGGGTACGCGGAGCTCAAGGCCCGATCGCTGGTCGAGGGCCTCAAGAGCGCCGACATCGGCCAGGTCTTGCGAATCACGCGGGATATCGAGCCGTTCCGACGGTTGGGCCCGGCCCATCCTCCGGCGGGAGGCGGCCCCGGGGCAGCGCGACCCACGGTCGAGGCTCCGTTGCAGCATTGCGCTGGTCGGCGACGATCCCAGCCAGGTCGACTACCTGGTCGGCCAGATGATCGCAGCGGACCCGCTCACCTCGCTCACGATCCGAGAGGCGCTCAGTCCCCACCGCCGCATGATCACTTCCAGGCTCTGGGAGGTCGCGAGAGACGCTCGTCGCCCGGCCCACGATCGCTTGCAGGCGGCCCTTGCGCTCTGCCTCTACGACCCGCCGGACGCGCCCACTCCCGGGCACGGCCGTCCGGAATGGGGCGAGATCGCCGGGCCGGTCGCCGAGGAGCTCGTGACGATGCTCGACGCGAACCCGGCGGCGTACACGACCGTACTCGAAGCGGTCCGGCCGATCCGGGGCGTCCTGATCCCGAAGTTGAGGGCGCTCTTCGTCCGCCGGGGCGATCGCGGCTTGCAGATCGCGACGAACCTTCTGATCGACTTGGTGCGCGACGACCCCGACCTTGTGGGCGAGCTCGCACTCGACGCCGACGACCATCAGTTCCTCAAGATTTATCCACTCCTCGAGCGGCATCGGTCGCGCATCGTGCCCAAGCTTCAGGCCGCGGCCGCGCGGCCGGCCGCCCAGCCGCCCGGCGGCGGGGACGAAGGCACTGGCCGCCGCCGCGCGCTGGCGGCGATCTGCTTGCTCCGGCTCGACGAGGCCGGGGACGCGTGGGAGATCTTCCGCAATGAGCCCGACCCTCGTGCACGCACGTTTGTCATCTTTAACGGGGCCAGCTATGGACTGCCCCTGGCGACCCTGATCGACCGGCTCAAGGTGGATGAGGACCCGTCTCGGATCCGCGGCCTCCTCTTCGCGATCGGCCAGCACCGCGCGCTGCCGGTGTCCGCACCCGAGTCTCGCCTCGTCGAGTCGCTGATCCGGAAGCGGTTTCTCGGCCACGAAGACCCAGGCGTCCACGGAGCGGCAGAATGGCTGCTCGGGAAGCTCGGCGCCAACGGCGGCGCGACCCCCTTCGATCCGGCCGTGGTCTCGGGCCGAAAGCCCGGCCAGTGGTTCCTCACCAAGGAGGGCCACGCCATGATCATCCTCGACGCGCGCCACGATCCCCGCATCAATCGCGTGTTCGCGATCGCCGCGAAGGAGACCACCATCGAGCAGATGCTCCGATTCGACCCGCATCACTGGTACAAGAAGGAAGACTCGGTATGCCCGACCAGTCCCGTCGGCGTGGTCACCTGGCACAGGGCGGTCGACTATTGTGAATGGCTGAACGGTCGCGAGCGGATACCTGAGTCCCAGTCCTGCTACGCCGCGCGGCGAGGACCGGCTTCGTCGCCGCCGATCTGGCCAAGACCGGATACCGGCTGCCGACGCGGGCCGAGTGGGAGTTCGCGTGCCGCGCGGGACCACGACCCGGAGATATTACGGCGATGACGACAACGACGAGCTCCTGCGCCACTACGTGTGGCTCACTCCCAAGGGCGCGCAACGCCGGCTCGAACCGGTTGGCCAGTTGATGCCCAACGATTTCGGCTTATTCGATATGTACGGCAATGTGTCGGAGTGGAACGCCGACGTCCCTGAGGGAGGCATTCATGTGCTCACTTCGGGAGGCGGATATCGAGCCCTGCCCCAGGAATACGACTCACTCTACTTTAGCACGACGTTGCCCGACCTCCAGTACAACCAGTACGGGTTCCGGATCGCCCGGACGATCGAGCTTGACGAGAAGGGCGTGCCGAAGTGACCGCCGCGACGTGGCGCGGAGGATGACCGCGATGGAAGTCGTGCTACCAACGTGCATCGGACCGGCCGGCCGGCTCTTCAGCGACCTGGAGCGGGCGCGCATCCTCGCCCACTCCCTGGAGCGGTACCTTCCGCCCAGCGAGCCCTGGACGATCCACGTCATCGCCGCGGAGCATGAGCTGGATGAGATCCAGGCGGGGCTCCGGCCCTTCCGGCTCGATTTCCGGTTCCACCGCCATACCGATGTTCTGCCCGGGTTCTCCACTGATCAAGGCTGGATCCTTCAGCAGTTCTTGAAGCTGGCGGCCTCCTGCCTTATCCAAGAAGATTTCTACCTCGCGCTCGATTCCGACCACATCCTCACCCGACCGCTCAGCGCAGTCCGACATCATCAGGGACGGGCGAGCGATGGCCACGCCCGAGCTTCGCGAGCGACACGAGGCGTGGTGGCGTGGGGCCTCGGAGATCCTCGGGACAGCGCCGGCATACGACCCGGTCATCGCGATGTCCTGCGTCTGCCTGTCGACCGTACTCGTCCGCGGACTGCTCGAACGGCTACGCGCGCGACTCGGCGAGGACTGGAAGAGCTCCCTGACGGCCCGACGCGATTGGACCGAATTCACGCTATACCACACCTTCGCCCAGCATTGCGCCGATCTCTCTCGATTCCACTTCCAAGGCGAGCTGATCGGCACCGGCCACTCCGTCTGGTGGCCCCATCAATTCGATGAGTGGGACGTCGACCGGGCGTTCGACGGAGACCACTACTTTATTGACCTCCAGAGCACCACCGACATCCCGCCGGAGCTGATTCGGGACTTGACAGCAAAGTACCTCGGACCCTGGCCACATTCCAGTGCTTTGTGACTCTCGCACTCCAGCGAATTCGGCGATATTATATCTTCCGGTCCGAGTCTCCGCCCTTTGTGCCCTCGGTCTTTCAAGACATGAGGCCTTTCTGGGGTGGGCACACGCGGACACGGAGCGATTCCAAGGATTGACCTGACGAGTCACCGTCTGTTTTCAGCAAGGGGGAACCTACCGATGCACGACGAACAGCAGAACATGCCGCCGGTTGTCGACGTCACGAGAAGAGGGTTTGTGGTCACCTCGCTTGCCGCGGGATTCGCAATGGCGGCACAGCCGGTCTCCGACAACACAATCACGACCGATACGAAAGGTCTCGAGGCTGGCGAGGTGAAGATCCCCGCGCCCGACGGCGAGATCCCGGCCTACCGCGCTCTGCCGGCCGAAGGGGGCTCGTTCCCGGTCGTCCTGGTCGTGCAGGAGATCTTCGGCGTCCACGAGCACATCAAGGATATCTGCCGGCGGTTTGCCAAGTTGGGCTACCTGGCCGTTGCGCCTGAGCTATATGCCCGGCAAGGCGACGTGTCGAAGATTAAGGAAATCCCGGAGATCTTTACCAAGGTCGTCTCCAAGGTCCCGGACAAACAGGTGATGTCCGACCTCGATGCGGCCGTAGCCTGGGCCAAGGGCACCGGCAAAGGCGATGTGGCCAAGCTCGCCATCACCGGCTTCTGCTGGGGCGGTCGAATCGTCTGGCTGTACGCGGCCCACAACGAAAACCTCAAAGCCGGCGTCGCCTGGTACGGTGGCCTTGTCAAGACCCCGCGGGCCACTGAGTTGCAGCCCAAGTTATCCGATCGACTTGGTCGCCGCGCTCAAGGCACCGGTTCTCGGCCTGTACGGAGCAGCGGACCAGGGCATCCCGGTCGCTTCGGTCGAGCAAATGCGCGCGGCCCTCAAAGACGCCAACAAGCCATCGGAGATTATTCTCTACCCGGATACCCCGCACGCGTTCTTCGCCGACTACCGGCCGAGTTATCGCAAGGATAAAGCCGAGGACGGCTGGAAGAAAATGCTGGAATGGTTCAAGAAGAACGGTGTCTCCTGAAATCATTCCCAACGCTCGGCGCGGGTGTCCAATCCCCAACCCGGGGCCAGCCCATGACAACGGGTAACTGCTGGCCGGCCTGGTTGCGCCGGCACAAGATCGTGACCGCCTTGATCGGGACGACTCTGGCGGCGGCCTCGCTGCTTGCGGTGATCAAGGTTGGCGACGATTTCGAAGGGCCTCCTGGCCGCCGCGCGCTCTGCCCGCGCGGCGGCGGAAAGCCTGGTCCAGATGGACCGGCTTGACGAGGCAGACCATTCGTATAAGCAGGCGCGGATGGCTCTGGAGAAGGTGGTCGCTCGATGGCCGAATGAGAAGAGCTTCCGCCACGCAGCGGGCCGAGGTTGTCGACGCCATCGGTGTGATTAAGGCCGCCCGCGACCAGCTCGATGTCGCGGAAGCGACCGACCAGGAGGCGATCGGCCTGTGGGCGATGCTTGTCGCGGAGGATCCAACCGCCGTCGACGATCGCTTGCGAATGGCAGCTTGTATCAACCGGCTGGGACTCAGGCTTCGCGAAGCCGGCCGTTGGGAGGAGGCCGAGCTCATTTATCTGCGCGGCCGGCGGCTTTGTGAGAATCTCCCCCCTTCTGTCTCGAACGATCCGCGCATCCGTCAGCAACTGGCGGTCGTGCTCGCGCAGCTTGGCCAGCTTATGCTCGACATGGGCGCGCCGCTCGGAGGCGCTCGAATGCTACGCCGCCGCGGTCAAGGCTCAAGAGGCCGCGGTCGATTCATCCACAACGGGAAGCGCGGGCCTCGCATTTCTGATCTCGCTCCTGGTCGATCAGTCTCGTGGCGCTCGCCGACTTTCGACACCGAGCCGAAGCCGAGCGTGCGCTTGTCCAAGCGGTCAGTCTGGCCGAAAGGCTGCGGACCGATTCGCCGTCCGAGGCGACCTATCAAGAGGTCGCGGCCTCAACCTTGTGCGACCTGGCCGAGATCGTCCAGGCTGGCGCCGGGCGGACCTCCGAGTCCCTTGAGCTGCTCAAACGCGCCCTGGTCATCCGTGATAGGCTCGTCGTTCGGAGACCGGAGGACTCGAAAGCGCTGGCGAAGCTGGCCGCGACCCAAGTCAAGCTAGCGGACCTGCACCGCGACCTGAATTCGATCGGCGAAGCCGAGGCTTTCTATCGAACGGCGATCGGTCACTACTCCGGGCTCTCGACCCAGCATCCGCGAGTCACCGCCTACCGGTTCGGGCATGGCCAGGCGCTTTGCAAGATGGCGGGATTCATGCGAGAGCGAGACCGCCCGACCGAAGGCCTGACGATCGCCCGAGAATCGATCCAGCGGCTGAGCGACGTCTACAATGGGAATGTTCGCAACTCGGACTATCGGTCGGCCATCAGCGACGCTTACTGGACGCTCTGCGCCTCGAGCTGCGGTGCAAAAACCATCGAGCGGCAGCACTGGTCGTCCGGGATTACCTGAAAATCGAGCCTAATGGCTTCGAGGAAGCCCTCGAATCGGCCCGTTTCCTCTGCCGTTGCGTCTTGCTCGGCCGGGAGGATCAGTCGGCGACAGCGGCGGAACGAGACACGATCGCGCACGCATACGGCGATCAGGCGATGGATGCGTTGCGGATGGCTATCCGCAACGGGTTCCGTGACCTTAACGACCTTGGAACAGCGCGCATTTATGAGCCACTTCGCGGTCGAGACGACTTTCAGCGATTGGTGCGTGACGTTGAGCTGAGAGTCGCGGCCACGAAAACGGTATACTGATGCGGATTCGATAAAGCCTCAACCAACGAATGTGAATCGGTTATGACCAAGCATCCGACCGGAGAAAACGGGAATTCGCCTCGTCGGCCCGACCGTGACGAACGGGCTCGGCGGCGACCGTCGTCCGGGCCGGTGCACCGGTTCTCGCGGGAGGACCACTCCAGACGGTGCTCGTCAAAAACGCGGTTCGATCGGCTTGTGTCGTCTCAAAGGTGAGGATTTCGAGTTCGTGCATCCGCGGGAGTCAATGAGGTCGAGCTGGATTACGAGGAGGGTATCGAGATCTGGAAGGCCGGCGATCCCGAAGAGGCGCGCGACGCGCTCCGGTATGCGCTGTCGGCCTGTCAAGACAACTTGTGGGTGCACGTGGTGCTTGGGCAGATCGCACTCAAGGAGTTCCACGATCCAACCTTGGCTCGCGGCCACTTCGGCTATGCGTTCGAGCTGGGCCGGCGCGCTTTGCCTCAGGGATTTCTGGGCCGGCTAGCACCGACTCGACCGAATAACCGGCCGTTTTATGAAGCCCTCGATGGTCTGATCTCGTGTTTGGAGGCGCTGGGCCAAACCCACGAGTGCGCGCCCCTTCGCGCGCTGCGCGATCGGCTGTCGACTGGCGGGTCTTGAAGCGATTCCGAATCAGGCTGACGGCCCTGTAAATCTTGCAATTCGCGGGTTCGTCGTCGACCGCTGAGTTTTTTCGACTTTAGGAATTTTTTCGACTTGCGGGGATTCGCGGATCGGGATAAAACGGCCGCGTCAACGGGGCCAAATGAGGCGAGGAAATGTCTCGACGATACTGCCCGACGCAACCGTGCCGACGAGAAGGAAACGAAACGTCGAACAGCACGGTTCCAGTTGGCGGTGTGTCCAGAGCATCCTCGGCCCGGCTCGCCGGAGCGGCGACCGGGCGGCCAGGGACGAGGCCGCTCGAGGTGTTTTTCCCATGATCGTCCGTTCAATCGCCGGGGGCGTGCAAGTCCTCGCGCCGGCGAAGCTAAACCTGTTCTTGGAGGTCCTGGGCGCAGGCCCGACGGCTACCACGAGCTCGAGTCGCTGATGGTCGCCGTGAGTTTGCACGATACCTTGATCTTCACTGACGACCCCGCGGGCGAGATCAGCCTGCGGTGCAACGAGCCGACCTTGCCGGTTGGCAGTGACAACCTGGTAGTCAAGGCGGCCGAGCGCCTCAAGGCGGCGGCGGGCAGCAATCGAGGGGCACGGATCGTGCTCGACAAGGCGATCCCGGCTCAAGCGGGTCTGGCTGGTGGCTCGAGCGATGCCGCGGCGACGCTCGCGGCGCTGAACCTCCTCTGGAACCTCCAGATGCCTCCGGAACGGCTCGATGCCTTGGCGGGTGAGATCGGCAGCGACGTGACCTTCTTCGCGCACACTCCGGCCGCCGTCTGTCGAGGACGCGGCGAGCGCGTGGAGTCCGTCTCTCTGATGGAAACGTATCATTTTGTATTGGTTTGTCCACCAGTTGGTATGAGTACGGCTGACGTTTACCGACATTTAGTTCCGCCCGATCGGCCCCGGCCGATCGGACCGGTGCTGGAAGCGTTGGCCGGTGGTGGAACGGCCGATCTGGGTCGAAGCCTGTTCAACCGGCTTCAACCGGCCGCCGAGGCGTTGCGACCCGAGTTGACTCGGGTGCGGGACGCACTGGCGAGCCTGGGCTCGTTGTTCGACGGGTCCCTGATGAGTGGCAGCGGCTCAGCCTATTTCGGGCTGTGTCGCAATTCGGCTGCGGCAAGCCACGCCGCGGAAATCCTGGAACCGCTCGGACTAGGATGGGTCCGGGTCGTGACCTGCGGCCCCTGAGCAGAGAACGCCACGTAAAGGAGTACAGGCTGTGGAGATCACCGAAGTCCGCATCAAGCTCATGGAAGACAACTCGGGCAGCAACGAACGGTTGCAAGCCTTCTGCAGTATCACGTTTGACGATATGTTCGTCATTCGCGATCTGAAGATCATTGAAGGCGCCAAGGGTTTCTTCGTGGCGATGCCGTCGCGCAAGTTGACTGATCGCTGCCACAACTGCGGCACGAAGAACCATTTGCGAAGCCGCTTCTGCAATCAGTGCGGATGCCGGCTCGACGAGAACCGTGCGTTGCGCGACGCCGACGGGCGGGCGAAGCTGCACGCCGACATCGCCCATCCCATCAACTCAATGTGCCGCGAGAAGATCCAAGCGGCCGTCCTGTCCTCGTATGCCGAGGAGCTCGAACGCTCCAAGATGCCCGGCTACGTCTCGCGGTATGACGAATACGAACCCGACGATCTCGAGTTGCAGTACGAAGGCCACGCGGCGCCGCCGTTATCCTCAGTCTCCAATGAGCCTCCACTGCGACGTGGTCCCCTTCGCGGCCACACGCAGCATGCTCGCGGCAACCAGTCGGTGTTGCGAGGCCCGCACGTGTCCTCGGCCCGCAAGGAAAACTCGGCGGAAGGGGTCGCCTCCGACCACCATCATCATCGCGGTGAATCCTCGTCGTTCGGCAGTGGCCTCTGAGCTCTGAATCTTCCTCCTCGGTCGGTCCTCATGCGTTTCATCCTCCCGATTATTCTTGATCGCAATACACCCGGAGTCATCCTATCCCGAGGTGCCGACTGATCGATCGACCAATCTAGCCCAGCCCAGCCTCGCGCAGTTCCAGCATGGCCAACCTGGCGTGACAGCGATGCCTGTCGCGTCAGGTTGGCTTTTTCATTGTCCCCCAATCCTGTTAGGATGAGCCAAGGACGGAGATGCGGGTATGGGTCCGACTTGCTTCGTACTGCTTCCTGCTCGCTCATCGATGGAAATTCCCGTGGCCACGCGGCACGATTCCGGCTCCTGACTCGTTGCGACAACGGCCGTCCCGGCTGCGGACCTGGTCGATGAAGATCGCGCGTGTTCTGCTCCTGGTGTTCCTCGGATTACAACTTGTGCTCTTCTCATTTCAAGATCGAATGATCTTCCCGGGCGCCGCGACACAGGGGACCTCAGCCGCGACCGTCCGCCCCCGTCCGGGCACCGCGCTTGTCAAGCTCGTCACAAAAAATGGGGAAAAGGTCACCGCCCTGTTTGGAGCGGCCCTGACCACCGCGGGGCAGCCGGATCCCCAGGCATCGCACCGACCGGCATTGATCTACTTCTACGGCAACGGCATGTGCATGGCCTACGCTGAAGCCGAGTTCGAGCGATTCCGCCGGCTGGGTCTCAACGTGATCATCCCCGATTATGTCGGCTATGGCATGAGCGAAGGCCGTCCCTCCGAAAAGGGATGTCAGGCCACGGCCGACGCGGTTTACGACTACCTGGTCTCGACGCGCGGTTTCGAGCCAGAGCGGATTATCTCCGGCGGCTGGTCGATGGGAGGAGCGGTGGCCATCGACCTGGCGTCGCGCCGGAAAGTCGCCGGACTGATCGCTTTCAGCACGTTCACCAGTGGAGTGGACATGGCCCGTCGCCTCCTCCCGTTCGTTCCCGTCTCGCTGTTGCTCCGGCACCGGTTCGACAGCCAGCGCAAGATCGCCGCGATTAACTGTCCGATCTTGATCGGCCACGGCCGTCGGGATCGAGTCGTACCCTTCCCGATGGGCGAGAAATTGGCCAAGGCGGCCGCCGGCCCGGTCACCACGCTCTGGATCGACGAAGGCGACCACGATATCACCGGCCGGCGCATGGACGAGGCGATCTCGAAGTTCGTCCGTCAGCTCGCGATCGCACCCGGCGATGATTGAGAGCCAGGAAAGTCATGTCCGCGGAACGGAGACGATCGCGGAGGCCACATCCAGCTCTTGCTTCAAGGCATGGGTCATCCGTTGGAATACGCTGTCCCAGTCGCCAAGGGTCGTCTGGTGGAAAAGCCTCATCGTGGGGTACCACGGGCTGTCCTCGCGGCCGACCAGCCAGCGCCAGTCCCCCATCGCGTTCAGGCCGACCCAGACTCGCTTGCCGAGGCCGCCCGCCAGGTGGGCAACCGCGGTATCAGCGGAGATCACCAGGTCAAGATGGGCCATGATGGCCGCGGTCTCGGCAAAATCGCGTTGGCGACGACCGCCCAGCTCGATGATCGGCAACTGGCCGGCCAGGGGAGCGATCTGATCCAGGCCGTCGTCGGTCTGCAAGCTGATCAGCCGGACGCCTGGCAGTTCAGCCAGTGGGGCAAACTGGGCCAACGGAAATGATCGCCAGCGATCCAACCGATGAGTGGGACTTCCCTTCCAGGCGATCCCAATCAGGAACGGTCGCGCGGGCCGGCCGTGGTCAGGCTGCATCTGGCCCTCCACCCTCGCTTGGCTGTCCATTCCAATCACTCTGGCCAGCTCCGATCGCCAGTGCTCGACAAGCACCGGGTCGGTATCCAGGTAAGGGACGCGCGAGGGGATCGTACTGAGTGTGTTGCCGAGGATTGCCGGTAGGCTCATGAGCGGAGCGTGGAATTGACAGTCCGGCTGGAAGGACGATCCGTCGAAAGCCAGATCGACCCCCTCGCAGCGGGCGACGAGCCGGAGCAATCGTGGCTGACAGATCATCAGCACGATGCCACCGTGCGCCTTGACCAGCCGTGCGAATCGGATGAACTGGAGGGTGTCGCCCAGCCCTTGTTCCGCGTGGAGCAGAATTGTCCGCCCCTGGAGGTTTTCTCCGTTCCAGAACGGTCGGTTGACGCGAATACCCGGGTAGTCACGCCACTTCAAGCGCCATTCGTGCTCCTGCCAGCCTCGCTGGTAATCGCCGAGACAGAGTAGAGCGTACGCGAGATTCATGTGCAGCCGGGCGAAATCGGGCTGTCGCCGAAGGCCCTGCTTGTATTTTTCGATCGCCTCGTGCCACTTTCCCTGGCGACCCAGGTTGACTCCGACGACTTGCAGTAAGTCCGCCGAGTTGGGCTGGAGTCGAGACGCAGCATCGATCCACTCCTTCGCCTCGTCGAACTTCCCCTGGTCGGAGCATACCAGCCCCAGGTTCATCAGTGCGTCGAACGCGTCGGGCTCGATCGCGATTGCCAGCCGGTAATACTCGCCGGCCTCGTCGATCCGGCCTTGGTCGTAAACGGCAAGTCCCAAGTTGGACAGAACTCGGAAGTCGTGCGGGTTGATCTCGCGCGCCCGCCGATAAATGGGCTCGGCGTCGGCGGCCCGGCCCTGCCGCCAGACCGCCAAACCCAGCTCGTTCAACACGTCGACGTCGTCCGGCTGGAGGTCGAGCGCCCCACGCCAATAAGTCTCCGACTCGGCGAACTTGCCTTGCAAAGATAGCCGAATCGCTTGGTCGCGATAGTTCATCGCGAGATCGGAGCTTACATATTCAGTGCCGTTCCAGACCGGCATGTCGCACTCCGCCAAATCATTCCGCGTATGCGCCACGGCAAAGGCTCCTGGCCAGCGTTCGGTGTTCAGTTGTGGAAACGGGTATTGAACACTGAACACTTTGATTTCAAGGCTTCGGTGATCCGTCGGAAGACGCCGTCCCAATCGCCGAGACGAGTTTGGCGAAACAGTCTCATGGTGGGATACCACGGGCTATCGTCGCGGCCGTGGAGCCATCGCCAGTCGGGAACCGAGCAGAGGGCGACCCAGACCGGGACGCCCAGGCCACCCGCCAGATGGGCTACGGCTGTATCGGGCGCGATCACCAGGTCGAGATTGGCCACGATGGCGGCCGTCTCGGCAAAGTCGAACAGGCGGCGTCCGGTCAGCTCGCTGATCGGCAGCCGGCCGGCCAGAGGAGCGATCTGATCCAGGCCGTCATCCGTTTGCAGGTTGATCAGCCGGACGCCCGGCAGCTCAGCGAGTGGGGCGAACTGGGATAATGGGAATGACCGCCAGCGATCCGTCTGATGGGACGGATTTCCCTGCCAGGCGATCCCGATCAAGAACGGCCGCACGGGCCGGCCGCTGTCAGCTCGGCTCGCAGTCTCCATACCGATCACCCGCGCCAGCTCCGAGCGCCAATGCTCGACGAGGACGGGATCGTTCACGAGATAGGGGACCCGGGCGGGGAGGGTGGATAGCGTCGTGCCGAGGAGCGCCGGCAAACTGAATAAGGGGGTATGGATGTGACAGTTCGGTTGGAACGAGGAGCCGTCGAACGCCAGATCGACCCCCTGACAGCGCGCGACCAGCCGGAGCAGTTTTTGTGGACAACCCAACAGGACGTCGCGACCGCGTGCTCTTGACTAGCGGAGCAAAGCGGATCAGTTGCAACGTATCACCGAACCCTTGCTCGTGATGGAGGAGAATGGTCCGGTCCGGAAAGTTCTCTCCGTTCCAAAAGGGACGGTTGATGCGACGGCCTGGATAGTCATCGCACTTCATGCGCCATTCGTGCTCTTGCCAACCCCGTTCGTAATCGCCCCGGCAGAGCAAAGCGTGTGCGAGGTTCCGGTGCAGGCGGGCGAATTCGGGCTGTAGACGCAGGCCCTGCTCATATTGATCGATCGCCTCGTCGATTCTCCCTTGGCGGAGGAGATTCATTCCCAGGTTGAGATAGATGTCCGCCGAGTCGGGCCGGAGCTGGTGCGCCCGTTCGAGCCACACCGTCGCCTCGTCGAACTTCCCTTGGTCGGAGAGGTTGACCCCCAGGTTCATGTGGGCATCGAACGCGTTGGGATTAAACTGAATCGCCCGCCGGCAAAATTCGCTCGCCTCGTCGAACTGGTCCTGTTCGTGGAGGGCAACGCCCAGGTTGGCCAGGATCCGGAAGTCGTCCGGCTTGATCCGGTACGCCCGGCGGTAAATCTCCTCGGCCTCGGCGGCCCGGCCTTGCCGCCAGATCGTCAAGCCCAGCTCGTTGAGTAAGTCGATGTCGTTCGGCCAGAGGCGGAGGGCCTCGCGCAAGTGCGTTTCCGCTTCGGCAGACCGGCCTTGCCGCGACAACTCAATCGCCTGGTGGCAATACGTCGTTGACGTGGGATTCGTCACACCGGAAGTCCGGCTCTGGGCCCTGGCGGCTTTCCTTTTCAATCGCGTTCGCAACCGTGCCATGGCGAATCCTCCTACGGGTGATTGACTTTCTCTCGCTCGAGCTTCTGCTTCAAGGCAACGGTCATCCGTCGGAAGACGCCGTCCCAATCGCCGAGCGTGGTCTGGCGGAACAGCCTCATGGTGGGATACCACGGGCTGTCGTCGCGATCGGCCAGCCAGCGCCAATCGCCAACCGAGGAGAGTCCGACCCAGACAGGTACACCGAGGCCACCTGCCAGGTGGGCGGCCGCCGAATCGGGCGCGATCACCAGGTCAAGATGAGTCATCACGGCCGCGGTCTCGGTGAAATCGCGTCCTCGACGTCCACTCAGCTCGACGATCGGCAGCCGACCGGCCAGCGGAGCGATTTGATCCTTGCCGACGTCGGTCTGCAAGCTGATCAGCCGGACGCCAGGGAGCTCGCCCAGGGGAGCAAACTGTGCCATCGGGAATGATCGCCAGCGATCGTATCGATGCTCGGGATTTCCTTGCCATACGATTCCAATCAGGAATGGTCTCGAGCGTCCGCTGAAGCGCGACCGCGCCCTGTGCCTTCGCACCGATCGGGCCGTCCATTCCGATCGCACGAGCCAGCTCCGAGCGCCAGTGTTCGACGAGTACAACATCGGTGGCGAGATAAGGCACCTGAGCGGGCAAGGTCGCCAGAGTCGTGCCGAAGATCGACGGCAGGCTCAAGAGTGGAGCGTGGATATGGCAATCCGGCTCGTATGAGGATCCATCGAAAGCCAGATCGACGCCGGGGCAGCGGGCCACCAGCCGGAGCAGTTTCGTCGGACAGCGCACCGCAACCTGGCCGCCGCGCCGCTTGACCAGGGGGATGAAGCGGAGGAACTGCAAGGTGTCACCGAACCCTTGTTCGGCGTGCAGCAAAATCATTCGTCCTTTGAAGTCATCCCCGTTCCAGAACGTGCGATTGATCCGACAGCCCGAATGGGTCGGCAGTTCTTATGCGCCATTCATGCTCCGGCCAGCCGCGCTCGTAATCACCGCGCGTCAGCAAGGCGACCGCGAGGTTGACGTGGACCTCGGCGAAATCGGGCCGGATTCGCAAGGCCTGCTCGTATTTTTCGATCGCCTCATCCCACTTTCCCTGTCGGGCGAGGTTCATTCCCAATGTTCTGCAGTGGGTCCGCCGAGTCCGGCTGAAGTTGGTGCGCCGAATCAGCCATTCCATCGCCTCGTCGAACTTCCCTTGGTCCGAGAGCACGATTCCCAAGTTCATCAGCGCATCGGGCGTGTCGGGCTGGTTGTCGATTGCCAGCCGGAAATACTTGCCCGCCTCGTCGATCTGGTTCTGTGTGTACAAGGCAAGTCCCAGGTTGGTCAGTATCCGAAAGTCGTTCGGCTTGATCTGGTGCGCCCGGCGGTAGATCGGCTCGGACTCGGCCGCCCGGCCCTGCCGCCAGACCGCTAGCCCCAAGTCGTTCAACATGTCGGTGTCGTCAGGCGTGAGGCGGAGCGCCTCACGCAAGATCGGTTCCGCTTCGGCCGGCTGTCCTTGCAGCATCAAGACAATCGCTTGTTTGCGATAACTTTTTGCCAGATCGGTGTCTTGCGGCACTGAACACTGATCACTGAACGCTCAGTTTGATCGTTCATCCTTTCCGCCTTCAAGGCTTCGGCCATCCGTCGGAAGACGCCGTCCCAATCGCCGAGCGTGGTTTGGCGGAACAGCCTCATGGTGGGATACCAGGGGCTGTCGTCGCGTCCGTCGAGCCATCGCCACTCGCCAACCGTGCTGAGGGCGACCCAGACCGGGACGCCGAGGCCACCGGCCAGGTGGGCCACCGACGTATCGGGCGTGATCACCAGGTCAAGATGAGCCATGATGGCCGCAGTCTCGGCAAAGTCACGTTCACGGCGTCCGCTCAGCTCGAGGATCGGCAACCGACCGGCCAAAGGAGCGATCTGATCCAGCCCGTCATCGCACTGCAAGCTGATCAGCCGGACGCCGGGCAGCTCGGCCAGCGGCGCGAGCTGGGCCAACGGGAATGATCGCCAGTGGTCGAATCGATGATCTGGGCTGCCTTGCCAGGCGATCCCGATCAGAAACGGTCTCGCACGCCCCGGGAGGCTCGACCCTTGCGAGCTTCCGCACCGTCTGCGTTTTCGATTCCGATCGTCTGGGCCAGCTCTGACGCGCCAGTGTTCGACGAGGCTGTCTTCGGTGGTGAGATAGGGTACCTGAGCCGGCAGTGTGGCCAGCGTCGTGCCGAAGATCGCCGGCAGGCTCAACAAAGGTGCGTGGATTTGAAAATCGGGCTCGAAGGCGGACCCGTCGAAAGCCAGATCGACTCCCGCACAACGGGCCGCCAGTCGGAGCAGTTTCGTCTGACAGCGCACCGCGACGTGGCCACCGCGCCGTTTGACCATCGGGGCGAAGCGGAGGAACTGCAAGGTATCGCCGAGCCCTTGTTCGGCGTGCAGCAAGATCGTTCGTCCCTTGAAGTCATCGCCGTTCCAGAATGGGCGACCGAGCGAACCACCGAGATGATGCTGACACTTCAATCGCCATTCGTGCTCCGGCCAGCCGCGCTCGTAATCGCCGAGGCAGAGCAAAGCATAGGCGAGGTTTCGGTGCAGCCGGGCGAAATCGGGCCGGAGCCGCAGGCCCTGCTCATATTTCTCGATCGCCTCGCGCCACCTTCCCTGGCGGGCGAGGTTAACGCCGAGGCCTTGCAGTGCGTCCGCCGAGTCTGGCTGGAGTTGGTGCGCCAGAGTGAGCCAGCCCATCGCCTCGTCGAACTTGCCTTGGTCCGACAGGACAAGCCCCAGATTGATCACGGCGTCGAATGCGTCGGGACGGTTGTCGATGGCCCGTCGGAAACATTCACAAGCTTCGTCGAGCCGGTTCTGGCTGTGAAGGGCAACCCCCAAGTTGGTCAGGATCGAGAAGTCGTTGGGCTTGACCTGTTGCGCGCGTCGGTAGATCGGCTCGGCGTCGACCGACCGGCCCTGCCGCCAGAGCGCCAACCCCAAGTCGTTCAGAAGGTCGGCATCGTCCGGCGCGAGGCGGACCGCCGCGCAAGTGCGTCTCGGCTTCGGCATACTGTCCTTGCCGCGTCAATTGAATCGCGTGCTTGCGATAACTTATTGCTAGATCGGTGTTTCCGTCTTGAACACCGAACTGGGCCGGCGCAGCGTCCTCGACCAATCCATTCCGCATCCCTGCCATGGAGGATCCTCCTGACCCGAGTTACGGTCCAGATTAAAGCGAGACTGGCTCAGTCTTCCAAGGCCAACTCTCTCAACGGATTCGTCGCAGTTCGTAAGTCAGGCTTCCGCGCACGGCAACTCGACGATGACCCGAAGGCCTGGGCGGGCGTTTTGGGCGAAGATTCGGCCTCGGGACAGGTTGACGGCGCGTTGGGCGATAGCCAGTCCCAGGCCCACAGGGGCACGGGGTTCGGGTAAGGGCGTGAGGGCAACCTCACCTCCTTACCCGACCCCTAAGCCTGCGGACGCTAAGCCTGCGTATGCGGTGTGTCCGACATTACCGAGTTTGCGATCTCTCAGACCAGCTCCTTGAGCAACTCGGGATGCTTGTCCAGCAGTTTGAAGAGATTCACAACGGCCGGCAGCGGCACGGTCTGGCCGCGCTGGTAGCGGGAGAAGGCATTGTGCCCACCACCAGTCAATCGGGCCGCCGTGGCTTGACTCATACCCAACTTTCGGCGAATGCGCCGAATTTCTGTGCGCTCGATCTCGCGCGCGGAGCACCAATTCATCGCCGGCAGCGGCATATCGCCGGGCGCTCTCGCGGTCGAACTCGACTTCACCGCATGCACCGCATCGCCAGCCCGCCAGGCCCTTCACCTCAGTGTTCAAATCGGCATGCACGACGTTGAATGTTTCATTATCGAAAGGAACCGCGCCGGCAGCGGCGCAGGCTCCGCAAGCTCGAGATTTCATCGTCCCCGCTCCTTGAACTGAATGACGGGTGCGGTGTCGCGCATTGTGATCTTGATGTAGGCGACTGTTCCCAACGGAGTAGCAGCGTGATAGACGTCTTGCCAAACTCGATGATCCACATAAGTGGTCATGGACTTGTAGAAATCGCGCCGGCCAAGGGAAGCAATTACGCCCAGCATCTCCTCCGCGGTCAGTCCCATATCTCGACCGCCATCCAATGCGGTCTTAGTGAAGGCGGCTGCCCCCAGAAAAACGACATCCGCCTGAACACGGGTGAGATCGTAATGAGGGGTTCGTTTCTCCATCTTGAATCTTAACCCTATAAGGGTATTCTGTCCAGTCGGTCAGTGGCGGGGCGAAACCGCTGCCTGAGGTCCGTTCAATCTCTTCGGAATCAGGCTTACGCTGCCTCACATTTCCGCCATCGCATGGCGAGCCGAGACTTCCGCCCGCGGCAGTTCGATGTTGACTACGAGGCCCGGGCGGGCGTTCTGGGCGAAGATTCGGCCTCTGGACAGGTTGACGGCGCGTCGGGCGATGGCCAGTCCCAGGCCCACGCCGCCGCTTGCCCGGCTGCGGTCACCCTCGACGCGGAAGAATGGCTCGAAAATCGCTCCGAGCAGCTCGTCTGGGACGCCTGGCCCATGATCGCGCACGGCAATCGTTGCCGATTCCCCATGCGACTCCAGGTCGATCGTGATCGCGGTTCCAACCGGTGCGTGGCGGATGGCGTTTCTCACCACGTTCTCGACGGCGCACCGCAAGAGCTCCGGGTCGCCCAGGACCGTGCAGGGTTCCGAGGCGCTGAGGTCGAGCCGGCAACCCTTCGCCTCGGCCTCCATGTCGCAATCCTCGACCAAGACCTCCAGGATCTCGTCGAGGCGGACATGGTCCAGGTTGTGGATGGATGGGTCTCCCTCGGCGCGTGTGAGCTGGAGCAGCTCATTGACGAGGACGGAGAGCCGGCCGATATCGCGCTTGATGCGACCGAGATAGACTTCGCGGTCGTCGCTGGTGAGGGCCAGATCGACGGCCACGTCGAGGCGAGTCAGGGGTGAGCGGAGTTCGTGAGAGACGTCCAGCAATAGCCGGCGCTCGGCCACCAGGAGAGTCTCGATGCGTCCAGCCATCTCGTCGAAGGATTGTGACAGCTCGCCGATCTCGTCCTTCCGCTTCGAATGGACCCGCGTCGACAGATCGCCCCGGCCGAAGCGGTCGACCGCCTGGCGCAGCCGGCGCAACGGGCCGGCGAGGTGCACGGCCAGGATGGAGCCCATCCCGGCGATGACCAGAACGATCGCTCCGTAATAGGGCAGGATGTTCGGCGGCTCGAACCACGGTTTGGAGATCGAGATGAATCGATACTTGCTGTCTCGCGTGGGAGCAACGTGGATGAAGCAGCCGTTGGAAAGCCGGCGCGACTCCGGGGCGCCGTGCCCTCGCCTCAGTAAGTCGGACCGATCCGCACCGCTGACCAGGTCGTATCCGCGGGAATCGGTCAGGACATGTTCGCCGGGAAGGTAGGAACTAATTCGCTGGAGATACGCGGATAGCCGCTCGGGTTCCCCCCTCTTCGTAGGCTCTGAATGCGTCGTCCTGGACCAGGTCGATCACGTGATGGATTGGGTTTCCCCCGGGCGGCCCGCGCCGTTCGAGAGTCCGCGAAATCGCCCAGTAAGCGACCAGGGAGAGGGCGAAAGTGCCGAGCGACCAGAGCAGAACCTTGGCGAAGATGGTCCGCATGTCATGTGCCCTCCGAACTATCGTG
Source organism: uncultured Planctomycetota bacterium (assembly GCA_963720335.1). GTDB lineage: Bacteria > Planctomycetota > Planctomycetia > Isosphaerales > Isosphaeraceae > CAVRFS01. The sequence goes on along the minus strand of CAVRFS010000005.1, from coordinate 3,788 downwards.
GCCGGAACGGCACAAGGTAGCCCACGCCGCGGACCGTCCGGATCAGGTCGCCGTTCCGGCCGAGCTTTTTTCTCAGGTTGCAGATGTGCATGTCGAGAGAACGATCAAACTTGGTCGCCCGTCGCTGGTAGAGAGCGGCCGTCAGCTCATCACGGGAGACCGTCCGGCCGGCGGCATGCGCCAGGAATTCGAGAATGTCGTATTCGACAGTGGTGAGCGCCACGGCGGCCCCGTCCGACAAGACTTCACGTGCCGACGGGATGAGCCGGATCCCCCCCGCGTCCAGGACCTCAGACTCCTTGGGAACACGGCCCGTCCGGCGAAGGACGGCCCGGATTCGGGCCATCAACTCGGCCGTGCCAAACGGCTTGGGCAAGTAATCGTCCGCGCCGGCGTCCAGGCCCGCCACGCGGTCGGCCTGGGTTGTGCGGGCAGTGAGCATGATCACCGGGACCTGGCTCTGCCGCCGAAGCAATCGGAGAACCTCAAACCCGTCCAGCCCCGGCATCATCACGTCGAGGAGCAGTAAGTCGTGCCCCCCATTGAGGCGCGCGGGCCAAGCCCCGGCGGCCGTCGTGCACGGTCTCCAGGCGAATATCCCCTCGGGCAAAGAACTCCTGTAAGAGCTCGCACAACTCGATATCGTCATCCACGAGTAGAATCGACACGCCGGATTGCGGCGCCTCGCCCGCCTGATTGGACCATGTGCCCGAGCTCGTCCCGTGCGCCATCGCGTTGGTTCCAGCCATTCAAGCTGAAAAGAAGTTAGAAGTTAGGAGTTAGAATTCTAGTTTAGCATGCACGATTCCTTCATTCTAACTCCTAACTTCTAACTTCAACTCCTCGCCTCTAAACTTCGTCGAGGAGGAGGGGGAGGACCACCGCCGCCCGGAGGGGGACCAGAATCCGCGACCGCCTGGCGGGGAGGAGGACCACCGAAACCGCGACCGCCTGGCGGACCACCGCCCCGTGGTCCGAACCCCCCTGGCCCACGCTCGCGCATCTGCTTGAGCTGCGTCTTCTGTTCGGCGCTCAAAATCTTATCAAGTTTGGCGTCTACTTCCTTCTGAAGGGCCTTCGAGTTCGGTCCTTTGCTGTGGAGTGAATTTGAGGCGATCCTGGAGCATCCGTGGCAGGATTTCGCCCGGTCGGCCCATTCCCATCATGAAACCGCCGGGCGGTCCGCCGCCGGGAGGTCCGCCGCCCGGAGGCCCGAAGCCCGGAGGACCACCACCAAAGCCCGGCCCGCCGCCACGCTTTCGTCCGAATGTTCCTTGGTTGCAAGGCTGGCCAGCTCCTCTTTCGTGACGATCCCGTCCTTGTTGGCGTCACTACGGTCGAACAAGCGGTGTAGCCGGGCATCCGTGATCTCGACCTTGGTCAGCTTCCCGTCCTTGTCGGTGTCGAACTCCATCATCCGGACCACGAGGTCCTCGCCGTCGTTCGACTGGCCCCCTTGTGTGCGACCAGGGCCCTGAGCCTGCGCCAGTTGCACGCCAAGGTCGTCGCCGTCGCTGACTTCGAGTCCTTGTTCCGGGTCAGGGCTCTGCCGCTGCGCCACCCCAATCGAGGCAGCGACGCAGAATCCAACTGTCAAAATCAGTGTTATCAAGGTACGCATGGGTTCTCTCGATCGGGTTAAGATTGTGTGGAAATCCTAGACGCTCATCGGTCGCATCAAGATCGCGCAGGCTCGTTTTTCCGGTACGACCGCTCGTCCGGAGTTCGGCCCAGAACGATATCGAAGTGCGCCGACAGCTCGCCGATCTTCGAATCCTTGATCGGCACGAAGTCGGCCATCAAGAGTTCCCGGTCGAAGATGCCGAGCCCTTCGAGCACGACATGGTCGACTTTGTTGCCCGGATGACCGGCGATGTTGATCTGCGAAGTCAAGAGTTCTCGGTCCCCGCTCTTCACCTTGAAATGGATGTGCGGCGCGGGCCGGCCCGGGTACGGGAACGGGCTTGATGGTGCGGAAGTAGTACTCCCCCTTGGACCCGGTCGTGAACTTTCCGAAACCTTGAAAGTTCTTGTCGCGTTGTTCGCCTTTGCTCTCGCTGTCACCGGTGTGCAAATAGACCTGGTTGGCGTCGCACTGCCAGATCTCGATTGTCACGTTCTTGACCGGACTGCCGGACGCGGTGAGGATCCGGCCTTTCAAGTGCGTGATTTCCCCGACCGCCGGTGTGATCCCGTCCCTGACGATGATCAGGTCGTTGTCCTGGTCCAGCGGGCAGCTTGTCGGGGTAGAACGGACCTTCCGTCCTTGCCGGCGTGAGGGCGAGTTGCTCGGCGAACAGCCCGGCTGTGGTGAAGAAGGCGGAGCCGGCGGTGAGCGTGCCGAGAAATCGCGCGTCGGTTTGGCTGCGAAATGGCGAGACTCATTTGCGAAAACCTCCTCGTTCGATCTGGTGAGAGAAACTGTCAATGGGTCAGAGTTGAAGAATTTCGATCACTGGTCCGAATCGTTGCGAGATTTCGTCTTTTCCGTCGTTCGGCCGCGGTTATCAGGGCCTCCTGGAGGCGGGCCGCCCGGGCCGGGTCCACGGCGGATTGTCGTGAAATCAAACGGCTTGCCGAACATCTTGTCCAACGTCGCCTTCTGGTCTTTCGTGAGGACCTCTTCGATCTTCTTGATCGCGGTGGCGCGGATCTGCTGTTGAGCTTCTCGCATCTTCTCAAACTGAGCTCGGAATTCCGGATTATCGAATCCTGGTCCGCCCCCTGGAGGAGGTCCACCGCCTGGCCCTCCGTCGCCTGGAGGAGGTCCGCCGGGGAATCCTTGGCCGCCTGGAGGCGGTCCGCCGCCGGGTGGTGGCCCGTCGCCCCGAAATCGTCTGCCGCCCTGAAACGGCCCGCCGTCCGGTGGTGGTCCACCGTCTGGTGGTGGTCCGCCGGGAAATCCTCCACCGCCGGGCGGGCCAGGCATGGAAAGGGCCATGGACTCCCGCATTTCATTGACGATCGTCCGGACCTTCTTCGTTTGCGACGCGGTCAGCTTTAACTTGGTCGCGACCTCCTTGATGGTGGCGACGGCCAGGAGCCCTTCGCGTTGCAGCTCGATCTGGGACAGGCGCCGCTTCTGACGCTTGTCCAGGACCTTGGAGACCGCGGTGTCGTGACCGCGGCGGATCCCGTTCATCGTCGACCTCGTCGCATCCGGATCCATCCCTTCCTCGCGACTTGCTTCGAAGGTATCCCGGACTTTCTGCCGCATCGATTGTTCGAGCCGCCTGAGCTGAGTTTTCTGCTTGTCGCTCAAGCCGAGGTCCGATTGCACTGAGTCGGCCATGACTAACGATTGGCCGCCGGGTCCTCCCGGTCCTCCGGGTCCTCCCATTCCACCTGGCGGCGGCATGCCCGGGGGCCCTTGGGCGCGGGCCAAGGCGGTGGTCACCACCAGCAAGAGCCCCGGTCGCGATGATCTTCGCGAATTTCGATCCCATCGACAAGTCCCCAGTCTATGAGTGTTGGTCGCGGAAAACGCCGATCTCGATCCGATGGTCGGATTATAGCGCCCCGGCTTCCGACGCTCCGTAAAGGTTTGTCAATGCCAGGTCTCGCCCTGGTGTTTTGAATCGTGATATGAAAAGATCTCACTCGAGATTTGTGTCGAGTGCTTGTCAACCTCGCAAGGTCTCGACGGCTCCTCGAAAGATTCGTAGACCATCCCCTTCAGCCGGCTGATGGGTGCCGCGGCGCAGTCCAGCGCGAGTGGTGCCACGGGTCGACGAAGCGTTCGGGATGAGGCATCATGCCGAAGATACGGCCGGTGGGGTCAACTGGGC
>CAVRFS010000004.1:0-27535 GCA_963720335.1 uncultured Planctomycetota bacterium | reverse complement strand
ATTTTCCGGCCGGAAAAAGAACTGATCAGACAATCATGTAAAGTAATGAGCACTTCTATACGGACGGCGAACGGCATCGCATGCCGACGGGCATCACACGCGACTTACTGCGGTCCTGAGAGTCCTCCTTCCACTCAGGCCGCTTCGCTGTCCCCGGCAATTTCTTGGTAGGTCGTTTTCTCCTTCAGAGATGATAAATGATCACGAGCAACGTATGTGCGACTGCTAAAGCCGCCCGCTTCTTGCCGCGATTCCCCGCGATGCGGCGGAACCTCTTCGACAAGTGCGTCCCCTTGGCGCGGAACGCCGCCCATGCGGCCTGAACCAGCGCCGTCTTGAGCCACACATTGCCGGGCGTCGTCCGCCCGCTTCGTCGCTTGCCGGCGCTCTCGTCGTTGCCGCTGGCCAGGCCCGCCCATGACGACAGATGACCGGCCGTCGGGAACCGGCTCATATCCAGACCGATCTCGGCGACGACGACCTCCGCCACGCGGAGGTCGACGCCGGGGATCGTCATCAACCGGGCCAGCGTCTCAACGAAAGGGTCGAGGGCCTCCTCGATCTGTTGGCTGTACTGCCGGATCAGTCGCTCCAGATGATCCAGGTGATCCATCTGGGTCCGGAGCAGGAACCGGTGATGGTCCGTTACCGAGCCGCGAAGGGCCTGTTGGAGTTGCGGGATCTTCTCCCGTAGCCGCCGCCGTGCCAGATCGGCGAGCTTGACCGGATCATATTCGCCCCGGATGATCGCCTCGATCATCGACCGGCCCGAGACCCCCAACGCGTTCGAGGCCACCGAGCCGAGCTTGATGTTGGCGTCCTCCAGGACTTTCTGAATCCGGTTGATCACTGAGGTCCGCTCGCGGATCAACTGGGTGCGCTGGCGGGTCAGGTCCCGCAGTTCCCGTGTGGGCCGGGGCGGGATGAAGCTGGGACGCAACAATCCATGCTGGAGCAATTGGGCGATCCATTCGCTGTCCTTGACGTCGGTCTTGCGACCCGGGACCTGCTTGATGTGATGGGCGTTGACCAGGATGACCTCGAACCGTGGCTCCAGGAGGTTGAAGACGGGTTTCCAGTACGACCCGGTCGACTCCATCGCGACGACCTTGACCCCTTGGGCTGCGAGCCAGTCCGAGAGGTCAAGAGGTCGCCGGTCATGGTGGCGAAGGTCTTGATCGATTTCGAGACCTTGCCCGCGGGGTCGACCCTCCGGACGCAGGCCACAACGGTACGCTTGTGGACATCCAACCGGCACAACAGACGATGCAATACGTCCATCGACGGGTCTCCCCAAAAGGTCCGTCGCACGGAACGACATCGCGGGGAGGAGGCATTCTGCTCGACGTGCTCCGCCGGCGTCGCGAGCGACGCCTTTGGGCCACAGGTTTGGGTACGCGCGATGCCTCCGCCAGGCTGACACGCGGGCTCGAAGCACCAATTTCATTTCGGCGTAAGGCCGTGCGACGGATGTCGCCTATGTTAACATGAGAGCATGCCCCATTTTCATGGGTTCGGGTGCCGCCATCCTGGCGGCATGAAGGCTGACACCGGATTTTCTCCGGCTGGTTAAGTTCCGTCTGAAGGGCCAACCCGAGAGTCGGGGGCTGGTTGGCGGCTCGCAGGATGCGCGGCCGGTGCTCAAAGCGTTGAAGATTCTGGACCAGCGGCCGCCGGCGGAGGCGGAGGGGGAGGAAACCGTGATGTAGTGACTAATTGAAAACTCGACCCTTACGCCGCAAGGAGTTACGTCACGCCACTCCAAACATGGGCTAGCAACTGCTGGTGGGTCGCCGACGATCGGTTCGCGCGGGCGAACTGGGAGACCTACCTGGACCCGAACAAGCTCGGGTCGGCGATCAAGTCGGAGCTGGTGTCGCCCCAGTAGCGTCCGGTGGAGGCTGTTGAGGTCTTCGATCGGGAACTGCCGAGGCTACGAAACTATTACCCTCCGGTTTCGCTGAATCTGGACCCTGGCGGCGACCGGCTGACGTTTTACGCGTGCTCGTTCCGGCCGGGTCCACCGCAGGAGAGTGGCACCACCACCTCCGTAATTCCTGAACCCTCGTCTGGATGGCTTCGTTATTCAAGCCGACATAGAGGTCGTTGATCTCCTCCGACGTCAGTAGCGCCAACTGATCGCCACGTTGTCCGAATCCCGGAAATCGAAGATGAACGTCTTGAAGAAATCCGACGAGCAACCCAGGTCGCGGAAATGGTCGCCCACCATCCCGATCTGCTCGTCGTTGCGGATGGCTGTGGTCGCGTTCCGCGCTCGAGTGCTGACGAAGGGGTTCGTGACGAACGAGATGGCCCTGGAGAAACGGTCGATGGGCGAGGGCGGCACGTCGAGCTCGTCGGGCGCGGCGGCCGCGGCGCTGTCCCGGATCTGGATCAGTACGACGCCGTCGGTGTATTTCATCAACCAGCCACGATTGGCGTGAATCCAGGAGCAGGCCAAGTTCACCCCGAAGTTATCGTAATAACCGGCATCGACGAGTGACCTGGGGGGGTTCGTCGGGAGGCTAACCGCGGGGGACACATATGGAACGAGGCGTTCATCCTCACGGCGGTCCGGACGGGGAAGGTGTCCGTCGCCGCGGGGAATAGCTCACGGAACTCGATGGCGGATCGCGACGGCCTTGGGCCGGGTCGGGGCCCGGGCGACCTCGCCGCCGGCTTCGACGTCGTACGCATGCCGGTCAGGAAGCTCATGTCGAGGTTGCTGATGATCAATCGCCGGCCGTCCTCGACCATCATCGGCGAGAAGACGAAGCGAGGCAGCCGGCCCGCGAGCTCGGCCTCCTTCAGGCAGCCGAAGGTGTAATGATCGAGGAAGTCCCAGGTCGCTTCGAGGGCCCGCCCCCGGTCATCGCCCTGCCGGCGATGGTCGAAGATCGACGGCAGGTCCACCAACGCGGCATAGTGGGCGACGGTCTTCAGGCTGTCCGTCCAGAGGGCATCGATGATCCCGTTATCCCTGATCGGAAACAGGTTGGGGTTGTATAACTTGATCACGAACGCGGTGGCGCCGAGCATGCCGCCCGAGGCCCCCGTGATGAGGCGGATGCCCTTCGTAAAGTCCTGATGGCACACCGAGCCGGAGATCTCAGCCTTGACTTGCTCTAGGACCATGGCCGTCCAGACGGCCGACCTCAACGCCCCCCCGCTGGTCGTCACGACCGCGAGCTTCGGCTTGGCCTCGTTCGGTCTGTGCTGATCCCCCTGATGATTGGCCCAGACCCGTAGCACCTCCTCGTGGGGCCAGCGGTCCGTCCCGTCTCCCTGCAAAGCCCGGCTGGCCTGTCCTCCCGAGGGCGGAGCCTGCCCGGGCAAATCGACCAAGCTCAGTCGGCCTCCCGGATAATATGCCTCTAGGCCGGGGAACGTAGAGCTTGTAAGGATCACCGTTCGACCAGGTCAGCCAGACGACCAGCGCCACGCCGACGGCCCATTGAATATAGATCGGTTCGAGACGGCTCTTAGACTCGGCGAACGGGACCTTCGGCAACTCGGAGGCGATGAAAGCGATGGTGACCGCCAGGCCCAGCACCCAGTTGATGGACACGGAGGAAGGGAGGTTCCCCCGGTTCCTCAGCAGGCGGAGGGAGATGAAGACGAGGGCGATCGAGACAACGAACAGGATCTCGGCAATGGTCAGATTCCTCGACGGATCATTCCGATCGCCCTTCATCGGGTCCTCGATCAGCTCGGTCGCCATCGTGACGACCAGGAAGACGCAAGCGACCAGGCAGACCGCGGCGACCATCCCCAGCAGCCAGCCCGCGAACCTCCCGAACGGCTTGTCGGTTCGGCGGTCGAACAGGGCACGCATCCCAGGGGGCAGCGGCGCGCGGCTGGACATCCTCCCCTCAAAGACGGCCAGGGGGATGGCGGGTACCAGGATCACGAGCAGGATGGGAGAGCAGGCGACGAGCAAGAACCCCGCAAGCCTCCAGGCCACGTTGTAATTCTCTATTATATGATTATTATTATTAGATAAACGAATTAATATATTATTTATATAAGGAAAGCTCGAAAGAACATCACAAATGATCCGATATTGGCCGTCCTCGAGCGAGAGAGAATCGGTCATGAAGTAGGTCGAGGTCATAATCAGTGCGACCAGTAGAGTCGAAGAGAAGCCGCTCCAGAAGCGTGCCGGCCACTGCTGGTTGAGAAAGACCTTCGAGAGGCCGAACTCGGCCCCCCAGCAAGTTGTAGATCACGAGCACGAGCACGGCCAATGGCACGGAAAGGCCGGGGTAGTAGATGAGCCACTTGATGAACGATGAGAAGAGGCGGTGGTAGATCACCAGGCAGAAGGCCGTCGAGAGGGCGAGGATCATGGCACGTATCGCGAGTTCATCCTTCAGGCGGAAGCCGGGCTGCCCGACCCGTGTCCTCCACCAATCCCGACGCTCACCCAATCGCCGATTTTGACCGGCCTGCATGATCGTATCCCCCAGTCCCCGCCGCCCTCCGGAGGACCGGACCCCCCGGCGTCACCTCGTCCGCTCGCTCCGAGAGGATCAGCACCTTCGTTCTGAGTGTAATGGTGCGGAAGGCCGGCGCCTATCGAGCGAGTCCCGATTTCCACTCATTTTTCCGGAAGACCGGGGGTCAGATCAAGTTAATAGTCTTTTCCGTGGTCCCGTATCGGTCCAGCTCGTCCTCGATCATGCAGAACTGCCCGCGGACTCGGACATCGGACTAGAGCCATGGGGACAAGCTGGAAGCTCGGTCTGACCCCCGACCGCCGTGGCTTTCGATCGGCACCCTGCGAATTTCTCCGGTCTTGGGGTCGAACGGCGGGATCCCCGAGACGTAGATGGTGTCGCCGTGGCGGACCTACTGCCCGCCAGCGTGGCCCTTCCGGTCCCCGGTCTCATCTCTTCGTGAGCGCGATACAATCGACCTCGATGTCGAACGCTCCGGTCCACTCCGGCACGCAGAAGAAAATCCGCGCCGGCGGATTGGTCGGTAAGAAGCGCTTGTAGATCTCGTTGAAGGTCTTGAAGCGGTCTTTGGAGATGCACATCACGTTGCACTTCAGGACGTGGTCGAGGTCCGACCCGGCCGCCTCGAGCGCGGTCTTCATCTGCGTCAGGATCAGCTCGGCCTGGCGCTCGAAACGGCGCATTGGCTGCGATCTCCCCGGTCTCCGGGTCGAACGGCGGCATGCCCGAGACGAACACCATGTTCCCCGCACGGGTGCAGACGGAGACGGGCACACCCCATTTCTTGAAATTGGTGTCGAACGGTTCGACGCGAATAATCTCTCGTTCCATGGCTTCCCTCTTCACGCCTCCCCCCTTCTTGTTGGATTCACCCTGGCCTGCGCGGGTATCGGCCAGTAGATAGGACAAGCCGAAGACGGCGACCAAGGCCACGACACCCCCGAGCACGCCGAATCGGATCGATCGAAGACTGCCCATGCTAAGTTCCTTCCGGAGAATAAGTGGGCGGGGTTCCGATAGCAACGAAAACGGTTCTTCCGGGTTTGCAGTGCGTAGAATTCGACCGCTGAATGCGATAGGTAAGCATAACTGTGTCACGGGGGGTGGGACAAGAGGCCCCAGTTCCCGCCCTCCAGACCCTGCACCTCCTTCCTCTTCTCTGTTCCGGCCCGAGAATTGCCTCGCCCAAAACTCACAGCGGAAACGCCTGTCTTCGTGCCGCAATCTACAGCGGTTTACGCATGGGTTGCAGACACCAGAATGGCAGAGGCGATGACACTACAGCGGTTTACCCTCGCGCGACACACCGGCCATACTAGCCCGAAGCGTGAGCGAGGGGACCGGCCGCGGCTCTCCCCTCGCTCACGCTTCGGGTTAGTGTAAGGTCGACTCAGGCCGAACTATGTGCAACGCATGGGTACACCGCTGTAGGTTGCGCCTGATCGAAGCCTCCCTCCTGTTACCACAATCCGGCCGGGGATGGGCAAGGCCCGACAGAGCGACCTCGCAGCCAGCGTGCCTGTGACTCCAGGCGCGTTGGCTGGCGGAGCCGACCCATGCCGAGCCTCGCAAGGACGGGCACGACGCTCGACCGAGCTCTGGACGGACCGCAAGCAACGGCGCGACCCCGGCCAAGGTCTGACGCTCCGAGCAGGATTCGATTTCTCCGCCCGAAGCCGTATCCAGCGACGGGGCCAATCATAGCATTGACGTTGCTAAATCCGTCCGTAGGCGGAGCCACGGGGCCGTCGAACGCGCGGGAAGTTCGATCGGCCGTGACGGCGCTGCATCCGCCGATCCTTCATGCGATAATCCAACCGACCCAGCACGACCCGGCCGCAGGAACCCGACGTCGGGGGCCGACGGCTCACCGCCCGCGCTGGCCGTCCCCTCCCGGAGATCCGTCCCATGGCCGCCGTCACCGCTGAGAGCAACCTGCTCTTTGGCTTGCTCGCGCTTCAGAACGGGTTGATCAACTTGGCCCAGCTCCTCGCAGCCTTCCAGGCGTGGACTCTGGACAACGGCCGCTCCCTGGCCGACTACCTCGCCGCCCGCGGCGACCTCGACCCCGAGCAGCGTGCCGGCGTCGAAGCCATGGTCGGTCTGCACCTGAAGAAGCACGGCGGGGACGCCGCCAAGAGCCTGGCCGCGATCTCCGCCGGTCGGTCCACCCGCGAGTCGCTCACCGCGCTGGGCGACCCGGCGATCGAGCAGTCCCTCACCCAGCTCGCCCTCGGCTCCGAGGGCGACGCCGATCGCACGGACAGCTACTCCGTGGGCACGGCCAGCTACTCCGTGGGCACGGCCACCAGCGACGGTCAGCGGTTCCGCGTGATGCGCCCCCACGCCGCGCGGCGGCCTGGGCGCCGTGTTCGTTGCTCTGGACACCGAGTTGCATCGTGAGGTGGCGCTCAAGCGGATCCTCGACCAGCACGCCGACGACCCGACTAGCCAGGCCCGCTTCCTGCTCGAGGCGGAGATCACTGGGGGGCTGGAGCACCCGGGCATCGTCCCGGTCTACGGCCTGGGCAGTTATGGAGACGGCCGGCCGTATTACGCGATGCGGTTCATCAAGGGGGACAGCCTCAAGGAGGCGATCGACCGATTCCACGCCGACGAGACCCTGAAGAATGACCCCGGCCGTCGGGCGTTGGAGCTACGCAAGCTGCTCCGCCGGTTCACCGACGTCTGTAACGCGATCGGCTACGCCCATTCCCGGGGCGTGCTGCATCGGGACATCAAGCCGGGCAACATTATCGTGGGCAAGTATGGCGAGACGCTGGTTGTGGACTGGGGCCTGGCCAAGGCCACAGGCCGGGCCGACCCAGGCACGGAGCCCGGTGAGCGGACGTTGATCCCGTCATCGGCCAGCGGCAGTGCCGAGACACTGCCGGGCAGCGCGATGGGAATGCCGGCCTACATGAGCCCCGAGCAGGCCAAAGGGGACCTGGAACACCTGGGCCCCCGATCCGACGTCTACAGTCTGGGCGCGACCCTTTACCATCTGCTGACGCGCTGCGCTCCGGTGGGCGGTAGGGACATCGGCGAGGTGCTCCGAGCTGTGCAAAGGGGTGAATTCCCACCACCGCGGCAGCACGACGCGGCAATCGACCCGGCGCTGGAGGCGATCTGCCTAAAGGCATTCGCGCTCCAGCCGGCCGACCGCTATGCCTCGACCAAGACTCTCTCGGAGGACATCGAGCGCTGGATGGCCGACGAGCCGGTCTCGGCCTGGCGCGAGCCGCTCTCCCGCCGCATCCGGCGATGGGCGAACCGGAATCGCACAGCCGTGGCATGCGTGGCGGTGGCCCTGATCGCGGGGGTGGTGGGGCTCTCAGCGGTGCTGCTGGTCCAGACCGCGGCCAGTGCCGAAGTCACCCGGGCATTGAAGCAGCGAGACCACTGCCAAAGAGGCGCTGGCCGTGGCCAATGGCGACCTCGAGCGCTCGAAGGAGGCTGTGCAGGTGCGGTACAACCTGGCGTTTGAGGCGATCAAGGCGTTTCACTCCGGTGTGAGCGAAGACTTCCTGCTCAAACAGGACCAGTTCAAGGAGCTGCGCGACCGGCTGCTGAGGTCGGCCCAGGATTTCTACGGCAAGCTGTCGGCCCTGCTCGGGCGGGAGACCGACCTAGCTTCGCGGCGGGCATTAGCGGCGTCGAACTTCGAGCTAGCCGACCTGACCGGCAAAGTTGGGAGCACGGACGACGCGCTGAGGGCGCACCGCGCGGTGCTGGCGGCGCGGGAGGCGCTGGCGGCCGAGACTGGATCCGACGCCGCGGCAACGGTGGACGTGGGCTGGAGCCTGACCGCGATCGCCGGCCTGCCCGAAGCGACGGGGAGGACGGGCGAGGCGGCGGTGACGTGCCGGCGGTCGGAGTCGCTGTTGACGGGTCTAGCGGGCACCGACTCGGCGGCGCTGGCGCTCTCTTGCCGGTCGCGGCTAGGCTACCTTCTGTCGAGGACGGGCCATGCCACCGATGCGCTGGCCACTTACCAGCAGGCGCGTACCGACCAGGAGGCGCTGGCCGCCGCACCCGGTGCCCCGGCCGCGGCGCGCCGCGATCTAGCCGACACGATCAATCGGATCGGCAACCTGCTGTCGGGGACGGGCCGTTCGACGGAGGCAGAGTCCGAGCACCGCCGGGCGCTGGAGCTCTACAAGAAGCTGGCCGCCGATAACCCCGCCGTCGCTGACTTCCGCTATCGCCTGGCGGCCAGCCACATCAACCTCGGCAACCTGATTGCGACGACGGGCCGTCCGAATGAGGCGGAGGCCGAGCACCGCCGGGCGCAGAAAATCCAGGAGAAGCTGGCCGCCGATAACCCCGCAGTTACCGTATTCCGCAGCCGCCTGGCGGACAGCCACAACAGCCTCGGTGCCCTACTCTCGCAGACTGGCCGTCCTAGAGCGCTTCACGCTTGGCCGGCACACAAGCCATACCAACCCGACGCGCAAGCGAGGGGATCGGCCCGGCGTACACCGGGGGCATCCGGGCTTGAGTCTCTCGAAACGCGACGATCATGGACTGGCACAGGCACTCCCCTCGCTTGCGCGTCGGGTTAGTATGATGACGTTTCAAACAGCGATGTGCGCAACGCGGATGTGATCCGCTCTAAGGAGGCGGAGGCCGATTACCGCCGGGCGCTGGAAATCCAGGAGAAGCTGACCGCCGACAACCCCGCTGTCACCGACTTCTGCAGCCGCCTGGCGGACAGCCACAACAACCTCGCCATCCTGCTGTCGAATACGGGCCGTCCTCAGGAGGCCGAGGCCGAGTACCGCCGGGCGCTGGAGGTCCAGGAGAAGCTGGCCGCCGACAACCCCGACGTCACCGAATTCCGCAATGGCCTGGCGGACAGCCACAACAACCTCGGCATTCTGCTGTCGGATACGGGCCGTCCTCAGGAGGCCGAGGCCGAGTACCACCGGGCGCTGGAGATCCAGGAGAAGCTGGCCGCCGACAACCCCGACGTCACTCACTTCCGCATGCGCCTGGCGATCAGTCACAGCAATCTCTCGGTCGTCCTGCGCCGGCTCGGCCGCTCGGCCGAGGCCCGCGAGCAGTCCAACCGGGCTGTCGGCATCAGCGAGGCCTTGGTCCGGGAGAATCTCCGGGTGCCGGACTACCGCGCCGTGCTGGCCGACAGCCTGTTAAACCGCGGGCTGGCACGCCTGACCGAGGGCGACCGGTCCGCGCCGCGGCCGACCTCCGACGGGCCACGGGGCTGTTCGCGGCGGTGCCGTCGCGCACGGGGGGGTACCAGTACCTCTTCGCGTGTGCTCGCGCCGCGCTGGCGGGCCTGGCGGGCCTGGCCGGCTCGGGCGTCGCGGCCGCTGAGGCCGTCACTGAGGCCGACGCGGCCATGGCTCTGCTGCACACGGCCGTCGCGATGGGCTACCGCAGCCCCGGCGCCCTCCGCACCGAGGAGGCCCTCGACCCGCTCCGCTCGCGCGACGACTTCAAATTGCTCATGATGGACCTGGCGATGCCCGCCGAACCGTTCGCCGCGGCACGCTGACGGGCCCGCCGCGGGCGGCGTGTCGAGTACGTGTTCCGCGTGCAGACGACCGGCAACGCGCATCCATGCACATACACCTGCCCACTCCGCCGGCTACCATATGTCACCGACCAGCCGCGGCCTTTACCATCGCCAGGATGCCAACCTTGATCGTCTCGAGCACTCGATCCCACGAATCCACGGTCTTCGCGAGACCGTTGCAAGACGGAGGATCGACCAGCCGCCTGAGCCGCAAAGTGGTGATCCGCCTACTCCGCCTGCGGAGCCACGGTGGAGCGGAGTTGCGACGAAATGTGCTTGGAATGCTTTCTGGTGAAGCTGGTTGGGTTGTAATAGCGATCTGGGAGCTTGTGAGCGATCCATGGGAGCGGGCGGACGCCCCCCTTGTTTACCTTCCATCGGACCGTTGTGCCTTTCAACAAGATCGGGTTCTCATGCAGGTCGGCAGAAACGATAATGCGGCGGACGGAGGCGAACATGTGCCGGCGTGAGCGTGTCCAGTTCCAAGAAAAACTCACATCCAGGGGGTCAGACCTAACACGTCCCGTCCCGGGGGTCTCCCGTCCCGGGGGTCGAGACCTAATCCCGTCCCGGGGGTCAGACCTAATTCCAATTCTTTTCGGCCGCACCGACTGCGTCCAGCCGATCGTCTTCGAAGGCGCGGGCAAAAAGCTAGAAACTCGCTCTGACCCCGACCGCCCTTCGCGGTCTGACCCCGACCGCCCTTCGAATCTGACGCGGCGTGTCGAGCGGGACCTGCCGGCCACTGCCACATTACGTGCCGATCTGGCGGCCATCGAGGATTTGCTCCAAGCGAAGACAAAAAAAAAGGTTGACCCCGGACGCCTCCCGGACGCCTCCAAAGGTTGACCCCGGACGCCTCCATAATTTGAGGGGCGTCTAGGGGTGGCTTAATTTGAGGCGCTCGGTGACAATGACTGGCAAAGCGCATGTGGACGCCCGCGTACCCGATTATTCGTCGGTCATCTGAAAATATTGGGCGTCGGGAGCGAAGCAAGCCTTCTGGACGGCGCCTGCTACGTCGAAAGTCTCAGCACAAGGAACAAATCCGAGAATCCGTGAGGGAATGTCACATTGGATTTCGCATTCCAGTGCAGGAGATGGCTTTGGTTGAGCTTGTCCGGCATCGGCCGTTCGGTCGCCCCGCTGGAGCGGTATCGCTGCCGAGGCCCGTCAAAGGGACCGTCTCCTTTTACCATGCGCTGATAGGAGAAGCTCCGATGGCACTTGGTCCGATTTGCGGACTGACCAATCCTGTGCACGTTCGTACGCCAGGACCACTTGGATATAACGACGCCGCCGACCCGAACCAGCCTCTGCTTGAAACTGAGTTGGGGGGCCCCACGCCGCTCGGCACGCGACCGAAGACGAGGGGAAGCGCGAAACGCATGACCGTCGCCGACGCGGACACCAGCAAACAAAAACCGGCTGGCAACCCCAGTGAGGGGAGCAAGACCACGGGAAACCGCATCGATATCGTCTTCGACCCGGACAAGTCGTCAAAGGTCAAGAAATGTAAGAAGATCGTCCACGTCCAGTTCATGAAGTATTTTGCCGACGGGAAAGAAATCGAGCCGGGCACTTATAATTTCATCTACCAATATAAGGACACGGTAAAGTTAAAAGGCGGGTGGGTGATCGATTTCAATGACACCGATAAAAGCCCTGACTACCAACAGGGCACGGAAAACGGCAGTAACGGCAGTAAGAACGGTGGGTCGGTGAAAGCAACGATGTGGGATACCCCGACTACCAGCGGCGGTAACAAGGGCTTTTTCGATCCCGCGAAAAATAAGGACGGCTCCGCGAAAAATGAGGACGGCTGGAAGACGGTCCATATCAATTCGAAACTTACGCCTGTTGCATGCAAGGCCCTGACTGCTGGACATGGTACGAGGGCGTAGGCTGGGAGTATAACACGTCGTGGGAGGACCAGCGGGACAGCAAGGCAGGAGAGTCCAAAATCACTAACCCCAATATTACCACCGCGCCCTCACAAGACAAGATTGATGCGTTCAACCTATTCAACAAGAAAGTAGGTTTCAAACCGTGTAAATAGACCAGTCGATCCGGCAAAGGATAAGAAAAGCAGAACTCGCCATCTGAAGCGATTTCCTGATGACTTCAAGCAACCAGGTTCTCCTAATGGCAGCGATTATTGGCCGCGAAGAAGCGGAATTGATGATAATCAATTTCACATTTGTGTTCCCGCTGACCCAGGCGGCAACGTTACTCCCGCTCGGTGCCGAGGCCGTGCTGAGGTTCCTGGTTTGGTCCGCGGCTGCTCCGATTTACCTCGTGCTCTCTTTGATCGAATGCGCAGTGATCGTCATCCTTTACCGCTTCGCGTTGCACTGGCAAGGGACCCTCTTCCAGGCCCGCGAGCAACAAATCCTGGATAGTGTGACGAACCGATCGCCCTGACTGAGCCGAGCCGCGGGGCTCGTGTCGGTCGATCGATGTGGGGACTTCCAGGACGATCACTTGGCGGGAATGCGGCGCGAACGCGCTGCCGAACGCGACTATACAAAGAATGCAGACCTTCAATCCAACGCGAGTGGAGAAAACGATGACGAATCGCCGCGAATTCTTGGGGATGTCCGCGAGCGCCGTGGTCGGGATTGGCTCGATCCGGCAGACCGACGACGATCGAAAACCGCGCCAAAAGACGATCCTGATGCTGGGAGGAACCGGTTTCCTCGGACCGCCGACGGTCGAGGCGGCGATCCGGCGGGGGCACAAAGTCACGCTCTTCAATCGGGGCAAGACGCGCCCCGGCCTGTTTCCCGACCTGGAGAAGCTGCATGGAGACCGCGAGAAAGACGATCTGAAGGCACTCGAGGGACGCAAGTGGGACGCAGTCGTCGACACCTCGGCGAATGTCCCGCGATGGGTAAAGAAGGCAGCGGCCGTGCTGGGACCGAACATAGGGCACTACATTTATATCTCGTCGATCTCCGTCTACTCCGACACAAGCAAGCCCGGGATGGACGAGACGGCGCCGGTGGCGACAATCGACGACCCGACGACCGAAAAGATCGATGGCCGGACCTACGGCGCGCTCAAGGCCCTCAGTGAGAAGGCGGCCGAGGCGGCCATGCCCGGGAGAGTGGCCGTGGTGCGGCCGGGTCTGATTGTCGGCCCCGAGGACCCCAGTGACCGGTTCACCTACTGGCCCTGGCGCGTTTCCCAGGGCGGTGAGGTGCTTGCTCCCGGTGCCCCGGACGATCCCATCCAGCTCATCGATGTCCGCGACCTTGGAGAATTCCTCGTCCATTTGATTGAGGGCAAGACGACTGGAATCTTCAACGCCCTCGGACCTGACCGAACGCTGACGATGGGCCAGATGCTCGAGGCCTGCAAGGTCGTCGCCCGAAGCGACGCGACCTTGACCTGGGCGAACGCCGAGTTCCTGGAGAAGCAAGGCGTCCAGCCCTGGAGTGACATGCCCGTCTGGGTTCCGAGTGCGGGGGAGACTGCTGGCTTCGCCAAGGTTAGCAATGCGCGCGCCGTCAAGGCGGGACTGACGTTTCGCCCGATTGCCGACACGGTCAAAGCCACGCTCGACTGGTTCAGGACCGTGCCCGAGGAACGCCGCTCCAAGCTCCGCGCCGGCATCACCCGCGAGCGTGAGACAAAAGTGCTCGCGGCATGGAAGTCACGAGCAGGGAAGCTGTGAATCGAGGTAGTCCGTTACGCCGTCGACTACGCCATCACCCGGCCGAGCCGCGAGGTAGGCTGACGCGAAGCTGGGCTTGACAGCGAGGATGCTGTACGGAGATTTATGGCGCGGTTCAAACTTGGGACGAAACGTGTCTCGCGCGTAACACCGCTGGCAATGCATTCCGCACTCCCTAGTTTGGACCGCTGAGCCCGAGCCTTGGTCGCCCCTTTCGCCGTCGCTCGACTCAGGCCGAACATGGCACCGCATCATAGCCACCGACTGCCGCAGGTATGTTAAGATGCGCAGTGTCGGCATGCTGACCTCCCATCTGCAAAGCCTCGAGACGCAACTCGGCTTGGCATCAGCATATCCGCCGTTTTGAACCCGGCGACCGTTTGCGCTGGAGGAATTCGTGCTCCGTTCGTGAACGGACAAAACGGGCGATATCTGGTGGCGAGACGGGACGTAAAGACCGATAAACTGTGTGAAGCTCTTGCCGAAAATCACGATTTTTCTACTCAACGATGAACAGCCTCTGCCTTCGGCATTGGGGATCGCTATGAAAAGAAGTGCCCTCGCGATCGATGGGATCGATCTTTTATGAGCCAGCTTGGCCCAGGACAGCAGGTCGTTGAGGAACCCGTTCGTCCCCTTGCGACGAACAGCCAGCCGCAGGGTTCCACGCGTTTGCCTCTACCCGCCACTGTACGTCCGGACCGGGTGGTCTGGCTGTACGTCATCACCGTCGTAGCGATCCATCTGGCGGCCTTGACCGCGTTCATCCCCTGGCTATTTAGCTGGACCGGACTGGCGCTGGCGATATTGGGTGTGCCGTTCTACGGCCTCGGAATCACGCTTGGTTATCACCGGTTGCTCGCTCACCGGAGTCTCGTGGTGCCGAAATGGCTGGAGCACGCGATTGCTCTGTTCGCCCAGTGTTCATTGCAGGACACGCCAGCCAAGTGGGTGACCGTTCACCGGATGCACCAC
Organism: uncultured Planctomycetota bacterium; assembly: GCA_963720335.1. Lineage (GTDB taxonomy): Bacteria > Planctomycetota > Planctomycetia > Isosphaerales > Isosphaeraceae > CAVRFS01. The sequence goes on along the minus strand of CAVRFS010000004.1, from coordinate 12,879 downwards.
GTTTTTTCCGACGAACAGCCCGATCCCCACAGCCCGCTCGTCAACTTCTTCTGGTCACACTTCAACTGGTTGTTCTATCTCAACACGGCGACCCGAAGTATCGGGGCGCTGCAGAAGGTATGCGCACGATATCCTTCAAGACCCGTTCTACATGCGATTCGAGAAGACCTATTTGGGCCCCGCTGTTTACTTGGCTCACCTGCTCATGTATCCGATCGCCGGCGCGGCGATCGGCTGGCTGACAACGGGAACCGGCATGGGTGCCCTTCAGTTCAGCCTGAGTTTGTTCGTCTGGGGGGGCCTCGTGCGCACGGTCCTGGGCTGGCACGTGACGTGGTCGGTCAACTCACTCACGCATCTCTTTGGCTACCGAAACTACGATACCCAAGAGAGCAGCAAGAATAACTGGTTCGTCGGGGTGGTCGCCCTGGGAGAGGGATGGCATAACAACCACCACCACGATCCGGCCGCCGCGTCGGTCTGGCATCGTTGGTGGGAATTCGACCTGACCTACTGTGCAATCCTCTCGCTGAAGCGTCTCGGCCTGGCGACGAAGATCGTGGAACCCAAGAGACTGAGACGCTCCAGACGAAGCTGACTCGATCGCGGAATTGGCGCGACTTCACCGCGGGCGTGGCCTCGCTCAATTCAGCTCGATCTTCAATTCGTTCCAGTCCGCGTCGATCTCGATCTCCACGCCCGAAGTCTTGGGATCAGCAAACTTGGCGGGGAGAGTCGGGCCATTCAAGTGGCTGTAAAGATGAGCATGATACCGGCCTCGATAGGCGCCGGTGGTGTTCTCTTGCATGCTGTACAATCGGAACGAACCGTCGGAGTTCAATGAGCTGAAAGCTGAGTGAGCGTCGCCCAGATCCAGGCAAATTGTCATCTCGCTCAGCGGGCGGCCGGAGTAGGTGACTCGGCCTATCACTTCGGACAGCGGCTTGCTGTTTTGTGAAGTGGGAAAGTCAAGGCAGAGAAGAAACGGCGAAAAAGCTGCGATCCCGATCACCCAACCCATTACTTTTCGTGCATTGTGTAAGTGAAGATTCGTCAAATTCATTTCCTCGGGCTTTGTTCGCCCTTCAGTCAAGAACGATGAAGTCGCTCTCCTGAGCGACGACAATTTTCGAGATGCGTGGTGAGCAACCGGCGCTCTCGTATCCAGACGAAACCGAGGAGAGAATCGGTGCACCCTCACACATGAGGGTCGTCCGGCACAAGCCGGGTCGAATGCCAGCTTGCTAGCATTATTTTATAGCATTTACCGAGCGAACGTCAAGAAGAATTGTCGCGCCGAATCGTATGACTCAAATTGAAGCAGATGACCGCCATCGGTTACTCCCTATGGAGCCGAGCGAAGAAAGCTTGTCGCAAGTGATTTGCGAAAAGTCACTTATGCCATCGAGCGAGTTGGGCGTGCAAGTGAAGCACGCGTGTCAAGTCTTCCCAAGCACGCCCAAGCATGATGCTTCAACGCAACGGCCAGTTGTCCGCCTACCGACTAACGTACTCTTGACGACGACAGGGTTCGTTCAGCTTGGCAGCGGTAGGTCCTATTCGTCAGTGGCCCGGGGTCTGGAACTGGCTCCGCGCGATGTATGTTTGACTCGCGACGAGGTTCGACGTGACCCTCCTCCTCCCTCGGTCCAGACAGGAAGCATTGATCTCGCTGGCGAGAGACGTTGCGGAGGTCGTTCGTGCCACTGGAATCCATCCCACTGATGTTGCGGCGTGCGGTGCAAGAGGGCTACGCTGTCGGCTACTTCGAAAGTTGGAACCTCGAGTCGCTGCAAGGTGTCGTCGATGCCGCCGAGCAGACGATGTCACCAGTCATCCTCGGATTCAATGGTGGGTTTCTGAGCGGTCCGCGCCACGCGACCGAGCGCCTTTCTTGGTATGCCGCCTTGGGACGAGCAGCCGCCGAGTCCGCGACAGTACCATGCGGGCTCATCTTCAACGAGTGCCCTCGCGACGATTGGGTTCGCTCGGCGATCGCGGCGGGCTTTAACCTGGTAATGCTCGCCGATCCCGAGGCGTCGCCGGAGGATCTGACCAGCCGCGTCGCCGCGTTGACCCGACTGGCTCACGACCCGCGGGGTTGCCGTCGAAGCCGAGGTTGGCGAGCTACCCTGCGCCGCCGAGTGGCCAGGCGACGGGCGGCGTATCGACCGACCCGGAAGCGGCCGCGGCGTTCGTCGAGGCAACCGGGGTCGACCTCTTGGCTGTCAGCGTCGGCAATGTCCACATCCGGACCGAGGGCGAGCAAGGTCTCGACTTACACAGGCTAGAAGCGATCCGCGGCGTGTTTCACTGCCGCTCGTGCTCCACGGCGGGACGGGCATCGCCGCTGGAGCATTACGAGAAGCCATCGCGCTTGGTGTGGCCAAGGTCAACTATGGCACCTACCTCAAGCAAGATTATCTCAAGGCGGTCAAAGCGGCACTCGGCCGGATGTCGCCGGACCCACATCGCCTGCTTGGCATGGGCGGCCCGGAGGATGTGTTGGTGGCTGGACGACTCGCGGTACGAGACGCCGTGCTCCAGCGCATCGGCCTTCTCGGCTGCTGCGGGAAAGCGGCGCTCGATGTTCCATTCCGTGCCAATGTGACGGCCCGAGGGTGAGTTGATGGACGTTACGATGAGGTTGCCCGATCTGGGAACGGTCGATTCCACGGTCACGGTCTTGCGATGGCTGGCCGAGGTCGGACAACTTGTCCAGCGCGGACAGCCCGTGCTGGAGGTTGAGACGGATAAATCGATCCTGGAGGTCGAGTCCACCGTGACCGGAACTCTCCGAACCATCGTGGTCGCTGCCGGCGCGGAAGCCACCACCGGCCAGATCCTCGCTTCAATTTGCCGTGGAGGATGAACAGGCTGCCGAGGTGGCCACAGCTTTTGCGCCGGGCAATGTCGTGCTTGACAACCCGCCGAAGCCGGATATGAATCGCGCAACGACCAAGTGAACGCGACACCGACGATGCGAGTCAAACTCACGACGCCGGTAAAACGCGCCGCGACTCGTTCTTCGCGCGGAACCGCGAGAATCGCGCTGAGGCACCGCGATCGGCGGATTCGCCTGTGTACTCGCGCGAGTTACTCATGGGCTTTTATCAGCAAATGGTCTTGATCCGCGAGTTCGAGGAAGGGGTGAAGTTTCTCTTTCTGGAGGGTGCGATGCCCGGCACGATCCATCAGTGCCAGGGTCAGGAGGCGACGGCGGTGGGAGTGTGCTCGGCATTGACGCCAGGCGACTTCATCACGTCCACGTTTCGGGGCCATGGGCATGCCTTGGCGCGGGGACTTTCGCAAGAAGAGCTGCTCTTTGAACTCTTCGGCGCCTCCACCGGCTGCTGCCGAGGGAAGGGAGGGTCGATGCATGTGGGCAACATCGACAAGGGGATGATACCGGGTATTGCCATCGTGGCCGGGGGCATTCCGCTGGCCGCGGGCATGGGATTGGCGTTCAAGATGCAGAAACGCCCGAACATCGTCGCCTGCTTCTTTGGAGACGGAGCGGTGGCCGAGGGGGCGTTCCACGAGGGCATCAACCTCGCCGCGATCTGGGATGCGCCTGTGCTCTTTGTGTGCGAAAACAACTTTTACGGAGCCTCGACACGGATCGACAGCGTCATGCGGAACCCGCGGATCGTTGACCGAGCGGCCGCATATGGCATCAAGGGGGAGCGTGTCGACGGCAACGATGTCCTGGCCGTTTATAAGGCGGCCCGATCGGCTGCCGACGACTGCCGGCGCGGTCTCGGACCTGTCCTCCTCGAGCTGCTGACCTATCGAAGGACAGGCCACTCGCGTCGGGACGCCTGCCACTATCAACCCAAGGAGGAGCGGGAGGATTGGTTCAGCCGCGATCCGATCGAACGGCTGGGCGGCGTACTGCTCGAACGTGGGCTGGCGGAACGAGCAGAGCTCGACCAAGTGTGGGCCACGGCTCGGGCCGGCTTTCAGCGAGCCGTGGATGTGGCCCGAACTCAGCCGCTGCCTGTGCTCGATGATCTCTCCACCGATGTATTGGCGCCCTAGAGTGTTTTTCCCATGAATTGCACACGACCCACACTAACCCGACGCGCAAGTGAGGGGATCGGCTCTGCCTCTTGCCGGCCCAGGCCAGCGTCCCTCGCTTGCGCGTTGGGTTAGTGTCAACCGACATTGCAGCCGTCTCATGCGCAACTCGTGTGTTAAGCGCTCCGACTCCTCACTCCTAACTTCAAGATCCTGAATGAAAAGACTCAGCATCGCCGAATCGTTGCGCGAGGGGATTGCCGAGGAGATGCGCCGCGATCCCGCGGTTTTTTGCCTCGGCGAGGACATCGCCGTCCCCGGTGGATGGGGCGGCGCGTTCACCGTCACTCTGGGCCTGGAAAAGGAGTTCCCGGACCGGATGCTGAACACGCCAATCGCCGAGCTCGGATTCTTCGGCGCGGCCGTGGGTGCGGCGATCATGGGCATGCGGCCGATCGTCGATGTTCAGTACGGCGACTTTCTCTTTTTGGCCATGGACCAGATCGCCAACAACGCGGCCAAGCTGCGCTACATGTCTGGTGGCACGATCAAGGTTCCGATGGTGATGCGCGCCCCGGTCGGCGCGACTGGCCGTGGCGCGCAGCACGCCCAGAACATGGAGCGGTACTTTACAGGCGTGCCCGGGATCAAGGTCGTCGCGGTCTCCAATGCATACGACGCCAAAGGGATTCTTAAATCGGCCGTGCGAGATGACAATCCGGTCCTGATCTTCGAGCACAAGCTCCTCTACGGCTCCAAGGGTGCTCGGACGGAGCCGGGGGCCATCGACGCGACCAGCGACATCCCCGAGGGTGATTATACCGTCCCGCTCGACCGGGCGGCGATTCGTCGCACGGGCTCCCAAGTAACCATTCTGGCATGGCTCCTGATGGTGCACAACGCCCTGCAAGCGAGCGAGCCACTCTCCGCGGAAGGTGTGGAGGCCGAGGTGATCGACGTCCGCGCCTCTCGCCCGTCGATTACGACACGATCGGCGAGTCCGTCAAGAAAACGGGGCGGGTCGTCATCGTCGAAGAGGGCCCGAAAACCGGAGGAGTCAGCGCCGAGATCGCCGCGGCGATCATGGAGCGATTTCCGGAATACCTGCTGGCGCCCGTTCTCCGTGTGGCATCCCCCGACGTGCCGGTACCGTTCACGCCGATCCTCGAAAACGCCTACCGGCCTGATGTACCGCGCATCATCGAGGCCGTTCGCAAGGTGATGAGTTACTAGCTGGTATGAGTCGCGATTGGCGTCGCTTATACTGTCGGTCGAGACCATTCCCGATGGTCGACCCTCCCTGCCCGAGGCAGCCCTGTAGAAATCCCAAGATCGGCTCGACTTCCATGAAATGCGCGCGTCCAACTCCGAGAGGATACGAATCCATCATATGGGCCGTGTTAGCCATGACCATGTGCGGCGCGGCCAGTGATACCACAATCCGTTCAACGACCTTTCAAGTTAAGCTCGACCCAGGCCATAAATGGATTGCCCCATTTGGGTTAGATCGGATAGGCCGGCCGGTCATGGCAGTCGTCGAGTCCAAGTCGCGGCCGGAGCCGGCGGATTACGCGCTGACCGCGTACTGGAGAGGGAAAGAGGTTGGCCGCTATCCGCTGAGAATCCCCGACAGTCCCCCCTACTCGACCAAGGTTTCGCTTGACGGCAATGTTCTCATTGATCAACTCGTCCTCACCGCCGTTCAGTCGAAAGGGATTACGGACGTCACCAAGCCGGTCGAGCTGGTGCGCCAGACGATTCAGCTCCCGGAGGTCGAAGCCGACACGATCGCCCGGCCGGATACGGTCATCAACCCGGTGGATCTGGGGACCATCCTGGTACCGTCGGGCTGGCTGCTGCTCGGACCGAAACAGTCCGCGACGCTCGATTTCGCCGCGATCAACCGGGGGGCGGATCTGCCCAAGGCCCACTTGAGCACGTCGTTTGACTCGTCATCCGGCCACCGTGGCATCAACGACCGTTGATCTCCCCACTGGCCGTCGCACTCAACTTCGACTCAAACTCCCCGGCGCTCCGTCAGCGGGCGACCGCGATGTCTTGTCCGTCGTATTGAAGGATAGTGGCGGCCGCACGCTCTGGCGAAAGGGCGTTCCGGTCATGCTGGTCCAGAATCCGCCCCGACGGCCGCGCTTCGGCGCCACCTACGAACGCCTGCGGTACGATGCGCCGATCTCGGTCCGCGAGCCAGGGACCGGGAGATTCTCGAGCTTGCCTTACGAGGGGGCGTGGGAGGCCAGCCTGCGAGATGTCGTCGTTTGGCTTCCGAATGGCGCGCGTTATGTCTTCTGGCGGGGGTCCAGCTATATCCCGTTTTGGGCGGGCCGGCATAACACGGGTTTGTGTACAGAGTGGGCTGAGATCATATCCCAGCCACAGGGCGCGGTTGACTGCGTCGAGCCATTGATGGACAAGACGCTGCGTTACGGCAGGGTCGAAATTGTCGAGTCGACGACCGCCCGAGTCCACGTGCGATGGAGTTATCAATCGACCGACTTCAACTACAAGGTTTGGGGCGACGCCGCGGTTGAGGATTATTACTTCTATCCCGATGGTTTCGGGACCCGGGTCCTCAACCTCAAGTCCGACCCCAAGAACGACTACGAGCTGAGCGAATTCATCATTCTGACACCGCAGGGGGCGTATCCGTTCGACGTCTTGCCGAAGAACCCAGTTGACGCTCTCTTTCTCAACGGCCGGAAGCATCAATTCCGGTTCCCGAACCCGATAAGCAAGAAGGGAGATCCAGCAGGACACGACAAAGCTGGCGTGCCGGCGATCTACCGTCTCAGACTCGACACGGAAGACAAGCTGGCAGCCGTCTACTTCAATCCGAACGAGACCAAACTTCCGCCGATTGTTTTTGCCCCATTCTTTGACGGTGGTGAGATGGTCACTCCGTGCTACTGGGGAAGCCACTGGCCACTCGCCCGAGGAAACTCCACCGGGCGGACGATCGACGACCGGATCGAATTCACTCCGACTCACAACAGCGTGATGAGCTGGGCCGGCACGCGGCCGACCCCGCTCCAGACGAGCGAGCTCGTCACGCTGGATACGCTCGGAACAGCCAGGCCGATGACCGTCAGGCGCTGGGCTTGGTTGATCGGCTTCACCGATGCCTCGGACACTCGCCTCATCGAGTGGGCGAAGAGCTTCTCGACACCGCCGTCGATCGGCGTCAGCGGTGGCCGGCTCGATTTCCAGAGTTATTCCCCCGAGCGGCGCGGATTCGGCTGACCGTCACCGATCGGGTCGTCCAGATCGCGATCAATCCCGGCACAACTTGCGTGAATCCGGTTTTCGAGCTCAGCGGTGCGCCACCGGGCCGAATGAGTGTCACCCTGGCGGGCCAGCCGCTTGTTGATGAACGTTACGCTTGGGACGGCCGGGTACTCTGGCTCGACGCGATTATCGAAACGCCGGCTCGTTTAATCATCACATTCGGGAATCCAGCGGCAAAGACCGCGCGTTGACAAGAGCATTCGATGGAGTTCTCGCCATGTGTCTGCGACCTTACCTGATCGCCGCCTGTTGCTTGCTGTCGCACGCCGCATTCAGCCGCGCCCAAGAGCCCTCCGCCCCGAAAAAAGAGACGTTCTGGGTCATCCCGCACACCCACTGGGAGGGCGCCGTCTTCAAGACCCGCGAGGAGTACTTGGAGATGGGCTTGCCGAACATCCTCACGGCGATGCGGCTCTTGCGAGAGCAGCCCAGCTTCCGGTTCACGCTCGACCAGGTGGCATACGTGCAGCCATTCCTGGAGCGGTATCCTTCGGAGGAGGCGGATTTCCGCCGATTCCTGGCCGAGGGAAGGCTGCAATTGGCGGGCGGTCTGGACGTTATGCCCGACGTCAACATTCCGGGCGGCGAGACGTTCGTACGGCAGATGCAATACGGCAAGGGCTATTATCGCGACAAGCTGGGCGTGGACGTCACAGCCGGCTGGTTGATCGATACCTTCGGCCACCACGCGCAGATGCCGCAACTCATGGCCCAGGCGGGGTACAAGTCGTACTGGTTCGTCCGGGGAGTGCCAAAACAAAATCACCCGGCGGAGTTTCTCTGGGAAGGGATCGACGGCACTCGGATTGCCGCGTATTACTTACCACATAGCTACGCACTCATGTACGGATCTCCGAAAGACGCGACGCGCTTCTTGACGTTCGCGAGGAACCGATTCGAAAGTCTGTCGCCCAACACGCGTGGGCCGAATCGCGTGGCCTCACAGGCCCCGACGTGAGCGAGCCGGAAGAACATCTCGCGCCGGCGATCGAGCAATTCAACCGCGAAGGGAAGGCTCCCTTCGCGATGCGGATGGCCGTTCCCGCCGATTACGAGGCCGCCGTGCCACCTCGAGCCGACTGGCCTGTATTCAAGGGCGAGCTCAACCCGATCTTCCAGGGGACCTATAGCAGCCGGATCGAGCTCAAGTCCTGGATGCGAATGGAAGAACAAAAGATCCTGACCGCGGAGAAGCTGAGCGCGCTCGGGGACTACCTGGGAACGCCCGCCGATCTGGACTCGATCTGGAGTGCGTGGGAGCCGGTGCTCTTTAACGAGACGCACGACCTGACGTCGGGCGTCATGACCGATCACGTTTACGACGACACCGTCCGAAGCTACGAGTACTCACTGCGTCGGGCCGACGCGATCATTGACGCGAAATGGGATATCCTCGCCTCGAAGATCGACACCCGAGGGCCGGGAGCACCGGTCGTTGTGTTCAACACCTTAGGATGGTCACGATCCGACATTGTCGAGATTGATGCGGGATTCGGCGAAGGTGGCGTCTCCCAACCGATCCTGACCGACTCCGAAGGACGGGACGTACCTGCGCAGATCGTTGAAGCGAGCCGTTACGGGGATGGCTCTCTCAAGACGGCCCGACTCGCGTTTGTGGCACGCGACGTTCCCGCATTGGGATATCGCACCTATCATGTCGAGGCCAGTCGTGGACCGAAAGCGAGCCAGCCACCAGAGGTGAACAACAAAGCGTCAGCGAGCAAGAGCGAGATTCTCGAGAATTCGCTGTATCGGATCGCCCTGGACCCGGCGACTGGCGCGATGACAAGTCTTCGCGTGAAGGCCGACGATTGGGAGGTGCTCTCAGGTCCCGGCAACGTCGTGGCTCGGCAACAAGACCGCGGTGACCTCTGGGAGCTTTACAAAGGGCTCGACGGCGGGAGCCGCGTGGCGATGACGACCAAGCAACCCGTTCCCAAGCGCGGTCAGGCCGTTTTTAGCGACCAGGTTCGAGGAGACCCAGCCCGGGTCACTCACGGGCCGGTCTTTTCCGAGTTCACGGTCGCTCGATCGCTCGACTCCGGCCGATTCGCGACGAATGTGCGGCTTTACCAAGGATTCGCCGAATCGATATCACGAGTAAGTTGGTCAATCGTGAAAAGTATGTACGCTACCAGGCGCTCTTTCCCACGGCGATCACGGCGGGCGCGAATTGGCACGAAATCCCGTTCGGGTCGATCGAGCGGCCCAACGCGATCGAGTTCCCCGCCCAGAACTGGGTCGATCACGGCGATGGCCGGCATGGGCTCGCTTTGCTCAACATGGGCTTGCCCGGCAACCTGACGACCGATGGCACAATGATGGTTTCTCTGCTTCGCGCCAATACGCTGGGCGCCTACGGTTTTGGTGGCGGCTACGAGCCGGGCATGAGCTCCGACTCGGGGTTCCAAATCGGCCAGGATCGGACGCTAAAGTATGCGCTGGTTCCTCACTCCGGCGACTGGCGTGAAGCGGGCGTCTTCCGCGATGGCCTGGAGTTCAACCACCCCCTGCTCCACCGAAATGTACTCCCTCACTCCGGTCCACTGCCAAAGCGGTGGGGCCTGCTGGACGTCTCCAATCCGAACGTCGTTGTGTCGTCATTTAAGCCGACGCGCGATCGCGACGTAGCGCTGCGAGTCTACGAGGCGTCGGGGCGCCCTGCCTCGAAAGTGACTGTCAAGTTGCAGTCCAAGGTGCTCTCCGCGCACGAAGCCAATCTCCTTGAAGAAGTCGGCCGTGAGCTCAAGATCCAGGGCGACTCCGTGCAGTTTGACTTGCATCCTTACGAGATCAAAACCATCCGTCTACGACTGCGAGGGGCCTCATGAATCTCTCCCGATCTCGTCGCGATTTCCTCAAGGCTTCGTCATTAGCCATTGCGAGAGCTAAGCAGCCGCGTTCGAGCTTGGCTCGAGGCCAAACGGTCCGCGTCGTGGTCTGGGATGAACAACAGCCCGCCCAGAAACTGGTCTACTCCAACTTTTTGGGCAATGAAATCGCCGCTCACCTCAAGTTGCAACCCGGCCTTTCCGTGGAGTCCGTCAGCCTGAACGACACTGGGCAGGGCCTGGCCGGGGGCGTGCTCGACCGTTGTGACGTCTTGATCTGGTGGGGACACGTGCGAAACGGCGAGGTCAAACCGGAGGTCGGTCAATCGATCGTTGAGAGGATCAAGGCCGGCACGCTCGCACTGATCGCACTCCACTCGGCTCATTGGTCGACGCCCTTTGTCGAAGCCATGTATGAGCGAACGCGGATCGATGTCGCGCGGAAGCTCCACGATCCGGGAAAGGACCTGGTCGAACTCACTTATCTTTCGCCCCCGCAGGCGTATACTGTCCCCAAGGCCAGTGAGCCGGTGAGTCCGCGCGTGTCGTATCGCAAGTTCCCGGACAACAAAGTCAAGGCAACCGTACACCTTCCGTATTGCTGCTTCCCGGCGTACCGCAACGACGGAAAGCCGAGTAATCTTCGGGTGCTGCGCCCCGATCACCCGATCGTCGCGGGGATCCCACCGGAGTTCGAGCTACCGCACACAGAGATGTACGACGAGCCGTTTCACGTTCCCGAGCCGGACGAGGTGCTTCTCGAGGAACGTTGGGCGACGGGAGAATGGTTTCGCAGTGGTGCAATATGGAAGCTCGGCCAGGGACGGGTGTTTTACTTCCGCCCGGGCCATGAGACATTCGCAATCTACAAGGAACCGATTCCCCTCAAGATCCTGACCAACGCCGCGCGTTGGCTGGCGTCGGAAGGCGCGATGGCTGCGCGTTCGTCGTGATCTCATTGCAGTTCGGCGTGGGTTTCTTGACGCGCACCCAAAAAAACACCTCGTTCCCAAGCAATCAATCACGCTGTCATTCCTGAAAGTCGATTTTCCGTTCGACGCCGCTCAAGAATGACGGCCGCTGGCCCTCGATTTGCAGGTTAAGTCTCCCGATCTTCGACATGCAATGTCATGAGGATATGCATGCTGCCGAAGCCAGAATTGGTTTCTCCGGTGCTCTCACGTCACAACCGGGATAAGCAAGGGGAGGTAGCGCCCCGATTCGCGGGGTTGCGAAGATCGGACCGATTGATTTTTCGCGCTGAGAAGATCGCTCGCATGCGATCGAGCACAGGAGTTTCGCCATGAAAGATCGAGGAGAACCCCAAATGAGTAAGGACAAAGAGAAGGCAAACGGATCCGAGCGGAAGGGGACAGCGGTCGAAGAGCGGGCCTCGGGACGTTCCGGCGTTCTCCAGGCCCATGCGGGCCAGCAGCGCCGGCACCGGCCTTGGCGGCTGACCCCTCTTGGATCTCCGGCAGACGGTCGACCTGATTATTGAAAGAGGTGAACCATGGCAGCGATCGAACAAATGGCGAAATACACGGTTACGCTGAACGAAGTGGAGCGTGCTGAATTACTGAATCTCCTTGAACGGGAGCTGCGCGACACACACGCGGAGGCTCGCCGCACGGAATCACCCGACTATCAAGAGGAGGTCCATCATCAGGAATCCGTCCTTCATGGCTTGATCGAAAAGCTCCGTCATCCCTGAAGACCAGCGCCGCTTTTTGAAATGACCAAAGGGAGGCATCAATGATTGGCGAATTCCTCGTAGTGGATGCGATCGTCGAAATACCACGTGGCAGCCGGAACAAGTACGAATTCGACCCTGATTCGGAGACCATTCGCCTTGACCGCGTCCTCTTTTCGTCGGTGCATTATCCGGGCGACTACGGATTCATCGTCGGCACGAAGTGCGGCGACGGCGACCCGTTGGATGTATTGATTCTCGTCGAGGAACCCACGTTTCCGGGCTGCCGCGTGCGTGTCCGCCCGATCGGCGTCTTATTCATGGAGGATGAAGAGGGCGAAGATGAGAAAATTCTTGCTGTCCCGGAGGGCGATCCTCGATATGCGGAGGTCAACGATCTCGACGACCTCCCACAGCATTGGTTGGCCGAAGTCGAGAACTTCTTTGCGACCTACAAAACGCTGGAAGGCAAGGCGGCTTCAACCGGCGAATGGAAAGGGGCCAAAGAAGCTTGCCTGGCATTGACGAGGCGATTGTGTCTTGAGGAACTGAACGACAAGCATGACTGGTCAATCAATGCACGAGGCCGAAGGCGAGAGGATCTTTGCACTCGTTCGGGATGCCAATGACGAGGCCATCGCTTCCCTTTCCCGATCCGCCAAGACTAATAGGCAGTAACAAAATGAACCTGAAGGCCAACGTCGCCCCTCAACCGGCCTTCGCCCATCCTCTCCTCGCGCCACTGGTCTCTACACATGCACCTGCTGCTCAAGTTTCCCCCCCCTTGCGAAGGGGGGGTCAGGGGGGGTGGTCTCGGCGAAACCGAGTACAGGGCTTCTAAAGGGGTTTTTGACCGGCCTTGCGTCGCCTCGTAGCTCCCATTTGCGGGAAAACGTTCGCGATGTCCGAAGCGTGCGTCGTCAACCCCCCGAACCCCCCCTTCGCAAGGGGGGGAAATTTTTCGCGCCATTGAGGTTTGTGTAGAGACCAATGCCACGCACAGCGGGGCAAGGCGTCTTTTTGTTATCGTTT
>CAVRFS010000003.1:0-20988 GCA_963720335.1 uncultured Planctomycetota bacterium | reverse complement strand
CTCCGATCAGGGGAGGAGAGTTCGCGAGGGGGGGAACACAGAGGCGGAATGGCCCGTTTCCTGTGCCCCCTCCGGCCCTCACCAGGGAGGGGTTTTTCTGACAACGGCCAGGGAGGCCAGAGTTCCCGCCCGCGGACGGGGTCGGCGATGCCGGGAAAAACTCCGGCTCCCTCTCCCGAGGGAGAGGGCTGGGGTGAGGGGTCGGCGCGCACTGTGGGCCTCCTCTATCACCCGCTCGTATTTGGCGAGCCAAGGCTCTCGTGCCGGCCATGAGATCTCGCGGCGAGTCATTCGATTTCGCGGCGGTCTTGCGGCATCCCGCCCCTCACCCCAGCCCTCTCCCTCGGGAGAGGGAGCTGAGTAATGACGAAAACCCCCTCTCTCCGAGCGAAGGGGGGGTTCGGGGGGTTCTTCCGGAGCGGACTTCGAGTGTATGCAAGCCAAGCGTGAAGCGCAAAGTGTTGCAGGAAGGCTATAGGCCGCGTACAGCCGACGAGCGGCCGGTGCGGTGCGTTGTTTCTGGCTCCCTCTGCTTCGGTAGAGGGTTGGAGTGGGATGATGAAAAGTTGGCATTGCACACGCTTCATGTTCGTCCGGATTCCATTGCGCATCGTCCCATCCTTCGCATGGGGATCACATGGGCCCCGCACGCATCGACCACCTCGCGTTTCCGTCCCAGTCCGATCCCGCCCTGGAAGTACCCGCCTATGTCGCCCGGCTAGGGAGCGAGCCTGGCCTCGGGTAAGCGTGTCAGGGATTTGATGCCAAGGGCTCTCGACGTCTTGACCAGACGGTCGAAGGCCCGAAGGTGGATGAGCCGTTTTGTCGGCAAATCGCACAATATCGTTTTCGAATAAACCGCGCAGCTACCGGAAAACGTAACACGCCGTCCAGTGGCAAATCGGCAGAGATTTACGTGATCAGTCTCGGCCGCTCCTGTTACACTCAATGAGTGCGATCACATCTTCAGGTGCACTCCAAAGGGAGATGAAACGATCCGATGCCAGGATTTGCCGGCCCCGAGAGTGTCCGCCAAGTCAGTACCTGAGCGGAAACGGCCGTCAAATTCTTGTTCACCGTCGCCAAGAACTTGATCGGCCTTTACCTTGCGTTCGCAGATTCGGATCGGCGTACGAGGCTACTGGCTCCCTGGTGGTATTCTTGGTCGGGGCGTGTGATTCGTCGGAGATTACCTTACTCGGGGCGGAGCGGATACAAGTCCGGCGGCCGCGTGCCGAGTGGCTTCCCAGTCGGGCTCGAGGAATTCGAGCAACCCGGCCTGGCTCCGGCGCAAGGCGTGCGGCAGGCGATTCAACTCGTTGACGATCATTTCGGGATTAACCGGATGTTGGGCTTACCGCACATTCGCTTGATGGTGCGTACGCTCGCCCGGCGCGGCGAAGTTGGAAAAGCTCGTGGCGTGGTATAGCCGCTGAGCGCCCGTTTCTGTGGCGTCCGGATGCAGCGACCGTCTGGTGATTTCTGGCGGGAGCACATGCTTAGCGGCAGCGTGACCGGAAGGGTCGCGCCGTCCAACCCGTTCGCCTCACCAGTCATCAGAAGCGAACCAATCGAGCCCGATGAATCGAGATCCCCTCGGACCGCGTGCCATGGTCATTGTCGCGAAAAGTGGGCGTCTTCGATTATTCCCCGGCTTGCACATTCAAGCCGTTCTGAAGCCGCAATCCCAAGAAGTAGACGGTCCAGAAGAATAGAGACTGGGTCCGACTCGTTATCGGTTTCCAAATCGCAGGAGAGATCCTGGCCTTTGGAGAGAGAGCAAGTATCGATGTGTTCGACGTCAGAGCCACACCCGAAGCACTTAATACAGAACAAGAGACGGAAAACGATGCAAATGGGTAAACCGGGCGATTTATAGTTATACGTCTGACCCCGTGCCCCTCGTGACGTCTGACCCCGTGCCCTCGCGTGCCCTCGTGCCCTCCCTCAGCCCGTGCCCTCCGACCCCGTGCCCTCCGAGCACCCACGTGACACCGGGCACCCACTGACACCGGGCACCCACGCAAGTCTTCTAATCAGTTGTAGACCCGGCTCGATGTATTTTATAATGCGTCCAGGAGTGCGTCCATGATGCCCATTCGACAGGGGTCCAGAAAGACCGTTTGACGGATCAAACGTGCGAGTGACCATCGCCCGTCCAACTCGAGCCATTCACTTTGTTGCCGACGACGCATCAACTGATCAGGGGATTGGGTATGCACCTCTTCAGCCGTGCGCAGGGCGACGGTACCTCACCTATGAGTCCACGCTATCGAGTGCTGGGGAATATCCATACCGTATCGACCGTCCAGCCCCAATTACGCACTATGATTCGGGCCGGGCCAACGGCGCCTGTGCACACAGCCCTTGAAGAGAGAAAGCGAGGACAAAATGCGTGATGGAGATACACTCTGCGACCCGTGTGAATGTCAGAACTTACGCGAGCAGCATTTACCGAATCGAATCGCAGCTCCGCTTATGGAAAGTGCTTTTCGCACTCCCGATTCTCGCGCTCATAATCCTGTTCTGTGGCGGAAGTAAGTTCTTGGAGGACATACCGCGGCTCGTGAAGGCACAGACCGGGTTCATGGTTTCCGACAAGGAGGGCCGAACGAGGATTTTCCTCGGCGTTGATGACGACGGGGAATGGGGATTGCATTTTATGGATGAAAACGGAGCTAAGAGACTTGCTTCAGGGTCTAACGACGTTCTTCTGAAGGAAAGGCAGAAGAGCTGGGGGCTTGTGGTGCTTGACAAACAGAACGGCTGGTCGTTCCATGGCTGGTTTGGAGGACCGGTCCAACGGTTTGCATTTCTTCAAGGACGACGTGGCGCGGCTGTCCGTTGGTCAAAGCCCTAAAGGTTATCCAGGACTCATCGTGAGGGATGAGGACGGCAACCAGCGGTTGCTCTTGGCGGAATCCGATAGCCCTGAGTCGGTCCATGCGTACGGCATGCACATGATCGACAAGAAACAGAAGACCTACGTGCAACTCACGGCGACAGATCGCGGAGATCCAGTTTTGCAGTTTTTCGACACGGCTACCCATCGCCGGATCGCACTTGGCCTTCAAGGCGATAAAGCACGTTTCGTCTGCGGACAGGACGACGCGGATCGCCTGAACGTTGAGGTTAGGTCCGACAACTCGTCGATCTTCGAGATGCGGGACATTAAAAACAATATTGTTCGGTTGCCAAAATGAACGGCAAGTCGATGTCGCTTCATCGTGAGGGGAAGCCTGGAAACGAAGCCTGGTGTCAATTCATTTTTTCAAACGAAGCCTGGTGTCAATTCATTTTCTGGCCGGAAAAATGAACCGACCCCGTACACCGTGTGAACCGACCCCGTGCACCGTGCGGCTAGCTGTGATCAGATCTGGGCCGTTCCACCATAGAAGAAGCTCGCTCCCCGTGACGAAGCTCGAATCGCTCGACGCCAGGAACAGCGCGGCGGTCGCGATCTCCTCGGGGCGTCCCATCGTACCTCGGGGGTGAGTGCGATGAACCCGTCAAGTGCATCCTTCGGCACGCCCTCAAGGATGGGCGTATCGATGGTGCCGGGCTGAAGACGTTCACGCGAATGTTGCGGGCTTTCAGGTCCACCGTCCAGGTCCTCGCGAACGACCGGAGGCCGCCTTGTCGCGCTATAGACTCCGAAGGCCGGAAAGCCCATCGAGCCGGCGATCGACCCGTTCATGATGATCGAGCCGCCGTCCGCAAAGAGCGGCAGCGCCTTCTGCACCGTGAAGAGCGTCCCCCGGACGTTGAGGCCGAAGATCTTATCAAACTGCTCCTCTGTCACCTCACCGATGGGGGCAAACTCCCCGGTCCCTGCATGGCGAAAAGCACGTCGATCCGGCCTTTCTCCTTCCTCACGGTCTCGTAGAGCCGATCGAGGTCAGCGAGGTTGGCGGCGTCGCCCTGGACCCCGGTGACGTTCCGGCCGATCGCCTTCACCGCCTCCTCCAGCTTTTCACGGCGAGCGGCCGGTGATGAAGACGTACGCCCCTTCCTCGACGAAGAGCTTGGCCGTGGCCAGGGCCATGCCCGAAGTCGCACCTGTGATCACGCCCACCTTGTCGTTCAACTTGCCCATCCAAACACCCCTTTCTCGTGGAGAAGCGGATCCCTGGTTATGATAGGGGCGGCTCTCGGGAGGGCAAGTCCTGATCTTTTCGTAAGTGACCAGCCGAACCTGGGAAGAGAGAAGAAAGGGGATTGATGAAGTCGGAGGGTTCGCCACTTCATGACAGCATTCTGAACGCCTGGTCGACGAACGACCGCGTCACGACGTTCTTGGTCGAGCAGCTCCCGGATTCATTATGGGACGCTGCTGTCCCGGGTTCGCCGCCCGCACAATTCGGATGATCGCCGGCCACATGCACACGCGCGTGTATGTGGATCAAGACGCTCGGAAAGCCGCATGGCGTCGCGGTGCCTCAAGCGGTGGATCGGCACCGGGCCACCCGTTCTCAGCTCGTCGGCGCTTTAAAGCGCAGTGGACTGGGGATCGCCAGCCTACTGGCCCTGGCGATCAGCGGGACGCGCGAATTCCCCCAACACCGGCCTATGTAGGCGAATCTACCACTCGACGTAGGGCATGTGCTGACCTATTTCGTCGCTCATGAAGGCCATCACCGTGGCCAGATAGTGCTCGTGGCGCACCAGCTCGGCCATCGCCTTCCGGCGAGTGTGACGAACGGTTTGTGGCAGTGGAACAAACGATCCGCGGAGGCCCAGGGCTAGCTCTTGCCGGGGCGGAAAAGGGGACATCGGGCCGCAACGCGGACGTTGCAAATTGCCGTGGCGGATCAGTTAAACCAGGATGGTTTGAACCGACCTTTGTTTCGGTTGAACTTGCTCCAGTTGCCCAGTGTGTGGCGGCAATAAGCAATGTCCCCCTTACCCTGTTGCCCCTTACCCTGTGATCAAAAGTTGGGGTTCGACGCGCTCGCGTGACGGTTTCGTGACACACGATTTTGTTGCGCGATCGAATGCCGGTGCGAGCGAGCGATCTGTTTCCCCCCCTTGCGAGGGGGGGTCAGGGGGGGTGAACGGGGCATAACCAAGAGCCTCGGAATATGCCGTAATTCTGCCGGTCCAGCCGACCCGACGCCGCGAACCTGGCCCTGGTACCGCCGAGACCACCCCCCTGACCCCCCCTTCGCAAGGGGGGAGAAACGCGCAACGAAACTGGGATGAACTCGAGACCTGTGGAAGACGAACTTCTCATTTGCCCACGCCTACCCCCCGATCGGATGGGAATCCGCTGGCTAGCGTCCCGCGGCTCCTCCGGAACGATATCCCGTACGCTGCCATCAACAGTGAGCGGCCGGTCGTGTTATCGAGAGCCGGATGTCGTTAGACCAAGATCGATTGGAGATCGGGCGGGAGTACCATCTCTGGCCCCGACCAGTCGAGTCGTCCGCGGACGACGTCATAGAAGCCGCTGCGCCAGACGTCCTGTCCTTGCAGTCGGCTCGCCAGTACGTCGGCACCGACCAGCCCTTCGCTCATGGTGAAGAGCCCATTGGTGAGAAGCAAATCGTAGTTTCCCCAGCGACTCCGATAGAGCCCCTTGCGATCCCAGCGCACGGCCGAGTCGAATGCCTCCACCAGACCGTAGAGAGGGAAAAAGCACTCGTACAACTGGGCCACGTCGCAGCAGACCGCGGCGAAGTGGGTGATGTCCGGCCCGTGCCACTCGCTCCGTAGCGGGTGCGGGATCAGGCCGAAGAGGTTCGACAGGCCCAGACGGGTCGGCCCTTTGAAGCGGGCGAAACTGATCAACGGGATCCCGCGAAGTTCCAGCAAGGCGGAAGGGACAAATCCGGCCAGCTCCGGATTCTGGAGCGCAACGTCGCCGAGCGCGGCCCGGACCTCCTCGACCGGCGCACGGCGCCGTCCCACCACGCCTCGGTCACGTTCAGGTACTGGGCCCCGTGCCGAGCGATCACCTCCGCCAATCCCGTACGCCGCAGGAATTCAAGATCCTGCTGCCGGACCCAGGCGCGGTGCCGCTCGGCGTCGGTCTCCCAGTCGATTTCGACGCCGCCAAGGTTCCGGCTGCTCGTATGTCCCTCGAGCACGATCGCCCGGCCGGGCAGGCGCCGAGCAGGAGGTCCAGGGCGAGCGGTCCCGTGTAGGTCCCGGGCGCGTAGCCGTGCCAGGTCACCTTCACCAGGTACTGATCGGACGGAGGGAGCACCCGCTCGAGGACTTCGGCCAGCGCGGAGGAATCGGGCCCGCGCACGCACCCGGCCCGCGGCCGAATCGTTGCTTCACCAAGTGGCACCCAATCCGATCCCGACCACACCACCGCACGGGGCGGCGGCGTCTCGTTCCTCGCGGAGGCGATTCGAGACGCCTGACGAGCCCGCTTCTCCTGCCAAAGCCGGAGCAATCGCTGTTCGAGCCAGGCCTGGATCGCCGGGTGTTCCCGCGGCGGGGAGAGCAGCTCCCAGCTCGCGGCCTCGGGGTGGGAACGACGGTGATCGTCGAATACCACGCGGGCGAAGTCGCACAGTTCGCCGTCCCACTGGCACTGCGACAGCAGGAGCCAGCCCAGAGGTTCGCTCAGGCAGCGCTCAGGGTCTCCGCCAGGAACGGCTGCGGGTGTCGGACGAAACCCACCTCGCCTTGGCCCATGCCGGCTTGCTCCCAGATCAACCGCATCAGGCGGTAGGAGTCGGCGCGGGTGGCGGGCTCGCCTTGCCCGTCGGCGACGAGGACCAGCCCGGCGTTCCGGGCGCGAGCCCCGCTCGTCCAACGCCCGCAGGACGAGGCCGGCGAAACAATCGACGAGCACGGGATGCGTCAGATCCACGGTATCGTGATGGATCGAAACTCCAGCATGGCGGCGCCCGCGGCGCCCACCTCTTCGCCCAGCGTCGTCCGCTGCCAGATATTCAGTTCCAACGCGGTGGGCAGAAGGAACAGGAGCGAGGCCCCGTCGCCGACTCGCCGATCGATTACCCGGCCGAGATGGTACTCACCCGGGTCATCCGTTGATCGGGACGTCAGGCAGGCGAGGTCGACTCGTCGCGCCATTCCGAGTTTGTGCCCGGCGAACGACTCCAGCGAGGCCGCCAGGGCTTCTATCCGGGCCAGGCGGCGTCCCGCGGTTGAAGTTCGGTCGCGAGGATGAAGACCGGTGCCGACATGGTCCCACCCGTTCAGACTTTCAGACGCCCGCCGATGCGCTGATTCTTGACCATGACGGCCAGAACATCCACCATCAGCCGGGCACCCAGCAGGGATGTGATGTCCGCGATGTCGTAGGGCGGCGACACCTCGACGAGCTCCATGGCCACGATCCCTTCCTTCGCGATCCCCTCGACAAGCTTTAGCGCCTCGCGCGGCAGTAGGCCACCCGGCTCCGGCCAGCCCGTGCCGGGCACGAACCCGGCGTCGACCGAGTCGATGTCGAACGACAGGTAGACAGGCTGGCCCCCTTCCAGGCGACTTCCAGCGCGATCTCGATGGTCTTGTCGATCCCGATCTTCTCGATGTCGTTAACGGTCAGGATCGTCGTGCCGCGGTCTCGGCCTACTTTCACCCCGGCACGGGGAACCTGCCAGCCACCGATTCCCAACTGCACCAGGTTCTTCGGCGGGCAGTTCGGGATGTTGGTCGCATGGAACCACGGACAAGTGTGCATGATCTCGTCCATGTCTTTGTCCTGGGTGTCCACATGGCGGTCGACGTGAATGATGCCGACGTTCCCTTCCACGCACTCGGCCACGCCGCGGACGCATGGGTAGCCGATCGAGTGGTCGCCGCCCATGATCATTGGGAAGGTTCCCTGCGACAGGACGTGCACGACACCCTTGGTGATCTGGTCGTGCCCTTGGTGATGTTGGCCGGGCAGAAGATGTCGCCGACGTCGCACATGGAGATCGACTCGGACAGGTCGATCCCGTGCTCGTAGCTATACTTCTGGTACAGCGCCGAGATCCGACGGATCCCCTGCGGTCCGAACCGCGTGCCCGAGCGGAAGGTGCAGCCGATATCGAACGGCACGCCGACGAACGCGACGTCGTACTCGCCCACCTTCTTGACGTCCTCGAGGTACGGCGCCCTGAGGAACGTGTTGATCCCGGACCAGTGCGGCGTGCTTCCGCGCTGGAAGCAACTGATCTCGCTCTTGTCCTCGATCGAGTCGGCCGGTTCCAGTCCCAGCTCCTTGATTCGCTTCTTCTCCTTCTCCGCGTACGCCGTCGGGATGGCGGCCTCCTCGATTTGATCCTTCATCCCGTCGAACTGGCTGAGGTCCGGTAGGTTGCGGGAGTGCCCGCGCCGGTTCGGAGCGTGCTTCTTGTAGAACGACATGGTCATCTCCTGTTGTGTGATGAAATCGTTGCGACACGTGACTCGATTGTGAGACCCACACCATCGGCCAGAGCTTGCGGACTCACGGGCTGAACATCAGAACGATGTAGATGAAAAAGACCGCCAGGTGGGCGGTTCCCTCGAGGAGCGTCGTATGTGTACCCGAAAATGTCTGGGCGGAGAGCACCAGAGTGAGGGCGAGCATGATCACGTCGGATGGTTCCGCGCCCATGATGACTGTCTTCCCGGTCACAACCCCGATGCCCAGGATGATCGGAAAGATGATCCCCATTGCCGGTGCGCACGAGCCCAGAGCGAGGTTGACCGAACGCTGCGGTTGATTCGCAATCCCCGCCTTCACCGCCGAGATCATCTTCGGTGAGATTACGATGAGGGCGAGGATCACCCCGCCCAGCGCGGGAGGCGCCCGAGCTTCGAGCTGCCGTAGTCGAGCAAACTGGTCAGGTATTTCCCCATGAGCAGGATCGGAACGACACTCACAACGAGTATGAGTGAGAGCTTTCCAATCTCTCCCGTTCCCGGCTTCGACGCTGGATCGCCGCTGGCGGCCTCGGCTTCGCCGGACCTCTCGGAGTCCTCGAAGAAGTGCTTGTGCCGGCCGATCTGAATCACGAGGAGGGTGAAGTACATCACCAACGTGACGATGATGATGCCGGCGGCCTGAACGTTCGTCACGCTCCCGCGAGGGATCGCCTTGGTGTAATTGGGTAGGATGAAGCCGAGCACGCTCAGCACGATGACCACGGCGAGGAACGCGGAGGTGCCCTGAAAATTGTAAGTCTGCTCGCGGTGGCGCAACCCGCCCAGGAATAAGGCCAGACCGCCAGCGAAGTTGATCATGATCATGTTGGCGCCGAACAGCGTATCGCGCCCGATCGTCGCCCCGGAGTCGCTGGTGAGCATGGCGATGCCGACCAGCACGCCTTCGAGGCAGATGATCGTAAGCGTCAGGACGAGCGAGCCGAGAGGCTCACCGAGGATCTCGGCGAGCGTATCGGCGATGTTGATGGCTCCGAACGCGGCCCAGAGCATGGTCGCGAACAGCCAAAAGAACAGGATGGCCGCGGTAACGGCCGAAATCGGATCGCCAAGCCAAGTGCTGCCGAACAGGAGAAACAGCACGACCGTTGCCCAGGCAAAGCCGAGTCGAGCAAAGAGAGCCATCGCTTCCTTCCCTCATTCGCACGTGCCATCCGGCAGTCGCCTCGATCCCGCCGGCAATCCGAAACGGCCTTGGCGATGTCTGCGGGACAGAAGATGTCACCGACGTCCCACGTGGCGAGCGACGCAAATCGGTCGATCCCGTATTCGTCGTCTTGGTACAACACCGAGTTGCGTCGCTTCCCCCGCGGTCCGAACCGGATTTTTTCCGTCGGCATCATCCTTCCATGCGTCGTCTGCGGCCGAACCTGTCGAAGAATCTCAAAAAATTGACTCTCGATGACATCGGGGAGCCAGGTCCGGAGACAGGGTCAATTCTTGCACGCATTACACCGGCGATGCGAGCTCGACCGGGACCTCCTTTTTTTCCCAGGCTCGCGGACCAGCGGACCACGACCATCCGCGCCGCGAAAGTGGTCAACCCTTCGGAGATGCGTATCGGCGCGAGTATTGGCAGGCGATCGGGGCAAACGCAAGGGCCGACCGATGCGACTCATCGCAATTCCATTGCAAATGCTGGTCAGGAGTAGCCGACCTGGTGGCCGGGAAATCTCCGCAACCATCGACCGATCTCCTTATGCCTGATCCTGTCCAATGCTACCATCGTGCGATGAGAGCCGGCTTTGCAGGCCACGGTTTGCCGGGCTGGAGGGCCAGCCGAGATGCCGGACGGTCCGCCACGCGGAGGAATTCGCGATTGGGGGTCCGGGATATTTCTTCGCGGGGCCGTTTCTGCCGATACATTCCATACGACCGCGCCTTAGCCATCCCGCAATTCCGACCGGATTGCTAACCGATAAGCCGTCCGGGGCACGGACCCGGAGGGTGGGGTGATGAAACAACGGTTCTGGACAAGCTCTGAGTTTACCCCAATTTCGGTGGCTGCTTTTTCCCCCCCTTGCGAAGGGGGGGTCAAGGGGGGTGGTCCCGGCGGAGGCCATGGCCTGGTACGCGGGTCCCGAACTGCTGGGCCTCGCTGAACTGCCGGCTTGGCCGAGCATGTTCGTTATGCCCTGTCCACCCCCCCTAACCCCCCCTTCGCAAGGGGGGGAAAGGGCTCGCTCGCATTGTCATTCGATCGTGCGCACCAAAAACACGCGCCTCGAAACCATCCCGCGAGCATGTTCAACCGTGTCGTTTCATCGCCCCACCCGGCGGAGGGCCTCTCCCGGTTCATTCGCCTACGGGAATCGATGAGGATTCCATGCGCAGGCTTGGTCGTCAGCGTTGGAGATGGGTCGCCGTCGTGCCAGGCGTAGTGGGCCTTCTCACCCTCTTACCGGCTCACGCGGAGGCGCAGGGCCCCGGCCCCGTCATCATCCCTGGACTGCCCGGAGCGGGCCTTCAGGCTGGTGCGAGGCCGTCGCCGACCGTGGCCCTACACGGACCTGCCGGGCGGCATGCCCGCGGTACCGACCGACACGACGAACGAGGACGAGACGGTGGAGATCCCGCCGTTGGCCGCTCTGCCGTACGGCGTCACGGGGGGCTGGTTCGGCGCGCGCGACGCCTTGTTCGATGAGGGGATCGACCTCCGCACGAGCCTCTCGCAGTTTTATCAGGGCGTGACGAGCGGCGGCCTTCGCCAGAGCTTCCCGTACGGGCTCAAGTTCGACTACTTCGGGACCATCGAGGCGGAGAAGCTCTTCGGCTGGGAGGGCCTGTTCATCAACCTCCACGGGGAGAGTCGTTTCGGACAGAGCGTCAACCGGTACGTCGGCTCCCTTGTCCCCGCCAACTTCGCCCTGGAGTTTCCCAAACCGGACGGGAGCGCCTCGGCGTTGACGAACTTGCAGATTGAGCAGTTCGTGAGCCCCGATCTCGTCGTCACCTTCGGCAAGCTCAACGCCGCCGACGGCGTCAACATCCATCCGTTCCTGGGCGGCAACGGCATTAATCGCTTCATGAATGAAGCCTTTGTATTGAGCCCGATCTACGGCCGCACGATCCCCTACTCGACCCCGACGCAGGCTTCACTTACCTGCGGGATTCTGACCCCGTTTTCACCTTCCTCGTGCTCGACACGAATGGCCGGCCTGATACCAGCGGAGTCGGCCATATGTTCAGCAATGGCATGACCCTCTTCGGCCATCTTCGCGTGCCGGTGACGCCCTTCGGCTTGCCAGGTCACCAATCACTGGAAGGGACCTACGCCAGCGGCCGGTTCAGTCCGTTCTCGCAGGATGATTACGTCATCCTGAACGAGCCGGGGAATCCCGCGACTCGACGGTCGGGTTCGTGGGTGATCACATACGGCTTCGACCAGTTCCTCTTCATCGACCCCGAGGACCCGACCAAGGGCTGGGGAACCTTTGCGAACATCAGCCTCGCCGATCAGAACACCAACCCGATCCACTGGTTCCTGAACCTCGGTGTGGCGGGCGAGAGTCCACTTCCCGGCCGGCGCCGCGGACTCGTGGGGTGTGGGCTACTACTACCTGGCGACTAGCGACGTCCTCCGGCAGACCCTTGGTCCCGTCGCGCCGAGGGGCAACGAGCAGGGCCTCGATCTCTACTACAACGCCGCGATCACCCGTTGGTTCACCCTGTCGGCCGACATCCAGGCGGTTGACCCCGCTCAATTCGAGGCCCGATCCGCGTTCATTTTCGGACTGAGGGCGAAGCTCGACTTCTAGCGAAAGGCGAACCGCTCCAGCAATCAGGCCGCTGAAGGCCGGTACCTGGTGGTCTTCTTGGTCTGCGTGTATGATTCGTCGCAGATCACATTATTCGGTGCGGAACGGATACAGGCCTGGCGCACATGTACCGAGTGGCTTCCACCTAGCGGATTTGAGGCGATTCCATGAGCGGCAAAGGCGGCGATTCGCCATTAGTCACCGGCGCGCGGCGGTGGGGCTTTATCGGTTCCGGAAAGATGGCGACCGCGTTGGCGAAAGGGATGATTCGGGCCGGAATCGCGCCTGTCGAAGCGATCTGCGCCAGCGACCCGCTGGCGAACGCTCGAAACCTTCTGACAGCCGAGACGGGAATCGCCGTATTCGACTCGAACGCGCAAGTGGCCGAGCGAAGTGACGTGCTGATCCTTGCCGTGAAACCCCAGAGCATGCGCCCGGTACTGGACGAACTTCGGCCGTTGGTGACCGCCGAGCATCTGGTGGTCTCGATTGCGGCGGGGATCACGATTGCCTCGATCGATGAGGGGCTGGGTACGAAAGTCCGGGTCATTCGTGTCATGTCCAATACGCCTGCCCTGGTTGGAAAGGGCGCCTCGGCGTTCGCACTTGGGCCGAGAGGCTCACTCGGAGGACGAGGCGGTCGTCAGAACGTTTCTCGGCTCCGTGGGACATGCCGTCTGCGTGGCTGAGTCATTGCTCGACGCGGTCACGGGGCTCTCCGGCAGTGGGCCGGCGTTTGTGTACTTAATGATTGAGGCCCTCTCCGATGGCGGGGTGCGGGTTGGCTTGCCGCGTGACGTCGCCACGCTGCTGGCGGCCCAGACCGTTTTGGGGCCGCTACGATGGTGCTGGAGACCGGTCTGCATACCGGCTTGCTCAAGGATCAGGTTGCCTCACCGGGTGGCACGACAATCGCCGGGCTGCATGCACTTGAGCGGGCCGGAGTGCGTGGCGCGTTGATCGACGCCGTTGAAGCGGCGACCAGACGCTCGGCCGAGTTGTCCGCCCTGGCCGCGCCTCCAACGAACAGCGCCACGTCCGAGGCACCGCGATGAAGCTTGGGCTGATCTCCGATATTCACGGCGATCCCGTTGCCCTGGAACTCGCGTGGTCTCACTTGATGGTCCTTGGTGCGGAACGGATCGTCTGCGCCGGCGATCTGGTCGGCTACGGTCCGTTCCCCGACCGCGTCGTCGCGTTCCTGGAGGAACATCAAATTGCCGCGGTACGCGGCAACCACGACCGCTGGGCTTTGGAACGCGGCGTTGGCGCACCGGATGAGTTCCGCGGCGGTACACCGAGCAGCCAGACTCTGGAGTATTTGAAGGCGTTGCCTTTCGACATGGTGGTGGCCGGTGGCGAGTCGATTGGCGTGGTCGTGCACGGCTCGCCGCGCTCCGATATGGAGTTCGTCAACCGGCACAGTCATCCACGCAGAGTCTTGCGCGAGTATCTCACGGACCTAACCTGCGATCTACTCGTGGTGGGCCACACGCATCGTCCCATGTGGTTTCGATGTCCGGATGGACTGGTTGTCAACCCCGGCTCGATCGTCTACATGCCGGTCGTCGATTCATCGCGGACATTCGCGCTGGTGGATCTCGCGGTACTCGACGTCACATTTCATGACGTCGAAACCGGCCGGCAGGTCTCAATAGAGCCCTGGAATTGAAGAGTAGGATCGCGATTAATTCCTCGTCGGAAGACAGGGAGCTTACGCTCCCCGCTCGCCATGTGCGCGGATTCCGAGGCGAGCGGGGAGCGTAAGCTCCCTGTCCGCTTCCAAGTGCACGCCAACTTCAACTTGACAGCACGACCCGATGACCCCTGGGCCGCCATTCACAAGTTGCAGCTACCCTGGTACATTCGTTCTCTTGGTCGGATCGTGCAATCCGATTCACACCCGTGTGGTTCCTCGTCGAGAAAACAGCTCATGGCGGATTCCGACCCAGCGGCGCGTCCCGTGCTCGTCCTCGATTTCGGGGCACAATACGTGCAGCTCATCGCGCGTCGGGTCCGAGAGCGGCATGCATTCGCGCGAATCGTCCGTCATGACATCGCGGCGGCACGGGTGCGCGAGCTGAATCCCCTGGCCTTGATCCTGTCCGGGGGACCGTCGAGCGTCTATGAGCCAGGCGCCCCGCGATGCGATCCGGCGATCTTCGGGTTGGGACTGCCGATCTTGGGGATCTGCTACGGGCTGCAACTGGCCTGCGACGTGCTGGGTGGCCGGGTTGATGCCGCTCCAGCCGGGGAATTCGGTCGCGCCCTTTGCCGCGTCCAAGACCCATCCGAGCCGCTCTTTCAAGGCGTTCCTCTGGAAACGGTCGTGTGGATGAGTCACGGCGACCAGATCCAGCATGTTGGTTTTGACTACGTGCCGCTCGCGACGACGGCGACCTGCCCCATCGCCGCCCTGCGTCATGCCACGCTTCCGTTCTACGGACTCCAGTTCCATCCCGAGGTGTCGCACACGCCTTATGGCTCGCTGATCCTCGGGAATTTCCTGGACCGAATCTGCGGGAATCCTCGAACTTGGACCATGGGGGCATTCATCGAGCGGACCGTGGCCGACGTCGGCCGTCGGGTCGGATTGGCCGATCGAATCGTCTGCGGACTGTCGGGAGGTGTCGATTCGGCGGTGTGTGCGGCACTACTGGCGAAAGCACTGGGTCCTCGGGTTGTTTGCGTGTTCGTCGACAATGGACTGCTTCGGAGCGGCGAACGACTCACGGTGGCCGATGCGTTCCGGATGCGAACCGCGGCTGAGCTTCGGGTGATCGATGCGTCCAATCGCTTTTTGGAAGCACTCAAAGGTGTGACCGACCCGCAGGAAAAACGGCGACGGATTGGCCACGTCTTCATCGACGTCTTTCGTGAGGAGGCCCGCTCGATTCCTGGCGCCGGTTCCTGGCTCAGGGCACGCTCTATCCGGACGTGATTGAGAGCGGCGGTGCGCCTGACGGCCCGGCCGCGACGATCAAGATTCACCATAACGTCGGTGGACTTCCCGATCAGCTCGGATTCGAGCTGATCGAACCGCTCCGCGATCTATTCAAGGATGAAGTGCGCCGGCTTGGGATCGAGCTCGGTTTGCCCGATTCCTTGGTGTGGCGCCATCCTTTCCCGGGTCCCGGGCTAGCCGTTCGTTGTCTGGGCGAGGTGACAGCCGAGGGCTTGGACATCCTGCGCCAGGCGGATACGATCTTCCTTGAGGAACTGCGTAATGCCGGACTCGAGCGACAGGTCGCGCAGGCATTCGCAGTGCTTCTGCCTGTGCAATCCGTAGGTGTGATGGGAGATGCCCGCACCTATGAGAACGTGATCGCTATCCGCGCGGTCGAGACCGATGATTTCATGACTGCCGACTGGTCTCGCTTGCCTCACGACTTACTGGCTGTCGTCTCATCTCGGATCATTAACGCGGTAAAGGGGGTCAACCGGGTTGTCTATGACGTAACAAGTAAACCACCCGGCACGATCGAGTGGGAATGATTCCGCCGATTGCGGGTTAACCGCTGGGTACTCGGTTCGAGTCCTCGCCGGGGAGCTTTTGCACACAACTTAATTCAGACATCGGACCAGGTAGGTCTACAACAGCGGTCATGGGGTCAGGGTCATCGGGTCAAGCTTGGGTCATGGGATCAAGTTTTTTGTTTTTATCTCTGCTTGAAGCAAATCAAAGGTTGACGCCGAGGCGGCCCGAGGAACGATCAATAACAAGAAACAACGGTTGACCTCGAGGCGAGTAGACCCCGAGGCGAGCACACCGATCAGGAAGTGCGACCAACATGCCGACCGTGACAATCGAAGAAGCCCGGAACAACCTCACCGAGCTGATCCACCGGCTCACGCCCGGCTCGGAGGTGGTCATCACTGAGAACTCGCTCAGCCCGTCGCCCGGCTGGTGCCGGCGGCCCCGCCATCTGCGCCACGGAAAGTCCCCCAATCGGGCACGCTGCGAGGGACGGTTTTGTCCATGGAGCACTTCGACGACCCTCTCGAAGATTTCAAGGAGTACATGGAGTGAAGGTGCTGCTCGATTCGCACACGATGATCTGGGCAGCCGACGATCCCGCAAAGCTCACCCCACTGGTGCGAGGTCTACTCCAAGATCCGTCGCACGACCGGCTGATGAGTGCGGCGACCCTCTGGGAGATTGCGATCAAGTTCAGCCTGGGAAGGCTGCCGCTCTCCTTGTGATACCGTCAATGGATGGACAAGGCGGTGGGCGACCTGGCACTTGTCGTCCTGCCAATCACGCTCGATCACTCCGAGCGGCAAGCCAGTCTGCCGTGGCATCATCGTGACCCTTTCGACCGTCTCCTCGTGGCGCAGCCCAGGTCGAGGGCCTGCCGCAAGTCAGTGTCGATTCGACCCTCGATCAATACGGGATCACCCGGATTTGGTAGGAGCCAGGATGAACAGGGGGCGTGGTCACCGAATATCTGGTCAGCCCCATCGCCAAGCAGGTCGAGGAAAACTCCCTCGTCGTCTGGTACGACCCCGGTGCTCACTACCTGGCCGTCGCCGAGCGGCTGGAAATTCCCGCTGGCCTACTCCCGAATTCTTGTGGGTCATGGGGCCATGGGGTCAAACTTTGCATGGGGTTATGGAGGCAAGCTTTGTTTTTTGTTTTTATCTCCGGTTGTGCCCCGCGTATACGGAAGATGCCGAGCATCAAGTGCGAGGTCCCCAATCTTATGGACGATTTCAGTAGAGCACCGACCGAGAGTCGAATTATCGAAGAATCGCGCCTAACTGTTGGAGTTCGCAAACGGCCCGCCATGTATATTGGCACCACGGCATTTTCCGGCTTCATCAGTTACCTGATTTGTCCCGTCGCTCTGTTGCTTGGCAACGCCCCAATCGACTCGCCATTGCCGCTGGCGAAGGCGGATTTGTGGTCGAAGCCGATGTTGCCTTACCGATCGAAGAATTATCAAGCGGGGAGAATCGCCCCGTTCGAGGAGCATCTCGATCGAGGGTCTCGGCACCTGCCGGAGGGAACCATCCTGAACGCCTTGTCGGAAGAATTGACTGTCGAAGTCCGCCAGACGCATCGAACGGACACATTCGCATTCCGCCGCGGAATCCGTGAATCAAGCCATGCCTCAACCACTAAATCGGATTCGTCGGCGACACGACTCCTAGGTTCGCCCCTGACGCCTCCATATTCAAAGTGACAAACGTATCACCAACGTTCTTCCTGAGTTACCTGCGTCGCCTTAGCTTCCTTCATCCGGGCGTCCGGTTCTCGGTCTCCATCGCAGGAGAAATGCACGAAGTTTACGTGGCGGGGATCGTCGATTTGTTCGCGTCCGGATCCGCCCCTTACCAAGTCCTTCATGATCCGATTCACATCGTTGGTGAAGATGGCAAGCTCCATCTTGAAGCGGTTTTTGCTTACCACACGTCGAACAAAAACGGGCTGTGGTGCTTTGTCAACAATGGCAGAGCCGTAGAAGGCGGTACACATACGTTGGGCCTCCACGACGCCTTGAAGCGACTTCGCCAAAGATTCAAGTTACCGAAATCGCCAGATTTGGGTCGCAACGGTGTCGTCGGCATCATGTCGATTCAATACCCGGAGACCGTTTGGGAAGGTTGCATGAGAACCAGGATTGGAAATCCCGAACTTCGCGGCATGGTATGCAATTTGGTCCTCCAGTGCGTAACAAAATGGCTAGAAGACCATCCTGATATCACGGAACAGCTTCAACAACTGCAGCCGTTCCAATTTCCCGACCCCTGGCACAAGTAAGTGAAGTGCGCACTCGGGATTGGACCGAGTGGGGACTTCCGTTATGGTACGGTGACAGAATCGACGACGGGTTCCGGGGACACCAAACTCAATTATCGACCGGAATTATACTGTGGCGCCGGTTTCAAACGAGGCATTCCGCAACCCCTGCAGCTTGCGGGCCTCGCCCGCTCCGGGAGCGGGCGGACGCCCGCGCTCCCAGGCATCGAAACGACGCTCTTACCTCCGTGCGAAGTATAGCTATCGTGTCTCTGAGACTCCTTCGGCCGCCACTGGAGATGGCCTTTCCTGACGACCGGAAGTTATGCTGCATCCGTGTTGATGCTCGGGCTTCGTGGCCCCGGTTGAAGTCACTCGAAGGAGAAGACATGTCACAACTCCGAGGAATACGATGTGGTGATCCTGGGCAGCGGGGCGGCCGGCAAGCTCCTGGCCTGGACGCTGGCCTCACAAGGGAGGCGCACCGCGGTCGTCGAGCGGCGGTATGTCGGGGGGTCGTGCCCCAACATCGCCTGCCTGCCGAGCAAGAACGTCATCCACGCGCCAAGGTCGCCGGCTATTTCCGCCGCGGCGCCGAGTTCGGGATCGCAAACGGCGACTGGAAGGTCGACATGGCCGCTGTCCGCGACCGCAAGAGGAGGATGGTCGATGGACTGGTCGAAATGCACCTCGCGAAGTACCGGGAAAGCGGCGCCGAGCTCGTCATGGGCCAGGGGCGTTTTGTCGCGCCGATGACGATCGAGGTCGCGCTCAACGCGGGCGGGACCCGGACGCTCCGCGGCCAGACCGTCATCATCGACACCGGGTCGCGCGCCCGGATGGACGACACCACCGGCCTCGCGGAGGCTCGCCCGCTGACCCACGTCGAGGCTCTGGAGCTGGGCCAGCTCCCGGGACACCTTATCGTCCTGGGCGGCGGCTACGTGGGCCTCGAGCTGGCGCAGGCGTTCCGCCGCTTCGGCAGCCGCGTGACCGTCGTCGAGCGGAACAGCGCGCTGATCCACCGCGAGGACCCGGACGTCACCGAGGCGGTCGAGCGGCTCTTCCGGGACGAGGGGATCGAGGTCCTGACCGGGACCGCCGTCGATCGCGTCGAGGGGCGATCCGGCGAGTCCGTCCGCCTCCACACGGGCGGCGGCGTGATCGAGGGGACGCACCTGCTCGTCGCCGGCGCGGACGCCGAACACCGACGGCATCGGCCTGGAGAAGGCCGGGGTCGAGACGGACGAGAAGGGCACGTCAAGGTCGACGAGCGGCTCCGGACGACGGCCGAGGGCGTCTGGGCGGTGGGCGACTGCGCCGGCAGCCCGTACTTCACGCACATCGGCGAGGACGACTTCCGCGTGGTGCTGGCCAACCTCACCGGCGGCGACCGCGTGACGACCGGCCGGCAGGTGCCGTACTGCCTGTTCACCGACCCGGAGCTGGCCCGCGTCGGGCTGAGCGAGCGGGAGGCCCGCGACCGCGGCGTCGGCTACCGCCTGGCCAAGCTCCCCATGGAGGCCGTGTTCCGGGCCCGGACGCTCTCCGAGACGCGGGGTTCCTCAAGGCACTGATCGAGGAGAGGGCGACCGCATCCTCGGCTTCACCGCGTTCGGGCCCGAGGCCGGCGAGGTCATGGCCGTCGTCCAGGTCGCGATGCTCGCCGGCCTGCCCTACACGGCATTTCGAGACGCCATCCTGACCCACCCGACGATGGCCGAGGGGCTCGCCGCCCTGTTCTCGTCCGTGCCGCGGGGATGACGTCGCGATTTGCGCGGTCGTATGGACTCCGCGAAATCCGTCCGGTCGTCCGCGCAATAAACTCGGCCGACCGCCCATCATCATGCCTTTTCCTGCGTCATCTTTAATAAGGCGATTCAACGGACGGCTCAAGTCCGCGGTCCGCGTGGTTCTCCACCGCGCCATGAGTGCAGTCTTACTCTCGCTCTTTTGAGAAATCGATAACACCATGAGTACGCCACGCCAGGTTGAAGCCAATCGTCGGAACGCTCAAAAAAGCAAGGGGCCGCGGGGACTCAGGAAGGCAAGGATCGGTCGCGGTTCAATGGCGTCACGCACGGCATGACCGCCAAGTTCGACGTCCTGCCGGGTGAGGACGCCGCGGCGTTACCAGAGCGGATCGACGCTTGGACGGCCGATCTCCAGCCTGCGGCACCCAGGTCGAGCGAGACCTGATCGAGCGTGCCGCCGGATTTCGTGGCGGCTCGAACGGGTCGAGAAGACCGAGGTGGCCCGGCTGACCGCCAACATCCTCAAGGCGACGTCCGGCGACAACGAAGCGGTTGAAAACGATGTCCTCACGGTAGGCACGCGGCTGTTCACAGCACTTGACGGAGCCGCATGGCTTCTCGCCGGGCATCGTGGTTGATCCCAACAACCCTGCCCTGCTGGTTCTCCGTCGGAGTCGTCGGCCCCGGGTTGTCGCTGGCTGCTGGACCGGTGGGCCGAGCTGCGCCTCGCCGCTGGAGCAGCCCAGCCCTGCAGTTACCGACAAGCTCAGGGCCATCCGGCTGTTGGGCCGGCTCACCCCTCGACGCACTCGATGATTTTCAAGTGGCCAAGGTGTTCGTCGCCTGTCACACGATCGATTCCAGCGGCGGCGAGCTGTTCCACGAGATCTGGAACGAGCTGCGGCCCGAGGAATTGACGATTGCCAGGCCGCGGCTGGCGGGACTGGTGATCGAGTGGCTGCGTCCCCGCGATCAAGCCGCAGCGCGTGAGTGGGGCTCGTTCAGATCGTCGAGTGCGCCGTGGGACGGTTGGAAACCAAGGCCGACGCCGGGACCCCCGGCAATGCGCCGAGCTCCTGACGCGGCCTCCGCGCCCGACCGACTCGCATTCTCATGACAGTAGAGAAGGCGAAGCTGCTCGGCATCTATGCGTTGTCGTGCGGTCCAGCTTCGACGTGCACAATCGATAGGCTCCTCCAAGTGTGCAAAGCCCGCACTGTTGGGAAACTCGCCCCGGCCGCCGTTGTCGTCGAGTCATCGACCGAGTCGACGGCGACCGGCGATCACGGAATCACCCGAACCGAACCCAATTCCGTGTCCCTCAATCACACGGAGACCGAGT
>CAVRFS010000002.1:0-179439 GCA_963720335.1 uncultured Planctomycetota bacterium | reverse complement strand
ATCCGGGCGGTCGGTTCATACTTCGAGTTCCTGTCTCAATGCCAACTGGACTTGAACTTGGTGGCGCAGAATCTCATAAGCGGGCTCCTTCCCGTCGGACGGCAAGCCAAGGAAGGCAGCGTTCACCATGCGGACTGCCTTTTCCGCACACAGGCCGGCCAGATTTTGGGTCGATGGCATTTAGCCAGGGTGCGAGCTCCTGGGGCCGGCTGTCGTCGAGGGCGACGTGGTAGCCATCCATTACGGTGCACCTGATCCGCTTCAGATGCTGGCGCTTGGCCGGGTCTGCCTCAGAGAAGCCGTGCGCACAAAGTGCGAGTCCCGGAGCGGAATCCCGAAAACTGGCCTGCGAAACCAGCGTAATCGAACGCCCATCGTTTCACCTGCAAGAGATGTCTAGCCGGCCGCGCTTGCCCGATGTGCAGGCGCCCGAACGCCTTTCAAACCATAGAATCAGTTTAATCCACGTCGGGTCGCGTTACAAGCAAGAGGATGGGGACAACAACTCCTCTGCGGATAGTTTGAAACACGACCGGGTATTGAGCAGGCTCACAGTGGCGCCGACCCTCACCCCAGCCCTCTCCCAGCGGGACAGGGAGCTAGTTTTGACAAAAGCCCCGTCCGTGTAATGGGGTTCGGGGGGGTGACCACGCGCGCCCATTCCAAACGTTGAGCGCTATAGAGCGAGTTCAAAGCGACGATCAGCTAACCTGCTACCGTCATTTTCGAGTTTCAGTTGATCCTCGGCTTCGCTTTTCCGGCAACGTCGCCAGCCATCGGCGACAGCCGCGACGAGATGCCCCGACTTGGGGTGTTCGGGTTCGATATCGACGGGAAGACCGTGGTCTCGAAGGGTACTTGAGGTCGTCGGACCGATTGAGCCGACGACCACGGATTGACCGAGGATCGCGCGCAACGATGCTTCACATCCGTCTTCACTTGCAATTTGAAGCACATGTTCAACCTGTTGGGCCGCCGTGAACAGGACCGCGCCGATTTCTCCCGAGAGAATCTGTTGAATTGCCTGACGGAGCGGCCGGCATATCCTTCGGCAATGCCCAGCGATAGACCGGCACGCGCGTGACGAACGCTCCTCGTTGGGCGAGACCGTCAAGAAGCTCTTGGTTCGGCTTCCCGTACTCCTGGACGGCGACCCGCAGGCCGGCGATCCGAATGCGTGAGTCGATCAGTGCGAGGGTTTCTCGCCAGGTGTTTGGTTCGGGGACTTGGAAATCGACGATCGCGCCGAGCGATCGAAGGGCCGACGCAGGCTTTGGGACCCCGGGCAATCACCGAGACACGACCGAGCAGTGCTGGCCAATCTTCAAGCGGGAAACGGGTTTCCGTCGCCTCGACCAAATAGCGAACCCCGACTCCGGTCTCGAAGAGTACGACGTTGAACTCGTCTTGTTTGAGGCCGCGAATGAACATCTGGGCTTCGGTGTTTTCGCTGATCGGGACCTCGCGAGAGCGCGGGGGCGGCCACTGGCACGCCCCCGTGTTTGGTGACGAGATCGCCGAGTATCTCCGCCATCCGAGCTTCGAATACCGCTACACGTAAGCCCGCAAAACCATCGAGTATACTGGCATCCGTTGACATGGCGATTCGTTTGGGTTAAGGGTCTACAGCGGTTTACACACGAATTGCACGCAGTTTGGTAGCGATGTCCACTGATACTAACCCGAAGCGTCAGCGAGGCTTCCGGGCGGACCCTGCCCTTCGGCGGGTGCGCCTCGCTGACGCTTCGGGTTAGTATGATCCCCATTGCGGCCGTGGTGTATGCAACCCATGAGTAAACCGCTGTAGTGGCGAGGATCACACGACTTGCGGCTCGGGAAGACGGGAAATCGGTGCGTGCTTCACGTCGTGGGCCCGGCCGTTCTTCTCAATGAAGATACCTTCCCAGCCTTTGCTTGCGAAGGCGAGGGCCACGGCTCCTCCCAGGCCGCCCACGATCGCGAATAGCAGGAACCCGACGCCGAAACTACCCGTGGCTTGCTTGAGCGCGCCGAGGATCGTGGGCAGGAAGAATCCACCGAATCCGCCGGCCGCGCCGACCACGCCGGTCGTGACACCGATCTCGGTCGGAAACCGGAGGGGCACGAGTTGGAAAACGGCCCCATTGCCCATGCCGAGCAATCGCCATCGCCATGAACATGAAGAAGGTTCCCGCAGCGAGGCTGCGGCAGTGTCGACAACCCGACGAGAGCGGCCCCGGCCGAGAAGTAGAATACCAGTGAGCATTCGGACACCGCCGAATCGATCGGCGAGATGATCCGCCGATTGGCCGGATGCACGAGCCGGCCACGACGCAGATCGTCGCGAAGACTCCCGGCGGCGACTCTGGACAGGCCGTACTGGCTGAGAAAGAAGACGTTCAGGAAGCTCGCAAGGCCGACGAAGCCGCCGAACGTGATCGAGTAAAGCAAGCAGAACCACCAGGTGTCGCTCATCCGCAGTACGTCCGCATAGGCCCCGAGTGGACGAGGCGCCGGCTGATTGGGACTGTCCTTCGCGAAAATCACGAACAGTATGAACGTCGCCAGCAAAGGAATCAAGGCCAGGCCGAAGACGGCATGCCAGCCCCATGCTTGGGCGAGCCGGGGGCCAAAGAACGTGGCAAGTGCTGTCCCGCTGTTGCCCGCCGCGGCGATTCCCATCACCAAGCCTTGATACTTCGCGGGATACCAGCGACTCGCCAGTGGCAGCGCCGCCGCGAAGCTGGCTCCGGCGACACCAAGGAGCAGCCCCACGAGCAGAATCTTGGAGTAAGATGTCGGCCCAAAAACAGCCGAGCAACAGGGGAACGACCGTCAACGACATGCCAAGAATCGCCGTCTGCCTTGCACCGATGCGGTCCGTGAGCAACCCCAGGCCGAGCCGCAAAATCGCCCCGCCGAGGAGCGGAACAGCGACCATGAGCCCCTTCTGCGAGTCGGAAAGCCCGAAGTCGGGCAACGATCGAGTTGGCCAGCGCCTGGCAAGAGCCAGATCATGAAGCTCACGTCGAAATACAAGAATGCGGTTAACAATGTTGGCGTGTGGCCGGCGCCGCGGAAGTCCCGCAGGTTCATCGTTCGAATCTCCTTGGTGGGATTCGAGAAGCGGAATAGTCGCCGGTCACACGCACGCGGCGGCCAATGTGCAGACGTCCGAAGTCATGACGGGGAGGCTGAAATCATTCGGCGGAGGCAGTTGGACAAAAACGTCGTCGCCATCGACGCGAACCGGGAAGACTTGAACACGGTAGTTTTCACCGCTAAGGCATTTGCCGGACTGAAGCGAAAAAGTCTTCTTGTGTAACGGGCACGCGACTTTCGGCTCGCCTTGCTGATCGCCGATGATTCCGCGCGAAAGGACCGCCTCCCGTTTGTGCGGGCAGGTGTTTTCCGTCGCGTACCACTCGTTGCGCGATTCGAAGCGGAAGACGGCGATCTGCGTCGCCCCGTACTTGATCGCGCGGCCGCCGTCGATCGGGAAGTCGCTGACAACGCCGACATGGACCCACTCTGTTAACGATTCGCGAGGCTCCTCTTCTCCATCCTTCGTGGGCATCGAACCGAGCAGGCGGTCAATGCGTTACGAATTCGCTTGGCCAAGGGGCAGGGTGCTTCTGGCCGCGTTCCGTGACAAACTCGATCCCCGACTCGACGTCGTCCGTGTTGGCGAATTGACGGAAGAACTTGCGCTTTTCCGGGTCGTTTACCACAGCTTTCCACTCGCATTCGTACGAATCCACGAGCGATTGCATTTGCCGCTCGAGTTCGTCGGCAATGCCGAGCCGGTCATGAACGATCACGTCGCGTAAGTAATTGATCCCGCCTTCCATCGCTTCGAGCCAGACCGATGTCCGGGTCGAGGCGGTCGGCCGTGTGGATGTAGTACATCAAGAACCGATCGATGTACCGAATTGCCGTCCCTTCGTCGAGGTCACCGGCGAGGAGGTCGGCGTGCCGTGGCCGGGCGCCGCCGTTGCCGCAGACATAAAGGCTGTATCCCTTCTCCGTGGCGATCAGGCCGAAGTCCTTGCTCTGCGCTTCGGCGCACTCTCGGTACGCATCCCGAGACCGCCGCTTTCACCTTGTGCGGGGCCCGGACGCCGCGATAGCGGTTTTCCACCCGGATGGCGAAGCCGACGGAGTCCTGGACTCCGAACCGGCACCAGGTCGAACCGACACAGCTCTTCACGGTTCGGAGCGCTTTGCCGTAGGCATGGCCGCTCTCGAATCCGGCCGCGATCAGTTCCTCCCAAATATCCGGCAGTCGGTGCGCTGGCGCTCCGAATAGGTCGATACGCTGGCCGCCCGTGATCTTGGTGTAAAGGCCGTATTTCTTGGCGACTTTTCCAATCGCGATCAACTTCTCCGGTGTGATCTCGCCGCCCGGGACGCGAGGAACGACCGAGTAGTCGCCGCTGCGCTGGAGGTTCGCGAGGAAACGATCGTTGGTGTCTTGAAGTGTCGCGTGCGCCGGGTCGAGAACGTGCTCGTTCCAAAGGCTCGCGAGGATCGATGCGACCGCGGGCTTGCAAATCTCACAACCGCTCCCCGCGCCGTGATTTACAATCAGGTCGGCGAACGATCGCACTTCTTTGATTTTCATGATCTGAAATAGTTCTTGGCGGCTGTACGCGAAGTGTTCGCAGAGGCGATGATCGACCGTCGCACCCGCAGCCTTCATTTCCTCTCGGAGAAGCTCGGTGACGCGTGGAATGCATCCACCGCATCCCGTGCCGGCCAGGGTGCACGACTTCACCTCCGCGATGGTCGACAGTTTGCCGTCGCGAACTGACTTGCGGATTGTGCGTTCGCCGACGTTGTTACAGGAGCAGACCTGCGCGTCGGACTTGTCGTCGTTCGCGTCGCTCCGGCCTCTTAGCAGCTCGCTGGGCGTCATGTCCAGGGGCTCGCCACTCGTGTAGCATCTCAGCAAGGTGCCGTAATCCGAGGCGTCGCCGACAAGAACTCCGCCCAGAAGCTTGGTTCCGTCGGAATTGAACACCAGCTTCTTGTAAACCCCTCCGAACGGGTCTTCGAAAGTGAGTGCACGGGAGCCGTCGGCGGTGGTGAATGGATCACCGAAACTCGCGACGTCGACACCCATCAGCTTCAGTTTTGTTGACATGTCGAACCCGGTGAAAGTGCGTCCGGCGCCGAGCAAATTCGCGGCGACGACGTCAGCCATCTCGTATCCGGGGGCGACCAACCCGTAGATCATGTTGCGATGCAGTGCGACTTCGCCGATCGCGAACGTGTCGGGGTCGGACGTTCTCAGGCAGTCGTCGACCACCACGCCGCCTCGGGCTCCGACTTCGATCCCGCAGTCCCGCGCCAGCTCGTCGCGCGGTCGAATCCCCGCTGAGATCACAACCATTTCGACTTCGAGGCGGTGACCGTCGGTGAATTCCAGCCCCTCGACTTTGCCGTTGCCGAGAAAGGATTTTGTGTTTTTGCCAAGATAGACACGAACATGCATCCTTTCAATTTTTTCAAGAAGCGTTCTTGATCCGTTTTCGTCGACCTGCCGAGGCATCAGGCGTGGCGCGAATTCGACCACGTGCGTTTCAAGACCGAGGTCGCGCACGGCCTTCGCCGCCTCCAGGCCCAGCAACCCGCCGCCGATGATCGCCGCGGATTTCGCATGAGTCGAATAGGCAATAATGCGTTCGAGATCATCGATCGTCCGGTAGACGAAAACCCCTCTTTTATCAACCCCTGGCACCGTCGGAACAAAGGGCGACGAACCGGTCGCGAACACCAAGATATCGTATGACACCTCACGTCCCTGTGCGGACACGACCAGCTTGCGTTCACGATCGATTCGGGAAGCGCGGTCGCCGACATAAAGCGTGATCCCCTGGCCGGCATACCAATCCTCGGTGGCGAGCTGGAGTGACGCCGCGTCTCTCACCTCGAAGAACTTCGAGAGATTGACGCGGTCGTACGCGGGCCGACGCTCTTCACAGAAGGTAATGATCTCGAATTTGCGATCGACGTCATAAGCCACCAACCGCTCGCAGAAGCGATGGCCGACCATACCGTTGCCCAAGACGACAACCTTGCGCCGCGCTGTTTGTTCCATATTCATGATAATACTTTTGTGCGTTTAGCAGGATACGGGTTCGTGGAATTGATGATTTCGCCGTCGGTCGATGGCCGGATCGTGACAGCGCAGGATTTGTAAGCCGGCTGCCGCGACTCGGGATCGAAGACCGGGTCTGTCAGCCGGTTGGTTGATTCATCATGCATCGGGATGAAAAGGTGCCCGCTCGCGATCGTCGCGGTCACGAACGGTCGTGCTTTGATCCGGCCGCGCCTTGACTCAACCACAACCCAGCCCGCGGCATTCAAACCGAGCGATTTCGCATCGGCGGGATTCACTTCGACGTAGAGTTCGCGTGGGCTCAGTTTGCGAAGGACGTCTGATTTGGCGGTGCGCGTCTGCGTGTGCCATTGGGCCGCACTGCCGCGACCGGTCATTAACTGGAACGGATAGCAACCGTCAGTCGGTTCGGGCAGAGGTCGTGGGCGTTCGAAGAGGAACCGGGCGCGTCCATCGGAATGATGGAACCGTCCGTCCGCGAAGAGCCTGCGTTCGGGAGTCGCGTCTGCCCCTTCAGACGGAAAAGGCCACTGGATGCCCTGGGCCCGATCGATGGCCTGGTAATCAGCGATTCCGGTGATGTCACAAGGCTGACCGGCCGAGAGTCGCTTGAGGAGCTGAAAGGCGGCTTCGGGTGATTCCCACTCTTTGAACAGATCGGCGACCCCGTAATAGTGAGCGACCAGCTTGAAGATGCTGAAGTCGGAGAGGGCCTGGCCGGGTGCGATTCGCACCTTCTTGATCAAGCCGATCCTGCGCTCGGAGTTGATGAAGGTTCCCTCCTTTTCCCCCCAACCCGCGGCAGGCAACAGTAGGTCGGCGACCTGTGCTGTCTCGGTCGAGTGATACATATCCTGGACGACGAGAAAATCGAGCATGTCGAGCGTTTCGCGGAACTTCCCTTGTCCGATCCACGAATGTGCGGGGTTGGTCCCGATGACCCAGAGCGCCACGGATTTTTCCCTCACGAATCCGTTCAATGATCTGATCGTAGGCCAGACTGTCGCGGCGCAGGGATTCGCTCTTCCGGGATGTTCAAAACACGCGCGACCTTCTCGCGGTGGGCGGCGTTAGCAAAGTCGTGGCCACCCAGCAAGTTTGTTGTGTTGGAGAAGAGGCGCGATCCCATGGCGTTACACTGGCCGGTGATCGAGTTGGCACCGGTGCCCGGCCGGCCGATGTTTCCGGTCATCAGCGCGAGGTTGATCGCCGCCTGGGCCGTTTTCACCCCTTGATGGCTTTGATTGACTCCCATCGTCCACCAGAACGACACGCGATCGCTGCGCTGGATCCGACTCGCGGTTTCGGTAATGTCGGCGATTTGCAGGCCGGTCTCATCCGCCACACGCTCGGGATCGAACTGCGCGACAAACTCGGCGAATTCTTCGAAGCCGTTGGTGTGCGCTTCGATGAAGCGATGATCGATCGCCCCGGCTTTGATCAGCAGATGTGCGAGGCCGAAGAGGAGCGTCAAGTCACTCTTTGGTTTAACGGGCAGATGCAAGCTCACCGACATCGCCGTTTCGGTCCGGCGCGGATCGATGACGATGAGATACGGCGACCTTTTGTTTCGGGTCACGCGTTCCCAGAGGACCGGGTGGGCGATGCAAGGATTGGCGCCGATCAGCACGATGCAGTCCGATTCCTCGAGGTCTCGAAACGCATAAGGCGGGGCGTCGAAGCCGAACGATTGCTTATAGGCGACAACTGCCGATGCCATGCACTGCCGCGTGTTACCGTCGCCGTGCATCATACCCATGCCGAACTTGGCCAATGCCCCGAGGAAGGCCATCTCTTCGGACGCGATCTGTCCTGTACTGAGGAAAGCGACCGATTCCGGGCCGTATTGCGTCTGGATGGTCTTGAAGCGGGCAACCATCGTCGACATGGCCTCGTGCCAGCCGATCGGATTCCGGCGTCCATTGGTATCGCGGAGTAATGGAACGGTCGCGCGGTCGTGAGCGTCCAGAACCGTCAGGGCTTCCCAGCCTTTGGGACACGCCAGTCCGCGATTCACTGGATGTTGGGTTGTCGGCGAAAGATTGACGGCCTGTCCATCGCGAAGGTGCACGGTCAGGCCGCACCCCGTTGAGCAGAAGCCGCAAACGACGTTCGTGGTCGAGTCGGGAATCTTGGTGGCGGGAACCTGTCCCAGCCCAAAACCTCCGGGCTCCCGCACGAGCTCGCGAGTGAGGCGTCCGTCCCGGGCTCGTAACAAGCCGAGAGCTTGGCCAACGAGAGAGCGGTCGACGCTCGCGATCGACATCTCAGTAACTCCCCGGCATCTTTGGCTTGACGACCGCAGTGAAAAATAGAAAGCGCTCGGTCAATTCGGCGGCCAAAACCACTGGGAGTGCGAGGACGGCGGGAACAAACATCCTTTGATCGGGCGCGAAAGCGCCCGCGATGGCAATCGCCGGCAGAACTATTCCGCCGATGATCCCCAGAATAACCCGTTGGGTTACCTGCCTTTTCAGCGCCGCCGGCCATCAAGACTGCCGACTTCCGAAGCAGCAAGTTGTCGGACGCGCGGGCTGTGCTCTTAACGCCAGCCTCGAATGCGAGCTTCGCGGCTGTTGCCACCATGAGGCCGATCGCTGTCGCGGTGACTGAAAGCGCGCTCGGTCGAACCGCCGGCTGAAACGACTCCGAGGCAGGCCAGCGCTGCGGAAACTCCCAAGATGAGGGCTGTTGCCGCGAACTTCGGCCCGCCGATCGACGCCGCCCAGAACGGCCGGCGAACCGCGTGATAAACCATCACCGACGTCCCCACGCCGATGACCCCAGCGAGAACAGTCAGGCCCAGAAGCAGCCATTCCAGGAAATCGCTCGAAAACGCGTGTTGAACGATGAGGTGGACCGTGCCAAAACTGGCGAATAACGCGAACGCGGCGACCTCACGGCTCAGCCACGAATGGCGAATTCCCAGCAACGCCCTGTAGGCGAAGAGTGGCCGTCCGAGATGCGACAAACTTGCGGCCAAACCGACAAAACCGACCGCGAGGCTCAGCACGCCCAGTCCAGGAACGCCGCGATCCGCGCTGGGCCTCAGCAGTCGTGCGAAGAGCTCGACGATAAAGCCACCGACGGAGAGTTGCGTAAGAACGAGCATCACGACCAGCGGCTTGTGCGCATGGGCCGGCTCCAGCCGTTCCTCGTCGGCCGGGCGGAGACTGCCGGCATTGAGGGGCCCGGTCGATCGAAAGACGGTCGATGGCCGAGTCGCACCGGGAAGAGGTGCGCCCGGCAAGAACTCGTCACGTTCCGCACGGGCGATGACGGTGGCGTTGTCGACAAGCCGAATGCGGATCGCTTCGTGCGGACAAGCCTGCACGCAGGCAGGAGC
Organism: uncultured Planctomycetota bacterium; assembly: GCA_963720335.1. Lineage (GTDB taxonomy): Bacteria > Planctomycetota > Planctomycetia > Isosphaerales > Isosphaeraceae > CAVRFS01. The sequence goes on along the minus strand of CAVRFS010000002.1, from coordinate 169,990 downwards.
TTCCCCGGCGGAAAGCCTTTCGCTACACATATCACACTTGCGAACGATGCCTTTCCCCGCATGAAACTTAGGAACGTCGTAAGGGCAGGCGAGCGTGCAATACTGGCACCCGAAGCACTGATCGTCGAGGTGCTTGACAATGCCCGTGTTCGGGTCCTTCTCATAGGCATCGACGGGGCAAGCCGTCAGGCAGGCGGGATCGAGGCAATGATGACAAGCTGACGTCACATGTTGAATGACTGGGAGTGAGAACGTGCCACCGATAAGCATGCCGACGTCGCGCCAAGCCTCGCCCTCGTCAAGGCCGTTCATCGAGTGGCAGGCCGATACACAAGCCTTGCATCCGGAGCAGCGGTCGAGATCGACTTCGAAGGCGTATTGTTGTTCGGGTCCTGGGGGCGTCGCCGGAATCAGAGCCGAGTAATACCGTTCTTGGAGCGGAGCCCGCGCGTCATCGTGAAACTGGGCAAATCGTTCGACGGCGGTGAGATCCGTCTGTTTGAGCAGAAGGTCCGCGATCAAATCAAGGGAAGTCCGTTCGTTCAACCAAGTCGATTCGGGAGTTCCCAAGATCGTCAGGACGTTTCCTCCATCGACCTGCATCGCCAGGCACTCCCGACGGACTGTTCGCTCGAGTTGGCTCTACGACGATCCGCACCCATTCACGAGCGGATCGTCGAGATGCGAAAGCACTCAGGATGCCGCGTATCCCTCGAAGCGCGAAAACGCCGTGCAATTTGCGGAACAACGAATAGTCCATCCGAGTGCCGCTTCGGAAAACCGAAGGAAACCGAGCGACCGGCGCTTTTGCCGCTGCAGCGAAATCAAGCGGCATTGCTCGTGAATCGTGCAGAAGAAGGGGTGTATCGGTCACCGATTCTGTCGCAGCGATCAGTCGAAAGGTGGTAGCGCACTTGGGGTTGCATTGTGGTCGGATCGAAGTGTGAGCCGAAGGAGATCGGGTAGCGACCGGGCATTGAGTTTCTTCATCAAGCCCGCTCGTCGCATTTCAACCGCGCGCGGAGTGATAGCCAGCAGGCTGGCGATTTCCTTGTTCGGCCGCCCTTCCTGAATCATTCGCAGGACTTCCCGCTCTTTGTCGGTCAGGTTATTGAGTCGAGAGCGCACGGATTGTTGGGCGGCATCGCGACCAAGTCGCTCCGCATCGTACCGAATCGCTTGCTGTACTTTTTCGAGAAGGGTCTGGCCGTTGAACGGCTTCTCGATGAACTCCACAGCCCCCGACTTCATGGCGCGAACGGCCATCGGGACATCGGCGTACGCGGTCACAAAGATCACGGGCAAACGCAGATTGCGCCGCGACATTTCTTCCACCAGCTCCAGCCCACTCGTTCCCGGCATGCGAACATCGAGGATCAAACAGCTCGGAACCCTAGGTCGGAAGAAGGCCAGAAAATCATGCGCATTTGCGAATGCGGTCGATGGCAGACCGACTGTGTGAAGCAACCAGCAAAGAGATTCGCGCATGTCGGAGTCGTCATCCACGACGTAAACCATCGCGTTCCGCATCTTCGTCACCGGTGACAGGTAAGATAAACTGAAAAACCGTCCGCGTACCTTGGTCGGACTTCACTCGGAGCTGGCCTTGGTGAGACTCGACAATCGACCGGCAAATTGCGAGTCCCATGCCCATACCTTCGGCACGCGTGCTGTAATACGCATCAAAAACTCGATTCAGCTCTGACGGTTCGATGCCCTCCCCGTTGTCCTCGACCTCGAACAAGACCCTATTCTTTTCATCGAGCTCCGTTCGCATAATGACTTTTGGCTCATCGATTTGCGATTGCCGCAGTGACTCGAATGCATTTCGGACTAGGTTGATGAGCACCTGCTCAATTTGCGTTGGGTCGCCCCATAACAAAGGCAAGTGCGGTGCCGGTTTGACGATGACGGCAATTCCTTCCCGAGTTGCTTCCGCGGCGAGAATGTCGTTCACCTCCGCAATCGTCCGGTTGGGGTTGAACCACTCGCGATTCGGTCCGTGACGCGTCACGAACCTGCGCACCTGCCCGATGATTCGCCCGGCGCGGTGCGTCGACTCGAGCATCCGCTCGATCGCCACAGTGACTTCCTCGAGGGCTGGGGCGGGCGATTTCAGTGCGATCAAACAACCTTCGGCGTAGTTCGCGATCGCACCCAGCGGCTGGTTGAGCTCGTGAGCGAGACTAGAGGCCATCTCGCCGATCATCGTTGTGCGGTCGGCGTGTCCCAGTTGTTCCACGAGCCTGAGATGCCGCTCCTTGGCCTCTTCAAATTGCCGAGTACGCTCCGCGACTCGGTTTTCCAACTCGAAACGTGCCCGCCGCAGTTCGGCGAACTGGAGCCGGATCAGGCCCACGGCGGCCCGGAGGATCCAGCGCCCGATCGCGAAGAGCGCAACCAGGATCAAAGTGGTGACCACGATGCCGATCATCCTCAACTCACCGACGCGTTTTCGCGATTCTTCTTCATAAAATCCAACGACCTGTTCCATCCGTTTGAGGTATTCCGCCTCATTCGCGAGGATGACACTGATGTAGCGGCGAAGTTCGTCGCGGTTGCCGCCTTCCTTGCTCGCATGTTCGACCAAGTCGCGGGCTGCCTGTTTGAGACGCGAGAATACAGGTTCGAGATGCTCGAACGCAGTTCGAACCTTGGCGCTGTTCGTTCTGATCGATGTTGCCCCGGCCCTGCCGGCGGAGAGGCTTGCCTGCGAATCCGACCAAAGCGTGAGGACCGATCTCAACTCGTCCAAGACGCGAGATCGGCCCGAGCCGCTTTCTCTCTCGAGCATCAAGGCGGTCTTTCGCAAGTCGCTGGCTGAGCATCCGTTGTCGCCCGGCCACGTTGATTAACGGCGCGTCGGTCATCAGCCACAACAATGGTGGCTGAACGATTGCTTGATTGAATAACGCCAACGTCGCCGCGATGGACAGCGCGAGTAGACAGCGCTGATCCAATATCCTCGCAAGATTGTCATCCATAAACATTAACCATTAGGTAACTTGATCGATCACTGTGCGGTGTCAGTCGCCGATCTCCGATCCTTTAGTACGTTAACGGCTCAGTCCAGAGCCGTCTCTACGAGTCTTGCAGCCCATCAAGAGCTCGACGAGCCGGTCGAGGATTCCGATGCAGCCCCGCGGAAAAATGGACTCCGCGAAACCCTCTGTCGCTGACGCCTTACCCGTCGTACGATAAATTGTCTCCGCCGTAGCGACTGCGACTGCACAATTCGCCGCGCGACTCGGGTTGTCCACAGCGTGCGGCATCCTCTCACTCGTGAGACGATCTTCATGAAACGATTTCTGGGCACGGCTCTCGCGATCATGTTCGTAACAGCCATCGGCAGTCTCGTACGTGCCGACGACAATGACCCAACGACCGTCCTCGACAAGGCGATCAAGGCCTTGGGCGGCGAGGAGAAACTCAAGAAGGTCGGCGCGACCTCATGGAAATCCAAGCTCACTTTCAGCTTCAACGGCAACACCAACAAGGTCACCGCGCAGGCGATCGTCCAGGATCTCGAACACTACCGGACAGAGTTCGAGGGAGAATTCGGAGGCAACCCGATCAAGGGTGTGGCTGTCCTCAACGGCGATAAGGGCTGGCGCAGGTTCGGGGACGAAAAGACGGTGATGGACAGCGAGGCGCTCGCCAATGAGAAGCGTCGAGTCTACCTCCTAGTCATCCCAAGCCTGCTTTTGCCCTTGAAGGGGACAGGCTTCAAACTCGAGCGAGTCGCCGAGTTGAAGGTCGCCGATAAGCCGGCCGCGGGCATCAAGGCGACCGGACCCGACGGCAAGGACTTCACTCTCTACTTCGACAAGGAGAGCGGCCTGCCCGTCAAGTTGGTTGCCAAGGTCGTCAGTTTCCAGGGTGACCCATTCACGCAAGAGACGACCTACACAGACTACAAGGAATTCGACGGCATCAAGAGAGCCACAAAGGCCGAGAGCAAACGCGACGGCGAGGATTTCATCAAATCCGAGATGACCGAGTTTAAGATCCTGGACAAGGTCGATCCGAAGACCTTCTCCGAGCCGGAGTGAGGTTCGCTCTGCCGGCCGGTCGCGGCGGGTTGGAAAGGAGCGCGAGCGTCGCTGCTGAGTCTTGAGTCAAATCATCTTGGTGCTCACGGAATGGCCGATCCAGCGAGTGCTCGCATGGCTGCGGCTGAAAGCCGGCGAACCTCTCGGCATTGGCCATGCCTCAGTCGAGAAGTACGCGGTCGAACTGGAGCAAAACGGGGAATGGAAGCCGGCCGACGAAGTCGATAATGCGCTTGCTCGTTTGGCCCCAGACCAACGAGGCGCGAACTACTCCCAGAAATGTATCACATAACTTCATAAGAGAACGGGAGTGGCCGCGGACATTTCCCAATCGTAGCGGCCCGCTTACTCTCATGAATTCGGCGGGAACCATGTTTTAAACGCGGGAGTCGTGGACGATGACAGACTCGAGAGACGGCGCCGGATTAACCGGTCCCGTTTCCGGAAGTCTGATTATTGTGGCGCACACATCGTTCCAGAAACCGTGCTTCCAGGCCCGCTTCATCCGATTGGCCGTACAGTGCGTCTGGTCCTTGGACAGCGCCGTCGCCGTCCGACGTCTCTGCTTGATCCTCTTCGAGCAGTTGCAATGCCGCTCTCAACAGCGTACACACAGTGGCTAGCATCGAGACGTGCCTCTCACGCTTGAGAGCGGACGCCACGAGCACGTTGGTTTTCATCTGAGCGGACGAGGGCATCGTCTTGGTTGGTTCGTACGACGGCTCCGAGAATCTCCGTCCTGTCCCATGCAATAGCCACATCGGGTTGACCGTGGTCACCTCGATGATCTTCAAGAGGATCTCGCCGGGGACTGTGATCCCACCCTCGTAGTTGTACCAAGTTCTGACCGGAATACCCAACCGTCTCGCGAGCTCAGGCCCCCCCCTGGCGCCAAACAGATCCATACGTAAGGTCATGATCCGCTCAGCGAGGGCATGCTTAGATTGAACCGTCAACGGCGGAGTTTTCCGACGAGCCATGTGATGGTTCCTTCATATTAACGGAGGGCAGTTTACAGCATAAATAAAATATCTAATATCGTTAGTCAATATTTATGCCGTTAATAGGCCGATGAATGACGCTAAATCGACCATCGAACTAATCAGTCGCTATTAATAGCACGTGCGAGGATCGTTGTATATGACGGTTCCGCGCGAATTTCGTGTCACGGAATCGATTACATGGCATGCCGACCGACTTCCGTTCGATTTACCCAAATTCTCCTGGCGCCCTGCTTTGTCGGAAGCGGAATCGGACTCGGAATAAACGGGGAAAACCGGTAGAATCACGATGAGATCTCCACGGAATGAGATCCTCACCACTTAAGGAAGGGAGAGCAAGCGATGAGAAGGACCTATGGAGCTGTCGCCGCGGCGCTGATTGGTTTGACCGTGCCGTTTTGGGGCGGCGTGGTCTGGCGGAGCAAGAACCGCAACAGGGTGGCGTGGCGGAGAAGGCCGGGGAGAGGCTCGACGAATTTGGACGAGCGATCAAGCAAGGAATCGTGAATGCTGAGGAGACCGTTCGCGAGGGGCTCAACAAGACGGGTGAGACCGTCCGAGAGAGTTTTGCCAAGACGAGGGAGTCCGTCAATGCCATGGGTTTAGGCCCACGGGTCTACGGCCGGCTCCACTGGGATAAGGCACTGAATTCGTGCTCGCTGTTTATCAAGGTGGAGGGGAGCCGAGTGACGCTACGTGGCGTGGTCCCCGACGCGGCCACTGAAGCCAAGGCCTTAGCGCTCGTCGGGGAGACGGTCGGTGTCAACCAAGTGATCGATCAACTTACGGTGCTCTCGCCATCGTCATCGACCCCCAACGCGTCCGTGCGAAGCGCGAGGTCGAAGCCCTGAGCTGTATCGAAAGGATAAGATCGCGACCGAATCTTGGGGTTTCCCGGTTACGAAGCAATCTCTCAATTCGTCTTTCCAACCCGGTCGGCGCACGACTTCATGGTCCCGCGCCGACCGGCAATTCCGCTCGCACGAGCGAGAGCCGATCGCTCTTCCTCACCTCCAGAATGAACGGCGGTACAATCACACCACCGCGCTAGTGGCTTGCGTGATTCTTCGATTTCGTCGCGACGGACACCGAAAGAATCGACGCATGGATACCGATGCCGAAAACTGCTCAGACAAGCTGGCTGACGCTTGACGCAATGATTCCGCTCCGATTTCAGAACATTGAATCAGCAATCTGCGGTTTTGGTAATGTTCCCTGAAACGTCGCGTGGGCCTGTTCCCGCATGGATTTGATCCGTGCCTGTTCGTTTGATCCGCAGTTGAGACCTGCGGCCAATTTCGCGGTCACGAACGATTTGTCCGATCTGCCCGATGGTCGGGGATGGGCGGATTATCGAATCTCGCCAGGCTGCCGGGCCTGGCATTTGCGTGGCTTGATCCAGAGCTAAGGATTATGCGGACCGTGAGTTTTGCTTCGATGTGTCCGGGCCCGAGGTGTAAGGTATGGGAAACCGCTAGTGGATGCGTTATGCTATAGCATGTGTCATCCGATGAATATTTTGGGTTAACCAACACCCGGCCCAAGGAAGAGGGCCATTTTCACCCATTGAAGGGTGTATACTGATCGATCGAGGCAAACCTGTGATGAGTGGAATTATTGCTGGTTGGGTTCTGAGCCTCCTGCTCAATCCGCCGCGAGAAGCGGAGATAAGCGAGCGGATGGCCCCTCCGGGCTGGCAAGGGAATTTCTGGGGGCCGGAGGCGACGAAGGCTCGGCACGAAGGCAGGATGCCCCCAATCGTGGCGACTCCACACATGGCTCGTTGGGATCAATGGGGTCGCAAAGTACTCCGCGACGGCGATATTGTTTTCAGACTCGGAGATGCACGCCTGGCGCACGGATACTTCAAAATTAGCCAATTCCTGGCGAAGGCAAGCAACAGCAAGTTCTCGCATACTGGCATTGTGGCGATCGAAGAAGAAGGTCCCGTCGTTTACGACACGACGCGCACAAGCGTTAACCGGCAGCCATTTTGCGTTTGGATCCTCGATAATGTCGGCTCAATCGGAGTCAAGCGACTTCGTCCCGAATACTCGCGACGCGATTCCTAAAGTTGTGGCATACTGTCGCAGAATCTTCGATGAACAAGTGCCATTCGACTACGATCTCCAGCTCGACGACGAACGGCTCTATTGCATCGAGATGACCGAAAAAGCATACCGTTCCGCGGGCATCGAGTTGTCGCGACCGATCCATCTCGGCGACATGGAACGTGCAAGCGAGTTCCCCCTCCAGATGTTCGGGCTGCGGTTTGCGTCGAAATACGTTTCGGAGCACCCCGTTACATTCGACAGCCTGGTCTATTTTCCCGGCAATGAACGCCACGGGATCTGGTCAGCCCCACAATTGATGACGGTGGTTCCACCCACTTTCGCGCCGGGATACCCGGACCAGAGCGAGCACGCACCCAACTCGACGGAGAAACAGAGTCCCCTGCGAGCCAGGGACAGAAACGCAGCTTCGACCGTTGATGCGCAACCAGCAGCCGTCACCGAGCCCGCGAAGACCTGAAACCGCCAACAGACGGTGCCAACTCCATCGTGGCGACGGCTTTGCCCGTCCGAGCGAACCGGCTCGCCGTCGCGGATCAGACGAGGCCTGCGCTCCCCTATCTCGCTTGCGAAGACGAGGGATTACGTGCCGAAATCGGTATCAACGCGTACATTGTGCAAGCCCAACTTTTCGCCAGCCCAGTGCACGCCATACTGGAATCCTGGTATCCTCGCAAAAACGGTATTGAGGCGAAGGATATCTCAAACAAGGGTTCCATCATGCATGTGCGAAGTCGAGTTCCAGGGATTGCCGTTGCGGCATTGCTGACCTTTTTCTTGACCGCGGCGGTGGATGCCGCGGATCGACAGCCGCAGGTTCCGGATTTGAAGGTCGAGAAATACACACTCGCCAATGGCCTGGACGTCCTCATGCTGGAGGACCATTCCACGCCCGTCGTGGGCGTGAATCTCTGGTACAAGGTTGGCTCGAAGAACGAAAAGGCTGGTCGCACGGGATTTGCCCATCTGTTCGAACACATGATGTTCCAGGGGTCGGAGCACCACGACAACGAGTATTTCGCCCCGATCGAGAAGCTGGGTGCCCAGATCAACGGCAGTACGAACACCGACCGCACGAATTACTTCGAGACCCTCCCCTCCAACGGCCTGGAGCTGGCGCTCTGGCTTGAATCGGATCGGATGGGCTTCCTGTTGCCGGCCCTGACTCAGGCGAAGCTCGACAACCAGCGCGACGTCGTCAAGAACGAGCGCCGGCAATCGGTCGACAACGTCCCCTATGGGCAGTCGCGAGAGAAGATGCTGGAGGCACTGTATCCGCCGGACCACCCCTACCACCACAGCGTCATCGGTTCGATGGCCGACCTCTCGGCCGCGAGCCGCGCCGATGTCTCGGCGTTCTTCCGCACGTACTACACGCCGAACAACGCCAGCCTCGCGATCGTCGGCGACTTCAAGCCGGAGGAGGCGAAGAGACTGGTCGAGATGTATTTCGGCCCGATACCCGCCGGACCGAACGTCGCCAAGTTGAACCCAACCATACCGAAGCTTGGGGGCCCGAAGCACGTCACGATGACCGACCGGGTCTCGCTGGCCCGAGTGCAGCTCGCGTGGCCGACGGTCGAACGCGGTCATCCCGACGAATCGGCGCTGGAAGTGCTGGGGTCCGTGCTCGGCCAACTTCCCAAGGAGAACCGGCTCTATCGCACGCTGGTCTTCGACAAGCAACTGGCCGTCCAGGCAGTGGCGTCCAGCCGGCTCAGCGAGCTGGCGGGAACATTTGACGTGATGATCGACCGCTCGCCCGGGTCAGAAGCTCGACGAGCTGGTCAAGATCGCCGACGAGCAGATCGAGCGACTCAAGAAGGAGGGACCGACCGAGGAGGAGATCGTCAAGGCCCAGAACGGCGACGAGGCTTCGCTGATCTTCAGCCTGCAATCGGCGACGCGACTGGCCGACTTCCTCAACGGTAACAATGTCCACGACGGCGATCCGAAATCCTACGCGGACCGGATGAAAAAGCTGTTCGCCGTCACAGCCTGACGATGTCAAGCGGGTCGCGAACAAATACCTGACAGCCGACCGTGTCCGGCTGGACGTCAACCCCGGGCCCGCCTACTCCGAGGGCCCCCGAAGTCGATCGTTGATCGCGCGGGTCAACAGGCCGCCGACGCTCCCACGACTGTCGCGATCAAGGACTCGTTCGATCGCGGCAAAATGCCGGTGGTTGGCCCGAACCCCGCGTTCACGCCGCCACCGGTCGTCCGCCGCAAACTCTCGAACGGGCTCGAGGTGCTGATCGCCGAGCGGCACCAGCTTCCGATCCTCAGCCTGCGGCTGGTTGCCCGCGGCGGTGATAACCTTGTGCCCGCCGGCAAGGAGGGACTGGCCGAGTTGACAGCATCGCTTCTGACTGGAGGGCACCACGACGCGCGACGCACTCAAGCTGGCAGGCGAACTTTCCGAGATCGGCGCATCCTTGAATGCAAACGGCGGCCAGGAGACGAGCGGCCTGTTTCTCTCGACCCTGACCAAGCACGAGGCGAAGGCGCTTGATCTGTTCACCGATGTGCTCTTGCACCCAGCCTTCACCGAAAAGGACCTGGAGCGAGCTGCGCAAGCAAACGCTGGCCGCGTTGATGCGACGTCGCGACAGCGCAGGAGGAATCGCCAGCGTTGTCTTCCCCAAGCTGCTCTATGGGCTCGGGACATCCCTACGGCCGGCACGACACGCCCGAGTCGGTCACGGGATTGACTCGCGACGATATGGTTCATGTTTTCAAGACGATCTTTCTCCCCAACAACGCGGCGCTGATCGTGGTCGGCGATACGACGCCGGACGTGATCACCGCGAAATTGGAGGAGTCGCTCAAGGACTGGAAACCGGGCGAAGCACCGGAGTGGAAGTATCCCAACGCCGCCGGAACCTCCCAAGGGAGTAACCGTCTATCTCGTCGACAAGCCGGCCGCGGCGCAGTCGGTGATCTCGGTGGGGAAGGTCGGAGTCCCGCGCAGTACGCCCGACTACTTCCCGCTGGTCGTCATGAACGGGGTGCTCGGCGGTCAGTTCTCCAGCCGGATCAACCTCAACCTGCGCGAGGACAAAGGGTTACTCCTACGGTGCTCGATCGAGTTTCGACTTCCTCGAGGGCCCCGGCCCTTTCGAGGCGGGCGGCTCGGTCCAGACCGCCGTGACCAAGGAAGCCTTGGTCGAGCTCTTCAAGGAGATCACGGATGTCAACGGGCTCCGGCCGCTCACCGCTCGCCGAGCTCGCTTTCGCCAAGGATCGGTTGGTCAAGGGATTCCCGTCACGGTTCGAGACGGCTTTCGGCCAGGCCGCCGCGCTTGCCGAACTGTTCATCTACCATCTCCCCGACGATTACTTCACAACCTACCAGTCGAAGATCGAGGCCGTCACCAAGGAAGATGCCGACCGCGTCGCCAAGAAATACCTGGACCCGGAGGAAATGACGGTTCTCGTCGTCGGCGATCGCAAGGTGGTCGAGCCCAAGCTGAAGGAGCTGCCTTACGGTCTGGACCTCCACGTGCTCGACCCCGAGGGCAACCCGCTGCGCGATGATCATGACAAGTCCGGCTACAAGAAAAACGCGATCCTGAAGTGACATGGCAAATTGCCGGCGGCCTCAGTCAGAAGCCACAGCGATCATGAGGACCGAGTTCGACCACAAGCCGTCCCGGTCCCTGTTTTCGGCATACTAGCCCGAAGCGTCAGCGAGGGGACGCTCGCCGGAATCCTCGCTGACGCTTCGGGCTAGTATGATGGACGTCTATGCGAAACTCATGACTGAGCCGCTCTAGGCGGGCTTGCGTCCTTCGATAATCAAGGTGTGTGGGCACTCCGGTGTCGTCTCTGGCTCCTTCGCAAGCACAGCCGCGTCGATCGACCCTGGAAAATGGGTCAGTTTCCCGGGTTGACCTGGCTGGATGGCTTCGAAGCCGGCTTCGGCGGCGAGCTCATGAAGCCACGAGTAAGTCAGAATCGTCAGATGCTCTTGCCGGCAAAAGATAAAGTTCTCGAATCGGCCTCCCAGGCTTCGGCGTCGGTCTGGGTAGTCGATGAACCAGTCGGCGTCGCCTTCAGCGAATTTGCGGATCGCGGTGTCCCCGTTCGGCCCGCCGACCCGAAAGACACCCCCTGGCTTGAGACGACGGCGCAGTTCCTGAAAATGAAACGCCAGGTCAGGAAGGTGTTCGATCGTGTGGTGCGAGTAAAACACATCCACGGTCGAGTCGCGAAACGGGAGCTTGTACCGCAAGTCGGCCCAGACGTCGCACTTGCCCGTAAACATGTTCGCGTCCACGTTGATCCAGCCGGGGAAGTAATTCTTCTGTCCGGGGCCGAGCTGAACCTTCACGACCTGATGACCGTTACGGGGAGCGAGAAATGAGCGGTAGATGACTGCGTTCGCCCTCATCAAGGGGCTCGCCACAGTGTAAAACATACTCTTGGTCTGTCGCGCTAGCATCCAATCCTCCTGTTGCACTTCCCGGGCCGACCCACTCACATCCGAGTGTCCATCCATCGAGTCTTCCCGGGCACTCAGCCAAGACGATATCGTTTTTCCTATCGAAAAGGCCAGAGGAATTGCTCGGCGAATATGCTCCCACGCTCTTGCTCGTCTTTCCTGACCTCTTATTTCGTCTTGCCTCTTTTGGCGATCTTCGACAAATTGACCCGTAATCCTCAAATTTCGTGGCCCGGAAAGGATTCCGGTCATGTCTCTGCAGATTCATGGTTCGGCTGGCTCGCTCTTCTCCTGTCGATCGTTTTGTGCACCGATGCGCGCGGGGCCGATCCGGCCCATCCTCTCCAGTTGAGAACCGTCATCATTCCCAGGAAAGTGAGCACCACCAAGGATCGGGCCCTGGAAGCCGTGCAACGGACCGAAACCTTCATCCTGTGGGACGCTAACAAGCCGATCAAGCCCTGCGGAGTGGGTTTCGTCTACTTGGTGGAGAAAATCGACGGGGATCGGTTGCTGCTGTCGGAGCCCAGCGAGGGCCTCCGCGGCTGGGTTCAGCGCCAGCGCCGTCGTGCCGCTCACCGAGGCCGAGCCGTTCTTCTCGGGGCTGATCAAAGTCAACCCCCGCAATACGTTCGCCCTCCTCATGCGCGGAGTTGTCCGCTACGAGATGGATAATCTCGATCAGGCGTTCGAACGACCTGGACGCGGCCTTACGGCTCGACCCTAAATCGCGTGTCGGCCTTGATCGAACGGGCTTCCCTCTGGCAGTGGCGGAATCGGCTGGATAACGCCGTCGCCGATGTCAGCAAGGCGATCGAGCTCGACCCCAAGAATTCTTTCGCCTATGTCGAACGCGGTGTCTTCAAATATAACATGAAAAAATATGATGAATGTCTGGCCGATTTCAAGCAGGCGATCGACCTGGGTTCCAAGGCGGCGGTGATCCACGTTTGCCAGGGGATGATCCACCTTGCGAGGAAAGATCCGATCAAGGCGAAGGCAGAATTCGAGAGTGCCCTTCAAATCGACCCCAAGCATGCTGATGCTTATGCCGGACTCGCCTCGATCTTTCTGCAGCGGTCGGAAACGTCCAAGGCTTTGTCGGTCCTGGACGAGGCTGTGCGGGCGGACCCTCGCAGTCCCGATTCGTACGGGAACCGGGCCGTCGTCCTGCTCTCCCGCAACGAATACGAAAAGGCCCTTGCTGACCTGGACGATGTCATCCGCCTGGCGACCGAATTCCGCCGCAGGACTGCGGGAGCGTGCCTGGATCCTGGCGACTTGCCCGACGCGAAGATCCGCGACGGCGAGCAGGCGGTCGTCCTGGCGACCCGTGCCTGTGAGTTAACGAACTGGAAGGAGCCGCACTGTCTCACAACTCTCGCCGCCGCGTACTCCGAAGAAGCGGATTTCGACGAACGCCGTGAAGTGGCAGCAAAAGGCCATCGACCTTCTGGCAGAAAGAGAGCCCGGAAATCAACGAGTGCCGAAAGGCCCTCGCCCGTTACAAGTCAAAGAAGCCGAATCACCCTGTCGGTTTGTTGGAAGAGATGGGAGTCCGTGCCTACCATCAATCCACCAAGTAGGGTGCTCTGTGAGCACCGGTCTGCTCCGGTTCTCGAATTCGAGAAGGGACGGTGCTCACAGAGCACCCTACGATTGTCAGACGACCTCGCGGATGGGCTGTTGTTCATCGAGCAGATACATCGGCCGGCCGTTTCGATCTGTGACGGCGGCGCCGGGGTCGATGCCGAGGTTGTGGTAGAGCGTGGCGAAGACGTTCTGGAATGAGACGGGGCGGTCCTTGGCGTAGCCGGCTTGCTTGTCGGTCGAGCCGATGACCTGACCCGTGCGCATTCCGCCACCGGCCAGAAGGGCGAAATTCACGGGGGGCCAGTGGTCGCGGCCGGCGTCCTTGTTGATCTTGGGCGTGCGGCCGAACTCGCCCCAGACGACGACCGAGACATCCTTGTCGAGCCCGCGCAGATGCAGGTCTTCGACCAGTGTTGAGAGGGCCATGTCGAGCTTGGGAATACGGGTTCGGCACGACCGGAAGTTCTGGCCGTGGGTATCCCAGCGGCCGAATGAGATGGTCACGACCCTGGCACCGGCCTCGACCAGGCGGCGGGCCATCAGGAAGTGGTCCATGCAGCAAGGGGGACCGTCGGCCTCATTCCTCATGTTGCCGACGCCATACCTGGCCCTCAGCCGCGGGTCTTCCCTGGTCAGATCGAGTGCATCGAAAACCCGCCGCGAGCCCAGGACGTCGAATGCGCGCTGGGTGAAGCTGTCCATCCCCTGCATGGCCTCGTCATGGTCGAACGTGCGCCGAAGCTCATCGAGCTGACCCAAGAGTGACCGCCGGCCGGCGAGCCGTTCGGGAGTAATCACCTTCTCGTCGAGGCTCAGCCCGGCGGAGCCGCTTCCGTTCTTGTTAGCGCTGGGATGCGCGTTTGGCTTCGGCTCGGTGCGAAATGGCGTGAACGGGGCGTGGGCCAGCCCGAGATAACCCGGGTTCGCCGGGGTTGCCCCATCGCACTTCACCCGTGCGGGGTGAGAGCCCGACAAACGGCGGGATGTCGGGGTGAACCGGACCCTGGAGCCGGGATACGATCGACCCCAAGGCGGGCCGACCCCCCTGGGCCTTGCTGATCTGGTCCTTGTAGCCCGTCAGGCACTGGCCGGCCGAGTGATCGCCGCCGGCGCCGACCAGGGAGCGGATCACCACGAACTTGTCCATCATCCCGGCCAGCCGCGGCATGTGCTCGCAGATGTCCAGGCCCGGCACATTGGTCGGGATCGGCTTGTACTCGCCCCGGATGCCGTCGGGCGCACCCGGCTTCATGTCGAACATGTCCATGTGCGGCGGACCGCCGGCCAGGAAGATCATGATGACCGCCTTGTGCGACGCGAGACGCCCGCCTGGGCCTCGGCACGCAGCAACTGAGGCAGAGATAGCCCCCCCAGCGCCAGGCCGCCGATCTTGAGGAAGTCGCGCCGGCTGATTCCGTCGCAATACCCCGAGCGTGCCCGTCCCGCGATCGTCAACATGCGATCAGCCCCCTCAGCTCAACCGAGACCTTATACAGATCGATCGGCAATCGTTGCGCAGACGTTAAACATTTATCTTACGCTGACGGCGCGAAAACGCAAGCCGGCTGAAGCAAAACACGACGTTCGCGGAAATCGAAGACAGTATTAGCCACGGACGAAACGCGGATGAAATGCATCACAACATTGTAATTCCAGTCAATTCTCTGATCCGTGTTTCATCGGTGTTCAATCCGTGGCTAATTCGCCCTCTCCAAGATTCGTATCAAGCAATTACCGTTTCATCCCGGCATCCTCGTCGATCCGATACGACCGGTCGGCCTTGAGGTTCTTCAGGATTGTCACCTTATCCGAGGGCCACGTGATCGTCACCTCGTCGGCGTGGTCGAGCTGGCCCAGGCCGAAGGTCAGCGGAAGCTCGACGGACGAGAGATAGCTCTTGGACGGGAAAAGCTGGCGGCGACAGAGGTGGCCGCCGGCCTCGAGGTCAACCTTGGCGCCGATCCCGTCGCGGTTGGTCGTCTTACCGTTGCCGGCCAGCGAGATCCGGAATCCAGTGGTTTTGATTGCCGCCGTCGTTGCGGAAGAGGCGAGCCGGCCCGTTGTTGACCGTCACGACGACGTCGAGGTCGCCATCGCCGTCGATGTCGGCATAGGCCGTGCCGCGGCCGACAATCGGCTTGAACAAGTCCGGACCGGCATTCTCGGGCTTGACCGGCACGTACAGACCCCGGCCGGCCTTGCCCGAGTTCCAGAAAAGTTGGACCGGCTGTTCGTAGCTCTCGCTGGCCTGCACCTTGGAGATCTCGGGCTCGAGGTGGCCATTGGCCGACATCAAGTCGAGCCGGCCGTCCAGATCGTAGTCGAAGAAGAACAAGCCGAATTTCAGCGGCGGCGCGGTCGGCGCGCCGAGGCCGTACAGGTTGGCCAGGTCCGAGAACTGGAGGTTCGCCGGCCGGTCGCAGACGTAGAGCGCGGTCATCTCGTTAGCGAAGTTGCCGACGGCCAGTCCCAGACGATCGTCGTTCATGAACCGCGCCCAGTCGACGCCCATGCCTCCTCGGGGCGAGCCCGACTGGTCGAACGCCACGCCGGAGACAATCGCGATCTCTTCGAACTGGCCATGGCCCTTGTTGTGGAAGAGGAAGTTCTGCACCGTGTCGTTGGCCACGGCGATGTCGACCAGCCCGTCGCCATCGACGTCATAGGGGGCGACACCCAGTGACTTGGCCATCGGCACCTTGAGATCCGGCGTGACGAACCTGGATTCCCGACTTGCTCGCTGATGTCGGAAAAACGGCCGCCATCGTTCCGCAAGAGCGCGCAGAACGAGCCGTTGAACTGGGCGGGCGGCCCATAAGCCCGGCCGATGCCGGTGAGCTGAAACCCCTGGACTTTATCGATCTCGGGCGTCCAGTTGACGTAATTGCCGATGAACAAGTCGAGATCGCCGTCGTTGTCGATGTCCAGGAACGCCGCCCCCGTCAGCCAGCCGTGGGGACCCTTGGCGTTGGCCGCCTCGGTGACGTCTTCGAAGTGCCCCTTGCCATCGTTGCGGAAGAGATAGCCGCGGTCGATCGCTGTCACGTAAATGTCGGGGTCGCCATCGTTGTCGTAGTCGCCCACGGCGACGCCCTGGCCATAAAATGTTTTGTCGAGCCCGGCCTCCTTGGTGACGTTCTCGAAGTGGCCCTTGCCGTCGTTGCGGTACAGGGCCTGAGTGGGCGCGGGCTTGACCTCGTGGCCGGGCCAGAACGACGAGTTGACGAAGAACAAGTCCTGGTCGCCGTCGCCATCGTAGTCGAGGAACGCCACGCCCGAGCCCATCGTTTCGGGCAGGAGCTTCTCTCCCAGCGCACCGTTATCGTGGACGAACGCGATGCCCGACTCCTTGGTGATGTCCACGAACTTCACGGAGGGCAATGTCTCGGCCGCTGACCACTGGCGGCCGGACCGGAGCCGTCGGTTCGGCGACGTTGGGCTTGGCCACCGACGGCGCGCAGCCAGCGGCAAAAAGAGCAAGAGCAACCCAGACCAGGTGCCGGGCACGGTGCACGATACGAGCGATCGGTCATTCTCGGTTCTCCGGGGCGGTTTTGGTGGTTGAGGCGGCCACGGTCGTCGCTGGTCGTGGCCGCAGTATCGTGCGGGAGTCGACCGCCGCGACCGGCCGGTCGACTCCAGGCGCACCGGGACGGTGCAGCGGATGGATCACGATCGATTGAACGTTCTGTTGGCGGCGGGGTCCTTTTGCCGGGCCAGGGCGAAGGCTCGCCCCTTCGGCCGTTTCATCGGGCTTGAGCCGCTCGTGGAGTCGCTTATGGGTGACCTCCAGGGCTCGTGCCAGAGCGGCCCGAGCCGGAGGCTCGTTGTCGGCATCCCAGGCCGGACCGAAGGGTCTCGACGATGTCGTGCAGCGGTTCCAACCGCGATTGGTATCGAGGAGGCGTACCGTCCATGAACCGCGCCGATGTCGTGCGCCAAGCCGCAACGCCCGAGAGCGGCGGACCGTCGCCGTCGCCTTGGGATCGGCTGCCAAGGCCGCCAGGTTCAAGAGCACGTCGGGGTCAACGGTCTCCGGCCTCGCCGCCAGCGGTCGGCTTAGCATCGGTCGGTGACTCGCCGTTCGACTTATCGCCCCAGGCAGGGTCGCCGTAGGCCAGGCCCAGGCCATAATGTGCGCCCACGTTCTCGGAATCGATGGCGAGCGTGCGACGGTAGGTGTCGATCGTTTTCTTGAGATACTCGAGCCGTACGGGACTGGTCGACCGGCTGTCGATTCGGGCACGAGCGTATTGTGCGGAGGCGAGCTCGTTGATGACCCGGTAATCGAGGCTGAAATCAAACTTCCGGCCGGGGATCGAGGTGTCCAGCACCGACTCAAAACTCTCGATTGCGTCGTCGACCAGACCGTTGCTGGCGTTGATCTGCCCGGTGAGCCAGTTGATCACCCAGGGGGCAGCCGGTTCCTTGTGACTGGCGGCCTTCTCCAGCGCGGCCAGGGCGTCCGGGAATCGCCCTTCCTTCTGGTAGACGCGGGCCAGATTGACCCAGCCGTCGGCCTGTCCCAGCTCGGCGACCTTGAGGAACATCTGCTCGGCCTGCTTCAGCTCGCCTTTCTGACCTCCCTTGGTGCCGCCTTCCAGCAGAAGGCCGATGCCATAGTCATTCCAGCGCTGCCAAGTCGCATCGATCGGCGAGGGTTTGTTGTCGACCGATGGTCCCCCTTCGACCGGCAAGTGGACCTCGTCACGGGCCATCACGACGACCGGCAGCGTCGGCCCCTGCCCCTTGCCAAAGATGTAATTGAGATAGGTTCGGTCGAACTTGCGGTAGTTGACCTTGGCCTCGAGCGTGATCGGACCGGTCTCGGACTTGGGAAGCTCCAGGCCGAAGTGGACGACCTGGCCCGCGCCGGGGGGGATCTGCTTGTTGTAGAGCGGTACGAAGATGTCTTGCGGGTTGCGCCGATCGATCCGGTTGCCGTCGCGGTCGAGCATGTAGACGTTGATGAAATGGGCGTAGGGATCGACCGTGCCGTCGGGGCCGATGCCGCCGGAACGGCCGATGACCCGGTCGCCGGAGCGGGCGATCAGCTCGACCCAGATCTCGTTGGAATCGACCGTTCCTTGCGTCAAGGGGTGGCCGATCAAGAGCGTGCGTACCACGACCTCGACGAGGTACTTGCTTCCGCGGCTTGAGCTTGGGGACCTCCGGACGAAGCGGGCCCAGCAAGTTCCCTTCGATCACGCCCCCATCGCGGAGCCCGAAGATATCGACCCTCACCTTCTTGTCGCTCAAGAACTTGGCGTGCTTGTCCGCGATCTCTTGATTGCCCTGAAAGGTGGCCAGGCCCGGTGTTGGCACCGATGAACAAGTGATCGTGAATCTCGCGGCCTCCCTTGCCATCGAAGTCCCTGGCGCCGAAGTCGGTGGAGGGCTTCAGCTCCATGTGGCACTCGACGCAGCTCGATTTGGCCACCTCCGGATAGTAGAAGCTCTGGGCTCCGTGGCCGGAAACGCCCGACAGCAGAAACGTGTCGTAATGGTTCTGGCCGCGAACGAAATCCTTGTAGTGGGTCACGGCTTGCGGCAAGCCGACCTTGTGGCAGGTTGAACAGAACTTGGAATCCTTGATCGCCGGCTTGAGGAACGTCTTCTTGTGCATCTCGGGCTTGGCCTTGACGAGCGCATTGTTGATCCACTGGAGCAACGGGTCGTCACTGGTGGCGAAGGGGTAATGCTGGGGCTCCTCGATCGTGTATGCGGCATTGCCTCGCGTGTTGTTGACGTTGGTGATGGAGTGGCAGGTCGTGCAAGTGATACCCGCCTGGCTGGTCGGGTTGTTCACGTCGTCGTAATGCGGGTCGTCGAATTCGCCCGAGAAGAACGGCACGGGGTCGTGACAGCCGGCGCACCAGCGCGCGGCCTGGGTCGAGCCGTCGCGCTTCCAGTGCCACGCGGCGCGTCTCGCGCACGCTGCTCAAGTACGCCTTGTTGTTGAACGAGCTCAGGTGGTGTGCCGAGTGGAACCAGCCCGAGTAGGCGTCCTGATGGCATTTCAAGCAATAGTCGTCCATCATCAAGGTTCGCGCCGGGATGAACTTGCCGTTGGACGTGATGGCTTCGGAGGGGTAAAAGTAGAACTTACCCTCCTTCGGCCCCTTGACGCCGAACGTGCGCGGATCTTGAAAGTGCAGCATTCCCATCAGCACGACGAAGCCGGCGACGGCCACGCTGAACCGCCTGGCCCACTGCCAGCGGATCATCGGGCCGGCCAGACGATGTTTCACGTACAGCGCGATCGCCAGGAGCAGCAGCGCCACATGCAGCCAGTAGCCCACCTCGCGGACTCGCGGATCGCGAACCTCAAAGCCCTCCAGCCGTACCAGGATCAGGCCCGAGACCAGAATCACCAGCGACGTGGCCAGGAGTGCCAGGCCGAACCGAATCGCCGCCTTGTTCGGCCGATTCCACGAGGTCGCCAGATGGGCGAACCCGAAGATCAAGAACGGCACGATCAATAACAGGCCCAACAAAACGTGAAGAAGAGCCATTAACATGTAGAATGGCGTTTGCTGCGTCGTCCCCAGGTACCAGGTGAGCGCGGTCACGCTGGACAGATAGAAGCCATTGGCGCCGAGGAGCGGCGAAGCCGATGAGGATGATCCAGAGTAAGGGACGCAGCCGAGAGCCGACGGCGGGCGTATAGGCCCGGCCGAGACGGTCTCGCATGGGACGCGTTTGAACTGTCATGAGCGGTGGCTCCTCCGACTTCGCCGTCGATCCCGGTCAAACGGACCAGCACGACGGTAATGAATCATTTGAATGAATCACTCGTGGCAAATAATGAATCAATATCTGTAGGTTGACAGCTTTCCGCTGGATGTGAAGCGGAAGGATTCGGAGCGTCGTGTCGATCTCGGGCGCAATGCGGTCGTGGGATGATTCCGGCACGTGCCACGTCGAGATAGAGCGTCTCGCCGGGCCGAACGAAGCCGACGGTGACCTGCCGCGTCGGTACCAACGACTTGCCGTTCGGCGCGAAAGGCTGTGCCGGTCCCGCTCGAGGCGATTGCGTCGCCGGTTCCCGGAGCCACCACCTCGATTCGAGCGGCTGTCGTTCCGGCCACGCTCTCGGTTCGCTTCACCACGATCCGCAAGCCGGGGAGATTTTCCAACCGATTAGCCAGATGCGTCGGCAATCTGCGCGGCCGTCCCTCGAGGCGCTGGAAGAGTACGGTAGAGAACCATGCGAAGAACCATCAGGACCGGCCCAAGCGGCCAACGCAACACCGGGTACGGCCCAGCGCAAGGGCTGGACGGGTTGCCAGGAATCGGGGAGGAGTGATCGCGACGCCGCGCGATCCAGCGTCCCTGCCGGTTGACATCCCGAAAGCAACTCCAGCGCGGTAGCTAGGAGTATTGATAGAATCGCACTTTTGTTCGGCGCGCGCAACACGAGAGGACAACTCCACCAATGCGTGGACCAACTTGACGCGGGCACGATTCGCACGCCACATCATCTGCCGAGATGACGGCACTGCGAAACACAATCATTGCGGCCGCTCGGTTCCAACACCGAATCAGAACGGTCGTGGGGGACGATCAAGTCGAACCGCAAGCGGCTGATATTGGAGATGATGCGGCAATATGGCGAGAAAGTCGCCGAGTCCCGACTGTTGGACGGGGGTGCGGCTGGCAGGAAGGCCGGACTCGTCACGCTGGACGGGTTCGAAAAGTGAGGGACATCGCCTTGACATGGGGGATGGGTCAGGATCGGGGGAGCGTAAGCCGCGAATGAAGCCGTTCGATCAAGGGACTGATCGCGTTCCCAAGAGAACCGCGATTGCAAAATCGGCCGGTCTGCGACGTGACAACCCGCGGCGCAAGCCGGCTTCAGCCCGCTCAGCAGACACAGGGCCGCCGACATGGCGAGAACCCATCCGCGGCAGAATTGTGTCCGTACTGACAGCGACACGTCGAACTCGCTCCGGTAGACCAGCACTGGAGAAACGTCGATGGGAATAAATTGATCGTATGGCGATCGTTCGCGGCTTGTCAATGGACGTCGTGAGGCAACACGTGTCTCGTTGGAGTGAAGCTGCCTCGCTCTCTGCTGGTGTGAGGCGTGCGGCCGCCACGGCGCGTTTGCGATCCCTCACGTGACCTTATCTAATGCGTCAACGGTTCGACCCGAAGTGAGAGTCATGCTGGCTGCCCCGAATCGAGGAAACGACCATGAATTCTCGCCGGACGGAATCCCGTAATAACGGCCGGTCAATCGCATCGGCACGCACCAATCGCGTCGCGACGATGATTTGGTCGTGGCGGCATTGGAAGAATACTTCGAGTTGCTTCAGGGGGGCTCGCCACCTCCCCGGGATGAATTCCTGGCGCGCCATCCGGCGATCGCCAGCATCCTTGCCGATCGTCTCACGGGCCTCGAGCTGGTGCATCATGCCGCGGGCCAGTTTGCGGAAACGAGTCCGGGACGGAATATCGAAGATCCGCGGCCGCCGACGATTTTGGGGGAATACCGAGTTATTCGCGAGGTCGGCCGTGGCGGCATGGGTGTCGTATACGAAGCCGAGCAGCTTTCGCTTGGCCGTCGGGTCGCGCTCAAGGTGTTGCCGTCTCCCGCGTCCTCGGACCCGCGTCAGTGCCAACGGTTCCAGGTCGAGGCGCAAGCCGCGGCCCTATTGCATCACGAGCACATCGTACCGGTATTCGGCATCGGCAGTGACGAGGGGATCCATTATTATGCGATGCAGTTTATCGATGGACGGTCCTTGACCGAAGTCATCCGGGAACTTCGGCCGGCGTCTCGGCGCGATGCCTTCGCTGACGCCTCGACCTCGGACTATGGGCCCAGCCGGACGGACGGCGAGCCGCTGCTGCCGCCTCCCCAATCGAGCGGCTCGTTCTCGAATAACCGGCATCACTTCGAAATGACCGCGCAACTTGGTCTGCAAGCTGCACTTGCGCTCGAGCACGCGCATGAAATCGGCGTGATCCACCGCGACATCAAGCCGTCGAATCTCTTGATCGACACTCGTGGCCACCTTTGGGTCGCCGACTTCGGCCTGGCTCGACTTCCGCAAGAGGACCACGACTTGACTCGAACGGGGGATCTCGTCGGCACGCTTCGTTACATGAGTCCGGAGCAGGTGCGCAGGCGTACGAGGCGGCGTCGACGCCCGCACCGACATTTACGGACTAGGAGTCACTCTTTACGAGCTTTTGACTCTCAGCCCCGCATTCACGGCTCGCAATCGCCACGAGCTGACTACGGCGAATCCTCGACGACGAGCCGACAAGTCCCCGCCGGTGCAATCCCGCGATACCCCTTGACTTGGAAACGATCATCCTCAAGGCGATGGAGAAGGAGCCGTCGGACCGATACGCCTCAGCCCGCGAGTTGGCTGACGAACTGCGACGGTTTCTCGACGACCAGCCGATCCAGGCTCGTCGGCCCAGTATCTTGGATCGCTCCGCGAAATGGTCCCGCCGACACCGAACCGTGGTCATCGCGTCAACGACAGCGCTCTTGGTCACACTGACCGTCAGCACCGCCGCGCTCTCGGAGGCGAAGCGCGCGCACCGACGCCGCACTCGAGGACGCTCGCGAAGCCAAGCGCCGCACTGACGTCGCACTCGAGGACGCTCGCGAGGCCAAGCACGCACCGACGTCGTCCTTCAGGATCTTCGTTTTGGCCCGGAGTACCGAGTTTCGAGCCGTCCATAATTCACTGGGCATGGTCGATCAGATCATCCGTCCGCTGGTGGCTGAAGCGCGCTCGGGCACCTCAATGAGAGAGCGAGCCATTCAGATCGTTTCCTTTGGCGTCGCGTATTACGAACAGATCTCGAAGGACTTCCGGACGGATCAACGGAAGCAAGAGACGGTTGCGATGGCCTTCCGACAGGCTGGGTTCGCGGATGAGCCTCGGATCGACGCGGGGTCGCAGAGACTATACTGAGGCTATTCATATTTTTGAAGATCTCGCGGCCCGATTCCCCGAGCGGGTCTGGTATGGCGCGGAGTTGATCGAGACGCTTCACGAGTACGCCGGTTTGCTGACGTCGCCCTCGGAAGACACGGCAGCCGATGCGACTTTCCAACGCGCCCTCGCAGTCGCCGAAGCGTTGCTCGGTGACAAAGCGGCCAACGCGCACTGCTTCAGTTCCAGGTTGGTCGGCCCGTTTAACAGTTTGGCGTGGGAGCTGGTTCATGGACCGACGGTCATCCAAGCCAATGACGTCGCGCTGGCTATCCGATTGGCTGAACGCGCCGTCGTTTGGGAACCCAATCAGGCCAACATCTGGAACACCTTGGGTGTCGCGCATTACCGCGCGGCGAACTGGCCCGCCGCTATCGAGGCACTTCGGAAATCGATGGCGTTGAATAACGGGGGCACCGCCGCGGATTGGTTTTTCCTCGCGGCCAATCTCCACCATCAAGGTGCCCGCAAGGAAGCTCGTCGATGGTACGACCAGGCTGTCACATGGGTCGATCTCAATCCACCCTTGGACCAAGCCCAAGCCGCCGAGCTCAAAAAGTTCCGCGAAGAAGCCGCTCAGGTTCTCGCCGCGTCGACCGCGGCACCAGAACGCCGTGGCTGAGGGCATATCACGCCACCGTCTTCGTCGCATTCTTGCCTGAAGAAGGATCGCGGCCAGCTCATTGGCCACGACGACGGTAAACGCAGCCGAAAAGGCTTCGGAGAATTGCAACGACTCGATGGTGAGTCGGAAAAGCTGCTAGGGAAACAGGTTCCGGCATTTCAAACTCAGCGTCTTGTCGGCCGCTCCGAGTTGACGGCCACCTCGGCTTGGTGTGCGAACCAGCCATTTGCTACACTCATTTTTCCGGCGAGGCCGTCAACCTAGCGAACAAACCGTCGGATTCGGAACGTAAAAGCCTGTGGAGCGGAGCGCACCGAGATCACAACCTTGAGGGCGCTGAACTGCCCGATCCTCAGTCGTTGTGGCCCGCTCTGCTGAACGGCCGCTCCTAACGGTATCATCCGCGAAATCTCATCCCGCCCGCGTGCTTGCGTGTCGACATTGGAGGCTCGTCCTTGTTTGCTGGTCCTATCATTGCCCGAGAGGTCATGACCACCCCTCGGCCGTTGCGTTACTACTTGTGGCGAGCGTCCTTCGCTTGCTTCTTGTTCATCCTGTTGTGGACAGCCTGGCAAACGCTGATCGGATGGCAAGACATCCGCGAAGTGGGTGTCCTCTCGCGGTTCGGCGGCATCATCTACTGGATGTTCGCCATGCTCCAGTTGACCTTGATGCTGTTCTTCGCGCCGTTGTTCACCGCCGCGGCCGTTTCGTATGAGAAGGATCGGCGAACGTTCACCCTGTTGCTGATGACCGACCTGAGCGATCTCGAGATCGTGCTCGGCAAGCTGGTGGCGGGGCTCTTGAATATCTTGACGATTCTGGGAGCCAGCATCGGGCTCTTGTCGATATGCGTTTTCTTCGGCGGGATCTCGTTTGGGCAGGTCATCAACCTGTTCGCGGTGACGGCGGCTTCGGGAATGGCCGGCGGGGCGCTGGGGCTCTTGATCGCACTGCTGGCGCGATCGGACGTTTCAGTCGATCTCGTTGACCATCCTCATGGTGGTCTTCTCGGTCGCGGGGGTCGAGGCGTTCGCGACTGGCGTTCCCCACGCTTGAGCTCATGGGAGTGCCGTTGGTCGAAGTGCTCAATCCTTATCGGGCGATGCTGGCCGTGCTTTATCCCCGCGTCTGACCAGCTCACCGGAGTGGTCCGAGCCTCGAGCGTGGTTTACATCTCGGTCCGGCATGACCTTCGCGGCGGCACTGGTGGCCTTTGGGACATGGAAGCTGCGGAAATGGAACCCCGGCTACAACGAGCCGCGCGAGGATCGAGAGGACACCGAAGTCGAGGCGATCGAGTCGCTTATCGAAGTCGACGAGGAGCCGCGCCATGGCGACGTGTCGGCGTGGGTTCGTCGGTCGACGACGGCGGCCGGCCGACTCCGCGAACGGCGTTTCCGACCGCTCCAAGACGATGTGCCGCCGCGAAGCTCGCAATCGCACGCGAAGCGGGTCCGTCGGCGGCACGGTGAGCCGGGGCCGACGACGGGGCTCCACGTCCCCCGCCGGACCCATCGCCGGATCGCGCCGGCGGCCAAGCCCTATCGCCATCCTTGGACCAACCCGATCCTCTGGCGCGAGCTGATGACTCGCGCCTACGGAGCCAAGCCACTGATCATCAAGGGATGCTACGTCCTGCTCTTCGCCCTGGGCATGGTGCTGTTTTTCTACCTTGGGCCAGGGGCTGGAAAACCCGCTGGCGACCGGCCTGTGCTTGATCCCGATCGGCCTGGCAATCCTCAGCCTGATCCTGATCAACGCGCAGGGCGTCACCGCCCTGACCAGCTGAGCGCGACACCGGGGCACTCGATCTCCTCCTGGTCTCGGAGCTCTCCCCCAAGGAGTTCATCTACGGCAAACTCTACGGCATTCTGTACAACTCCAAGGAAATGATCGCCCTCCCCGTCCTCACCGCGATCGCGATGGCGTGCCCGCCTGGGGATGTTCTCTGGAGAGAACCTGGTTCTCTTCCTCATTGATTTTCTGCTGTTGTGCCACTTCGCGGCGATGCTCGGCTTGCACGCGGCGATCACCTACACGAGCAGCCGGACGGCGGTGGCCAACAGCCTGGGGACGATCTTCTTCCTGATGCTCGGCATCTTGCTCTGCTCGTTCCTGATCGTGCTCAGCAACGGTGAATTCGGCCGCCAGCTTCGTGAGCTTCATGATCTTCATCGGGGCCGGCAGCGTGGCGCTCTTTGGCTCCATGGGGGCCAAGAATCCCTCGAATGCCATCACGCTTGGTCGCGATCCTGACGCCGTTCTGGACCTTCTACTGCATCATCAGTCTGGTCAACGGTGACATGATGGCCGCGTTCCTGGTGAGCGCGGGTATCTACGGTTTCGCGCTCATGGCGATGCTGGTGCCAGCCGTCGGCGACTTCGACATCGCGCTCGGCCGGACCAACGCGATCCAGGGATAATCCCCCGAACGACCTTTTGTTGGAAAACCGAGCGAATGACGTTATGAACACCAGGCAGGTTCGCTCGTTGTTCTCGGAGCAGATCACCATGGCCCTGACTCGCGACCAAGACCGCATCCCCTCTTTGACCGAGATCGAGTACCCCGAATCGGATGGAAAACCCTTGGGTGAAACTGGAGTTCATGTCAGAGTCACGACCCTGGGCCTCCTGGACGTGATTGATGCGATTTTACGATGGGAATCCGAACGTCGCCGTGCATTCGAACATGTTCGTCTACTACGTTGAGGGCGATCCCAAGCGCAACGTCTGCCCTGACCTGTTCGTGGCCCTGGATGTTCCTTCCGACATGCTGATCGCCGGATCTTCTAGGTCTGGGACGAGGGAAAGGGACCCGGACATGGTGATCGAAGTGACGTCGAAGAAGACCCGTCGCGAGGACACAGGGAAGAAATTCGAGTTGTACCGCGATGTTCTGAAAGTGCGTGAGTACTTTTTGTTCGACCCGTTTGAGGAGTATCTGAAGCCATCACTCCAAGGCTATCGACTGGTGAGAGGGCTATATCAGCCGATTGCGACGTTGGGGGATCGACTTCCAAGCGAAGTCCTGGGTCTGCACCTCGAGCGTGCATGGCTTCGACCTTGCGGCTCTACAACCCTCGAACCGGGTTCTGGGAGCCGACCTCAACGGACCTCAAGGGAGCACTGGGTACGAGCGAGGCGTTAAGTCGAGAGGCCGAGACTGGCCCGGCGTGAGGCCGAAGCGGCCCGGCAAGGCCGAAGCTGCCAGGCGAAAGGTCGAAACTGCCAGGCAAGTGGCCGAAACTGCCAGGCAAGTGGCCGAAACGGAAATCCAACGGTTGCGCGCGAGATCGATTCCTTGCGAAAGAAACGGCCCAAATGAGCCTGAAGCTCCGTCGTTGCTCCGTCCTTCTCGACGAGGCGGTTAAGCTATGCCACCGAAGACGATGCGGCAGCCCAGAGCGATTTCCGGCGTTCGGGCCATCTCGGCAATCGGACTGATGCCCGCCCTTTCCATGCCCCATGCCAAGGCCGATGACGAAGACCTGGCCCGCGAGCTGCCGCGGATCAAACCGCTGGAGCCAGCGGCAGCCTTGAAGTCGTTCCGGATCCACCCTGGTTTTCATCTCGAGCCGGTGGCCGTCGAGCCGGTGGTCACCGATCCGGTCAGTGTCTGTTACGACGCCGATGGGCGGCTTTACGTCGTCGAGATGCGGGGTTACCCGTTTCCGGAGAAAACACCGAGCGGAAACGTCAGCGGACTGGAAGATCGCGATGGCGACGGCCGATTCGAGACGCGGACGATCTTCGTTGACGGCCTATCGTGGCCGACCGGCGATCGTTCCTTACGACGGCGGCGTGTTCATCGCGGTCGCGCCGGACATCCTCTATGCCAAGGACATCGATGGTGACGGTGTTGCCGACATCAAGAAGGTGATGTTCACGGGGTTCGGGATCGAAAATGTCCAGGGACTGCTCAACGGGCTGCTCTGGGGTCCGGACGGCTGGATCTATGGCGTGACCAGCAGTAATGGCGGCGACGATCCACAACCGGTCGCGGCCGGAGTCCAAGCCGGTCTCGGTTCGCGGCCGCGACTTTCGGTTCAAGCCGGACGGCTCGGCTTTCGAGGCGATTTCGGGAGGCGGCCAGTTCGGCCATTCCTTCGACGATTGGGGACATCGCTTCACCTGCAACAACAGCAATCATGTCCGCCAGGTCGTATTGCCGTCGCATTATCTGGAACGCAATCCCGCCTTGATTCCCCCGCCGGTGATCCTCGACATCGCCGCCGAAGGGCCGGCCGCGCCTGTGTTTCGGATCAGCTCCACCGGAACCGTGGCGGGTCGTCCGCACCCGTCAGCGCGCGGCCGATCCCGTGCTCTCGCGCCGCTTGCCCGCCGACGGAACTGTTCGCAACCGGCTTTTTCACGTCGGCGACGGGCATCACGATTTACCGAGGTTCGTCGTACCCGGCGACCTATCGAGGCAACGTGTTCGTGGGCGATGTGGGCGGCAACCTCGTCCATCGAAAGCTCCTCAAGGTCGACGGCGCGACCTATCTCGCCAACCGCGCCGATCCCAAGGAAGAATTCCTGGCGTCCACCGACAATTGGTTTCGACCGGTCAATTTCGCCAACACGCCGGATGGCACTCTGCTCATTCTCGACATGTACCGCGAGACGATCGAGCACCCGTTGTCGATCCCGGATCCGATCAAAAAGCACCTCGACCTCACCAGCGGCAAGGATCGTGGCCGGCTCTACAACCTGGTTCATTCAGGCAGCTCGCGCCGTCCGAAACCAAGTTTGAGCGGGGCGACGTCAGCCGAGCTGGTATCAGCGACTCGCGGACCCGGATGCCTGGTGGCGCGAGACGGCTCAGCGGCTCTTGATCGAGCGCCGCGACCAGTCGGTCGTCCGTCTCCTTCGGGAAATGATCAAGGACCGTCCGACTTCCCTGGCACGTCTTCACGCGCTCTGGGTCCTCGAGCGCCATGGAGGCGCTCGATGACGACGTCCATCATTCTGGGTCTAAGTGATCCCGAGCCGCGAATTCGCGAACAAACAATCCGGCTGGCTGAGCCGCGCCTCAAACGCGAGCCCGCGTGTTGCGACAGTTGCTCCCTCTGGCCGACGATCCTGATCCGATGGTGCGGTTTCAACTTGCCTTTTCTCTGGGAGAAGCGAACGAGGAGCCGAGTGCGATCGCGGCGCTGGCGACGATCGCCGCCCGGGACATCAACAGTCCTCTGGACTCGAACGGCCGTCCTCAGCTCGATCGCCGGGCGGCCGCTGGCCCTGTTCGACGCCCTCGCCAAACGCGGCGATTTCTTGAACAACCCGGGCGGTCAAGCCTGGCTGACTGAGTTGGCGTTCTTGGTCGGCACGGAACAACAAGCCGTGCCGGCGGTCGACGAATTGTTGCGACCATTGCGAGACGCCGGTACTCGCTCCGAGACCTTGATGGGTGTCGTCCTGGCACTCGCTCGCGGGCTACAGCGTTCGGGCCGATCGATTCCAGAAAATGCTCGACGGGGGCGTCGCTGGTGCTTCAACCGCGATTGCATCGCTACTGGCCGAAGCAATCCAGGCCGCCCGCTCGGACGGACCGCTGGACCGCCGGTTGATCGCGATCCGGCTGGTCGGATTGGCGTGACGCCAAGACGGCACGCGATTTGTTCCCTTCCCTGCTCGATGCCCGCCAGCCGACCGCCGTTCAACTGACGGTGTTGCAGGCTCTCTCCGGACTCCTCGACCGCGGTATCGCCACGGCAAATCCTCCTCCATTGGAAATCGATGAGTCCGGACGGTGCGCCGCGAGGCAGTCGAAGTTCTCTTTGGCCGCGATGACGGGATCATCGCCGTGATCGCCGCACTCGAATCGCGAGCCATGACCGCGTCCGAGCTCGACCCGGCTCGCCAAGCCCAGTTACGCGCGCACGCGAATGTCGCGATCCGGACGCGGGCCCAAAAAATCCTCGGTACGGAGACGTCGGCCTCGCGCGATCGAGGTCCAGATCATTGCGTCCTACCGTCCGGCGACTCGCGCTGGTCGGGAACCGCGAGCAGGGGCGGGAGATCTTCGTCAAGATCTGCGCCACCTGCCACAAGGCCGAGGGCCGGGGCATCGACGTCGGTCCCAACCTGGCGACGGTCGCGGGCCGCTCAGCGGAGGACCTGCTCGTCCATATCCTCGACCCGAACCGAGAGGTTGCGCCCAACTACGTGAACTACAACGTGGCGACCGAGAGCGGCCGCGTCGTCTCGGGAATCATCGCGGAGGAGTCGGCCACCGCGCTCGTGCTCAAGCGCGCCGAAGGAGCCTCCGACATGATCCCTAGAGAACAGAATTGAGGCCATCACGTCCTCGGGGGTTTCCCTCATGCCCGAAGGACTTGAGAAAGGGCTCTCCCCGCAAGACTTGGCCAACCTGATCGCATACTTGCGGCTCAATTCGGTCAAGCGTCGGGACGGCGCATCCTCGCGCTGCCGCGCAGTGAACTTTGGTGCCGCCTGGCAGACGGCCTGAAGACCGAAAACGCTGTGAACAACGGAGCGGTCAGCGGCGCCTTAGCGTACAAACAAAGAACGGCCGGACCAATTGGCCCGGCCGTTCTTGGTTCAGCATGCGTGCTCGACTCGATCGTCACTGGCCGGCGATCTTGGCCCGTTCGGGGGCGGCGGCCAGGACTTTGGAGCCGAGCGTCAGGTAGTCGGTGACGATCCTCACCACCTCGTCGGTGTAGAAGTCCGACGTCCAAACTTCGCGCTCGGAGAATTTCTTCTTTTTGCGATCCTTCTTGGCCTTTTCTTCGGCGGCCTTTTCTTCGGGGTCTTCCGGGACATACTCGGCTCGGAACTTCGCCTCGTTCAACGAGATCGAGTGCCGGGCTTTTCGTGTCGAGATACTTCTTGATCTGTTCGTCTTGCTTCTGGAACTTCGGGTCGGCCTTGCGGCGGTCGAGCGGAGCGCTCGTGAGCTGGGCGACGAGATCGTCTGGGACTCGGTTGTAATTGTCGTGAGGCAGACCCGCGACCTTCTCGAACTTAAGGCGTTGTCCATTTTCCCTTCGCCGAATTCTCGGTGAGTCGTTCACGGAAGGGATGTGGATATGTGGCGTCACGCCATTGATTTGTGTGCTGTCGCCGTTGGCGCGATAGAACTGCTGAATCGTCAGCTTGAGGGCACCGCGATTGGGCGGGCGGATTTTTGCGGTCACGGTGCCGCATGTGGTCGCTGATCATCACGATGCTCTGAACGGTTCCCTTACCGAAAGTGCTCGCGTCGCCGATGATCAGTCCGCGGCCATAGTCCTTGATCACGCCTGCGAAAATCTCCGAAGCGCTGGCACTCGCCTTATCGATCAGGACGACCAGTGGGCCTTCCCATGCTGCCCCTTGGTCTTCATCGTCGAGATGCTTGACGCCGAAGACTTCTTTGACCTGAACGACAGGGCCGGTGTCGATGAACAGGCCGGATAGCGTTTTGGCTTCTTCAAGCAGTCCGCCGCCGTTCCCGCGAAGATCGACCACGACGGTGTCCACGCCGCTGGCCTTGAATTCGTCGAGAAACCTGCGACAGTCGGCCGTCGCGCTCACGGCGTTGGGATCTCCCCGAAGGATGTCGACCGATGTCGCCGTAGAAGGCCGGCAGGTTAATGACCCCGATCTTGATATCCTTTCCGTCGGTCGCCTTGGCCTGAATGATCTTGCTCTTGGCGTGCTGTTCCTTGAGGTCGACCTTTTCGCGGGTCAGCTCATAGATCCGACGCTCCTTGACCCCGTCGGGCTGCACGATCAGCCGGACTTTGGTTCCGCGGGCACCGCGGATGTAGCGGACCACGTCGTTGAGCTTTTTCTCGACCAAGTCGATCTCTTCGCCGTTTTCCTTTTGAATGCCGATGATCTTGTCCTCTGGCTGAAGCCGGCCGTCTTTATCGGCCGCCATGCCAGGCACGATTTCCGTGACCACCGCGAAGCCGTCTTCCGATCGCAACGACGCTCCGATCCCTTCCAGCGAGAGATGAAGCTGCTGGTTGAGCATGTCCTCCAGATCCTTAGGTCCCATGTAGGACGTGTGAGGATCGAAGGTTTTGGTCAGGCTCGAGAGATAGATCTGAAGCAATTCGCTGGTATCGATCTGGTGAAAATTCGATTGCGGTCCTTGTATCGGACCGTCAACTTGCGAATCGCTTCGGGTCCGTCTAGCTCCTCGACGACCTTGGCAACGAGGAGGTCAAGCTTGACTTTTTTGCGCAGGCGCTCGTCGGCTTCGGCCTTGTCGACGGGATATTGAAGCTTATCCGGTTCGTCGGTCAGGTACTCATCAACGGTAAAGTCGTGCTTCGCCTTGAGCTGTTCCATCTGGGTCTTGAATCGCTCCTCCTGGCGGATCAGGAAGCGATCGAGAACTTTGCGTGCGAACTCGATATCCCCGTCGCGCACCTGATCGTCGAGGGTCTTCTCTTCCTTCTTGAATTCCTCGACATCAGCCCGCAAGAAGTACTGCTTGCCAGGATCGAGATCCTTCAGGAATCTGGCACACCATTTTTCAGAGATTTCATCGTCGACGACCGGACGGGCCATATGACCCCGCTCGAGCAGCTCGACCACGATCCGCGCGGTTTCCTGTTCCTCCGGCTGGGGCACAGGAGCTTGAGCTCCCACGATCACCGCCATCAACGCCAGGACCGCGATCAGCACCAACGGACGTAACGCAACTCGAGGCATAGGGTTCAGTTCCTGATTTTATGTCGCCGCGCTTCGATCAGAAACGACGCTCAACCGATCAATCTTAACCGTGAATCATTTAGGGGACAAGGGCATCCCCGGCCCAGCTCAATGCTTCCAGGCCGGAATTCGGCAAACGCTGACATGGTTGCCGTTCATTCACGCGCTTGAAACCCTCACAGGCCTCAGGCGCGGCTCCATTCCACGTCAAGCGGAGCCAATATCGATTGCGGGCTGGTGGCCGCCCCAACTTGGACTGGCGTGGTGACAAAATGCAACCAGATTTTCAACGTCTTAATCGGATTCCTTGGCGTCCCTTGACCAATCTTCTCAGTAAGAAATCGCCGCTCGAACCGGAAGCGACCGTTCCCGTGAAATTCGAAGCGATCCAGCGCGGCAGGCACGGCACGGCCAAATTCAGCGACCGCAATCGCCGTGCATCGTCTCTTATCTATTACGTGTATCCAGCCTTCTGGTTCGGTTCCAATTTCTTGTCGCATCATCGCTATGACGTCACTCTTCTCGCCAGTCCCTTGCCGGATGACCCAGCTCGGGACGATCCCTTGAGCCAATGGCAGTCGACCGGCCTCGAAGGTGATTAACTCCCGGTCCTTAATAGTCGCGTAAACGGTCGATTTCGCGCCGCAGTCAACGACGATTGGTGGTTCGTCAACCAACAATCCCAGGTCAACGCCCATTGCTTCGATCTGATTCCGAGGGTCGTTCAAGGACCAGACGGTCTCAATCCAACTTTTCGAACTGGGAAAGGTCATGTCGATCAGCGATGCAACCGGATCTGAACCCTTGAGCTCGATTTGGCAATCGGATTGCAGCCCGATGGCCAGTGGCCCTTGGCGACCGATGCGCACCATTGGACCTGGCTTAGTCGCTAAAGCAGGCAATGGCATTGCCGTTTTCTGACCCTTCACCACCACGAATAGCCCCAAGGAATCGCCTTTCATGAACTCAGCCGACGGGATCTTGACCGACCGGACAAAACCGGCCAGGACTTCGGAGATCGCATACCGAATGTGAGGCGAGTGGGAAACCTCGATGGTCGAGCCGTTCTGCTGGACGCTCATGCCTCGACCCTTTACCACGGCCGTCTTAAGCCCCGGGTCGTGGTGAACCGTGTAATTCTGAACGTCGAATGGGCCAGGGCTGGCGTTGAAATCGAGCGATACCAAGGAGGTTCCATCCCGCCGCCGCACCCGACGGAATTGCGCTGGCACGTCCTGGCCATCTCGTTGGAGGGCAAAGCCGTCGTCGTCGCCGATACCCGAGGGGCTGAAATCCATCGGCAGATTGACATGGACAGGGAAGCCAAACCGCCGCAGTCCCACCGTCTCCTTCAGACGGAAACGGATGAGTCGCGCTTCTCCAGTCGAGGCGGATGCGACGTCCGTGGTGATCGCCAGCCAAGCCGGGGAAACGCACGTTGCCAGGAAATCGCGTCGAATCATCGGATTCTCGGTGGGATCGGGGTATGGATCGGATCGGCTTAAGTGGCCTGTGATTCGAGCCGATAACAAAGATTACGGCATTGAGTGTATCACCCACGAGTCCCCCTCGCGCCAATAACAGCCATGAATCGCCAAGCGGCACCGAGCATCGTTCTGAGCGTGTTGATAGTTTGCTTCTTCGCGGTCGCACTGTTCCAACGTGACCCTCCTCGAGCGTCCCCTGAACGAAAGCGAGGCGTGTTAGGCGGAGTAATCGATGGTCCGCTCTCCGTGCAGAGCACGACGCCAGACTTCTCTCCATCGAGACCGATCGCTTCAACGGCTCGATCGAAAGTATCGTCGGTGTCGATCGTCTCGTCCGCCCGACGCTCGACGAACAACAGCGTTTCTGGCCGAAACGCGGAAGAGCCGGGAGTCGGCGCGGTCTTGAACTCCACGGCGCCGAGTCGTCGCCCGGCTTCGGTACGATCTCCGTCGTCACCGATCGCATCGTCTTCGACGTTGCCCACCGCGCGGACCGTCGGCAGGAGCGCGGCCGCGCGACGCCCCCGTTCGGCGTTCACGGTCGTCGAGGCGGACGAAACGATATCGGATGTGGCGCTGCGAATCTACGGCACGACCGACGAAGTCGAGTCGCTGTGGCAGGCGAATCGTGAATCCCTGCAAAGCAGAGATTCGCCCATCTCGTCCGGGATGCTTCTACGCACGCCGAGAGTCCGATGAGCGCTCAGTCGCCGGGTTTTTTATTTGCGGATGGAACTTTCGAGCGGCCGGCGGCACCTACAATGGGCAGTCGTCGCGATGTCGATCAATCGCAAAGCGGGATCGTGGCGATGCCGCGTCGCTGACTCGGTCCACAGTCCATCCGTGTTGACGTGAGATGGACGCGGCAAGCTGGCGTTTGCGGGAAAATGATCATTGACAATCGTGCGGATGTTGTTCAACATACACTACAGTCTCTCGCCGGAGTCTGTCGCAAGCCTCTGCACTCTCGGACAGGAGACCTGATCTAGCTCGCTTCACTGCGCGAACATACTTGAGCCACCCTTCTCTTTCTTGACGTTGATCCGTTCGATACTGGATTCGACATGCCCCGATTTCTCCGACCAAGTCTGATCGCTTTGGTGATCGCATTCCACGCAGCCGTCACGCTGTGTGGGCCGTGCCTTCACGCGATGCCGGGGTTCGGTCACGGGTCGGCTCTCGAGTCCGGCGGCCAGCGACACCAAGGTGTCGATAATGCTGGCGCGCGCCATGCCTCGATGGACGATTGCCCGATTTGCCACTTCCTGGCTCAGGGGCAGTTACCGATCGAGTCCTCGTGCATAGCATCGGTTCGGCTCGTCGTTGATTTTGAACCGATTGCCGACGCCGTTTCCAATCCCGCCCCGCCCCGCCTGCCCTTTTGCCCGCGCGGTCCGCCTGTCGCTCCCACAATCGTGTTCTGAACGACGTCTATTCCACGACGTCGGGCGACTCGAGCGATCTCCACACGCGCCGATCTTTCCGTGCTGGCTATTCGCCGAGAGGTCAACCCTTCGTCCAGAGGCGTTGGTTCCATTGGCGCTGCGACGATCCATCTGGGATTGTGACATCCGTCCGCAGCGTCTTTCACAGGGTTTTCCAGGATAAGCGCCGTATTTTGACCCGGCCAACGCGACGTCGAGAGTCCGTCGCAAAGAAATGCCGGAGTCGCCCATGCGGCCAGTCCAGGCCAGGTAGGACCGTATGACCTTGCTCGTTCATGATCCTTACCGTTTAAGTACGGGCGGAAGTGAGCCGCTGGGTGGACACCCGCGGATCTTGAATCGTTGTCGTCCGCGCGACCAACGGGGTCCGACTCCTTTCGAAGAATCCCCAGCCGATTTCGCTCAGGCGCTTGGACGCAATCTGGAACGACCGTCCGGGTTGTTGAAGTATACACCGCAGCCGCGTCGAACGCTGGCCGGCGATCGCTTTGCAGAGGTCACGCGCCCGATAATCGGGCACCTCGCCGCCGTGGCACGTCGCATCCTTGGCGACGAAGAAATGGCATGGGACGCAGTCCAGGAGGCGCTGCGTGACTCTATGGCTCGAAGGCGAGATGCCTGCGAATCCGCGCGCTGGTTGGTCCGGACCGTCGTTCATCGCAGCCTCCATTTCGCGCGAGCCGGTCCCGTCGCCGCAGGCACGAAAATCAAGCCCGACTCACGCGTGTCGAGCCAAGCGACCAAGACGATCCCGCGCGACACATGGAAGCCGCTGAGCTAAGTCACATTCTGAGGCAGGCGCTTCAATCGCTTGCGCCGGATCAACGTGCTGTCCTTGTCCTTGCCGTCATCGATCAGAAGGATTACGAGTCGATCGCGGCATCGTTAGGAATCCCGATCGGAACCGTGCGTTCGCGTCTCAACCGTTCGCGGAAAGCTCTCCGCGAGGTCTTGGTGAGGTTGCTACCCGATGGGCATCATGGCCTCTGGTAAAGCCAATCTGATCTTTCGTTCTGTATCTTTATCTTTTCTCGCCTTGATACAACTGGAGGAAGACTTTCATGCGGATTCAACGCGTAGGCGCGAGGCCCAAAGAAGGCTTCACGCTCATTGAGCTGCTGGTCGTGATCTCGATCATTGGGGTTTTGATTGCCCTGCTCCTGCCCGCGGTTCAGGCAGCTCGCGAAGCAGCTCGCCGAGCCCAGTGCGTCAACAACCTGAAGCAGATCGGCCTCGCGCTGTTCAACTACGAGAACGGTATCGGCGCGTTCCCTCCCGGCTACATCGATTACCAGAACAACCCCATCTATACTCCCGACCTGGATATGGGACCGGGCTGGGGCTGGGCGGCCATGTTGCTGCCCTACATCGAACAGCAGCCCCTCTATAACTCGATCAATTTCAGCCTGGGAATTACCGTCACGAGCAATCCGGCCACCGCAGCCAACAGCACGGCCGTGGTGACGTCGTTGGCCGTCTTCCAGTGTCCTTCGGATGGTTTCAACCCGCAGCCCTGCATCCTCTACGACAGCACGTTCACCAACCCCATCGCCACGGTGGCGCACTCCAACTACGCCGCTGCCTGCGGCTGGGAGGAATGCTTCGTGAACGCAACCGGGAACCCCACACAATTCTACCTCAACACCAGCGACCCCAATGATCAAGACGGAGACCCCTCGGACGGCATCGTTGGCAGCGGCATTATCTGTGGGTTTGGCCAGTCCGGCATCGGCATATTTTGGCGCAATAGTAACACGCGCATCGCCAGCATCACTGACGGAATGAGCAACACAATCGCCGTCGGCGAGCGCGCTACGCGCCCACGCCCCAAACACCTGGGTCGGCGCAGTGACGGGAGCAAGGACCCCCGCGTGGATGGCTACCCTACCCTGGACAGCCCCCAATACTCCTCCCTCCCAGTGCCAGAATACAGGAAATGGCACGGCCTACGACAATGCGGACTTCGACGAAGCCTTGTGCCTCGGCCACGGCAACGCCACGCACAAGCCCAACAGCGACAACCCGGTATTCGACCCCGATACGTTTTGGGCCAATCACCCAGGTGGATGCAATTTCCTGTTCGCCGACGGCTCGGTGCATTTCCTCAAGGTCGGCATGAACCCGGGCGCGTATCAATACTTTATGACCAGAGCCGGCGGCGAGATCATCTCGTCAGATTCCTATTGATTGCGGCGATCCGCGTCCACCAGCCGGCGGACGCGGGCCATTCGCCTTGTTCTTCGCCGCTATTCAGACGGAGGCCTTGAGTCATGCGCGTTCAGACAGATTTGGTTCTGTTGCTTTGCTTGCTGGCGTGCGTCGGCTGCAGCAATCAGATATCGACCGACGAGTTGATCAGGCGTCTGAAGTTGGGCACTGAGATAGAGGCGGTTAAAGCGGTGCGCACCTTGCCGCGGGGAAGGGATGACGCAGAAAAGGTCGTTCCGGCGTTGATCGAAGGCCTCACGCATAAGGGCAACGATGTCCGCCGCAGCTCGGCCCTCAAACTTGGCGAGTTTCACGAACTAGCCAAGGATGCCATCCCCGCGCTCCAGAAGGCGCAGCAGGAAGACGGTGACGCCAGGGTCCGCGAAGCTGCCGGCATCGCCCTGTCGCGCATCGATCCGGAACGATTTCCCTACACGCTCAAGGCAGCCAAGGTAGGGATTCCCAACACGCCCAAGGTAGGGAAGAAAGGGTCGGGGGTAGGTTCTCAAAAGAAAAAACCCTGAATTGAGGGCCGTCTGTGCCGGCGCGCAGCCTCATCCTGACTGCGGGACCGGAAGCTTTTCTCGTATGTGTAACGTCCTCGCTGATGTTTCTCAGTTGGCGAGCACGGCTTGGCGGTTGGAGGCGGTACTCTGCCGTGCTTTCTGGCGGATCAGGTGGGCGCGACTCTTGGCGTACCGAGTGGCATCGATGTCCGCGACCTCGACCCCGAGGAGTCCAGCCGCGTAGCGCAGGTCCCCCTGGTAGAACTGGCGCGAAGAACTGCCGGGTTGCCCGGAAGTAGGCCAGGGCCACGAGGAAGCACACGCGGTTGGTCGGTGTCTGGAGCGTGTCCATGAGGGAACGGACCGTCTCGGAGCGGGCGAAGTGCTTCTTCCGTTCCAGGGCGGTGAACGTTGGTGGGCTGTCGAACGCCTCTTGCTCGGCCGCGGCGAGGATGCGTCCGCGTGGCATCGTGGACCGGATGTTTCGTGATCGAGGGGGGAGGCGTTCCGTTTACATACAATGTGACACGGTTTAAGATACGAAAAATCACGGCCCAAGCCAGTCGATTCCAGTTGTGACTCAAACGACCGTTTGTGAAACAGCCATGCTCATCGGATATGCTCGCGTCTCCAAGGCCGACGGCAGCCATGTACTCGACCTCCAGCGGGACGCCTTGATCGACGCTGGCGTCTCTCGGAAGCGACTCTCCGAGGACAGGGCTTCAGACAAGAGCGACGATCGACCGAACCTCGAGGCTTGCCTGAAGGGCCTGCGTGAAGGCGACGTCCTCGTCGTTTGGAAGCTCGATCGTTTGGGCCGAGACCGTCGGCACTTGGTCAACACCGTCCAGGACCTTGCCGATCGCGGCATCGGCTTCAAGGTGCTGGCGGGTCAGGGTGCGGACATCGACACGACCACCGCTGGCGGCAAGCTTATCATTGGGATTTTCGCCGCGCTGGAGGAGTTTGAGCGGGAGCTGATCCGGGAACGGACTCAGGCGGGACTGGCAGCCGCTCGGGCTCGCCGTCGAATAGCCGGTAGGAAGTTTGCCCTGACGAAGGCTCAGGTTCGCTTGGCGCAGTCTGCCATGGGGAAAAAAGGAGACCCGTGTCTGCGACTTATGCGAAGAACTGGGAGTGACGCGCGTCACCCTCTACCGCTACGTGGGTCCTGAGGGAGGACTGCGAAAACACGGTCATCGTGCGCTGAATCGATAGTTGTGCCCTCTGGGGGAACTCTTATCCCGTCAACACGGCGTGTCCCCTCGGTTATGACGATTGGAGGATGGGCTGCCCACCGAACAGGGACCGAGACGTTCGGCTCGGCACGCTTCAAAGGTTGCGTATGTTCGTGGGGTTCTACCTCACTTGAATTGGACTCGCAACATGACTGACGAGTCGAGCAACGATCGGTCTCCCTCGCCTCTCGAAAGGCCTGATCACGGTGTGGTTACCAGGCTGCTCGATGCGGCCGCCCGGGGAGAGCGGGTGGCGGCCGATCAACTGCTTCCCCTGGTCTATGACGAGCTGCGTAAACTTGCTGCGGCACGGCTGGCATATGAGCCTTCGGGGCAGACCCTGCAAGCGACGGCACTCGTCCATGAGGCCTATTTGCGCCTCGTTGGCGACGACCCCCGCCGGGCGTTCGACGGACGCGGTCATTTCTTCGCCGCCGCGGCTGAGGCGATGCGCCGGATCCTGATCGACCGTGCCCGGGATCGCCGCCGAAAGAAACGGGGCGGTGGCCATCGGCGCGTCCGGATCGATCTGGAGGCCATCCTTGTCGAGCCACCCGGCGACGATCTGCTGGCCCTCGACGAGGCCCTCAAGTCCCTGGCACGGGACGATCCGGTCGGGGCCGAACTGGTCGGGCTACGGGCTTTCGCCGGTCTGACGCTCGCCGAGGCGGCCGATGTCCTCGGAATCGGCCGTCGCACGGCCGATCGCTACTGGGCGTATGCACGCGCCTGGCTCTGCGATGCCCTGAGTGGCGATTCCGGCCCGATTCCGAGATTTCAGAATAATCCGACCCGTCCTGGCGCACCGGAGTCACAAACAGAGCATTGATTGTGGGGTCAAGGCAAATGCCGCTCGCCGGAGGTGAACTTTGGGCCACTCGGGACCGAAAATCAAAGAGATCTTCGTCGCTGCACTCGACCGGGAGCCTGGCGCTCCGCGGACGGCATACCTGGACGAGGCCTGTCAAGGAGATGCCGAGCTGAGGCTGCGTGTTGACGTGTTGCTGCGTGCTCACGAGCGAGCGCATTACGTCCTCGGTCCGACAAGCGAGCCTGCCATCGACGAGCCGACCGTGCTGCCAACGGCCAACCCTCCGGCCACTGCCGAACCCGCCCCGACGCTGGCCGCCGATTCGGATTCGACGGCGGCTGACGCGACGAGGGATGAAGCCCTGGTACGGAACCGGCGCTCCGTGGACGCAACCGGCGCTCCGACCGGCGGTGCGGTCCAGAACGGTCTGCAGCGAAGCGATCGCGTTCGCTACTTTGGCGATTATGAGATCCTCGAGGAACTCGGCCGGGGCGGCATGGGGGTTGTGTACGGTGCTCGCCAGGTGTCGCTCAACCGTCAGGTGGCCTTGAAGATGATCAGGGCCGGCGTTCTCGCCGACGATGTCGAGCTCCGCCGGTTTCAGAACGAGGCCGAAGCGGTAGCCCAGCTTGATCATCCCGGCATCGTTCCGGTCTTCGAGGTTGGGGAGCACCAAGGCCAGAGATACTTCAGCATGAAGTTGATTCCCGGCGGCAGCCTGGCCGGCCGGCTGGACGCCTACGAGGATGACCCGCGTGCCGCGGCGGCCCTGCTGGCCGAGGTGGCCGGTGCGGTGGAGCACGCCCATGCACGGGGCATCCTGCACCGCGACCTGAAGCCCGCGAACATCCTGCTGGACGGGCAGGGCAAACCCCACGTCACCGATTTCGGACTGGCCAAGAGATTAGAGGAGAGTATCGAGCTGACCCAGTCCGGCTCGGTCATGGGAACCCCCGCCTACATGTCCCCCGAACAGACGCTGGGCCGCCGAGGCGCGGTCACGACCGTGTCCGACGTCTACGCCCTCGGCGCGGTGCTCTACGCCGTTCTGTCGGGTCGTGCTCCCTTCCAGGGAGACAGCGTGCTCGATACACTGCAGGCCGTCCGCGAGCGCCAGTCGATCCGCCGTCGCGGCTCAACCGCGCGGTCCCGCGCGACCTGGAGGTGATCTGCCTGAAGGCCCTCGAGAAGGAACCTCGGCGGCGGTATGCCTCGGCTCGTGAGCTGGCCGACGACCTGAACCGTTGGCTGAACGGCGAGCCCGTCACCGCACGGCCAGTCTCGCTATCGGTTCGCGCCTGGATGTGGTGCCGACGTCGCCCGGCGATCGCGGGGCTGTCAGCCGCGCTGACGGTTGTGGCGGTTGCTGGAGTCATTGGCGCAGGCACTCAGTGGCGCTGCCGCTGTCGCCAATGCCAGTGCTGCGGTGATCAGCGCGAGGGAAGCCACGGATAACGCCGCCAGGGCAGTGAAGAACGAGGAAGAGGCCGTCAAACGAGGAAACGAGCTGGCTCGTTCGAACCGAAGGCTCCGCCTGACCGGCTACGCCTCGGCGATGCAGCTCGCCCAGCGTGAGTGGGAGCTGGGCAACGTCCCCCGTGTCCGGACGGTGCTCAATTCGCTCAAGCCAGCGGCAAATCAGGACGAGCTTCGCGCATTCGAGTGGAGCTACCTCCGCCGCCAGTGCGATGACCCGCCGGAGACGCTGAAGTTTCCGGACAGTCTCCTGAGACACCCTTATTTCGGGCAAGTCGAGCGCTTGGAGATCAGCCCCGACGGGGCGCGCTTGCTCGCCGTGACCTCTGGCAATCTCCTCGCCTGGGAGATCCCGGGGGGCCGGGCCGTCTCTCTGCTGAAGAATTCCTCCAGGGCCATCATCGATGCTCGGTTCAGCCCTGACGGGAAATGGCTAGGCGTGCTCGCCGTCGACCTGCCCCCCGAGCAGTACGTCCTGCCAACCGGTCGAGTGCGCGACTCGACGACATTCCTTGAGATCTGGGACCTGGCCGGCGGCGAACGCCTCCGCGCGATCGAACTCGGGAGAGGCTACGAGGGCGGACTTGCCTTCCGTCCGGACCGGAGGCAGGTCGCAGTCCGTGTGGATGAATCCGAAGTCCAGCAGAAGAACAGCAGGGTGCTCATCGTGAACGCGGACGACGGTCGGGTGATTCGCACCCTGCTCGAGTATAAGTGGATCAATGAAGCCCTGGCGTACAGCCCCGATGGCTCCTTGCTCGTCGGACCGGGGCCCGAAGGCAAGTTGAACGTCTGGGACGCGGAGACCGCGAAGGTCGTGCGGACGATCGATACGAAGGAAGTGTCCCTTCGCGATGCGGCTTTCCGACCCGACGGGACGCGGCTGGCCGTGGTTGGCGACAGCGGAAAAGCCACGATCTGGTCGGTCCCCGGGTGGGAGCCCCTGCAGTCGTTGCGGGTTTGCGAGCAGCTTCCATTGCGCCGTCGATACAGCCGCGACGGCAAATCCCTGGCGACGCTGGCTTCGAACTGGACCAAGATCTGGGACGGGGGAACCGGCGAGTACCGCTTCCTGATCCGCGGTGCCGGCTCTGACCTCGACTTCACCCCGGACGGGGCGAGGGTTGCGGCGGCGGGAGACTCGGGCACGGTGCGATTCTGGGATGCCAGGCAGGAGCAAGGCGCTCTCGTTCATATGGCAAAGGAGAGTCTCTACCAACGCTTCTTTCAGCCAGGACGGCCGACGGATCCTCAGCGCTCTGGGGACCGTCCTTGACGCAGCCACCGGCGCAGTC
This sequence comes from uncultured Planctomycetota bacterium, assembly GCA_963720335.1. Lineage (GTDB taxonomy): Bacteria > Planctomycetota > Planctomycetia > Isosphaerales > Isosphaeraceae > CAVRFS01. Next base: position 127,096 of record CAVRFS010000002.1, on the reverse strand, counting down.
GTGGGGACGATCCCGGCCCCGAGCGGACAGGCCATCCGAGAAACGGCGCTATATCCTGACGGTCATCGCGCAGTGGCCTTACGGTACACGGGCCCGCCGCCGTATACCAAGCCTTGCGAGCTCGTGCTCTGGGACATCGACTCGGGCCGCGAACTCAAGAACCTCGACGGCGTGCCGTTCGGTAGCCTGGCCGTGAGTCCCGATGGCCGCTGGCTCATGTCTCGGAACCATCATGACGGCGATGAGACGGGGAGCCAGAGCGACCTGATTGTGCGGGACGCGGCGACGTGGGAGCCTGTGCTCACACGGCGGAATCCACCCCTCTTCGGTGGAGCTGTGTTCACGAAGGATTTCGAACTCGGTCGTCGCGGGTAAGAACGACGGAGTGGCCGTCCTGGAGATTCCGTCAGGCCAGGAGCTCAAGACCTTCGGGCCGCTCTCGTCTTATCCGGTGGCCGTGGCTGTCAGCGCCCGACGGACGCTGGATCGCCGCGGCCCCGTTCGTTGACAATCCCTCGGGTGGCACGGTCCACATCTGGCACGCGGAGAGCGGGGCCGAGGCACAGGTGATCCCCCAGACCGCGGGCGAGTCGGTCATGTCCCTCTCATTCAGCCCGGACGGCCGGCGGTTGGCCTCGGCGGGGTTCGGCGCAAAGATCAAGATCTGGGACACCGAGAGCGGCTTGGAGCTGTTGACGCTGAGCGGGCACACGAGTTGGATCTGGAAAGTGCATTTCAGCTCCGACGGCCGGCGGATCCTCTCGTGCAGCCGAGACAGGACGATCCGGATCTGGGACGCGAGTCCGCTCGGAGCCGATGCGGCCCGCTGAGACGGCGGGAGACTGGATCGGTCTGCCGGAAGAAAAGAGGGGCGCCAGCCCGCGGAACTTTACGTAACTTTGTTGGGTTCTACCCGATTGCCTTTTCTAAGGCTCTTTCTGCCCCCTCAAAACGCTTTTTTTGGAGAATCGACCCCGCGAAGGCCGATGTTGGATTGGACATTTGGGCGATGGCGGATGGAGAGAGCGGGTTTTCGCTCATGGTATCGGCGAGGTCACGGCGGAACAGTTCCATCATGCTTCATAAAGACAGTTTCTTCTTGGCCCGCCTCGTCAATGGCACCCTGAAAGCCGAACGTGGACGGGACGACCTGTTTGGGCTTTCGCCGATATTCCAGCCCGTGGCCGCGCGGCATGCTCGCCGCGCTGCCCCAAGAGCGCCAGCCGATCTGGGATGATTTCCTGGCTGGACGCCTGCGGCCGGACCCGCTCAGCGAGGCCGGTTCCGCGACGCGTGAGCCGGTAGCTGCCGGCGGTGACGACTCCGCCGAGCCCTCTGCAACCTTCACCCACCGCACCCGAGGAGAGCGCGGTCGAGCCAGAGCGCCGGGCCAGGTTGACCTGCGCGGTCGACCTCGAGCCGCGCGAAGTCGAGTGGCTCTGGTTCGGCCGCGTGCCGCTCGGGATGATCACGATGTTCGCCGGCGACCCCAAGCTGGGCAAGAGCTACGTCACCCTGGCCATGGCCGCCGCCCTCTCGCGCGGGCTGCCGTTACCGATGAGCGAACGCCCGGATCGAGCGGGGAGCACGATTCTGATGAGCGCCGAGGACGATCCGGCGCGGACGATCGTGCCCCGGCTCACGGCAGCCGGCGCCGAGTTGGCGAAAGTCCACTTCCTCGACTCGGTCATCCTCGCCGACGGCTCCGAGACGTTCCCCAGCCTGCGGGCCGACATCGACGCCATCACGGCCGTCGCCGCCCGTCTGGGTGACTGCCGGTTGATCGTGATCGACCCGGTGTCGGCTTATCTCAAGGGCGTCGACGACAATCGCAACGCCGTCTTGCGCGGTGTGTTCGCGCCGTTGAACAGACTGGCCGAGCGGTTGGGTGCCGCCGTCGTGCTGGTCAGCCACCTGACCAAGGGAGGCTCGGCCAACGGCAAGCATCGGGTCCTGGGCTCGATCGCGTACGTCGGTGCCTGCCGGGCTAACCATCTATTCGTCAGCGATCCCCACGACCCGGCCGGCCGGCGCGTGCTCATGCTCGATAACGGCGGCAACCTGGCGCCCCGCGCACCGACCTTGGCTTACGTGATCGATGACCGTGGCGGCAGCCCACGAGTCGAGTGGTCCGACCAACCGGTAGCGATCACCGTCGCGGAAGCGCTCCGACCGGAAGCAGGTCCCGCCCTCGGCGGCGAGCCGGCGGGCGAACGTCTCGAGTGCGACGACTGGCTTCGCACTTTCCTCGGCGACGGACTCACGTCCACAACCGAGGTCTTCAAGGCCGGCCACGTCGCCGGCTTCTCCAAGGACCAGGTTCGACGCGCCAAGGTTCGGCTGGGTGCCGTCGCCCGCAAGGAAGGCTTCGACAGGGACGCTCAATGGAGCTGGGAATTACCCACTCATGCACCCAGTCCTTGAGTTCATTCCGAAGATTGCACGAAGGTAGCGAAGATTGCACACGCGGCGAACCTGCAATCTTCGCTACCTTCGTGCAATCTTCGCGAGCCGCCTCGGTATCCTGCGACAACTCGGCACGACCGCGACAACCACCAGGACAGAAAGAACCCTTTCGACCAGTCGCAGGCACCACGCCGATTCGACCACCTTCTCGATCGAGTTTAGTAGAATTCCGTCCATCTGTACAGATTCTCGTTGACGCGCATGGACCCCTACGCTCAAATGGATCGAGGCCAGCTCGACCATGGCCGTTCACGGAACGGAGGGGAACAATGGAGTTACGATTCGACTTCGAAAAGAGCTTGCAGGCAGCCGCCTACCTGCTCCAGCTTGAGGAAGGCCGGATGCCCTATCTTCGCCTGCTGAAGCTCATGTACATCGCCGAGAGAGAGCTGCTCGTCCAGACGGCCACGCCCTTGACTGGGGACATCTTCAAGGCGACGGAGCACGGCCCTGTTCTCAGCCACGTTCTCGACCTCATCAGGGGGAAGGGTTCAAGAAGCGCGGAATGGGAGGGCTTCATCAAACGAAGCGGCTATGCGGTAAAACTTGTCGTGGGTCCCGGCAGGGGCAGGCTTTCGGGGGATGTGATCGACAAGCTGGCGGAGGTATCGGAGCGGTACCGTGAGAGGGGACATTGGGAACTCCGCGACCTGACGCATGAGTTCCCTGAGTGGGCCAAGAATGTCCCGGCAGCAGGGTCGGCCCTGATTCCGTTGAAGGATATCCTTGAGGCTCAAGGAGAAAGCCAAGCGACGTTGGACCTGATCATAGAAGGGGAGACCGTCCGGCAGCACATGAGCAAGATCTTTGGACCAAGGACGCCAAGGAAGCCGCCGGAGCCCGTCGAGTCTGTTCCATGAAGGCCGGGGATACGTTCCAACCCGCTGACGGCACCGTGGACAAGTTTGTCCACCTTTGGGTTATCATCTCCGACCCGGAACAAGACTCGGACCAGGTCCTGATCGTGTCGTTGACCGAGTACCACCCAAAGAAAGACACAGCTTGCATTCTCAGCTCCGGCGATCACCCGTTCATTCATAAACGCACATGTGTCGCGTACGACTTGGCAAATGCCCCCTCACTGGACGATCTGGTGCGGGCGAGAAATAACGGAGACCTGATACCTAACGACCCGATGCGTCCGGACGTTCTGGAGCGAATCAGAAAGCAGTCGAGCTTTTCCACGAAGATGGCCCCCGAGCTTTGGGACATTCTGGACAGGCAAGGTTTGGTTTGAGCCACAAATCAACGCCCAGTCGACGGGCACGCACACGTCAAATCGGAAAAAGGGCGGGGGCGATTCGTGCTTCCCCTTTCAACACGCGTTCCGCGTTCGGCACGCGGAGCGTCACCGCCAGCACCGCGTTGGGAAAAAGCAGACATTCGGAACGTCGTCGGAAGCAGTCGAGGGCGGGTTCGGGCTGGCCTAGCGGCAATCGTCTTCAGGTCATGCTGTTAATAAGGGCACCAATCCGGCCCTCAACAGCAGCGATCGGGTCAGGTCGGTCCGCCGGCCGAATGCTGAGCATGCGATCTATCAGCTCCCGGACTCCACCGATCCCGAGGTCGTCTGCGTGGTTGGTCATTTCGCGGACGTGACCCCCGCCTGTGAAATAGTCCATCGTGTTCTCAAACGGCCACGCGCCGTCCTCGACGACCCTGTAGAACAGAATGCCGAGCTGGAAGATGTCCGAACGACGAGGGTCGCTCGAGCCACTGCCCATGAGGTCCTCGGGGGGCATGACCCTAGGGTCTCTCCTTTCCAGGTTCTCTTCAGTCATCGTATGGGTCGCGTCTAGATCCTTAGCAAACTCGAACCCTTGCACACGAACGAACTTCCAGGTCTCGTCGACCAGAACTTGTGACGCGTCCAGGTTACGATGGAAGACGCCTTGACTATGACAGTAGCCGAGCCCCTGGGCAACCTTGGCGACAAGACCTAGTTTCTCGGGCAATTGCAGTTCGTTCAAGGCGTGCCAGCACTTTGACAGCGGTGAGCCGTCGAAATAGTCGCTTTCCTGGACAAGCGAATGTCCCGTGCGAAAGTGACCGACAACGCAGCAGATGTTCGGATGGCGGATACGCCGGAGAGCCTGCATTTCGCGGGAGACTTTTTCGAGGTAATCCTCCAATTCCTTGCGCGTTGCGGTCGGGACGTAGGGAAACTCCTTGAGATGCACGTCTACCTTGCAGGGAGGCTCATCCATCGCGAGGTACTCGCGGGGTGGGCCAGCGACGAGTCGTCGCTTGATCAGAAACCGTCCCAGAGTATCGCGTGTGCGAGACCCCGGCGTCACACTCGCCTGGAACTGTCTCCAAGCCGTCAGTAACTTATCGCGGCGCTGCTCGTATTGGTATTTGCTGTTGTTCCCGGCTGCGTCCCTGTCCCGCTGCTTGTAGTAGGCGACCAAGTCGCCAAGTTCCAGGACCTTCGTATTATCCTCGTGTGGCTTATAATGATACGTTATTCCCCTGCACTTGGATCCGAGCACGACCCGACTATTGACGCGGTCTCCATTAGAGTGTCCGAAGGGGACGCGTTTCAACCTATCCGAGAGGACCTTCGCCTTGGTCTCAAGAATGGAGAATACATTGTCGAAGGTGCAGCCATCATCTGCCATGATCATGTGTTCGGAGACGATTGCCGTCCCCATCAGGTGCTTCACCTCAACCACATCGCAGAAATAAGGGTGGACGACGATGAGGTCGTATTCGTAGAAAAAGCTCTTCGACGACGGTAGGCTGGGGTTGCAGACGAGCAGGAAACCTTCGGGGAGTTTTTTCTCCAGAAGTGCCGCAACCTCGCGCTCGCAATCACCGCCATAGGTCGGCGGGGCTCGTCCAGACGGATCACCTTTGCACACATGGTTGCACCTCACCTTAATAACTTCTCCAGACCTTCACGGGCGAAGTCCGCCCGGCTCTCCGAGCCCAGGTCGTCCTGAAGCAAATCCACGACCTGTTTTCTGATGCGATCGTTCGGGAGGCCGTGGTTGCTGACGACACCGACGATCCCGCGATAATCGGCCTTCGCGAGAGTCTCCCAGTGGCGCGTGACCAGATTGAGAACCTCTGCTCGCCGCCTGTTATCCATGCCACCCATCATCTTGATTATCCGACGGAGCGTGACGAGTTCCGGGTTTTTGAATAACTCGTCGTCCAATAGATCGAAGAGAGGGCCGTCTGCCGGAACCGAGAAGCGCAACGTGTTGTAATCCGCTAGGGCCTCGCTTTTCAAGTATCGCGGCAGGAACTGCAGCACATCGACTGGGGGACGGGGATCGAGCCGTTCGATGATGTATTGCAGGTCTGCGGTCGGCCTCCGCTGGTGTTCGGCCCGCACCCACATGGAGGCATCGGGATAAACCTTGGCGAGTTTGAACACAAACGTTCGGAAGATTCTCAAACTGCCCCGTTGGCAGTGGGGCGGGACACGATCCGTGCGGACTAACTCTACCGCCTCCTCGCCCAAAGCCGCAAAGGCGTCTCCGTAGAGCTGGAGGAGACCATTTGAAGCCTCGCGCTCTCACCCGCGCCGAGACGCGAGAACTCTTTAAGCTCTTCCCAGATATGGACGCTGACCTCGTCGGTTATGCGCTGGGCCGTCTCAGGAAACTGCAGCAGCCCAAGGTGTTGGGCGATGCTCTCGCGGAGTGGGAAGTAATTCTTCTGGTCAATGATGTACTCCCGGCTCATGTACTTAGTCAGGACGCGAATCGCTTCCGGGTTCTTCGAGAGGTCGATACACATGTCGGCCAACTCGACGCGCTCTTCCGGAAGATAGACCCCTTCGTCGTCAAGAATGCTGTCCTGCACGACGGTCGGGAAAATCCGCAGCCCCTCGCAAATCCGACGACAAAGACGTCGGGCTCCAAAATCGCTCGAGAGAAAGTGGGCATTGATACATCGCTCCGCCAGCCTCGGATCACGCCGTGCCACGACGACGACACCGCGAGCGACCTGATCGAACTCGCTCGAGTCGGGCCTGATCTTATGGATGACGCTTAGGACGGCGGAAATCGCGGGAGGACCCAACTCGGAGATGTCTGACTCCAAGTCGAGCGACTGCGTCTCTCCTTGCGCGAGCCCCGATAGGAGCAGAGCAACCCGGTCCTGTATTTCCTTTGGAACCGGGATCTCATCCGGGCCAGCGAAGACACGTTGTATATCGGCGCGGATCGTGGCGGCGCACTCACGCATCCCACATTAGTTCATCTTTACTTAACGTCTCGACGAATACTACGTCGGGAGTCGGGGCGATGACGGCGCGGAGGGTGAGATGGAACTCCTGGGCAGTCGCGTAGCGTTGCGTGGGTTCGACCTTGAGGGCTTTGAGTAGGACTTCGACAAGACCTACGGGCAAGGGCTCAACAATCCGTTCGTGCGTCGTCGCCTGGCTATCCTGCTGGCGTCCGTAGCCGAATAGGGTCTCCCAGATCATCAGTGCCAAGGCCCATAGGTCATCGGCAAAAGCACGGCTCACTTCGCTTTTGGCTCTTAACCTCAGGCGGTAGATAATTGCTCGTCCCGATAGCCGAGGCTTGTGCGCCTCCCCGGCGTAAAGCTAGCGTTGAAATCGAGGAGGAACGGCCGGCTGGCTTCATCCCCTGGCATCCGTCTTAACAGGATGTTTGCCGGCTTCAGATCGCGATGCACGACCTGGTGGCTGTGGAGGGCTTCGACTGCCCCGCAAAGATCTGTGATCCAGTTATACAGGTGTTTGGGTCGCCAGAACTCGGGCAAGTCCACCGTTGGGGAGAAGTTCTTTGCGCCTCCGGCATGACTTGAGCAAGCGAAATGATCGATCGGTCTGGCGCCTCTCCCGGTCGCTTGGGCTGTCCTTCGACGTACTCGCCCAACTCCATGACCAACACCGGGTGCCATCCATCCTTGAGCCTGACCTTTTGCGCACCCTTGAACGTCGGGAAGAACGGAGTGTTCAAGTCCGAGAGTCGCTTTAGGATGTCCTTCTCGGCCGTGGCAGCTAGGTGCGCGCGTTCGTCGGCGCTCAGGTAGATTTTCAGCGCGACGTCGGCCATCGACTTTTTATCATAGGCCCTGTAAACCGACGCGAACCGCCCACCCCCGATCAGAGTGGTCGCCACGTGATAGGTGTTCACGTCGACCGGCTTTCCCGAGTTAACTCCGAGAAGATCCTCGGCCATCATTGTTGCCCCCCGATTGGGTTGACCCGGCACAACTGGAATGCTGAGGGGGTCGATTCCTGGCGACCGGAGAAGGGGTCGACGACCACGGTGTACGTGCCACCAGCCTCGAAGGATACTCTCAACTCGATGATCTTGTCTTCGTTCATACGGTATGCGATCCGATAAGTGGTATCGCTTGGGACGAGCTTATCCAGCCGGATCTCGAGGTCGGGCATCCTCGCCAATTGGTAATCCTCGGGGCCGACTCCTCGGAACATCGGTTGCTTGAATCGGATCAAATCGCGTTGCGTCCGAAAGTCATAGCCCGTGTCCCTGAACTCGTTGGAGGGGACGCATACCAAGGGCACCAACTCGACAAGTCCGCCCCGTCGTTCGAACGAGTCAAAATGCACTCGAGGAGCCTGCTGGTCATCTGGACATCCCGGCTCCCCTGCTGCTGGTGGTAGCGGAAGAATGCTGCACCCAAGGCTACAGTGTTAAACGACTCGGACTCGTTGATCGCGAAGCAGGGCCGCGGAGCGAAGTAGTGCTCAAGGCGGTGCGCACGCCTGCCATCATCGAGGCGCCGCCCGTATAAAGGAGGAAGTCCAGCCGCTCTTGAGAGAAGCCGGGGATAATCCGCTTCGTCACCTCGATGGCCTCGACGATGGGCCGAAAAATGTTGAGGTCACTCTTGCCGGGGTGGAAGTAGCGTCCGGTAAAGTCCTCATAGTTCTCGCGGGTCACGGTGCGACGGAAGCGGATTCTCCTGCGATCGTTCCCGGATACAAGTTCCTCGTCGATGACAAACTCCGGCGACCCCGTACCATTGGCCAAGGCGAATTGAACTCCTCCTTGTACTCGGTCGCCTTCCGGAGGAACAACTCATAGAGTCGCGTCCGCAACTCGATGGGCTCTTGAAGCAATTGCTTCCCGTTCCCGAAGTCCCAGGCCGCCAAGAGGTAGGACGCGAGATCGACGTCGATGTCGTCGCCTCCGAGGATGTTGTATCGGGATCTGCCGACCGTATCAATCACCATTGCGGTCCCGGCCCTCTTTAGGTGGATGATCGAAACGTCGAGGGTCCCTCCCCCGAAGTCGAAGACCATGCGCGAAGCGGTCCTCGTCGAAATCCCCGGAGTCTGCGTACTGGCAGTAGTAGTAGTAAAAAGCGGCCGTCGGCTCATCGATCAGCCGGTCAACTTTCAGGGCCGCCAGTCGTGCGGCCCTCTTGGTGTCGTTACGCTGCTCCGTACTGAACGAGGCAGGGACCGTAATTACGGCGGACTGGTCCCACTCCGGGTATTTCGCCAAGATAGCTTGATGCGCCAGCTTAAGGACGTGGGCCGAGATATAGGCAGCCGACAGCGGCTTATCGAAGTTGGGATGCGAGATTCGCCAACGAGTACCCATTTGGGATTTGGATGAGCGGAACGAGTCTCGAGGAATAGTAGCCAGGGCACCGACCAAGGCGGATTGCCCCGTCTCGAAATAGACGGCCGACTTGATCTGTGGAAGGTCTTCTAGGACGTTCCGCTCGACCCTGGGCTGGGGCACGTCCAGTACCTCCGGGCCGTAGGGGCCGGTCTGCACGCCGATGACAGTGTTTGTCGTCCCGAGATCAATGCCAACGGCTGGATTCATGCCTTATCATCTCCTGAATGACTCGCTAGACCCTGCGCCACTTGTGCGGAGCAAGGGACCACCCTCGCCTTGCGCACTGGCTGTACGAATTGCCCCCTCCGGAGGGCCCACCCCTTCTTCTCTACCCGAACGCGAAGGAAGCTGCTCGGCGGGATCTCGAACCCATGGGACTCGTAGAGGCCCGATTGCTCGTAGTGCAGATCGAACTCATCGCGATCGGGATACTGCGCGAACCCAACCTTGTTAAACGCAAAGAAGAGTTGGCCGATGAGCCCCTTCAAAGTAACCAACTCGTCGTTGCCGTGCAGGGTGGACCGGAGTGAGTCGAACGGATATTTTGAGTCGATTGATGCCAGCACTTCGCGTAGATCCCGACCGACGGGAGGCGCAGGAACTTCCCTAGTCCGTGCTCGAAGTCCATCGACCTCCTTCCTTACTTCGTCGAGGATTGCTTCGACTTCTTCACGGCTCGCGATTAGGCCTGCCTGCCGCTCGGTGAACTGACATCTCAAGGTCTCCATTTCCACCTTCAACCGATCCAATTCGGCGACCGCGCGTCGAGTTTCACCGCGACCGCATCGTCAAGAGCGCGGCGGAGCACCTTGAGATCATCCCCGAGATCTGGGGCGCTTCCGCACGGCGATTACTATCCGCCTCCTCGACCGGTGATCGCGGTCCTCGCTCCTCAACAATTGCCGGCGAGTGGGGTCGTCGCGGAGTCACACTCGTGGACGTCTTAACCACCACCGCCGTCGCCCTGGTGGTAGAAGCGAGGACTACCTTCCCCGTGAGCCGGTTGGCCTTAATGAAGTTTTCGACCAGGGTGGTGCGTAATGAAGGATCCTGGGGCAGGCTGTCTCCTCGGAGGCAGTTGTAGACGAGCCACTCTTCAACAACGGCTTCAATATCGTCGATCGCCACGTCGAGAAAATCGTGATCCACACCGCAGAATCGCCTCAATTCGTCACTGACGTGTTGTACGAGGTAGGGCAAGCAACGAGCGACCGGTTTAGGATCCAGTTCGTCGGCATAGCGTCCATTTGCGGAGCGGAGTATCCACCAGATGAGTCGACGAAGGTTTCCCGATATCGGTCGGCTCTCGGCATCCATCACGGAAAGTGACAGCCATTTCTTGGAGGTCTTCCTCTTTGATGCTACAAGGAAAGCAGAGTAATGCCCAAGATGTGAACCGTCCTCCCCGATCCGCAGGGCGTGAGCGAGGGCAGTGACGAACTTTGGTTGCAAGGGAACGTCGTGCGGCAGGACTCCCTGGAAGACCTTGGACAGGTTTGCCGAACCGGTCGATTTCGGAAGGAGATGGTCGTCGCTTCCCCGCACTCTAGCGTCGGCATTCTTCAAGAGATTCCAGCAAAAGCCAAGGCGGTCGAGGAGCCCGTCGCGGTCCATAACGGGTGCGTTGTGTTTCCTGGGGGCAGGAACTTTGTCTGGCCTAGCTTGCTTTAACACTTGCTGAAGGCAGGACCTGACCGTCGAATCCATCGCAGAGACCTCTTCCTCGGGAAGTGAAGGAATCGCCGCGCGGATTGCTCCCGGGAGTGGCCTGGACGGGTCGCGTAGTACAGTACCCAGAACGGACTGAACATTCAGGGCGCTGAATTCGAACTTCATACACACCTTGGCATTGCGCGAGCGAAGAGCCTCCCGCCCGTTTTCACCGACAAACATGTCGCAACTTCTTATTAGTTTTGGCGACGATCGCCAATCTGTCACTATAATACGGTACTCCCCAGATTGATGCAAAAATAGGCTCTAGAGCTGCCCGATCCCTCATCTTTAGCCTAAACGATTGGATGCATTTGTGCAAATAGCTTGGAGACGTCCAGGAGCGACGTTATCGACACTGTGAAAAAACTGTCTAATTAATGAAGAATAACTGTGTCTTTTAGCTTCAGGTCCTGGGCTTCTGAGGTCTCTAAGTGTTATCGGTTCTGGATCAAGTGACTGAGGGCAGTGAACGATACCCCCACGATCTTGGCGGTTGCGGGTCGATGGTACACGGGCGATCCTCCCTCTCTCGACATCGCCGTTGAGCGAGATGGAGTGGAAAACGAAGGAGACGCCATCGCTGGCTCTCTCCAAGTGCTCACGACTGGCACTGATTGTCTGCTCAGTTTCAAATTGAGGACACGGACCGGACGGGGGTTCGTCTCGTGATGAAAGGACCATGCAGACGGCAAGCTTGGGCTGAAACTTCCGTCCGAGCCGATCGCCAAAGCTTGATCACACGTCTGCGATCCGTTCGCGCGAGTCGCCGAAGTCGGGGAGCTTCACCTCAAACTTATCCATCAGCGAAAGGTAGAGACTGCACATCTTGCGATTCGATTTCCCGCGATAATCGAGTACGCGACCCGATTGAAGGCGACCGCCGCCTCGACCGAGAATCACCACGGGAAGCTGCGTTGCATCATGCCCACCGGTCAACATGCTCGAGCAGTACATCAGGATCGAGTTGTCGAGGGCGGTGCGATCCCCTTCCTGAATGGCATCCAGCTTACCGGCGACATAAGCCACCTGCTCGACGAAGAACCGGTTGACCTTCAGCCAATCCGCCGAGTCGGTATGGGAGAGCAAGTGGTGAATCATATAATCAACACCGAGGTTCGGAAATCTCAGAGACGAGTGATCGTTATTCAGCTTCAGGGTGCAAAATCGCGTGGTATCCGTCTGGAATGCGAGCACGAGGATATCGCACATTAATCGCATGTGCTCGGCGATGTCGTGCGGGACGCCGTCGGCGGGACGGGGAATATTCGGCTTGCCCAGTGTCGGGCGCCAACCTTGCAGTTGTTGTTCTTGGCCAGCCCGCTCGATGCGCTGTTCGACTTCCCGTACTGAGTTCAAGTACTCGTCGAGCTTGATCTGGTCCGTATGACTGATGCGACCTCGAAGTGAGTGCGCTTCCTCGAGAACCCCGTCGAGAACGCACCGGTCGTGTTGCTGATCGTCGTCCTTGAACAACCGGTCGAAAGCGAGAGCTGGGTAGAGTTCCAGCGGCGTGGGAGTCGTGGGCGAGCTCCAGGAGATGTGCGAGCTGTAAAGCATCGAATAATTCTTGTGGACCGCCGCCATCGACGGCTCGCACGCGAGGACAAGGCTCGAGACCTTGGTCTGACGACCGATGCGCTGGGCGAGCACCTGGTCAATGCTGGTACCCGAACGAATGGCCCCGCCCGATGCCAGTGGCGCACCGGAGAGCAAGTTGCCGGTCTGCGAGCTATGGATGTTTCCCTTCAGTGCCTCTTCGTTGTATAGGCCGCGGATTACGAGCAGCTTCTCCCTGTGATTCTCCAGCGGTTGCAAGACCTTGCCGAGCTCCATTGCCCGGCCGGTCCCTTTCGCCCAAAACTCCTTGCTATGGAATCCGTTCCCGGAGAATAAACACGCAAATCGCAACGGGGCCTTGCCTGCCGCTTTGGGTTTACCAGGCTCGGTACCCCACGCAGGGAGCGATTCCATCCAGGGAAGCGCCATGGAAACTCCCAGTCCGCGCAGCATCGTGCGACGTGTCAGCGTCTGTGAGGACCACCGATCTTTCTCTGGGCCCATGATAAAAACTCCTCGGAAAGTGAGAGAGACTTAACCACAGATGAACACAGATAAACACGGATAAGATACGATATTCTCGGTGAGCCTATTGAGAGAGTCGACTCCCGTGTTCATGATTGTTCTAAATTTATCTGTGTTCATCTGTGTTCATCTGTGGTTGAAAATTGTTTTCGATTATTCGTGTTCTTGGTCGAGCAGCGACGCCAGTCCGCGATGACGGCGAAACTGAGGGCTGTCAATCACTGTCTGGATGGCGGTTTGAATATGGCAGTCGTTCGCGGCCAATCGTCGCTGAATTTCGGCCAGTAATGGCTCGTCGGAATTCTCGACCGCTCGTCCCAGCGAATAGCCGAGTAACTTCCGAGAGAACTGTCGAAGGAAGTCTTTGCGACGGTTGACGAGCACATAATCACGTAAGCCAGAAATATCGGCGAACTTGGTTCCGTCCTTGAGCTGGACGTTGGTGTCGATGGGCCGTCCGGCCAGGTCATTTGTCCGTCGGCGACCGATGGCGTCGAATGCTTCGAGCGCGAAGCCGAAGGGGTCGATGCGATCGTGACACTTGGCGCACGAGCGCGGTCTCTCGATGCCTTTCGGTAATTTGCCGCATGGTCAGACCGTTGGTATCGAGCTCGCTTTCCGGCAGGACTGGCACATTCTTGGGTGGCTTGGGCAGCTTCTCGCCCAGCAGCATCTCCACGAACCAGTTGCCGCGCAGAATCGGGCTGGTTCGCGACGCTCCCGATTGCTTCGACAGCAAGGTCGCCATGCCCAGGATTCCCCCCCGGCCGAGTGACTTGATTCCATCGACTCGCCGCCACTCGGGTCCATTCACGTTCGGGATCCCATAATAGCGTGCAAGCGCCTCGTTGACGAACGTATGGTCGGCGTCGAGCACTTCCAGTACCGAGCCGTTCCGCTGAAACAGATCGATGAAGAACCGCACGGACTCCTCATACATCGCGCCTCGGAGCGCCGCGAACTGGGGGAAGACTTGCTCACTCTTTTCGTTGAATGTGTCGAATCCACGAACGTCGAGCCATTGACAACCAAACTCAGTCGCCAGTGCGCGTACCTTCTCGTCCTTGAGCATCCTCTGGGCCTGGGCCGCCAAGACCCCCGGCTTTTGAAGCTTCCCTGCCGCGGCGAGGCTGCGGAGCTCGTCGTCCGGCATCGAAGACCACAGGAAGTAACTGAGCCGGCTGGCCAGCTCCCAATCCGAGATCGACGTCGCCGCCGAGCCTGCGGATGACCGTTCGATGCGATAAAGAAACGACGGTGCCATCAGCACCCGAGTGAGCGTCAAGCGGAAAGCGGCGTCATGATCGAGATTCTGTTTACGAAGTTTGGAGTAAACCGAACGCAAACGGGTTTGCTCTTCACGATCGAGCGGTCGACGATAGGCGCGGGAAGCAAACGCGAGCAATGCGTCCAGATGGGCCGGTTCCGTGTCGATCAAACGCTTTCGCAGAGCCTCGGACCGCTCCTTGATCGGCTTGCGGAGCGGTTCGAAGAGTCGAACGTCACCGTCTTGGGTGACGTATTCCATGAACTGGCCATAGGCCTCTTGAACCTTCATCGCATCCTGACTGACATACCGCAGCTCGTCCCAAAGCCGGTCAAGCCTCAGGCGTTCGGGTTCGTCGAGCATCAGTCGCTCGAGGGCTTCATCGTCGCGATGTAACAAGACTAACGTGACGACTTCATCAATAGGAACGATCTTGGTGTAGCACACCGCCGCCGGGAGAACGCGGCGGAATTCCGCGAACGATTTCTCGACTCTCTTCTTGGACGCACTCCCGTCGCGAACCAAGATCGGAATACCGGGGACCAATCCTGGTTCCACGTCCACCGGTCCCATGACCACTTGGGCCTGAACACTCCCGTCATCGCCGGCCTGACGATCCAGCGAAGCCCCGACGACAAATTCGCGTCCTTCCGCCAGTTCAGCGGGCACGCGTACTTCCAGTAGGTCGGGGAAGTAGTGATCAGACTGGCTCTGTTCGGAAGGCTTGCCGAACGGGTGTTTGCCGAACTGTTCACGAGGCAAGCCGAACCCGCGATCGCGATTAGCGGCCGCGTCCTTACCGGCATCCAATCCGGATGTGTCAGAGGCGATCCGGCCGAAGTCGAGCTTGCCCAAGAGGGGACCGCCGAGCGCTTTCATTTGCTGACAGAGTACGGTATCCGGGTCATCTTTCTTGCCGGGTGACGGCCCACTGGTTAGCAATTGCTGCAACCGGTCTGCAAGCTGATTTCGCTTGGATTTCAACGGCTCATCACGCCAATGGTCGAGCAACGAACCGCGGGGAATGCTCGCGAGCCAGGGTCCGTTTCCCCCGGCCGCCTTCTCTTGATAGAAGTACCAGACGTTACGATTTCCCTGGGAATCGGCATGTGGGTTTCCGGAAAGGATCGCGCCGGAAACGTCACGCGACAAGGTCCAGCTCCGTCCGGAAGCGATGGACTCGCGAATTGTCAGATCGACATGGGTGAGGTCACACGCATGGTTGTTTCCGCGAGGGCCGATCACCAAAGAGATCAGGTCGCCCGACTCGATGCCGAGGTTGTCGATCGGATCGATCTTGGCGGCTTTGCCGAGGTCGATTTCGCCTCCCGCGAGTCGTCGACGTTCGCTCCCTCGGCGCAGCTCCAGCAACCAGGAGACGCCATTGCCGCAGTCGGGGTGGGCGTGTATTACCTTGGCCTCGACTCTCGCTCGCCCACGCATCGGACTGCGCCAGCCGACGGCCACATACTGAGTCGGCGACGGGTGAACAGCGATGCTATGGGGCTTTAACGTTCCGGGGATGCGCACTTCCTGGTCCGACGAATTGGCCACGACGCTCGGCGTGGCCGGAGTGCCCCAGCCCTTGACGAACGCATATCCGCCGCCGCTCTCCATGCGATCGATGAAGAGGCCATCGACCGCCAGCGTTCCCGGACTGGCGATGCCGAGATAGTCGCACCAGGCCGCCAGCATCATCGGGTCGAGCTGCTGGGCTTTCGCAAGTGCCGCGAGATCGACCTTTGTCGTCTGGCTCCGTACCTGGTCCACCGCGGCGAGATACTTCGCCGTTTCGGCAAACGTTCGCTGCTTGGCGACGAGTCCTCGGAGCCCGTCTCGCAAGTCTCGCAACAGCAGCTCGGGGCGACCGGGAGACTCTAACCGCGGCCGTTCCCAGACGACGTAATCGCCGGAACGACCATCGCCCGCGTCGCGAGTGATAAGCCGCAGTACGACGTCTCCGCCACCTGGCGGTGGGTTGATTTTCAGCCGAAATGTCTGCGACTCGGCAATCGGGTTGACCGCATCGATCCACGGCTTGAAGTGGGCGACACTGTTGAACTTGGTGAGCGACACTCTGCCAACGGCGAATCTCGGCCGCCAGCGCGGGCACATCGGCAGCTCGAGCGGTCCGCCATCGCCCGCGGATCTGTTCGAGCAGCGGCGACGAGCTGTTGACTGGTAAACGTTTCGAACAGCGTTTGCAGGTATTTCGCGCTGAGATCGTTCTCAATCGCGAATGAGGCGATCGTTTTTCGACCGTTTGCTCGGCAGCTCGCGGTAGGCGATCGTTGCCTTCAAGTAGCGCTCGAGCGGGATGCGGCCGCCGGATTCGGCTTGGAATTCGAGGCCTTGAAGTTGGACGCGACGGCTGCCTTCGGCGTCGGTATAGCGACCGTACAATCGGCGGATGTCCGAGACGATCTCATCGGTCCAATCACGCCGGGTTGATTTCTCGGAGAAGCGAAATCCATCCGGGCAAGAGCACACGCGTGCGACGGCGATCGCTTTCGCGGCCGCGACGTACTTGTCGAGCATCGCGGGAGACATCGCCAGCGCCTCGCCGACGTTCGTGAATCCCTCGCCGGCCGCACCGTCGACGGGAAACTCACGGGCGGGCCGGAGATCGACTCCCGTCAGGTCACGGACCGTATTGTCGTATTCCACGTTGCTCAATCTTCGAAGTACGACCGGTCCGGGATCGCCGGCGTTGGCCCTCGCCTCGGCGTCGAGATAGCCGCGCGCCCAATCGCGAAGTTGCTTTCGTTGCTCGAGGGAGAGCTGGCGACTTTTCTTGGGCGGCATCTCGCCGTTATCGAGCATCTCGACCACTTTTTGCCAGATCGGCTGAGCCTTGCGTACCTGCTCGAGCTTCGTGAACTGTTCAAGGTCCAGATCGCCCTCTTGTTCCTCCGTCGAGTGGCATTTCAGGCAAAACTGTCTCAAGAGAGGGAGTGTGGTTCCATCGAAGGCTCTGGCAATCTCATCGAAATCCGCCGTTTCGTCAGCGAGAACGAGCGTGGTGGACGTGAAAAGAGTCAGAGGAAAAACCAGTACCAAGGCGTATTTGAGGCTCATAAATCGCGTTGCTTCTCAGATGGTGCGCAATTGGCTCTCGGTGTGACGGCGTAAGGCGTCGCGTTTGGAAGGATTCTCGGCGAGACGATTGCGAACGGTCCGTCGACTCCTTAGATTATGAGTCAACCCGATCTCATCAATGGTCGAGGTTAGGTCGTGCGGGGGCAGGCATGAAAGTCGTCGTCACCGATTATACATTCCCGTCGCTTGAAATAGAAGAAGCGATCCTGCGTGGCGAGGGATTTGAGGTCGTCGGCGGACAATGTAGAACTGCGGAGACATTGATCCCGCTCGTGTCGGACGCGGATGCGGTGATCACTCAATTCGCCCCGGTGAAGGACGCGGTGATCGCGGCCATGAGTCGTGCCCGCGTCATCGTCCGGTACGGCATTGGCGTCGATAATGTGGATCTCGACGCGGCTCGCGCTCGAGGGATTCCTGTCTGCAACGTACCCGATTACTGCATCGATGAGGTTGCCGATCACACGCTTGGGTTCATCCTGGCGACGACGCGGCAGGTCGTGCGAAACTCACTCCAGCTCAAGGCTGGCAAGCCTGGACTGGCCACACCGCTGGATCGGATGCTCACCCTGCGAGACTTGACCGTCGGTATAGTCGGATTCGGCCGCATCGGACGCGAGGTCGCCGCGCGACTCCTCGCGTTCAAGTGTCGCGTGCTCGTGCACGATCCGGCGATCGCCCGGTCGGAGATCGAGAAGCACGGTTGTCAACCCGTCGATCTCTCAAGAGTGTTCCGTGAATCCGACCTGATCACTTTGCATTGCCCTTCGACTGCGCAGACTCGCGGAATGATTGATCGGGAAGCTCTTGGCCTCATGCGGCCGGGCGTCATCTTGATCAACGTCGCTCGAGGCGATCTGGTGGATTCGACGCCGCTCACCGAGGCTTTACGGCAAGGTCATGTCGCTGCCGCGGCGCTCGACGTATTCGATCCTGAGCCGATTCCGGCCGATCACCCGATTCTGCGGATGGACAACGTGATCGTGGCGTCGCACATTGCGTCCGCGAGCGTCCCGGCCGTCCGCAAGCTGAGAGAAACCGCGGCCAATCTCGCTCTGGCGGCACTCCGGGGTGAACCGCTGAAAAACGTCGTCAACGGCGTCACGCGGGACCATCGGCGATGACCGACGAATTGCTTCGTCCGCCAAACCGTCTGCCGGACTGGGACGTGGCTGATCTGCCCGAGCCGCAACCATTAACCTGGCGCCATTGGACGCGGTTCATCGGGCCGGGCATCGTGATGATGGGGATCCAGATCGGCGGCGGAGAATGGCTGCTCGGTCCGGAAGTGACCGCGAAGTACGGCGGGGGATTGATGTGGATCGCCACCCTCGCAATCGTCTTTCAGGTCTTCTATAACCTGGAATGCGGGCGCTATGCTCTCTACTGCGGTGAGCCAATCACTACCGGCTTCATGAGGACGGCGCCGGGGCCGCGTTTCTGGATGGGGGCGATTCTCTTCCTCAGCCTGAGCGCGCTGATCCCTGGGCTGTCGACGCACGGGGCGGCGATGGCCGCTTCACTCTGGCTGGACCGACCACCGACTGTCGCGGATCGCGGCCTTGTCACGATGCTCGCTTATGTGTTCCTGCTGGCTGTCGCAGTGCCGGTGCTCCTGGGAGGCAAGATCTACAACATGCTGCAGGCGATCATGACGGTGAAGGTTGCGGTGGTCCTCGGCTTCTGTTTAATCATCGGTGTCTCATGCGTCAGCGCAGCCAACTGGTGGAATGTCTTCAGTGGGTTCGTCAAGTTCGGCACCGTGCCGACCATCGTTGAGGGGCATGAAACGACCGTTAATCTCGTGCAGTACAGGCTGACGGAAGGGACCTGGCCGCTGATCGCTCTTTCCAACATCGCCGTGATCGGAGCCTTTGCCGGCTACGCCGGCGGCGGCGGATTGTCCAACTCCACCTATTCCAACTTCGTCCGAGACAAAGGCTGGGGGATGGGAAGCGTCGTCGGCGCGATCCCCAGCGCGATTGGCGGCCGGCACGTCACGCTCAGCCACGTGGGCAAGGTATTCGCCATCAACGAGACCAATCTGGCTCGCTGGAAGATGTGGTGGCGTTACATCCTCGTGGATCAAATTTATGTATGGGGTCCCGGATGCTTCATGGGGATGGCTCTGCCCGCACTTGCTCTCACTGGAGTTCGCACCGTATTCAGGGCTCACCGGCGCCGAATCTGGAGTGGGCTCAATCCCTGATCACGGCCGATGGGATCCGCCATGCTCCTCAGTTCTCGGCGACGATCGCCAAGCTCTTATGGATCGTGACGGTCTTCGTCGGGTCTGCTCGTGATGTTGCCCAGCCAGATGTCGATCGTGGACGACTTCAGCCGTCGGTGGACCGACATCCTCTGGTCGGGAAGCCGGCGCATTCGCGGCACGCTCAAGGGGAATGCCGTCAAGCAAATCTATTACAGCATTCTCGGCATTTACGTATTGTGGACGGTGGTTGCCGCGTATCTCTTCAGCACTTACGGCACACCCAAATTGATGACTCTGGTCATTGCCAACCTCAACAATCTGGCAATCGGCTTGACCTCGTTCCACCTGCTCTGGATCAACTGCGTGATGCTGCCGAGGGAGTTGCGTCCCCGTTGGTACCAACGGGCCGGGGTCGTCGCCTGTGGTCTGTTTTACCTGGGGATGGCCCTCCTGGTCTTCATGACCAAACAACTGCCGATGTTGAGAGAAATCTTGCATATCTGATGGAATTGCGGATGAGTGAAGAAACACGGACCTCGACCGATGCCTGACAAGCAACAGCTGCTCACGCTCTATCGCCGAATGCAGACGATCCGCCGTTGTGAGGAGCACCTGGCGCGAGCCCACCAACGGGGTTTGATCCACGGAGCTTGCCACACGTACGTCGGTGAAGAGGCGATCGCCACGGGAGTATGCGCCACCTCCGCAAAGAGGACGTGGTCTTCAGCACACACCGAGGTCATGGCCACGCGCTGGCCAAGGGGGTCACCCCTCAGTCAGTTGGTGGCCGAGCTGTTCGGTCGCCAGACCGGCTGTTCGCGCGGGACGGGGTGGGAGCATGCACCTGTTCTCGCCCGAGGTCGGCATGATGGGGACCAGCGGCATCGTCGGCCCCTGCATCCTCCAGGCGGCGGGGGCAGGCTACAGCTTCAAGCTATTGAAGTCGGATCGCGTCGCCGTGGCCTTCTTTGGGGACGGCGCCGTCAACAACGGAGCATTTCACGAAGGGCTGAATATGGCTGGCATCTGGCGGTTGCCGGTCCTTTTCGTCTGCGAGAACAACGGGTTCGCCACCGAAGTCCCGTTCACTTATGCCAGCGGCAGCCCGAGCGTTGCCGCCCGGGCCGCGGCCTACGGACTGCCTGGAGTCGAGGTCGACGGCAATGATGTGCTCGCCGTCTCCAGAGCCGCGGGCGAGGCCGTGGAGCGGGCCAGGACAGGCGGCGGAGCGACCCTGATCGAGTGCAAGACCTACCGGACTCGTCCTCATGCGGAAGGGATGGGCGACTACACCTATCGGACACGCGAGGAAGTCGAGCTTTGGAAGACGCGCTGCCCGATCGCGAGGCTCCGCCGGCTTCTCGACCGAGCAGTCCATCGCCGGCGTGAAGACGAGCTTCAAGCCATCGATGACGAAGTCGAGGAAGAGGTTCGAGCGCGGTCCAATTCGCCGAGCAAAGTGCCTGGCCGGACCCATCGACGGCCGCGGACCACGTGTATGCGACCCCGTCGACGACCGAGAGTCGAAGCCCAGGCGCAACGACCCGCCCGTCGGCTGGGGGTCGCGAGACCACGTTTATGAAGGCCACGTTTGAAGCCCTGTCGGCGGAGATGGAGAAGAACCCCCGGATCTTTGTGATGGGTGAGGGAATCGGCAAGCGGGGTGGCAACTTCGCGACGACGACCGGCTTGTTCGACCGGTATGGGCCGGTCAGGCTCTGCGACACGCCGATCAGCGAGCGCGGGTTCATCGGCATGGCGGCCGGCGCGGCCATGACCGCGACTCGACCCGTGATCGACTTCATGTTCGCCGACTTCGCGCTCGATGCCGTTGGCGAGATTCTCAATCAGATCGCAAAAGTGCAGTACATGAGCAGCGGCCGGCTCAAGATGCCGGTCTTGCTGCGAGGCTGCATCGGCATTGGCAACTCGGCCGCGACCCACCACTCCGGCAACTATTATACGATGTACGGCCACTTCCCGGGCCTGCGCGTCGTGGTCCCGTCGAGTCCCTACGACGCCAAGGGCTTGCTCGCCCGGGCACTAAACTGTGATGATCCTGTGCTATTCCTGGAGCACCGCGGCGTGCTCTCGATCAAAGGACCGGTTCCTGAAGAGCCTTACGAGATCGAGTTCGGCCGGGCGGCGATTGTCCGCGAAGGGAACGATGTGACGATTGTGGCGCTCGCTCTGATGGTTCACCATGCTTTGAAAGCGTGCGAGGTTCTCAGCCGGGAAGGCATCTCCGTGGACCTGATCGACCCGCGCACGGTCGCGCCGCTGGACATCACGACGATTCAAGCCTCTGTCAAGAAGACCGGGCGTCTCCTGATCGTTGACGAGACGTTCGCGACCTTTCGGACTTGGCGCCGAGATCGCGGCACAGGTCGCCGACGCGGGTTTCGACAATCTTGACGCACCGATCCGACGCTTGAACGGTCTGCATACACCGACGCCGTACAGCCCGCCCCTGGAAGCGGCCGTAGTCCCCAACTCGGAAGCGATCGTCCAGGCAGTCCGCGCCTTGATCGCCGAGTGAAGGACCAGCGAGTCATGGCAATCGAGATCACGATCCCTCGCCTCGGTTGGAGTATGGACGAAGGCATCTTCGCCGGTTGGCTCAAGCACGACGGCGAGCCAATTCGTGCGGGCGACCCCTTGTTCAGCCTGGAGGGCGAGAAGGCAACCCAGGACGTCGAAGCGATCGACGACGGTACGCTGAGTATCCCCTCAAACGCGCCGGTCGCCGGCGAGAAAGTGGCCGTTGGAACCGTCGTTGGCTACCTGCTTCGTGCTGGGGAATCAGATCCGCCGACCGGAAGGACGAGCATCGTCCAGCCGAACGCTAGCCAGCTGGGACGACAGCCTCGCCCTCGCGGAATCGCGAAGAACCACTTGGCGGCCAAGCCGACCAGTTCGCCATCTGGCGCGGCGGGTGGCTCGAGAGCACGGCATCGATTGGACCCAACTCCGTGGCAGTGGCATAACGGGCCGGATCAGGAAAGTCGACGTCCTCGAAGCCGTTCGAGCGAGGCAAAGTCAGAGCACGACGCCGTCACTCCCCGCGCTTCCGTCAGCCCGACGCGCCGGATCATCGCCGAGCGGATGATCGAGAGCTGCCGGACGACGGCCCCGGTGACCTTGTCAACCACGATCGACGCGACGAATCTCGTCGGTCTCCGTCGCCAGTTCAAGGCCGTTGAGCCCGACGGCGTCGACGGTGCCGAGCTTCACGGATTTTGTCGTCAAGCTGAGCGCAATCGCGCTTCGTGACCACCCTCTCTTGAACGCACGCGCTGGGAGGATGGCGACGCCGCCATCATCGTTTCCAGCGAGGCAAACATCGGAATCGCCGTCGACACCGAGGCTGGCTTGCTCGTGCCAGTGATCCATCGTGCTGGTGAGCTCGGCATCCAGGAGATCGCCTCGCGGAGCCGCGAACTGATCCGGAGCGCTCGGGAGCGGCAACTCCGGCCGGCCGATATGCAAGGCGGGACGTTCACCGTCACCAACCTGGGAGCCTTCGGCATCGAGAT
This sequence comes from uncultured Planctomycetota bacterium, assembly GCA_963720335.1. GTDB lineage: Bacteria > Planctomycetota > Planctomycetia > Isosphaerales > Isosphaeraceae > CAVRFS01. Next base: position 104,137 of record CAVRFS010000002.1, on the reverse strand, counting down.
GTTCACTCCGATCATCAACGTCCCCGAGTGCGCAATTCTCGGGATCGGCAAGATCGAGCGCCGGCCGGTGATGGACGGGGAGAAAGTCGTTGGACAGGAACAAATGTTCCTCAGCTTAACATTTGACCACAGAATTGTTGATGGAGCCGCCGGCGGCCCGGTTTCTCCAGCAGCGTCGCCAGGATGATCGAGAATCCCAGCCCTTGGCTCATGTCCTGAAAAAAAGGAGGGTCCGCCCATGCGATGCGACTTGTCGGGTAAGGTCTGTCTGGTGACGGGTGCCGCTCGGGGGATTGGCCAGGAAATTGCGACGCAGCTCGCGGCCAATGGCGGCACGGTCGTCTTCACCGACGTTGACGAAACGGGCGTCCGCGAAGCCTCGGCACGCGTCGTTGGTGCCCACTGGCGGGTCATGGATGTCACCAAGGTGGCCGAAGTTGAAGAGGTCATCTCGTCGGTCGCGGCCAGCTTGGGAAGCCTGGATGTCTTGGTCAACAATGCGGGTGTCAACACCCTTCACGATCGCGTGACGATCGACCGCTTCCCCCGTTCGGAGTGGGATCGCCTGCTGGCGGTCGATCTCACCGGTCTCTACGATGTCAGCCGCTTCGCGGCCCGAGTAATGCTCAAACAGAGGTCGGGGCGTATCATCAACATTGCTTCAATCGTTGGGTTGGTCCCATTGCGGCTCCAGTGCGCGTTCGTGGCGGCGAAGGCCGGGGTCGTCAACCTCACCAAGGCAATGGCCCTGGAGCTCGGACCGAACGGAATCCTGGTCAATGGCATCGCACCCGGGTCGACCCTGACCGACGGGACGCGTCAGCTCTTCTATGGTGAAGGGGGCATCTTCCATGACTCTGTGAAGCAGATGCTCGCGCACATCCCACTCGGCCGTCCCGCCGAAACTCGCGAGATCGCCGTGGCCGCCCTTTTTCTGGCGGATCCAGACAACAGTTACATGAATGGGCACATTCTGACAGTCGACGGTGGCTGGACCGCGGGTTATGCCCGCGAGTTTTGACCTCGCCATTATCCGGCGCAGTAATCAAGGGGCTCCCTCATGCGATTCGTGTTCAGTGCGATACGGTTTGGCCTGCTCTTCGCTCTGGTGTTCGCCGGTTCCAGCCGCGCCGAGGATGCGTTTGTCGTGGAACCGGGCTTCAAAAGCCTATTCAACGGCAGAGATCTGACCGGTTGGCGGCTCGACAAAGACACGCTGGACGGCAAGACGGCGACGATCGACCATCGGTATGTCGTCAAGGATGGAGTGCTCGTGATCACCGGCGCGAGTCCCGGTCAACCGCCGATGAACGCCATCGATACCGTGGCCGAGTTCAATCAGGACTTTGTGTTGCGACTGGAATTCCGAGCCTCGCGTGATGCCAACAGTGGCATTCACCTTCGCGATCGTGATTTCAAGCACCAGCTCCAGATCCGCGATTATCCACGGGTCGGCCCTTACAAGACGCTCTCACACTACAAGCAAGGTGACTGGAATGCGATCGAGGTCACGTTGAAAAACGACTCCGGTGGCAAGGGGGCGACCGCCCTCTGTACGTGCAACGGCGAGGTTTTGGAGAAGAGCCTGGCGCTGCCTGCCCGTGGCACCATCGCCCTCCAATCTGAAACGAATGTGGTCGAATACCGGCGGATCCGGATCAAGGAAATCGCTCGCTGAATCGCCTCGTGCGATTCCGGGCGGCCGGTCCTGGGCGAATCAAGTCGTCTTTGATCGGAGACAGCGAAAACGAGTCTCAAGGCAACCAGCCGCCTTGACCAATGAGCTTCAGCCTCGCCCGACGAACGGCATCTTGGTCGCCATCACGGTCATGAACAAGACGTTGGCGTCCAGGGGAAGGCCCGCCATATACACGACCGCCCGGGCGACGTGAGCCGGCGTCGATCGTCGGCTCGACGGCGATCGATCCGTTGGCTTGCAGGCACGCCGGTCTTCATCCGAGCCGCCATGTCGGTTTCGGCGTTGCCGATGTCGATCTGGCCGCACGCGATGTCGTATTTCCGCCCGTCCAGGGCGGCCGACTTGGTCAGCCCGGTGATCGCGTGCTTCGTCGCCGTGTACGGGGCCGAGTTCGGTCGCGGCGCATACGCCGAGATCGACCCGTTGTTGATGATCCGACCCCCTCGCGGATCCTGGTCTTTCATGAGGCGAAACGCTTCTCGGATGCAAAGGAACGCCCCCGTCAGGTTGACGTCGACGACCCGCCGCCAGTCCTCGACCGTCAGGTCCTCGAGCGGGACCGCGGGCGCACCTGTGCCGGCGTTGTTGAACAGGAGGTCGAGGCGGCCGAAAGTCTGCTTCGTCGCGTCGAACAGTGCGCGGACCGACTCGGCGTCGGTCACGTCGGTCGGGACGGCCAGGGCCAGGTGGCCGTTCGGCCCCGCCTGAGCGACGGTCTCCGCGAGCGCCTCGGGTCGGCGCCCGGCGAGCACGACCGAGTACCCCTCGCTCGAGCAGGGCAGAGCGCTGTCGCCCGGCCGATCCCCGATCCCGCACCGGTGACGATCGCTGTCTTGCGGAACGTGTTCATCGCGAAGATCCCTCGAAGTGAGTTGGAAAGAGGCGGTTTCGATCGAGTCCAACCTTCGTCGGACAGCGCGGCACGCCGTTCGGGCGAAGGCATGATATGGTATCCTGACAGCGAACCTTCGGTAACAACCGGTCACGACGCACCGCTGAGACGACAGGACTTCGCCCATGGAGCGAACGCAAGTGACAATGACCTTCCCGGCCCTCGTGGTCCTCATCGCTCTCCTGATCTTACTCGTCATGCCGCCAGCCAAGCCACGCCGGTGAGCCGTCGCCCGTGTTGACCAGGGAGCGGGCGTCGGCGTTTGCCCGGCTGGCGCTCAAGGCGATCGAGCAACGAGTACCCGAACAAACCCGAACATGTCATGGCCGGGCCGGCCGACGTGAAGGGCCCGAAGGCCCTCCACCCGGCGTTCTATGGAGTCGTACGACTGGCACTCGTCGGTGCACGGCCACTGGATGCTGGTGCGGCTGCTCCGTCTGTTCCCGGACTTGCCCGAAGCGGCCGAGGTCCGGTCCATGATGGGGGCCCACCTGACGGCCGAGAACCTGAAGGTCGAGGCCGACTACTTTGCCCGCAAGGAAAGTAAGTCGTTCGAGCGGCACATACGGATGGGCATGGCTCCTCAAGCTGGCCGAGGAGCTCAACGGCTAGCGATGCCCCGGACGCGAAGGTGTGGGCAAAGAACCTCCGGCCGCTCGCGGACGTGGTCGTCGAGTCGTTATCTGGATTTTCTTCCCCAAGCAGACATACCCGATCCGAACCGGCGTGCACCCGAATACGGCGTTCGGGCTGTCGTTCGCGCATGATTACGCCCGGTCCGTCGGTGACACACGATTGATCGGACTCGTCGAGGAGCGGGCGAGGGCCTACTTCGGCGCGGACGCCGCCGTCCCGGCCGGCTGGGAGCCTGGCGGGGCCGACTTCTTCTCGCCGAGCTCTCACGGAGGCCGACCTGATGCGCCGGGTGCTCTCGCCGACCGAGTTCCGCGTGTGGTTCGGCAAGTTCCTGCCAGGGGCGTCCGAGGGAGAGCCGAAAGCGTTGTTCAACCCAGCGACCGTGACCGACCGGACCGACCCGCAACTGGTCCACCTCGACGGGCTGAACCTGAGCCGGGCGTGGTGCATGCGGAGCATCGCCGACGCCCTGCCGGCCGGCGACCCGGCCCGAGCGGTGCTGGCCGCGTCGGCGGCCCGTCACGCCAAGGCGGGACTCGAGCACGTCGCCAGCGGAGACTATGCCGGCGAGCACTGGCTGGCCTCGTTCGCCATCTACCTGCTCTCGAGTCCGACGGTTGAATGAAGCACTTCGGAATTCTTGTTGTTTTGGCTAATTCGCCTTTTAAGGTTCGACGCACGGCGGTTCAACAATCGATTCCGACGGATGGCCTAACAATTCGGTGATGACCTCTCGTGGCTCCCGATTCAATGAATCATCGGGAATGATGTGAACCGAGGCGGTCGAGAAATCCATGTCGGGTGTGCGTGGCGGGTTGCCCGCGACTGCCTCGAGTATTTGGACCATCTCTGGAGTGCCGTTAGGATCATCATATGGCTTCCTAATGATTGTAAGATCGATGAACTCACCGTTGACTTGGTGCCCTCTGATCGTTAATGCGTACCAGAGATCCTTCTGGTTTTGTTGCGCGAGAACATGCTGTAATCCTCGGTGAGTACTTATCTCCGGCACGGCGGTGGCGCCGTTCGCCAGCTCAAAAATTGAATAAGGCAGCCAGAGCGCAAGTACGTCGGAGCGAACGACGATGCCGGAGCCGGGACTGCTTGCGAGTTCAAGCTGTTGATCCTGCCGAGTCACCTGGGAAGCAAGACCGGTCAACGCCACGATTCCCACCGCGATCACGATACCCGTGATGACCCTGCTTCCCCAGAACGTCAGAAGACGTCGCGGGGATCGGCAGCGCCCGGGTCGGGTCGTCTGGTCCGGTGAAATGGTGTCGGATAACCGGCGGCGGCTCTGACATCGGCGATTGATCAATGCACCGGTGGTTGGAAAGCGGCATGGCGATGACCTTCAACAAGACTCGCGTTCGAGTTGATCCGTCTGTTTGATCGGGATTACTCCATACCCGTACAACCGCGCCAGTGCCTCCCGAAGGGACAATACGATCTTGGTTTTCTTCGGGAGTGCCCGGTTGAGTTGTCCCGAGACTTGCAATGATCCGAAAGCAAGCGGATTCTTATGGCTTGTCCCCGTTCCTAGACGATCTATGCAAGCTCCGAGCCGAGGCGATGATTCGAAACGAATCGCCGAAATCGCGCAGACGCCGCATACTGAAACGCTGGAGCGTCGTAGGATGGTGAAGAAAGAACGATAAAGTTTGGAATCTCTGTCCCTTGTTGGCTGTCGTGGCGCGGTTCAAGGTAATAGGGGGCTTCGATGCGATGAGCGCAGCGGCCGAGAATGGGCTAGCCGATGCTTGCGTGCGGAGCCATCGTGGATTGGGAGACCATGCCAGACGACACCAGTGAAACCGACCGGCTTCTCGAGCAGGCAGCCCAAGGAGATGGCGAGGTTCTGGGGATGTTGCTAACGCGGCACAAGGACCGGCTCCGCCGCATGGTTGCGCTGCGGCTCGATCGTCGGCTGCAAGGACGCATCGACCCATCCGACGTGCTCCAGGAGACGTATGTGGAAGCGTCGGCTCGGTTAGCCGAGTACCTGGATAAACCGTCGATGCCGTTCTTTTTGTGGCTCCGGTTTCTCACCGGCCAAAAACTGGTGACGTTGCACAGGCATCATCTGGGTGTCCAGATGCGCAACGCTGACCAGCAGGTCGCGCTTTATGCTGGTTCGTTGCCCGAAGCGTCGTCAGTGGCCTTGGCCGCTCAACTCTTGGGTCATGACATTCGTCCGAGCGAGGCTGCGATTCGTGCCGAAGTGAGGATTCGCGTCCAAGAGGCCCTCGAACGTATGAACCCCCTCGATCGCGAGGTGCTGGCGCTACGGCACTTCGAGCAGTTGAGCCGCGCCGAAATCGCTCAGATGTTCGGCATTTCGGAGTCCGCCGCTGGCAAGCGGTACCTCCGGGCTTTGGATCGGCTCAGGTCCACCCTGGAGCAAGGTCGCGGCGGCCTCGAAGGACTCAAGCCATGAGCCAAACATTCTCCGAGCTCGACCCGGTGGAAGACTTGATCGAGGAGTTCGTGGAGCGATACCGTCGAGGTGAGAAACCAGCGGTGACGGAATACGCCGACAAGCATCCCGAGCTGGCCGAGCGGATTCGCACACTTTTCCCCGCTTTGCTGGTCATGGAAGAACTCGGTTCCAGAGGTGGACCACCGGCCGTATCGCAAACAAGTCATACCGGACCAGTTGGTGCGACGCCCAGCGCCTGGGCGATTTCCTCTTGCTTCGTTTGGTTGGCTCCGGCGGCATGGGGATCGTCTACGAGGCGATCCAGGAATCGTTGGGGCGTCATGTGGCATTGAAGACACTTCCGTTCCATCACATTGCGGACGCGACCCGCTTGGAAAGGTTTCGTCGCGAGGCCCGGGCCGCGGCTGCGCTTCACCATACGCATATCGTCCCGGTGTACGGGATCGGCGAGCACGATGGCCTTCACTACTACACGATGCAGTTTATCCGTGGGCATGGTCTGGACGTCGTGCTGCGCGAGGTGAAGCGGATGAGGAGCGGCCGGAGACCGCAAGGCCCCGACGCGATGGATTCCGAAGGATCTCCACTCAAGATTGAATCGAGCGAACGATCGGGCTTATCCGGCCAGCCGGAGGGCGAGTATGTCCGTAGCGTGGCTCGGATCGGTATCCAGGTCGCCGAGGCTCTAGACTATGCTCACCAGCAAGGCATCCTGCACCGCGATATCAAGCCCGCCAATCTGCTGCTGGACGCACAAGGCCAAATCTGGGTCACCGACTTCGGGTTGGCCAAGGCCCAGGATAGCGACGAGCTCACGCGGACCGGGGACGTTGTCGGCACGCTCAAGTACATGGCTCCGGAGCGGTTCAATGGCTGGTCCGACCCACGGAGCGACGTCTACGCCCTGGGGGCGACCTTGTACGAGATGTTGACGCTGAGGCCCGCGTTCGAGGAATCGGACCGCGTGAAGCTGATCGAGCGCGTGTTGCATCACAGCCCGCCGCCGATCCGCCAGATCGACCGCCGGGTTCCACGCGACCTGGAGACGATCGTTCACAAGGCACTGGCGAAGGAGCCGGGAGATCGCTATCCGTCGGCCGGAAAGTTGGCCGAGGACTTGATTCGATTCGCCGCTGGCCGGCCGATCCTGGCCCGCCGGTCGAGCGCGATCGAACGGTCGTGGCGCTGGAGCAAGCGAAACCCGTTACTGGCGGCCGCGACCGGCGCAGTCGCGGCCGCACTGTTGGCGGTGGCCGTGATCTCGGTAATCTACGCGTCTGAGCAAGCCAAGGCGAACGGGGAAAACCGAAGGCTGGCGGACAAACTGACGAAATCCCTTGCCGAATCGAACGGTCTGCTGGCAATCCGCAACTTCGATCGCGGTCAGGCGGCCTTCGAGAAGGACCAGATCGGCGCGGGCCTGCTCTGGATGATCGAGAGCTGGCGGTCGGCGGTCGCCGCCGGCGACCCGGCCTGGCAGCACGCCGCGCGGGCCAACCTCGCCGCGTGGCAGCCTCACCACGCCCGGCTCAAGGCGGTCTTTTCCCACGAAAGTCCGGTCGCAACCGCCGCTTTCAGCCCCGACGGCAAGTTCGTCGTCACGGGAAGCGACGACCATACCGCGCAGCTCTGGAACACCGCCACGGGGAAGCCAGTTGGCTGGCCCCTGCAACATCCAGGCCCGGTCTGGGCCGTGGCGTTTAGCCCCAATGGCGAGACCGTTCTCACCGGATGCGAAGACGGCGCCGGCGAGGCTTTGGGACGTCGCCACCGGCCATTCCGTCGGATCGCCTCTCCGTCATGAGGGCGTGGTCATGGCCGTTGCCTATAGTCCCGATGGCAGGAACAATCCTCACGGGAAGCGCTGACAATCTGGCACGACTCTGGGACGTCGCCACGCTTCGTCCGATCGGTCAGCCTTTCGTGCATCAGGACTCTGTGAGAGCGGTCGCGTTCAGCCCCGACGGAAAGGTGATCCTCACAGGGAGCGAGGATGCTTCGGCACGGCTCTGGGACACCGCAACGGGAAAGCCCATAATCTCCCCAATTCGAGTGGGATCGTCGGTCTATGCAATAGCGTTCGGATCCGACGGAAAGACCGTGCTCACCGGGGACCTCGACGGTAAAGCACAAATGTGGGACGCGGTCAACGGCAACCGCCTGGGCAAGCCCATGACGCATCGATTCAAAATCCGGTCAGTGGCCATCAGCCCCGACGGCAGAACGATATTGGTCGGGAGCGAGGACAAGATCGCTCAACTCTGGGATACGGTGACCAATCAACCGATCGGACGGCCCCTGATACATCAAGGCCCGGTTGCCGCTGTGACCTTCAGCCGCGACGGCAAGAGCTTTCTCACCGCCAGTAGCGACAACACAGTGCGGCTCTGGGATGCCGACTACGGTCAGCCTTTCGGGCTAATTCTCGAGAATCCAGGCGTTGGTCATACCGTGGCTTTCAGCCCCGATGGTAAGTCGATCCTTTCAGGACACGACCGTGGCACGGCGCAGCATTGGAACGCGACCACCGGCGAGATCATCGGGCAGACCATTCACCATCAAGGCCGCATCGTGGCAGTGGCCATTAGCCCCAATGGATCCACCCTACTCACCGGCAGCCATGACAAGACAGCGCGCCTGTGGGACTCGAAAAACGGAAAGGCCGTCGGACCGCCGCTCCAGCACGCGAGCAACGTCAACGTGGTGGCATTCAGCTCCGATGCCAAGACGATCCTGACCGGAGGCGAAGATCGAATGGTACACCTCTGGGACGCATTGACCGGGACGCCTCTCGGCCAACCCATTCCACAAACCGGCGCAGTCGACGCAGCGGCTTTCAGCCCGGATGGCAAGTCCTTTGTAGTAGGCTGCTCCAATGGCTCGGCGCAGGTGTGGGACCTAGCGACTCGGACGCCCCGCCAGCAGCCCTTCCCGCATCCCGGTTGCATCAGTGCTGCCGCGTTCAGCCCTGACGGCAAGACGCTTCTGACCGGCTGTGAGGACGGCGCGGCGCGGCTCTGGGACGTGGAAAAGCGGACACTCCGCGTCGCTCCGCTCCTCCATCAGGCATGGATCTGGTCCGCGGCCTTCAGCCCGGACGGAAAGACGGTCCTTACCGGAAGCCGGGACAAAAAGGCGCGGCTCTGGGACGCGGCCACCGGAATGCCCCTTGGTCCACCCATCGTGCATCCAAATGAAGTATTCAGCGTGGCCTTCAGCCCCGACGGCAATTCCTTCCTGACCGGAGCCTACGACTATGCTGCGCGGCTCTTCCGGAGAGTCCCGGAACTACCCGACGACCTGGAGCGAGCTGCCGCCTGGGTTGAAGTCCTCACCGGGTTGGCGCTGGATGCGGGACAAGGCACGATTCGGGTGCTCGACAACGAGAGCTGGCGAATGCGCCGTGCGCAACTGGAGCAACGGGGAGGGTCGCCAGAAACGGCGGGCGGACCGAGGCTCGATCTCATCCCGTTTGGTGTCGACCCTTGGGCCCGCGTTCGTGGCTTGATGGAGCGTGGATTGTGGGACGACGCTGGGGCCGCATTCAACGACCTGGTCCGAGCTCGTCCGCGCAGCTCTTCGACCTGGATCGAACTCAGCCAATTTCACATCGCCCGCGGTCAGCCGCAGCGGGCCATCGCCGACATTAACCTCGCGATCCGACTCGAGCCCGATAATCTCAGCATCCGCTACTTTCACGTCTTGATGCTGTTGGGCCAAGCCGATCAAGCCGGATTTCGACAGGCGTGCTCCGACCTACTGGATCGATATGGCACCACGCCAATTCCCCAGGCATCCAACCTGATCGCCTGGTTCTGCGTACTTGGCCCCGATTCGGTTGCCGACGCCGATGCGCCGGTGCGGCTGGCTGAGACGGCTCTCGCAGGATTCCCGGCGGATGCAAAGCCAGTTGTGATGAACACGCTGGGAGCCGCGCTCTACCGCGCCGGGCGGTTCGAGGAGTCGATTCGCTGCCTGGAGCAAGGGATTCAGAAGCGAGACGGAAAGAGTCTACCCCAGGATTGGGTCTTCCTGGCCCTGGCTCACCATCAACTCGGTCATCGCGACGATGCCCGTCGCTGGCTCGATCGATTCCGGACTTACGAGGCGAACGAACACCGCGTTGCCTTCTGGCACGAAATGGAAATCCATCTCCTACGCAACGAGGCCGAGGCACGCATCCTCTACGACCCGATCTTCCCGTCCGATCCCTTCGTCGGCGGCACACGATGATCGGCTGGGCTATCGCGGCAGAGCAACTAGAGGCTCTTCACTCAGGTCCTTGCGGCCAGGGGCTCTGCCAGGCAGGCAAATCACAGAGGCCGCCGCCGCAATAGATGTGATGCCAGAGCTGGGTCGAGACGACACAGGTCAGGGCCACGTCATACACGCCGCGGCGCGGGTGTGATCCGCGGGATTCGCGTCTGCCAGGAGCGCTGGCGCGCCACGGCCGCCGGCTCGAAATAGCCCGTGGTTCGGAGCGATTCGGGGCTCAGCAACTGATCGACCCAATCGGGCCGTTGCGGGCCGAGAAATGTCCCTGACATGCACGCGCGAAACATTGTCTTGGGCCGGTTGGCGATTCGACTCGGCAAAATGCGCGCGGCCACCTGGCGCAAGATCCATTTCTCGTTCATGCCACGCAATTTGTACTCCGGCGCAATCCCCGCGCTGAAGGCAATCACGTCGTCATCGAGGAATGGATAGCGGGTCTCGACCGATGCGTTCATCGCGATGCGGTCGCCCTTGGAGATCATCAAAAGACCGGCCAACATCACCTTGTAGCCGACGTAAAGCGATTGGTTGAGCGGATGCCAGCGCTTGATGCGGTCGTTGGTAATATCCAGGTCGTTGTAAGGGCTATGGTCGCCCAGTCGCTGCCACATTTCGCTCGAGTACAAGGCCGGCTTCGCCTGGGAGATCAACTCGTAGAGATCTTGCTGCGCGGGGCGCACGCCACCGATCGCCAATTCGGGAGGCAACTGATACCGCCCGCCCGCCACGGACCTCATGAGCAGCTTCCGAGTCAACCGTGGCAAGGTCTGGCTGATTCGCCCGGTAATCGCGTCGCGGATCGCCTGGATCTTGTACCAGATATAGCCAGCGAGGGCCTCATCGGCTCCCTCGCCGGTCAGTGCCACTTTGTACCCTTGCTGGTGCACCGACTGTGCAAGCCGCAAGAGTGCGGCGCACGAGGTATCCAGCACCGGCCCCTCGGCAGCCCGTATCAGCTCGGGGAATGTCGAGGCGATCTGGGATCGATCCATCGTGACGGTTGTGAGCGGCGAACCCAGTACCCGGGCGGCTTCGGTCGCATGTGTGCGCTCGTCAGGCCCCGCTTTGTCCAATCCCACCGTAAATGCTGGGATCGGCTCGCCCCGATGGCGGCTGCAAAAACCGAGCACGACCGTCGAGTCAAGCCCGCCGCTGATGTAGCTGACCACCGGCACGTCGCTCCGAAGCCGGCGCTCGACCGACTTGCTCAAGAAGGGCCTCGAGCTCTTCCACTAAGGGCGATCGGGTCATCGAGGCGACGCTCGGCACCGACTTCGGGGAAGTCGAGGTCCCAGTAGCAGTGCTTGATGACGCGGCCGTCCCGAACCTTGAGAAAGTGACCCGGCGGCAGCGACGAAATCCCCTGGAAAAACGTCCGCGTCGTGCCCGCGCAGAAGAATGTGAACAGATGATCGACCCCGCGTGGGTCCGGCCGAGCCGCGACCAGTCCTGAGGCCAGGAGCGCCTTGATCTCCGAGCCCCAGAGCAGCCAGCCGTCGACTTCAATGTAGTACAGCGGGCAGATGCCCACCCGGTCGCGGCCCAGGATCAAGGTTCGGGTGTTCCGATCCCAGAGCGAGACCGCGAACTGCCCCCGGGCCCTGTCAAACATGGCCTCACGATGATCCTCGTAAAGATGGACCCAGGCCTCGGTGTCGCAGCGGGTCGCCAGGCGGTGGCCGCCGGACAGCAGTTGCCGGCGCAGCTCGGGATACTCGAACAGCTCGCCGTTGAAGGCGACCCAGACCGAGCCGTCCTCGTTGCTGATTGGCTGCCGGCCCCCTGCCAAGTCGATGATCGACAGCCGCCTCGCCCCGAGCGCCACTCCAGGCTCGATATGAATCTGTTCGTCGTCCGGGCCACGGTGAGCGATGGCGCTGGTCATGGCCAGCAATCGCCTAGCGGAAAACTCGCGAGTACCCGTCAAGTCGAACGCACCAGCGATGCCACACATCAGCGATCCCCGCGGGCTTTATTCTCAGAACAGAGCGAACTCACGCCATCGAGCTGATTTGAGAATCAGTCGACGATGGGAACCACCAAGGGCTTCGGGACCGGCATCAGAAGACCACGGCGGCGACTGGCGAGGCGATAGACTACGCCCCCCCAAATGCCAATCACGAACGTGCCGAGTCGGAAGAGGACGCCGCGGGGACCGAGGGGGACGTAGAACGCCACGATATCATACCTCGCTGGTGGACGGTGATGGGAGCGATGAGTAGGGCAGGATTCTTGCCGGCGATCACCGGGGCACCGTGAAGACCGTCGCAAATACTGCTTTGACCGGCGAATCGGTCCTTGATCTGTGTACCCAGAACCGGGATCGTCGTGCGAGTCTCGCCACATTGATTGGCGAAAACAACCGGAATGCCCAGATCCGATGCAACCTTGGTGGGAATCGCTGCCGAAAGCGGACCGACGTGGCCGAACAGCCAATGTCTGCGCCCCGAGTCACGATCCGCGAAGTCGGGCCACGCCGCGGAGACGACCGCCAGGTCGATCCTCGACCGATAATCGGTCCAAACCTTGCGATAGATCATATCGGCGCAGATCGCGAAGCCGACTCGTCCCCATGGGGTCGAGGCCACGAGGGGCGATCGCCCGGGGTGGAACCGAAATCGTTCCCAGAAGACCAGATTGCGCTTGCGATAGATCCGGACCTCGCCATCAGGCAAGCAGAAAGCCACGGAATCATAGAGATGCCGGCGCGATCGTTCGACGAAGCCGGCCGCGATGGCCATCCCCCACTGGCGGCTGCGCTGGCGAAGGTGCGAGATCGTCGGGCCCTCCGGCGTCTCGCTGTACGGCCCGAAGTCCGGGCAGAGGCTGTACCCGGTGTTAAACAACTCAGGCAAAACGGCAAGCTCCACGCCGCCTTCGTGGGCCGCGCGCAGCAGATCGTCAGCTCGGTGCAGATTGCCCGAGACGTCGAGTTGATCGCAGGGCATCTGAATCGCGGCCACAACGATCTTCACTGCCGTTCACCCCGATCGGAGGTCGGAAACTGAGTTTCATTCCTTGATAGATCGGCAAGATGAGTCGGTTTGATCAAGTCGAGCTTCCATATTCGTCTGGGAAGCATTCGACGACTTGCGCGAGCAATTCCCTGAGCGCACGGCTTCACGAGAATCCGAGCCATCCCAGAATGCCCCCGCGGCGCGGTTTCGGTATCGTTTGCGACTTCCTGACGCAGGCTCTCGGCTCGATTGCGTAGCTCGGCCACCGGCGGCGATACGGCCGGCACGAGTTGGAATGTGTAGTCGCGCTCGTCACGCAGTGACAAGGGGACCATGTTCTCACTGAAAAACTCAGTTACGTAGTTGTCCCACCACGGCGCGTTGATTGGTTGAATGACGGTCCTGGTCTGGTAGCCGTCATGCATCAGGGTGATTTCCCGGTTGCCATAATAGTAGAATGATTTTGATGCGGGGGTGGGGCCAATTTCTTCGCCATTGACAATGACAGTCGCTCCGGGCGGATCACTGCGGATCGTGTATCGACGCTCGACACACCCGGAGAGCAACCCGAGGGCGACTAACATCAACAGCGTCGCCAGCCCGCGCGTTCTAGCGTGCAGCCTGCCCATCCTTGGCTCTCCCAGCACCTGGTCTTTCATCATTCATCCTTGAGGATCGAGCGGATTGTATCGCTCACCGCCGGTGAGGGCAAGTCGGCTTGGCGCACCTCCAAGCGTCCTGCGATTATGGGAGAATCCGGCCCGTTTCCCAACGACCCTCATCATCCCTTCACTTTTTGGAACGTCTTCACCTTGATGAACATCGCGCTTGTCCGTCAGCCAATCGTGGAAGTCCAAGCAAAATGGCTGGTTGTCGGACTTTTCGAGGATGAGGCCGACCCACCGGATGAATTACAGGCACTGGCCTTGGGGGAGACGGTCAGGCGCTTGATTTTGGAGAAAGAGGTGACCGGTTCGCTCGGCGAGCTGACGCCGCTTTATGAAACTGCTGGGTTCGCCGCGCCGGCGGTGTTGCTGGTTGGACTAGGTCCGCGCGGCCGGTTCGACTCTGGAGCGGCATTCTCGGCGGGATTCGCACTTTCGAAACGGCTTTCTGGGAAGCGTCGGGAGAGCGTGGCCATCGTGTTGCCGCCCGCCGAGGAGGAACACGACGTGGCATCGGGCTTGATCGAAGGGGCCGTCGCGGGTACCCGAGGCCCCGGGCTGCGAAAGACTGAGCCAAATCGGCACGCGTTTGGTTCGCTCAGCCTGATCGTCGATCCGAGCCGAAGCGATGATCACACACGCGCACTTGAGCGGGCACTCTTCCGCGCGGAGGTCGTCGGCCAGGCCATCAACCTGGCACGAGACCTGGTGAATACGCCGGCCGCGGAGAAGCCACCGGTCAAGCTCGCCGAACGAATCGGTGTGATCGCGCGCGACGCTGGGATCGTGGTTGAGGTCTGGGATGAAGCGCGGATCCGCCAGGAGCGCTTCGGCGGCTTGCTCGGCGTGGCGGCCGGCTCCGACGAGCCTCCCGCCGTCGTCATCCTCGATTACCAGAAAGGCGGTGAAGCGCCGTCGCTCGCGATCGTCGGCAAGGGCGTGACATTCGACTCGGGCGGCTTATCCCTCAAGCCGAGCGCGTCGATGGAAGACATGAAAAGCGATATGACCGGAGCCGCGGTTGTGCTCGCAACCATTCAAGCCGTCGCACGGCTCGGGCTACCGGTCAATGTCACGGGATACCTCATCCTGACCGAGAACATGACCGGTGGCAAAGCGTTGAAGCTGGGTGACGTCCTGACGATGCGGAATGGCAAGACGGTGGAAGTTTTGAACACCGACGCCGAGGGGCGATTGATCCTGGCCGACGCACTGAGCTTCTGCGTCGAGCGCCGGCCACACCGCGTACTTGATCTGGCCACTCTCACGGGCGCATGCATCGTCGCACTCGGACCCAAGATTGCTGGTCTCTTCGGCAACGACGAGTCATTCTGCGAGGAATTCCAGACCGCCTGCCGGCGAACCGGAGAACGAGTCTGGCGGCTCCCGCTCGACGACGATTTCAAGGAACAGCTCAAGAGCCATGTGGCCGACTGGAAGAACGTGGGTGGGAAGTGGGGAGGGGCGGTCACGGCGGCCAAGTTTCTCGAACAGTTCGTCGGCTCGACGCCCTGGATCCACCTCGACATCGCGGGGCCGAGCTGGGTCGATGCCGACTCCGCCCTTCGCGACGTCGGCGCGACCGGCTGCTTTGTCAGAACACTGGTCGGGTTGGTGGAGCAAATGGCGGAATCAATCCCGAGCGGTAAGTCGCGCTGACCGCGAGACTGGTCGTCAATGCACCCGATGCGTGCCGACCTTCTACGCACTTCAGAGCTCGAAGCGGCATTCAATGCGGCGGCTATTTACGTCGAGCGTTTCGAGGATCTGGATCACATCGCTCATTGGCAGGCGGTTTTGCATCGCCCACAAGATGACGTCGAGGTTCTCCCGACCGTGCTTGAGCTGTTCTAAAATCGGGTCAATCAGCGGTGAGGACTGAAAAGCCGTCCGCAACAGCCCGAAATCTCGCGGTTCGAGCTCAATCCAGAACGTCTTCCCCTGGAGATGTTCCATCCATCGATGTCTCAGGAAGTCGTTCCAGTGCTGGCAGATCCAGGTACGAATCGCAGTTTCGCCCAAATCTCGACCCGCCTTCTCGCTTTCAATCCACTTGAATCGCTGGGCTTCCTCCGCCCCTCGCTTGCGCAGACTCAACTGCAACTCCGGGCAGAGATTCAGTTTTGGTATGGCTGGGCTACACTCCAGCATCGAGACCTCCAAGCAGAGATGCGTCGGTGCCATTCCGTTGGTCTATCGTGGTTCTGTCGCAGGCTTTCGATCGATTCAGCTACGTCCGATCGAACTTCCAGCGATCTGAGCGTCAACAATAATACGGAAGCAACGGATTGTTGTGTTGGAGCAGCTTGAATGATTATCGGCGGTTATGCTCCATTCCAGAGCATCAATTGCAACCTAAAGTAGTCTATTCCCAACTGGCGAACGAGGCAAGATAGGCATGTACCGAAATGGCTGAATGAATGCAGGCCAGCAGGAAAAGAAGTTAGATTGAGGAAAATGGGCAAGCAAACACGAAATGGCATTGCGTGATTCCAGGACGGTTTACCCATTTGTAGGGTGCTCTGTGAGCACCAAGGCCAGCCTTGCGGGTGACGGAAAAACGGTGCTCACAGAGCACCCTTCGACGGCGGCGTCCCGAAATCACGCAAGTCCGTTTAGTGCGTTTCCGGCTCGTTGGTGAACCAGGCGAGCGATTTCCCGAGCAAGACCGCGGTGCCGTTCGTATTGGCGGCGAGGGGGCCGAATGGTTGATCGACGACGGATCGCCAATTGACGCGCCCATCGAGGGACGCGCAGATCAAATGGACGCCTCGTCGAGAGATCCGCACGGGCTCGCCGTCGGGATCAACAAAGAACACGTCGTTGGCATCGCCACTGGCCGTTCCCTGTCGACGAATCGCGCCTGTGCCATCGTATGCGAGGGCGCGTCCGTCGGCCGCCGCGAGCAGGATCAACCCCGGGAGCCGAGTCAGCGACCAAGGCTCCCAGAGGATCGGACTCTCCCAGAGAACCTCGCCCCGAATCCCATGCCCGCGCAGCCACTGCGATCGGCGCGCCAGGCTGACCCATACCAACGAAGGAGGCGATTTCTCAGGTGCATCGATCAGGAGCGGTGGATCGCTCGGGTCGAAGGTGAAGCCTACAGTCCGCGCACCGGCGGGATCGAAAACCACGAGCTGCCCTCCGTGGGTGGTCACCGCCGCATGTCCGTTCGGGCCGATCGCCAGATCCTCGACCGGCTCGCGCAGCTCGTGCTTCCAAATCCAGCGACCCGCGGGAGTCAGCCTGCCGATGCGATCGCGCTCCTGAATCAACGCCAGCCCGAACTCGTCCGGATTGATCGCCATGTGCGTCAATTGAATCAGGCTGACATCGATCACGTTGTGGCTGTCCTGGTTCAGATTCCAGAGCAGGACCTGGCGGTCAGTCGCGGCGGCGAGCCACCCCGAGGAGCTCCGGAGAATCCGGCCGACACCGGTCATCTTGGGGCCTTCTCCCACCTTTTGGCCCGCGGTGCTATACAAGTGAAGCCGGTGCGGGCTGGTGAATAACGCGATCCGCGGCGGATCATCCGTAACGGTGATTACCGCGGTCTCTGACTGCTGGTCGTTTTCGACCACGGGAACCAGCCAATCCGGTGCCCGCACCGATCCCGACGAGGTCCGCACGGCCTTCGCCGATGACGACGGCGATGGCGTCGCTTTGCGAGGACGGACGGCGCTCTCGGGCGACCGGACCTGGGCTCCTCCAAACAGGTCGAGTCGGACGATCTCGCCCGTGGCGTGGCCGTGGATCAGATAGCGCCGAGCGGGTCGATTTCCAGAGCGATGACCGGCCGGGGCAGCGCGGTGCGCCAGCGTACGTTGCCGGCCGAATTCATTACGGCGAGCTCACCCTCGAGCGTCGCGGCCGCGATGGTCCGGCCGGGAAAGTCGGGGACCGCATGCGAGACCGTTCCGCCGAGGTGGTAGGATCCTTCGTTGCGTCCTTGCAAGTCATAACGCTGAATGCCCAGTGTGTAACAACTCGCCAGGATCATGCCGCCGTCCCCATTGACCGCCAGACGCCCCACGTTGGACATCAAGCGGTCCTGCCAGACGATTTCGGTCTCCAGCCGCGCCTGGGAACGATCTGGCTCCAGGGCGACCGCCGTCAGCATGCCGAACGCGGCGGCGCCGATCATAAGCGGGCGGTCAGGCACAAAACAGAGATGGGACAGAGACCCGATCGTCTCAAGTCGACCTGCGGCGCGACCGTAGCAATTGATCAAATAAAGAGTGTCCTGACGAGTCCCGACAGCGATGTATCTCCCGTGCGGGTCGATCGTTAAAAACGACGCGTCGGATGGAGCCGGCCGCTCGACTTCCACATGGAAATCCGCATCGAGGAGTAAGAGGCGGGCGTCCTCCGAGTCGACCAGAAGCGCAATCAACCGTCCATCGTCGCTGATCGCGCCCGCTTGAATTCGATTCGGCACGCGAGAGTACGACAAAGGCTCACCGAGCACGCCGTAGAGGTAGAGCTGATTCCCCTCGTCCCAGGCCAGGATCGTGCCAGCCTCGCGGGCCATCGACAGGCCCTTGAGCGGCGAGTCGGTCACGACCGTCCAGGTAGTCTCAGGCTCAAGGCGTGTCGACTGCCGGCCAGTTTTGTCAGTCTCGGTCATCGACTGTGTTCGGTGTTCGGTGTTCGGTGTTCGGTGTTCGGTGATGATGGTCTAGCGACTGCGTGCTTGATCTTTGGCGTCGGCGCTTTGTTACTTGGTTTGCTGGCCACCGAGCGGGTCAGGCCGGTGAGCATCTTCGATATTACCTTTACTTCCGATATTAAATGGAAATAGCGATCATCAGGCAAGAGCCCGAGCCTTTTCGAGATGTAAAGTTGCGTTCGGAGCTCCGCGGCTGATCCGCGTGCGATTCGAAGAAATCTCTCGAAATCCTTCCCGCCCCGTTCGGCGCCTTCCGCAATATTCGATGGAATGGATACAGCCGCCCGTTGCATCTGATCGCGCAGTGCAAACTCGCGCACCTCTCGGAGAGACTCATACACAGCAACCGCAAGCTGGCATCCCTTCTTCCAGACCTCTAGTTCCTCGAACGACTGGTACATCGACTCCCTGACTTGGCACGAGCATTAGAGCACTGAACGCTGAACACCGAACACCGAACACTGTCATTGGGCCATGTGAAGTTGAGTTTTGGCGGTGCGGATCGCGGCGGAAAGGGTCAGGTCGAGATCGGGGTCGCCGTGATTCAGCTCCTCGCGGATTGTCGATGCGTTGTCGGCTGGCTTGGCGACGGTGCGCAAGGTGATGGGGATATCGGGATACACGCCTTGCTCGCTGTACGGGCGGTTGAGGGGCGAGTAGAACTTGGCGGTCGTGAGCTTGAGTCCGGCTGGAGCGGACCGTAGCGAGAAGATGCTCTGAACAGAGCCTTTGCCATAGGTGCGATTGCCCAGGATTGTGGCTCGATGGTGGTCCTGGAGAGCGCCGGCCAAGATCTCGCTGGCACTGGCGCTATCGTGATCGACAAGGACGTACAGCGGCATCCGCCATCGTGCGCGGCCGCTGGCGCTCAAGGCCTGGGTCTGACCTTGGGCTCGCCCCCGCGTGGAGACGATCAGGCCCGAATCAATAAAGGTCTCCGCGATCTCGACGGCCACGTTGAGCAAGCCACCGGGATTGCCGCGGAGATCCAGGACCAGCACTCTCATCCCCTGTTGGGCCAATGCCGAGATGGCCTGTCGAAGCTCTTCGGTCGATGTTTTTTGAAAGCCAGTGAGCTGGAGATAACCGATACCGTCGACCGGGTCTACCAGTTTGGCGTTGGTCACGCTCTCCACGTCAACATGGCGACGGACCAGCCGGAAGTTCTGAATTGTCCCATCGCGACGCAGAATGACCAGGTCGATCGTCGTGCCTTCGGTCCCCTGGAGCCGGTTCGCAGCCTCGTCCAGGTTCAGCCCTTTGATGGGGCGGTCGCCGATCTTGACGATCTGGTCGCCGACCTTGATTCCGGCCTCCCACGCGGGCCCGCCTCGAATCACACCCACCAGGCGGAGTCCTTCCTTGTCGAGCTTGAGCTCAATCCCCAGGCCGACGAAGTTACCGTCGATCATGGCGTAGAGGTCTTCCAGCTTGTCGGGAGTGAGGTAGCTGGTGAAATCGTCCAGAGCATCGCACGCGCCGCAAGTAAATTCCAGGAATACCGGAGTGGACGACATGCCGATTGCCCGCCGCGATAACTCGCTGCTCGTGACAGCCAGGCGAATCGCCGACGCTCGATCGGGGACAGTGAGCTGCGCCCGATACTCCCGAAGCGCATCGCGGAGCCAGGTCACGCGCTCCGGTGTGGCCGCCGGTGCGTTCGTCTTGACGAAAGACGGTTCGCGAAGCGCCACTTCGAGGTTATCCAGTCCGTGACGGACCAGTGGCTCGAGCGGCACCTCATCAACGTAGTTGGTCTGAATGCGATCGAGAACTTCGTCGTACAGGTCGGCGGCCTGCTCGTGGGGCAATCGAAGCAGGATGTTGCGGAAGCTGACGTCGGAATAGCGTCGGTTCAGCTTAAAATGGATCTCACACAGGTTGAGGCGACGTCGAAAATCGCCGTGACTCGGCCAACGCTCAACGGCGGCGTGATAGGTCTCGATTGCCCCTGACCAGTTCCGCGGATGTTCCTGATCGAGACCACGCTCGAGAACGACTTCCGGATCGTTCGGCAGAGTGGAAGCCGCCGACACCGCGGGATTGGCGGCTGGGATCGCCGCCGGCGTATCGGCCGCGGTGACCGGCCCGATCATCCCTCCCGGCACGACCAGCAACAACCCCGTCAGTAAACACGAGAGCATGCGGCGCATGGATGCTGGTCCTTCCCGCTTGGGATGCGCCGTGCTCAAATTCCTCGTCGCGTGCAAGGCTGGCTTGGTAGCGTTCACCGGAGTCGGACGCGGCCGCGCATTACCATCTCGTGCCGATTGATGGAACCCTGCGTTTCTCGTGAATCCGGAGAACCCTGCAACCCGTTGCCTGCGACCAAGGAATCCGCGCACCGCTCCGTCGTTGCCGTTCGTTGGAGTCATTCCCAAACAAAGCGGGCACGACAATTCGCGGTCTCGGGTCTTCCAAAACCGAGCCCCGCATCCGCCGGTCCCGAACAAGGCGCGATCTGCGAGCGCCTCGCTGTTCAACACAGATTATATCACACTGAGGAGACGAACAACGTCCATCGACTTCTTACAAAAATACAAGGCGGGGAGCGATTGTGCAAGAATCATGCCGGCGCGATCGCCGTCGAACGAACGGTCGCTGAAAAAACGGAATCTCCTTGGCACGCCCGCGCCGCACGTGACTCTTGCCTCAACGAGTAAAATGACCTGTGCAGAGGGTATTACAGCGATCTGCTCTTAAGTTGCGCATGGCGACGGCGGCTTCGATCATACTAACCCGACGCGCAAGCGAGGCGATAACAGCCGGAATCCTCGCTCGCGGCTTTGGGTTAGTCATGGCCCGTGCGCAATGCGAGCCTGAACCGCGATAAGTTCGGGATGGCGCGGCTTCTAAATGTCCGAAATGGCGCGGCTTGGTCGGAGACGAGTCAAGAAAGGAAGAGGTGGAGTCCATGCAGTCAGTCGTCCCAGACGAGGCGGCGGCCATCCGGCGTCGCGAGGCGATCCTGCTGTTAATTCTGGCATCTGTCCAGTTCACGAGCATCGTCGATTTCATGGTGGTCATGCCGCTTGGTCCAAAGCTAGAGCCCGAGCTAGGAATCGCGCACTTTCAGTTTGGTTGGATCGTCGCGTCCTATACAGTGAGCGCGGGCGTGGCGGGGCTTCTGGGCTCCTCGATCATGGACCGATTCGGCCGCAAGGCCGCTTTTTTGACCCTTTACGCAGGATTTCTGCTGGGTACGTTATTCTGCGGCCTGGCTCCAGGGTTTCACACGCTGCTCTTGGCCCGCGTCATCACCGGCGGCTTTGGCGGGCTCCTGAGCGGAATGGCGCTGGCGATCATCGCCGATGTTTTTCCCGAAGAACGACGCGGCCGCGCGACGGGAATCCTCATGTCGGCCTTCGCGGTCGCGTCGGTTGTCGGCGTGCCGGCCGGGTTGTACCTGGGTAATAAGCTGGACTGGCATGTCCCGTTCTTGACCTTGGCGGCACTCGGCACGCCGTTTTTCATCGCGGCCTATCGTTTCCTGCCCCCCCTCCGCGAGCACGTCCACCAGGGTCCGCATGCCCATCCCGTGCAACAGATCATTGCAACTTTCAGTGAGAGCAATCACCTCCGTGCCTTCGCCTTGGTCGTCTCCGTGATGCTAGGCAGCTTTTCCGTCATCCCGTATATCAGTATCTATCTGGTCTCACACGTCGGTGTGAATGCCGAGTCGGGCTTGCCGTGGGTGTTTGTGACCGGCGGGATTCTGACGCTCATCGGCGCTCCGATGATCGGCCGCCTGGCCGATCATTTCGGCAAGCTGCCGGTGTATCGCGTCGTGGCTATGATCGCGGTGGTCTTGATCATCGTCGTGACGAACCTGCCTCGCGTTCCGCTGTTCGTGGCGATGTCGGTGGTTGGCGCGTTCATGCTCAGCAACGCCGGCCGGATGGTCGCCGCGCTGACGATGGTCACCGGCAGCGTCGAGCGCCGTCTCCGTGGCGGATTCATGAGCGCGAATTCAGCCGTCCAGCATCTCGCCTCCGGTGCAGCCGCCCTCATTGGTGGTTACATCCTGGGCGACACGGCCGACAAATCCCTGCACAACTTCAACCGGGTCGGCCTGGTCGCCGTGGCGGCGACGCTGATCAGCCTCTGGCTCGCGAGCCTGGTTCGGCCGGCCCAGGCTTCCAGTCCGGCTGAGCTCAATTCCGAAACCAAACTCGCGCCGCCAGAGGGCTTTGACAGCGCCTTCGACCTTCCGGCCAACCCGAAGACGGCCGAATCTTTGTCATAATTGCAAGGACTCGGGACGGATCGCGACACCTCGCTTTTGTTTATTGAGGGTAAGAAAAGTAATGTCCGCGGAACGGAGACGATTGCGTCGAAATCGGGCGAGATGCGGCCGGGAGCCACACTAACCCGACGCGCAAGCGAGGCACGCTGGCCAAGGACCGTTGCCGATGCACAGCCGGTCCCCGCTCGCGCGTCGGGTTGGTATGGGGACAGCCCTCGGGGAGCGCATTACTTTCCTGACTTCAGTACGCGCTTTCGGTATCAGCACCGCGGTCGACCGGTCGACCCGGTCGACTGCGTACGGCGAATTCGCCTTGACCGAATCGAAGTGACCGGAGATACTCCTGCGACCCCCGATGCTATCGCCTGAAATGGATTCTTTGGATCGGGGCGTTCGATGAGTCATGGAAGACGAGCTAAACCGTGCTGTGCCGCATCCTGTTTCATAACGACAGCTCTTCTCGCTCCGACCGCGCGTCGCTCGCGTCGTGTGGTCAATTGGGCATTGCGGCGGCGAGTCAGGCTCGCTTCAGCTTCCCCTGATAATGACAATTTCCGTTCCGTACGTCAACGGCGGTGGCACGGCCTCCCGGGCCGTCGTCGATCGGCTCGACGGGCGCTTTCACGCTCGTCACTCCATGGGCCGTCGACCGAGTTCGCCACTTGAGTCGATCGGTCCACCACGGCGCGACGAGCAGGGTTCCTCCTCTCCCTGTCCGCGCGGATCCTCCGATCATGGCGCCGAGGCGAGTCGGTACGGCCGCGCCTCGGAATCGAGACGCATGGGACGCGACTCGATGCGACCGATCGAGTCTCGGGGAGATGATGCCCCTCATGATAGTCTCCAACGTTTACTTGATGATTTTCGCGATTGCGATGCTGGGGTGCGTCCTGGCGACCCCGGTCGTGACTTGGGTCGCGACTCTGGTCGGCGCGATCGATCGCCCGGACCAGTTCCGTCGGATCCACAAGGGCGCGATCCCCCGGCTGGGCGGACTTGCCCTGGCACTCGGCGTGGCGACCGGGACCATTCTGACGCACTTCAACGACTCGTTGAGATCGCAAGCCGTCGGTGCGTTCGGATTTCAATATGGGTGGTCGCTCATCATGGCCGCGTCGGTCATCCTGGTCGTCGGTTTCATCGACGACACGCGGTCCCTGGGCCCCCGGATGAAACTGTTGGGACAGGCTCTGGCGGTCTTGACCCTCTACCTGGGCGGCATCCGGATCCAGACGATCGACGTGCTCAGCCTGAACATCGACCTGGGATTTCCCAGCGCCCGCTTCAGCGTGATAGGCTTACCCGTCGACCTATCACTGCCCAGCTTGCTCGTCACTTTGTTCTGGTTCCTGGGCTGCATGAATATCTGGAACTTGATCGACGGCATGGATGGGCTGGCTTCGGGTGTAGGTTTGCTGGTGAGTGGGACGTTGACGCTGGTCGCGATCCACAATCAGAACTTCGATGTCGCGGTCCTCGCGGTCGCGCTGGCGGGCAGCCTGGCTGGGTTCTTGCTCTACAACTGGCACCCTGCGTGCATCTTCCTCGGCGACAGCGGCAGCATGCTCATCGGACTCTTGATTGGCGTGATTGGAGTACAGGGATCCATCAAGGGCCCGTCGGCGATCTCGATCCTGTTTCCGATCTTGGCGATGGGGCTGCCGATCTCGGATACGGCGATGGCAATCTTTCGTAGGTGGGTGCGCAACTTACCACTCAGCGCCGCCGACCGCCGTCATGTGCACCACCTGTTGATCGGGCTCGGATTAAATCCACGGCAAGCCGCATTGATGCTCTACTGTTTCTCCGGTTTTCTCTGCGGCGCGGTCATGCTGGGCGTCGCGCTGCGGAATGAATACCTGACGCTGGTGATGGGAATCTCCGGGTGCCTGGTCTTTCTCCTGGTCGTGACCAGTCGCCGCGATGAGCTGGCGAACCTCCGCGACGATCTTCAGGACCGGCTCACCAGGGGACGAAATGAGCGGATGGCCGCGAAGGTGGCCTGGGAAGCCATTCAGCGGATCGAGTTATGCGCCACGGCGATAGCGGCCTACGAGGTTGTGGACGAGACGGCTCATCGATTGGGGTGCGATCGAGTGCGGATCTCTTGCAACCAGCACCTCGCGACGTCGCCAACATCATCGAACGACCAGGTCAAGCCGGCGACCATGAGCGAGTTTCTGTCGGGCCCATCGGCGATCTTTCGACTCTCCGGTGGCCACGGTTTATGGATCACGGTCAGTCTGGGTCTGACCGCGGAGACCCCGCTGGCTGCCGACATCGTCTTTCGGTACTTGCAGCGGCTTTGTCAGTCACTGGCCGAGCAACTGAATCGGCTTGATTCCACCGAAGCGACCGCGATGATGCGACCGGCCGAACCGAATGAAGGGACGGCGAGTCGCATGACAAGCCCGGTCGTTGCAAGCCTGTTTGACGGCAGTACAACGGCTGATACACCGGCGAGGCCCGCTTTTCGGGCTCACGGATGAACTCACCATCAGTCAGGGAGGCGTTCATGGACGAAATCCAAACCGTACAGAGGGCCGGCTGCTCCGCCGAATCCGACTCGTCCCGGGCCAACCGCGGTCACAGTCAACCCGGCCACGGTCAAGAACACCTCGAACTATCTCCGTGCACTTCGCCGCCGCTTCTGGATGGTGCTGGCCGTCGCTTTGCCACTGGCGATCGGAAGCTCGATCGTGGTTCTCAGAATGCCTCTGATCTACCTGGTCAAGGCCGAGATCGAAATCAACCCGCCTGAAGTCGACCCTGTGTTCTCGACGCTCGTCTCGCACGAGCTCGGTCGTCGCGATGCGTCAAGCCTGGCGAACTATGTTCCCAACCAGGAAGCCCGGCTCCGCAGCAAGTGGCTGGCCGAGCTGGTCGTCAATGACCCCGCGATCAACGCGGAATTGGCCCAGTACGCGGACCCCGCCACCGAGCTCTTCAAGTCGCTCACGGTTGTACAGTGGAAGAAGACCAACACGTTCATCGTCACCCTGGAAGGTCTGGACCCGGCTCGGACCAAGAGGCTTCTGGAAAAGCTCCTGCACGAGTTTCGATACCAGTCGAAAACGGAAAACGAAAAAAAGCTTGATGCCGCCAAAGTGTACGCCGCGGCAAAACTTGTCATCGCTCAACAAGGCTTTGGAGGCTCAGGAGAGCAAGATCGAACGGACTGCTGAAGGACACCCGCACGATCGGTCCTAACGGCCGGAGCATCATTGAAGATCGGTATGTCAGTTTGGCGACGGTTCTTTCGCAAAAGCAAATGAAATTGGCAGATATTCAACAGCAGATGTTGCTGCCCAGGGTCGAGTTCGACAGCGGCACTTCGGCCCGAGCGGCCAAGCTCGCGAAGTTGGAAGAGCAAATTGAGGAATTAAGTACAGGCTCGAACACCAGAGTACAATCGCCCGCAACCTCAACAGCGATCCGGCTGCTAATCAATTTGCCCAAGCGGCTCGACTACCTCATGGATCAGCGAGACAAGCTGCTCTCGATTCGCACCGAGATGGCTTCCAGTCCACAAGAAATGCTCATGGATCGGCTTCGACAGGAGATTGATGCGGACGAGGCCGCGCAGGAGAAACTGCTGATCAAGATGCAGGAGTCCTTGCCCGAGTACCAACAGTTCATGGCGCTACTCAGTGACCGCGCGGACAAGAAGAAACAGATCGTGGAGATGGAGGGAAGACTGACGAAATTTGAGATCGTGGAAGAAGCGATCGTGAGCAGCGAGTGCGTGAAGATCCCGCCCAACGGCGTGGTCGAGCCGACAACGCCAATCAAGCCGAACCGGCCCTTATTGATCGGCTTTGGCTTGGTATTGAGCTTTGGTCTGGGGATCGGCCTGGTCTGCCTGCTGGAGCGCATCGACCACTCAGTCAAGGTTCCCGAGCACGTGACCCACGGTCTGACGCTACCGCTTCTGGGGGTGGTTCCCCGGATCCGGCGGACCGCCTTCACGCATCGTGGCGGGCATCTCTGGACGCCGGCCACACCCGATTCGCTCGAATCCGACGCCTACCGCAACATCCGCGCCAGTCTGCTGGGAATTGCCGACAAGCGCGGGCCGATCACCACCTTGCTGGTCACCAGCGCGAAGGCCGGCGAGGGCAAGAGCACGACTGCGATCAACCTGGCGGGCACCTGTGCCCGAGCCGGTGAGCGCACCTTACTCGTCGACATCGACTTGCGCCGGCCGAGCTTGGCCGAGGTCTTCATCGATGATGAGTGTGCGGCCGACGTCCACGGGCTAATCGACGTCCTGCGCGGCGAGCTGCCCTGGCAACGAACGGTCCGACACACGGAAATTCCAAACCTCGATTTCATCCCCACCGGCGACACGCGATCGATCCCGATCGAGATCCTCGGCACTCGGGAGCTGCGTCAACTGCTGATCGGATTGTCGAGCCATTACGATCGCGTGATCCTGGATGGGCCGGCCGTGCTCGGTCTGGCCGATTGCCGGGTACTGGGCCGCATCGTCGATGCTTCGCTCCTGGTGGTCCGCTCAGGCTCGCACCAATTGATGACCTTGCATCGCGCCAAGGCGATGCTCGAGCAGTCACACGTGGTCATTGCCGGCGTCGTCTTCAACGGATTGACCGAAGACATGGACAACTGGTCAAGTTACGGGTATGAACCGCTCCCGCTATGGGCGCGAAGTTCGAGTCAACCACGAGCAACATGGAACCACTCGCTCTCAGTCATTAGCCATCAGCAAAAGCCTCGTGGGTCAGGCTAGAAAGCCTGACCTGCACATGAACCCGTTGGAGAGACGCTCATCGTGAACCTGCGAACCAAGATCCTGCTGGCCATAGACCTTGTGCTGGGCACGACGTTGGTGCTGCTCGAGCTCGGCAGCGCGGTCTGTTTCGGTGGCGCGGTTTGGTGGTTTCGACCGGCGGCGGCGTTCACGACCTTCGTGCTGGCTGGAACCATGCTGGTGAGGCTCTTGGTTACGGGTCGGAGCACCTTCTTGAAGAGTCCATTGACCCTTTTGGGTCTGCTGCTTTTGGCAGTCGGGACCTTGCAGCTCGTTCCGTTGCCGCCCAGGCTCGCGCAGCATATCTCACCCATGGCGCACCAAATCTACAGTTACGGGCTTTGGCCGGAGCGAGTGCACGCCGACGATTCCACGGCCGATTTGGGTGAGCCGGCGCGGGTGCGCTCGCCGTTGTCGCTCGATCGGTCCGCGACCCTGCGATGGTTGGTCGGGGCGGCGGGTTGTCTGGGCATCTTCTGGGTGGTCTCGCATTTCACGGATCGCCTGCGGCGGCTATACCTGGTCTGGGGAAGTGTCGTGGCAGCGTTTCTGCTCAATGGTGCGTTCGGATTGGTGCAGATCGCCGGGCAGTCGGATGGGTTGTTCGGCACTCTCTTGCCGGGTCGGTCCGCGGCGTGGGCTCCGTCGCTCGATAATTTGCTCGACGCGCCCACGGCCACGACCTTGCGACGAGTATCCGACTCTACGACCACGACAAGTCCTAATACGACGCTGGAGAGAATCGCACTGGTTCCCGACCGTCCGTTCTTGTTCGGAACCATGATGGGCGGTCCCGGTGGTTTCCTCGCGCTTGGCTCATTGGCGATGCCACTCTCGTTGGCCATCTTGCTGCACCTGATTTCACCGCGCGGGAGTCGCGAGAGCTTCTCCTCCCGGCTTGCGCATACAGGACAAGGCAGCTTGGTCGTCTTGTTGATAATCATGCTCGTCATCTGCGCGTTCTTGGTTGGCCTGATGTCGGGCCCCTGGTACAGCGTGCCGTTCGGCATCGGCTTATTGGCGGTCGGACTTCCGTCCCTGGCAGCGCGCGGGTCGCGCGGGTCGTCGATCGCCTTGACGATTCTGCTGCTGTCTTCGCTCGGCCTGGGTGCGACGCTGGTTGCCACATGGCCGAGGATCGCGGGAGGGCCGCCACCGGTCGCACCGCTGTCTTGGGAATGCACCAAGCTCCTGTGGACCGAGAGCCTGCCGCTGCTCAAGCAATTCCCGTTGGCAGGCACGGGTTTCGGCAGTTTTCCCGCGATTCATCCCTACTTCAAAGTGCACGACGCCTCCTCGACCACGGCCATGAGCAGTTTGCTCCAGTGCGCGGTCGAATCGGGCGTGATCGGACTGGGAATCCTGGGGTTGGCCGGACTTTGGTCGGTTTGCCGCGTGCCGTTTTGTCTCAAGCGGGTCGGTTCGGCCGACCGTACGCTCGCCTATGGCATGGTCGGAGCGGCACTGGGCTTTAGTCTATGGTTCGTCGTATACTGGACGATCGAGCTGCCCGCCGTGGCGATCTCGGTCAGCGCCCTGGGTGGAACCTGGAATCGCTGGCTGGCGGGTGGTACGGATTTGTTCGTCGAGCGCGCCTAAACTCAGCCCGCTCGACAAAGTATGGCTCACGGAGGAGTCGTTCGCATCATGCCGGAATCCACATGTCTCCACATCCAGGGCCGTGAATCGGGTCCGATCCGGGTCGTGGAGCTCCCATGGATTTCGGTCCGGATCGGTCGCGCCGCATTTTGCGAAGTGCAGTTGCCCGAGTACGACGTGGCCGATGAGGCCTGCCGCTTACAGCGCAGGGGTCGGTTCTGGCATCTCGTTCCTGTCGGGTTGCGGAGCCCGGTCTTGGTCGAGGGCCGGCCGATTGACGGCCCTTTTCAACTCTCATTCGACGTACCGTTCTCGATTGGCGCCTATTGCTTGACGCTGCGACGAGACCGCGCCGCCGAACCGGATTGGGAGATGTACCAAGGGCCCGCACCACGTCAGCTCAATCAACCCGCGCCGATGCTGGTCGCGGAGTTTTCCGCGAACGCCAACCCGGAACGAGCGAGCATCGGCATCGGCACTCGGCCAACCGCTGAGCTGGAAAACCCGCCTGCCGCGGTCGCGAACCCGACCAAGCTGAAGACGGATGGGTCGCGAGGTCCTACCGTCAAGGACCGTTGGGAAGCGCGGTGGCGGGCGGCCGGAGCCGAGCTGAAAGCCCGCGCCGAACGGACAAAGCCAGGCGGCGAGGCTAAGCGTCCTGATTACGGCACCCGTTTTGATTCCGTGCCGCTCAAGGAGCCGCGAGTCGCTCGCGCGCAACCGGCGGCACCGTCGAAGATCGACGCCACGATTCGACCGACTCCCACGGCCCCCGTCGCCAAGATCGCGCCGACTTGGATCAGCCCGGTTCTTGAGCCGCACGTATCCGCCTCCCCGGCCCAGGAATCACCGACGGCCGAGATCGCTCCTCACAGGCCTGTGGACGCGCCAACACCACACCCGTTCGAAGCCGGCGATTTCGAGAATCGCCTCGAACTGGCTCTCTCTGGCGCCGTTGATGATGGGCCGCGGCCTTCAATGGCCCCCGATCCGGTACTCGACGCTCCCACCGTCGCGGACACACCAGTCGTCGAGGCTGATCAAGTCCAGGCCGGTTGAACAGTTGGGGCGAACGACGGAACCGGATCGAGAGACCGAGTTAACCACGGCGGCCACCGAGCCTGAGCCGATTGTCAGTCGTCCCAAATCAAGAAAGAGGAAGGGTGCGTCCGCAGGGCCGAACTTATCGGAAAGTCTCCCCAGCGCGACGGATCAACGTCCCACGACCAGGCGGACTGGCCTTCCGTCGAGGAGATTCTGGCAACTCATCGGATCAGGCCAAATTCGCCGGCGACGCCGCGAACAGCGGTCAAGTCGAGACGATCGACTACCGCTCAAACTGTGCCGACATTGGCCCGCGAACCCAATCAATGGACACTCCCCCTCTGGCTCGCGTGGCCGCCGGTCACGGTCTTGGTCCTCTGTGTGGGGGTGGCCGGGTGCGTGCTCTCCTGGAAGTGGGGCGGTGAGTCCTATTCGGCGTCCATCATGACCAACCGCCTAATCTTGGCTGATGCGGCCGCGCGTCGCACGCCGCTTCCGGAGTCGGTTTCGCCGCCTCGCGGAACCTGGATCGAAACCAGTGCACAGCACCTGGCACACTGGGCGATCTATCTCAATCGCTTCGAGCGTCAGAAGGACGATCCAGGGCGAGAGATACGCGACCTCTTGGATCGGGCGCTTCAAGTCTCGCCGATCAATCCCACGGCGAGGCTGGCTCTGGCTCAGCTCGAATCGTCCGCAAGCGAGACGGCCGTCTCGAATCGCGGCTTAGGGTTGAGCCGAGACCCGCTCAGCCTGGCCTGGAGCGGCCGCCGATTGCTCGAGGCGGGGAAGAAAGAAGCGGCCCTGAACCTGTACCGGCAAGCCCTCGCCATTGAGGCCCGCGGCGAGTTCTCCCAGGTCGCTCCGCCTCGGTTCAACGACGATCAAGGAGTTCCCCGTTATCTCCTGCCCGGCGAGGAACGCGTCCGAGATATCATACGCGAACTCGTTGCCCGAAATGAGTGGACGGCCGGCGAGTGGCTCGAAGTCCTTCCGCGAAAGAACTTGGCGATCCTAGCTACAGCGCGGCTGCTCCGAGAGCAAGCCCGAAACGACGTCGCGGATGCTCTACTCGACATCATCGTGAACCAACCCCGGCCGCTGGCAATCGATGGTCCGATCGAACCGCTGATGCTGGCGGTCAGGGCCGAGGCCTTCGCCCTGCGATCGCGCTGGCAGGAGGCCGACAAGGCATACAGCGAGGCGATCGAGCTGCTGGATGACGTGACCCTGAAACGAGCCTGGTGGTTCAACCTGGCGGACATCGCGCTACGGCTCGCCGACGACACCAAGCGGGAGGCCGCGCTCCGCGCCACCTTGACCGTCGCCGCCAGCGACGACATCAGCCGGCGCGCGACCGAGATCCTGCGAGCAACCCGCGCTCGCGTCATTCCGCGCTCCTCGGGTGCCAAGGCCAATTGACCAGAGTCGAATTGAAGCATAATGCGACATTTACCATTAGCGTGTAGACACCATGATCCTGATTCCGCGGCCAGCGTGAAGGACCACCAACCATGGCGGTGACATCGGGGGCGTCTGTGCCAACACCCGCAAGTGCGAGCAGACCGGAGCCGACGAGCCTTGCCCAGCTCCTTTGGCGGGCCGTAACGGATACCCAACAGTGGGGATCCTGGACTGGGGCCGTGCTTTGTTCGGGATTATTCATCTGTCTGTTCTCGGCGAACCTCGGCCATTTCTATCACGCCTGGACTGTCGACGAGAATTACAGTCACGGCTTCCTCGTGCCCCTGATCAGCCTCTATTTCGCCAACCAGGTCGCCAGCCGCGGCTCCGTGCCGGTGCATGGCGGAATCGGGGTCGGGATTCTGCTCCTCCTGCTTTCTTTGGCGGGACGACTGGCCACAATTCCGGTGCCGATCTTCTTTCTGGCCGATCTCTCCCTGTTGATTGGACTGGCCGGACTCTTCGCGCTCTTGTTCGGAACTGCGGCCTTGAAGCGGTACTGGTTTGCTTTCTTCTTCCTGGTGTTCATGATTCCCTTGCCGGTTGCGCTCTATTCCAGGATCGCCTCACCGCTCCAGTTGCTGGCCAGTCGTGTCGCCTCGACCGTGATGAATGCCTCCGGAGTCCCGGTTCTCTGCGAAGGAAACCGGATCACGTTGCCCGGAGGCGTCCAGATGTTTGTCGCCGAGGCTTGTAGTGGGCTGAGACAGATGACGGGTTTCCTGGCATTGACGACGGGCGTAGCTTACTTGAGCACGCGGCCGTTGTGGTACCGCGTCGTCATCATTCTCTCGGCGTTGCCGATTGCCATGACGGCGAACATCGCCCGCGTGTTGCTCACCGGTTACATCATGCACTTCGTCAATCCGCAGTTCGCCGTGGGAACGTACCACACGCTCGAAGGCTTGCTCATGATGGGTTTTGGTCTGTTGCTGCTCAATTCCGAGTGCTGGATTTTGGACCAGTTCTGCCGGATCGTCTCCGACCGCCAACAAGTTAGCCCTGAAGCGGATTCTTCGGCGGAACGGCCATTGGCGATCGGATCGTCTTGAGCCAGAAAGGACGTCCCATGTCACGATCTCAGCGTATACTGCGTCTGTCTTGCGATCCTGTCGAGCGGTCTCGTGGCGCAGGCCGGCCTGGAGCGGCTCAACGAGACCGAACGGCCGCCGTTGCGAAAGCCATTGGCTTGGATACCTTTCGAACTGGGTGATTGGGTCGGTCGGAACGAGAAGGTTGATCCGGACATTGTCTTTCGCGCCAGACGTCCGAATACCTGAACCGGATCTACGAAAGCCCGAAACACCCAGGGCTTAGCCTCCGCCTCTGGATCAACTATTCCTCCGAGGGAACAAACCTTCGGCACACGCCGGAGATCTGTCTGCCGTCCGGAGGATGGACCAAGATCGAGTCACAAACCCGCGAGCTGGCGATTTCCTCGGATAGCGGAAAGTCGACCCTGGTCACCCACCTGGGCTACTCCCAAGGTGAACTGGTCGAACACGTTGGCTTTTGGTACTACATATTCGGAGAAGGGAAGCTGGAGAACTACGTGAGGCAACTTCCCATCACCAGTCGAAGTAGCCACGGGCAGACGACGCGCGGATCGTCCATGACAGTTGAGGTCTTCTACACGGGCGAAAACGATCCCGAGAACGACGCACTGAGGGATTTCGCCGGGGAGCTGCTCAAGGCCCTCGAGCCAATCATCCCTCAAGAACGCGCGGAATACTATGTTCCGTGACGGCGTCGCGGCGCGAGAGTCCGAGAACCCTCTGGAAAAAAGTCTCCATGAAACGTGCACTGATCACGGGAATCACCGGCCAAGATGGTTCGTACCTGGCCGACTTGCTCTTGGATAAGCCCGAATATGAGGTTCATGGCCTGGTTCGTCGTTCCAGCAGTTTGAACCGTCAGCGAATCGATCACCTGTTCGCTCGCGACAGTACGGTCCAGGAGCGGTTTCATCTCCACTACGCGGATCTCGCGGATGCGTCCAGCCTGGCGACGATCATGGAGCAGATCAGGCCCGACGAGGTCTATAATCTCGGTGCGCAAAGCCATGTCCGCGTGTCCTTCGACCAGCCCCTGTATACCGCGGACGTCGTCGGTCTTGGCACATTGCGTTTGCTCGAGGCTGTGCGGAACTTGAACCGATCGAAACCCGTCAGGTTCTATCAGGCGTCGAGCTCGGAGATGTACGGCGCCGCGGCGCCGCCTCAAGGACCTTCGACGCCATTCCACCCGCGCAGCCCGTATGCCTGCGCCAAACTGTACGGCCACTGGCAGACCATCAATTATCGGGAAGCCTACGGCCTTTTCGCCTGCTCGGGGATCTTGTTCAACCACGAAAGCCCACGCCGAGGCGAGTCGTTCGTAACCCGGAAAGTCACGCTGGGAGCCACGCGCATCAAGGAGGGCCTGCAAAAGAAACTGGTGATGGGCAACCTCGAGTCCAAGCGGGACTGGGGGTTCGCAGGCGACTACGTCCGCGCCATGTGGCTGATGCTCCAGCAGGACAAGCCCGACGACTTCGTGGTGGCCACCGGCGAGACATATTCCATCCGTGAGTTACTTGAGCTGGCCTTCTCATACCTGGATCTCGATTATCATGATTTCGTCGAGTTCGATACCAGGTATACGCGGCCATCGGAAGTGGACGTACTCCAGGGAGACGCCACGAAAGCCCGCGATGTGCTTGGCTGGCGACCCGAGGTCAACTTCCGTGGACTGATCAAAATGATGGTCGAGCACGACCGGGAATTAGCCCGGCGCGAGAAGTACAACAACAGTTACGGCAGCTCATAGCTAACCGGGAATCGACCGGAATGGCCCTCAACGGTCAAGGAAGATCGAGGCCGAAATGCAAACGGGTCGACTGAAGGAGTCGGTCATCGTCGCCTGTCCCGACGCACGTCCACCGGCCTATCAAGCGGTGGTTGGCTTGAACCGGGGCCGGCTGCTGCGCGCGTTCGTGACTTCGTCCTACTACAACCCTGAAGGACGTCTGCCCGGTCTCTTGCGCCGGATCGCACCGAACCGGTTTGCCCGCTTGGAGCGGGTCTTGCTCCGCCGTCACGACCCAGAGATTCCCGGATCGCGCGTCCGCCCGGTTCCCAGCTTCGACCTGGCCCTGCGGCTGGAGGTTCGACTGGCGGAACAAACGCCGCGGCTCAAACGTGCCCTCGCACGATGGCGGACCGAGCGGTTCGACGCCCTGGTGGCGCGCGTCGATCGCGCGGACCCGGCCCGCGGCGGTTGTCCTGTTCAGCGACGTCGGATCGGAGCTGACCTTGCCGTTATGTCGCCGTCTCGGAATTCCGACGATTGTGAGCATGGTCCACGGCGACGTGCGTGAGGAACGGCAAGTCCTCGAGGCCGAAGCGGCAACCGCGCCCGACTTCCTGCCGATCTATCTCGGCGACGGCGTGCTCGATTCGATTGACCTGGCGTGGCTCCATGATCGCCGGCTTCGCGACCTCGAGCTGGCCGATCGCGTGATCGTCCCTTCGGAGCATATCGCCGACACATTAGTGCGACACGGGACCTCGCGTGACCGGCTCCGCGTCATCCCTTACGCTGCCGACTGTCGTCGCTTTCACCCCATTACCCGCAACGGCTGCGAGGACTCCTGCACGTTCTTGTTCGCTGGAGGAATCACCCAGCGCAAAGGAATCAAGTACCTCCTCGAAGCGTGGAGTCGAATCCGCCGGCCCGGGTGGAAGCTCCAGCTCCTGGGACCGTTGCCCAGCCGGAAAGATCCCGCTCGAGCCTTACCTCGGAATGGTCGAGCCGCTGGGGCGGGTCTCGCATAGCGAAATGCCCGCCTTGATGGCGGCGGCCGATGTTTTCGTGTTTCCATCGCTATTCGAGGGATCAGCCGTGGTCACGTACGAGGCGCTGGCGTGTGGATTGCCCAGCGTCGTCACGCCTAACGCTGGTTCGGTCGTGCGAGACGGCATCGACGGGTTCGTGGTCGGTCCAAGGGACGTCGAAGCCCTGGCCGCGACGATGGAAAGGCTTGGCAACGATCGCGAGCTGCGAGCCCGCATGGCCAGCGCCGCCCGCGCTCGAGCCTTGACGTTCGACTGGCCGCGATACCACGCCTCACTGATTGCGGTCGTCAAGGAGCTGACGTGCCGACAAGCCAATGTAGGGTGCTCTGTGAGCACCGAGTTCGGCAAAGCGCCCCTGATCGGTGCTCAGAGAGCACCCTACCAAGACCTTCCGGGACAGCCTCTAAGCCGGAAGACGGGTTGATTGTCATGGATGAACTCTATTTCGTTGTTGCGACCGGCGCAGTGATCGTGCTCTATTTTTTCGCCCATGTGATCAAGGGGAAGTTCGACCCGTTCGCACCCGTGTGGCTGTTCTTGGTCGGATATATTCAACCGTACGTTGTACAGGCGACGAGTTACCACGAATGGGCGGTCGGTCTCAGAGGGAAGGAATTGGTGGCGGCGGCCAATTTCCAATCCTTGTGGGCGCTGGTGTGGTTCCTGTTGGTCTATCAACTTGGCATCGGCCGGAAACTGGCCTCGTGGCTTCCCCAACCACCGCGGCGATGGTCCGCGGTGCAGGTCGCCGTCATCAGCCCTCCCTTGATCGTCTGGGGCTTGTTTTGTGCGGGCATGCTGGCCCGCGGGGGAGGCGATGACGAGACGATGTCGGCCGAGGTATCGTTGATCCATGCATTTCCTTTCGTGATGATGGTGAGCGCGGTGATGCTGATTGTGACTGGCCGGACCATCCACGGCGCACGACCGCAATTCTTACCGGTGGGGTTGCTGGTGGCGGGATTGTATGTGTTGATCTGGATGTTTAACGGCAAGCGATCGCACTCACTGATCGGCGTGCTGGCCACGGTCTGCGCGTACTATTGCACACGGCTCAAGCGACCCTCATGGCCCGTCTTGATGGCCACGGCGTTCTCGGGCGCGCTGGTGGTCGCAGTCGCCATTGGCTGGCGCGGCAACCCTAATTACGAAAGGTCGTTCAGTGGATTCTTTCAATTCGTCGGCGATTTCCAGGTCAGCAAGATTCTGCAAAGCATCAACCTGACAGATGACGACAGCGGCGTGGAAATCACCAGCTATGAGACGAGCGAGTACGGTGGCTACCTATTGATCATGGATACGGTTCCGACCAAGTCGGGCCACGACTATGGCGCCAACTATCTGCGAGTCTTTTCGACCTTTATCCCCCGGCTTATCTGGCCGACCAAACCGATTTTCGGCCGCGAACAATGGATCAACGCCTGGATCGCCGGCTCGGAGCTGCCACGCGACGAGGATTTCACAGGCCCCGCGATCGGCATCCTGGGCGCGGCCCAGTTGAATGGCGGTGCGATCGGAACCCTCATCCTCCTGGCCAGCCTCGCCGTGCTGCTCCGCACGGCCTATGAGTTCTTCCTCCTTCACGCCGAACTGCCCTGGACTCAGTTCTGGTGGTCGATCACTTACTATAACGCCTGGTTCATGGTGGTCGGTGACGATCCGTTGGCCTGGTTCTACTACAACTGGGGTTTCACTTGCTTTCCGATCGTCATCACCATGTGGTTGATCAATCGCGGCGGCTCTTCCGCAACCCAAGGAGACATCATCGCGGCTCCCGCCTGAACACAGACGGTGGGCCTTCGCCCCGATCATTCGCGGCTCAAAACCGCCGTACTCATCGGTCGACGGATGGAACCGCTTCTTCACAAGGACCCTGTGATGCTTGCTGCAAAATCGGAGGTTTCGGGAGCTGCTTCGAACCGCGCCGCGGGGCTCACTGCGAACCAGAAGATCGACGTTTGTCGTGGCTTGTTCGCATTCTTGGTTGTCGCAGCTCATTCGGTGGATATGTCCTGGTCGATCCATCCCGAAGCTCGGACGCTCTACCCCTGGTGGCTGCACGACCTGCTCCTTTATGTGGCGGCCGCTGGCATCCACTGGGTGATCGGCTTCTTCGTCATCAGCGGCTATTGCATCCAACTCTCGGTATCTCGATCGATCGATGGAAACTCGTTCCCGTTGGCACGATACTTGGCTGCCCGGTTGTCTCGGATTCTGCCGATCTATTACCTGGGCTTAATGTTCGCCGTTTTCGTCGAGCGGCTTAATCGCTTCGGCGAGACCTCCGTACTGGGTCAACGGGATCAACGCAAACACGCTAGTATCGCAGCTATTCGTGCTGCAGAACCTGACCGAGACGTTCGGCACTTATGCTCCCTCGTGGAGTATCACTAATGAAATGCTTTATTACATCTTTTATGGAATTCTCGTGTACATCGCCCTGAAGATAGGGATTCGCGCCACGACGTTGGGGATGTTCATCTGCGTTGGCGTCGCGCTCGTCATGGAGGTGGCGCATTTCCGATTGTTTCACTCGCCGTTCACGCAGGGTCTCGGTTCGCTCTTCGGTTTGGGGGCGATCTGGTTCCTGGGAGCGCTTGTCGCCGAAAACCGGCCGGCACTCGCTCGCTCCCGTTTGGCCAGAGTGGGATCGTCTTGCTGGCCATTGATTCTCCTGCTGGGAATGGGACTCTGGTTTTCTCGACGCGTTCACATCCAGGTCCTGTTCCTGGTACTGGCGGCGGCATTCAGCCTGATGCTCGTTCGCTTCATCGCAGTTGATGGCGTGCGCAGCCCGGACCCAGGGCCGGCCACGAGAGTGGGCTGTGAAGACGAGCGAAATCCTCGGTCAATCGAGCTACCCGACTTACCTGTTTCATGGTCCGTTTCTCATGCTGATCTCTTCCGTGATTTTTCGCTGGGATCTCATCACGGATTGGCGGATCACCTGGGCCATCCTGTTTCTGGCGGGTACGTCATCCGGAGTGGCATTAGGCTACTTGCTCGAGCGGCCGATCTTGGCATGGAGGAAATCATTCCTGCGACGGTTCGAGACGCCGAGTTGTACCGCGATCGGCGAGTGGAGCGAGGGTCCGAATCGCCGGTGCGCAAGATTGACGACTGGCCGTGGAGATCAGATCATGACGATCGCCGTGTGCTTCACCAACTTCGGACCCTACCATCTGGCCCGTCTGCCGCCACTCGCCGCTCGGCTGGGCGAGCGAGGTGACCGGCTCATTGCCTACGAAGTCGCGGGCAGCGAACGGACCTATCCGTGGATGCCGCAACCGTCGCGACGAGCCGTTTGAATGGATCACGCTGTTCCCCGACAAAGTCCTGGAAACGATCGAGCCGATGGCCTGCCGGCAAGCGATGGTGGTTGCGCTCGATCGCGATCGTCCCGACGCCTTGTTTGTCACCGGTTATTCGCGGCCGGAATCGACCGCCGCGGCACGATGGGCCCGACGGCAAGGGCGGCCGTCGATCCTGATGTCCGAGAGCCAGGCCATCGATCGTCCGCGCGTCTGGTGGAAAGAACTGATCAAGAAGCGGCGAGTGCGACGGTTCGACGCCGGGCTGGTCGGCGGGCGCCGGCACCTCGATTACCTGGCGCGAGCTCGGTATGCCTCGAGACCGAGTCGCACTGGGCTACAACGCTGTTGACAATGCCTACTTCGCGGCCCGAGCCAACGCCTCGCGTGAGGATCCCGGACCGAACGGGATTGCCCGCCGCCCCCTATTTCTTGACGGTCTGTCGGTTCGTGCCCGACAAGAACCTGGTCCGGCTGATCGGAGCATTCGCCCGGTATCGGCGGCATTCGGACTCCAGCAATGCGTGGGACCTCGTGCTTTGCGGTGATGGTCCCGGCGCGGGCGAGGTCGAGCGCGCGATCAAAGACGAGCGGCTGCGCCGCGGCCATTCACCGGCCCGGGTTTCTCCAGGCTGACCGTTTGTCGCGATGGTACGCTCATGCCTCGGCGTTCGTGCTTCCCAGTTTGATGGAGCCCTGGGGACTGGTCGTGAACGAGGCCGCCGCCTGTGGCCTACCGTTGTTGGTGTCTTCTCGCGCGGGTTGCGCCCCGACTCTGGTACCGGACCCGCAAGGAACGACCGGTCTCCGATTCGATCCAATGGATGTCGAGATGATTTCGAGCCAGTTGGCCTGGATGGCGACCCGTCCCGACGATGATCGCCGAGCGATGGGACACCGCGCGGCCGAGACGGTGGCGAACTGGGGCCCCGACCGCTTCGCTCGCGGCGCATTGGAGGCACTCGATTTCGCTCGAATTGCTCACGAACGGACGCGGACTCGCACCACATCGGCCACGACGAAAGTGAGGTAATCTCATGACCAGAACGCAACTCGAAACCATGACCACGACG
Organism: uncultured Planctomycetota bacterium; assembly: GCA_963720335.1. Taxonomy (GTDB): domain Bacteria; phylum Planctomycetota; class Planctomycetia; order Isosphaerales; family Isosphaeraceae; genus CAVRFS01. The sequence goes on along the minus strand of CAVRFS010000002.1, from coordinate 64,560 downwards.
CGACGCGACGAAAGACCGGCGGAGCAGATACCTCGGCACAACGCCGTGGCTGGCTGCATGTCTGCAACGGTTTGGACCCGGTGCGCGATGGTGGCATGGTGCCCAGCATCCTGGGGATGACCTCCGCCTTGAGCCGGCTGCGTGGCGAGGTGACGATCGTGACTCCCACGCCCTCGCGGCTGGAAGCCGCACAACTGGCTCAAGGCGCTGACGATCAAGGGCCCGGAGACCGACCTGGAACAGGCCGTTCGCTCGGCCGAGGTCGTGCATCTGCACGGACTCTGGCAAGCGCACACGCGTTGCGGGGCACGGGCGGCCCGACGGTCGCGCATCCCATACCTGATCGCCGCCCACGGCATGGCCGAACCTTGGGCCTTGCGGCATAAGCGCTGGAAGAAGCGGGTCTATCTGGCACTGGTCGAGGCCAGAAATCTCCGTCGTGCTTCGTGCCTGCACGCCCTCTCTCGTCCGGAAGTCGGCCACTTGCGAGACCTCGCTCCCTGGACGCCGATCTGTTTCGTCCCCAATGGTGTCGATCTCGCGTTCAGCGACGACTTGCCCCCACGTTCGGCCCTCGAAGCGGAATTTCCCGAGCTCCAAGGGAAGTTCGTTCTGCTTTTCTTCGGACGGCTTCACGTCAAGAAGGGCCTCGACTTGTTGGCCGACGCCCTGGGTCGGATCGCCACCGACCGGCCGGAGGTTCACCTGCTGATCGCGGGCAATGATGACGGAGCCTTGTCCCCCTTTCGCGACCAGATGGCTCATCTTGGCCTCAGCGATCGGCTCACGTATGTGGGCCACGTCGCGTGGCGAGCGTGCCAGGCAGGTCTGGGCCGCGGCCGACGCATTCGTCTTGCCAAGTTACAGCGAGGGTTTCAGCATGGCCGTCCTCGAGGCCCTGGCGTGCCGCTTGCCCAGCCTGATCACGACGACCTGCCACTTTCCCGAGGTGGCCGCGGCCGATGGCGGCCGTCGTCGTCACGCCCGACGTCGACGCAGTCACGCAAGGCCTGCGCGACCTGCTCGACCGAACGCCCGATGAACGAGCCTCGCTCGGTCTCAACGGCCGCCGGCTCGTCGTGGACCAATATACCTGGGACCGTCAGGCTGAGCGTCTGGCGTCGGTGTACCGATGGCTGCGCGGCGGCGGACCCGCGCCCGACGTCGTTGTCTCCTGACGACTCGTGGCGCATGCCTCGATGTCTCTCGATCCCACTTGTTCAACGAGGACAACCATGCGACTTGATACACCCGCCGGCGAAAGCGCCCGTCAGTGTGATCGTGCCGGTCAAGAACGAGGCCGACAACCTGAGGCGCTGCTTGCCGGCACTGTCGTGGGCCGATGAGGTTTTCGTGGTGGATAGCCAGAGCAGCGATCAGACCGTCGAGGTCGCCACTGCGCTCGGAGCGACAGTCGTCCCGTTTCACTTCAACGGGACCTACCCCAAGAAAAAGAACTGGGCCCTCGAAAACCTGCCCTTCCGCAACGAGTGGGTCCTGATCGTGGATGCCGACGAGGTGGTCGCTGCCCGCGCTGGCGGCGGAGATCGCCAGCCGGATCGCCCGCGACGAGGCCGACGGGTATTTCTTGAACTCGCGTTACTACTTCCTGGGCCGGCAGATCCGCCACTGCGGCTATGCCGATTGCTGGAACCTGCGGCTGTTCAAGCACCGGCTCGGTCGCTATGAAAAGATGCTCGACCACACCGGCGGTCGCACCGGCGACAACGAGGCACACGAGCACGTCGAGCTGGACGGCCGCGTCCTTCGCCTCGAAAACCAGCTCGAACACCACGCTTATCCGACCATCGCGGCCTGGGTGGAGAAACACAACCGATACGCGATCTGGGAGGCCGCGCTCAGCGAACGATTCCTCAACGAGCCGATCCCGTCGACGATCGACCGAGGCAAGCGCTTCAAGCGCCTGCTCAAGAAGATCGCCTGGCGACTGCCCCTGCGGCCCTTGTTCCGATTCGTCTACGCTTATTTCCTGCGACTCGGTTTCCTCGACGGAAAGCCCGGTCTCATCTTTTGCGGCCTCCTGGCTTTCTACGACTTCCTGGCCTCGGCCAACCGTTACGAACAGGATCTCGCCAAGTCGCGACCACAAGCCGTATAATCATTTTCTCGGTTCCTCGTCTCATCGCTGCTATTTCGAGGAAGGGGATCATGATGTCGAAGTCTCGGGTCGTGAGTTCGTACGTCTCTCGGCGTTTTGCTGCTGGCTCTCGCTTTTAACAGCGCTGTGGCACAGGCGATCGTCGATGACCAGGTCGAGATCCAAAAAACCAAGTTCGAGTCGGCCAAGGCGACTCTCCAAGTCGCCCATCTCAAACGGGAGCTCGCGGAGTTGGCTCTGAAGGAGTACGAGCAGGGATTGTTCGTCCAAGAGAAAGCCACGCTGGAAGCCGAGCTCAAAATAGCCCGGGACGAGCTGAAAATGGCTCGAGAGCATATCCCGGAAGCACATGACCGGGCAGCCCAGATCAAGCAGGCATCAAAAGGCTCGACCTACGACCTCGTCAACGAATTCCGTTTCTCGGACCAGGTAGTCCATCGCCGAGCTGCTTGCACGAAAAGCTCTGGGTTCGTGGTTGAACAGGCCGAGTCGAAGCTCAAGGTTCTTCTCGAATACTCCAAGCCCAAACGCATCAGGGAGCTCCAAGCCGAACTCGAGAAGTCCAAATCGGAAGAAGTGGCGCGTGCAACTCGAGGACCTCTAGGAGCCAAGCTCAAGCGATTGCAGAATCCGAAGAACCAGCCCGCAAAACGACCGATCGAAACGTCCGACACGCTAGAGAATCTCCGCGACCAATACGTAAATCAATAATTATCTCGGAAATCGCGGAGGCCAACTTCAAGAACGCCACGCTCACCCGAGAGGTCGCGGAGATCGGTGTGACCGAGTACGAAGAGGGGATTTTCGTTCATGGACCGAGCCACCTTGGAGGGAGAGCTCTTCTCGCCAGTCCGACCTCGGAACGAGCGCGTGATGCGATCGAGATTACCAAGGATCGGCTCGCAATAATTAAAAAGGCCTCGAAGGGTTCGGTCGGCGACCTCTACAACGAGTTCTGGTTCGCTGACTTGGTGGCCAACGCGATTCGCCTGCGCCCGAATGCCGAGCTTGCGGTCAAGAAGGCAGAAGCGAAGCTCAAGAACCTTCTCGATTACACCAAGCCCAAACGCATCAAGGAACTGCGAGTCGCGGTCGAAAAGGCCAGGTCGGATGAGCTCGCGAAGAAAGCGGAGTGGCAGACCCTCCATTCCAAAAACAAGCGTTTGCAGGAATCGATCAAGGCATTTTAGGCCAAAAAGAATCCGTGACTCGATCGAATTCTAGACCCCGACAGTTCGACATCGTTTCGTTGGGCGCTGATCACCGGCCGTTTCGCATCTCGACAACAGCCCGGGACAGCCAACCTCGGCTATCCCGGGCCGCGTTGCGATTCAGGCTCCCGACTTCGCCGACGCAGACGTTGTCGTGGAGGTTTGAGCGGAACCTGAACCGGAGTTCGCGGCGGTCGACGTGTTCGTCGATGCCGAGCCGGTCGAGGCACCGGAGCTGACCTGGCTCGAAGTGGACGTTGTCGTACTTGCCGTCCCCGTGGACGAGGCATTTGTTGCAGTCGACGCGGTTGCTGCAGAGCCCGGGTTGGTTGTGCAAGTCACGGCCCCGGCATTGGTCGCCGCACCCGGCGTCCCGATCGCTGGGGTCGAATTGCCGGCGGATGCGGTCGTATTGGTCGAGGCGTTCGCCGATCCCGTGGTCGAGCTTGAACTTCCGGTGGCTGCTGACGAATTCGTCGAGCCGCTTGCCGTGCCCGAGGCGGGCGAAGTCGTGCCCGTCGATGCAGTCGTATCGGTGGAGGTGTTCGCTGTTCCGGATCCGCTTGAGGACGCTGTTGTCGAGGTTGAGGTCGAAGCGTTTGAAGAGCCCGTACCGGTCGTTGCTGGTGTCGACGGTGTGGACGCGGCGGTCGACGGAGTTGTCGAGGTCGAAGTTGGAGGGCACGCGGGTGTTGTCGAGGATGTGGTCGTCGCCGGAGTCGTCGACCCGGATGTCGGGGTCGTTTGATTGCCCGACTTGGTTCCCGTCGACACAGTTCCCGACCCGGCGTGTTGGCTCGGGTTGGACCACAAGGTTGCGTTAAGGGATGATGTCGTGTCGCCAGTGGTCTTTGAGATTGAGACAGACACGGGCGTAGGCACCGCGGCCGGCGTGGATGTGGCCGAGGTGTTCGACGAACTTTGTGTGCTCGAGGCTCCTCCGTTAATCGTCGGTTGCACGGTCCCGCCACTAATCGATGGCTGGACGTTCATCGTGGGCTCGACGGTAATCTCGGGCTGGACGATGATGATCGGCGCGTTGGTGACGGTTTGGTGGACACCGGCATTCCTCCCATGCCGCTCGGCCCGTCCGTGATTGCTCGTGTGCTGCTGATGCTGGGGCGTCGTCGTGGCGGCGGGCTGCGTCGCATTAGTGGCGACAGGCTGTGCATTGTGAACAATCGCATGATGAGAGTGGTGGCTCCCCGACAGTAGGAGACGACCTTCCATGCCCTCAATCGAGGCCTGAAACTTGACTGGGCGGCGGGTTCGTCCACGATTCGCGTGTTTGATCGCATCCATGATCGTTACGGCCCCTCCTGGGCAGACGTCCAAACCTGAACAGTGACTGGTACACCGTTCTCATGACGAACTCGGTTCCGGGTGTGCCACGTGGCGGGTTTTTTTCTCTGATCGCGTTTTCAACGCGCCAGTTCCCGGGTGTACAACTCGGCCAGGCGATCGGCCTCGACTTCGGGATCGAACCGGGCCTGGATGCTGGCGAGTCCATTTTGGCCCAGCCTGGCGCGCTTCCTCCGGATGGTCGATCAACGCGATCATGGCATCACTTAAGCGCGCCGGCGTCATTGGGTCGGACAAGCAGGCCGGTTTCTCCGGACTCGATCAACTGCCCGGAGTCCTCGGACGTTGGTGGCGATGCAAGGGACGGCGTGCCCGAGCGCCCTGGCCAGCGCATGGCCCGCACTGGCGGCGATGGCGGGTTGGCAATAAATGTCCAGCACACTCCAGATATTTTGCCCCGAGAATCGAATAATCGCTCACGGTTACGTGCTCGCCAATGTTCAGTTGTTGGGCACTTTGACGGAGCTGGGATTGTTCGCCGCCATGAGTGGCAATCACGAACTCGATGTCGTAGCCTTTTTCCAGAACCAGGCGGGCGGCGTCCAGGAAGATCATCGAGCCCGACGCCTCCTCGAGCGGTCCGCCAGCGCCGATCACCGGAACCTTCCAGGTCCCGGCCGCATCGAAGGATTCTTGGTGTGCGACGATTCCCGGAGGGATGATCGTGATGCGATCGGTGGGGAATCCCCAGTCCCTGTCGTCATGGCCTCGGCGAGATCTGGACTGGTCGCCACCAGGCGACCGGCACCAACGTCGACTCAGCCTGAGACCGCGCTCGACGCTGCCAAATCCAGCGACCGTCTGAACATAGGGAATCTGATTGTTTTCGGACAAGGCGAGGGCGACCTCGACCATCTCATCGTCAACCACGTGCATCATGTGAGGGCGTTGCAACAGGCCCTCGGACCAGAGCCGGCGGGCCGCCAAGGCACGCAGCCAGCGGTTTCCCAGCGCGGGAACGTCGACGGCGCGCGTGTCGGCCATTGCAACGATCCCTTTGGAAAGACAGAGAACCTGGAGCTGCAAGCCGCGCCGTTCCAGGCGATCGAGCAATGGCGTCAGTGGCCAACCGGCGTCGTCGGCATCGAGCCGGCCAGCCAGGATCAGGATCTTGATCACGCCGCCTGCCTGAATCCGAGCCGCCCGCGCGAGGGCGCCTCCTTTATTTTCCGCAGATCGAACGATCCCAGCAAAGTACTTGCCGCGCTATCCAACCGTTGGAATCGTTGCGTTCTTGGTTTATACTAGGAATCACGCATGACCAAGGCATGGCACCACGCACTCTTCGCTGAGCGGACCGAATGAATGCTAACCCAGATCGCTGAACCCGCAATTCCCAGCCTTGACGAGTTGCTCTCCCTTTCGAATCGACTGCTCAAAAACGTGGGACTGGTGGTGCTTGGCAAGCCGGAGGTGATACGACTTGCCGTCGTGGCCCTGCTGGCCGAGGGGCACGTCCTGATCGAAGACGTACCGGGCGTGGGCAAGACGCTTCTGGCGAGGGCCCTGGCCGCCAGTATCGAACTCTTCTTTCCGGCGAATCCAGTTCACTCCTGACTTGCTCCCCTCCGATGTGCTCGGATCGAGCGTCTATCATGCGCCGTCGGGCGAGTTCGTCTTCAAGCCTGGTCCGCTGTTCGCGAACGTGATCCTGGCCGACGAGATCAACCGGACCACTCCACGGACCCAAAGTGCCCTTCTGGAAGCGATGAGCGACCGCCAGGTCTCCGTTGAGGGGACGACGCACCCACTTCCCCCACCGTTCATCGTGTTGGCGACGCAAAACCCCTATGAATTCGAGGGGACCTACGTGTCTGCCCGAAAGCCAACTCGATCGATTCATGCTCCGGCTGCGGATGGGATACCCGATCCGCGCCGAGGAACGCAAGGTGTTCGCCAGCCATCGACAGGGGGAACCGGTCGATAGCTTGGCTGCGGTCCTGTCCGCCGATGAGGTGCTCCAGCTTCAGCGCGGCGTGCGGATGGTCCAAGTGGATGATGCCATCACGGATTACGTGCTCGACATCGTTCATGCGACTCGCCGGAGCGACGATCTTCATGTGGGCGTGAGTACCCGAGGCGCATTGACGCTTTACAGGGCGGCTCAAAGCCTGGCCCTGGTTTCGGGGCGGGATTATGTCGTCACCGATGACATCAAGACTCTCGTCGTGCCGGTGCTAGCCCACCGAGTCGTGGGCAAGTCGTTTCTTCAGGCGGGCGAATTTGGCGCGGCCGAGGCGATCATCCACGACATCGTCGACCGCATTCGCGTGCCGTCGTGAGGCGACCGGGTTGGCCTTTTCGGCGAGAGGATCACCTGCGATGAGCGTCGACGAGAAACTTCGATCGCGACGGTCGCGCGGCCGGTTCCGGCGCCTGACCCAAGGGCTGCTCGACACACTTTGGCCGAGGGAGGGATTGAGTCCGACGCGCGAAGGGCTCGTCTATGTGCTGGCCAGCGTCTTGTTGCTTTTCGCGGGTCTCTACCAGCAGGTTAACCTCATATTGCTGGTTTTCACGCTGACCGCGGGTCCGTTCCTGGCGTCGATTTTCGGTGGCCGCTCAATGCTCCGCCGGCTGCGCGTGCTGCGTCGCGTACCGGCCTATGTGTTCTCGGGTGATCCCCTCATCATCGATTACACGCTCGAAAACGGCCGGCGCTGGCATGCGGCCCTCGCACTGTTTCTGGGAGACTCCTTGGTTCCTGTCGATCGCCTGGTATCGGGATCGGCCACCGTGACGACTCAGGTTTTCTTCGCCCGAGTGGCCGGGCGCGATCGGGCGCGAGTCCGCTGGCAAAGCAAGAGTCCCAAGCGCGGCAGGTACAAGCTGAGCGAGCTGGATCTTGGCACGCGATCGCCGTTCGGGTTGGTGGAGCATCGCGTCACGATCCCGCTGCCAGATCAAATCGTGGTCTATCCCAAGATTGGCCATTTGAGCCGGCGATGGTTCCAGATGCAGCGTCAGGCGACCGAAAACCGGCGCGGCCTGCGGCACGACCATTCGGCCCAACAAGAGGAATACCACGGGCTGCGCGACTACCGCTCCGGCGACAGCCCGCGTTGGATCCACTGGCGAACCTCGGCGCGTCGCGGCGCGCTGATGGTGAAGGAGTTTGAACAGCAAAACGAACAAGACCTGGCCATTCTCGTCGATCCGTGGCTGCCTCGAGCGCGCGTCGGCACCGATCAGCGGGAGGCGCTCGAGGAGGCGATCTCGTTCGCGGCCACGATTTGCCTGGAAACGTGCCGGCACCAAGGACGCCGGCTGGTTCTCGGCTGGACAGGGCCGGCGCCGGGCGTGCGACAAGGTCCGGCCTCGGTTAAGCTGTTACATGAGTTACTCGAGCAACTGGCCACGATGCGACCGTCGAGCGAAGGTGGACTGGCCGAGCTCTTCGACGTCATGCCGCCAGCCATTCTGCGCGAGGCCCACCTGATCATTATCTCGACAAGGCCCGCTCAACCTCATCGAGGAAGCCGAGCGATCGTCCCGGCTCTCCGGCACATCGGCACGCGGCCTCCAGGGTCGCGTGTTCCTCCTCAACGCCACGCGCGGAGATCTCACTCCCTTGTTCCAGTCCGCCGAAGCTCCAATGCGCAACTTTCTCCAACATCGCTTGAGCAGCGCCCTTCAGGAGCGTCTCTCGAGCCAGGAACAACGTCGTCGCGGCCCCGATTCCGAGCCTTCCTCCAGTTCGGACGCCGTTCGGACGACGAACGACGGATGGAGAAGCCGTGGAAGTGAACAGCTACCTCGTCTATCGCGCCAGTTTTTACCTGATGTTGACCATCGCCACGACGACATTGGGCGCGGACCTCGCCGAGACACCGTTTACCCGGTTGTATCCCTTCATCATGGCCGGCGCCGGGATCGTCGCATTCGTCATGGTCGATCGCCGCCGGCAGTGGGCGCTGCCGCGCACCGTGGCCAATGGCTTGGCGGTGCTCTCCCTGGGCGCACTCGCCTACGAGTATAAGGTCGACGATACACAGTTGGTGCGGGCTCTGGGGCACTGGCTGATCTACCTCCAATTAATCCTCTGCTTCCTGCCCAAGACGGCCGAGGATGACTGGTGGCTCTTTACGCTGGGACTGATGCAGGTGTTGATCGGCGCAGTGATCAACCAGAACGAACAGGTGGGCACTTGGCTGTTCCTCTGGGCGATGCTGGCGGTTTGGGTGCTTGGCCAGTTTTTCTTGCAGCGCGAGGCGCGGCGATTTCTCGCGATGACCACCACGCCGGCGTCGACACACTCCCGAGCCGGTTCAGTCGATGTTTATCCGGGGCTGTTCGATTTTCCGTACGTCGTTTCGACAGTTCGCGTCATGGCGACGACCCTGGCCCTGGGGGGATTGATCTTCTTGATGTTGCCTCGCAACCCGGGAGCGACGCGGCCTCAGCAACCCGGGGGCCCCTCGCCCAGGCACCTGACCGGCTTCGACGAGGAAATCCAGCTTGGTCAGCTTGGCGAAATCCTCGAGAACGACACAGTCGTCATGACCGTCGAGTTCGTCGATGAGGACGGCAAGACGATCCGCCCCGACGACGAACTTCTCTGGCGCGGCGCGACGATGCTCCACTATGACAAAGGACGGTGGCGACGCCAGTCGGAACGACCCACCCAGACCGTCGCGAGCTTTCCAAGCCAGACCACTTTGGACAGAATTACACCGAAGATCCGCCAACGAATCAAGCTCGAGGCAAACGACTCGACAACCTTGTTTGGGATTCGCCCCATTCGTGATGTGCGGGCTCCCAGCCGTCGAGTCCAACCCTACTTGAATCCGCTGGACGGCACCTTGTTTCGACAGGATACACGGGGTGGCGCCTACGACTACGAAATCGACTCCGATGCGACCGACAAAGGTCTCCAGGTGGGCGAGTCGCCACCGAGCGACCATCGCAAGCGACTGCTGCTGGAAATGTCCGAATCCCTCAAGGAACGGCTGAGAAAAATCGCCGAGCCCCTCGTGGCCAAGATCGATGGCGAGGGTGAGAAAGGCATTGTCGCGCGCGCCGCAGACTGGAATCCTTCCTGCGGGATTCCGGACAATTCAGCTATTCATTGCAAATGGATGTGAAGGACTCCAGGCTTGATCCGGTCGAGGATTTTCTGGTCAACAAAAAGGAGGGCCATTGTGAATACTTCGCCAGTGCGTTGGCCCTTTTGTTGCGCTCGGTCGGCATCCGCTCTCGCATCGTCAACGGTTTCAAGGGGGGCGATTGGAACGAATTGATTGAAACCATGACCGTCCGCCAGAAACATGCCCATAGCTGGTGCGAAGCGTACGCCGGCGATGGGCCACAACACATCCCCATCTGGATCACCCTCGATCCGACTCCCTCCTTCCAACGGCAACAATCGATCGCCCAAGTCGGCGGTGTCGCCGGCACGTTTCGCCCGGTCACCGACGTGTTCCGGCATGTCTGGATCTTTTACATCATCGGCTACGACGGAGATCGCCAGAATCGACTGCTCTACACGCCGATGCGCAACATGATTGATTTCGTGAAAGACAAGTGGATGCAGGTCGGTGCCTGGATCAAGAAATGGTTCACTTTCCTGTTCCATTTCCAAGACGTCACGGCCTTCATCAGTATCCGCGGCTTCTTCGTCTCGTTCTTTATGCTGACTCTGCTGGCGGGAGTGGTGCACGTGGTCTTCCTGTCGGCAAAGCGCCTCCTGAGATGGTTTCATGGTCCCCCAGTTGATTCGACCTCGCGCACCGCGGGCATCCTCTTCTACCGGCGGCTGGCGCAGTTGCTCGCCCAGTACGACCTGGAACGCACACCAGCGGAAACCCAGAGTGAGTTCGCAGTCCGGGCCCACAAGTTTTTGATCGGTAAGGGGCCGCTCACTCAGCAAATGGCCGACGTGCCCCGGCAGGTTGTGGATGCATTCTATCGCGTACGGTTCGGTCACCTCGATATCGAACCCGACTCACTTCAGGAACTTGATGCCCGGCTCGACGCCCTCGAAGCCAGCTTGAAAAGCCACTGATCGTCTACCGTTTTGTGGACCTGATAAGGAAAGATCCAAGGATGCGTGTCGGAATCGTAGGGTTCGCGGGAAGTGGTAAGAGCACGTTGTTTCAACTCCTGACGGGCACACGTCCCGATCCGGGGAAGATCCACGGAGGCCAGGTGGGGATGGCCGCGCTTTCGGATCCGCGTCTGGACTACCTGGCAACCCTCCATAAACCCAAGAAGGTGACGCCGGCCACCGTCGAGTTCCTCGATACGCCTGGCCTCCTCGCCGGCTCACACGCGGACAACCCGCAACGCCTCGCCTTGATCCGGGAGGGCGATGCACTCCTCGTCGTGCTGAATGGATTCACAGGCGCTGACCCGGCTGCCGAACTCACGGCCTTTCGCGATGAAATGCTCTTCGCCGACCTCGAGGTCGTCACCAGTCGCGTCGAACGCTTGGAAGCCAGTATCAAGAAGCCCCGGCCAGACCGCGACGCCCTCACCAAAGAGCTCGCAATCGTCAAGACCGTGCAGGCGACTCTCGAAGCCGGCAAGACGGTCGCGACTCTGGAACTATCGGACGAAGATAAGAAACCACTTCGATCGTTCGGTCTGCTGACGGATAAGCCCCAGGTGGCCATCTTGAATACGCTTCAAGGGAAAGGCATCCCACAGTCGTTGCAGGCGCTTGCGACGGATGCCATTGCCATCGATGCCAAACTCGAGCTCGAGCTGTCTCAACTCGAGCCCGATGAGCGCGCCGCGTTCATGGCGGACCTTGGTGTCGAGGAGCTGGGCCGGGAGCGGATCATCCGCCGGGCCTACGACGCGGTTGGCATCATCACGTTCTTCACGGCCGGCGAGCCGGAGGTTCGCGGCTGGAACCTCGAGCGCGGGGCGACTGCGGTCGAGGCCGCCGGAAAAATCCACACCGACCTGGCCAAGGGATTCATTCGCGCCGAAGTCACTGCATTCGACGACCTTCAACAGGCCGGCTCAGTCAAGGACGCGAAGGCCAAGCATCTGCAACGGCTCGAAGGCAAAGAATACATCGTCAAGGACGGCGACGTCATGTATTTCCGCAGCGCGATTTGAGCCTCTTCGGGCCGGAAAAGGGGTCGGGAACAGTTGTGCGAAGCACCCTTCGGGCCGTTCCGGCAGCGGGTTCCCTGCCCTTTTCCGGCCCAGTGCATTCGGGAGGTTTCCGAATCATGACATCAGTTTGGGAAGCGCTGAGCGAGCTATCCTTGCTGCATCAGATATTATTTGGCATTACGCTGATTATTGCGTTTGGATTTGAATTCATTAATGGATTTCACGATACGGCGAACGCCGTCACGACCGTCATCTACACGAAGACCTTGCGGCCCACGCCGGCCGTGATTTACTCAGGCATTTGCAACTTTCTTGGCGTCTTGCTCGGCGGCACGGCGATCGCGTTCAGCATCGTGAATCTCCTGCCTGTTGATCTCTTGGTCGACAGTGCGTCGACCCGATCCGTCGTGATGGTTGTCTCGCTACTTCTCGCGGGTGTCATCTGGAACCTTGTCGACCTGGTGGTATGGGCTGCCTGTTTCGAGCTCCCATACCTTGATCGGGTCAATTCTGGGGGTCGGCCTTGCGAACAGTTTGATCACCAGAGGCAACACATCCGGAGTAAACTGGTCGATGGCCACCGAAGTTGGTTTGTCGCTCTTGATCTCGCCCATTATTGGCTTTGCATCAGCGGCGGCGCTCCTTTTTCTGATGAAACGGTCCATTCCGGAGCCGCGACTCTACGTTCCGCCGAATGAGGGAGATGAACCGCCGGGATGGGTGCGCTGGGTGCTCCTGACGACCTGCGGAGGCGTCAGTTTCGCACACGGCTCCAATGATGGCCAGAAGGGGATGGGATTGATCCTGCTATCGCTGATCGGCTTCTTACCGACGTACTATGCGCTCGACGTGCATCAGACTGCCGCGGCGAAAGACGTGCATGCCTCGGCGATCATGATTCGAGACACACTCCAGGGTGAGGGGCTATTGACTGCCAACATCAAGTCGGATCTTGATATCATCAGTGCCGAGCTGGCGGGCAAGTCGAGTTTCAGAGAAGTTCCACCCGAGAATCGTTGGATGGTTCGACAGGCGATCTTTCGATTTCGCAAGAATCTTGACCAGGCGAGACCGAGCCCCTCGGCCCTTCGGTCGATCGCGGTCCATCGCAAACCGTTCGCGAGATCGATTGAATACGTCCCTTTCTGGGTGATGGTTAGCGTCGCTCTGGCGCTGGCGGTGGCACGATGATCGGCTATAAGCGGATTGTCGTCACGGTCGCGGAAAAGATCGGCAAGCGCGCACCTCACCTATGCTCAGGGCGCGGCCGCGGAATGCGTGGCGGCCATCACGATCGGTCTGGCTGACGTGGCGCACATGCCGGTCAGCACAACTCACGTCCTCTCCTCGGGCGTCGCCGGCACCATGTGGGCAAACCGATCCGGGATCCAGGGCGACACAATCAAGAAGATCGGCCTGGCATGGGTTCTGACCCTGCCCGCGGCGATTCTCCTCTCGGCCATCCTGTTTACGTTCGGGGGCTACATCCTCGCCTTTGCCGCACCCCCAATAGAGCCCGCTCGCAGCTCCCAGGACCATCAGCGGATCGCACCGGCCGCTCCTTTTGCGGATGCAAAGCCGTGACGTTTTCGGACGACGGCTTGCATGCTGTCAACCTTCGATTGCAGGGCTGTTTTGGAGACTTCTCGCTCATCACCACCACGCCGAGCGGAAAGGCCTACACTGACCCGAAGCGCAAGCGAGGATTCCGGGGGCTGTCGCCTCGCTTGCGCTTTGGGTTGGTATGGAACGCGCCATACGAGCGTGAACCGCTATAGACGCTTCCGTCCCATCATGAGCCTCCGAAAAGATAATCGGAGGATCGCTCTTCCGGAGCGGCAAGATAGTGAGACAACCGGAAGATACCATACGGCTGCATAGTACCTAGCTACAAAGCCTATACAGGAGCGAGGAGTCTCGTATCTTCGGGTTCTTTCTCACTTTCCTACGTTGCTGAGGAACCCCTTGGCACCGATTCCGATGACACCCAGCTCTTCAGGTGCCGTCCCCCTCCGGAGCCGCTCGGCGGCCTCGGCATAGAGGCGGGATTTGCCAAGCCGCTCCGCCGGATCGTATCGATATCCGGCGACGCGTTGGTAGTGCACACTCGCCCGCTCACAGACCGTTACCCACTTGGCATTATCCATGCCGAAGTGGGCCTGCGCACTCGCCGGGATCGAGGGGCAGCTCGATCGAACTGCTCTGCCCGAAAACCTTGCGGAGCGGGAACTCGCGAAGGATTGCGCCGGCCAGTGCGACGGTTCCCACCAAGGTCGGATGATGGGTGTCCTGGATGACCTCGTCGCCAATCAAACCGTTTGAACTAATCGCACTGAGCTCGCGGCGCCCGTCGATCAGGATGCTCCCAGGATGGCGGTTCGCCACCTGCCGATAAACGTCACGGAAGCGAGCTGGACATCGAATGGGTAGCCCGTCGTTATCGAGTGATGCGAGATAGTGATCTCCGGCTTCGGTCAGCCGGCCTTGTCGTTCGAGCAACCGCCCCAGCCTGAAGTGGGCCTCCGCGAAATTGGCATGCCGGCCGAGGATCGCGGTGTATCCGGTCAAGCTCCGCGCGGGATCGCTTGACTCGTAATTTCGCGCGACCTCGAACTCATCAACCAAGCGGCGCCGTTCTTCGCCCGAAACCGATGCCGGGACCGTGGATCGACTGGGCTCGTATCCCGCCTCATTCGCGGGGGGGATGATCAAGATGGGGAGAGCGCCGATCTGTTCGCAATACGTGACGAGGACCTCGAGTCGCCGGCTGAAGTCAGCCAAGATCTCGGCCGACTCGGATGGACTACAAAGCGCCGGGTCGATGAGCTGATGACGGCCGGAGAGCGGAGGGGGGCTATCCAGCCGATTCTTACTGATGAACTCGTAGACCAGGCGGCAGAATGGGGAAATCAGGGTCGCTCGATAGACGAATCGGAACACCTGGGTCCGGGGCTCCTCGTCGAGCCATGGGTCGCGCTCCTCTTCGAACCGCGCCGCGAATTCGTTATGACCGGAGTAAATGATGACGGCGTCGGGACACCGCTTGAGAGTCGCCAGCTTTCGATGTTGCATCTCCAGCGAATCGCCCAGCCACGCGAGAATCTCGCACTCGAACCGACGACTCGGAACCGCCTGTTGGAGCTGCCAGGCGACGATCTGACCAACCGACAGCCAAGGCCGGTAAGGCTCTCCCAGGGCGCTTGAACCGCCCAGGATCACGATTCGGTATTCGTCGGAGGGCGCGGCCTCGAATGTTCTCGGCAATGCCGGCAACCGATGAATCCAAGTCCTCAATGCCGACGAGCCGAGCTCGAGCATGAGCAGCGACAGCAGGCATGACAGGCACGCCAAGAAGCCGCGCCCGATCCACTGCCGGCCTTTTTGTATGGGTCTCGATCGCGAAAAAAGCCATGCCGAGACCGGCGTGCCGGCGAACGCCGCCAGAAAGATCGTGCTATAAGTGACCAGAACCGCGCGCAACAGAGCTTCGGTCATCCCGCGTCGTATCACCCGCGGAAGCAGGGGAATCCACCCTGGTAAGACCATACACGACGCGATCACACCGGCAATCGGGACCGCCAGCGCGAACAATCGAAGCAGTCGAGGAATCCTCCTTCCACGAGCCGCTGGCTCAGTGTGTTCGGAGGCGACAGTCCGCGTCGATCCCGGAGTCATTGTTTAACTCAGCTCGGCCGTCTTGACTTTGCCTGATCCAATTCGTCGCGGCTGTCGGGGCGGCCGTGGTCAGCGTGGCCGATTCTCGTGATGGCTTACTCATTGGTTTTCTCAAGCAAGCGGACGACTCATTGTGCAACGGACACATTCAGGGAAACTTCGATCTTGGCCGGCGGCAGGCAAAGGTGGTCGTTGCAGCTCTGGTAGCTCAACACGAATTTCAACGGAATCGAGCCCGGTTTCGCATCGGTGGCGACCTTGAGGCGAGTTTTGAATTCGACTTTGCGTTCGTATAGTGCGACATGTTCCGTGCCGAGCGACCCGAGGATCTTCGCATCACCAATCGGATAAGCAACCTTGATCAACGTCACCGATCGATCGGGCTGAGGGAGAAGTCCCAACGTCGTCGGTTTCAGCTCGGGGACACCGGTTGGATTGGCATAGATGTGCCAGCCATTCAGAAGCGTGACGGTAACGAATGCGTCGAACTCGCTGCCGCGTGTGATCGCAGCCGCTTTCTCGTCGGCCAGCCGCGCCGACGCGGTCACCACCTGAGCTGGGGCGTCAGCGAGCGTTCCGGGCGCCAGTGGTTTGGGGGTGATGCTGTTGTCAGGCGCGGCGTCAAGGTAAAGCTGCAAACCGACAAGGGTTTGCGGCAGGGCGGCCGGGTGTCGGGCCAGCAACGAGCTAACGGCGTCGAGTGCCTTACTCGCGTGGTCAAGGTAGGACGACTCACCGGTCGCTTGATAAAGGGCGATCAGGTCGATGATCGCCATGCTGTTACCGCTCGGCAGAGCGTTGTCGAACGGATCCTTGGGGCGCAGCGAGCAGGCTTTCATGGTCATCGGCCGTGAAGAAGAATCCCCCTTCATCTCGATCCTCGAAATCGAGGAGCATTCGCTCGGCGAGTCCCGAGCTTCTTTCAGCCAACGCTCGTCGCGGGTCGCCGCGTGAAGCCGAAGCAGGCCGTGGATCAAAAAGGCGTAGTCCTCCAGGAAGGCCGGAAGTTTGGCTTTGCCAAGGCGAGCCGTTCGGCGAAGGTGCCCGTCGGAGGTGCGCAACTTGTCGAGCAGGAAACCCGCGGCTTTTTCGGCGGCCTGGCGGTATTTTTCCGCCTTGAGGAGCCGGTAACCGTCGGCATAGGCGGCGATCATCAGGCCGTTCCAACCTGTGATGATTTTATCGTCGCATAAAGGGGCGGGCCGTTTCTCACGGACCGCCAGCAGTTGCGCGCGAAGCGGTGCGAGCCGGCCCTCCAGCTCTTGAGGCGTCGTCGAGTGGGCCGCGGCTTGGGCGGTTCGCGTCCGCGGCTCGTTGAGCACGTAGCGGCTCCGCTCGAAATTCGGGTCGGCCTTGAGGCCATAGACTTCGGCGAATAGATCGGCGCCGGCGGTTTCACCCAGCGCGGCTTTGACCTCGTTCGGAGTCCAAACGTAGTACGCACCCTCCTCGCCCTTGGTCTCGGCGTCCAGAGAGGAGTAGAAACCGCCTTCCTCGGCCGTCATGGTGTGTTCGATGAAAGCGAAGGTGGCTTGCGCCTCGTCGCGCCAGCGAGGGTCTTTTGTGAGCTCGAACGCCAGGAGATGGATACTGGCGAGTTGGGCATTGTCGTAGAGCATTTTCTCGAAGTGCGGGACGAGCCAGAACCGATCCGTCGAGTAGCGGTGATAACCACCAGCGAGTTGGTCGCGGATGCCGCCTCGGGCCATTCGATCGAGCGTGAGCAGCACCATGTTCAAGGGATCCGTGGGGTTCTTGCTGGGAGCCCCGCGGCGGTGCTGATCGAGGAGGAAGTACAAATCGGCCGGCTGAGGGAACTTGGGTCGACGCGGATTGTTGGGATCGAAGCCGAATCCGCCGTTTTCCTGGTCGAACTGCTGGGTGAGCAACGCGCGTCCTTGGGCCGCCCAAGTACGTGACAACGCCAGCTTGTGCTCGCCGCTGGTGGCCTTGAGCCTGCGTTTCACGAGTTCGGTCAAGGCGTTGGCCGATTTCTCGATTGACGTCTTTTCGGTTTCCCAGGCTTTGGCGACGGCGGTGATAATCGTCAAGAAGTCCGGAAACACCCTGGCGGTCGCGAGGGGGGAAATAGGATCCGCCGAAGAACGGACGGCCGTCGGGAGTCAGGAACATCGACATCGGCCACCCTCCGGGACGAATCGCCTGGAGTGCGGTCATGTAAATCTGGTCGACATCGGGCCTCTCCTCGCGGTCAACCTTGATACAGACAAAGTTTGCGTTCAAGACCTTGGCGATTTCGGCGATCCACGAAGGACTCGCGCTCCATGACGTGGCACCAGTAACAGGAGCTGTAGCCGACCGACAGAAAAATCGGCTTCTTCTCGTCCTTGGCCTTCGCGAGCGCCTCGGGACCCCAGGCATACCAATCCACCGGGTTGTGCGCGTGCAAGAGCAGATAAGGGCTCGTCTCCTTGGCCAAGCGGTTCGCCTTCGCTTCGACTTTGGCCGGTTGCGGCTCCTGGGCGCAGACGATGCCGACCAGGCTCACGAGCGTGAGCACCGCAATAATTAACCCGACTCGGACGGGCATCCTTGTCTTGAAGTGCATCCGTAGTTCCTTCGCGGTAGAGATCGAGGTCGTCACGGGATCTCTGATCCTGCACGGGCCCATTGCCTGGTTTCGTGAAGGATCAAGAGCCGTGCGACCGAAGCGAGAGTCGCAACGGCAGCGGCTCTCGGTCTGATTGTACAGCGAATGCAGGAACACTCCAACGGAGCGCTCCGCACGCGGGTCCTCGAGTTTCCAACGATCGGGTTGCGCACATGGCAGTGACGGAGCGAGATCACCTCAGACCCGCCGTTCGCGAGGGCCAATAGGCAGGGCGTTTTCCGAAGTGTTGCAGGAAGGCTATAGGCCGCGTACAGCCGACGAGCGGCCGGTGCGGTGCGTTGTTTCTGGCTCCCTCTCCTTGGGTAGAGGGTTGGAGTGGGATGATGAAAAGTTGGCATTGCACACGCTTCATGTTCGTCCGGATTCCATTGCGCGTCGTCCCACCCTTCGCATGGGGATCACATGGACCCGGCGAGCCGCATCGACCACCTCGCGCGTTTCCGTCCCAGTCCGATCCCGCCCTGGAAGTACCCGCCTATGTCGCCCGGCCAGAGCGGCGCAACCGGGCCTCGGGTAAGCGTGTCAGGGATTTGATGCCAAGGGCTCTCGACGTCTTGACCAGACGGTCGAAGGCCCGAAGATGGATGAGCCGTTTTGTCGCCAAATCGCACAATATCGTTTTCGAATAAACCGCGGCAGCTACCGGAAAACTTAACACGCCGTCCAGTGGCAAATCGGCAGAGATTTACGTGATCAGTCTCGGCCGCTCCTGTTACACTCAATGAGTGCGATCACATCCTCAGGTGCACTCCAAAAGGAGATGAAACGATCCGATGCCAGGATTTGCCGGCCCCGAGAGTGTCCGCCAAGTCAGTACCTGAGCGGAAACGGCCGTCAAATTCTTGTTCACAGTCGCCAAGAACTTGATCGGCCTTTACCTTGCGTTCGCAGATTCGGATCGGCGTACGAGGCTACTGGCTCCCTGGTGGTATTCTTGGTCGGGGCGTATGATTCGTCGGAGATTACCTTACTCGGGGCGGAGCGGATACAAGTCCGGCGACGCGCGTGCCGAGTGACTTCCCAGTCGGGCTCGAGGAATTCGAGCAACCCGGCCTGGCTCCGGCGCAAGGCGTGCAGCAGGCGATTCAACTCGTTGACGATCATTTCGGGATTAACCGGATGTTGGGCTTACCGCACATTCGCTTGATGGTGCGTACGCTCGCCCGGCGCGGCGAAGTTGGAAAAGCTCGTGGCGTGGTATAGCCGCTGAGCGGCCCGTTTCTGTGGCGTCCGGATGCAGCGACCGTCTGGTGATTTCTGGCGGGAGCACATGCTGTTAGCGGCAGCGTGACCGGAAGGGTCGCGCACAGTCCAACCCGTTCGCCTTCACCAGTCATCAGAAGCGAACCAATCGAGCCCGATGAATCGAGATCCCCTCGGACCGCGTGCCATGGTCATTGTCGCGAAAAGTGGGCCGTCTTCGATTGATTCCCCGGCTTGCACATTCAAGCCGTTCTGAAGCCGCAATCCCAAGAAGTAGACAGTCCAGAAGAATAGAGACTGGGTCCGACTCGTTATCGGTTTCCAAATCGCAGGAGAGATCCTCGCCTTCGAAGAACGCCCTCGATGTGTTCGACGTCAGAGCCACGCCCAAGCGCTTAAATACAAGACAAGAGACGGAAAACGATGCAAATGGGTAAACCGGGCGATTTATAGTTATACGTCTGACCCCGTGCCCCTCGTTACGTCTGACCCCGTGCCCTCGCGTGCCCTCGTGCCCTCCCTGAGCCCGTGCCCTCCGACCCCGTGCCCTCCGAGCACCCACGTGACACCGGGCACCCACTGACACCGGGCACCCACGCAAGTCTTCTAATCAGTTGTAGACCCGGCTCGAT
Organism: uncultured Planctomycetota bacterium; assembly: GCA_963720335.1. GTDB lineage: Bacteria > Planctomycetota > Planctomycetia > Isosphaerales > Isosphaeraceae > CAVRFS01. The sequence continues at coordinate 44,658 of CAVRFS010000002.1, read as the reverse complement.
GTATTTTATAATGCGTAGAGGAGTGCGTCCATGATGCCCATTCGACAGGGGTAGAGAAAGACCGTTTGACGGATCAAACGTGCGAGTGACCATCGCCCGTCCAACTCGAGCCATTCACTTTGTTGCCGACGACGCATCAACTGATCGGGGATTGGGTATGCACCTTGCTAGCCATGTGCAGGGCGACGGTATATCGCCGCCGAATTTACGCTATCGAGTGCTGGGAATATCCATACCGTATCGACCGTCCAGCCCCAATTACGCACTATGATTGGCCCGGCCGACGGCGCCTGTGCACACAGCCCTTGAAGAGAGAAAGCGAGGACAAAATGCGTGATGGAGATACACTCTGCGACCCGTGTGAATGTCAGAACTTACGCGAGCCGCGTTTCCCGAATCGAATCGCAGCTCCGCTTATGGAAAGTGCTTTTCGCACTCCCGATTCTCGCGCTCATAATCCTGTTCTGTGGCGGAAGTAAGTTCTTGGAGGACATACCGCGGCTCGTGAAGGCACAGACCGGGTTCATGGTTTCCGACAAGGAGGGCCGAACGAGGATTTTCCTCGGCGTTGATGACGACGGGGAATGGGGATTGCATTTTATGGATGAAAACGGAGCTAAGAGACTTGCTTTAGGGTCTAACGACGTCCTTTGGAAGGAAAGGCAGAAGAGCTGGGGGCTTGTGGTGCTTGACAAACAGAACGGCTGGTCGTTCCAGGTCTGCTCTGGGGGACCGGTCCAACGGTTTGCATTTCTTCGAGGACGACGTGGCGCGGCTGTCCGTTGGTCAAAGCCCTAAAGGTTATCCAGGACTCATCGTGAGGGATGAGGACGGCAACCAGCGGTTGCTCTTCGCGGAATCCGATAGCCCTTCGTCGGTCCATGCGTACGGCGTGCGCATGATGGACAAGAAACAGAAGACCTACGTGCAACTCACGGCGACAGATCGCGGAGATCCAGTTTTGCAGTTTTTCGACACGGCTACCCATCGCCGGATCGCACTTGGCCTTCAAGGCGATAAAGCACGTTTCGTCATGCGCGGGGACAGGACGACGCGGATCGCCTGAACGTTGAGGTTAGGTCCGACAACTCGTCGATCTTCGAGATGCGGGACACTAAAAACAATATTGTTCGGTTGCCAAAATGAACGGCAAGTCGATGTCGCTTCATCGTGAGGGGAAGCCTGGAAACGAAGCCTGGTGTCAATTCATTTTTTCAAACGAAGCCTGGTGTGGATTCATTTTTCTAGCCAGAAAATGGACCCGACCCCGTACACCGTGTGAACCGACCCCGTGCACCGTGCGGCTAGCTGTGATCAGATCTGGGCCGTTTCCCTCGACGAAGAGCTCGCTCCCCGTGACGAAGCTCGAATCGCTCGACGCCAGGAACAGCGAGGCGGTCGCGTCTCCTCGGGGCGTCCCATCGTACCTCGGGGGATGAGTGCGATGAACCCGTCAAGTGCATCCTTCGGCACGCCCTCGAGGATGGGCGTATCGATGGTGTCCGGGGCTCAAGACGTTCACGCGAATGTTGCGGGCTTTCAGGTCCACCGTCCAGGTCCTCGCGAAGGAACGGAGCGAGGCTTTGCTCGCGCTATAGACGCCGACGGCGGGGAAACCCATCGAGCCGGCGATCGACGCGTTCAGGATGATGGAGCCGCCGTCCGCAAACACGGCAGGGGCTTCTGCACCGTGAAGAGGGTCCCGGACGTTGAGGTCGAAGTCTTATCAAAGCTCCTCGGTCACCTCGCCGAGGGGGTCAAGTTCGCCGGTACCTGCGTTGGCGAAAAGGACGTCTATGCGACCTTTCTCCTCTTCACCGTCTCGTACAGCCGATCCAGGTCCGCGAGGTCGGCGGCATCGCCCTGCACCCCGGTGACGTTCCGGCCGATGCTCTTCACCGCCGCCTCCAGCTTCTCCGGCGGCGGCCGGTGATGAAGACGTACGCCCCTGCCTCCACGAAGAGCTTGGCGGTGGCGAGGGCCATGCCGGAAGTCGCCCCGGTGATCACGCCCACCTTGTCGTTCAACTTGCCCATCCAAACACCCCTTTCTCGTGGAGAAGCGGATCCCTGGTTATGATAGGGGCGGCTCTCGGGAGGGCAAGTCCTGATCTTTTCGTAAGTGACCAGCCGAACCTGGGAAGAGAGAAGAAAGGGGAGTTGATGAGGTTGGGGGTTGCGCCACTTCATGACAGCATTCTGAACGCCTGGTCGACGAACGACCGCGTCACGACGTTCTTGGTCGAGCAGCTCCCGGATTCATTATGGGACGCTGCTGTCCCGGGTTCGCCGCGCCGCACAATTCGGATGATCGCCGGCCACATGCACAACGCACCCTGTATGTGGATCAAGACGCTCGGAAAGCCGCATGGCGTCGCGGTGCCTCAAGCGGTGGATCGGCACCGGGCCACCCGTTCTCAGCTCGTCGGCGCTCCGGGAGCGCAGTGGACTGGGGATCGCCAGCCTACTGGCCCTGGCGCTTGAGGGCAGGGAACGCGCAGAATTCCCCCAACACCGGCCTATGTATCGCGCAATTTACCACTCGACGTAGGGCATGTGCTGACCTATTTCGTCACTCATGAAGGCCATCACCGTGGCCAGATAGTGCTCATAGCGCACCAGCTCGGCCATCGCCTTCCGGCGAGTGTGACGAACGGTTTGTGGCAGTGGAACAAACGATCCGCGGAGGCCCAGGGCTAAGCTCTTGCCGGGGCGGAAAAAGGGGACATCGGGCCGCAACGCGGACGTTGCAAATTGCCGTGGCGGATCAGTTAAACCAGGATGGTTTGAACCGACCTTTGTTTCGTTTGAGACTCTCTCCAGTTGCCCAGTGTGTGGCGGCAATAAGCAATGTCCCCCTTACCCTGTTGCCCCTTACCCTGTGATCAAAAGTTGGGGTTCGACGCGCTCGCGTGACGGTTTCGTGACACACGATTTTGTTTCGCGATCGAATGCCGGTGCGAGCGAGCGATCTGTTTCCCCCCCTTGCGAAGGGGGGGTCAGGGGGGGTGAACGGGTCATAACCAAGAGCCTCGGAATATGCCCATAATACTGCCGGTCCAGCCGACCCGACGCCGCGAACCTGGCGCCTGGGTCCCGCCGAGGACCCACCCCCCTGACCCCCCCTTCGCAAGGGGGGGAAACGCGCAACGAAACTGGGATGGACTCAAGAACCTGTGGAAGACGAACTTCTCATTTGCCCACGCCTACCCCCCGATAGGATGGGGATCCGCTGGCTAGCGTCCCGCGGCTCCTCCGGAACGATATCCCGTACGCTGCCATCAACAGTGAGCGGCCGGTCGTGTTATCGAGAGCCGGATGTCGTTAGACCAAGATCGATTGGAGATCGGGCGGGAGTACCATCTCTGAGCCCCGACCAGTCGAGTCGTCCCGGACGACGTCGTAGAAGCCACTGCGCGAACGTCCTGTCCTTGCAGGCGGCTCGCCAGGAGGTCGGCACCGACCAGCCCCTCGCTCAGGGTGAAGAGCCCGTCGGTGAGGAGAGATCGTAGTTTCCCCACCGGCTTCGATAGAGCCCTTTGCGATCCCAGCGCACGGCCGAGTCGAACACCTCGACCAGGCCGAACAGGGGGAAAAAGCAATGAGTACAGCCGGGCGAGTTCGCAGCAGACCGAAGGCGAAGTAGGTGATGTCCGGCCGTGCCACTCGCTTCGTAGCGGGTGTGGGATCAAGCCGAACAGGTTCGACAGGCCCAGACGGGTCGGCCCCTTGAAGCGGGCGAAACTGATCATCGGCAGCCACAGAAGTTCCAGCAGGGCGGAGGGGAAGAAAGCCGGCCGCTCCGGATCTCCGAGCGCCACATCCCGAGCGGGCCCGGACGGCCTCGGCCGGCCCACGGCGCCGTCCCACCGCGCTTCGGTCACGTTCAGGTATTGGGCCCCGTGCCGGGCGATCACCTCGGCCAACCCCGTACGCTGGAGGAATTCAAGTCCTGCTGCCGGACCCAGGCGCGGTGCCGCTCGGCGTCGGTCTCCCAGTCGATTTCGACGCCGCCGACGTTCCGGCTGCTGGTATGAGCCTCCAGCAGGACCGCCCGGCCGGGCAGCGCGACGAGCAGGAGGTCCAGGGCGAGCGGTCCCGTGTAGGTCCCGGGCGCGTCGCCGTGCCAGGTCACCTTCACGAGGTACGATCGGACGGAGGGAGCACCCGCTCAAGGACTTCGGCCAGCGTGGGAGGAATCTCGGGCCCGCGGGACGCATCCGTCCCGCGGCCGGATCGTTGCTTCCGACTGGCACCCGGTCCGATCCCGACCACACCCGGGCACGGGGCGGCGGGGTCTCGTTCCTGGCGGAGGCGATTCGAGACGCCTGACGGGCCCGCTTCTCCTGCCAGAGCCGGAGCATTCGCTGTTCGAGCCGGGCCTGGATCGCCGGGTGGTCCCGCGGCGGGTAGAGGGGCCGCCAGCTCGCCGCCTCGGGGTGGGAACGACGGTGATCGTCAGATCACGCGGGCGAAGTCGCACCGTTCGCCGTCCCACTGGCACTGCGGCAGCAGGAGCCAGCCCAGAGGTTCGCTCAGGCGGCGCTTGCAGGGTCTCCGCGAGGAACGGCTGCGGGTGGAGGACGAAACCGACCTCGCCCCGGCCCAGGCCGGCTTGCTCCCAGATCAACCGCATCAGGCGGTAGGAGTCGGGAGGGTGGCGGGATCACCCTGCCCGTCGGCGACGAGGACCACCCCGGCGTTCCGGGGCGTGCCGCGCTCGTCCAGCGCCCGCAGGACCAGGCCGGCGAAACAATCGACGAGCAGGGGATGCGCGGGATCCACGGTATAATGATGGATCGAGACCCCAGCATGGCGGCGACGCGGGCGGCCACCTCTTCGCCCAGCGTCGTCCGCTGCCAGAGATTCAGTTCCAACGCGGCGGGCAGAAGGAACAGGAGCGAGGCCCCGTCGCCGACTCGCCGGTGGATTACCCGGCCGAGATGGTACTCGCCCGGTTCATCCGTTGATCGGGACGTCAGGCCGGCGGGTGGACCCGGGGGCCACCCCGAGTTTGTGCCCGGCGAACGCCTCGAAGCAGGCCGCCTGGGCTTCCAAGCGAAGCCCAGGCGGCCTCCCGCGGTCGAAGTTCGGTCGCGAGGATGAAGACGGGTCCAGTCGATGGTCCCGCCCGTTCAGACTTGTGTTTCTCTTTTCAGACGGCCGCCGATGCGGCTTATTCTTGACCATGACGGCGAGGTATCCACGATGAGCCGGGCACCCAGCAGGGACGTGATGTCGGCGATGTCGTCGGGCGGCGACACCTCGACCGGCTCCATCGCGACGATCCCTTCCTTCGCGATCCCCTCGACGAGCTTCGCGCCTCGCGCGGCAGTAGGCCACCCGGCTCCGGCCAGCCCGTCCCGGGCACGAACCCGGCGTCGACCGAGTCGATGTCGAACGACAGGTAGACGGCGATGGCGCCCTTCCAGGCGACTTCCAGCGCGATCTCGATCGTCTTGTCGATCCCGATCTTCTCGATGTCGTTAACGGTCAGGATCGTCGTGCCGCGGTCTCGGCCGCCTTTCACCCCGGCACGGGGAACCTGCCGGCCGCCGATTCCGACTGCACCAGGTTCTTCGGCGGGCAGTTCGGAATGTTGGTCGCGTGAAACCACGGCAGGTGTGCATGATTTCGTCCATGTCTTTGTCCTGTGTCCACGTGGAGGTCGACGTGAATGATGCCCACGTTCCCCTCCACGCACTCGGCGACGCCTCGGGCGCAGGGGTAGCCGATCGAGTGGTCGCCGCCCAGGATCACTGGGAATGTTTCCTGCGAGAGGACGTGCGCAACGCCCTTGGTGATCTGGTCGTGGCCTTGGTGATGTTGGCGGGGCAGAAGATGTCGCCGACGTCGCACATGGAGATCGACTCGGACAGGTCGATCCCGTGCTCGTAGCTATACTTCTGGTACCGCGCCGAATCCGCCGGATCCCCTGCGGCCCGAACCGCGTCCCCGAGCGGAACGTGCAGCCGATTCGAACGGCACGCCGACGAACGCGACGTCGTACTCGCCCACCTTCTTGACGTCCTCGAGGTAGGGCGCCTGAGGAACGTGTTGATCCCGGACCAGTGCGGCGTGCTTCCGCGCTGGAAGCAACTGATCTCGCTCTTGTCCTCGATCGAGTCGGCCGGCTCCAGTCCCAGCTCCTTGATTCGCTTCTTCTCCTTCTCCGCGTACGCCGTCGGGATGGCGGCCTCCTCGAGCTGATCCTTCGTCCCGTCGAACTGGCTGCTCAGGTCCGGGAGGAGGCCGCCACGAGTGCCCTCGGTGGTTCAGGGCATGCTGCTTGTAGAATGACATGATCATCCCCTCCTGTGCAATGGAATCGTCGCAACGCGCAACTCGACTGCGGGAGCCGACACCTTAGAGGCCATCGCCCGAGGACTCCACTGGCTGAACAGCGTAACAATGTAGATGAAGAAAACCGCCAGGTGGGCGGCCCCCTCGAGGAGTGTCGTATGCGTGCCCGGAGAAGGTCTGGGCGGACAGCACCAGCGTGAGGGCAAGCGGGTGCATGTCGGACGGTTAGGCGACCATGATGACGGTCTTCCCGGTCACGACCCCGATACCGAGGATGATCGGAAAGATGATCCCCATCGCCGGCCGGCAACGACCCAGGGCGAGGTGGCCGACCGCTGCGGTTGATTCGCGATCCCCGCCTTCACCGAACCCAGTAGATTGTGTTCGGTGAGATGACGATCAGGGCGAGGATCACCCCGCCCAGCGCAGGGAGGTGCCCCGAGCTTGGAACTGCCGTAGTCGAGCAGAGCGTGGTCAGGTATTTCCCCAAGAGCAGGATCGGGACGGGTGTGACCGACGATTGATGTAGCGTATCAAGGCTCTCGGTGGTAAGATCCGGGCTCTTCGACTTCACCCACGGAGGAGCCCGACGATGTCCGCTCAGATCATCGACCGCACCGAGTCCGGCTTCACTATCCAGGTCACCATCCCCTACAACCGCTCGATGCTCGACTTCAGAGAGCTCTCCAGCGACAACTCAATGCCGCGGGTCCTCGCAGCTCAAGAAGGACTGCGGCAGTTCGACACCGACGGCTCTCCGATCACCGTGGGCTCGATCCAGCTCCACGAGCAAAGGACAAGTATTTCCAAGGATTACCAGACACCTTACGGCATGGCTACAGATGAACGCCATGTCTATCAGAGTCCCCAAGGCGGCACCACCTACTGCCCACTGGATCGCGACGCCCGGATCATCGTCAGCTCCACCCCCAAGTTCGCCAAGATGGTCTCGAACAAGTACGCCGAATTCGGCTCAGCGGGTCCGGCGAGACCTCCGGGATAACCACCGCCGGGAGGTCTCGCGCTGCCTGGTCCAGGACATCGCCGATGCGGTGGCCGCCGTGGCCTGGCTGTCGCCAAGGAGGAGGACTGGAGCTACCATCTCCCCCGGATGGAGGGCGCCGACGACGGTGGCGTTGTCAGCCTGGACGGAGCCTCTGCGGTGCTGATGTGCGAGGACGGTTCGCGCAAGACGATGATGGTCGGGACGATCAGCTTCTACGACGGCGAGGGGGAGCGGCAGCACACCATCTACCTGGCGGCGACGCCCGAGTATGGCAAGGCGACCTTCCTCGGCGAGCTTGGAGTCCGAGGTGGCCCACGTGAAGGCGACGTACTCCCGGCGCATTTCGTGGGGATCGCCGATGGTGCCCGGGGAATTGGGAATTCCTGGAGCGGCATACCGAGGCCAAGGTGGTGGACTTCTGGCATGCGGCGGAGTATCTGGGCAAGGCGGCGGCGGTGTTGTACCGGGGAGATCCCGCGACGCGCAAGTCGTGGGCCGATGCGCGTTGCCATGAGCTGAAACACGAGCCCGGGGGCGCAGGCGGCGATCTTGAAGCAGTTGAAGTCCCTGGCGAAGCAGGACCCGTGGGCGAAGGAGCACGAGGATGTGCAGCGGGCGATCACGTACTTCGAGAACCAGTCGAAGGCGGGTCGGATGGACTACGCGGCACCGGGCCAGGGTGGCGAGGAACGAGCCGATCGGGAGCGGGGTTCTTCCGGACCACTGCAAGGTGATCATCGACCAACGGCTGTGCGGTTCCGGGATGAAGTGGAAGGAGTCGGGAGCGGCGGCCGTTCTGAGTTTGCGTTGCCTGAACTACACGACAGGGCGGTGGGATCAGTTCTGGGCGAAGATCGACCGGTGGGGCTTCCCGGTGGCGGCATAACACGTAGGTTGCATCCAATGTACTTCGACATCAAACGTCGGTCACACCCATCGGGACGACGCTCGCAACAAGGATGAGCGAGAGCTTTCCGATCTTTCCCTTATCCAATTTCGATGACGGATCCCCGCCGGCGGCCTCGGCTTCGCCGGAGCACTCGGATTCCTCGAAGAAGTGCTTGTGCCGACCGACCTGGATCAGCCAGGAGGGCGAAGTACATCACCAGCGTGACGATGATGATGCCGGCCGCCTGAATGGTCGTCACGCTCCCGTGCGGGGTCGCTTTCGTGTAATTGGGCAGGATGAACCCGAGGACGCTCAGCGTGATGACCACCGCGAGGAACGCGGAGGTGCCCTGGAAATTGTACGCCTGCTCGCGATGTCGCAACCCGCCCAGGAACAAGGCCAGACCGCCGGCGAAGTTGATCATGATCATGTTGGCGCCGAAGAGCGTATCGCACCCCATCGTCGCGCCGGAGTCGCTGGTCAGCATGGCGATGCCGACCAGTACGCCCTCGAGGCAGATGATCGTGAGAGTCAGGACGAGCGAGCCGAAGGGCTCGCCGAGGATCTCGGCGAGCGTATCGGCAACGTCGATGGCCCCGAAGGCGGCCCAGAGCATGGTCGCGAACGGCCAGAGGAACAGAACAAGGTCGCGGTCATGGTCGAAATGGGATCGCCGAGCCAGGTGCTGCCGAACAGGAGAAACAGCGCGACGGTCGCCCAGGCAAAGCCGAGTCGAGCCAAGAGAGCCATAACTTCCTCGCTTCATCCAGATGAGTCATCCGGCAGTCGCCTCAATCCCACCGCCAATCCGAAGCGGCTTTGGTGGGGTTTGGACGGGACAGATGACGTCGCCGACCTCGCCGTAAGGCGCGATCGCCTCGAACACGTCGATCCCATGCTAGTCGTCATGCTTCCGGTACGGCACTAGAGATTCGTCGCCTCCCTTGCCGATGGCTCGGCATGGTGCCTCTCGCGCGTGGGTGTTGATCATACCGTGGTCGCCGGCGACCGAAACGGTCGAAGGATCTTAAAAAAGAGATGCAGCGATGTCATCGCGGTGCCAGACCCGGGCCCACGATGATGCGTACACGCATGTCGCCGGGACGGGAGTTTGAAAGAGGCCTTCTCACCGGTAGGAAGCGGACCAGGGTGATCGGCCCTGAGGGCAGCCCTCATGGTTGAGCGTCCGAAAAGTCGCTTTGTCACGGGCTTTTCCCCGCGGTCGCCGCCTGCTCAATTTGCGAGAGATACACCCCATCGCCACCGGTCGCCAGGTTTGGCGAAGTGGCGGCTGGCACTTGCTTGGCTGTTCATGGTCCACTGTGAGAGCAGAGAAGGGAAGCCCCGGTATATCGGGACTCGCCAGGCCCTGAGTCCAGAACCCGGACGGCCTGCCATTGCGGAAAAACACGCGCTCGTTTCTCCAGGGGCAAGACTTCGCGTCTGCATCGCCGTTTCTGCCCGGCTGGGGTGCGATAGGACCGCGCAAAACGCCAACCCCCAGATAGCGACCGGGTTGCTGGCCCCTCAGCCAGTCGGGAATTTTTTTTTTTTTTTTTTTTTTTTTTTTTTTTTTTTTTTTTTTTTTTTTTTTTTTTTTTTTTTTTTTTTTTTTTTTTTTTTTTTTTTTTTTTTTTTTTTTTTTTTTTTTTTTTTTTTTTTTTTTTTTTTTTTTTTTTTTTTTTTTTTTTTTTTTTTTTTTTTTTTTTTTTTTTTTTTTTTTTTTTTTTAAAAAAAAAAAAAAAAAAAAAAAAAAAAAAAAAAAAAAAAAAAAAAAAAAAAAAAAAAAAAAAAAAAAAAAAAAAAAAAAAAAAAAAAAAAAAAAAAAAAAAAAAAAAAAAATTAACCAGCCCGCGTTCATAATAAACCTTGTCGCGGAGGGGCAAACCCCGGTCAAGAGGCCGCCGGAATCGGCGAGGATTCCATGAACTGTACTGGCTATCGCCACCCCTGCAGATGGATCTATCTCGTGCCCGGCGTCGTGGGCCTCCTCGCCCTATTACCGGCTCGCGCGGAGGCACAAGGCCCCGGCCCCGTCATCATCCCAGGATTGCCCGGAGCGAACCTCCAGTCTGGTGTGAGGCCGTCGCTTGCCGCCTGGCCCTACACGGACCTGCCGGGCGGGAAGTCTTGCGGCACCGACCGACACCACCGAACGAGGACCGAGGCGGCGGAAATCGCACCACCGAGGCCACCCTGCCGTACGGGATCACGGGGAGCTGGTTCGAGGCGCGCGACGCCCTGTTCGACGAGGGGATCGATCTCCGCACCAACCTCTCGCAGTTCTACCAGGGGGTGACCGATAGGCGGCCTCCGCAAGAACCTACCCAGGCTACGAGTTCGACTACTTCGGGACCATCGAGTTCGAGAAGCTCGTCGGCTGGGAGGGCCTGCTCGTCAATCTCCACGGCGAGAGCCGCTTCGGACAGAGTGTCAACCCGTACGTCGGGTCCATGATCCCGGCCAACTTCGCCATGGAGTTGCCGAAGCCAACGGGAAGCGCTCCGGCCCTGACCAACATGCAGATCGAGCAGTTCTTGGGGCCCGATTTCGTCGTGACCCTCGGCAAGCTCAACGCCGCCGACGGCGTCGACATTTCCACCCGTTCCTGGGCGGCAACGGCATCAATCGCTTCATGAATGAAGCCTCGTCCTGAGCCCGATCTACGGCCGCACGATCCCTTACTCGACCCCGGGCACAGGCTTCAGCTACTTGCGGGATGCTCGATCCATCGTTTTCACCTTCCTCGTGCTCGACACGAGTGGTCGTCCCGATACCGGCGGTGTCGGCCACGTGTTCAGCAACGGCATGACCCTCTTCGGATGTCTTCGCGTGCCGGTGACACCCTCTGGAACCTGCTGCCCGGCCACCAATCGGTGGAGGGGGCTTATGCAAGCGGCCGGTTCAGTCCGCTGTCGAAGGACGACTACATCATCCTCGACCAGCCGGGGAATGCCGTGAAGCGACGGTCGGGCTCGTGGGTGATCACCTATGGCTTCGATCAGTTCCTCGTCGTCGATGAGAGGATCCGACCAGGGGGCTGGGGGATCTTCGCGAACATCAGCCTCGCCGATCAGGACACCAACCCGGTCGGCTGGTTCCTGAACTTCGAAGCCGGAAGGCCACAGCCCGCTGCCCGGACGGTCCGCGGACTCGTGGGGCGTGGGCTATTACTACCTGGGGACCAGCAGCGTCCTCCGGCAGGCCCTCGGGCCGTTGGCACCGAGCGGCAACGAGCAGGGCTTCGAGCTGTACTACAACGCTGCGATCACCGATTCGTTCACCCTGACGGCCGACCTGCAGGCGGTTGACCCCGCCCTATTCGAGTCGCGATCGGCGCTCCTTCTCGGTCTGAGGGCGAAGCTCGACTTCTAGCGAAAGGCGAACCGCTCCAGCAATCAGGCCGCTGAAGGCCGGTACCTGGTGGTCTTCTTGGTCTGCGTGTATGATTCGTCGCAGATCACATTATTCGGTGCGGAACGGATACAGGCCTGGCGCACATGTACCGAGTGGCTTCCACCTAGCGGATTTGAGGCAATTCGATGACCAGTCAACGCAGCGATTCGCCGGAAGTCATAAGCTCGCGGCGGTGGGGCTTTATAGGCTCCGGCGAGATCGGCGACGGCACTGGTGAAAGGGATGATTCGCGCGGGCGTCGCGCCCGTCGAGTCCATTTCCGCGAGCGATCCGCTTGCGACTCCTCGAGACCTCTTGGCATCGGAGGCAGGTATTACCGTTTTATATTCGAACCCCGCCGGTGGCCGAGCGCAGCGACGTGTTGATTCTCGCCGTTAAACCGCAGAGCATCCGCCAGGTCTTGGAGCAGCTCCGCCCATCGTTGACCGCTGAGCATCTGGTGGTCTCGATCGCGGCGGGGATCACCATTGCCTCGATCGCTCGAAGGGCTGGGCGAGGAACGAGCGCGTCGTCCGGGTCATGCCCAATACGCCCGCCCTCGTTGGAGAGGGTGCCTCGGCCTTCGCACTCGGGCCGGGATGCGCACTCGGAGGACGAGGCCGTCGTCCGGACCTTTCTCAACTCGGTCGGTCATGCGGTGTGCGTCGCCAAGTCATTGCTCGACGCGGTCACCGGGTTCTCGGGAAGCGGGCCGGCGTTTGTCTACTTGATGGTTGAGGGCATTTCGATGGGGGCGTGCGGGTGGGATTACCGCGAGCGTGGCCCCCTCCTGGCGGCACAGACTTCTTGGGCGCCGCGAAAATGGTGCTGGAGACCGGCCTGCACCCGGCGGCCTCAAGGATCAGGTTGCCTCACCGGGCGGCACGACGATCGGGCTTCATGCGTTGGAGCGGGCCTGTGTCCGCGGCGCGTTGATCGACGCCGTCGAGGCCGCAACCAGACGCTCGTCCGAGTTGTGGCCCTGGCCGCGCCTTCGCCAACCTCGTCCTCGTCCGAGGTGTTGTCGATGAGCTGGGGCTGCTCTCGGACATTCACGGCGATCCCGTGGCCTTGGAGGTCCCGCCGTTCATCTTGATGGCATCCTCCGCGCCTACCCAGTCGTCTGCGCGGGCCGATCCGGCCGGCCACGGTCCCTTTCCGACGGGTCGTCGCCTTCGATGGAGGAGCGTCAAATTGCAACGGTGCGGGGCAACCACGATCGCTGGGCCCTGGAACGCGGGCCCGGCGGCGCGATACGGCATTCCTTCCGCGGCGGCACTCCGAGCAGCCGGACGCCGGCAGCTACCCCAAGCGAGTCCCCTTTCCACCTCGCCTGGGCGCCGGTGGGCGAAGAGTCCATCGCTGCCTGCTTGTGGTATGGCTCCGGCCGCGGTCCCATATGGAGTTCGTGAACCCGCAGAGTGATCCGCGGAGAAGTTCTTGCGGGTGGATCTCGTCGACCTGACCTGCGATTTGCTCGTGATCGGCGACACGCATCGACCCTTGATTATGGTTTCGATCTCCGGGAGGACCGTCGTCAACCCCGGCTCGGTCGTCTCCATGCCCGTCGTGGATTTGTTCTCTGCAGGTTGTGGTGGTGGAGCATCGGCGGTGCTCGAAGTCACATTTCATGACGTGGGAAGCGGCGGGCAGGTCTCAATAGAGCCCTGGAATTGAAGAGTAGGATCGCGATTAATTCCTCGTCGGAAGACAGGGAGCTTACGCCTCCCCGCTCGCCATGTGCGCGGATTCCGAGGCGAGCGGGGAGCGTAAGCTCCCTGTCCGCTTCCAAGTGCACGCCAACTTCAACTTGACAGCACGACCCGATGACCCCTGGGCCGCCATTCACAAGTTGCAGCTACCCTGGTACATTCGTTCTCTTGGTCGGATCGTGCAATCCGATTCACACCCGTGTGGTTCCTCGTCGAGAAAACAGCTCATGGCGGATTCCGACCCAGCGGCGCGTCCCGTGCTCGTCCTCGATTTCGGGGCACAATACGTGCAGCTCATCGCACGTCGGGTCCGAGAGCGGCATGCATTCGCGCGAATCGTCCGTCACGACATCGCGGCGGCACGGGTGCGCGAGCTGAATCCCTTGGCCTTGATCCTGTCCGGGGGACCGTCGAGCGTCTATGAGCCAGGCGCCCCGCGATGCGATCCGGCGATCTTCGGGTTGGGACTGCCGATCTTGGGGATCTGCTACGGGCTGCAACTGGCCTGCGACGTGCTGGGTGGCCGGGTTGATGCCGCTCCAGCCGGGGAATTCGGTCGCGCCCTCTGCCGCGTCCAAGACCCATCCGAGCCGCTCTTTCAAGACGTTCCTCTGGAAACGGTCGTGTGGATGAGTCACGGCGACCAGATCCAGCATGTTGGTTTTGACTACGTGCCGCTCGCGACGACGGCGACCTGCCCCATCGCCGCCCTGCGTCATGCCACGCTTCCGTTCTACGGACTCCAGTTCCATCCCGAGGTGTCGCACACGCCTTATGGCTCGCTGATCCTCGGGAATTTCCTGGACCGAATCTGCGGGAATCCTCGAACTTGGACCATGGAGGCATTCATCGAGCGGACCGTGGCCGACGTCGGCCGTCGGGTCGGATTGGCCGATCGAATCGTCTGCGGACTGTCGGGAGGTGTCGATTCGGCGGTGTGTGCGGCACTACTGGCGAAAGCACTGGGTCCTCGGGTTGTTTGCGTGTTCGTCGACAATGGACTGCTTCGGAGCGGCGAACGACTCACGGTGGCCGATGCGTTCCGGATGCGAACCGCGGCTGAGCTTCGGGTGATCGATGCGTCCGAATCGCTTTTTGGAAGCACTCAAAGGTGTGACCGACCCGCAGGAAAAACGGCGACGGATTGGCCACGTCTTCATCGACGTCTTTCGTGAGGAGGCCCGCTCGATTCCTGGCGCACGGTTCCTGGCTCAGGGCACGCTCTATCCGGACGTGATTGAGAGCGGCGGTGCGCCTGACGGCCCGGCCGCGACGATCAAGATTCACCATAACGTCGGTGGACTTCCCGATCAGCTCGGATTCGAGCTGATCGAACCGCTCCGCGATCTATTCAAGGATGAAGTGCGCCGGCTTGGGATCGAGCTCGGTTTGCCCGATTCCTTGGTGTGGCGCCATCCTTTCCCCGGGTCCCGGGCTGGCCGTTCGTTGTCTGGGCGAGGTGACGGCCGAGCGGCTTGGACATCCTGCGCCAGGCCGATGCGATCTTCCTTGAGGAGCTGCGTAATGCCGGACTCGAGCGACAGGTCGCCCAGGCATTCGCAGTGCTTCTGCCCGTGCAATCCGTAGGTGTGATGGGAGATGCCCGCACCTATGAGAACGTGATCGCCATCCGCGCGGTCGAGACCGATGATTTCATGACTGCCGACTGGTCTCGCTTGCCTCACGACTTACTGGCTGTCGTCTCATCTCGGATCATTAACGCGGTAAAGGGGGTCAACCGGGTTGTCTATGACGTGACAAGCAAACCACCCGGCACGATCGAGTGGGAATGAGTCCGCCGATTGCGGGTTAACCGCTGGGTACTCGGTTCGAGTCCTCGCCGGGGAGCTTTTGCACACAACTTAATTCAGACATCGGACCAGGTAGGTCTACAACAGCGGTCATGGGGTCAGGGTCATCGGGTCAAGCTTGGGTCATGGGATCAAGTTTTTTGTTTTTATCTCTGCTTGAAGCAAATCAAAGGTTGACGCCGAGGCGGCCCGAGGAACGATCAATAACAAGAAACAACGGTTGACCTCGAGGCGAGTAGACCCCGAGGCGAGCACACCGATCAGGAAGTGCGACCAACATGCCGACGTGACAATTGAGGAAGCCCAGAACAAACTGAGCGAGTTGATCCACCTTCTGTCGCCGGGTCAAGGAGGTCGTGATCACCGAGAACGATCAGCCCGTGGCCCGGTTGGTGCCGGCGGGCCCGCCATGTGAGCCACGGAAAGTCCCACACTTGGGCACATGCACGGGACGGTGTTTGTCCCATGGAGCATTTCGACAACCCGCTCGACAATTTCAAGGAGTACATGGAGTGAAAATGCTTCTTGACATCAGCAGGCAGGCCGATCTTCGGGCTGCCGACGATCCCGCGAAGCTCACCGCACTGGCCGAGTTCTACTCCAAGATCCGGCCAACGAGCCGGCTACTCGGCACGGCAACCCGCTGGGAGATTGCGATCATTTTCAGCCTGGGGAGGCTCCCGCTCTCGTTACCATACCGTCAATGGATGGGACAAAGCGATGGCCGACCTGGGGCTGGTCGTCCTGCCGATCACGCTCGACCACGCCGAGCGGCAGGCCAGCCTGAAGTGGCATCATCGCGATCCGTTCGATCGCCTGCTCGTGGTGCAGTCCCAGGTCGAAGGAGTGCCGGAGCTCGTGAGTGCCGATACGGCCCTGGATGCCTACGGTATTACACGGCTCTGGTAGGAGCCAGGATGAACAGGGGGCGTGGTCACCGAATATCTGGTCAGCCCCATCGCCAAGCAGGTCGAGGAAAACTCCCTCGTCGTCTGGTACGACCCCGGTGCTCACTACCTGGCCGTCGCCGAGCGGCTGGAAATTCCCGCTGGCCTACTCCCGAATTCTTGTGGGTCATGGGGCCATGGGGTCAAACTTTGCATGGGGTCATGGAGGCAAGCTTTGTTTTTTGTTTTTATCTCCGGTTGTGCCCCGCGTATACGGAAGATGCCGAGCATCAAGTGCGAGGTCCCCAATCTTATGGACGATTTCAGTAGAGCACCGACCGAGAGTCGAATTATCGAAGAATCGCGCCTAACTGTTGGAGTTCGCAAAACGGCCCGCCATGTATATTGGCACCACGGCATTTTCCGGCTTCATCAGTTACCTCATTTGTCCCGTCGCTCTGTTGCTCGGGCAACGCCCCAATCGACTCGCCATTGCCGCTGGCGAAGGCGGATTTGTGGTCGAAGCCCATGTTGCCTTACCGATCGAAGAATTATCAAGCGGGAGAATTGCCCCGTTCGAGGAGCATCTCGATCGAGGGTCCGGACCGCGGTGGAGGGAACCATCCAGACCGCCTTGTCGGAAATCTCGACTGTCGAAGTCCGCCAGACGCATCGAACGTACACATTCGCATTCCGCCGCGGAATCCGTGAATCAAGCCATGCCTCAACCACTAAATCGGATTCGTCGTGCACCACTCTGAGGTTCGCCCCTACGCCTCCATATTCAAAGTGACAAGCGGATCACCAACGTTCTTCCTGAGTTACCTGCGTCGCCTTAGCTTCCTTCATCCGGGCGTCCGGTTCTCGGTCTCCATCGCAGGAGAAGTGCACGAGTTTTACGCGGCGGGTGGGATCGTTGATTTGTTCGCGTCCGTATCTGCCCCTTACCAAGTCCTTCATGATCCGATTCACATCGTTGGTGAAGATGGCAAGCTCCATCTTGAAGCGGTTTTTGCTTACCACACGTCGAACAAAAACGGGCTGTGGTGCTTTGTCAACAATGGCAGAGCCGTAGAAGGCGGTACACATACGTTGGGCCTCCACGACGCCTTGAAGCGACTTCGCCAAAGATTCAAGTTACCGAAATTGCCAGATTTGGGTCGCAACGGTGTCGTCGGCATCATGTCGATTCATAGACCCGGAGACCGTTTGGGAAGGTTGCATGAGAACCAGGATTGGAAATCCCGAACTTCGCGGCATGGTATGCAATTTGGTCCTCCAGTGCGCAACAAAATGGCTAGCAACACGCATCCTGATATCACGGAGCAGAATCAACAACTGCAGCCGTTCCAATTTCCCGACCCCTGGCACAAGTAAGTGAAGTGTGCTCTGGGATTGGACCGAGTGGGGACTTCCGTTATGGTACGGTGACAGAATCGACGACGGGTTCCGGGGACACCAAACTCAATTATCGACCGGAATTATACTGTGGCGGCGGGCTGAAATGAGGCATTCCGCAACCCTGGCAGTGCGCGGGTGCTGCCTGCTCCCCGGAGTGGGCGGCATGCCAGCGCTCCCAGGCATCGAAACGACGCACTGACCCCCGCGCGAAGTATAGCTATCGTGTCTCTGAGACTCCTTCGGCCGCCACTGGAGATGGCCTTTCCCGACGACCGGAAGTTATGCTGCATCCGTGTGATGCTCGGTTTTCGTGACCCTGGTTGGATTCACTCGAAGGAGAAGACATGTCGCAACTCCGAGGAATACGACGTGGTCGTTCTGGGCAGCGGGGCGGCCGGCAAGCTCCTGGCCTGGACGCTGGCCTCACAAGGGAGGCACACCGCGGTCGTCGAGCGGCGGTATGTCGGCGGGTCGTGCCCCAACATCGCCTGCCTGCCGAGCAAGAACGTCATCCACGGCGCCAAGGTCGCCGACTATTTCCGCCGCGGCGCCGAGTTCGGGATCGCCAACGGCGACTGGAAGGTCGACATGGCCGCCGTCCGCGACCGCAAGAGGAGGATGGTCGATGGACTGGTCGAAATGCACCTCGCGAAGTACCGGGAAAGCGGCGCTGAGCTCGTCATGGGCCAGGGGCGATTCGTCGCGCCGATGACGATCGAGGTGGCGCTCAACGCGGGCGGGACCCGGACGCTCCGCGGTCAGACCGTCATCATCGACACCGGGTCGCGCCGGATGGACGACACCACTGGGCTCGCGGAGGCTCGCCCGCTGACCCACGTCGAGGCTCTGGAGCTGGGCCAGCTCCCAGGACACCTGATGGTCCTGGGCGGCGGCTACGTCGGCCTCGAGCTGGCGCAGGCGTTCCGCCGGTTCGGCAGCCGCGTGACCGTCGTCGAGCGGAACGGCGCGCTGATCCATCGCGAGGACCCGGACGTCACCGAGGCGATCGAGCGGCTCTTCCGGGACGAGGGGATCGAGGTCCTGACCGGGACCGCCGTCGATCGCGTCGAGGGGCGATCCGGCGAGTCCGTCCGCCTCCACACGGGCCGCGGCGTGATCGAGGGGACGCACCTGCTCGTCGCCGGGGGGCGCACGCCGAACACCGACGGCATCGGCCTGGAGAAGGCGGGGGTCGAGACGGACGAAAAAGGGCACGTCAAGGTCGACGCGCGGCTCCGGACGACGGCCGAGGGTGTCTGGGCGGTGGGCGACTGCGCCGGCAGCCCGAACTTCACGCACATCGGCGAGGACGACTTCCGCGTGGTGCTGGCCAACCTCACCGGCGGCGACCGCGTGACGACCGGCCGGCAGGTGCCGTTCTGCCTGTTCACCGACCCGGAGCTGGCCCGCGTCGGGCTGAGCGAGCGGGAGGCCCGCGACCGCGGCGTCGGCTACCGCCTGGCCAAGGTCCCCATGGAGGCCGTGTTGCGGGCCCGGACGCTCTCCGAAACGCGGGGGTTCCTCAAGGCGCTGATCGAGGAAGAGGGCGACCGCATCCTCGGGTTCACCGCGTTCGGGGCCGAGGCCGGCGAGGTAATGGCCGTCGTCCAGGTCGCGATGCTCGCCGGCCTGCCCTACACGGCACTTCGAGACGCCATCCTGACCCACCCGACGATGGCCGAGGGGCTCGCCGCCCTGTTCTCGTCCGTGCCGCGGGGATGACGTCGGGGTTGCCCTCTTCGCCGGGTGGCCTCGCTCACGCTTCGGGTTGGTACGATCGCCGTCGATTTCGTCGTCTGGCAACCCATCAGTGAAACGCTGTAGGCTGCGGAGCGATTCCCCACTCACACTTACAATCCAACCGGTTGCACCCGGCCGTTTCGCTTTATCGCGATCCGCGGGTCGCACGGACTCGGCGAGTTAGTCCGATCGGCCGCGCAGGAAATTCGGTGATAACCGATCACGTTTTGCTTTTCCTGGGTCATCTTTAATAAAGCATTCAACAGAAGCTCATTTCCGTGGTCCGCGCTGGACTCCACCTCGCCGTGAGTGCGGTTTTGCTCTACAGTTTTTTGAGAACTGGTTAACATTATGGCCACGCCACGCCAAATTGAAGCCAATCGCCGGAACGCTCAAAAAAGCACCGGGCCGCGGACTGCGGAAGGGAAAGATCGTTCGCGGTTCAACGGCGTCACGCACGGCATGACCGCCAAGTTCGACGTCCTGCCGGGTGAGGACGGCGCGGCGTTAACAGGGCGGATCGACGCCTGGACGGCGGATTTCCAGCCGCGAACCAGCTCGAGCGAGACTTGGTCGAGCGGGCTGCCCGGCTTTCTTGGAAACTCGAGAGGGTGGAGCGAGCCCATGTGGACCGGCTGACGGCTAACATCCTCAAGGCGACATCCGGCGAGAACGAGGCTGTTGAAAACGATGTCATCACGATGGGCGAACGGCTGTTCCAGGACTTGACGAAGCCGCATGGCTTCTCACCGGGCATCGCAGTTGATCCGAACAATCCCGCCATGCTGGTTCTCCGTCTGGAGTCGTCGGCTCCCGGTTGTCGCTGGCTACTGGACCGTTGGGCCGACCTGCGTTCGATGTTGGAGCAGGAACAGCCCTGGCAATCGCACGACAAATTCAGGGCAATCCGGCTGTTGGGCCGGCAACCCCTCGATGGGCTCGATGATTCTCAAGTGGCCAAGGTGTTCCTCGCCTGTCACACGATCGATTCAAGCGGCGGCGAGCTGCTCCACGAGATCTGGAACGAGCTGAGAACCGACGAATTGGAAGTTGCCAGGCAGAGGTTCGCGGGACGGCCGCTGGAATGGTTGCCGTTCCGCGATCAAACTGCGGTGCGCGAGGCACTGGTTCAAATCGTCGATCGGGCCGTGGGCCGGTTGGAATCAAAAGCCGACGTACATCGGCGACTGTGCCGAGCGCGACGTTGCCTCCGTGCCTAACCGACTGGCATTCGACGACAGCATGGAAGGCGAGCGGCTTCGCAATTATGAGTCGTCGTGCAATCGAGCCCTGAGCCGCACAATCGACACGCTCTTCAAAGTGTGCAAAGCCAGCATTGCGGGCAAACTCGTCCCGGCAACCGCCGCGGTCGAGTCATCGACCCCATCGGTGGCGCCCAGCGATCAACGAATCACCGCAAACCGAACCCAATTCCGAGTCCATCAATGAGCGGTGAGCGACTCGGTCGCGACCGTCGATCATGGAATCCCGCAAACCGAACCCAATTCCGTGTCCATCAATGACGCGTGAGCGACTCGGTCGCGACCGTCGACCAGGAATCCGCAAACCGAACCCAATTCCGTGTCCATCAATGACGCAGTGAACGAGTCGGTCGCGACCGTCGATCAGGAATCCCGCAAACCGAACCCAATTCTGTGTCCTACAGCAACACGAAAAAGTTCAACTGTACGGACAACGATAAAGCCAAAGCTCCCTTCCGACAGGATCGGCAGCCTCGTTCGAGTCCACGAAGACCGTGCTCGCGCCCCCCGTTTCGGACAGCGGCCTAGGCCGTTGAACACCACGAGACCAACTCGAGCGTTCGGGCGGATCTTCGGTCGCACCCCACGGTCGCGACCTGCGCGACCGACCGAAAGGCAGGGCACCTTGTTCTATACGAGGTGCTGTGGGCACCCCCCGATGGCTCGAAACCGGGACCGGGAGGAGAGCGCCCCGGAAAACGAAGAGTTTCCGTCCGACTCTAACTCTAACTCCTGTTGGAAGTCGGCAGGTCTTGGGATAGAGTCATACATAACGATACCCGAGTCGTGTTTTGAGCTGACGGATTGAAAAAGGACATCGATCCATGCAGAGTTTGACGTGGCGGACCTCGGCGTTGTTCCTGGTTGTCATCCTCGGCACTGGGCTCGGTCTCACGAGGCGAGACCAAGACGCTCGCTCGTTGTGGCGCGGGTTATCTGGAGCAGGTGGACGGGTATCGTGTCCTTCATGTCAAGGGGCAACCTTATGAGATGGGCTACCAGCAAGGAGCCTTGCTCCGTGACGACATCCGCGAAAATGTCCGGTTTCTGTTCGAGGTCAAAGCCAAGGAGCTGAAGGTCGAGCTTGGTGGTACTCAAGCTGCTCCACGCCAAGCTGGTCATCAAGGGAATCGCATCCCGGCAACGCAAGTTCATTCCGGAACGATTCTTTGATGAGATGCAGGGGATCGCCGACGGCGCCGGCATGGACGTCCAGGACATCATCATCGCCAACTTCATTCCCGAACTGTTTCACTGCTCGGGATTTGCAATCAGCGGCTCGGCGACCAAGGATGGGACGCTCTACCATGGGCGGATTCTCGATTACGGGTGCGACTGGCGGCTCCAGGAGCACGCCGTCCTGACCGTCGCCGAGCCTTTCAGCAAGATTCCGTTCGTGAATGTCACTTATGCTGGCTTCATCGGCTCGGTCACGGGAATGAACGCCGAGCGAGTCTCGATCGGCGAGATGGGCGGCAAGGGGATGGGCCATTGGGACGGCATGCCGATGGCCTTCATGGTCCGGACGGTTCTCGAGGAAGCGGACACGACTGGAACGCGCGATCGCCGTCTTCCATGACAACCCGCGAACTTGCGAATACTATTTTGTGATTGCCGATGGTAAAACGGGCAAGGGCGTTGGGATGGAGGCGTCTTGGGACAAATTCGGGGTGGTTGCGATGGGTGAGAGCCATCCCAAGCTGCCTCACGCCGTCAAGGACGGGTGGTCCTGTCAGCCGGCGACCGCTACCAGGAGCTGGTCCGTCGCGTCCAGAAGGGGCTCGGAACGTTTGACGCCGAATCGGCGAGGCACCTGATGGATCGTCCCGTGGCCATGAAATCGAACCTGCACAGCGTCTTGTTCGAGACCACGACAACCCGATTCTGGGTCGCCAACGCATCGAAGGATGGCAAGCCCGCCTCCGAGCAGCCTTACCACGCGTTCCAACTCCTCGACCTTCTGAAACATCAGCCGGACACTTCGTCACCGATGCTGCCCGCTCCCCCGGCTCCGCCAGCAAGAGCCGCTCAGTTGACCCGATGACCAGTCAAGAGCCCATGTTCTTTTGTCGACCTCAGCCCAGAACCAGATCAAGAAGTCGAGGAACGAAGCGGAGAGCCACCCGATGCGGATGATGTCGACGGTCGCGATCCTCCTGGCCGCCTGGGCCTTCGGTACGCAAACCGCGGTCGCTCAAGCACAAGAAAATCGACCTGCGAACCAAGGACGGGGTCGCGTCGGTCAAGGGTCAGTGGAAATACCACGACGTCAAGATCGTCGAGGTCGACGGCAAAGGGCCGGACGGCAAGCCGAACAAGACGTACAACATCGAGCCCAAGGCCGAAGGGACAGGATTTCGACGATAGCAAATGGGAGACGATCGCACCGGAGACCCTGAAGGACCGGCGCTCGACTGGACAGGTCTGCTTTTGCTGGTATCGGATCAAGATCACGCTGCCGCCCGAAGTCGCGGGAAAGGCGGTCTTCTTCCAGACGACCGTCGACGATTATGGCGAGGTTTGGGTCAATGGCATGTTGCCTCGCACACCGGGACAGACGGGTGAGGCGATCGTTTCCGGGTTCAACACCCCCAACCGCGTCGAGCTCAAGGACCCCCAGCCAGGCAAGGTCTACCAGATCGCGGTCTTCGGGATCAACGGACCGATCTCGGCATCGCCCTCCAACTGGATCTTCCTTGGCGATACATTCTTGGACATCATGACCAAGAAGTGACGAACTCGACACGGCGCCAATGCGAGCGAAACCATGATTGAAGCCAACCTGAGTGGCCGCGGCTTCCTTCCCATCGAAGATCCTTGGTTGAGTTTCCCGCGGATTCGGAGTTCGCCGCTCTCGATCGACTGGGACGAGATTTGCCGAGCCTGTTGCAAGAGAAGACCTTTCGTGCCCGGGCGCGGGGATTCGCATTCCCCCTCTGCCCTCAGGTACGGTTCCGCAACAGTTCGTCCGGCTTTATTACGTTCGAGTCGGATTTCTCGCATCCGGATATGTGAACCAGGTTGGGCAGGAGCCGGCCGTGCTCCTGCCCCGCAATATCGCCCTGCCGCTTTGTGAGGTCTGTGCGCGACTCAATCGTCCACCGATCCTCAGCTATGACGGCTACGCTCTCTTTAACTGGAAACGGTTCGATCCGTCGGGGCCGGTCGCGCTGGGGAACATCGACACGATCCAGAACTTTGTCCATCTTTACGACGAGCACTGGTTCATCCTGGTACACGTCGAGATCGAGGCACTCGCCGGGTCGCTCCTGAACGCGATCGATCGGGCCGCGAAGGCCCTCGGAGTCGGACGATCGGACAGCCTTGAATGCCGCGATGGCCCAGGTCGCCCGCACGCTTTGGGCCCAGGTCGAAACCCTCCGCCGCATCCCGGAGAAAATGGATCCCGCGCTTTACTACAAGACTTTTCGACCCTACATCCGCTTCTTCGAAGGGGTTGTCTACGAAGGCAGTGGATTCGTTGCCGCTGAACTTCCGCGGCGAGACCGGTGCCCAGAGCAGCGTGATCCCGACGGTCGTCGCCTTCCTCAAGGTCCCTCATCGGCCGTCGATGCTGACCGACCACCTGGCCGATATGCGTCGATTCATGCCGGCGAACATCGGGCTTTGATCGAGCAGGTCGAGCGTCTGCCCGATCCTCGCGGCAAGGTCGACAAGGTCCCTTATAACGAGGCCCTCGAAGCCCTGGCCACGTTTCGCGAGACCCATCTGGAGTTCGCCCGCCGCTACATCGCGGCCCATGTGCGCGACCCCCGCGGCACGGGCGGCACTCCGTACCTCGAATGGCTCAGCCAGTTGATCGACGAAACCCGGGCGCACATGATCGTCTAGCGCGTGGCCAGCCAACAAGGACCTATCAGCGTGAGCATGAGTTTGCTGGAAACCAATCTGGGATTGGGAGCGATCCCCAAGCGACGCGGCAAGGTGCGCGACGTCTACGACCTGGGCGATCGGCTCCTCCTGGTCGCGACCGACCGCATCAGTGCATTCGATTGGGTTCTTCCCAACGGCATCCCCGACAAGGGACGCGTTTTGACCGGGTTGAGCGTTGCCTGGTTCAAGCACCTGAAGGTCGCCAACCATTTGATTTCGAGCGAGGTCGACGACGCGGGACTGGACCTGACATCGGAAGAACGCGAGGCGCTGTCGGGCCGGGCGATGGTGGTCCGCAAGGCCCGAGTTGTCCCTTTCGAGTGCGTGGTGCGGGGTTATCTGTCCGGCAGCGCATGGAAGGAATACCGCGCGTCGGGGAGGGTGTGCGAAATCGTCCTGAAACCCGGGCTGGTCGAGAGCGATCAGATCGACCCCATCTTCACGCCGGCGACCAAGGCTGAGACCGGCCACGATGAGAATGTCTCGTTTCAAACCATGACGGACGCCATCGGCAAGGATGTCGCGGATACGTTACAATCCATGAGCCTCGACGTTTATCGAGACGGCCGCGGAGTACGCCGAGAGACGCGGATTGATCCTGGCCGATACCAAGTTTGAGTGGGGGTTCGACGACAAGACCGGTGAGCTTCTGCTGGTGGATGAGGTGCTTACTCCGGACAGCTCCCGGTACTGGTCACGAGAGTTGTACCGTCCTGGCGGTCCGCAGCCGTCGTTTGACAAGCAGTTCGTCCGCGACTGGCTCGAGACAACCGGCTGGGACAAAGCGAGCCCGCCGCCCTTGCTTCCCGAGGACGTCGTGCTCAAAACACGTGCCAAGTATGTCGAGGCCTTCGAGCGCCTGACCGGCGAAGCATTTCCCTGGAGATGACGAATCCCGCATTCGTCGCAATTGCCATGCTCCGATACCTGACCGCCGGTGAGTCGCACGGACCGGCCCTGACCGCGATCGTGGAGGGGTTTCCATCGGGCATCACGCTCGACACGGCCTTGATCGACGAGGAGTTGAAACGCCGCCAAGGGGGTTATGGCCGCGGAAAACGTCAGAAGCTGGAAACGGATCGAATCCTTGTTGAGTCCGGCGTTTACCACGGCGTGACCACGGGCGGTCCGATCACGCTGAGGTTGATCAACAACGATGCCAAGCTCGAGCGACTGCTCGAGCCGGCCGCGCCGCGCGGGGGGCATATCGATCTGGCCGGCGCGATCAACTATCAGACCGGCATCCGCCAGGTCCTGGAGCGTGCCAGCGCCCGTGAAACGGCCCTGCGGGTCGCCGTCGGAGCGCTGGCCAAGCTGCTGCTCAGAGGAGCTGGGGATCACGGTTTTCGGCTATGTTCGCGAACTTGGCGGGATCGCCGCGCACCCGATGTCGTTCGACCTGACGATTCGAGACGCGAGTCCAGTCTACACACTGAACCCTGAAGCCGACCCGGCGATCGTCGCGGCGATCGACGCCGCGCAGAAAGCTGGCGACACGCTGGGCGGGATCGTCGAAACGATCGTGACCGGCTGCCCGATCGGGCTGGGGAGCCACGCCCAGTGGGATCGAAAGCTCGACGCCCGCCTCGCCGCGGCGGTCATGAGCATCCAGGCGATTAAAGGCAGTCGAGATTGGCCTGGGAATCGAGGCCGCGCGCAGGCCGGGATCGAAGGTTATGGATCCGATCGCATATGACGCCAGACGCGACCGTCCGACGATCGCCGGTTCGGGTTTCGCCGGCCGACCAACAACGCCGGCGGCATCGAGGGGGGTACGTCCAACGGCGAGCCGATCGTGGTCCGGGCGGCCAAGAAGCCGATCAGCACGCTGGCCGTGCGCGGGCCCTCGATCAACATGGAGACGCAAGGATCCCCAGCCGGCCGCCTACGAGCGGTCCGACGTTTGCGCCGTCCCGGCCGCGAGCGTGATCGTCGAGAATGTCGTCGCATTCGAAATCGCGGCGGCGGTGGTCGAAAAATACGTGGGAACCAGCCTGGCCGCGATCGTGGCCGCTCACAATGCCTTGCACGAGCTCAACCGCCAGCGCCTGGCCCATTGGGGCGAATCGGTCGCGGGTGGTGCGTTGCATCCCCAGACATGAAAACAAGCTAACGCCAATTCTCCTTGACTGGGTCAAAACGGCCGAAAGCGGTTGGTCGCTTGTCCACGATTAAAGTCTAATTGAGCGAATTCGTCATTTCGACTATCCTCATCGCGCCGGATGGAGCCGCTCAGGAGCCAACGTGTGGTTTTGATCGCCAGCCGTTAGGGAGGCAAGGATGTTTCCCTTGAATCGCCCGTTTCGCCAGGCAATGGCCACGCTGGCGCTATTCTGTGTTCACCGTTGTACCGACGGTCTTTGTCGCCGATCATTGCCTGGCGGATCAACCGCCCTGGCCATGTCCGCGACGTCGAAATCGAGCTTGGACGTCAAGTTGGGGTTCAAGTGACCCTGGAAGGAGTGCGTTATCCAAGGCCAGGAGAAATCGGTCTACCAAGGGATCGTCATCCGTCAGGAAGAGCCGCGAAGCAAGGGGCTCGCGGAGATCATTCGGGCCGATGAGATCCGGCTGCAACGTGCCGACCGTGAGCTGACCATTCACCTTGTCAATCCCCGCCTGCGTGGCGAAAGCCCTCGACTCGGCGTGAACCAGGTCGGTGTCTTGCTGCAACGTTCCGGGCAGATCCCATTCGAGCGAATCAATGTGAGCGCCTCGACCTGTCAGCTTGACCTGGGTCAAGACGATCTCCAGTTCACGATTGCGAGACCTCGCCGGGGAGTTTTCGGCCGATCCGTCAATGCCTACCGTGAAGCTCGCCTTCCGCATGCCCGGTCACAACTCCGGGACACGTTGCGAAATGACTCTGAGTCGCGACCGCCGATCCGAGCCGTTGGTGACGACGCTGTCGTTGAAGACAGTGGAAGGCCTGCCCCTTGTCGGCCCGGGTGCTGAACGTGTTCTTCGACGCCGAGGCCTGGCTCGGACCTGATGCGACCGTCGAGGGGTCCCTGAGCTTGCGCCAAACCGGTTCCCAGGATTGGGAGGCCGACTTTCAGGGTAGCTTACTCGATGTGGACCTGGGAAAGGTGGTTGGCCGCCGCTTTCCTCGGCATCGCCTGGCTGGACGATCCCGCCTGGTGATCGAGAAGGCACGGTGGGGCGAACGACCCGCTCAAGCGGCTCGGCTGGATCGAGGTCAAGGGGGACCTGCTGGCCGGTCAGGGTTCGATCGGCGTCGCGTCTGCTCGAGGCATTGGCGAGGGAGATGAAGTTTCGGCTCTCCCCGCGACTCGCACATCTCGACCCCAGGAAGACCGAGGTCGACTTTCGTGCGCTCGGTCTGTCGTTCGAGATGCAGTCCAACGGCGAGATCCAGATCGCCGGCGGCGCTGGTGCGGAGTTCCCACCCGACGCCATCCTGGCCGGCGCTACCACCGTCCCTTCTCTCCGCTCCCCAAGGCACCGCCAGCGTGCACGGCCTGATCAAGACTCTCTTCCCGGAGTCCTCGGCCGATCCCGGCGTCTTGGTCCCACTCACCGCCGAGTCGCAAGTCCTGCTTTCGCTGCCGGTCCCGGCCGACTCGATTCATCGCGGCAAAGTCAGACCCTCGACGGGAATTGATGAATATTCGTTCTCCAGAACCGAGAGTGCTGATAAAATCTGGGGAGCGAACACCGACTTTTGATCCGCGAGGAAGCTCATGAGCACCGCTACACTTGCCGACCCCGCTCTCCAACAACACGATGCGTCCGCGCTTGGCGGCCGGGTTCTCGAAGAAGGCGAAGCCCTGGAACTCCTTCCGATGGAGACTGACGAGGTCTTCTACGAATTGGTGGACGGACGCTGAGTGGAGATCCCGCCCAAGAGCATTTACGCCACCAAGATCACGAATCGTTTGACCGCCAGACTGAACGGATTCGTGGAAACTCGTCAGCTCGGCGAGATCGTGAGCGAGGGCCTTTTCCGCTTACCGCTGCCTCAGGATTTGTCCCGAAACCGCCGGCCTGACATTGCGTTTGTCTCATTCGAGCGGTGGCCAGCCAACCGCCCCGTTGATGTCACTGTCAACGCATGGGACGTCGTGCCTGATCTCGCGATCGAAGTGACGAGCCCGACCGATCGTGCCGAAGACCAGCGAGAGAAGGTGCTGGAATACTTTCAGGCCGGTGTCCGTTGCGTATGGGTGGTTTACCCTCGTTTGAGACTCGTCGATGTGTATGATTCACCGACGAGTCTTCGTATCTTTGCTTCCGACGGCTCCCTGGTTGGCGATCCGATTCTGCCCGGATTTCAGTTGCCGCTTGCGGAATTGTTCATTCCGCAAGCACGGCCTAACGCCTGATTCGCGAACTCCACGCCACGAATCCGATTACTCGTCCATGATCTCGTCGGCCACTCCATTAGCGCTGCGCCGATGGCTCCGCCGGAGGCCGTGCGGCTGGCTGACAACCTTGGCGGCGATCTCATCGGCGATCGCCGGGTTGTCGTGGAGGTACTGCTTGACGTTCTCTCGTCCCTGACCGAGCCGAAGGTCGCCGTAATTGAACCACGAGCCGGACTTCTCGACCAGCTTGTCGACGATCGCCAGGTCGAGCAGATCGGCCTCACGGGAGATACCGTGGGTGTACATCATGTCGAACTCGCAGACCCGGAATGGGGGCGCGACCTTGTTCTTGACGATCTTGGCCTTGATGCGTGAACCGACGATTTCCTCGCCATCCTTGACCGGGCCGATCCGGCGGACGTCGATGCGGCAAGAGCTGTAGAACTTGAGCGCGCGGCCGCCGGGGGTCGTCTCGGGACTGCCGAACATCACGCCGATCTTCTCGCGGATCTGGTTGATGAAGATCAGGACGCACTTCGACCGGGAGACACCGCCGGTGAGCTTGCGCAGGGCCTGGCTCATCAGCCGAGCCTGAATTCCCACGAAGCTGTCACCGATTTCCCCTTCGATTTCCGCCCTGGGCACCAAGGCCGCCACCGAGTCGATGACCACGATATCCACGGCGTTGGACAACACCAGCATCTCGGCGATCTGAAGGGCCTCCTCAGCGCTACCGGGCTGGCTGACCAGGAGCGATTCGATATCCACACCGAGTCGCTTGCACCAGGATGGATCGAGCGCGTGCTCGACGTCGATGAACGCCGCCACGCCGCCGTCGCGTTGGGATTGCCCCACGGCGTGCAAGGCGATCGTCGTCTTGCCGCTCGACTCCGGACCGAATAACTCGATGATCCGCCCTCGCGGCAGACCCTTCCCTCCCAGCGCCAGGTCAAGCGACAAGGCGCCGGTCGAAATCCCCTCGACCTCCATGTGCGACCCTTCACCCAGCTTCATGATTGCCCCAGAGCCGAATGTTTTTTCGATCTGGCTGATGGCGTTGTTGAGTGCCTTCTGCTCGGCTGATAGCCCCGACTTGACCTCGGTCGTACCCTGTCGCTTGGCCACGACAATCGCTCCTTCCCCACGCTTCCTGGTTATGTACGCAAGAACAGTATCGTAACATCCAATCGACACGCCGGTCAAGGAGTCGCTACGATTTTTTTTGCTCTTTAATTGAGCGCGACCCATCGGCGTGTAGATCGGGCCAGCCGGGCCGAGCGTCGATGCGAACGTGGTGACTTCCTCGACCAAGAATCGACCTGCCGACCAGCCGCGATGGCGCTCCAACCAAACGGGTAAGATCGCGATCGCCCTGTCGGCCCGGCTTGATCCGCCCGAGTGTGACGTGCGGGATGAAACCGCGAGTCAGCCGGGGCGGTAGCCGATCTCCGAGATACCAGCGACGATCGCCTCTCGCAAGTCGATGATCGGCTTCATGTTCGGCGCGACAACTCCCGCCCAGATCACGCGCGGCCTCATTACTGAGGGAAATGCACCCAGACCCTCCAAGCCGAGCTCGAATGGCTCGAACCGGCCTGACGCCGAGTTGATGGACTCGCAAACGCGGTCACGGTCGCTGTTGCGGACGTCGCCCAGAAACACCAGCGTGGTATGAAACGGCAGATTCTCCGTCCATCGACATCCAGGAACGTCGGGAGCTAACAATGCTTGCAACGCCGCAAGCTCCCGACCCAATGGCTGAGGGACGGCGATGGCGACGAATGTTCGGGTTGTCTCGGACATTGTGGTTACGGCCTGGCGGCGATGCACAGGGTCCGCGTAGTTACGGCGTCGGCTCGAGCTGAGACGACTGACCCATGTCTGATCCGTTCGACGAGGGTCTGCGATGCCGGTCGTGGTTTCGTCGTCCTCAACGGACTTGTTCGATGACGGTGTTTCTGACGATCAAACTTAGTTTGAACCCATCACGACGATTCTGTAACGGGTCGAAGTCCGGAACGGTGAAGCCGTTCAGGGGGTTCCCCTTTTGTTGATAATCCAGGCTGAGCACCCCGGCGCTCGCCCGCGGTAAACCAGATGTTGATGGACTCACCCTTCCCGAGCCGTTTCACCGCGACATCGGTCCCACCATAACTGGCGATCAGATCGTCCATGGGAGCGTCGCTCTGATTGACGATCAGCACGCAGCCTTTTGGAGTTCGCAATCGCCCGAAGGTCAATTCAGACCCGACGGCCAAAACCAGTGCCAACATGCCGAAGATGATCCATCTTTGTCGAGACATGACACACCGTGTCGTTGCAAACCCGAGCGTGAGTTGGGCCGATTCGTTCGCCTCGTCCAATCAGGATCGCGCGTGTCAGGTTTCGACAAGTCGAAAGCTACGGCGACGGTGTGGACTTTCACGGTTTCCGCGTGGGTCTAGCCGATTTCCGGGGAAGCGCCGAAGTTCTCGCGATAGCGCGCAGGAATTCCTCGCGGGTGTACGAATGCTGTTGCGGTCCCGGATGCTCGATGGCGTAAACCCCGGTCAGGGCGGCGAGTCGGCCGACCACTGGCCAAGGCAGTCCTTTCTTCATCCCCAGAATGAACCCGGATCGGAATGCGTCACCCGCCCCGGTCGGGTCAACGACCTCTTTGGGCTTGGCGGGAGGGATGTCGAACTCTTCCTGGTGCGACGGTGATCAGGGCACCAGCCTCGCCGCGGGTCATCACGGTAGATGGGTACGAGTTGGCGTAGCTCGGTCTCGCTCAGACCCAGCTTGTCGGCCATCATGCCGAACTCGTAATCATTGCCGGCCAGGATCCGCGCTCCACGGCAACCCTTCTCCAGCTCCGTCGGGTCCAGCCGCGGTAACTGCATCGAGGGGTCATAGAGGTAGGGAATCCCTGATTCAATGCATTCGGCGGTGGCGCGGTTCATGGCCGCCGGGTCGTTGGGAGCGATCACGACCAGATCGTCTGAAGTCACTCCCGCTTCGATGATCGAGACCGAAGCGGCGTGCGCCATCGCTCCCGGATAAAATGCGGTGATCTGGTTATCCTGCAAGTCGGTGTTGATGAAACACGACGCGGTCGAATCTCCAGCGATGACCTTGACGGTGCGGCAATCCACGCCGTGCGACTCGAGCCACGCGCGATATTCACCAAAATCCTCGCCGACCGTCCCGACGAGGAGGGGTCGCTCCCCGAGCAGTCCCAGATTGTAGGCGATGTTGGCTCCGGTCCCACCCCGGCGCCGGGTGAGCGAGTCGACCAGAAACGATACGCTCAGGACGTGCATCTTGTCGGGCAGTATGTGATCGCGAAACCGGCCGGGGAAAACCATGATGTAGTCAAAAGCGATTGAACCGGTCACGAAAATCCGCATTCCATATGCCTCTATTTCACTGATGCTGGAGTTTACTTGGAGGCTTCGCCGAGCATATCGAGCGTTCGCCGGATCCGCGCCAGGCAGGTGTCACGTCCCAGGATGAAAATGCAATCATAGAGACCGGGCCCGACGCCCTGTCCCGTGACGGCCACGCGTAACGGGTTCACCACATCGCCCATCTTGCGTCCGGTTCGCTCGGCATACTCGTGGACGGCTTTCTCGAGGTTCTCCACGTTGAATGGCTCGACCTGGTCCAGTACCTGGGCGAGCTCGCCGAGCATGGCCGGGACGCCATCCTTGCGGAGCCGCTTCTTGACGGCGTCCGGCTCGAAGACCAGCTCATCCGTGAAGAAGAACCGACCCAGTTTGAGGATGTCGGAGAACACCTTGAGCCGATCGCCGAGCGCCACGATCACGCCTTCAAGTCGAGCCCGGCTTTCGGGCAGAAACGGGCTCGGCGACCAGGCCCTCACTTGTCAGGAATGGAAGGACCCCTTGGACCTTTTGTTCCAGCGGGAGAGTCTTCATCCAGTCACCTTGAAGCCGAAAACAATTTGTCAGGGTCGGCGCTGGCGGGCGCACTGTTGACCCTTTCGAGAGAGAACTTCTCGATCAGCTCGGCGCGGGTGAAGATCTCTTGGAGTCCCGTCATAACTCCAGCCCAGCCGCGACAGGTAGTTGAGCAGGGCGTCAGGAAGGTAGCCCTTCTCGATGTACTGATGGAGGTAGACCAAGAGGCCGAGCTTTTCGTATTCCGCGTGCTTGCGCTTGGAGAGCTTGGATTTCGAGCCCGGTTCGGCGACGAAAGGGATATGGGCGAACGCCGGCAGAGGCGCGCCCAGTGCCTCAAAGAGCAGCAATTGCGGAAACGTGTTGGTGAGGTGCTCGTCGGCCCGCACGACGTGAGTGATTTGCATCTCGACGTCGTCAACGACGCTGGCGAAGTTGTAGAGGGGAGTTCCATCTGGCCGCACGATCACAAAGTCGCCGATCTCGTCGGACGACGACTCGACGTCTCCCTTGATCAGATCGTGGAGGACAAGAGTTCGCTGCGTGGGAACTTGAAACCGCAAGGCGAACGGCCGACCTTCGGCCTCAAGCTGAACGGCCTCTTGGTCGCTCAGCGCCTTTCGGCGAAACCGGTACGCGCGCTTCTCCCGGTCGGCGGCTTTCTTCTCGGCATCGCGCTCGGCTTCGGTGCTATAGTCGCGGTAAACGTGGCCCGACTGGAGCAGTCGATCGGCCGCACGTCGATAGCTCTCGGCCCGCTGTGACTGGTAGTAAGGACCGACGGGACCGCCGACTTCCGGCCCTTCGTCCCAATCGATGCCGATCCAGCGAAAACCGTCGAGAATTCGCCTAACGGCATCCTCCACGTGACGTTGCTGATCGGTGTCATCGATCCGCAGGATGAACTGACCGCCGTGATGTCGAGCCAGCAGCCAGTTGAACAAGGCGGTTCGCACCCCGCCGATGTGCAGGAAGCCGGTTGGGCTGGGGGCGAAGCGTGTACGTAGATTCATGGAATCGGATAAATACCAGCTGAAGTGCGTTCGACTACGAGTGACGCCTCGGACGGCATCAGGCACGACACCAGTCGAGTCTGGTAACGGCCCAGCCGCCGATCGGAGGTTGGGTGCTTCCCGAGGGGATTTAAATGTCGATAAACGTTTCCTGAGAAGGTGCCGAGTCGATCCGACGCCTCGCCGGCTCGAAACGCTGTCTATTGAAAGAATTAGGATTAAGATAGGCGGTTTTGGCCCGGCTGTCAACCATTCGCTCGCGTGCGACCGGCTCCAAAGCACGCGTCTCGGCGAAAGGCTGGCGACATCTTTCCGAGCCGTCCTCGTCTGATTTGCCGTTATCACGGCAGCGTTCTGACCGCCGGACGTCTGTAGCAGTTCGTCCTCGGTCTCATCGTCTTCGTCGACCTTCTCGTAACCGAGATTGCGGAGCACTTCGAGAACCTCGCTCCAGGTGGGAAACATCCGGCCGCTCTGGCGTTTATACTCGTTCATCGCGAGCATGAATTCCGTCTCCGCTTTAGTGTATTCGCGTTCACTGGTAGTCGGATCGACGAACCGGCGTCGACCACTGATTTGGCGAGCGTTCGCCGCGCGTCTGGCCTGTTCGCTGGCTCGACGATTGGTCCATTCCCGAGGATCGTCCAGAGCGGCATTTCCTGGACCGCTCGCCTGATCTCGACATGATTGCTGGCTCATTCTCATCGTGCTCCTGAATTCGCTTGTGCCGATCGTCACGGAGCCGTAACCGAGACGGGACCGTTCCGGGAGGCTGAACCTTTGGTAGATGTCTTGCCGCGTTGAATTCCGACTCTGGCGGTTCGCCATCCTTCGCTACTTAGAATTCGTTCAACACCACAAGGCGATCACTCCTGCAACTGAGTCTAAGCGGTGACGGTGACAGCATCCGTGTCACACTCAAATTTTTTTTTGGATTCTTGTTGGACGACGAACCATTTCGACCCCCAACCCAGTGGAGTGCTTGGTATAAACTGGCCGACCAGGGCACGGACTGTACTCGTAGTGCCGCGGTGCTTCCACGAGTTTTGAAGAGACATGAGGGGAGCGGGTAGTTTCCGTTGAGCAGGACTTGTTACAATACTCGAAGAACCGCAGAATTGGTTCCAAGTCGATGATCCAGCGAGTTCGGTTTATTCGCTGACCTCTTCTCCATTGGGCGAGGATCAATTCCCCATGCCCGAAATTGACGCGGACGTTTTAGTCGATCAGGTGACGATGCTCGGCTTGGTCACCCGCGAGCAAATCCGCGAGGCGAGCGCCGACGCCGAGGATGGATCTCCCGAAACGTCTTGCGGATGTTGCTCCGCAAGGGTGCGCTCACGAGCTGGCAAATCGACCGGCTCAAGAAGGGTGATCCCACGGGCTTCTTCTTCGGGGAATCGAAGGTGCTGTTCCACCTGGCGGAGGGAACGTTCGCCCGCGTCTATCGCGGCGAGCACACTCCGACGAGGGGGCCCGTGGCGATCAAGGTTCTCCGGCAACGATTTGCTGCGATATCCGAGGCCGTTGAGCGTTTCCGCAAGGAGGCCGAGGCCGGGATCCGTCTGCACCATCCCAACATCGTCAAGATCATCGACGTTGGCCAGCACGATAATCGACATTTCATGATTATGGAATATGTCGAGGGAATGAACTTGCGGGATTTTATGAGGCTGCGCCCTCGTATCAAGCCAGAGCAAGCGTTACCGCTGATGCTCGGAATGGCCGAAGGATTGAAGTACTCCCTGGACAGGGGCGTGACTCATCGTGACATCAAGGGAACCAATATCCTGATCTCCAACACGGGTGTGGCCAAGCTCGTCGATTTCGGCCTGGCCACGATCCAGGGAGATGACTCGAGGCCTGGCGTGAAGAGCCAGCGCACTGTCGACTACTCCGCGCTCGAACGCGCCTGCAACAGTCCCAAGGGAGATCCTCGCTCTGACATCTATTTCCTCGGATGCGTCTACTACCAGATGGTGACCGGACAGTTGGCGATGCCGGAAACCGAGAGCAAGGACATGCTTGCGAAGATGCTCAAGCGCTCGTTTGGCGCGATCGTACCGATCACCGAGCACCGCTACGCTCCCGATGAGGAAATCAGCCGGATCATCGAGAGGATGATGAAGATGGATCTGAAGGCGCGGTACCAGTCGATGGACGACGTGGTCGCCGACCTCGGTCGGTTCTATGCGTCGTTGCGCCGGCCGCGACCCAAGCCGCCGGTCGTTTCCACTCCTCCGACCGCTCAAATTGACGCCATGGCCGATCTCGAGGCGCACGTATGCCCCAATCAGCGAAACCGAGCCAGCCGTCAGCGACCGAGCCAGCCGTGGAGACTCACGCCGGGGCGGAGAAGCTCCAGCATTTCGAGGTCAAGGCCGTCGTCCCCAAGAGCGTGCTTTGCGTCGAGACGCAAGCCGAGATCCAGGATGCCTTGCGCAAGAACCTTTCCGGAATGGGTTACCGCGTCATGCTTGTCGGAGATGCCGAGCGCGCCGCCGAGCGGTATCGCGAAGCTCCGGTCGACGCCGTCATTTTCGACACGGACGGCCAAGGTGCCGAATCGATCGACGCATTTGTCGACATGCATGAAAAGGCAGAAGAAGACGGTCATCAGTTGGTCGCGCTTGTCATGCTCGGGCCGAAGCAACAAGCGCTCAGGGAAAAACTTCCCAAAGGCGACCGGCTCATCGTCTTGAAAAAGCCGATCAAGATGAAACAGGTCCAAGACGCCATCCATCAACTCCTGCCGCTCTCCTGAACGAAGAATGGCGTTGCTCGACATGCTCGCAAGCAGCTTGACGATCTGCCCGATCGTCGTGGGAGGGTTGGGCGAGCAACGGCCCATCGATCGAACGACCCCCGAAGGCAAGGCCGTCGCCTTCCTCATTCGCGAGGTTCCGCGCTGGTCGCGGGAAAACCATTGCTATTCGTGCCACAACAACGGCGACGCCGCCCGTGCCCTGTATCAAGCCGCCCGTGCGGGTTACAGCGTGCCCGAGGAGGCATTGGCCGCGACGACCCGCTGGCTGATCCGCCCGGAAAACTGGGATCATAACGGCGGCGACGGACCGATCGAGCGACAAGCGGCTGGCTCGCGTGGCCTTTACCACGACGTTGACAACCGCGATGGGCAGTGGGCCGAGTCAGTGGATCGGTCAACCGTCATGAGGGCCGCCGAACGGCTGGCACTCGACCAGGCAGCCGATGGGTCCTGGCCTTCTGGACGGAGAGGATTCAACCGGTTCGCCGGCGACTTACGGGCGCATCGCTGGCGACTTTCCTGGCCCGCGGCAGCTTGTTCGACCGCTCAACCGACCCATTTCCGGGCGGCAATCGAGCGTGCCGACGGTTGGTTGCTGAGCCGGGACGTGTCGAACGTGACCGAGGCGTCGGTCAGCCTCCTGACCTGCGCTGTCGTTCATTCGCCCAAAAGCGCCGACCGAGCGCCGCCGGAGCCTTGAGCTTACTCCGACGAGCTCAGTCCGACGATGGCGGATGGGGTCCCGCGATCAAATCTCCGCCCGAATCGTTCGATACGGCTCTTGTGCTTGTTGGGCCTGTCAAAATGTGATGAGTCGTCCCTGGTCCGCGGTCATGTCGACGCGAGGCCGGAGTTTTCTTGTCGCCCAACAACAGGACGACGGAAGCTGGATCGAGACGACTCGACCATCAGGGAATGTCAGCTACGCCCAGCGCATTTCGACGACCGGCTGGGCGACGCTCGCTCTTCTGGCGACTGGCCAACCTTCAACGGCCCCCGCCTTCGATCCGAAACGGTAGGGCGACTGTCTCGGTCTTCACTCGCCGAGAGATGGGGCCGGAAACATCCACCTCGAACGGTCTGGCAATACTATTTCCCGCCACGTCCTCGAGTTCGGTTCCGACCAACAGCGGTAGTCTCCCGACTCCCCACGGGCTCCTAGGCGTGAATTTCCAGACGGTCTCTTCCCCAACAATCGAGACCTTGCCCGCCAGGACCGTTCCCTCGGCATTGTGTACCGTAATCAGACGATCGAGGAGAGCATGGTCGAGCGGTTCCGGAAAGTCGATTTCGATGGGATCGCGCGTGTTGGCCCGGGGTGGCCGAACGTTCCAACGTCGTGGGTCAGGCGATGAATCGTCCGGAGATACCAACCCGAAACGCCTTGCGAAACTCGTTCTGAAGCGGATTCCCTCTCGCATCGGGCCAATCTCGCTCGATGACCAGGCAATACGACTTTCCTGCTTCCAGTACCGGCCCGACCTCCTCGCGAGGCTTGAGGCCGCGCTTGATCCGTCCGGGGTCGAACAGCAGCGTGAAACGGCCACCGTCGTTGGACCAGAGTTCCTCGCCTAGCTCCAGGAACGGATCCGCGACCGGCTTTCCCGTCGCGTCGAGCAACTTGATACGGTTGTAAGCTTCGCCCCGGCTCATCGGTGCTGAGAAGTGGATGTAAAACCGTAATAGGTTTTCCGGCAGAACCTCGCGCGAGGGATGAACGGCGGTAACCGTTCGAGGTCGGACGTTCGAGCCTCTTGGGAATGGAGAATTCGGCAGCCAATTTGGGCGTGGAAAGAGGCTGGCGGTCGGCTACTTCCTCCGATGGAGAAAGTGCTTGTGACCACAGCCTGGAATTGGGATTGGTCGAACTCGGCTCGATAGCGCATCCCCGGTTCCAGCGGGAAGCGGGGTTGGAAGCGGAGAACCGCGTCCTCTACGGGTAGGAGCCCCAAAGGGGAGGGGCCGTTTTCGTTTCGTCGGGTCCTCCGTGAGCAACGCGGACAGTCAGAAATGACGTCCAGTGTTCGAGAGTCATTGCTGGGCACTTCAGCACCGCCAGGTTGCTGGGATCGATGCCCGCAACCTCGACCGCGGCAGTCGTTCCGTCAGCGCCGTGGGTCTTCCAAACGCAAGTGTGGGGTCGTGGGGTTTGGATTTGCGCGTGGGACGGAGTTGCCGGAGGCGCAGCGATCCCAAACCGGGGCGAGTCCCTCATTGTGGAGAATCGCCCCGCTTGCCAGAAACATGGCCACAAACCATCGGCAACCGATCACGGCAATTCGACCGTCTTGAGATTCATGGATCCGCTGGAATCCTTGATCAGCAAAACGGCATGTTGATCGTCGAGCTGATCCATCTGCTCCGCACCCTTGAGGCTGGCGATCGTCTCATAGCCAATCCCCTGCTTGTCTGAGACTGTTGTCGTGATTGGCGGCGCATTGCCGACGCCTTCGGTGGGAATCTTCATGACGCCGCGACTGTTGTTCGTCATGAACAGATAGTCTTTGCCATCCTTCTGATAGACGATCATGTCGATCGGCCGGTTGTGGTTACCCAGCTCGGCGATGGTGGTTCCCTTGATGTGGGCGCCGGCCTTGAGCTCGGAGACGGGAACTTTGACCAGTGGCGTGCAGGTATAGGCCGCAAGCATATACGGCTCGTTCTGGATCTTGTAGGTTACGAAGGTTCGGATCGGCGACGTGGTCTCGAACTTGGCGTGCGATCCGTGATAGATTTCGATGGCCGCTCCGTCAATTCCCTCGCTACTGAAAGGATAAGGAATCGAAATCAGTTTCGAGGAGAATTCCTCGTTTGACAATCCCGCGAGCAATACGCGGCCATCGACGAAGGCGATGTCGGTGATTGACTCGTTCCGTTGTCGTGATCCAGCGCCCGGAGGATTGGGCAACTCGGCCTTGCTGAACGCGACGTTCACCAGGGGAACTTCCTCGACTTTGCCCTCGGCGTTAACCCGTAACGATCAGGGGCATTGCGTCGGGTCCGCGTCCGCGCGAGACCGAGAGATAGACGTTTCCCGACCGCGGGTTGACCGCCAGGTCGTTGATCATGAGCTGTTGGGGATTGGTGCCGAGTGCACCGGCGATCTTGTTCGTCAAGTCCATGACTTCCACCGGTCGCTTTGCGGTCACCATCTCTCGATCGTCCGTATCGATGGCGAAAAGCGCGGCTCCCCGTGTATCCCCCACGAACAGGACTCCGTCGGGCCCGAATGCGAGTGGGCCCGCCGATTTCAGGTCGGGCGTCCCCTTTTTCAAGCTTGAGCCGGGCTCGGCGCCCGGCGCCGTCGCGGCCGTCAAGCACATCCCACCTAGCACAATCGCCGTCATGCGAAATCCAGATTTCGGCATCTTTCGGTTCTCCTCTTGTTGTTGAACCAGTCGGCTCCAACCGATGCCAGTTTTTCTCCGCCGACCTCGCATTATCCCTTCTTGGTCCAGAGATTCAACGAGTTTGTTAGGAATCTTGCGAGAAATCCGCGAGCAGCCGGTTTTTTTCCGCGTGGTTCAATAAGGCGACCGGCTGCTGGAAACTTACCCAAGAATCGATCGGTTCCGAGCGATTGCATCGATACCGAGACTACGGAGCCTGTCCACAGTCACCCGACGTGCAAGCGACGGACGCTGGCCGAGGCCAGCGCGTGACACCGCCGGTCTCCTCCTTGCGCGTCGGGTTGGTATGGCCAGCAAGCGCCGCCCTGGTCGTTTTTTTCCCGCCGGTCGCCTTACGCATCACAGGAAACGGGCGTGTCGCTCGTCAAAGCCTCGTGAAGCGCAGCGCACACGGGACCCGCGCGCCGAAAGGCGTCGGCAAAAACGGATTCGTCCACATCTCGCAATGCCGCTTCGAGTTCCGCTTCGGCGCCGGAATAATCGGAAGTTCGAAGAATCGCTCTAACTCTATGCAGATCATCAACTTCGACCTGGGCGCCCGCATTTTCGGCACGATCGGACATTTTGTCGTATCTCTTGAAGCACCATCATATTACGAATGGGCTCCTGCATAATCGGCCCAGTTTAACAATTTAACGTATGTTGAATGTCCACATCGAGTTATGCTCGGGCGGCGGAATAATCCGCATAAAGCGATCCGTGGCGGAGTATTGCCATATACAGTGATTTACTATGAGCTTACGGCTGGCTGGATAATCGCGTCGAGCGTTACAACCGCGACTTTCTCATGCCTTCGGCTGAGGTGACCGGCCGGCCGAAAGTTCCCCAAGGAGAGTGGTGTCGAGGAGACCGGCAATATTAGCCCTGATGTGCGCACGAGGGGTTTGATGGGGCACAGCAAGTGCACCGGCCAAGGCCGCCGCTCCTCGCTAACGTGTCGGGTTAGTATGGGTCGACCGGATCCCGGGTAACCTAATTCCTTCCGTTCGCCTAACGCCCGTTCTCGGCTAACACTTGGCACGCAGCGCGGCCACTGACTACTCACCACTCTGGCCCAACGAGCGAAAGAATGTCTCATATTGGTCGGCAAGCCGGTCGCCGTCCCACCGCCGCGCTTCGTCCTTTGCCAGGGCACGATGCCTGGCTTCGAACGCCGAATCGTCCCAAATGCGTTCGATCGCGGCCACCCACGGGGCGACTCCCCGCGCGGTTGGCACGGCGCGGTTCGCGGGAGTGATCCGGTCGGGGATGTAGAAGACAAACCCGGCATCACCCAGCGTTTCGGGCAGGCGCGCCCCGGTCGCTGGCCAGCACCGGGATTCCATTGGCCATCGCTTCCGCCGCCACCCGGCCCAGCGACTCTCGCCACAACGACGGCATCAGCACCACCCGGCTCACCCGGTAGAAATCGCGGATCGGGCGTATTGGCCATCCGGTTCAAGTTCGTCAGTCCCGATAGGTCCAGCTCGAGCCGCGCCAAAGCCTCCGACGTCCCCCGCCCCTCGACAAGCAAAAGGGGAACCTCCGGCCGGCGCCGGCCGAGCTCAAGCGCCATCCGCGCGAACACCGTCATCCCCTTGTCCGCCTGCGGATTGATGAACGTCACAAACCGCGGCTCGGGATCATCGGCGACCACCCGATCGAGCCGGACCGGGTAGGGGATCGCCGTCCCGTCCAGCCCGATCCGTCGCCGATAGAACCGCTGCGAATACCCCGAGGGGAAGAGCACGGCCGAGACGTCGGTGAATCCCCTGCGATCGTTGTAGGAAAAGTTGTGCAAATGAAAAACCACGGGCACCCGTTTCGCCCGAGCCAGGCGCATCAGGTCCAGGCTCACCGGGTTTCCCCCGTAGGTCAACAAGACGTCGGGCCGGAACTTCTCCAGCACCTGGTCGACCAGGTCGAGGAAGATGACACCCTCGCGCGGGTTTGGAGCCCGCTCGGCACGGCTGCATGACGTTGGCAGAAGCGTGACCCGCACGCCGTCGAGCTCCAGGTCGAAGACCTCGGCCTCTCCACCCCGGCTCAAAGCCGCCCCAACCCGTGGAGTCGCCCGATCCACGGCCGCCAGCACGTCATCGAGCGGAGTCTCACGCTCGTAGTCGAGCACCCCACACGTCAGCGCCCGACAATCCCACCCGTGCGCCGCCATAAGCTCCAGCAACTTGCGCGTCGCCAGCGCCGCACCACTGGACGGGTCAAGGTAGCTATGAATCGACGCAAACAACAGCCTGCCGCAATCCATTTTTAAACCACGGAAAACACGGAAAACACGGAAAAATGCGAAAACAAAAATGTTGGGTGTGGAGTGATTAAAACAATTAAATAGTATAGATAATTACCATATATATTTATAGAGAATTAACCTACTCATACTGTTTGTATTCTTCCGTGTTTTCCGTGTTTTCCGTGGTTAAGAATGTATTCTTGCTTTCGCCTCGGGATCACCTGGACATTCCGCCAGAATCTCGCCCCAGAGCTTGTCCGCCTCGGTGTGATCGCCGCGTTGTTCGGCGATTGCTGCCAAGTTTCGCCGGGTCAAGTGTCCGTATATCCCCTGGTCGACGCTGGAGAACTGCTGCGGCCGGTGCAAGCCCAAGATCCGCCGCCAGCACCGCTCGGCGCCGTCGTTGTCGCCGATATGGCGCCTGACGACGGCCTCGCGGAACAACAGCTCGGCGTCTTCCGGGTCGAGCTTCAAGCCTGTCGCGCAGGCTGATAGTGCCTGTTGAGGCTCGCCCAGCATCTGGTGCGACCGCGCGATCAGGGCGAACAGCTTGCGCGTGATCGAATCGGTCGGCGCCGAGCCCTTGAGGCTGCGCCGGAGAAACTCCAGCGCCTGCCGCCAATCCTTCATCTCGATGGCGATCGAGCCCAGGTTGAACAGCACGAACGGATCATCGGGCCGCTCGGCCAGCTCCTCCTCCAAAATCTTGGAATCGCACCGAAGCTTCTTGAGGCGCAATTCCCGGTCAACGTACCCGGTATGCCGCACGGTCAGATCGGTCCAGCGAACCGGCACGTTGGCGCCCTCAGGGCCGGCAAGATCTGTTCGTGGACCCGATACGTCCATCGCACATCCTCACTAACCGGGAACAGCCGGATATGGTCGACGACCGTCTCACCGCCGGTCCCGTCCGGGCTCGGGTCGCACGCCAGCGCACCACGCAGGCGGCCTCGTCACCCGTTTTCAATTCCGTAAGCAACGCCTCGAGTTTCAATCGCTGGGGAGGATCGACGACGTCATCGGCATCGAGCCAGAATGCATAATCGCCGGTCGCCCGTGCCAGGGCCGCGTTCCGGGCCGCGGCGAAGTCATCAACCCAGACGAAATCAAACACCCG
The DNA here is from genome assembly GCA_963720335.1 of uncultured Planctomycetota bacterium. Taxonomy (GTDB): domain Bacteria; phylum Planctomycetota; class Planctomycetia; order Isosphaerales; family Isosphaeraceae; genus CAVRFS01. Next base: position 1,594 of record CAVRFS010000002.1, on the reverse strand, counting down.
GGCACCGAACGAGCGGGCAATTTCAACCGTGCGGTCGGTGCTGCCCGTGTCGACAATTATGATCTCGTCGAACACCCCTTCCACCGACTTCAAACAATGCGGCAAATTCTTTTCCTCGTCCCGAACGATCATGGTCAAGGAAACTTTCGCCGGCGCCGAGCCGCTGAAGGTTTTTTGCCGCGGATCGACGCTGATGAACGCCGATCGGCAGCAGAAACAAGGTGAGACAGGTTGATTTCTTTATCGACTTTTCTCAGCGGCAAACAAACAACATCCCTCCCTTTCTCAGATCCGCGTTCCTCCGCGTCGATCCGCGGCAAGAATCGTTGTTTCGCCAGTTCATCCAGATCAAAATCAAATTTCTTCGGCGGCAGATTCGTGAAAGCCTTTAGCGCGACACGTGTGCCGTTGACCCGTGGCAAGCCCCACTTGGCCCTGAATCGTTCTTGGTTCTCATTCAGGAGTTTCTCGGCGTCGACCCCGTTTCCGACAAAGGTCCGGCTGCCGAAGTGGTGGACGAACAGGTCGTGCGCCACGGCCAGCTCAAATCCCGCCCGCGCGCCCGTTCGGCCAGGTCATCATCATCGAAGAACCCGAGCCCGAACCGCTCGTCGAGCCCACCGATCGCGTCATAAACGGCCCGCTTCATGAGCAGGCAGAACCCCGAGAGCTTGGGAACAGTAAACCATTTCCCAAGATGCTTATCGCGCCACCGCCGCGCAAAGACATGCATTTGCTCGAGGTCAGAGTACGGCACCCCCTCGACCAACTGCGGAGGCGCCGCATAGTTCGACATAGGCCCAACCAGCCCAATCGTCGAAGCAAGACGTACATCATTTACCTGCGAACATTTATTGTCCCCACCCTGCATATCCTGTCCGCCGCTTGCATTTCGCGTCCCCCCCTTGCGAAGGGGGGGCAGGGGGGGTGAAACGCAGGCCTCCGCCGTCTCCGCTCCCAGCTCATTGAAATCAATGACCGTCAGATCCAATCCCGCTCCCATCTTCCCCGCGATCCCCGGCCCGATTCCCTCCGTCGAGGCCGAAGCCAGCGCAACCAGATGATCCAGCCACCCCTCGGTAACAACCACATCGTTATTGAGCAGAACCAGGTATTCTCCCCGCGCCTGCCGCAACCCCTGGTTGATCGCGGCGGGAAAGCCCAAATTCCGAGCATTAGCGACAACCCCGACCGGCACCGGCGACATATCCTGAACGCCCGCCAGGTAATCCCTGGTGCCGTCGGTCGAGCCGTTATCGATGACAACAAGCTCCCACGCCTCGCGCGTATGGCGGCGAAGCGCAGCGATACAATCCCGGGTAAACTCAAGCTGGTTCCAGCAAGGAACAATGACCGAAGCCAAGGATTTCACGATGACCCACCACGGATCAAACCCGGTAATTCTCTAACCACGGAAAACACGGAAAACACGGAAAAATAAAATAAAATATTCTAATTTGCAGTATCTAATCATACGGATATGAATTAACATAATATACCTAATCGGCTTCCCGGTCGACGCCCGCTTGCTTGAGCATCTCCGCATTTTTTCCGTGTTTTCCGTGTTTTCCGTGGTTAAAAATGTATTCGTCTT
>CAVRFS010000001.1:0-226556 GCA_963720335.1 uncultured Planctomycetota bacterium | reverse complement strand
TGTCGAAGGCGACCTTGGGATAGTCGATCCCTAGCCGTCCGAACCTGGGCTCCAGCCGCTGACCGATCGGTATCAAGGAGCGCGGCCCCTTGCCTACGCGGTAAACGTGCCCCCCTTTGGCCGTCGGCTTTGGGTTAACCCCCGAGATGGCCCCGCCTGGACGAAGAGTCCTCGATGGCTTCGGGGACCATCGTCGCTCGCGGGCCTCGACCGACTTACCGATGATCGCGGCAAGGTTGAGTTCCTTTTTCGCCAGCCCCTCCAGGGTCGATTCGGTGATCGCCCGGAAACTAGGGTTGACGTCGCGGACGATGCGGGCCTGGATGTCCGGGACATTGGTTCGACGGGTGTAGAGGTCGCGGAACAGACGGTCCAACAGGTTGCCGGGGAAGATTTCGCCGACCACGTCGAAGACCTGATCCGTGCCCAGCTCCCTGCGAATCTCGCGCAGACGTTCCAGCAGCTTGGCGACCACCCGCCCTTCGTTGGTGTTTACCGCCACGAAGTTGAAGATGAGGCAGTCGTGTTCCTGGCCGTAACGATGGATGCGGCCCATGCGCTGCTCCAGGCGCACTGGATTCCAGGGGATGTCCACGTTCACGAGCATGTGGCAAAACTGGAGATTGATCCCCTCGCCGGCCGCCTCCATTGCCACCAAGACTTGAGCTTGCTCTTTGAATTCGCGCTCGGCGTAGATGCGGGTGCCCGGCGTGTCGCGATCGCCGATCTTCATCCCGCCGTGTATCTGAGTGACCGACAGCCCCCACTCGCGGAGCTTGCCGAGGGGCCTGTTGTCCTTACCATCCCCCGCGAGGTAGTCCAGGGTGTCCTTGTGCTCGGTAAAGAGCAGTAATTTGGCCTTGGGGTCCGCGAATGCACCGATCTCGTTCAAGACACGACGAAGCTCCGCGACTTGGTGCCGACGCCCTTGGCCTCGAGTCCGAGAGCCTGGGTGATCAGGGCCGACAGCCGGGCGATGTCTTCGCGGAGCACGCTGGGTCGATCGAGATTACTTCGTTCTCCAGCTTGGCGAGGAGGTCGGCCTGCTCGTCGTCGGAAGCTCGTCGAAGTCATCCCGGATTCGCCTCCGATCCGCTGCCTTCGGTACGCCTCGGGGTCGGCCAGGATATCCTCTCGCTTTGTTTTCATCGCTCGAGCGACCGTCGCACGGCATAGATGCTGGAGGCCATGCGCGCTGGAGCATCGCCATGATGAAGCCGACGGCCCGCCCCGCCGCTGAATCGTCGGCCGATGCGCGGATCGATTGATCCTCGACGTAGCAAGGTCAGGGCATCGTAGAAGTCGACTCCTCGGCGTTCAGCTCGAACGTGGTCGTCTTGACCTCTCTTCGTGAATAGCTTCTTTACCTCGCCGGTGTCAGGGTCGGGGAACGTGACCAGGGCCTCTTTGATCCGCCGCAGATAGAACGGCGTACCGCCGGGCCGCATGGCTTCTTCCAGGCTCTTGACGTTGCCGTAGACATCCTTGTCGAGCAGCGCGAGGAATCGGCAGAAGTTTTCGGCGTCCCCCTTGTGCGGCGTGGCTGTCATGAGGAGGTAATGGTCGGTCATGCTGGAGAGAGACTCGCCAAGGCGGTAGGCGAGTGTCTTGCGGTCGTCGGCGTAGGCACTCATCTTGTGCGCTCGTCGACAACGATCAGGTCCCAGTGCGAGCGGAGCAGGCTCTCCTTGGCGTCCGCGATGCGAGAGACCCAGGAGATTGACGTGATGACCTGATCGCGGTCCTGCCAGGATTGTGGCCATAGTTTGTGCGAAGCGTCTCGCCCCGGATGACCTCGAAACTCTCGCGGAACTTGTCTTTGAGCTCACGCTGCCACTGGAATGTCAGGTTTGCCGGTGCAACGATCAGTGTCCGACGGACCAGTCCGCGAGCTTTGAGTTCCTTGAGCAGTAACCCCGCCATGATCGTCTTGCCCGCGCCGGGATCGTCAGCGAGCAGAAGCGGATGCGGGGGAGCTTCAGGAAATCGTCGTAAACGGCCTCAAGTTGGTGCGGCAACGGGTCGACGCGGGCGATCGAAGCGAAAAGTACGGGTCGTACTCATACGCCAGGGCAAGCCGCTGTGCTTCGATGCCGAGCCGGAACCAGTTCGGGTCGCCATCGAACGCCCCGCGAAGAGGCGTGTGGCGGAGCTGGGCCAACTGCGCCGGCGTGAGGACGGGATCGCGCACCAGCCCCGTCTTGCAGCCCTTGCCGATCAGCTTGATCGATCGCCCAGGGGTACTACCGCGAGCACTTCGACCGGTTCGGGAAATAACGGACCCGTAATCACCGAGCCAACTTGGATCTCATCAACGGTCATCGGTGACCTGCTTCATGCTCGAGAGGATTCGACGCTGATCCCCAACCAGTCTCATTTCCGCGACCAGGCGGCGTGGAAAGCCACCCGACGCCAGGCTTAACAATAGGATACCCGAAAATGGCGGCGAATTCGGCATGCTTCAAAAACGCCTGTTCTCGGGTACTACTCCGGATCCTGAGCTCGCCCCGATTATTGCCGCGTTTTCGCTTTTACCAGGTGTCCATAGGCGCACACGAGAGAAATCGGGAAATTCAATTAAGTCGATAGCGAACCTAAGGTTCCGACCGAATTCCATCGCTGTAATGGGGCGGTAGACTTGACAAAATGGGGGGATTGCGTATAATAAATAGGTAACGAAACGAGAGTCTGTGCATTCTATGTTCGGTCTGTGGGCTCGCTGCTGTCTGCTCATCAGAACGAAACCGGCTTTGAAGCCGGGTGAACCTCTAAGGTTGGTTCCGGCTCGGGCGAATCGATTCGCACAATCCTCAAATCACTTGATTCTTGACGTTTCCGACAAAATTGAACGCCCGTTCATATTTATCGGCCGATGTTGATGGATGAATCGGCTGTCTCGGCTCCCTAAAACCATTGGAAGCCGATTCTTGCATCTAATCTTTTGCAGAATCCCTATCGGCCCCAGGTTGTCAGTCAAAACTTTTGTCGGAAACGTCATTCTTAAGATTTTTCGCCCTTTGGGCCATGCCGGCCTGCTTCGGCCCCACTGCGCCGCCAACCGCCGAGTGGTGCAAACGGAGACGCGTGGAATCTCTGCCATCGCGTTCACGTCGGTGTAAAACCCGTGGAGCGGGTTTCCCAACCCGCTGGTTCCCTCCTTGACGGGTCCAGGCGGGTTGGAAACCCGCCCGACACCATGAACGACCGATGGATCACAGGCCAGAGCAGAACTCGGGCCGAACATGTCGAGCGCCCATCTCCAGGTGGCCCGGGTTCGTCTCGGCGGCGGTCTGCCGTGGCCTTTCCCGGTGGACGATCAGATTGACCTCCGATTCACAACGATCCAATGCGATTCTCAACGGGGACCCGCGTAAAAAGTCGCGGGCGAAATGGCACCAAAGCCTCGAAAAAAAACTGCCACCCACTGCCAACCAGTGCCATTTTTTGCACGCCGGGAGCACTCGCTCAAGAGGCTCAAATCCCAGCATGGCCTGGCTTTACGATTGTGCCAGCCGCGTCGGCCGCCGTGTACCAGTGGAATAGCGCTTGTGCCAAGCCGGACGCAGCACCGTTTGGCCAGCGCACAACCGGCAGGAACATGGTTGTTGCGCTTATGTGGCACGGCTCAGAGGAGGTAGGTTGTCGGCCGAAATGTACTCTCCTCTTGAACCATGCCTGAAATGTTGCCAAGCAGTGCCAATGAGTGCCATCCAATGTTCCGACGGTTTTGGGATTTTGACCGGTAAAGGGGGTGGGCTGACATCACTCCCCGGCCGCCCCACAACGAAATTCCGGCGCCATCCTGCCGATGAGCGTCGGTTCGTGTACGATGTCTGTTTTTGAGATTGGAAATCAAGAAATCTGGCAACGAGAATCGAGGAAAGAGGCGTGTCGACGGTCTTTGTTTCATCGCATCCGCTCGTGCAGCATAAGATCGCGGGCCTGCGGGATGTCCGGACGGGACCGGCGGAATTCCGCCGGCTGGTTCGCGCGCTCTGCGCTTTTGCTCGCCCAGGAAGCGACGGCCGATCTGCCGACGACCGCGAGCGAGGTGAGGACCCCTCTGGGGCCGGCGGCGACTCGGACCTTGTCGGACGTCGTCGGGATCGTGCCGATCCTTCGAGCCGGCCTGGGCATGGCCGATGGCATCCTCGAGCTATTCCAGAGGCGGAGGTCTGGCACATCGGCCTCTTCCGCGACGAGGCGTCCTTGCGGCCGACCGAGTACTACAACAAGTTTCCCGCTCGACCTCGGGTCACGGTGGCCCTGCTGATCGACCCGATGCTGGCCACGGGCGGTTCCGCGGTTCGTGCCTGTGAAATCATCAAAGCGGCCGGAGTGCCGAGGTTGAAACTGGTCTCGCTGATCGCCGCCCCGGAGGGAATCGCCCTCATCAACCGGGCGATGCCCGACGTCTCGATTTACGTCGGTGCCGTCGATGAGCGATTGAACGAAGTCGGGTACATCTATCCAGGGCTTGGCGATGCCGGCGACCGGCAATTCGGCACTTGAGCTGTGAGCAAATGCGAATCCAATCCGCACACGGATCCCTTCGGCACATCGAGGACTCATAACTCCAACTCACAGCGCCAGATCAATCATGCGAGCTGTCGACATCATTCGCAAGAAACGCGATGGGCATGCCCTCACTCCGGCGGAAATTGCCGCGATGGTCGAGGGAATCGCCAGCGGTGAAGTCGCCGACTACCAGTGGGCAGCACTCTTGATGGCGATCGTCTGGCGCGGGATGGACGCGGCCGAGACCGCCGCCTTGACCGATGCCATGATCCGCTCCGGGAGCGATCGTCGACCTGTCGGGGATTCCGGGATTGAAGGTGGACAAGCACAGCACGGGGGGCGTGGGCGACAAGACTTCGCTGATCCTGGCGCCGATCGCCGCGGCGGCCGGGGTGCCGGTGCCGATGGTCTCCGGACGAGGGCTGGGACACACCGGCGGAACCCTCGACAAGCTCGAGTCGATCCCCGGGTTTCGGGTCGACCTCGACCTGAACCGCTATCAGGAGGTCCTGGCTTCTTGCGGTCTGGTCATGATCGGCCAGACCGCCGAGATCGCACCCGCGGACAAGTTTCTCTATGCCTTGCGCGACACGACGGCGACCGTCGAATCGATCCCGCTGATCGCCGCCTCGATCATGTCCAAGAAGCTGGCCGAGGGGATCGACGGCCTGGTGCTCGACGTCAAGACCGGCGGCGGTGCCTTCATGGAGAAGCTCGAGGACTCGCTGGCCCTGGCCGAGGCCATGTGCGCGATCGGACAAGGGCTGGGCAAGCAGATGGTCGCACTGATCACCCGCATGGATCAACCTTTGGGCTGCGCCGTCGGGAATGCCGTCGAAGTTGCGGAGAGCTTGGCCTGTCTACGGGGAGAAGGCCCCGCCGACCTGGTGGATTTGTCGATTGAGCTGGCCGCCGAGATGGTCGTGATGGGGCAACGAGCCGGCTCGCTCGACGAGGCACGCGCCATCTGCCGGCGAACGATCGAGGATGGCTCGGCCCTGGAGCGGTTCCGCCTCTTGGTTCAGGCCCAAGAGGGAGACCCTCGGGCCGTCGACGATCCCTCGCTCTTGCCGGCTCCTCGGCGTCGGATCGTGCTCAACGCTCCCAAGCACCGGGTTCGTTCACACCCTGGCGGCCCGACCGGTTGGCCACGCGACCATGTTGCTCGGCGCGGGACGGGCGCGGATGGACAGCCCCGTCGATCACGCCGTGGGCGTGATCCTCGCACAAGAAAGTCGGCGACGCGGTGGGGATCGGCGAACCTCTGTGCACCTTGTACGTCAATGACGAATCCCGGCTCCCGGAAGCGTCGGCCCTGATCCTGGACGCTTACCACATCACCGATGAGCCTGTTGTCACCCTACCCTTGATCGTCAAACGGATCGCGGGCTGCGCCCCGTCCCGATACAACGGCTTTGAGTGAGTCGCATGTGTAAAGGTTGTGATGGATGCGTAGACTGATTGTCGTTGGAATCGGATTGGTTGTCTTGGGGATGTTCGCCCTGTTGCCCCGGGCTGTCCTGTCAGAGTTCGTGGATAAGATCCCAAGGCGAAGCTGCAAGAGGACAAGGCGGCCGCCAAGACGGAGCCGCCGGCGAAGGCGGCCGCCAAGACGGAGCCCCCGTCAAGTCGGCCACGAAGACGCCGCCTCGTTTGAAGCGAGGCCGCGAAGCCCAAGGTGATCATGGGACCGGTCGAAACGCGCCGGGTCTATCAGATCTCGTTCGGCAGTTGGTCGCACCAGTTTTCGGTGCCGGAATCGGTCGATCTGCTGGATATCGCCGACCGGGCTCGGGGAGTGTTCGGCATGCTCGCGATCCTGGGAGTCGCGGTCTTCCTCTCGGAGAACCGGGGCGCGATCTCGGGTCGAGTTGTCTTTTGGGGGCTGGCGTTGCAGTGGGGTTTTGGCCTGCTGGTCCTGCGCGTTCCGGCCGGTATTCAATTGGTGGATCAAGCGGGCAAGGCGGTCGAAGTCGGTCCTGGACTGCGCACTCGAGGGATCCGAGTTCGTCTTCGGCAAGCCGCTGGTCGATCCCAACGGGCCGGGTCAGTTCGTCTTTGCCTTTCGCGTCTTGCCGACGGTCGATCTTCGTCGCGGCCCTCTTCGCCGTTCTCTATCACATCGGCGTGATGCAATGGGTGGTGCGGGCGTTCGCCTGGGTGATGCTCCGGCTGCTCGGCACGAGCGGGGCCGAGTCGCTGAACGTGGCGGCCTCGCTTTTCCTCGGGCAAACCGAGGCGCCGCTCACGATTCGCCCTTATCTCTCCAAGCTCACCAAATCGGAGCTCTTGACCGTCATGACCTCGGGGATGGCCCATGTCTCGGGAGGCGTGATGGCCGCCTACATGGCATATGGCGTCGAGGCCCGGCATATCTTGACGGCCGTGATCATGACGGCCCCTGGCTCGATCCTGTTGTCGAAGATGCTGGTGCCGGAGACCGAAAAGCCCGAGACGCTGGGCACGGTTCACTCCACCGAGACGTCGACCGACGCCAACGTGCTCGACGCCGCATCCCGGGGAACCCGTGACGGCCTGCATCTGGCGCTCAATATCGCCGCGATGCTGATCTCGTTTCTGGCATTGATCGCACTTGTGAACATGGGACTCGGCAGGCTCGGCGATGCGCTGAACTATCCCGGCCTGTCGCTTCAGACGATCCTGGGCTGGGCGATGGCGCCGGTGGCCTATCTGCTGGGCGTCGCCTGGGAAGACTGCCGGGCCATCGGCTCGGTCCTGGGCACTCGCACCGTCCTCAATGAGTTGATCGCATACAAAGATCTCGGAGCCCTCAAGGCCATATTGATCGACCGTTCGTTCGTGATCGCGAGCTTCGCACTTTGTGGGTTCGCCAACATCAGCTCGATCGGCATCCAGCTCGGTGGAATCGGAGCGTTGGCTCCCGACCGCCGGCATGACCTGGCGCGTCTCGGTGTGAAGGCGTTGCTCGCCGGGACTTTGGCGAATTATCTGTCGGCGTGTATCGCGGGAATCCTGCTATGACCACCCAACCCATGAGCCCTCGTCGCAACCGGACCTGAATCGCCCGCGCCGAGGAGGCCGCCGCCGTGCTCCGCCCGGCGGCCTCGCTTGCGACGAAGGTCGCCATCGTGCTCGGCTCCGGCCTGAACGAGCTGGCCGACCGGATCATCGATGCCAGGAGCATCCCGTACGATCAGGTTCCCCATTTTCCGCGCACCACCGTCGCCGGGCATGAAGGGAAGGTGCTGTTCGGCAAGCTCGGCGGTGTGGATGTCGTCGATGTTCCAGGGCCGATTTCACTACTACGAGGGGCACGACCTCGAAACGGTCACATTCCCCAGTTCGCGTTCTTCAGAAACTGGGCGTGCCGAACTTGATCCTGACCGCGGCGACGGGCGGAATCCGCGCCGATCTGCGAGCGGGGACCCTGGTCGTGCTGACCGACCACCTCAACCTGATCGGCGCCAATCCGCTCCGCGGTCTGAATGACCCGCGGCTCGGCATCCGATTTCCCGACATGACCGAGGTCTATTCAAAGCGGCTGCGGACGATCGCCAAGGAAGAAGCCAAGCGATTGGGGTTTGACTTCGTGCCCGGGGTTTACGCTTGCCTGCCTGGTCCCAGCTACGAGACCCCAGCCGAGATCAAGATGCTCCGTACGTTGGGGGCCGATGTCGTGGGGATGTCGACCGTGCCGGAGGCGATCGTGGCTCGGCATGCGGGCATCGAGGTCCTGGCGCTGGCCCTGGTTTCCAATGTCGCGGCCGGCTTGGCGATCGGCACGCCGATCACGCACGAAGAAGTTCTGGATGCCGGCCGCAAGGCCGCCCCGACGCTCGCCCGCCTGATCGAGCGGACAGTGGCCCGCATGGCGACACCGGAGTCCTCGCCTTCACCTGAACCGAAGTGAGGTAGCTCAGCCAGCCGTTTCGTAGACGGGTTGCCATTCTCAACAGGCATAATGGCGATGTAGCTTGTGTTGCAGTTACGCCGGACGGGACGATGGCCGCAGAGGTTCAAGCTACTGGTGTGAACCGGGTCGAGGTGCGATGATCGTATGGTCGGACCCGGTTGGGATGGTTGAGTGACGTGGCAGCCTCCATCCCTTTGGGCAGCCGCATCGTTCGGCTTGCGCAAGACCTCTTCATTTCATCAACAAACCAGCACCATCATGCGGTACATATACAGGAATATCACGGACGTTCGCAGATCCCTTGGTATTCTCTCGGTAATTCTCCTCTGGGCCTCGCCTGCGTTCGCTCAGGGGTTTCAATTCGATTCATCGATGTCGCGGCCGGTGCTGGAGAACTATCTCGATCGGTCGATCTCGTTCACGGAACTTCTCCACGACGATCTGACTCAACCGCGTAACCGCCGGGGCGTCGATCCCCACGACAACATCCGGTTGATCCTCTCGTCCAAGGCGAAATTCGTCGGACGGGCGCTCATGGTCTGGGGGCGAGAGAAGGAACTCGCGGCGTTTCTCCAGACAGCGAAACCGTTCGCCAAAGCTCTTCACAAGGCCGATCCCGAGATCATCTTGCAGGCCGCCGCCTTTGAGATCGTGACCCGAGGGGTGGAATCCATTGCCATTCCGGAGCACGTGTTCGTCGAGTTCGGTCTACCCGTCGAGCGTCGCAATTTCCGGTATCAGGACATGCTCTACGCCAACGGACGCTTCGTGAACCATTGGGGCGGCCGTGGCTCGGTCCCGGACATGAGCCGGCTGGAGACCCGGATGTGGTTTTATTTCCTCGTCACGAACTACATCGACATCGGCATCGAGGCCATCCACTTCGGCCAAGTCGGCCTGATGGACAAGAATGACCCGGGACATGCTCACTGGATCGACATGCTCAACCGGCTCCGAGCCTATGCCCGCAAGCACGCCCGAAGACATTTCCTGGTCTGCGACGCCCACACGCCGACCGGGGGCTATCTCGAAAACGGCAAGCTTCTCTTCGACTTCCACTCGTTTCCCTTGCGGATCGTCGGGGTTCCCGATCATCCTTATCAAGGCGTTCTTCAGGTCGGATATGCGGATGCAATCTTCTTGAAGAGTCGAGGCGGCGTAACGCCAAGCGGCTGGTCATGCGAGCATCTACCCTACCTGGTCGAGTTCGATAACTTCGGTCGAGGCAATCCTGGAAAGCCGAGCAAGTCCCCGTTCATCTGGGGGTGGGATGAGATCACCTGGTTCGCTCTCTTGCCCGAGGCCGAACGGAACGCCTGGCTCCGCTACGCCTGGAAATGGCTCAAGGGGACCGACCCCAACGGCCACCTACAAATGCCCGGAAGCCGCGTCATGTCGCCCGGCAAGCCCGACGCGCCGCGATGGTACTGGGCGAACACGCGAAGCGAAGCCTGCCCGCAGGGATTTAACACCGAAGAGACGATCAAGCAACTGTGGGGGACGAAATAGGCGAGATTCACTCACGATGCAAGTCCAATGATCCATCGTGACCGGCACCGAAGGGGGAAAACTCATGGACCTCTCGACCGCACGGAACATACTCTTCTGGTGTACACTCATCAATTACGTGATTCTGCTGACCTGGAGTTTGCTCATGGTGGCACGGCACGGATGGCTGCATCGGCTCTCTGTCCGATTCTACCGTATATCGGCCGAGCAGTTCGACGTCATCAACTTTGCTGGCATCGTGCTCTACAAGACCCTGATCATCCTCTTCAACCTGGTCCCGTACATTGCTCTGCTGATTGTTAGTTGAGGATCCGCTCGCGTCTTGTTGGGTGATCTGCTAACCCTGTCTGTCGACATTCCTGTTCCCGTGGCAACTGCATTCATATCACGCTGTATACCAGTCCAACACTGCGCAATGCCACGGAGTGTGTTCCAGCGGCTAGGCTGGCCGGCTCCATCTTCCATGTCGAAGTGGACCTTGCCGGCGTGGGGGTTCTCGAGTGGCCACCGCCCGTCGCTGTCCCGCTTTCTCTCCACCAGATCGATGGCCTCCGCGACGCGCTGGTCGGGTTCGACCCCGGCTCTCCGCAAATAGTCCAGGCCCCGCAAGACGTCGTAGTGCCAGCGAGTCGGAAACGAAAACTGCGTCCAGGCGGGATCGATCACCGCCCGGTTGACAGCGACCGGAACATGCTACGTTCCAGCAGATACTCCTGCCCGCGAAGGCGAGCGTCCAGGACGGCAGTCGTGGCGCCTTTCGCCTTCTCGTACTCCAAGAGTCCTTCGAGAACACAGATCGTCGAGTGGAATGACGACCGCTTGCTTGGCGGGGCCTCGCAGTTCCAGCCCCCGTCCTCCAACTGCTCGTGGAGGAGCCGATCGAGCAGTCGATCGCTCGCCTCGCCGAAGTAAGCACCTGAAGCAAGGACCCTCCCGTTGATACAGGGCTCGACCTCGCCCTCGAAGAAGGCTGAGTCGCCGAATCCCGGTCCCCAGGTACAACTGTCGCGAACGAGGCCAATCGGCCCTCCGGGCTCGCTCGCTCGTCGGATCCAGCCCCAGGTCCCGCAACTGCAGCAGAGTGTCGATGTCGAGATCCAGTGCCGGGGCAGCCAGGTACCGCCACCCCATTGACCATCGGATCCCTGAAGGTCGAGGAGCCGGGCACCCCAACCCTCGGAGGCAACCCTCGACCGCTCACCGGCAACGATCTCGTCGGACTCGTCCATGAGGTCGCGCATGACCTGCCAACGGATCGACGGGTCCGAATCCAGCAGCCACTGTATGACGGTTTTCCTCTGCTCGGGGGCTTCCTCTTGGGGTGTCTTGGTCGTCACCTGCCGCACGCTCCTTTTGCTTTGCGCAGAGAAGGTCTTTGACGCGAAACATCTTACCTCGCAAACGCGAGCAACGCTTACCTCATTTTGCTGTTCCCGACAGATCCTGGTCCGCCTCGAAGGCCGTATTCGTATCACGATTCGCCTGGACGCAGGAGCTGTTGGGCTCGTGATGTTCGGCAAACTCGGGGCGAGTCGCGCTTGAGCCCGACGCGTAGGGAATCTTCATGGCCGGCGGAGTCCGCAGGTAGTACAATCGCGGCTTGGAGGGATCCCTTCCCAGGAGAAACTCGATCAAAGTAACCGATTGGCTCACTTTTGCGCTCGATCGGCATAAAGGTCGACTCGATGCGGTGGTTCGGCTGCATGGACCCGATTCGTGGCGTCGGGGAACGATCCGCAGCCGGAACGGGCCAAGTGGACTGAAGGCGACTCCAATGGTAACTCAGGCTGACGTTCGCCGGATTGCCCTATCGCTGCCCCAGACCGAGGAGGCAGTTGACCGTTTCGCCTTTTCCGTTCGCAATAAGGGCAAACTTAAGGGATTTGTGTGGGTGTGGATGGAGCGGATCGAGCCAAAGAAGCCTCGCGTGCCGCAACCGGACGTCATCGCCGTCCGGGTGGCGAGCCTCGCGGAGAAGGACCGCATACTCGCCTTGGACCCGACAAAGTACTTCACGGAACCACACTACAATGGGTTTCCCGCCATTCTTGTGAACCTGCCCACGATGACCGTCCGCGAGCTCGAGCCACTCATCAAAGAGGCCTGGCGGTGCCAAGCCCCGAAGGATCTCAAGGCATGATCGCTGCGGAGCTCGGGTGCTGGCGGACAGGTTCCGCGGACATCATACGCAATTCCGGGGACGTTGTTGGTTCGTCGGATGCGCTTTCATCGCGGCCCTCCAACGCATGGGCCGATGTGACCGACGTGCGCAAAATCGGCTCGTTAGCCCATTGTAGTTCTACTGTAACCGTTTTCCAATTGTCTGAGCCGTGGGACCTCGGAGGCTGTGATCGTCTACAGAACTTGCCAGAACAAGACGGCACCGAGACCAAGGAGAACGACTGATGCCAGCAGTTGCGGGACATAGCGACGGTCAAAGGTCCTGAGCCACGCCCATCCGGCCGTAGCGGTGCCAATCAATGGACCGATCCACAAGCACTGCGGGCAGCGCTGGAACGCCGAGCGGTCGAACAACTGCCACGCAATGACCAGCCCGCCAAGAGCGGGCCATACCCAGAACCAGAACTTGAGAAACTGACGCGAACGAAGTGCCTGGTAGCGCGTGTAGGCGGCAGCGGAGTGAGTTCGCCCGCCGCCAAGGACTCGCTCGCCGCACGCGGGACAAGATCGCGTAGACAAGACTCGGTCGGTCCCGGACGAGATGTCCTTATGGCACGCGGGGCACACGGTCTTGAAGCGGCCGGCGTACTTGGCCGCGAGGCAACTCGGGAGGAGGAAGATTGCGAACGCCGGAAGGATCAGGGCGATCGGAGTGATGTCGCGGGCCGTATCGCCGAACCGGCTCACGGCCAGTGAGGTCAGTAGTTCGCGGAAGCATCCGATGCCGATGAAGTAAAGAAATACTGCCGCGATCGCGCCAGTCATCGCGGGCAAGACCGCCCACGTACGACGTGCCGACATCTCGCGGACTGCTTGCTCGGTGAGCATCGTCGATCCTCAGCGGTGTGCTTATCCGCTCCCAGTTCAGACTATACAAAGACGGCCGAAGAAAGACACCAAAAATCGGTCCGCTAGAAGCAGAGGAAGTCAAGCTGGAACCCGTACGTGCACGAGTGTTTCGAGGCCTGAAGTCGCCTCAAAGACCTCGGAATCGTGCGTCTACGGGATCCGGACACGCACTTCGCACGTCTTGCAACCGACGCTTCTCCATCAGGTCCTCGGGGCGAAGGAATGGGATGCCCGTAGATTTACGGCGAATTGGGCCTCCGATGGACAAGGAACTGAATAGGGGCGACTGTGTGAAATGGCGCGAAAGACGCAGCAGCGCCTGCCGATCCCCGGGACTGGTGCGGCGTGCCATCCGTGCCAGTCGTCGCACTGCCGATGAGAGCCACGCCGAGGCCTGGCAACCGCCGCGACTCCCGCGAGGGTCGTCAGGTACCTGCGACCGCCTTGAGCCCGTCGCCCTCGGGGTCGTCCTTCACGCGGCACTGGGTGTCGAAAACCATGGTCGGGAGCTTCCCCGGGAACACCGGCTGCCAGGCGGGCAGGCCGTTGTGACCCGGGTCGCCGTGGCGGGCGAAATGGACCCACGCCCGGCTGATCGTGGTGGCGAGGTCGAGCGCCTCGGGCAGGCCGCCGGTGAGGTTCACGCAGCGGTCGGCGTTGTCGAAGACGAACGCGATCTCAGAGCTGTGGAACGCCCCGGGGCGGCCGTCAAGTTGGGGGGTCCGCCAGGCGAACAGGTACAGGTACGCCGGCGCCCGACCGAGCGCTGCCTTGCGTTTCGCCTGGTCAACGGCCGCCTGTCGGAACGTCGCCGTGGAGATTACGGAGAGAAGGTCGAACGGTTTCGCGTCCGGGTACTCCTTGCGGTACGCCGCGACGATCGCGCGGGTCCGGTCCCCGAACCGCGGCTTCAGCCGGTCTTCCAGTTGCTCGGAAGTCAGGGCGTAGGCGTCGGGGTTATCAACGCCGTGGACGAACTCGTTGAGGTTGGTGCCGATCAGCATCGGCACGTCGGCGGAGACCGCGGGGGCCGAAGGGTCGAAGGGGTGCGACGGGAGGACGTCGCCGTCGACGGTTGGCCCCCAACCCATGCTGCGGACCATCGCCCGCGGGTCGGGGGCGGCGCCGAGTGGGGGGGCCGACTTCGCGCATCGCCGCGAACGTGGCCGTGGTCAGGCGTTCGGTGGGAATGGTGTGAAGCTTGTCGAGCTCCGACTTAGACAGTCCGAGCTCCGCCAGGTAGGCCGCGGCGAGGCGGCCGGTATCCTCGGGCGTGCCGGCGTGAAGCATCGAGCCGCTCTGGACGATCGCCCGGTGGAACAGCCCCTTCGCCGCCGGCATCGCCATCAGCGCCCTGACCTTCCCGCCGCCGCCGGACTGGCCGAAGATCGTGACCTTGTTCGGGTCGCCGCCGAAGCGGGCGATGTTGTCGCGCACCCACTCCAGCACGGCCACCAAGTCGAGCAGGCCGACGTTGGCCGAATGCCGGTACTTCTCGCCCCCCAGTTCGGCGAGGTTCAGGTAGCCGAAGGCGTTGAGGCGGTGGTTGTGCGTGACGACGACTGCGTCGTGGCGGCGGGCCAGGTTCTCGCCGTCGTAAGAGAGGAGATCGTGGCCCGAGCCGGCGAGGAACCCGCCGCCGTGCATCCAGACCATCACCGGCCGGTTCGCGGTGCCGTTGATCTCCGGGGTCCAGACGTTGACCCGTAGGCAGTCCTCGCCCTGAGAGGTCGCGTTCGAGCCGCGATAGAGCAGGAACGCATCCTCGTCGCCGGACATCGAGTCGCGACCCACTGGCGAGCGGGTAGCCGACCGGGCAGATCGGCCCGTAGCTCAGCGCGCTGCGCACGCGGGACCACGGCTCCGGCTTCTTCGGCGGCTGGAACCGCAGCCCCGCCCGTCGGAGCCGCCGTAGGGAATGCCCTTGAAGGTGAAGACAGAGTTGCTGATGTAACCGCGGACCTTGCCCGAGATCGTCTCGACGATCGCCTTCGGGTCGGTGGCGACGACCGGTCGCCCGGCTCGACGCACCCCTCCCTGGCCTCGGCCGAGCTGCCGGGTCGGAGCGAGGCGATCCCCGCCAGGGCAACCACTCGGAGGATGTCGCGCCGGCGGATCGGCCCGCCGCTTCCCTCATTGTTGCAGAACACGCGTCCACTTTTCACGTCATCGCTCATCGGGCACCTCGTTTCTGGTGTGACTCACACTGGTCCGTTTCCGATCGCGGGTTTCCACGGTGACTGCTTGGCTAAGCAACTACGACTTGATCCGTGTTCATCATTGATGAATTCTCGCTTCTTTCCCCGGCACCGATCGGCTTGGTCCCATACATTCTTCCGCGGATTGTGGGTTGGGTCTTTGACGCCGGGCTCGGCGCCTTCGCGCGACAACATCCCGGCTTCATCCTTCGGTCCGCGACTTGAGTCGTTCGAGCAAACGGGGCGACGTCGTAGCCGGCGAAGTTTTCGACGACTTCGTCGGCCCCGGCGTCCGACAGCGCGGCAGCCGGGTGGGTCGTGGTCAGGCCGACGGCGTACATGCCGGCGGCCTTGGCGGCCTGGATTCCGACCGGGGCATCCTCGAAGACAACCGAACATGCCGGCAGCGCTGCCGGCCTTGGCCGCCGCCACCAGGAAGACCTGGGGGTCGGGCTTGCCTCGGGTGATGTCTTCAAGTGACGCAATCGCGGCGAATCGGCCGTCGAGGCCGCATTCCTTGACGGTCAGATCGAGGTTGGGCCGCACGCCGCTCGAGCCGATGGCGAGCATGACACCGTGGGCCGTCAGTGCATCGAGGACCGCGCGGACCCCATCCATCAGGTGAATTCGACCCCGTGCCAGGTCGCGATAACACTCTTCCTTGAGATCCGAGTAGCGCTGTAGTTGTTCGGGCGGGATCGAATCGCCAAGCAAGAGTTTGAAGATACTTGGGTTGGTCATTCCAAAGGTCTCGTGGATGAACTCCGGCGTGAAGTTCAATCCGGTCCGTCTGCCCATCTCGAACCAGGCCTCCTGGTGAAATTCGAGCGAGTCCACAAGAACTCCGTCATGGTCGAAGATGGCCAGGCAGGCATCCCGGGTGGTCGGCACAATGTTGTCCTCAAATCAAGAAGGAAGGCTCGGGGTGAACGGCGATTCGGAGAATCCCATCAAGGTATCCGTAATGTCTTTCATGGTGATGGTGCGCTGGCCGGGATTGGCGACGAGCGATTGCCGGAGCAGCGAAGCGAATGGCTCGGGGGTCTCAGTGGCCATTGTATCGGGATTGACGGATCGGATCTGGTCGAGGACCTGGAACAGGTTTTCGGCTTGGAAGGCGGTAATCCCAGTGACGAGCTCGTAGAGGACCACACCGAAAGCGAAGACGTCGCTGGCCATGGTGGCTGGCTCGCCTCGGGCCTGCTCGGGAGACAGGTACCGCGGAGTGCCGAACAGTCCGTCGCCGGTCTCCGCGAGACCCAGCTCGGCCGTTTCGTCGGTGCGCAACGGCTGACCGCGCCGCAAGCGTCGCGCCAGGCCGAAGTCGAGGACCTTGACCAGGCCATCGTCCGCGACCATGACGTTTTCCGGCTTGAGGTCGCCGTGCACGATGCCGGCGGCATGGGCGGCCGCCATTCCCGCGGCGATCTGGCGAGCGATCGACAGCAGCACCTCCAGGGACGGTGGGCCGTCGCGTCCGATCTTGGAGAGCGAGAGCCCGGCGATATACTCCATACTACTGATAATAGGCACGCCGGCCGTGTCGTCGACGGCGTAAATGGTACAGAGATTGGGGTGGTTGAGGGCGGCCGCCGCGCGCGCTTCCGCCAGTGCGGCACTCGGCGTCACCGGACAGTCGGGCTTGAAGACCTTGAGCGCCACCGAACGGTCGAGCTGGAGGTCGCGGGCGCGATAGACCTTGGCGAACGTGCCCGAGCCCGCCTCGGCCTCGATCAGATAATGCGAAAAGTAGTTGCCGGGTCGCAGCGCCTTGAATGGGTCGAACGTCTGGTGATCGGCCATCCAATCTTCTCGGCAAAGTCCACCGGACTGAAGAGCGGCGAGCACCCGCAACACCTCTTGACTGCGCCGGCCGACGCTGAGGTTATGCACGACGTGGTATTGGACGAGTCCGTCGGGGTCGATAATGAACAACCCCCTCACCGCGACGCGCTGGCGTTCCTGGTAGACTCCGTATGACCGGGCCACCGACCCGTCCAGGTCACTGGCCAAGGGAAAGCTCAATCCTCCCAAACCCCCGCGCGAGAAGGGAGTCGCGATCCAGCGCTCGTGGGACTCGACCGAGTCGCAACTGATTCCCAGCAAGTCGCATCCGTGCTCCATAAACTCGTCAAATCTCTGCGAAAGCCCGATCAGCTCGGTCGGGCAGACCAGCGAAAAGTCACTTGGATAGAACATCATGACCAGCCAGCGTCCTCGATAATCGGCCAGGTCCACGCGGGATTTCCCGGGATCGGAAAAGCGCGTGCAGGGAAGGTTGAAAAGAGGGGCCGGATTGCTGATCAGTGTGGAAACGGTCTGCATGAGTCGTTGAAGTACCTCTGGAGTGGCCCGATCGTTGTATCGGCCGCGACACGTACTGAATCCAATCGTGAGGCGCTCTATTTTACGGCTCTCGGGGTGTCGAGCAGAAGCCTCTGATCGCCAAGTACGTGGAGATTCCGGGAGGAAGTTTGGCGCGAGTCGATGATGGGATCAACGTTGCGCCCTGGTGATCTCCACCTCGATCCGCTGGCCAAGCTTGAGTGGCGTGGGTTCGAGCAGGGCGATTTTGACGAGGAGCACGCGCGTATCGACGGGACGGGCGGTATCCTCCGGCCGGAGATGTCTTCCCACGACGGTGTCGGGGATCTCTTCAACCGTGCCGTGCCAGGTCAGGCCCGGAAAACCTTCGGCCGAGACCCTGACGACCGCACCCAAGGTCATTCCGCCGATGTCGAACTCATCGACCTCGGCCTCGACTGCGCACCCGCGTCAAGTCAACGACGGTCACCAATCGCGTGCCCACGTCGACGGTTTCTCCGGGCTGGACGTAGCGGGCGGTGATCACGCCGTCGATGGGGGCATTGATCAGCGTCTTGGAGATGAGTGAGTCGTAGCGACGTTGTGCGGCGATCGCTGCCTGCCGGCGGGCGCGGGCCGTGTCGAGGCCCCGCTGATTGATGTCGAGCTCGACGTCGCTGGCGGCTCGGCGGGAGATGAGTCCTCGGGTTCGCGTCACTTCGCGATCAAAGAAACGGATTTCGGCGTCGGCCTCCTCGATCCGGGCGGTCGCCTCGTCGCGCCAGGCCCGTAGCTCGTCGGAATTGAGCTCAGCGATCGGATCGCCCTTGCGGACGACCGACTTTTCCCGCACCGGCAGTCGGATGATCCTGCCGGCGAGCTCGGCCGCGATGACGACCTCGGCACCGGGGTAGGTCACGAGCCGCCCTTCGGCGACCACGGAATCCAGCCGTCGCCTGGCGTCATTCGGCTCACCGGTAATGGGACGCGTACCGGCCGGTGCCGACGACGGCCCCGGCGGTCGGACCCAGCCGGCTTGACTCGCCTGCCAGATCACCACGAGCGTCCCGACCAGTCCGACTCCGGCCCACAGGAGCCTTGGCAACACGGTTTCTCCCCTCTAGCCCCAAAGAAGCCCGTCCTCGATCTGGAGGACCCGATCCGCGATCGCGCGCACCTTGGGGTCGTGCGAGACGATCAAGACGGCCCGGTTTTCGTCGCGCGCCAACCGGGCGAACAGGTCGAGAACCTGCCCGCCCAGTCGCGAATCGATGCTGGCTGTCGGCTCATCCGCCAGGAGGATCGCGGTTTGGCCCGACAATGCCCTGGCGATGGCCACCCGCTGCTTCTGACCGCCGGAAAGATCACGGGGCCGTACCCGGCCGCGGTCCGTGAGTTCCACCGCCGCGAGCATTCGCTCCGCCTCTCGCCTCGCGGAGGAACCGGCGACCCCCTTGACATTGAGCGCGTACTCCACGTTCTCCAGCGCGGTCAGAGCCGAGAACAAGTGGAACTGCTGGAACACGAAACCAATCGACCGCTTCCGTACGTCCGGCAGTCGATCCGGCCGCCGCGGATCCACCTCCTCTCCGTCGATGACGACCCTTCCCGACGTGGGAGTCAACAGGCAACCGAGGATAAAAAGCAGCGTGGTTTTCCCCGATCCCGACGGACCCTCAAGCACGACCACCTCGCCGCGTTCCAGTTGCAGGGAGATTCCTCTGAGGACGGGTACCATCTCCTTCCCCTCGACGAAACTCTTGGTGACACCGACAGCTTCAAGAACGGCCATGTCGCGCTTCTCTCTCGATTAACCGCGGAAGACGATCGCCGGATCGAGGCCGGCGATTTTACGGAACGAGATCAACGAGGCCCCCAGGCAGAGTGCGATTGCACCAAGGAAGACGTCCCCAATCAGCATCGGCGGGATGATCAGCTTCAAGTCCAACTCGGCCATGAGCGGCCGGACGGCGTAAGCCAGCGCGGTCCCCACGAGGAACCCGACCACGGCCGCGATGATCGCCTGCTCGGCGATGATCCGGTAGATGTCGGCATTGCAGCCCCCAATGGCCTTGACGGTTGCAAACTCCTTGAAATGTTCGATCGTCGCTGTATACGAGGTCTGGGAAACCACAACGACTCCAACCAGGCAGCCGAGGAAAACCGTCATGAACATGCTCAATCCCAGCCCCGTATTCTCGACCCAGTAGTTGCGTGACCGCGCCGCCCACTCCTCCTTGGTTCGCACGTCGTTGTAGGGAAGCCTGCGGCGGATCTCCGCGCGGACTGTTTCGCGATCAACGCCCGGGGCCAGCTTCACCACGATGTAGGTGGTCCGCTGCCGAAGGTCCAGGGGGGCTAGCGCCTGCGCCACGCGATAATCCAGGAACGCCAGTGGGTTGGTTGTAAAGGAGCGGGCCTCGCGAGTCCGGCCGATGATCTTGAGACGGAGACCCAGGAATTCGCGATAGTCGCCCACCGCGAAGGGACCGAACCGCCTCGCCGCCGATTCGTCAATGAACACGTAACGACCGCGCCTCAGGTCCAAGGGATTGCCCGAGACCACGTTCCAAGGGAACTTCCAGCGCCGGAAATCTTCCAGGGCGTAGACGATCGTCGCTTCCTTGGCTCCGTTGGGCAGAGCGACCGTCACGAACCAGACGATCAGGTTATCGGCCCGGAGCACACCCGGTACCGATCGGACACGATGGACGTACAGTTCGGGGAACGTATTCGCAAAGTCGATATTCGGTGTGTTCTTGGCGGTCACCCACAGGTCGGCCTCCATCCGCTCGATCGTGATCGAAGCGTTCTCCAACATCCCCAGGAAGATTCCCACCTGGACGATGACCAGCATGACAGAGAAGGCGACACCGGAGACGGTCGTCGCGAATCGCGTCTTATCGTCCATTAAGATCTTGGTCGCCAGGTGAACCATCGGACAACTGTTCCCAATGTGCCCTTCGATCCGCTCCGCACGCGCATCTCACGCCGCGGCCCAACTCCATGATTGTCAGAACCTTTCACGAGTTTTGACGCGACGAGCCGAGGTCGTTGAAGACCATTATGGTGAAAAAAATCAACAAGCGCAATTTTTCCTCGGACAGCCGCATTTAGGGTATTGATCGCACGCGGCGTGTCCGTACCGGTTCCGTCGCACAGTCCGGCATCTCGTATTTTCATCACGGATCAACACCAAGTGTCCTGAAGTTTCGAAAAGGAGAATGGTCTATGGCAATTCGATCGCATGCTCGCTCCGTGGTCCTCCGCATCACGGCGATGCTGGCCCTGACAATCGCCGGTAGCCACCAGGCCAAGGCCGATGGCATCACGTCCCTCAATCCTGGCCTCCCTCCGCAGGACGCGATCGGCGGCCAAGCCGCGTACATGACTGGAACTCAGCTCCACGCGGATTATCCGGGCGTCCAGATCAACCAAGCCGAACATACCGGATTCAATTCAATCACGCTGATTCAAGGTGCGACGGGGCCTGGCGGTACGGGTGAGGAAGAAAACTTCCAATCCGTACTCAATGGCCTGGTGAGCGTGGGTGGCTCTCCCGGTATGCCCTTCACACTCACGGGACCCGTTTCCGTAATCGCCTATGGCAGAACGAACGACTCGGAGTTGGGCACATTCAATACGCAGATGCTGTCCATGGATTTGACAGGTTCGATTGGCGGACACTCGGTTGAGGTCATGCTGGATCCGAGTCAAAGCACACTGGGTCAGACGACGATCGCGGCCTCTGGCAAGCATGTTCCATATCACGAGTTTCTTCGATATTTTTACGGAGATCAGTCTCGACGGTGGTGCATTCGTTCCGCAGACCAATGGTCCGACCGTTGTTACCCTGGGAACAATTCCTGAGCCGAGCACATTCGTCATGGGAGCCATCGCAGCCACGGCTGGACTGGCATACGCGGTATCGCGCGGGCGGCGCGCGAACTGAGCGCGCCCAGCAATGACTTTCCGCCCAATTCGACCAACCGAACCTGACCTCGTCTGCGCTGCGCCAGCACGAGCGGGCGCGGGGCAGATCCAATGCGGCCGCTGATGAGATCGATGAGTTCGGCTTGATCTCAATCGCGGCCGATCAGGGAGGCGCGTGGTGATGCTGACTCGCGGTCGGATTCAACGGTATTTTCCTCGGTCTTTCGCTTGATGAAGCGACCTTCGCACGACGAGGCTTCCGGGCCAGTGACGCGAGTGCTCGCCTGCGGTTGGAACAGGTCGGCCGGACCTTTCTCCATGGATATCACGCCGCGCTGGAAGAAGGCGAATCTGGAGCACCTTCTTTCCCGGCTGCACGAGGTCGAGGCTCGAGTCACGTGGGTTCGCATTCGAAGGCGCGGCGATGGGGCTGTTCTTGCTGGATCAGCTCACGCCTTGGAGACGGGATCGGCTGAGGGCTTTTCTCAATGGTCCCGGGGCACCGCACATTTACATGGGATACGTCGGCGCGGGCTGGGCTCTGGCTCAGCTTGGCGCGAACCTCGCGCGGGCATTGGCGCGGTTCGATCCCTTGTTGGGTTGGCTCGCGGTGGACGGATATGGGTTTCATCAAGGCTATTTCCACCCGCGCCGATCGGTCGACGAGCACCAGACTCCGAGGCATGTCTCCGGTTATGCCTTGCGAGTCTTCGACCAGGGGCTGGGCCGGAGCCTCTGGTTCGTCGAGGGAGCCGATGTCGCACGGATCGCCGCGACGGTCGCCGGCTTCTCGGTGGCCCGGCGGCCTGACCTGTGGAGCGGGGTCGGTCTGGCCTGTGCGTACGCTGGCGGCGTGGACAGCGCCGCGATCGAGTCCTTGATGATCCGTGCACGTGCCAACCGAGCTCAGTTGGCCCAGGGGGCTGCCTTCGCGGCCAAGGCTCGCGAACGGGCCGGCATACCGTCGGCCCACACGGAGCTGGCCTGCGGCATTCTCTGCGGCATGTCCGCCGAGGATGCGGCTCGCGCGACGGACGTCGCCCTGGTGGATCTCCCGGCCGATGGAGTGCTGCCCGCTTACGAGGTCTGGCGACAGCGCATCCAGGAGATTTGTGCGAAAGAGAGCGTTGAACGATGAGAAAATGTTGTCAGTTCCTCCGCCCTCACGTACCGCGGCTGGTTGCGCTCCTGATCATCGTGGCGTTGTACACGATGTCCCGGCTGCCCGACCTGTCGTACGCGGAACGGGCCGAGCTCGCGGTTCCGTTTAAGTTCGCCCGCCACACGCTACCGGATTTCTCCGGAGGGTCTACTCGCACCCTCCGGCCGGTCCATCCCAGCCTGGAGCGGATCTCCGCGTGGATTTCCGCGGTTGGCGCGGCCGTCGCACTCGACGACCTGGATGGAGATGGATTGCCCAACGACGTGGTTTATGTCGACACGAGGATCGACCAGGTCATCATCTCGCCCGTGCCCGGCACACCAAGCCGTTACGAGCCGTTCGGGCTCGACCCCGCACCGTTGCGTTACGACCCAAGCACGATGGCACCGATGGGCTGTCTGCCCGGCGACTTGAATGAGGATGGGCTGCACGGACCTGCTCGTTTATTATTGGGGACGGCCGCCGATCGCTTTCCTCCGTCGGGCCGAGGAGGGCTCGGTGCGGTCCAACCTCACGGGTGCCGGCTATGTGCGCCGGGAGATTGCTCCGGAGGGCGGCCGTTGGTTTACCAATGCGGCCACGCTGGCCGACTTGGACGGCGACGGGCATGCCGACCTGATCGTCGGCAACTATTTCCCCGACGACGCTCGCATCCTTGATGCGCTGGCGGGCGGCCGCGAGGCGATGCAGCATTCGATGTCGCGTGCCGACAACGGCGGTCGCAAGCACTTACTCCGCTGGACGGGCGGATCGCGAGGACTTGAGCCGACCGTCCAGTTCGAGGAGGCCAGGGGGGTGCTGGATGAGCCGGTCGCGTCCAGTTGGACGTTGGCGATCGGAGCCGCCGACCTCGACGGCGACCTGTTGCCCGAGATTTACCTGGCGAACGACTTCGGACCCGACCGGCTGCTGCATAATCGGTCGCGTTCGGGCGAGTTCCATTTCGCACTCCTTGAAGGAAGGAAGAGCCTGACCACGCCCAATTCCAAGTTGGTCGGTCGCGATTCCTTCAAAGGGATGGGAGTGGATTTCGGTGACGTCAACGGGGATGGCCGGCTCGACTTCTTCGTCAGCAACATCGCCGCCGAGTATGCCCTGGAGGAAAGCCATTTCGTGTTTGTCAGCACGGGTGAGACCGATCTCATGAAGCGCGGCATCGCCCCCTACGTCGACCGGAGCGAGCCGCTCGGACTTTCGCGGAGTGGCTGGGGATGGGACACGAAGCTCGCCGACTTCGACAATGACGGGGTTCTGGAAGCGCTCCAGGCACTCGGTTTCACCAAGGGGACGACCAACCGCTGGCCTGAGCTACAAGAGTTGGCGATGGGCAACGACGAGTTCCTGAAAGATCCCGAGAGCTGGCCCAGGTTCCAGGCGGGCGACGACCTGTGCGGGCATCAACGCAACGTCTTCGCTGTGCGAGGCAACGGGGGCCGATACTGGGACATCGCATCGGTGCTCGGGATGGACCGAGCCGGGCGTGAGCCGAGGGATCGCCACGGCGGATGTGGACGGGGACGGCCGGCTCGATTTCGCGGTCGCCAACCAGTGGGCGGCCTCGACGTTCTACCGGAACCAAAGCCGCGATTCAGGGACGTTCCTCGGTCTTCATCTCTTGCTGCCGGTCGATCCGAAAGGAATCGGGCCGACGCGATCCCGGCCGGGACACCCCGGCGCGGATGCGACCGGCCGGCCGGCCCTCGGCGCATCCGCGATTGTCGAGCTAGCTGATGGCCGGCGACTGGTCGCCCAGGTGGACGGCGGCAATGGCCATTCCGGCAAGCGAAGTCACGACCTGCATTTCGGACTGGGTCGGACCCCCCTCACGACATCGCTCAAGATCGCGCTGGATTGGCGCGATTCGGCTGGGCCGGTACGGCATGAGACGCTTCAACTGAAACCCGGCTGGCACACGATTGTGCTGGGGCAAACCAACGCGACGGTGGACTAAACGATGACGAACTCCAATGAATCTCTGCGACGGGAACGTCCAGAACGCCTGCAGGCCTTGTGGCGGTTCGCCGTAGCCATCACGGTCTTGAACGTGCTGGGGCATTCGGTCCTGGGCTTTGAGCAGTCGTGGGCCCAGCCCTTGGTTGTCGCTGGCCACCACCTACAGTGTCGAGTTGATCCTGGAGGCATTGAGCGCCTGGGCCGAGCGGCGCAAGCCGCATTACGAAGGCGGGCTGGGCTCGTTTGTCGAATTCCTCCTGCCCGCCCACATCACGGGGCTCGCCGTGGCGATGCTCCTTTACGCCAATGAACGGCTCTGGCCGATCGCATTCGCGGCCGCCGTGGCGATCGGTTCCAAGGTCCTGATCCGAATCCCGACCGGCCATGGCGCCCGGCATTGCCTCAACCCATCGAACGCTGGGATCGCGATCACGCTGCTCTTATTTCCGTGGGTTGGAATCGCCCCGCCCTACCAATTCACCGAGAACTTGAGCGGCGTCGGCGACTGGCTCCTGCCGGCGGTCATCATCGCGTCGGGGACGTTCTTGAACACGCGATACACGCGACAAGATGCCGTTGATCCTGGGATGGCTGGGAGGGTTTCTGCTTCAGGCCGTCCTGAGGAGTCAGCTTCAAGGGACCCCGTTGGTGCCCTCGATCTTGCCGATCACCGGGATGGCCTTCTTGCTATTCACGTTCTACATGGTGACGGATCCGGCCACGACCCCAGTCTTGCCGCGCGATCAGCTACTCTTCGGCTCGGCGGTGTCCGCGACATATGGTCTGCTGATGCTGTCGCATGTGGTGTTCGGATTGTTCTTCTCTCTGTTGGTGGTTTGCTCGCTACGGGGCTTGAGGCTCGCACTTCTGGCCGCGCTCCGCGCTCTGCGTCCGATTGGCCGGTGCCGGCTCGAGTGCCGAACGCGTCCTCGGCTGTACTGGAAGCTGCCGAATGATGTCTCCATCAATTGCGCTGGTCGGCCTTTCCTGCGTTTATCCCGATGCACGCTCACCGGCCGAGCTTTGGGAGAACGTGCTGGCAGGGCGACGCGCGTTTCGCGAGCTGCCACCGGAGCGGATCCGTGTCGAGGATTACTGGTCGGCCGACCGCGGCGCCGCTGATCGAACCTACGCGGTCCAGGCGGCGCTCATCGAGGGTTACGAATTCGACCGCGTCGGATTCCGGGTCTCCGGTGAGAGCTTCCGGGCGGCCGACCTGGCGCACTGGTTGGCGCTCGACGTGGCCGCTCGAGCGTTGAAGGATGCCGGTCTGGAAGAGGGTCTGGACCTGCCTCGCGACACGCACCGGCGTCTTTCTGGGAAACACGCTCACGGGGGAATTCTCCCGTGCGAATGTGTTGCGGCTGCGATGGCCGTATGCGCGCCGGGTGATCGAGGCGGCGTTGCGCGACGAAGGCTGGTCGAGCGAGCGTATCCGCGACTTCCTGGGCCGGCTCGAGACTCAGTTCAAGGCGCCGTTTCCTCCCGTGGGCGAGGAGACGCTCGCCGGAGGTCTTTCCAACACCATCGCGGGACGAATCTGCAACCACTTCGACTTCAAGGGAGGCGGTTACACGGTCGATGGCGCGTGTGCGTCCTCGTTGTTGGCGGTCGCTCATGCCTGCTCGGCCCTGGCGGCCGGCGACCTCGACGTGGCGCTGGCGGGTGGAGTCGACCTGAGCATCGATCCATTCGAGCTGGTCGGTTTCGCCAAGGCCGGTGCCCTGGCTTCAAATTGGATGCGCGTGTATGACGCTCGGTCGGACGGCTTCTGGCCGGGCGAAGGTTGTGGAGTCGTCGTGCTGATGAGGCTGGCCGACGCGATCGAGCAGGGCCGCCGTGTGGTCGCGGTCATCCGCGGCTGGGGGATCTCATCGGACGGACATGGCGGGATCACACGTCCGGAGGTCGAGGGTCAACTCCTGGCCATTCAGCGTGCCTATCGGCGAGCGCGCCTGGGTATCAACACGGTGGCGTACTTCGAGGGACACGGCACGGGAACAACTGTTGGTGACGCGACCGAGCTGCGCGCCCTCGGCCGCGCACTTCGCGAGGCTGGTGCCGAGACTGCGCAGGCCACCATCGGCTCGATCAAGGCGAATATCGGCCACACCAAGGCCGCTGCCGGCGTCGCCGGGCTGATCAAGGCGGCCCTGGCCCTCGAGGCCCAGATCCTTCCCCCGACCACAGGCTGCGACCAGCCGCACCCCGAATTGACCGGCGATCGGCCGGTCTTGAGCGCGTTGAAGAAAGGCCAAGCCTGGCCGGCGGACCGTCCGTTGCGGGCGGGCGTCAGTGCCATGGGCTTCGGAGGCATCAACGCTCATGTCGTCCTGGAGTCGCTCGCGGGCGATCGCCGGCGCCAACGCCTCAGCCCCGTCGAAGACGTACTACTCAGCTCGACCCAGGACGCCGAGCTGTTCCTGCTTGGAGCGCCGGGACTCCGCGGACCTCCGCCGCCAGGTCGACGATCTCCTGGTATTCGCCGGGCAGTTATCGCTTGCCGAGCTGACCGACCTGGCCGCCCACCTGGCCGAATCGCTCGAGGAGCGGGTGCATACCGTCCGAGCGGCGATTGTGGCCAGCCGCCCGGCCGAGCTGAAGGCGCGGTTGGAGTCGCTACGGACGATGCTCGAACATGCGAGCAAATCGCTCGATCCGAAGGCTGGCGTCTTCCTCGGCCAAGGCGAGTGCCCACCCCGGATCGGCTTTCTCTTCCCCGGCCAGGGGTCGCCAGCGACGCTCGACGCAGGAGCCTGGGGGCGCCGGTTCTCGTCGGTGAGGGACCTGTATCAGCACGCCAGGCTGCCAAGGCAGGGTGATCCGCGCGCGACCGAGGTGGCGCAGCCGGCGATCATCGCCGCGTCCGTGGCGGCGCTCGCCTTGCTGCGAGATCTCAACATCGAGGCCGAGACGGCAGTCGGCCACAGCCTGGGCGAGCTCACCGCTCTCCACTGGGCGGGTGCATTCGATGTCGAGACGCTGTTGCGCATCGCCGAGGCGCGAGGAAAGGCCATGGCCGAGCTGGCCGAGGGTGCCGGTGCGATGGCCAGCCTGTCGGCAAGCCGGACCGAGGTGGAGGCCCTGCTCAATGGAGAACCGGTGGTGATTGCCGGACTGAACGCCCCTCGCCAGACAGTGATCTCCGGACCGGCGGAGGCGGTTGACGCGTTCGTCGGCCGGGCGAAGCGACACGGCTACACATCGACAGGACTTTCCGTCTCCCACGCGTTCCATTCGCCGATGGTGGCTGGGGCCGTGACGCGGCTGGCCCAGGCCGTGGCCCTCGAGTCCATCAAGAGGCCGAGCCGGTCGATGGTCTCGACGGTGACCGGGGCGCGTCTCGACGCCCGACGTCGACATCCCTCGATTGTTGCTCAGCCAGGTCACGTCGCCGGTCCGCTTCCTCGAAGCCATGTCCGAAGCGGCCAAGGACATCGACCTCTGGATCGAGGCCGGGCCAGGCCGGATCCTCACGGGGCTGGCGGCGGGTTGGATTCCGTCGCCGGTCATCGCGATCGAAGCGGGCGGTGAGTCCGTGGCCGGGCTGCTCCACGCCGCGGGGGCGGCGTACGCCCTCGGAGTCCCATTGAATACCGCCATTCTGCGCGACGGCCGATGGAGTCGTCCGTTTCCGATCAACTGGCGGCCTCGCTTCTTTGCCAACCCGTGCGAGTTGGCCCCCGTACCGGTTGTGCGAGACGAGGCCCCGGATCCTCCCGCTGGCTCACCGGAGCCGGGCGCTCGAACGTCACAATCGACGCTGGTCCTGTCGCCGATTCGGTCCTCGAGCGGGTGCGGTGGCAAGTAGCGGCGAGGGCCGAATTACCGATCGGGTCCGTGAAAGATGACAGCCGCTTTCTCAGTGACCTGCATCTCAACTCGATCACGGTCAGCCAACTTGTCGTCGAGATGGCCGGCCGGCTGGGCTGCGACCCTCCCAAGGCGCTCAATGCGTTTGCAAACGCGACGATCGCCGAGGTCGCCGTGGCTCTGGAGGATCTTGCTCGCGCGGGTCGGAGCGATCGGGTCGAAACGTCCACATCTTCACTCCAGGGAGTCGCTCCCTGGTTTCGGGTCTTTACCACGACTTTGATCGAGCGCCCTCCGCCTCGTCGTCGATCGCAGGTCGCTCCCGCGTCCGGGCGTTGGCATGTCGTCGCACTGCCCGGGAATCCCTTGGCAGACCGATTGCGCGAGGCAATGCTCCGCGCACCGGCCGGGCCCGGCGTGATGGTCTGCCTACCACCTGGTCCCGACGCAGCGCCACGTTGGGCTCTTGCTGGAAGCCGCGCGGGCTCGACTCGCGGACCCGGATGCGGAACGGTTCGTCCTTGTCCAGCATGGAGGCGGTGCCTCGTCATTCGCCCGCACGCTCCACCTCGAGGCATCCCGGGGCTCGACCTGCGTCGTGGACGTGCCTATCGGTCATCCCCGATCGGTGGAGTGGGTTGTCGCCGAGGCCGAGGCCGCGTCGGCATCCCGGTTCACTGAAGTCCATTATGACGAAGCCGGGCGCCGGTGGGAGCCCGTGCTGCGTTTGCAGCCCTGGATCAACGATGGAGCCCGCGTCCCTCTCGGGCCCGGCGACGTCCTGCTCGTGACCGGCGGCGGCAAGGGAATCGCCGCGGAGTGCGCCTTGTCCCTGGCACGCGAGACGGGCGTGCGTCTTGCTCTGCTAGGACGCTCGCACGTGGCCGACGACCGGGATCTTGCCGCCAATCTCGAGCGAATGGCCGCCTCGGGTGTGGAGTTCCGCTACCTGGCGGCTGACGTCACCGACGCCGACGCCGTTCGGGAGGCCGTGAAGGCGGCGGAGTCCGCTCTCGGGCCGATTACCGCCGTTGTCCATGGGGCCGGAGTCAACGTGCCTCGGCTGCTCCACTCGCTGGACGACTCCGCGTTCTTGCAGACTCTCGCTCCCAAGGTCAAAGGCGCCCACAACATCCTCGGGGCCGTTCGGGCGGACCAGCTCAAGCTGCTGGTGACGTTCGGCTCGATCATCGCCCGGACCGGGTTGCCCGGTGAGGCCGATTATGGGCTGGCCAACGAGTGGCTGACGCGGCTTACGGAGCAGTTCCAGAATGACCATCCATCCTGTCGCTGTCTGGCTCTGGAGTGGTCGGTCTGGTCGGGCGTCGGCATGGGGGACCGGCTGGGCCGGGTCGAAGCCCTGGCGAGGCAGGGGATCACGCCGATTCCGACTGACGAGGGCGTCTCGCTGTTCCGACGACTCGTTTCTTCCGCGTTGCCCGTGGTCCCACTCATGGTCAGCGGGCGTTTTGGCATCCCTCCGTGCCTTGAGATCGAGGCGAGCGAACTCCCGCTGCTCCGGTTCCTCGAACGGCCGCTGGTCGATTATCCGGGAATCGAGCTGGTGGCCGACGCGACGCTCACCGGGGATTCGGATCCCTATCTCGACGATCATGTCTTTCGCGGGGAGCGCCTCTTTCCCGCCGTGATGGGCCTCGAGGCGATGGCCCAAGCCGCGATGGCCGTGCTTCGGGTGTCCGAGCCACCGGTCTTCGAGGACGTGCGGTTCGACCGTCCCATCGTGGTACCGGCCGGGCGATCGACGACGATTCGCCTCGCGGCCCTGGTGTCGGGCCCAGGCCGCGTCGATGTCGTGGTCCGTAGCGAGACGACGGCGTTTCAATTCGATCACTTCCGCGCGGTCTGCCTCTTCGAGTGGAGCGTGGGGAGTGGGGAGTGGGGAGAAATCCGTTCACTCCACTCTCCACTCTACCCACTCTCCACGCTACTCTCCACTCCCCGCTCCCCACTCGATAGGGTCGCCGGTCGTCTCACTCGATGCCCGGACGGAACTCTACGGTTCTCTTCTCTTCCAAGGGGGTCGATTCCAGCGTCTGAAGGGTTATCGGCGGCTGCGGTCGACGAGTTGCGTCGCCGAGATCGCGGCGAGCCGAGCCGGCAACGTGGTTCCAAGGTTTCTTGCCGACCGAGCTGGTTGCTCGGCGATCCCGCCACGAGGGATGCGGCGATTCACGCGGTGCAGGCCTGCATTCCCCAGGCCACGATCCTGCCGATCGGCGGTCGATCGGCTCATTCCCGGCGTGGTTCAGGCGAGCGGCGTCCATTTCGCGAAAGCCGAGCAACGGTCGGAGCAGGGCGATCTCCTGGTCTACGACATCGATATCATTGATGAAGAAGGGAATGTCCGCGAGCGCTGGGAGGGACTTCAACTCCGCGTGGTCGAGCGTCGGGAACCCGCGAACAACTGGCCCGCGCCATTGTTGGG
Organism: uncultured Planctomycetota bacterium; assembly: GCA_963720335.1. Taxonomy (GTDB): domain Bacteria; phylum Planctomycetota; class Planctomycetia; order Isosphaerales; family Isosphaeraceae; genus CAVRFS01. Next base: position 195,795 of record CAVRFS010000001.1, on the reverse strand, counting down.
TCCTTACCTGGAGAGGCGGATGAGGGAGCTGCTGCCCGATCTGCGCCTGGCCGTCGAGGTCGAAAGGAACGGCGACGCGGGGCGTCGAACGCGTAGCGATCGACTGGTCCACAACATGCTCGGCAACTCCGTGGCGATCGCCCGGCGCCCGGATGGCAAGCCCGAAGTCAATATGGCCTGCACGATCTCGGCGGCCCACGCTCGCGACTGGACAATCGCGGCATCGGGACCGGGTCCGATCGCATGCGACCTCGAACCGGTCATGTCGCGACCCGACGCCCTTTGGCGCGACCTGTTGGGCCTGGATCGTTGGGAGCTGGCCAGGCTGATCGCCCTGGAAACCGACGAGCCCTTGAACCAGGCGGCGACCCGCGTCTGGGTAGCGAGTGAGTGCCTGATCAAAGCCGGACTGGTCGCGACGGCCCCTTTGGTACTGAGAAGCTCGACCGCCGGCCCCGCGTTGATCCTCGGCTCCGGATCGTTCGTGATCGCGACTTTCCTGCTCACGAACCTTTTTGAAGCTCAGCCGTTGGTGCTGGGACTCCTGGTGAGGGACGATGATGCGTGCATATGAGTATCGGCACGTCGTCGGCTTCGAAGAGACAAACCTCGTCGGTAACGTCTATTTTGTGAACCATCTCCGCTGGCAGGGACGTTGTCGGGAACTTTTTCTGCGCGACCATGCCCCGGGCATCCTCGCCGAGATGGAGCGAGGCCTCGCTTTTGTAACGACCCGCGTCGCCTGCGACTATTTCGAAGAGTTGTCCGCCCTGAACGAGATCACGATCCGAATGACACTCGCGTCGCAGGCTCAGAATCGATTGACGATGGCCTTTGAGTATTATCGCACTTGCGGAGGCCGCGAGGAGCTGGTCGCCCGTGGCGAGCAGCAAGTCGCCTGCATGCTTCGCGAGGGCTCGCGGATGGTGCCCACCCCAATCCCTTCGGAGTTGCGCGAAGCGCGAGACCGTTCGCGTCCATGCCAACCTAAATAGGTCCGCGCAACGGGCAAAGGGGGGATGAGCGGACGGACCCGCGTGTTCCAGGGAAACCCGCCGATTCGCCTCCTTTGTAGGAGCCGGCTCTGCCCGGCGACTCTTTCAATCGCTTCCGCCAGGGAGTGGCCCTATTTTGCACTTTATGCGGCGATAAGTGAGACATCATTCCGCCGAAGGCCTGGCGTGGTAACGGCCTTTCGGGTTGTGCGGGGATTCCGGTTGCGCAACGGATTCGGGCAGACGAAAGGCCCGCCGAGCAGCCGAAGATGCCGATCCACGACGCTTGAAGAGCGCACACACTTTGCAGGGTCGAGAAACAGCCATTTTGCTACATCTGATGACAGGCCTGAAACTTACGTGTGACACAGGTATAATCGGAACCGCGGCGATCAGCCGTAACGTTCTGCTTCCCTTGTGGTTATGTGTGACACAGGTATAATCGTTACACTCGGTCATTTAAAGTGGCTTTTGATGTATCTCCCTGTAAGCCAAGGAGTTACGTGTGACACAGGAATAATCGTCAAAACTCGACCCTAGAGCGTGCTTTCCCGTATCTCGTTATCAACAAATGAGTTAGCCGTGACGCAGGAATAATCGTTACATTTTTAAGATCCATAATACGCTACTGGCGTTGCATTTAGGTGTGGGCCGGTATAACCGGACATTCCGGGAGTCGCCAACGGGATGCGACTCGCTTGGCGTGGCCGCTCGAAATTCGCGAATATGCCGTGCGCGAGGGCGATCGCGGGACCTACAGCGGTTTACCCTGGTGTTGCACACAGGCCGGCATGCCGGAACCAGCCGAGGCTGTCCTTGGGCGTCACGCGGCGCAGCACCTGGCCCACGGCATCATAGAGCGCGCCCTTGGTCCTGGCTTTGGCTCGACGGAGACCCTGCTTGAATTTCGAGAACATCTCCTCGATCGGGGTGTAGTCCGGGCTGTACGGCGGCAGCGGCAACACGTGCGCCCCCGCCGCTTCGATCGACTTGGCCACCCCGACGGCCTTGTGAGGCTTGACGTTGTCGAACACGACGATGTCTCCCTTGTGCAATTCCGGCACCAGCACCTGATCCACGTACGCCTGGAACACCGCCGTGTCGGTCGACCCCGAGAACACCAGCGGGGCATGGGCCCCGTCCAGCTTCAAGGCCGCGATCACCGTAACCGTCTCCCAGGAGGCGGGCACCGAGTCGACCACCCGATCCCCTCGCGGCGCCCGGCCGTAGGCCGGGGTCATCGTGGTGGTGATCCCCGTTTCGTCCACGAAAACCAGCTTTTTCGGCTCGATCGTGCCGACCTCCTGCCGGAACTGTTCGCGCTGGGTCTGCACATCGGACCGGCCGCGCTGATCGGCGTGCAAGCTCTTCTTCTTGACAGTCAGGCCCAGGCGATCCAGGGCATACCACAGAGTCTTCAGGCTACACTGGAAGCCCCCCTGCTGCTTCAGTTGCTCCAGCGTCGCGTCAGGCTGCTTGCGCACCAAGGCGGCCAACCGCTCCAGGTCGCCTGGTCCCAGGGCCGGGGGTCGTCCGCCCCGGTGTGGCTTGGGAGCGACCGTGCCGGCGGCGCGGCGACGCTGGAGCAGGCGGACGATAAACGACGTGCTCACGCGGAAGATTCGGGCGATCCAACGGATCGAACCATCTTGATGATCGACCGCTGCCAAGATCCGTTCGCGAAGGTCCAACGAATAGGGACGCACGGCCGTAACCTCCTTCTCCAGCTCATGATTCCGACAGGCTCCTCTTCTATCCAATTATTCGCGTGTGCAACCCGAAGGTAAACCGCTGTAGGCCGACCCACCGGGGCAAACACAGGGGTCGAAGCGCGTCGGGTCACGGTTTGGGAGGAGTGGCTGGAGGCGACGGAGGCAGCTTTTTCCGCCACTCGTCGGCTTTTTCCTTGTTGCCCCAGGCGTCGTAGAGTTGGACTATCCGATCGGCGGCCTCTGAGACTCGATTTTTCTGAGCTGGCGGGATAAATTTCTCACGCTCCTTGAGCCCCTGGAAGGACGAATCAACAGGGGCTCGGCTTCAGCGTACTTTTTCCCACCGGCAAGGCAGCCCCAAGCAGGCTCTCGGTGTGAAACCGTAGCCAGTCGTCGGGCATCGTCTTCTCGCGGTTCTCCAGGCATTCGCGGAGCAGGGGCTCAGCCGCGTCAAATTTACCGAGTCGGACCAGGAGCCAGCCGAGGGAACCCATCGTGTCGACAGTGGCGGGATCGTTGTTGCCCAGCTTTCGGCGTCGGCCTTCCAACGCCTCGGCGAAGAGTGGTTCGGCCAATTTGTCTTTCCCTTGCGAAACGTAGCACGTCGCCAGGTCTTGCTTCGCCGAGAGCGTGTTGGTGTTGTCCGCGCCTGAGTTACGTAGGCGGACATCCAGGATGTGCAACAGGAGGGGCTCAGCCTCGGCCGGTTTCCCCAGTTGCCCGTGCTACGTTGGCCAGACTGCTCATCGCCTCCAGCGTGTGCGGATGGTCGGGGCCGAGAGTCTCCCGTAAACCGTTCACGGCCTCATTCAAAAGCGGTGTCGCCTCCTTGAGTCTGCCGTCCATGGAGTACAAGGTTCCCAAGTTTTGCATGAACAAGAGCGTGTCGGCGTTTTTGACCCCATAAACTCGTTGGGAGCGCTCGAGCGCCTCGACAAATAGGTTCTCAGCCTCGGCCAGCTTCTTCCGTCCGCGGTAGAACACCGCCAGATTGCTCATTGCGCTCAACGTGTCGTGATGGTCTGGGCCAAGCGAACGGCGCCTGCCCTCCAGCACATCTTTCCTCATCCGTTCCGAATCGACCCACCGGCGTTGTTTTTCGTAGACAGAAGCCAAGTCATTTTTGGTTTTCAGCGTGCCGGGATGGTCGGGACCAAGCACACGAATCGAGACATTCAAGACCTCCTCGAAAAGCCGCTCGGCATCGGCCAACCTGTCCTGGAGAAAGTAAACCTCCGCCAGGTTATGCTTGGCGTTTAGTGTGTCCGGATGCTCTGCACCTCGGAGCGGAATCAAGCCTTCCATCGCCTCACGCAGCAATGGCTCTGCCTCGGCCAATCTGCCTTGAGTCTGATACAACAGTCCCAGGTTGTTCGCTGCTTTAAGCGTGTCCTCGTGGTCATTGCCCAGCGCCTTGCGAAGACCGGCCAGCGACTGCTCGAATAGCCTCGCCGCCTCCTTCGGATTACCCTGGGTGAAATATGCGCCCCCCAGGGTGTTCATCGCGTCGAGAGTGTCGGTGTGCTGGGGGCCCCTCACCCGGTCGTACCGTTTCGTTAGCTCGAGCAGCAGTGTTTCGGCCAGTTGCAGCTTGCCTTGCGACAGATAAAGCCATCCCAGGTGATGCATCGTCTCCAACGTGACGAGGTCGTCCTCGTGGAGCGCATTGCGGTACAGTTCCACCGGCGCGCTCGAAGCTGAAGCTGCGCTTCGGGATAAAGGCCGAGTTGGTTGTAGGTTTCGCCCATGGCCCGGCGGATGGACGCTTCCACTAACGGCTTGCCGGTGAATTTGCCCTCGATCCGAGCGGCCGCGCGGTCCAGGGCCGTACGGACCTTGAGGTCGGGATCGGGCTTCGTGTCGGGTGTGGCCTGATTGTCCGCACTCGCCTGGGCCAGCACATCCTTGTTCAAGAAGTCGTTGACCGCCTTGGCGATTTCCGCCTCCGACTCGGCCCGCTTGCGCTGTGTCGTCGCCGTGGCCTCCGCGGTTCGCGCAGCCCGCTCGGCGCCCGTCGCACGCACTGCCTGCCAGATGCTCACCGCGCTCCCCACGACCAAGAGCCCCAGCGATGCCGCCACCCACGGGTTGCCGCCGGCACCACCGTATAGCTCGCTCTGGGGTCGATGCAGGCCGTGCCTTGATCGGTCGACCGTCTTGAAACCGACGCAGATCCTCGGCCAGATCCCGCGCCGCGGCGTAGCGTTTCCGCGGCTCTTTTTCCAGGCACTTGAGGCAGATCGTTTCCAGGTCGCGCGGCAGATCGGGCCTCAATCGACGCGGATGCACGACCTCGGTCGAGATCACCTGCTTCATGGTTTCGAAAGCCGAACCGCCCAAAAAAGGTGGCCGGCCGGTGAGTGCCTGGTAGAGAATCGCACCGAGGGAGTAGACGTCGGCGGCGGGGCCGGCCTCGCCGGAGTGCCCCTCGGCTTGCTCGGGAGACATGAAGCTGGGAGTTCCGAGAGTCTGACCCGAAAGCGTGTGCGCCGACTCGGAGTCTAGCAACTTGGCCAGTCCAAAGTCGCCGACTTTCGGGACTCCTTCGGCAGTCAGGAGAACGTTGCTGGGCTTCAAATCGCGGTGCACGATTCCAGCCTGGTGGGCCGCGTGGACGGCCTGGGCCAGGGTCTCAATGAGTGCAGCGGCCTCGGCGTCGGTGAGGAGGCCGGTCGCGAGCCGTTGGGCCAGACTGCCCCCCTCGGCATATTCGAGGGAGAAATAAGGCCGGCCGTCGACCTCGCCGATGGCAAGGATCGGAATGATGTTCGGATGTTTGAGCCGCGCGATCGCGCGGGCTTCGGCCATGAACCGATCGCGCTGCTCCCGGTCGACATGCTGAACCTCGGCAATCGTTTTGATCGCCACGATACGGTCAAGCTTCTGGTCAATGGCCTTGTATACGACGCTCATGCCGCCGCGGCCCAGTACACCAACAATCTCGAAGCCATCGATGATGTCCGACGGCTTGTAGAGATCGATGTTCGACTCATCCCGGCTCGCGCGAGGCTCGGTGCTTGGCACGATCGCCGCATCGATTCCGAACTGCATCATCAGCGAACCGGTGCGCTCGGGGAACCGCGTGAAAAACTCGTGGGGGTCGGGATTCTCACCGCGATCGCGACGCAGGAGATACTCCCGGTAGACTAGGTCCAAAATCGCCTCTACGTCGTTTCGGAGGGCCGGATCTGCGGCGAGATAATCTTCGACGGAAACTCGCTCGCCGCGATTCCAACTCGACTTCTGGTCGTCGAGGGCTTCATCCAACAGCCGCTGGATCTGCGGGATCTCGGCCCAATTCTGCCTGCGCCGCCATGAGTTCTGTCCTCCGGGATGAGTCACGCGTCCGTGGACTTCTCCGTAGTCATCTCATTCCTGACCCTTACGAAGGCCCTTTTCAATCGCATCCGCACCGCGTCAGGTGTGCAGCCGATTCTCTGCCCGATGTCTGCCAACGACATGTCGTCGAGCCAGAGCGTCACGAGCTCCAGTTCCTTTTCCGAAAACCGCTCCTGGATCGCGTCGAGTAGGTTTTGCTCGGCGACTTCCTGGTCAGGGCACGGAGCGGAATCGATCCATCCAGCTTGCTCAAAATCTTCGACCAACTGGCGGCGTCGCACGCTCGATCGGCGAGCTTTCGTCGCGACGTTGAACCGAACCATCACTTGAAGAAGTTTTTCCAAATCGCCTGGTTTGTCCAGTTGATATCGGTGTTCCATTAGCCCTCGAAGGAGGCTCCGGAAGACCGACTGGCATATATCCGACGATCCGGCTTCGCGGCCGAGTGCACCGCGATGACTGGGCGGACCCATCCGGAGACGCACAACCCTTTCGATGAACGGCTTAAATCGGTGTACCAGCTCTGCCGAGGTGTCCTTATCGCCGGTTCGGATCCTTGGAATGAGGTCAAGAATGTCGATTGGATCGGGCATTGGCCGATGAGCTCGTCGCGTTTTCGATTTTTTTTGTTCGGTTTGGGCGATTCAACGCGGTGTTACTGGATGGACCTTCTACGACAGAAGCAGACGGATGTCTACGAGACTGCATGGATGGACACAAATCGAGCCAGAGTTTGGTCCATGCAGATTCGTGTCCGCACGAATATCCGAAAGCCAGTCATTGACGAGTATCGATACCGAACGGTTCGGTCGGCAACGCAGATGCGTCCTGGCATGCGCATTGTATCATCATCAGGAGACAGCACCATGTCCAGAAGCCATTCCACTCGGTTTCGACGCGGCAGGAGTTTTCAAGCCGTCTGAATCGCAGGCTTCCGGTGATGGAGATCCTGGAGTCCCGCCAACTCCTGGCGACCGATTCATGGATCTCCGCGACCAGCGGGTCCTGGGACGTGGCTAGCAATTGGAGCACCGGCATGGTTCCGGACCGAGCGACAACGCGGAGATCAACACTGTCGGGCAACCTGACCGTGACGATCAACACAAACGTTGAATCGGTCAACAGCATCACAGCCTCTGATTCGCTGGTCATCTCCGCAGGCGGCCTGATGGTCGCGGCTAACTCGACGATCATCGGCGGATTTATCAATGACCGGAGGATCGCTTACCGCCAATGGCCTGGGAACCTCGCTCACGGTCACTGGCACGACAACGGTTTCCGGGGCGAGCCTGTTCGCCGGAGGCGGTGCCACGCTGACTCTTTCCAACCCTAACCAGTTACACCGGAGGCACTGAACTACACGACCACGCTCCAGGCCACGGGCGCGGGCAGCGTGCTCGAGCTACCCAACCTGGCGACGTGGAACGCGAGCTCAATGGCGGCAACGTGGCCCAGATCAGCGCCCTGTCCGGGGGCGAGGTCTCGCTCGCTGGCCCTGACCAGATGGGGGAGGGCCAGAAAAATTCTGGGGGCGACGGGACGGGCAGCATCGTCGACCTGTCGGCGCTTGACCAACTTCATCTCAGGCGTGAGCGGCCATGACGGGGCGATCCAAGCCAGCAGGGGGTACGGATCATGAGCCCCAGCCTGACAAGCCTCAGTGACGTGAATCTGACAATCGACGCTACTGGCACCCAGGACACGGCGCAGATCACCTCATTTGTCGAGGGCACGCTCGCCATCATCGGGGGTATCCCCGAGCTTTCCGGCCTGAGCGATGTCGACCGCTCCAGCGTCCTGGTTTCCTCTGGGTCCCAGCTCACTCTTCCGAGCTGACCAGTTACACGGGGGTCTATCAATGTCACCACGTACCTCCAGGCCACGGGGCCGGTAGCGAGCTCTGCTGCCTGAACTGGCCTCGATCACCGGGGAGCCGGCGATTGCTGCTCGAGCACCCAGGTCCAGGCGTTGGCCGGTGGCGACTTGGAACTCGCCGGCCTGACCCAGATCAGCGGCCCGGCTGTATGGCTGGAAAGCGACGGCGCTGGCAGCACGCTCGATGCACCGGCCTTGATCAGTGATCAAGGCACGGGCGGATATGCGTCCACCTCGGGATTCCAGGCTTCCAACGGAGGCACCCTCTTGTGCCGGTTCTGGCCAGTTGCACGGAGGGAACGATCACGGTGCAAGAAACATCGCTGAGCCTGCCCGACCTGAGCGATATCGACGGGTCCAGCGTCCTGGTTCGCCGGGAACCCAACTCACGCTGCCGGCGGTTACCAGCTACACCGGCTCCATCAATCACACGACGAACCTCCAGGCCACGGGGACTGGCAGCTTGCTCTCTCTGCCGGAGCTGGCCTCGATCACCGGGGATGCGGGCGATTGCTGCTCAAGCACCCAATTCCAGGCGTTGGCCGGTGGCGACTTGGAACTCGCCGGCCTGACCCAGATCAGCGGCCCGGCTGTATGGCTGGAGAGCGATGGCGCGGCAGCACGCTCGACGCACCAGCCTTGATCAGCGATCACGTCACAGGCGGATATTCGTCCACCTCGGGACTCCAGGCATCCAACCGCGGCACCCTACTTGTACCCGTGCTAGCGAGTTGCACCGAGGGAACCATCACCGTGCAGAATGCGTCGCTGAGCCTGCCCGACCTGAGCGATATCGACGGGTCCAGCGTCCTGGTTTCGCCGGGAACCCGACTCACGCTGCCGGAGGTGACCAGCTACACCGGCTCCATCAATCACACGACGAACCTCCAGGCCACGGGGCCGGCAGCGTGCTGTCGCTGCCCGAACTGGCCTCGATCACCGGGGAGCCAGACGATTGCTGCTCCTACACCGATTCCAAGCGTTGGCCGGTGGCGACTTGGAACTCGCCGGCCTGACCCAGATCAGTGGCAGATCAGTGCAACTGGAGAGCGATGGGACGGGCAGCACAACTCAACGTGTCGGCGCTGAGAAGCTTCACGGGCACGGGCTGCCTCATCGATCTCGGTCACCGACGGCGGTACGGTGGTTGATCCCGGATCTCTCGCCGATCAACGGCGTAAGTCTGATCGGCGATTCGACAGGCACGTTCACTCTGTCGGCCAGCCTGGGACTCTCCATCAGCGGAGGAACGAGCACGGTCCAGGCCGGGACGCTGGTCGATCAGGGCAACCTGAGCGTTCAGGACGACGCCACGCTCAACATTGAGGGCACCTTGACCGTCAACGGCTCTGGCATTCTGACCACCGCGCCGGGGAGCACGATCGAGATCAGCGGCAACCTGCTGGGCACCACCCAGAACGCCGACGATTTCAATCCCCAGGGGACGGTCGAGCTCGACAGCGGCACCGGCACGAGCAATCCGCCGCAGCAACTTGAGGCGATGTCGGCGGACCTCGGGACCGTCCAGGCGGGTTTTGTCAACAACTTCGCCTATGGGACGATCAGCCTGACCGGCAGTACGTCGGTCGAGCTGGTGGACCAGTCGCACAACACCACGAGCACGAGTCCCGAAGCCGTCTATGCCAACGAGCTGATCGTGCAGAGCCGGCGCCACCCTCAATCTCAACAACCTGCACCTCTACGTCCGGGGCGACCAGATCAGCGGCACGGTTGTGGGAGGGACGGTCACTGTCGTCCCGTCGGGCGGCTCGATCGCTCTGAATACGCCGACGCCAGGCACACTCTCCCCTGCCGGTGCCGTCGATGATTGGACGTTCTACGCAACCGCCGGAGAATCGATCACGGTCCAGCTCAATCCGGGTGGGAGCGGCACGAACCCGGCAGTTTCGCCGTTCCTGAACTGGGGCCATGTCGTGCTTTTGAACGCCAGCGACAATTCCCTCGCGACGGCAAGCAGTTCCAGTTCGGGAGGCATTGCGTCGATCAGCGGCTTCGCGCTGCCCGCCAGTAGCACGTACACGATCCAGGTTGAAGCACCCCAGGCCGAAAGCTCCAGCACCGGCAATTATGCTCTCTCGGTTTACAACGTCACGCCCAGCGTCAACTCCTTGACCGTTAACCAGCAGTACGCTGGCACGATCGCGAGCGCATACGGACTCAATCAGTACGACTTCATCGGAACGGCTGGCCAGCAGGTCCAGCTCCACGTGACCAACTCATCCGGCGGTGCCGAGTTTGATTTGAGCGGACCCGGGGGATACACGGCCTTCACGGACATTTCGTCCGACTCGAGCCTGATCACGCTGCCCTCGACCGGCAGCTATGTCCTGACGGCTCATGGCAACGGCGCCGCGGGCGGCTCCTACGCGTTCGAACTGGATCAGACCTCGGTGACCAACCTGACGCTGGGCACCCCTTACAGCGGCACCCTGGCCGGCAGCGGCCAGGCCCAGCTTTTCGCGGTGAATGTATCCTCCACGCAAGCGTTGTTCGTCACGCTCAAAGACGGCACCGCGTCCGACGTCAATCAGCTCTACGCCAAGCTCGGCTCGCCGCCGACCCAGGCGAATTTCGGATACAGCTCCAGCGATGGCGTCACGGCCAGCCCGCAACTGCTCGTCCCTTCGGCGGCGCCGGGCACCTGGTACATCCTGGTCTATTCCGTGTCGGTCCCCTCGGCCGGCACGTTCACCCTGTCGGCGACCGGCGGGCCGATCACGCTGACCACAGTGGCCCCCGATCAAGCACCGACCGGCGGCACGGCAACGCTGACCCTGAGCGGTTCCGGCTTCAGTAACGCAACCTCGGTCGCATTGGTTCCAATGACCGGCGCGCCCTACAAGGCAAGCGTTGTGACGCTCGACACGTTCACCCAACTTACGGCGACGTTCGACTTGAGCGAGCGTGCCGCAGGGAGTCTACTCGGTGGTGGTGAACAACCCCGGCGGCCAGAGCGCCGACCTAGCGGCTTCCTTCAACGTGACGGCGCCGGGAACGGCGAACCTGGTCACGCACCTGATCCTGCCCAAGCAGATGGGCCGGCACATCTCCTCGACCATCTACGTTGAGTACTCCAATGACGGAACCGTGGCCATGCCGGCTCCGCTGCTGGTGCTCTACGCCCCGCCGGAAGTGATCAACGGCCAAACGATCACCAACCTGCCGCTCATGACGCTCAACCCGGCGCTGGTGGTTTCGGGCTACTGGACCTCCGCCCTTCCAGCCGGCTACTCGAACTCTATCGAGATCCTGGCAACCGGCAAGCAAGTGCCGGGCATGCTCGAACCGGGCGAATCGGTCACCGTGCCGGTCTACTACGCCGGGATGCAGCAGCCTTGGAGCTTCGCGGAGACCAGCTTCCAGTTCAAGCTCGACATCTTCACTCAGCGCGACACGACCGCATTGGATTGGAGCAGCCTGCAAGGCGAGCCTCCAGCCGCCGGGGATTTCCACGACGGCCTGGAATGCCATCTCGAGCAGCCTCGCGACCCAGGTCGGAGGCACCTGGGGCGGTTACGTGGCTATGCTCGATAACGAAGCATTGTACCTTGGCCAGTTGGGCGAAGACGTTACGGACGTCAGCCAGCTCTGGGCATTCGCCATCATGCAGGCCGACGGATTGACGCCGTCGCCGATCCTGGCGTCCTCCACCGATCTCGCCGTGGCCGTCCCGGGCGAATTGTCCCTGGATTTCAGCCGGGCCTACCAGGAACCGATCAGCGCGCGCGACGCGATCGGACCGCTTGGCTACGGCTGGAGCGACGACTGGCAGTATTCCTTGAGCGTGGCCTCCGACGGTACCGTGACCGAAACCCTCCCCACAGGCGACCAGCGCGTCTTCCAGCCCGACAGCCGCGGCAGCGATTACTTCGATCAGCCGGGCGATAACGGCATCCTCACCGAGGGCACGGGCGGCACGTTCACCCTGCAAGAGAGCAACGGCCAGATCGAGGCATTCAACGCCGACGGTACGTTGAACTACGTCCAGGACACCAATGGCAACCGGATCACGGACGGCTACACGGGCAGCCAGCTCACCAGCCTCACTGACACTTCGGGCGCATCCCTGACAATCGCCTACAACGCGGCTGGCCTGGTCGCGTCGGTGGCCAGCTCCGACGGCCGCACGGTCAAGTATACGTATGATTCAAGCGAGCACTTGACCTCCGTGACGGGCTACGACGACAAGCTGACTCAGTACACGTACATTGGCGGCTCGAACCTGGCGACTCAGAACGCGCTGGCCTCGATCCAGAGCCCGGATGGTACGTCCCAGAACTTCACCTATAACGCCGCGGGCCAACTCATCGGCACGTCGCAAACTGGCGGCGCTGATCCTGTGTCCTATGGCTACAACGTCGGCGAAGTGACCCTCACCGACGCGGCGAGCGACGCCAGCCACTACTTTTTCGATCAGAACGGCCTGCTCGCGAAGACCGTCGACTCGCTCGGAAACACCAGCTTCGCGACTTATGACAGCAATTTCAACCTGACCAGCATCACGGGGCCGACCGGGCTGACGACGTCGTATACATATGATGCCGATGGCAACTTGACGAGCTCGACCGACCCGCTCGGCCAGACGACGTCGTATACGTACACCGGCACGGACAACCTGCTGGCCAGCGTCACCAACGCCCAGGCGGCAACGACCAGCTACGGCTACAACGCCAGCGGCGATCTCACTTCGACCCAGTACCCGGACGATTCCGTCGAGACCGCGACCTACGACGCGCTGGGAGATCCGCTCTCGCTCACCGATCCCAACGGCCAGGTGACCGGTTATACGTACAACGCGGCCGGACAAGTCGCGAGCGTGACGCTGGCTGGCGAGTCGGCCATGACGTACACCTATAATGCCCACGGCGACCTGATGACGGCAACGGACTCGTCTGGCACCACGACGCTCACCTACAACGCGTCGGACCAACTCACGGGCGTGGTGTACCCCGACGGCCTGTCGCTCCAGTACACGTATAACGCGGGCGGCCAGCGCACCCAGATGGTCGAGAAGTCGGGCTCGACAGTCACCGAGACGGTTAATTATACGTACACGTCGCTTGGTCAGTTGGCCAAACTGACCGACGGCACCGGCGCGCTCATCATCTCCTACACCTACAACACCATCGGCGAGTTGACCCGGGAGGACAAGGGGGACGGCACCTACACGGTCTACACTTACGATGCCGACGGCAACGTCTTGACCCTGTACAATTACGCCGCCAACGGCTCGGTCGATAGCAGCTTCGCCTACGCCTACAACGCGCTGGGCGAGGAAACCAGCATGGCGACGGTCGACGGCACCTGGACCTACAGCTACGACAGCGATGGGCAGCTCGTCCACGCCGCATTCGCCTCGATCCGATTCACCGCATCCCCGAGCCAGAACCTGACCTACGTCTACAACGCCGCCGGCGATCGGACCCAGACGATCGTCAACGGCGTCACAAGCACCTACACGAGCAACAGCGTCAACGAATACACCACGGTCGCCTCACCTGACGGAACCACGACCTACACCTACAACGCCAACGGCAACCTGGTCTCGATGACGGACGCGTCCGGAACCACGACCTACTCGTTACAATTCGCTGAATCAACTTGTGAGCGTCACGTCACCGACCGATAGCTGGATCTACGAGTACGACGCCCTGGGAAACCAGATCGCCACGATCCACAACGGCCAGACGACCGAGAACCTTGTCGATCCGACCGGGCTGGGGAACCTGGTCGGCCAGTACACCAGCTCCGGCAGCCTTGTCGCCGGCTATACCTATGGCCTGGGACTGGTCAGCCAGGTCACTCCCGGCGGACGAACTACTACCAGTTCGACGCACTGGGTTCCACGGTCGGCTTGACCAATGCGACCAGCGGCTTGGTCGCCAGCTACAGCTATCTGCCGTTCGGCGGGTTGCTCGCCAGCACGGGGAGCGTCGCCAATCCCGTTCACGTTTGTTGGGCAGTTTGGGGTTTCGACCGATGGAAGCGGGCTCTACAACATGCAGGGCGCGGAGCTACGACCCGACGACGGGGCAGTTCGTGTCCGACGACCCGATCGGGCTCGGGGTGGCCAATCGAATCTCCGGGAATACGTCGGCAACGACCCGTCAACTTCCTCGATCCAAGTGGTCTCGCGCCGACTAGGCAACCCGAGTCGATCACTCGGCTGGCATCGAAGCAACGCCACTGCGATCACCACGACGTGGTGTCGATGTGGCGGTAAAGTTGGCGGCTCAGACATACCGAGCTACACGTCAGCAACGCGGCTCTGCTGGCATGGGAGAAAGCCGCATTCGACGACGCCGATATCCCACGAGCGAAGCGAAACCGACGCCACCACCGCCGGAAATCGTCTGCGAACCGCTCTCGCAGTCCGACACGGGCTACAGCTTCTTCGGCGGCTCACTGGGAGCACCGTGCAGGCTCGCGGAAGCAGCGGCGGCAGAAGCGTCCACGCGCATCGATCCCAACTCCATGGTCGGCCCAAAGGGCTATGGATCTCGGGATTTTCGTCCCGGGCTCGGCCCTGACGCTCTTCCCCTACCAGATCGATTTCGAGAACTCGCCGACGGCCACCGCGCCGGCCCAGCAGGTGGTGATCACCGACACGCTTGACCCGAACCTCGACCTGAACACCTTCCAGTTGACCGAGATCGCGCTTCGGCGACACGGTCTTGTCGATCCCGGCCGGCAGCCAGGATTATCAGACCACGGTCCCGATGACCTACAACGGCGGGACATTTGACGTGGTTATCAACGCCAGCCTGGACTACACGACCCGGCAGTTGACCGTCACGTTCCAGTCGATCGATCCCAGCACGCAGCTCCCGCCCAGCGTGCTGACCGGCTTCTTGCCCCCCGAGGACGGCACGGGCCGCGGCTCAGGGCTATGTCGGCTTCATGATCTCGCCCAAGGCCGGCCTTCCCACCGGCACTCAGATCCGCAACATTGCCAACATCGTCTTCGACGGCAATCCGCCCATCGCCACCGACCAGGTCAACGACGAAGACCCCAGCCAGGGGATCGATCCGACCAAGCAGGCCCTGATCACGATCGACAACACCGTGCCGACCAGCACCGTGGCCGCCCTGCCCGGCCACCGAAAGCTCGACGAGCTTCACCGTGAGCTGGTCGGGAAGCGATGGCGGTGGCTCGGGCATCGCGTACTACAACGTCTATGTCTCCGACGACGGCGGGCCGTTCGACAGCTCTCATGATGAGCACCACCGAGACCTCGACGACCTTCACCGGCCAGCCGGGCCACACCTACAGCTTCATCAGCATCGCGACCAGCAATGTCGGCATCAACCAGCCTGACGCCGAGTTCCGGCCAGGCCACGACGCAGATCCTCGCCACGCCGCCGCAAGCCGTACTTCAGTTCGACTCCGCCCAGTTCGCGGCCAACGTCACGGCAGGTTCCACGAATATCCAGATCGACCGCTCGGGCAATCTCGGGGCGACAGTCACCGTCGTGGTGTCCAGCCCAGGCGGGTCTGACGTCGCCGCGTTCTCCCAGACAATCTCCTTCGGTCCCAACGTCTCCAGCCAGGCTGTCACCATACCGATCATCAACGACGGCCGGGCCGGGGAGAGCGATGTCGACATCCCGATCGCGCTCTCCTCCGCCAGTACCAGCGCGACGCTCGGCTCAATCCACACGACAGTCCTGGTGATCCACGACGACAACCCGCCTCCTCCCCCGCTGGTCACAGTGGAGTCGTTGCAGGTGGAAAAGATCAAGGTCGGCAAGGGGAAGAAGGCGAAGAAAGAGACCGTATTGGTCCTCCAATTCAGCGGAGCACTCAACGCCGGTGCCGCCGATAATGCCAACGCCTACGAGTTCGCGCCGATCATCACGGTCAAGGCCAAGGGGAAGGGCAAGCACAAAAAGCCGGCGACAACCAAGCTCGGCACGCCCGTGACGCCGGCCTCGGCGGTCTACACTGGCGCAAACAACCAGGTGACGCTTACGCCCCGGGGCACGCTCAACCTGACGAAGCCCGAGGAGCTGATCGTCAACGGCGCACTCGTGACCGACACCCTGGGCCGCCCGATCGACGGCAACGACGACGGCCAACCCGGCGGCGACTACATCGCAACCCTCAGCGGAAGTCGAGTGACCGTCGGCGGGCTACCCCTGGCGCGAACACGGGAACGGCCGGCCAATGTCTCAGCGGCGATCGACGCTCTTCTCGCTCGCGGTGAGCTGACCGGATTGACCCGCTCACGGCTCGCCCGGAGCCAGGCCCGTCTCGCGGCGAAAGCATTCGATATTGATACCGGTCGGTAGCTCGTGGCTCGGCTGATGCGAAGTTGCTACAGACACGGTTTTCGAGGACGTGTTTGACGATCCGTTTTTCTTATGCGAGGAACGGACGGTCGTGTTGTGCGCGGGTCTCATGGCCCCACGCGAGTTTCTGAACAAATGTCTCTCGCGCTAGCCATAAGCCATGTCCTCAAATGCATTTGCGTTCTCCGAGCAAACTCAGAAGGACGGAGACCTTCGTGCAGGCACTCCGGCGGGGGAGGGAGACCCGCGCCGAACATGAATCGGCTTCGTGCCCGTCACAAAAACCAAAGCGAGTTAAACCGCCGTATGGCATTGTTGCTTTTGGCCGCTACGCCCATATCGCAGCGCGCAACCACGCAAGAGAAAAGATGGCATGGTTCAAAAACGCTCGTTTTTGGGTAACGCTCGAAACGTCAGCGCGAATCCGGTTCGGTCCCGCGGGGAAGCGGGTGGACGCCGGCCCTGGACGTGGTCCAACTCGGCCCGCTGAGCACTCTGCCCGAGACCAGTGGCCGCAGCCAGGCCTGCGCTGACTGGCCGAGAGAAAAGGACCGGATCGGCACATGTTGGACAGGGGGCCAAAGCGGCGCTGAGACACCGTCCCAAACTCGGCTGTCGTTCTTGACCCGTGTGTTCGGGTTGGGAATCGGTTCACCGAAGGCGGGTCGAGTGGGTTCCTTCGGTTCGCGTGGTTGTGGCGGTCGTAGCGAGTGGTCGCAAGGCATCGAGGCTGCTGACGAAGATTGCACGAAGATGGCGAAGATTGCACGCGCAGCGAACCTGCAATCTTCGCCATCTTCGTGCAATCTTCGTGCGATCTATCTCGAATGCGAGGACTGGGTGCATGAGTGGTTAAGCCCCCGCGTTCGCAAGGTGCGAACAACGCGCCACGGAATCGGGATGAACACGGAGCGTATGCAAGGCCGACTGGGCCCTGCGGGCGTCAACCCCAGCCACCCGGAACTGGTACTTCCGCTGGAACTATGGCTCAAATGTTGGCATTACGTGCCGACCGGCGCAGCAATCAGCGGTGAGTATACGAACCCGTTTCGCGGGTAGGTCCTCAATCGTTTTTAGGCTTGGAGATCGGGGATGGACGCCTTCTCAGAAGCGGCATGGGTCAAAACTGAGTTACACTTCGCGACGCAAAACCCCTGGCCAACTGTCCGAAATGCCAATGTCAATGCTTACCGATGACGAGAACGACAAGAGACTGAGGAGATTGTCGAACGATGACCGCAAAGGAGTACTCAAACTGATGCTCGGCGATTCCCGCTCGCCTCGGCCGGAACCGGAGGAAGCTTGCCGCTGCATTCCCGCGCGATTGGGCTCCCCGGACCGGCGAGCCACGGAGTAACGGGATGCCGTAAAGAGTGCGCAACGGTATTATTTCGGAATTCCCCAAGAAATCTTAAGTCCATTCTGGACAGTATGTTTCGATCGGATTTCATGCCCAAAACGGCTTCGGTGCATGTAAGACATTTAAAAAACGCAGCACAGTAAGAGATAGAGACTGTGGCGCGCTGGGGGTGTGCGCCACAACTCCCACCGGCTTGGTTGGGTTTGATGATTGACAGGCCCTCGGCGCGGCAACGCGACAGTCGACCCATTGCGTCCAATTTTCGAGGTGTGGCCCAACCACCCCCTGTCCCGAGCCACAAAGTTGCCTGGAGACGGGTGCAAGCCACCGTCACAAGGCTTCGTATATGAGCAACTTCCGCTCGACCGATCTTGGCTCGAGGCAGGAAAAGATGACCCAAAAGGCCTTTCAAAACACTGCCGTTGTGCGCCGTTTTGTCCTAGCGCCCGCCAGTTGGTGCGCCAGGACGGGGGCGGGCGACCCTATTTTGCCATGCCCGACCTCTCCAGCTTGTCCAGACACGCGCACCAACTGGCGGGCGCTAGGCAAAAAGTCGGACTAAGTCGGGGACGTCTTGAAATCCTGCCACCTGCTGCCATCCAGTGCCATTTCAAGAATCACAAAACCTTTGGTAGCTTGCATTTACGATAAATCAACTAGGTCCGCCGCCGCGTGCGCGAGCAAACGCCCTGTGCCGGGGGCGATATTTGGGGTTCTAGCCAGCTCTCGGGCCGTTGTTTTTCATTCATTGGCCTCGCTAACCAGCAGTCATTCCTCGCGAGCGACAGGCTCGCATTCATCCGGTCATTTGGCGACAATGGCGCTTGGTGCTGTCGAGTTGTGCCAATGTCAGGCAGAGACTTCTCGCCGTGTTGACGACCGGAGGCCTTCCGCAATGCGCGTGTTTCCGTCTTGGTTCGGGGCGATTACCGCCGCGTCGTGTCTATTCTGCTTTGGGTATTCCGCCCGGCCCTCGGCGACGAGCCGGTCAAGCCGACGGTGACGGCTTCCGAAGCCAACCCGGCGGTGCCTGCTCCCGGCCACTCGGTGCACGGCGAGGCGTTCAACGACGGCCCGCGACACGCGGCCTACGCCATGCCCGGCATGGGCAAGGTCCATTTTCCGTCGACGACCAAGAAGCCCGAGGCCCAAGCATTGATCGATCAAGGGGTCGCCCAGCTCCATTCGTTCTACTATTTCGAGTCGGAGCGATCGTTCCGTCAGGCCGCCAAGATCGACCCCGACTGCGCCATCGCCTATTGGGGTATGGCTATGTCCAATGTCAACAACGCCAAGCGCGCCAAAGGATTCCTCAAGGAAGCCCGTAAACGGGACGCTCACATCACGCATCGCGAAGCCCTTTATCTCGACGCACTCGAAGGGTTCTACAAGGACGGCGCCAATGACAAGACCCGGCGGCAGAGTTTGCTCCAGGGGCTCGAGACGATCGTCCAGGAGTTCCCGACCGACATCGACGCCCGCGCCTGGTTGGCCATGGTCACCTGGCAAAACGCTGCGGCTGGGATCGGCAGCCGGCAGGCAGTCGATATGGTGCTGGACACTGTGCTTCAAGTCGAGCCGATGCACCCGGGCGCCCACCACTATCGAATACACCTCTGGGATGGAACCAAGGCGAGTCGCGCCGAGAAGTCGGCGGCCACGTTTGCCAAGACCGCGCCGGGGATCGCGCACGCCTGGCATATGCCAGGCCACACGTATACCGAGCTGAAGCGTTACGTTGACGCGGCCTACCAGCAGGAAGGCTCGGCCCGCGTCGACCACGCCTACATGATCCGCGACAAGGTCATGCCGTTCGAGATCCACAACTACGCACACAATAATCAGTGGCTCTGCACCAGCCTCAGCCACATCGGCCGGGTTCACGACGCGATCCTCGTGGCGCGGGACCTGGTGGAGCAGCCCCGCGACCCTCAGAAAAATGGTCCCAATGACGGCGGATCTTCCCAGCGGAGCGGCCGCGCTCGCTGGGCCGAGCTCCTGACCCGGTACGAGCTGTGGGACGATCTGATCG
The DNA here is from genome assembly GCA_963720335.1 of uncultured Planctomycetota bacterium. Classification (GTDB taxonomy): domain Bacteria; phylum Planctomycetota; class Planctomycetia; order Isosphaerales; family Isosphaeraceae; genus CAVRFS01. The sequence goes on along the minus strand of CAVRFS010000001.1, from coordinate 176,169 downwards.
AAGCGACTAACACCGGCGCGCTGGATTGGTCCAGCGTCCCCTTGGAGCAAGAGCAAAAGGCGTACACGCTGGGTCTGGCCTACGCCGCCAAGAACAACCCAGCCAAGCTCGCCGAGCAGGTCGAGGCACTGAAGAAGCTCACGAGCCCCGGAGTCAAGTCCGCGCTGGCAGAGTTGTCAGGCTTGCAGCTCCTGTCCCGGTCCGAGATCGGCCCCGCCTTCGAACAGTTCGCCAAGGCGACCACAATGCGACCCGAGGCCCTGGCGCGTGCCCATTTAGCTGCCCGCAATTACGGCTTCGCCGAAAGCCACGCCCGCCAGGCCGTCGCCAAGAACGCCAACCAGGTCCCTCCCCTGGCCGCCCTGGTGGAGATCCTCCAGGCCGTTGGTAAGGAAAAGGAAGCGCCGCGAGGCTTATGGGACACTCGAGACGTTGGCTCGCTGGGCCGACCGCGACCTACCCGTCTTCCGTCGCCTCGAGCCGATCGTCGCCCGTTGGAAGGCCGACAAGACCTGGACCGCCTCGGCCAATCCGCCGGCGAACAATCCCGGCACCGACGAGACTGCAATCGACAAGATCGAGCTGAGCACGCTCGGGCCCTTGGCTTGGAGCCCTCCTCCAGCCGAGCCGATCTCCAAGGCCGACATCAATGGAACCCCTTGGAACCTCGGCAGCCAGAAAGGCAAAAACGTCCTCGTTATCTTCTACCTGGGCGGTAAATGTGCTCACTGCATGCAACAGCTCCAGCTCTTCGGCAAGGAATATGAAGCCCTCAAGAAGCAGAACGTCGAGACGGTCGCCATCAGTACTGACGATGTCGAGGCCTCCAAGGCCCTCAAGAACAACAAGGACGGCATCAACGTTCCCCATGCCGATCCTGGCCGATCCCAAGCTCGAGCTGTTCAAGCTCTACCGCGCTTACGACGACTTCGAGAGCCAGCCGCTCCACGCCACGTTCCTGATCGACACCCAGGGCAACGTCCGATTCCAGCGAATCTCGGCCGATCCGTTCCTGGAGGTCGAGTTCATCAAGACCGAGGCCGAGCGGGTCAACAAGATCATCGAGCGAAAGATCAAGAGCAAGACGGATAGCGGCGCGGGCAGGATCGGCCGACTTCACCCATGAGATGAGATGGATTCGAAAAGGACACGTTGCCATGCCCCTGCTCGACCATTTCCATCCGCCCATGGCACCGCGACGGCATTGGGAATCGTTTCACGTCAACTGGGCCGGTGCGATCGCCGACGACTGGCATGACGTGCGCACCGTCCTGCTTGGGGTCATAGAATCGTTATTCCCCCGCTCATTAGTGCGTATTCGGGTCTTCCAGCGGCAACCCCTCGGCGGTGGCGGCGGTGTTCAGCTCGGTATCCGCCGAAACGAGGATCAGCGCCGGAATTTGCAACCGGACTTCAAGCGCCGCCGCCAATTGCACGGCATCGTATCCCCGGAGCGGCATGCGTATCGGCCAGAAGTGCGGCGCGTTGCAACACGGGCACGGTGATCTCCGCAATCCGGTAATCCTGGGCGCAATCCTGGCGGAAAAGCCCCAGGGCACTTACCGCCTGCGCGACGCTCAATCCGGGCTGGCCGCGACGGCGAGCGAGGGCAGAAGTGACTTCGACTTCCGTTATGCGAGCCAGATAGATGAAGTTCCCCGTTGCGGGCGCAGCCAGGGTCCTGATCCAGGCGGTTCCTTTCTCCTGGACATAACGCTTTACGACCGCGCTGGTATCCAGGAAGTAATCGGCCACCTTAGCGGCGCTCGCGGATGATGGTTTCCGACAGCGGCTCTCCCGGGATGGAAATCGGAGTGAACCGCTCCGTCCCGCTCGTAACCCGCCTCGACGGTTTGATTTCGCTGATTACGCCTGCCGCGAGCAACCGGCGCTGCGCCTCTTGATCGGCCAGTTCCTCTTCAGTGAGCGGAGGCTCGCCGTGGACAGCCGACGACGCAAGCTTATTGTCCAGTTCGCGCCGCAATTGCCACATCTGCTCCTGCGACAAAGCGCTGAGGCTGCCCAGAAGCTGATTGAATTCGCTATTCGTCATGACTTGCACCCGAAACTTGTTTGCCACGCCAAGTTTACGGCATTATTGACCAGAAGTCGAGGGGCATGTCCGTTTCGGTCAGAAAGGGATTCTCCCGCACTCTTCGGTGATCCGGGGCCGCCAACAGGCGCAGCGGTCCTCTATCGCCAGGGGGTTCTTGGTCGTTCCAGGACGGGGGAAGGGCCGTCTCCATCGAGAATGCGCGAGTACCAGGTTCTGATGCATCCGTGACCCGTCCACAACTTTCACGCTCATCTGGGCGAACTCGTCTTCACGCCGTATGATAAGTTGAGACAACAGTTAAGTGACTCGCGACGAGAGTGATCATGTCGGGTTCTCTGCTTCAAGATCTTGGTAACGGAACGTCGCGAGCGGTCGCTCCGCAGCAACCGGTGCTGGCATCCGCTGCGGTGCATCGGCACCGGCTCCAGCCCTTGGAGGGCAAGCCCGCCGGGACGCTGCTCATCCACGAGATCTATCGCAGTCTGCAAGGCGAGAGCACGTTTGCCGGGCTCCCTTGTGTGTTCATCCGGCTGACGGCTTGCAACTTGCGGTGCGTTTATTGCGATACGGCTCACGCCTTTAACCAAGGGGAAATTCTTGGCCTGGACGACGTTGTGGCGAAGGCGCTCGAGTTGGGCGACGACTTGGTCGAGATCACCGGCGGAGAGCCGCTGTTGCAGGCTGAGGTGTATCCGTTGATGACCAGGCTCGCCAGCCTCGGCAAGACAGTCCTGCTTGAGACCAGCGGAGCCATTGATACCCAGGCAGTAGATTCGCGGGTGCGGGTGATCCTCGATATCAAGACGCCCGGCTCCGCGGAAGTCGAGGCTAACGTCTGGAGCAACCTGGACCGGCTCAAGCCCATCGATGAAGTCAAATTCGTCGTGTGTGACCGAGCGGATTTCGACTGGGCTGTCGAGGTCGTTCGCTCACGAAAGCTGACCGAGCGCTGTCCGGTTCTGTTCAGTGCATCGTTCGGTCGGGTCGATCCCACCGAGCTGGCTCGTTGGATCCTCGAATCGCGTCTGCCCGTCCGACTCCAGCTCCAGCAGCACAAGATCCTCTGGGACCCCATGGCCCGCGGGGTTTAGTCCCACTTGAGGATCGCGCCGGTATCGGCGCTGGTGGCCATCTTGGCGTAACGGGCCAGGTAGCTCGAGGTGATCTTGGGCTTGGGAGGGGTCCAGGCGGCCCGCCGAGTCTCCAAATCCTCGTCGGACAGCCGCACCGAGAGGACGCCGTTGGGGATATCGATATCGATGATGTCGCCGTCTTCGGAGGAGCGCGATCGGTCCGCCGACGGCGGCCTCGGGGCTCACATGGCCGATGGACTGCGCCGGCGGTTCCACCGGAGAACCGTCCGTCGGTGATCAGGGCGCATTGTTCGCCGAGGCCGACACCTTTGATGGCCGTTGTGGGGGCGAGCATCTCCTGCATGCCTGGCCCTCCCTTGGGCCCTTCGTAGCGGATCACGACGACGTCGCCCGCCTTGACCTTGTCGAAGACGATCCCGTTGTAGGCGTCGATTTCGCTCTCGAAAATCACCGCGGGACCGGTGTGCTTGAGCATCTTGGGGCTGACTCCGGCCGTCTTGACGACCGCTCCCTTGGGCGCGAGGTTGCCGGAGAGCATGGAGAGACCACCGGTGGCTGAATAAGCGTTCTCGACGGTGCGGATCACGTCGAAGGGGTCGAATCCGTCGTCGGAGCCGTGGCCGTTTTGACCGGGACCATGACCATTGTTTCCAGGAATTGCATCCTCCGTCTTCACTCGCCGGTCTCGCCTTCGGCGTCGAGCAACGCCAATCCGGCGGCTTGCGTCGGTGTCAGCCGTGGCGACGCTGGGCACGGTCCAGGCCTGGCTGGTGCGCTCACCCCCGGCCCGGACGCGGGTCAAGAGCCTGGCGTCAGCTCCGGCGGCCCGGCCACGGACGTCGTAATCCGCGATGTTGTCGCCGAGCGTCTTCCCCGTCACCGTCATACAAGAGAGATCCAGCAGGCCGGGGCATCCTCGGGCGACTTCCCCCAGGATTGTGTGAATGCCCCCCGCGCGGGCGACGTCCTCGATGTGATAACTGCTCGACGGGCTGACCTTGCAGAGGTTAGGTGTCTTCTTGCTCAATTGATCGATCCGCTCGAGCGTGAAGGGTACGCCGGCCTCGTGGGCGATCGCCAGGATGTGCAGGACCGTATTGGTGCTACCGCCCATGGCCATGTCGAGGATCATCGCGTTGTCGAAAGCGGCTGGACTGGCGACTTCGCGGGGCAGGAGACCGTGGCCAGCTCCCTTCTTGCCAAATTCCCGCGCCATGGCGACGATCCGGTGCGCCGCTCGTTCATACAGCGTCTTGCGATCCGCCGAGGTCGCCAGGATCGTCCCGTTGCCCGGCAGCGCCAGGCCGATCGCCTCGGCCAGGCAGTTCATGCTGTTCGCGGTGAACATGCCCGAGCAACTGCCGCAGGTGGGACAAGCGATCTTCTCGATCTCCTCGAGTTCTTCAGCCGAGATCTTGCCGTTTTGGCGTTGCACACCGCCGACAAAAGCGTCGATCAGGTCGACTGTCTTTCCCGACTCCGTGCGCCCGGCCTCCATCGGGCCACCGGAAACAAAGATCGTGGGGACGTTCACCCGCATCGCGCCCATGAACATGCCCGGCACAATCTTGTCGCAGTTGGGGATGCAGATCATCGCGTCGAAACAGTGCGCCTGAATCATGGTCTCGACGCAGTCCGCGATCAGCTCGCGCGAGGGGAGCGAGAATTTCATGCCGTCGTGCCCCATGGCGATGCCGTCGTCCACGCCGATCGTGTTGAACAGGAACGGCATTCCGCCGGCCGCCCGGACGCATTCCTTGACGTAGTTGCCCACGGCTTGGAGATGAACGTGGCCGGGAATGATGTCGACGTGGCTGTTGCAAATCGCGATGAAGGGTTTATCCCAATCGCCCTCGCCAACGCCAGTCGCCCGAAGCAGGCTTCGATGGGCAGCGCGGGCATCCCCTCGCTTGATCGTGTCGGAACGCATGGCGCGACTCCCAATTCCGCATGTGGCAAAGCTTTGATGGTGGACTCATTCGCGCTCTGGTCCAACGCCTGGACCGCTTCACTACCGAACGACGCGAAGAACCGACCGGCGAGTACCGAAATTCAGCGAGCAACCATCGTAGCACAGCGCGGGCAATCGCGTCCAAGGCCACTGGCCCGTTCTGGCGAGGCGGTCCGAGGCCAAGACGGCTCGCGGTCAGGCTCTATGCTGCCTTCTCACGGCGATCTCCCAGCTCTTTCGGCTGAACAGATTCAGATCGATAAAATCGATGTCGAGATCCTTCGTGACGATCTCCAACAAGACCTCGCCGCACGAGAGCGAGAACACCTTGTTGAGTTGCCGCGAAATCGAGGCCGAGAAGGCCTCCATTTTCTTTTGGCTGGAAAACGCCGGTAGCCTCTTCATACCGTCGAGCTCGAGAATCCAAGGCTCAAACACGTCGCCAGCCAATTCCTCAGCATCTTGCTCGATCTGTTGGAGCAACTCCTCTTGAGTGAAGCTGGAGGCGTCAAGGAAGCGTTTCGGCCTGGTGGGGATCCAGACCCTTCGCGTCTTGAGATACTCGTTGAGCTGGCCGATATCCTCCTTGTAAGCGACTCGCTCCAGGTCATCTATCCCGGTGATCCGTTCAAGTATCTTGGCGAACATCTGAGACGGCCTTTCAGGGCGAACCACCGGGTCCAACGGCCCGCGCAATGGGCTTGCCGCGATCGTTCTCATCGCGAGCCAGGCTCGACCCGATCCAAAATCGCCCGAGCATCAGAGGGTCGGCCTGTGGCGAGCAGTCGAGCGACTTCGTCGAGCTTGCCGTGGAGGATCGGGGTCATGGATTCCCGCCGCCGCATGGAATAAAGTCGGTGAACCAATCGAAGATCATCCGCCTGATAAGCGAAGTTCGCATTGACCGGCCTTCGGCGAAATTGTTGGATCACTTCCAAATCGCGGTATCCAAATTCCAGCGACGGTTCGATGGCCGTGCCCTCACCCCAGTCGTTCCAAGTGACCACTTGGATCAGCCGTGCCCCGCTTCCCACAGCACGTTGAAGCGTCCCGACGAAAGTGCGGCCCTCGTCGTCCGCGATCCGGCCATAGGTCTCGTGGACCTTGGCTTCGCCGTAGATGTCGTGGAAACGGGGGAATACGGCCGGAATCGCCAGCGGCCACCCCTTGGCCGACTCATAGAACCGGTCTAGGCCGGCGGCACTGGCATTGGGAACCGGCCAGTCGAATGCCCCCGTGGCGACGCCACGCCGCCGGTGCTCGCTGAAATAGAGCGGCGCATCAGGTCCTGCGGGCAAAGCTTGTTCCCATTCGACCTCGGTCAGCCCGTCGACGCCGAACGAGAGCAACAACGGCCGGCCGTCAAGCCTCACGTAAGCTGGATCCGCGAACCAATGATCTCGGAGCCACCGAAGGTTGTCTTGCGCATACTTCACTCGGTCGCGTGCAGGTATAACCTTCGCCTCCACGAGCTTGGATATTGTCTGATCCTCGAAGCAGATGCCGATTTGCAGGCCGAGTTCGCGCGCCCTCGGGAACAACGCGGCCGTATTGCGGTGCAACGTGGGATAGTCGAATCGGTCCAAGAGCCCGTACCAGTCCACGATCATTCCGTCGATCCCGGCCAGTTTCATGAGCAGGAGGTGATATTCGATCACATCGGATTCGCCGGAGTCGTACGGACCGATCAAAGGATAGTAGTGTGAGGCGATGCGCCGTTTTTGGCCGTCCGTCAGCTCCGGGTCAAATGCGTTCATGGTCCAATGCCAGCCCCAGGTCGGAGTCGCCGGCTTGGCGGCGAACCATGGCATGTAGTGGACGAGGACCAGTGGCCGCCTCCTCGCCTCGTCCAAGGCCGCTGACTTGGGGGGATTCGCGAGTAGGCATGCCGCGATCATAACGACCACCGCGGCGCTGGGAAGTCGCGAGAATCGGTTGTACCAGACAGCCACAACAAGTACTCTAACGACCAGGTTCAGCACACCGGCGATCCAAATCAAGTGGGTCTCGGCACAGCGTGCAACTCGAAGTCGTGCGAACGCTTGCCGTCGACTGAGAGTGATGAAGAAAATTGACCTACTTCCGATCACGATAATCGATGTAAGCCGTGGTCTGCAACGGACGGTAGCACCGGCGGCGCCTGCTTTTCTGTCCCGGATCGTCGTTCCGATCCCGCTTGTTTCCAGGTGGCGGAACGGGGAACGGGCCGATGATCTCGCTCTGACCCTCGTTGATCACGGAAAATCATCCCATGTCGAGCCTCAATGACCATGCCCGCGAAGCCTCGCCATGCTCAAGCGATCTCCGCGCAGCTCGTGATCAGAAGGCGACATACATCGTAGGAGGTAACTGTTCGTTAATCGACAGTGACAAACGTAAAGAGCGCATCGGGCCGCCAAGCGACTCGCCGGGTGCGTCGGTCGATCCGACCGAAGCTGCGCAACACATCCCTTGTCCAGCAGTCGTGGCGGATTAATGGCTGAAGTTACCTGAATGGAAGGCGATGGAGGACAGCCGACGCGGGCGCGAGCCCGCGTTCGGATCATCGAATGGTTGGGCGAATTTCACCAATTTCCCTTCAATATACGACCGATGGCAAAAATGCTCCCGCGGGCTCGTTGTACAGGCCGAGGCTCATGAGAGTCATGGGCTGCGTGACGCGCAAACCGCGCTGCAAGCACCAGCGGAACAGTTCTGTGTTACGAATCGGCAAGAGGAAGCCGGGGCCGGCAAATGTTTGGGCCGCGCCGATGAGGGCTTGGAGTTCGCTGTTGCTCTCACCGACGGCGTGTCCAAAGAAACCGAGGGTTGTGGCGTAGCCGGTAATACGCCCGTCGTGCTCGACCACGCTGGCCGCGCCTTGCCGGACCGCGTCGAGCAGTTCCCCACCGCGATCATGGCCGTGGACTTGCTGGCAGACGCGGTTGCAGGCATCGAGGTCGCCTGGCGTGGCCGGTCGGACGCCATACCCGGTCATCACGTCGTTGATGGCCGGCCCTTGGAGGCAGGCGAGTGGTTCGCGGACGTCGTAACCGAGCTTGGCATACAGGGAGAGCGAACGCATGTGATAGCCGGCCTGTATCAGGCGCACTCCAGGGAAACTCTTCTGCGCGGCGCGATGATGGACGTCCTCCATCAATTGTCGCCCGATCGTTTTGTGCTGGACGCTGGGATCGACGGTAATCGGCCCGACGCCGGCGATGCAGTTACGTTCGTCGAGGAAGTTGCTGCCGACTACCTTTCCGCCAAGTTCGGCCACGACGGCGTAGAAACCGGCGTGACCCAACATCCAAGTCAGGAGTTCGACCGACACGTCAACCGAGGGGAAGTCCGGCGTGAAATGATGTGCCTCCGCGATCGTCTTGAACGCCTCGTAGCAGATCGCGCCACAAACCTTCGCGTCCTCCAGTTTGCCGCGGCGAAGTGTAAGATTCATAAGCTCTTTCAGGGATTGGCTCGATGATCACCGTGAATTGTGGTTCTCAGGCCGAACTGTTGATTCGCTAACGAGAACGCGTTGATATTGACGGGCCAAAGTCGGCCTGTCAATCACCGGACTTCCTTATCCTTCAATCGGTTGGGACAAATCTCAGCCGCGCGAACCGCACAAGCAATCGTTGCGCGGCCCGCAGGTCGACCGCTCAGACTTGAAGCGCGAGTGTGAACCACTTCTTTACGCTCCGCCTAGGAGCTGTCTCGCGCGCTTCGGTCCGACGACTGAAGTGGACCCCAAATACTGGAACACTCGACCGGGGGGTATTCGTTAAGGGCTAAGGCCCTTCCCCATTTCAACCGGGGGTATGGGAACGATTCCAGACCAAATGGGCCATCGTCGTCAGGAATCCGTCGCGAAGGTGCTGAGCGCGCATTCGCCGTCGCGGTTAGAAAACGCACTGGGGACATTCTTCAATGGACCCCGCTCATCAAGTCCGAGACCGAAGACGAAGGCTGCCGGATTGTGATCGGCCGGGATGGGCAGGAGGGCGGAACGCCCTCAGCGGTCGGCATCCGTGTGCATCGAGAACGGGTCGGACGGGAACTCGAGGTCCATCATGAACGCCTGGAAGTCGATCCGCGCGTCGGCCCGCTCACGGCCGGGCGAAGACGTCGGCGGGCAGATCGGGCAGGCCCAGCTTGGCCTTCCACGCGGTGGCCTGCTCGGCCTTGCCCCAGTCCTCGTACAGCCGGACCACCCGCTCGGCCGCCTCGCGCAGCCGAGACCGATCGGGCATGGCGATCGTCGCCTGACGTTCCGTCATCCCTTCGTAGCCGGGCACGATCAGCGGCTCGGCCTCGGTGTAGCGGCCCTGACCCAGAAGCGCCGCGCCCAGCAGGCTCATGGCATCGTAGTGCGCCGAGTCATCGGGCGCCGCCTGACCACGGATCGCCAGGCATTCGCGCAACAGCGGCTCAGCCTCGGACCCTTTGTTCTGGGCGAGGAGGTTGCGGCCGAGGTCGGCGAGTTCGTCGGCCAGCAAGGGGCTGTCGGGCTTGGCGGTCTGGCGGCGGACGGCCAAAGCGTCGCGGCGCCGCGGCTCGGCGTCGGCCCAGCGGCCGAGCGACTCGTAGGCGTTGATGAGGCCGGTGCGGCTCTTGAGGGTGTCGGGATGGTCGGGGCCCAGCTTCGATGCGCAGCGCTCGAGGGATTGCTCGCGGAGCGTGACCGCCTGCTGGCGGAGCTTGATCGCCTCGGCCGATCGGCCGGACTCGGCCAGCAACCGGCCCAGGTCCTCGTGGAGCTTGGCCTGCAACTCGGCGTGATGCGGCACCTCCGGATGGGCCGCGACGAGGCGCGCGGCGACCTCCATCGCGCGCCGATAGGCGGCGATGGCTTGGCCGACTCGCCCGGACTTCCCGTCGACCTTCCCCAGCTCGTCCAGCGTCCAGAGGAGATTCCCCGTCGAACCGGGGCCCACAGACGACTGCTCGGAGATCCGCCCAAGCCAGATCGCCAGGGCGCGCTCCAGGGCCGGCTCCGCCTCGGAAAGGGAGTCCATTTCGCGCAAGCACATGCCGAAGTCGGTGAGGAACCAGGCCAGGGTGTTCTTGTAGATGGCCATCTCGGGACGCCTCTTGACCAGGTCCTCCTGGATCGTCACGGCCCGCCGATAGGGGTCCAGGGCCTCCTGATGCCGACCCGCGTCGCGTTGGGCCCGGGCGACCGCCTTGTAGGCCATCGCGAGGTTGGCGGCCCGTTGGAGGGTGCGCGAGTCCCCCGGACCGAGTGGCGACTGGACCCTCCTGAACTCTTTCTCGTTCAGGGCGATCACATCGGCCAAGCGGCCAGCAGCGAGGTAGAACGTTGTGAGGTTGTTACGGCACTGGAGTGTGGCGGCGTGGTCGGAGCCCAGTTTGGCCTCGTACAACTTGAGCGCCGGCTCGAGGAGTGCGATCGCCTCAGGCAGCCGGCCGGCGCGATTGTAGGCGATGGCCTGGTTGTTGCGGGCAAAGAGCGTTTCGGAGTGATCGGGGCCCAGCCTGGCGTCGAACAGCTTGAGCGCCGACTCGAAGAGTGCGAGCGCCTCGGTCGTCCGCCCGTCGGCCGAGTAGGCGGAGGCAAGTAAGCCGCGGCTCCTGAACATGTCCGGGTGGTCGGGACCCAGCTTGGCCTCGAACCGCTTGAGCGTCGCCTGGAGGAGCGCGATCGCCTCCGTCATCCGGCCGGCATCGTGGTAGGCCCGGGCCAGGAGGTTGCGGCTCTTGAGGGTGTCGGGGTGGTCGAGACCCAGCCTGGCCTCGCGAAGCTTGAGCGTCTCCTCGTAGAGCGGGATGGCCTCGGTTAACCGGCCGGCGCGCACATAGGCGGTGGCCAGGGAGTCGCGGCTATTGAGGGTACTGGGGTGGTCGGAGCCCAGCGCCGCCTCGCGCTCGGCGCGCTCTCGGGTGTGCAGGCTCACTGCCTCGTCGAACAGCCCCAGGCCATCGTAGGTCAGGCCCAGGGCTTCCAAGAGCGCCCCCTTGGTCGCCCGCGACCCGGCGAACTCCTTGTCGAGCTGGGCGCTGGCCCGGTCCAGTACATCCGCCACCTTGACCTCCCGGCCGGTGTATTCGGGGTCCGGACTGCGGAACGCGTCGACGAGGAACGTGCTGACCGCCTCGGCCTGCCGCCGCGACTCCTCCGACTGCGCCAGGGCTGCGTCGGTCGCTTGCTTGGCCTCCTTGGCCTCGCCGAGGGCCTGTTGCGTGGCGTCGTTGGCCTTTCTGAGAGCGTTGTTGGCCCAGGCCTGGACGCCGGCCACGGCGCCCAGCCCGACCACGCCGGCCACCAACGCCACCAACGCCGCCGCCACCGCCGTGCGGTTGCGCCGCGCCCACCGCCGCGCCCGCCGGGAGAAGGGCTCGCGCCAGGCCGAGACCGGCTCGTCGGCCATCCACCGCTCGATGTCCTCGGCCAGGGCCCGGCACGAGCCATACCGGTCCTCGGGCTTCAAGGCCATGGCCTTGAGGCAGACCGCCTCCAGCGCCCGGTCGATCGCGGGGTCGATCGTGCGGGGCGGGCGGAAGTCGCCCCGCTGCACGCCGCGCAGGATGGCGCCGATGTCGTCGCCCTCGAAGGGCGGGCGGCCGGTGAGCAAGCAGTAGAGTGTCGCTCCCAGGCTGTAGACGTCCGAGTGTGGCCCGAGCCGGTCCAGGTCGCCCTCGGCCTGCTCGGGGCTCATGTAGGCCGGCGTGCCCAGCGCGCTGCCCGGCAGCGTCTCGGCACTGCCGCTGGCCGAGCTGGGCCGAAGCGTCCGCTCGCCCGAGCGAGCATCGGATTGGCCCGTGGGCTTGGCCAGACCCCAGTCCATGATCAGCGTCTCGCCGTGCTTGCCCACCAGCACATTGCCCGGCTTGATGTCGCGATGCAGCACGCCGCGAGAGTGCGCGTAGTCGATGGCATTGCAGACGTCGATGAACCGCCGGAGCAGCTTGTGCAGCTCCAGCGACCGCCGGCCGGGGTCGGTCTGCAACGCCGGGTCGGCGTGGAAGTGTTCGATCGCTTCCTTGAGGCTGTCGCCGCGGATGAACCGCATGGCGTAATAGGGCCGGCCGTCACCGTAGGTCCCCAGGCCGTAGACCGGGACGATCCCGGGATGCTCCAGTCCGCCGGTGACCTCGGCCTCCAGCAAGAACCGCTGGCGGCTGGTCGGGTCGTCGGCGTGATCGTCGAGGATCTGCTTCAGCGCCACCTCGCGATGCAGCTCGGTGTCCAGCGCCACGAAGACGGCACCGAGTCCGCCTCTGGCGTGGGGGCGGAGGACCCGAAACCGCTGGCCGTCTGAGGTCGCTGTGCCGACGGCGTAGCTGGGGGTGCGGTCAAAGTCGTCATCGGTCTCGGTGGAACCGGAGCCGGAGCCGACGCGGGCCAGCGAGGCGTCAATCTGCGGGTCGCCGAGTCCGGCCAGCTTCTCGCGGGTGGCGCGGCCGACGGGGATCGCCGCCAAGCTGTTCTCGGCGTCGCCACCATGCTTCTTCAGGTGCAGCGCGACCATCGCCTCGACGCCGGCTCGCTGCTCGGCGTCGAGGTCGCCACGGCCGACGAGGTGAACCGCCAGAGGTCGGCTCTTATCGCGGGTCCACGATTGAAAGGCGGCCACGAGCTGCACTTGATCGATCAGGCCGTTCTGGAGCGCGAGCAGGCCGAAGAGCAGGTCGCGCGAGGGGTCGATAGGACGGGGCATGATCGTCAGCTCCCCAGCCTGTTGTCTTTGACGAAGAATGCCGGCAAGGTCCGAGCACATGCTTCCGAGGAGGGTGGTGGCGGCGCGTGGCTGCCATTGTAACGAGGTGCCTGCCGGATTGCTCGGGATCCCTTTTCCGAGGCGTATTCTCGGACTGGGAGCCGATGGAACCACCGGGCGCGTTTCGACGCAGGGGCCAACTCCCCCGCGTTGTTCCTGTGAAGGACCTGTCAGGTTTGATTGCCCTCGACGATCGCGCCGCGGACCTGGCGCCCCGCTCCCCGCCGCTGTCGTCGCGGTTCACCTAAATGCTCTTCGCTCCAACTGGTTTCTCCTGCCAGTAAGATGGCTCGCGTTCATGGTAGGCTCCAACCGGAGATTGTATCGCAAGGCCTGGACCAGGAATCGTGCTAGAAACCCGGCAATTTAACACGCTCCGCCTTGACTCTTGCTGTGCGGATGGTATCCGATAAAGTGGGCTATTCGAAACAAAACCGGGTGCCCGCTGGGTCCCCCAGGGTTCGCGCGGCTTTGAACGGCAGCTCATCTTGTGCAATCAAGTGAAATACGAGTGCTCAGCCGTGCCTTTTCTGTTTTGCTCAGCCACCCGCGACGACCTGGCTCTGGAGCTCGTGCAGCCCGGCCAGTCGGTCGAGCGCCTCGTGGACAGCGACGAGGTCCAGCCACTGGTCGTCGAAGTAGTCCACTACCGCGTCGAGCGGGATCCGCCGCTGACCCCCGCCGCGCCGGGCCGTGGCCCGCCGCCGGGCGTGCTCGATGAGAACCTCCCGCAAGTTCCGCGCCGGGACGGGGGCGGACAACCGCGAGCGGAGGCATTCCCGCCACCATCCCGGCGCCGAAGCACTCGGATCGTAACGGACCGCACCCCTCTTTGACACGAACACAGGAGTCCCACGATGAAGATCCTCATGGTTCTGACCTCCCACGACCAGCTCGGCAACACGGGCCGCAAGACCGGCTTCTGGCTCGAGGAGTTCGCCGCGCCCTACTTCACCTTTCTCGATGCCGGAGCGACCGTGACCGTCGCTTCACCCAAAGGGGGGCAGCCGCCTCTCGACCCGGTCAGCGACACGCCTGAGGGCCAAACCGAATTGACGCGGCGTTTCAAGCAAGATCCCGCAGCCCAGGCGGTGCTGGCAAACACCTTGCGGCTCAGCGACGTCAAAGCCTCGGATTACGACGCGGTCTTCTATCCCGGCGGCCACGGCCCGATGTGGGACCTGGCCGAGGATCCGCGTTCAATCGCCCTCATCGAGGCCTTCTACAGTTCCGGCAAACCGGTCGCTGCCGTCTGCCATGCGCCCGGCGTGCTCCATCGTGTCAAGTTCCAGGGCCAGCCGCTCGTGCAGGGCAAGCGGGTGACGGGCTTCACCAATGGCGAGGAGGAGGCGGTACACCTCACCAAGGTTGTGCCGTTCCTCGTGGAGGATGAGTTGAAGCGCCTCGGTGGGCTCTATGAAAAGGTAGAGAACTGGAAAGCCTTCGTCGTCAGCGACGGGAGGCTTGTCACCGGCCAGAATCCGGCCTCGTCCAAGCCCGGGGCCGAGGCGCTGCTAAGACTTCTGGCCTGAGCGCAGAACAGAAACGGGGGACAAGAACACAGAAACGGGGGACATAGCGCTTTTACACGTCCTCCTTACGCGGTCGTCCCTGGGGACGCAAGCACGACTCGAGCCCCAGCCGTATCGCCGTCTCCCGAGTCCAGGCGTCCTGGCCATAGGGTCGGCCTCGCGACACCGAATGCCGCAACCGTTGCAGGTCGCCCCCAGAGAGCGGCTCGTTGACGCGCTCCAGCCACCGCTCATCGCGGACCGGCTCTTCGCCCTTCCACAGCAACGGATCGTCGCGCCTCCAACCCGGTAGGCTCGACCACTTCCAGTCCTCGGCTCGCGACACCAACTCGGCCCGCAACGCATTGCGCTCGACATAGCGGAGCACCGTAACGAGATGGTCGTCATCCTGGACGGGAAAGGCCGTGAAGCGCCCCTGCCAGACGTGCCCTGTGGTGCCGTAATGGCGATGGTAGCGCTGGGCGTGCGTCGTGAGCAGCCACTGCATCCAACGTCCCAGGTCGCCATCATGATGGGGCCTCAGTACCAAGTGGAAGTGGTTGGGCATGAGGCAATAGCCGAGCAGGTCCACCGGCAAGCGGGCCGGTGCGTCGATGATCGCCTCGAAGGCGTCGTAATCGCCGGGCTTGCGGAAGACGGCCTCGCGGCGGTTGCCCCGATTGAGGGCGTGGTACCACATGCTACCGACCGAGGCGCGAGCAGTTCACGGCATGTCATCACGATAGTCGACGAGGTGCTGCTGTCAATAAAGGCATATGTCCCCGGTTTTCCGTCCCAGGCAGACGATCCGCGATCATTTTGAAGATAGGGTCCGAACGCAGAGTATCGTGGTTGTTTTGATCCTCGTAGCCGGCGAGGATGCCGTAGATCCGCTGCCGAACCATCGTCAGTAGCGGCTGCCGATGAAGTCGGCGTCCCGCAGGTCCTTGATCGCGGCGGCGAACTGCTCGGTGAGCCGGATCTGTCCATCGAACTGACGGATTGGCAGCAGCCCTGCGTCGCTTGAGAGCAGTGCGTCAGAAATCTCGACGTGAACCGGCCGGGAACGTAAGAAATCAAGTGACAACCGCGGAACAGTCTGTAAACCCACGGAAGACCTCGCGGTTGACGTAGAAAGTGAGCTGCAACAACACCTTATACGCGTCGCGATGGCTGTCTGTTGGCGCGGTATGAATAATCCGGATTAGCTCCGTATGATCTAGAGTGCCGCCGAGATTCTGTAGGAACGCGTTCCAAGGGCGCGTGGCCAGCCGACCCGAGGCAGTCCCAATAGTTGTACTACGATCTCTTGTCCTTCTTTTACTGCCTGAGGGGTCCGGACCATCGCGGCCCGCGGCAGTCCGAACCGGACTGGTCGCGGCCGCGAGACAACACAGGATTCGAGCGAAGGGATTCGATCTTGAGAATTCCTCGTGACGGACGTCGCGTGAGCGGGCACTACTCTGAGGAGACGAACGACCAAGGAGATCGAACAAAATGGCGGGCAGCCCATCGGACCCAATCTACCGGCTGTTCAATTATCGGAGCGGTCGGGCCGCTCTCCGATGCTCAGCTAGTCGACCGATTTGTCGCGCGGCGCGATGAGGCGGCGGAGGCGGCCTTCGAGGAGCTCGTGAACCGACATGGTCCGATGGTGCTTCGGGTCTGTCGAAGCGTTCTTCACTGCGAGCATGATGCGGAGGATGCTTTTCAGGCCGTCTTCCTTGTGCTGGCCAACCGGGCCAGCTCGATCCGCGGGAGTGGATCGGTCGCCAGTTGGCTCTTCGGAGTCGCGCAGCGCGTGGCGAATCGCAGTAAGCGGAGCGCGGCGAGGCGGAATGCCCTCAACCAGCTCGTCGCGGGGCGGACCTCTGAAAGCTATCTCCCGGCTGAGTACGACCCCGACTGGGAGATCCTCCACGAGGAAATCGCTGGCTTGCCCGAACAACTTCGCGCTCCCGTCGTCCTCTGCTGCCTGCAAGGGCTGACCTACGCGGCGGCGGCGCATCAACTCGCTCTCTCGGAAATGGCCGTCCGCGGTCGGTTGGCCCGGGCACGCGATCGGCTGCGTCAGCGGCTGACCGGGCGGGGCGTCACGGTCCCGGGTGGCCTCGTTGTCGCCGGTGCGGCAGGTCAGGCTCGGCGCCCATTCCGATGACGCTGATTCATTCCACCAGTCGCATCGCGCTTGGATTCCTCGCGGGAGACACGGCCGCCATTTTGGCGAGGAGAGTCATGACTTCCATGCTGCTTGGCCAGCTCCGGGTCGCGATGGTCTTGCTATGCCTTGGCACCGGGGGTGGCTACTGGGCTTGGCATGCCCTGGGCTCGGCGATCGAAGGAAATGGAAACGGTCAAGGCACTTTCGGCCCGCCTACGGTGAAAGCGCGTGCCTTGTCGCAGCCGCCGCGGACCGATCGCTACGGCGACCCCTTGCCGCCGGAGGCCGCGATGCGGCTGGGCACCGTTCGGTTCCGGCAGGCTTCGTCTCTCAAACGCATCATCTATTCGTCAGACGGTCAGCTCGTTGTGACGGAAGCCGAACAGGACATCCTCGTAGTCCGTGGCGCGCGAGACGGGAAGATGGTGCGACAGATTGCCTTCGGAAGCGAAGGAGTCATCGACTTCAGCCTGTCGCCCGATGAGAAGACAATCGCGACCGCGGGGTTCCGCCTTGAGCCCAAGCGGAACGCGGTCGCCAATCACCTGACCTTCACTGACATGGCCACCGGCCAGACCGTCCGACGGGGCGAATGGGACGATCAGGACAACGTGGAGAACGTTGCCTATCTTCCAGATGGCAAGACTGTGGCGACCGTGAACATCAAGGGGGTCCTTCGGCTCTGGGACGTCGCCACCGCGAAAGTCCGGCACGAGGAACGACTCGGCGAAGGAAGGTTTCGCGATGCCATGGCGTTCTCGCGAGATGCCACGAGCCGCATGCTTGCGATCGCCTGGGGACAAACCATCGACCTGTGGGACGTTGTGCAACTCCGCCGAACCCGGCGGATCACTCTCGACGGACGGTATGATCCGAATTGCCTCGAGTTCTCGCCCGATGGGACGACCCTGGCCGCGGGCGTGGCGTCGCGCGGGTCGGAGATCAGGCTATGGCGTGTCAGCGACGGCAACTTGATCGGGCGGTTCAAGAGCCGGAAGAACGCCCACGTATCCTACATCGCGTTTTCGCCCGACGGGAAGCTTCTGACGGCGATCGGCAGTGGCGGCCCGCTTGTGTTCTTCGACACCGCGACCGGGCAGGAAAGGGACCTGTTACCGGGCGCTCCTTTGGTCGACGGACCTCTGGCCTTCTCATCCGATGGAAGGGCGCTCGCAACCACCGGAGACCGGCAGACCCTCCACTTCTGGGACCTGGCGACGGGTCAGGATCGATTGGCGACACCCGAAGATCACCAGGGCGCCGTGGTGTCCCTCGCATTCTTGAACGACGGCAAGACGCTCGTCTCCGGCAGTCGCGATCGGACTGCCCGGATCTGGGACCTGGCGACGGGACGATCGACGAGAATGTTGCCTCACGGCGGCTGGGTCGAGACGCTCTCGGTCTCGAACGACGGGGCGCTCCTCGCCACGGCCTCGTCCTACCCGGAGTGGGGGACAGTCCGTGTGTGGAACCTCAAGACCGGCGAGAAGCTTCACGCCTGGACGGTCGAGCGCACGAGTCTTCGGGGTGTGACGCTCAGCGAGGACGGCTCCTCCGCGATCGCAGCATATGGCGACGGCTCGCTCCGTCGCTGGGATATCTCGACCGGGAAGGAGAGTCCAATTTCCCAGCCGAAGACGGAGGAATTACCTGCGGCAGGACACGCTCCAGGCTTGAGCGCCATCGCCCGGGCCGTCTTCTCGCGCGATGGCCGGTCACTCGCCTTGATCGGCGGGGGCTGCGTGCAGCTCATAGACGTCGCTAGCGGCGAACGCCATTTCAAGGCTCTCGCGGTGAGATCGGCGTGTGCATTCGCGCCCGATGGCGAGAGCCTGGCGGTTGTCGAGAAGATGACCAGCCGGGGCATCCGGGCGGGCAATTGGAGCGGATCCAGGCCCGTCACGAGCACGATCGCCTGGCTCGACAGCCGGACGGGCCATGTGCGCCGCGAGATTGAGTTGCCGGAGTCGCACGTGATGTCCCTGGCGTTCTCACCCGACGGGCAGGCCATCGCTGTTGGTACCATGTTGTCCGAGCCGGCGCGCGGGGTCATCCGAATCTTTCGGCTCCACGACAAAAAGGAGATCCGGACGATCGAGTCGACATGTCCGTGGATCGAGGTCCTGGCGTACACACCGGGTGGCCAGCGGCTCGTCGCGGGCCTGTCCGATACGTCAATCGCGATCTGGGATGTTCGCCCGGTAGACGATCAACGCAGACGATCAAAAGCTGAGTAAACTTCACAATGATTTCGGAGAGCGTCACAGATTACGCGGAGCACTTCAAAGGCGAATGGGTCGGAGTACCCGAGGAAGATGGCGATCACTGTACTCGGTCCCCTTCGACTCGGCATAATCGGAGACTGGCCATAAGAAGCCCATAGCCAGGCGGGCAATCACCACCGCCGGTACCGGATCACCGGGGGCCGCGAGCTGCTTAACGACTGGACGGTTGCGATTCACCATGGCAGGACCGGTCAGGGCGGGCGAGAGATACGGTTTGCTTCCTCGAAATCGGATGACGTGCGGACAGTCATGCGCGACCGGCTGCGTCGGCGCCTGTCGGCGGCGAAACGCATTGGGTATGCCTATCTCCTGACGGAATTGAGCACGGCACCCGGCTTTGACGCCTTGGCCTGGCTATCAGGCGAGGTAATGGCCAGGTTCTCCTTTCCGATGTCAATGGGCGCCCATACCGAGATCGCGTGAAAGATGATTTTGTCGCCCGCTTTACCTCCCGGGAGTTGGGCAACACCTTCGCAGAAATGTCTCCATTCGACCTCATGACGTTGAGCGAAGTGTGAGCCCCGCCAGATCATCCCAGGGCGTAGGCCTTCGTTATCGGCCCTACTTGCCGGCCAACGCCTCAGCCACAGCCTTCTCAAGCGCGGTGCCTTGGAGGCCGCGGGCGATGAGCTTGCCGTCGGGGCCGATCAGGAATGTCGCGTCGGGTTGCAGCGCACCGTAGTTAATGGCGATCGGGTCGTAGAATTCGTCGCGGAGCACGGCTTGCGACCAGGATAACCCCGCCGATTGGATGACCCGAGTCGCCTCCTCGGATCTATCAGAGACACAGAGGCCGACCATCGTGAAGCGCTTGTTGCTTCCGAATCGTTCATGGATGGCCAGGAACGTTGCCGCGTCGGGAATGCCTTGGGGTAGCCGCCAGAAGTGGAGCAGGACTGTCTTGCCGTGCAAGGACGCAAGACTCAGGGCCTGGCCTCCAATCGTCGTGACCGCGAAGGGCGGAGCTGTCTGCCCGACGCCGGGCAGTTTCCGCCGCTTGCGCAGGAGGAAGGACAATTCGGCGGTTCCACTCTCAGGGACGCTGATTCGCTGGGCGGGCGCGAGGTCATACACATCACGACGGCCCCGGACTGTGATCGCGTATTCATGATCGGGCATCAGGCTCTGGCTGCGAAAGCGGCCGTCCCGCTGCCGGACGAATTGACTTACATAACCCTGCGCCTCGATCGTGTAACGGGCCATGACCGAGAGTTCCTCCGGAACGGCACCGTCCTCCGTCTTCACGGAGACCAGCACGGTCGGCGCCCGGTACGCGATGATGGTTAACTGGCGGTCGCCTTCGACGACGCCCAGGCGCGCGGGCGGCATCGGCAGGATCGGGCCATTGGGGTCAATCCGGTGCTTGAACGCCGTTGCCTCTTCCTCGGGCAGTAGCGCCACGCCTGCATGTTTCAGGCCCTGGGGTGCATAAAAGACAATGCGTCCGTCGTCGTCGGGCTGGTCCTAAACGCCCCAGGCGGTGGGCTCCCAGGGATCTTCGCGCTCGGGGGCATTCAGCGCCGAGGTAGTTCCTTCCCTCTTGGCGGTAGGCGGGGACGGGGAAGCGGCCGGGCGGGTGCGGGTCGTCCGGGAGCAGACCCCAGAGCCTCGTGGTACTCCCGCGGGTCGGTTTCCCCTTCGAATCGACGAAGCGCAGCTCGACTCGGACGGTTGGCATCTCGCGGAGTACGAGCGGTTCGGGGCTCGCCTCCTCCTTGAGATAGACTCGCGCCGGCTGGACGACACGGATGGCTTGGGCGTGCGCTGCTGCATCAAGATCCCAGTCGAAGTACGGGCTCTGTCCTTCTCCATAGATCAGATAATTCGCGGGGCGGAGCGGCCCCAGGGCGAAGGTGCCGTCGGCCTCGGTCGTGGTCGAATGCCGATCGCGCCCCTTCAGCGGATAGGCGATGATCGTCTGGCCGGCAATAGGCCGGTCTGCCGAGTCGACAAGCCGGCCCGAGAGTCGGATCCCGCGCGCAGCACGATCCGGCCGAGGTCGGTCGGGGCCCAGACATGCGGTTGCCCGAGGGCGTTATCCGTACCCCAGAAGTGCTGATAGGGAGCGAAGGGGAATCGTGCCCGGGCGTTGCGCGGCGGTCCCACGAAAAGGGCCAACGCGTGAGTTTTCGGCATCCGCTTGCGGATGCGGCCGTCGTCGTCCGTCTGCCCGTCGTAATCGTCCGTGATGATGGGTATGGAACGGCTGGTTCTGCTCGTGCCGTGTTCGAACGCGTACGGGATACCGGCCGCCGGCTTGCCCCCGGGCACCACGACCTGGCCGGTGTACTCGAGTCCTCGCTCGAGCGCGATTGTCGTGAAAAAGGGCGCCTCGCCCCTTGCTTGCCCGCGGATAAGGTCGGCGAGCGCAACCTGGCTCGATTTCCGGGAAATGAACTCGGGATGGCTGATCCGCAGCGCGATAAAAAGTCGCGGCTCGGCCACCTGTTCGGCCGGAAACTCGACGCGGAATCTCCCCTGAGCGTCGGTCCGAATGATGCTCGTGCCGGCCCAAGCCGGCGGCGTCCGCGCCGTCAGAGCCACGGATGGAACGCTCCAGAAGGATCTCGGCGCCCCCGACCGGCTTGCCGGTCTCGCGCTCAATGACCTGGCCCGAGAATGCGACGTCTCCACCAGGACCGACGTCCGATGCCGTCGCGGCCGGGCTGGCGAACAGCAGGCCAGCCAGCACGACCGTCGCCCTCACGACACCGACGGCGGCCCGGCCAGACTCGGTTCGCAACGATTCATCAGCGCCGAGATCGCTCGGTCGCCGGATTTGTGTGTCCCACATGGTCGATCTCCCGCAGTCGCCGGCTCAGAGTCCAGGCCAATATCGTACACGCTTCAAGGCGCTCCAACCACCCGCCAGAGCCGGCGGAGCATGGTGGGTTGCCATGCCCGGATCGGCATGTTTAGCCTCCCTAGACGACCCTGCACGATTCTGGGACTCGTGAGCGCCCGGCCGGCACGCCGTCCGCCCCGGGCGCCGGCGACGACCCCGGCGTGCCACGACCGATCTGATTTGGACCATGAGATCGGTGATCGCGCGGCGGTCGCACCGCGCGGCGAGGTGCTCCCCGCCGTCGGTCAGCGCCGCGCCCTGCCGAGCCACCGCGGGACCGTGGCCTTGTACCGGCGATACGCCTCGCCGAACCGCGCCTCCAGGCCGCGCTCCTCCCAGGGCACGAGCCCCCGCATCGCCACCGCCAGGACCACCAACCCGACCAGGACGGCGACGCTTCCGAACAGGATCGCCCAGCCGAGCCAGAGCGCCAGCTCGGCGACATACATCGGATTGCGCGAGAAGGCGTAGGGGCCACCCGTCATCAGGTAGGGTGGGGTCAACACCTCGATCCGCTCCGGGAGTTCCGGGACCCGAGCCAGGCCCGCGGCCAGGTCCCAGACGAGGACGGCGGTCCCCGCCGCGACCGGGATCAGCCCGAGCAGGTTCCAGAGCGCCGGGCGGCCGTCCGCCCGTCCGCGACGGGTCGTGAGCAACGAGAGCGCCACGGCAGCCCGCCATGAGCGAGCGGCAATGCCACCAGCCAGGCGAAGAGCCCGAGGGCAACAACGACCCAGCGAGGAACACCGGCCCTGCGCAGCGGGTTCCCGTCGGTGCCCTCGGTGGTGCTCATGGCGCTCATCTCCGGACCCGGGGCGCCGGGTCATCGGCCACGGCCGGCGGGACGTTCGGCAGCGCCTGGGCGAAACCATATCAGGGTCACGGGCACCCCCACCAGGCGTCATGATTGTAAAATTGCCTGCATGCACCATGCCGCTTGACGCCTGCCCTGAAAAGCTGTCTCATAAAAGGGGATTCCGCGACAGCAATTATCTATCCTGGGTATGGATCTCACCGAATAGCCATCGCGATCCTCGTGCGAGGACTAACTCTTGCAATTCCCTGCCATGACAACCCGACGGTTGATGGCCGTTATCGCGGCCAGCTCCATCGCACTTTGGCTGGGTATCACCGCCGACCGCGTGAATCACGACTACCGACAAAGCGGACGGGTGTACCATCTCTGGGAACGCCGTGGCGTCTTCGAGCCAGGTTCCCTTTTTAACTCCCAGCATCCCGCGCCCTTCTGGCCCCGATACTGGCGGAGGCTATTCGGTCAACCTTGGCCCGGCTCCTATGCCTGCGATCACTGCATCGAAACCCACAACCGATACGGCCGACTGGCGGCTTACGATCGCAATACCATCGGATAATCCAAACCTGAAGGTTCTCTCACCGGACGCCCATTACGCAAATCGGGCGCTTTCCCAATACTACAAGGAATACGTGCCCCGACATTGGAAGAAGCACGCAGACGGAGAATGGCTCAGGTAGGAGGGCTCTCATGCCGATCACGTTGTCTGATGCGGCTACGGGGCCGAGTATCAGTCAGGTTGCTCAAAATTCGCCGAATCCGCATCGATTATCTTGACCGCTCACACGACCATCCCGACCCTCATCTTACCGGCGAGGCCCACTCGCGCATACCTTCCGATGAGGCTCAGGAAACAGGCATGTCGGCGCGCCCGGAGATGTTACGAAAACGAGCCGCGGCCAGCCGATCGCGCGGTACCACGAGTTCAGGGGTCGACCAAACCACCGATCGGCCAATGCCGATGATCCCGGTCGGACCTTCGGACGATTCGCCGCGACGGGAGACCGACGGGTCAACGAGACTGACGCGACCTGAACTGAAGTTGGTTGGGCGATCGACGCCACGTCGCAGGAATTGATAGGAAGATCAAGGCAATCAAAAGAGTCACCCACGACCGATACGGAGATCACATCGCCTTGCAAACCCGAGACGGTTCGTGAAGAGTGAAAAGAAAAAACCGGCCAGAGATCAGGTTCCAAACGACTACCTCTCCCCTAGTCGTTCAAAACCCAAACAACTGACCGGTTGGCTCAAGTGCCTCGGGACACGGACGAAGCCAATGGCCCGAGCATGGTGTGAGAAAGGGCGAGCGGGGGGTCGTGCGAGGCATCCCGCTCGCCCTTTGGCGGGGAGCCGTTCCCTTAGTTTGAAACGACTATCGCCAATGGGGTGGATTCTTAAAAGTTTATCGTTTCGATGGAGGCTATCGCCTACCGTTTGCTGTTTTTCGCTTGGTTTGAATCTGAGATATTGTGGAAAGCAAAACGAGTGCCAGTATCATTGGAATGGACGAAAAAAGCGATCCGAATGGGTCTGGTTGTGTCGAAGAGCAACTCAAATGGGCTGTGCCATTGAGGATTACGTCGTTCGACAAAGAAATGATAAAGATCGGGTTTGTCAATTCCCGAAGGCGAAATTGCAACCCTCGCCCGTCCATTTTTTGTGCACTCAAGCTCAAGATGACTGCATCGCCTCGTGATTCGGCGGACATTTCTGATGAATGATGTTGAAACGATGGATCAGCAGATCCACGGACGTCTGACTCGGGCGCTCACGGCATGGGTCTGTCAAGGAAATGAGCAGCCACTGACGCGCTGGCTGGATCGTGAGCTCGATTCGGAGGGAGTCCCGTTTCGCCTGGCGATTCCGCAGTGGCATGAGTGTTTGCGTGTCCTGGCCGCGGCCAGGCGACAAGGCCGGGAATGGCCGGTGACCTGGGATGAGCCGGTGACCAGGCTGATTCAGACCACCTTGCGGTTCTCAAGACCAGACGGTTCCGCGGCCACTGACTTTACATCATCGAGTGGAGAACGGACGACGGGCTCGGAATACCGAGAAGCGAAGCCGGAGCGTTCCACCGAGGTTAATGGTCGCTCAATGAGTGGGTGGTTGTTCCAAAGGAAAGGTGAGCATCCTCCGGGTGCGCTCGCCGCCTGGGCGAGCACCGACCGGGTCCTGGCGGTTCTGCGCGCCGATGGTCGAGCCACCGCGGATTTCCTGGCCATCGACCATCGGAATGCCCGATCGGATTGCCGTTTCGAGCTCTTCGGTGCTGGCCGATCGTGGCTGGGACCGTCGTGGCGAATCGCGGGTGAGGTCGGGACGTCAACGGTGCGTCCCCGTCCCCAAGCCTGGATCTCGACCTCGGCGGCGGCTCTGGTCGAATGGTCCTCACGTGCCGGCCCATTGCGACTGACTCGGTCCACAGTCCTCTTACGTGCGCGGCGCCTGGCGCTGTTGGCCGTCCTGCTCGAGAAAAACGGGACGCTGTCGCAGACTCTCGAAGCTCGCGTTTCTGTCCCGCCGACAATCACAGCCGTGCCCGACCAAAACTCCCGCGCCTTCCTTCTCATGGAGCCAAAGAAACGAGGCTCCGCGCAAGTATTGCCGATCGGACTTCCTTGTGCAGCCTACGCCACGGATCGCGGCAAGTTTCAGACCGAGGACGACGAGCTTGTCTTGAACCAAACCGCAATCGGTCGCCGAGCTTGGCTTCCTTTGCTCGTGTCGTGGGACTCGGCTCGCAACCGCAAGGACGTGCACTGGCGGATCTTGACGGTCTCGGAACAATCGCAGATCGTTGGCCCGGACAAGGCGTTCGCCGCGCGTGTGAGCTGGGGTCGACACGAAACCTACGTCATCTACCGCAGCCTTGGCCCTCCCGCGACCCGCGCGTTTCTCGGACATCACACGCGGGCTCGGTTTCTCGTTGGTCTCTTCACTTCGGATGGAACCGTCGAGCCGATCCTCGAAATCAACTGAATCGATTGGTTCAGGGGGCTCCTCGCTTGGGTGTCGACATGATGGTCGCCAGCGACCAAGCGATGTAGACCAAGGTGACTGCCACGGTCAAATAGCCCGAGTGCTGGTGGGCTGTCCGCATTGACGCTTGACCCTGAAGAATGAGAAGCCCCATCACGAGCTGCGAGACGATCAACATGGCCGCCAGAAACCCGAGGATCAGGAGAAACGGTTTCATTACCTTGCCATATCCTTCAGAATAGAGTGACCAGTTTGGAATCCGGGTGTTGGACTTCGCGTACGATATCCGCTTGCAAGAAAGATCCAGGCCCCCGCCCTTCGGCGGGTTCCACTCTTCGCGAGGATCAGCCGAGAATACCAGGAACTTGCCACTCATGAACACGGAACGGATTCGGCATAACCTTGAAACGGTCCAGCGCCTCATCGCCGACGCGGCCCGCCGATCCGGGCGAACGGCTGACGCGGTGCGGCTCGTTGCCGTGACCAAGAAAAGTCCTCCGGAATCAATTAAAGCTCTGGTTGCTTGCGGAGCACGCGATCTTGGCGAAAACTATCCCCAGGAGCTGTGGAGCAAAATCGAGGCTCTCGCCGACCTTGACGTGCCGGTACGCTGGCATCTGATTGGACACCTGCAATCCAACAAGGTCAAGAAAACGCTGTCGAAGGTCCAAATGATTCATTCTGTCGACTCGCTCGATTTGTTGCGAACCCTCGACAAGTCGGCAGTGGACTTAACCGATCCGCCGGCCGTCTGCTTGCAGGTCAATACATCGGGCGAAGCTAGCAAACATGGTTGGACAATCGAGCAGATATTGAGGGACGCCGCGACGATCGCCGCCTGCCGCACGATTCCGATCGTTGGGTTGATGACGATGGCCGCGCTGGGGACGACGGCCGAGGAGGCGCACCCTTCGTTCAGCCGGCTCCGCGAGCTGCGCGACGAACTGCGGCAGCGTACGGACTTTCCCCTGGCGGAGCTATCGATGGGTATGTCGAACGATTTCGAGGTCGCTATTGAGGAAGGGGCAACCTTGGTGCGGGTCGGCTCGGCCCTTTTTGAAGGGGTCACGTCATGATCTCGATTGCCCGCCATGCCGACGGGTTAGTCGTGCCGATCCTGGCCCACCCCGGCGCAAAGCGCAACGCGGTTCTCGGTGAGCGCGCCGGCATGCTGCGAATCGCCGTAACGTCACCGCCGGACAAAGGGAAGGCCAACCTCGCGATCCAATCCGTGCTGGCCGAATGCCTCGGCTGCAAGGCCGCGCAGGTTATCTTGCTTTCGGGAGCCACTTCGCGCCGAAAGCGTTTTCTGGTCGTCGGGATGCCGGAAGCGGAGCTAAGTCGCAAGTTGGACGTTCTTCTGCGCGAACCCGGGCAGTCGAGCGTCGCATCGTGAGCCGGCCTTGATTGAATGTGACCCCCATGACCCGTCGAGTTGAGTGATTTGTCGTCGCCAAGGACGTCTCAAGAGTATAATCACTCTTTTGGCAACATGTGAGACCTCAATTCTGAAGCGAGCAAGAGCATTGACGAACACCCAGAAAGAGCAGGCACGCGATTACTTCAGGCGAGACCAGAGAGATGGGGTTAGCCCGCCTGATTTATCGAAAGAATGCACGCATGCTGAACATATTGTACATGCGCGAGGAAAGCAAACCCAGTTTACGAGTGTCTCGTTGGATTTGGCAAGGATTCGGGATCTTGGTGAGTCATCCTACAAGCTCGTCCAGCCTTTGGTTTTCGCGCATCGGGCACCAGTTGGTCGAACACGAGCCGTTGCTCGACGAGCTGAGAAAAGTTGTTCGCGAAGGCGAGAAGGCGGAGCGTCTCCGAGCGGTTCAGGCGTTGAGGTATGCGACGAGACGCAAAGAAGGACTGGTCGAATGGTCCTTTGACACCGGGGGCGTGGCCCGAAAAGATTTGATCAAATGGGCCCAGGGAAAAGTTCATATCTACTTCACACGGTTGAATTAATGGACGAGCTCTTCTCCTGTCGGAATTGCATTCATAACTGCGGGCAGAGCATCCTGATCGGCCAAGGACCGGGGTTCTGCTTACAGCACGATTCCGTGATCTGGGATCCCGACAAAACGACTTGCAAATACCTTCACCGGAAAGATCTTCCCGGATTCATTGTCGATGAGGGTATTCGGGAACATGCGGCTGAATTCGCCATGTTCCCACTGCTCGTGTCACTCGTCTCCAAAACAACAATCGAGCGAATTCGGTATAGCGAAAGGCTTGTCTGGGAAAGGAACCGATTCGACCCGATCCTTCACTCTCTCGCTCAGTATCATAAGGTCGATCCCCGCTGGAGGTTGATCTCGGCCTTTGGTGGTGGAGTCGACGGACGTCGTTCCTTGGCACACAGCTCGCTGGTTCGTCATTATATGGATCATTGTGGCACCTGGACGAGTTCCTATCGACTGGTCTTGGGACTCTTACGAGAGATCGACGTCCAGCCTCGATTTGATGATCGAACGCTAATCAACTCGGATCCGGAGAGGCCCGAAGAAGCTGACGGCGAAGCATTGTGGGATGTGGTGTTCGCTCGTCTCTCCGCGCTCCAGGAATACGGATGGCACGCCGGTCTTGAAGCGCTGGTGTGGGCGAGTGACGCGGTGAATGGCGGCTTGGCGGAATTGAGTTGGTCGCACTTGCAAGGCGAACTCGCCTCGCTTAAAGACGCCTGGGTCGAATTGATCATTGGCCATGCGAAGGAGCACGACGCGTTTTTCCCGCAGCCCGAGCGAGATTCACCCAATGAGTCTGAATCGGAAGAGTTGATCTAGGTCCAAATAGAGTGCATCAAGAGAATGGCTGAATTTCCTGCGGAAACGACGATCAAACCCTGGGATGGTCCGCCTCCTGACGCGGTTGTTCGGGTTCCAGGCTCGAAGAGTTTGACGAACCGGGCGCTCGTGATAGCGGCGATGGCCGACGGGACGAGTGTTTTGTCCGGAGCGCTCGATTGCGAGGATACACGAGTGATGATCGATGCGCTCCGGACGCTGGGGATCGAGGTCGCGCACGACTCGGCTTCGGCCACGATTCGGATTCAAGGTTGTGGCGGCAAGATTCCCGCGCGTGCGGCTTCGCTCAATGTTGCCAATTCGGGGACCAGTCTCCGTTTCTTGACCGCGATGCTGGCCACGGCCCATGGAACATATCAGCTTGATGGCAGCCCGCGCATGCGGCAGCGGCCGATCTCCGACCTGCTCGAAGCGCTCCGCGGCCTCGGCGCTGACGCACGATCAGACCTCGGCACCGGCTGCCCGCCGGTGACGATCAACGCCATCGGCCTCGATGGAGGGTACGCTTTTGTGAAAGGCAACGTCTCGAGCCAGTTCTTGAGCGGCCTGCTCATGGCATTGCCTTATTCCAGCGATATCACCTCGGTCGAGGTTCAAGGCGTTCTGGTGTCTCAGCCCTACGTCGCCATGACTTTGTCGGTCATGGAAGCCTTCGGAGTGACGATCGGCAATCGCAAGTTTCACCGGTTCGACGTCTATCCGGCCCGATATCGAAGTCGCGACTACGCGATCGAACCCGACGCATCAGCCGCCAGCTACTTTTTCGCGATGGCCGCC
Organism: uncultured Planctomycetota bacterium; assembly: GCA_963720335.1. Classification (GTDB taxonomy): domain Bacteria; phylum Planctomycetota; class Planctomycetia; order Isosphaerales; family Isosphaeraceae; genus CAVRFS01. The sequence continues at coordinate 147,159 of CAVRFS010000001.1, read as the reverse complement.
ATCACCGGGGGCTCAATCACCATCGACGGGTTGGGTACAACGAGCATCCAAGGCGACATGGCCTTCGTGGATGTCCTCGAGCACATGGGCTGCACGGTCGTGCGACAGTCCGCGAGTACGACCGTTACAGCGGGCAGGCTGCGCCTCGTGGACGTCGATATGAACGCCCTATCCGACACCGTGATGAGCTTGGCCGTGATGGCACTGTTTGCCGACGGCGTGACGCGCATTCGCAATGTGGCTCATATCCGGCACAAAGAAAGCGACCGGATCGCCGCGCTCGCGGTCGAGCTCCGCAAGCTGGGAGCGCGGGTTGATGAGCTGCCGGACGGGCTGGTGATCGACCCAGCTCCACCCGCCTTGCTCACAGGGGCGTCGATCGCAACCTACGATGATCACCGCATGGCGATGTCGTTTGCCCTGGCTGGGTTGCGAATCCCCGGGGTGACGATCCAGAACCCTGGTTGCGTGGCCAAGACCTATCCAGGCTTCTGGGATGATCTGGAGAGGCTGCGAACGGGTGCACCCACCGAAGGGCAAGGTCGCCCCAACTCATTATGACCTGATCTAATTTGATCGGACCCTCGCCCTTCACCGCCAGAAGCAATCCATCGGATCATCGGCGATGAACTCCAGTGCTTCATCCAGCGGAAGGATGGTGCCGCCGAATGCTCCAACCTTCCGCCAGCGGTCGGAACCGAAGCCCAAGTAAAGGACCTCGAAGTTACCGTGTGTGTCCCGGGGGCGGAGCCGGGCAAATGGCCGTCCAGTATCTTCGCGAATCAAGGTGTATCCCTTCAAGTCTTTACGGACGGAAACGCCCCCACCTTGCTCCTGGTTGAATGCTTTGATCCGATTCAGGGTAAAATCGAGAATGATCGCCTCTCCGCTTTGCCCCGAGTCGTGGGCCGGAGTTGTGGCGTCAATATTTTGGATACGACGGTTCGGCGGCTTTTTTGACTTCATTAGCAGCTCCTTTCATCACCGTTGTTCGAGCGACCCATTGTGCACGGCCACCCGAATCGATCTCGGCTTCGCCATATCCCGATTGCGCCCCATCATAACCGATCGGATACCGGAGGAAGTAGGGCTGAGTGAACCAGCCGGGTCCGGGAGTCTATGCGGACCACCCGGCGAAAACCGGTAGAATCGAGGCGGGGGGGTGACCCTCCCGACGGCCAAACTCAACCAAAGATGGACTTCAGCGGGGCGGGAAGATCATGAAGAACGGGGCGGATGTATTGGTCGAGGGACTGGCTCGTCATGGAGTACGCGATCTGTTCGGAATGCCGGGCTCGCACTCGACGACGATTTATGACGCGATCGGCCGATCGGGCTCCATCCGCACGATCCTGATCCGAAACGAGCAGGCGGGTGCCTTTGCCGCGGATGGCTACGCGCGGGTCTCGGGCCGGCCGGGAGTCGTGTGCACGACAGCCGGCCCCGGCGCGACCAACGCGTTGACGGGAGTCGCCGAATGCTGGGCCGACTCGGTCCCGATCCTCTTTCTCGCGGGTCAGGTCAACGCCGACACACTTGATCGAGAATGTGGCAATTATCACGAGATCGATCTCGAGGGAATCTTCAGACCGGTAACGAATTGGTGTGGTACGGCGCGCCGGCCCGGGCAGATTCCGGGACTCGTCGGCAAGGCGTTCCAGGCGATGACCTGGGGCCGTCCGCGTCCATCGGCGCTGTTCCTTCCTCAGGACGTGATGCGTATGGAGTGCTCGGCGATGGCCGATCTGCCGGCGTTTCCGCCTCGCCCCGAGCCGACTGTGCCGCTCGACGGCGATCGCGCGGGCGGCTGAGATTTTGATCGGGGCAGAACGCCCGATCATTCTGGCCGGCGGAGGTGCACTCTGGTCCGGAGCGGCCGACGAGATCGAACGCCTGGGCAACGACTTGGGCGCTCCGATTATCACCACGCTCAATGCGAAGGGCCTGATCGACGAGCGCAATCCCCTATCGCTCGGTCATGGTCGGTCGATCGGCGCTCGCTTGGCGCTGCCGCACGCCGATGTCATGCTCGCCGTCGGCTGCCGCTTTACTGAGGTCTTCACCGACTGGCGGCGCATGACTGTTCCAAAAACGTTGATCCAGATCGACCTCGAGCCCGAACAGATCGGCATGAATCACCCGGTGGCCGTCGGGATTGTCGGGGACGCCAAGGCAGCACTCCGCGCGCTTCTCACGCTGATTCCGCCTTCCCTCGACGGCCACGGTTGGGATGACCTTTGGAAGCAGGCGCGTGCCGCGCCGGCTCTCGAAGCCGGAATGGTTTATCGATGTGCTGCGAGCCGGTCTGCCGAGCGAAGTCCCTGTGTTCACTGATGCCTGCGAGATGGGGTATCGCATGCAGTCCGACTTCCCGGCCCACGGCCCGCGACGGTTCTTCTATCCGTCCAATTACATCGCGCTGGGTTGGGCGTTCCCGGCGGCGATCGGCGCGGCCGTGGCTCTGGGCGACCGGCCGGTCGTCTCGGTCAGTGGGGACGGCGGCTTCGTGATGACCGCCCAAGAGCTCGCCACCGCGGTCCGATACCGCCTGCGCGTCATCGCCATGGTCCATAACGACTCGACCTATGGCGCGATCAAAAACATCCAGAATCGTAACCACCAGGGTCGATTCCTGGACGTCGATCTGAACAACCCTGACTTTCTCGAGCTCGCGGCCGCTTATGGGGTCCCCGGTCGCCGGGTTCATCGGGCCGACGACTTCCAGGCCGCCATACGGGAATCGCTCGAGCGTGACGGCCCGTCGGTGATCGAGGTCCCCGACAACTGGCGGCAGTTGCGCGACCTTGCCAATCCGTCACGTTCTTGACGATCGATCGCGACTCGGCTCAAGGTGAACCGAGGGTCGTGGTCGCGACACCAGGCGAATCGCCCGAAGCGGGAATGGCGAGTCGTTGAAGCGGTTCGCCTGACTCCATCAAAAGAACCTCGGTACCGGCACCGCCGCGGTCCGGGAAGCGACGTGGGCAGGTCCAGGTTCCCTCGGCGCTGAGGCCGGCGAAGACGACGACAGAGCGGTGGGCTGCCAGCGGGCTCGGGCCCGCGGCGACGACCGCCGTGTGGGGATGGGCAAACGTTTCGCCCGCCATGGTGAACGAGGCGGTTCCAAAGCTGATCGGCAGGGCCTTGGCCAAGTCGAGCAGTCAGGCGGTTGGTCGCCGGCCGGCCGACCAGGAGGATATGAACGTCTTTAAGCATGCTGTCGTTGATCTCGGTGTCGGCCTTGATCGGCACCGTGAAGTTCGCAAAGCGGCTCGCCAGTTTCCGCTGCAAGGCCAGGGCCGCCTCGCGCTGGGCTTCGGTCTCGGCGACAGTGCCATAAACGATCATGGCTTTGTCAAGTTCGCGTTCGAACGAATCGACCAACCAGATAGCGACCCGAAACCCGGCGAGCCTTGACATCCGCGCTGAGCTTCGACCGGGAGCCGCCGTTGCTCCAGGCTTCTTTCAAGTCTCCGATCGGTTTGCCGTGAGCCTTTTCCGCCGCCGCAAAAAAGGAGGCCGTCGAGACGGCGTGGCCAGCGTGCGCGCGGCCGAATTCGTCCATGAACGTCTCGAACCGCGATTCTCCGAGCAAGCCGCGCAGCTCCGCCAGGATCAAGACCCCCTTGCCGGCGGCAATCTCGTACCATTCGTCGCTGCGAAGTCGGTGCGCGTCTCACTCAAGGGCATATCCGTACCGCCTCGACGGGCGACGGCCGTCAGGTAGCGAGAAATCGGCACGAACATCGCCTGCGCGAGTTTCTCGCTGTCGCGCACGCTCAGACGATGACCGTTCTTGGCATGGGCCATGATCGCCTTCTCCTCGACGACGATCCGTTCATAATCGGCAAAGGCGGCCGCGAGCCAGATATCGCTGTCCGATTCCGGCAGAAGTGTTCCATGCCAAAGCGGTGCGTGTTCGTGTTCGTGCGACTCGCTGGTTGCAAGCGTCAACCGGGCGAGGTCGACCGGTTTTGGCGTCTCGGTGGCATTGGCCGCGGGTGGGTCGACCCGGAGAACCGTCCAATCGTTGGGCACAAGGGTTTTCATCTCGGGAAACTTATGGCGCTCGGAGTCGGTCGGCTCCCAGGCCCGGCCCAGGGGCGGCCCGAACTTGGCCCAGGACGTCATTTCCTTGGCCATCGCCGTTGTGGTGAATTTGGCGTCCAACGAATGCGAGGCCGCCAGGGGCGGGGTCGTGAACGCCAGGAAACCAAAGTCGACGTCGATCGTTTTGTTCTTCCGGTCGAAAAGTTGGAGCCACGATCGGTCGCGTTCGGAGGGGTGGAACACGACGTTGGCCGGAGATCCGTCGAGCGCCGGCACCGTCTCGAGTCTCACTTGAAGGTCCTTGGCGTTGTTGCAGCCCCAGTAAAACCCAGTCGTCCCGCCAAACCATTCGTTCTTGCTGCTGCGCCACAAGCGGCTCTGGTGAGTGCCCAGCTCGAACATCGCGACCTCATTGATTTTGGTGTCCGCCAGCAGCCACTCGTTGGTGTAAAGTCCGTTGTTGCCTTGTTTCAGGATCTGGACGGTTTTGTCGATCGAATCGGAATACTGAAGAGCGCGGCGGATGCGGTCGACCAGCGGGATACCGCCGGCGTCGAATTTGGTCTGGGCAATTGTCGTCTCGCAGACGACCAAACCGCGGTCATTCATGTAATAGTCGAGACCGCTCATGATGCCGCCCGGGTACGTTTGCATGAGCACGCGTTGGCCGCGGCTGGGCTTGACGTCGAGCCAGACGTTGTAGTGGTACGCGTGGAAGAGATTCCACATGGTGATGTGGCCGATGACGACCTGACCATCCGCGGTGGCCGGCCCGGTCGCCGCGAAGGCGCTGCAATGGATTCTCTGGGACGAGTCGGCCGTTGTTCGGCGGGTCACGAAATCTTCCGCCTTCCAGGCCGGTCGCCGTGGCCTCGAGGGCATTTTCGAGGAAGTTGGTTTCGACGTCGGCATTGATCGTCACGACATCGAGGAGATCGATCGGCCGGCCGTCAAACTTGGCGCCGGCGGCCGCGGCTCCATCGGCGATCCCCTTCATCTCCTCGAGATACTCACGATCGAACCGCCGCAGGAAGAGGGCGTCGGCGATCAGCCGTAAGTCCTTGCCAGGCGTCGGCGGGTCCCTCTGGCTTCGATGCTTCGGCCAATTCGCCGCATGAATGCGGCGATCTCCGGCGCCATCAAGCGGCCGTGCTGATAGCCCCGTTCGTATGGCCCTCCTTCGATGTGCAGCACGATCCATCCGGCTTTCGGATAGCGATAACCCGGCCCGAACCGACTCACCGAGGCCGGGTCCGGTCGATAAGACGGCGCGCTGGCGGACGAGTCCGGACCCATTGCCAGCGACGTCGACGGCACCCCGGCCAACAAGATCAAAGCAAGTAACAGCAATGGGCTTCGGCTCGAGATCGACATAATCATCCTCGGCTCACCGTATGCGAAGCATATCGAGCGATCAACCCTCACGGCCGGATCAATGGCACGCGCCCATTGAACACGAAAAGCGCTCGTCGTGCCACACCGGTCCGTCGCGGGAGCCAGAGAACTGTCGTCGATCGGCCGTTCAGAACGAATCATCACTGATCAAGTTGCCATCGGCGCGGTTTCCGAGAAAGCGATAGATATGTTGGTCAACCGAGCGCTTGATCAATCGGACGGAACCGTTGGCGAAGAGGAAGTTGTTGCCGACGGGATGCGTGCTGAGAAAGCCTCCGACATAATCGACCGGCAAAATCCCGTCTTCCACCATCGTTCCACCGCGCTGAGATCGTTTGTGTCGATAAGCTGCCTGGGATACATTCATGGTGCCGCTCGTGGTGCGTGGTGCATCGGCCGCATCGAAGGCATGTCCCGTGTTTCGCAGAGTGGCTCGCGTCCCCGAGGCCCAGCCCAGCGTCGGGGTTCCGCGGGTGATCTCCCCGAGCAGAATGGTGTAGGCCGGCCCATCGGTGATATCGTCGTAGCTGACTCGGCTGTTCAAGTAGAGGATGCCCGTGTTGTCCGCCGCGATCGGCGCCTCGACGTCGTTATGGCAGCCGGCATAATTGGTCGGCGATCGCTCCCGCTGAAACGATCCGAGGGACAAAGGAGCGTCTGGATCTGGACATCTCGAGCCGTCTCGTTGCCCGCCGCGTAGACGCTTTCCCGAAAATCGAAGTGGCGATAGACGGCTCGTTCCATATACGGGAGGATCTGCACAATCCAGCTATAATGATATCCATCGGCCATGTTGTGATTGGGCCTTTGTCGTTGACCACGCCCGGGGGGAACACCGGTGGGTCGAGGCGTAATTGCCCAGAGCGACGCCCAGTTGCAGCATGTTGTTGCTGCAACTGGCCCCGGCGCGCCATCTCGCGCGACGACTGAATCGCCGGCAGAAGCAAGGAGATCAGGACGGCAATGATCGCGACCACGAACAACAGCTCGATCAGCGTGAAAGCTAAACGTCGTCTCATCGCCGGGCTCCCTTTTTTTTGCTCGTAGCTCAGAACTTGTCGGCGTCGATGATCTCACCGTCGCGGCGGTTGGCCAGCAACCTGAGGACGTTGGCGGTGATCGAGGTCTTGAGGAACCGGACCGAACCGTCGCCGAATGTGAAGTTGCCGCCGCCGGGATGACGGCTGCTGTAGCCTCCGACAAACGTCGATGTGCCAGAAGCGGCGTGCAACGCGTCCTCGTCAGGGGAGTCGCCTTCATCTCCGCTGGAACCGGAAACGACGATTGAAGCGGCAAATGGGACCGTTGACCGGTTGATCCCCGAGCCCGTATTCCGCAAGCTGGCGCGGGTCCCGGAAGCCCAACCCAGGCCCAGCCCGTCGTTCAGCTTCTCACCCAGGACGATCGTCTGCGACGTGCCGTCGAGAACGTCTTCGTACCGGATCGCGCTGTTCAGGAAGAGCAAGCCCATTGTTATTGGCCGCGATCGGTGCCTCGACGTCATGATGGGAGCCCACATAGCTCGTCAGGGTGGCGCTGCCCGCTGCCCGATTCGGGCCCGGATCCGAAGGGCAAAGAAAGCCTCGGACCAAGGTCATTCGGGTCGTGGAGTTCTCGGTCTCATAAAGACCAATCTTGAAGTTAAAATGATTATAGACGTTCCTCATCTCCATATATGGCAAGATCTGGGGGAGCCAGCCAAAATGGTATCCCACGGCCTTATCGACAATCGGGCCGCTGACGTTGACCACGCCCGGGGGAAGGACTTCATGCGACGATTCATAGCTTTGCACGGCGATGCCGAGCTGCATCAGGTTGTTGACGCACTGGGCTCGCCGCGCGGCCTCACGCGCTGCCTGGACGGCCGGCAAGAGCAGCGCAATCAATACCGCGATGATCGCGATCACGACCAGCAGCTCGATCAGAGTAAACCCGGATGAGATCGACAACTTTCTCTCGGTCGGACGGACCGCTCGGAAAGGAGGACGATACGACAGCTCGGATCATGGCGCGACTCCTACTTGGTTTTATTCGGTTGCAGATCGATCAACATTTGTTTGGAATGCCGCGACCGGCGCGGCGGATCGGGGGGATAATCAGCCTGGACCCGAATCCGACGGCGATTGGCCTCGGCGGCGATCGGTTCGACGACGATCGTCACGATGGCCGCCGGATCGATCGGCCTGCCCGGTCGAACCGGTGGATGGGGTTGCTTCCGGTAGGCCCAGCTCGCTCGCGGTGATCGGCCAGGTCTCGCCGGTGTAGTTGTGATCGCGGGCGAGGCGGGCGATTGCTCGATCGACTCCCGACTCCGCCAGCCATTCGGCCTGAAGGTGCCGCTCTCGATCGCGATTCACCTCGCGCTGGGCCAGGCCGACCTTCAGCAGCGCCCCGCTGATCAGTGTGATGATCAGCAGGCAGACGAGCACCGCGATCGTGGTCATTCCTCGTCGTGAATTCGAGGTCGTTGCGACGATCATGGTTTTTCGCCCCTTGGATTTCCGAGTGGTCCAACCCGGTCCTTCCCCTGCAACGCCGCCACTTCCAACGGCCGCGGCGGTTCAATCGGGTTCTTGCCGGAGTCATGGGTCACGACCAACACCACCAGCCGGCGCGCCCCTTCATCGCGAAGCTCGAATCGCGAATCGCTGCCGGGTGGAAGCGAGTACGACTCGCGCCGGCTCAACTTCCCATCCTGGGTTTCAACCCGGACGACCTCTCGGCGTTGCGGCTCGTAGAGCACGTCGTGGTGGGGGTCGAAGGTCAGTCGCAGGCTGGAGGGCTTCGCCGCGGCCTTCTTCTGTTCCAGTTGGGCGGCATCGCTGGCGTGGGCGTCCTGACGGATCTGCCGAGCCAGCCGTTCGAGCGACACGGCTGCGGTCAAGCGGGCGTGACCGTCGTCGTTCAATCGCATCAAGAGTTGGATCGTGAGCGCGCACAGGCGCGAGCATCGCCGCCACTCCGGTCATCACGACCATGATTTCAAGAATCGTAATGCCCCGTCGCAACGAACGGCGGCGCGTCGATGAGGCTTCCGTTTGGTTCAAGATCATGATGCCGGCCTCCGTCGTTCGATCCACGAGGTCAAGCGGACCGGTGCGACCCATTCGCCCGAACGGCCCTTCCAGCGGAGCCGGATCGCAATCCGCTTGGCCGATCGGTCGGCGGCGGGTTCGCTGCTGGTCAACTCGACCGCCAGGTCGGAATCGGGGAGCGACTGGCCAGCCGTCGTGGAAAGCGTGATTCGGCGAGTCAGGTCGGGCGTGACCTCATCAAACGGATAGGCGGTGATCCGCTCCATCACGTTGGCGACCTCGAGCACGGCCCGCTGCCGCTGTTCCGCCGCGCGGCGCTCGAGCGCGACCCAGCCCAGCACCTTGACCGTCAGTGACATCGCGATCATGAGAATGACCGTCGCCATGGCCACTTCGGCAAGCAGCGAACCGCGGCGTCTCTGCCCGATGGCTTTCTTGGCGGATTGGATCAGGTGGTGATCGGACGGGTTTGGCGGCCGCTCCGCCCTCCCGGGTGGTCGCGCCATCATAGGCTCGATAACTCCGTAATCAGCTTCACCAGCGGGGCGAAGTAGGCCATGGCAAACAAGAATACAATGAAGCCGAGCATGAGCACGACCAATGGGAACAGGAGCTGAATCAATGCCTGCATCTTGATCGCCAGCCGCCGCTCGCTGGTTTCGGCGAGCTCCGCCAGGGCCCACGCCAGGTTGCCGACGGAGGCGGACGATCTGAGCACCTCGGCTTCGGTGGAGCGAATCAGGCCGCGTTGCTCCAGCGAGTCGATCCAGTCGGCCCCTTGTTGCACGTCCGACTCGACTGCATGCAGCTTCCGGCGGACCCAGCGCGTCGGATAGTGGTTGGTCAGTGTCGACAATCCCAGGGAGATCGGCTCGCCAGCCTCGACGACCAGCGACAGTGAGCGGAGGATGAGCGCCGTGTGCCGCCGCCGCAGAAATCGATCGAAAAGTGGGATAGTCGTAATTGCCATGTCTCAGGAATGACAGCGGGATGTAGAAGAGAAGGAAGAACTCGAGCAAGAGAAAAGGAAAGAACAAGTAAAAGTACTTGATGATGAAATGACTGGCGTCAATCGTGATGACCGTGATCTCGGGCAGAGGCACATTGAAGTCTCTGAAAATCGCTTCAAGCTTGGGTATGATGAAATAAAGCAGAAACGAGGCTATCGTCTGCATCGCCAACACGAGCACAAGGATATAGGTGAGTCGTCCGGCGATCGCCGTCCAGATCGGCAACTGGCTCATCCGGGCTGTCGCGGCTAGCCGCAATGCCTTTGGTAGTTTTCCCGTGGCCTGACCGATCCACGACAGAAGCACTGGGTCACGCGACAACACTTTCGGCGTCCGTTCGAGTGCTTCGGGGAGCGTGGCACCCCAATTGATGTGGGCAGCCAAATCCTTGATCCGCTTTCGCGACCTGCCGCGATATTGATCGGCGAATGCCACAATCGGCGGGCGCCATCGGCATCTCCCGTTCGGCCGCGATCGCCATTACGCACAAGAGCGAATCCTGGCGGCTCGCCCGCCGCCGCGCCAGGACAACCCCTCCGCCGATCACGGCCGCGACCACCACGACCAGGCCGCCAACCAGTAAGACCGAGCCGATCTAACACGAGCACCCAGAGCAGGACCGCCACCACGATGACGATGAACATCAAGTGCCGGACCCGCCAGCCGTCGGAGCCGGGCTTTACCGGCGAGCTGGGAGGGATCAAACTCCAGTTTCGATTCGTGCTCGGCGACCTGGTGTGTCCGTTTCGACAGTACGATTTCTTCGCCTGTGAACGGCTCGGCGGGTCCGGTGGCCACGGCTCTCTCCGATTCAAGGTCGATCTCACCCGGACAGCCGGCTGATCAACGTGATGAGGGGAAGGAACAACCCGGGAATTACCATGACGATTCCCAGGACGAGAAGGATACACAAAACGGTGACCACAGTCCCGGTAAACGTCGAGTACGAGCGCCCGCGCCTCGAACATCGCGCCCGCCATGTGCAGCACCTCGGGCAAGCTCTTGTCTCTTTCCGCCCAGCGCAGCAGACTGGGGAGTCCCTGAGGGAACAGCTTCTTTTCCGTCATCGCCTGTGCCAACGACTGGCCCGACGTCGACCTGGCCGGCCATCACATGGCACGTTTCGTCAAGGTCGGCGTCCTGAACCCCTTCACCGGTCAGCCGGAGTGCTTCGGGCAACGGCAGATTACTTTCCAGCAGCAAGGCCAATAGATGACAAAACTCGGCGAGCGACGTGGCGCGCCAGACCAAGCCTACAATCGGGAGCCGGGCTGCCAGACTCCACCGCATCGGTGCTTTCAAGAAGACGCGGCCCGCCAACACGGTACAAACACCGACCCCCAAGACGATCGCCACCGGCGCCCAGACGGTGTTCACCACTCGCGACATGGCCAGGATGGCGACAGTCAACGCCGGCAAGGGAACACCGAAATTCGTATAGATTGACTCAAACTGGCTGATCAGGATCGTGCTGACGAGGACGAAAAGAGCCAGGGCCGCACACGCCGTGATAAACGGATAGGCCAGGTTGAGCCAAAGTTTGCGTCTGACCTCGGTCCCGATCCCGACATACCCCGAGAATCGGCTCAAGAAATCGCCCAGGTTGCCGGATCGGATGCCGGCGATCACGAGCCCTCGCAAGTGAGGGCGGAATCCGGCCTCCCTGGCACGTCGATCGCCTGCTCGAGTGGCAAGCCCGACTCGAGCGTGTGGGCCAGCTCGGTCATTGATCGGCGGAGCGCACCTCGCGGCAGCTCCTCGGAGAGCGCGGCCAGACCAGCTCCAAGCGGTGAACCGGCGCGGGTCAAACCGGCGATCTGCTGCGAGAGCTGCGCGGTATCCGCACCGTTCAGTCCCCCCCGCGCTCCGTTGGCTCCCCAATGATCTGACATGGCGATCTCCACTCCACTCCACCGATCCGAACCGACACCGCACAGGCGAGCTAGGACATCCCCAGCTCTTTAAGCAGGTTGATCAGCGGCAGAAACAGGGCGAGTGCGTAGAACAGCGTTGCGGTCCCGCCGATGCCGATCGATCAGGATCGTGGGCAGGAAGACGTACAGCTTCTCAGCCTGGTAATTGGCACGCTTGCGGTAAAGATCGGCGAGGTTGTGCAGAGCCGCGACCAGCGACCCTTGCTCCTGCCCTGTCGCCAAGACCCAGCGCAACATCGGGAGAAAGTTCTGCTGGTCGATCGTGCTCAGGGCCGTCCCGGCTGGCTCGCCTCGCTTGATCGCCTCGGCCAGCTTGAGCCGCGCCACGCTTCAATGCTGCGTTGCCGGTCGCTTCGGACGCCAGGATCAGGGCCGACGGATAGGTCACCTGATGCTCGAGCAAGAGCGCGAGCAGCTCGGAGAAATTGGCCGTCTCGTAATCGGCCAGAAGCGACCTCATCCAGGGGAATCAACCGCAAACCGTTCCAGGCACTCGCGTTGAACTGTGCGACTCTTCCGGAGCGAACCCAGGCGATCGCCAGCAACGCCAGGAGGATCGGTCCGACCGGCCACCAGTAGTCCGACGTTTCGCCGATCCAGGTCAGCCAGCGCAGCGGGGCGGCCACCGGTCAGACCAAGTTCCACGAAGATTTTCACGAAATCGCGGCACCGCCATCCTCACCAGCCCGACAAACAGCGCGTAAGCCAAGGCCAGGACCATGACGGGATACCAGAGAGCCAGCCCGATGGCGCGGCGGGCCTCGGAATAACCGCGGACATACCGCGCCAGGCCCTCGAGGGCGACCGGCAGTTGCCCGGACCGCGCCCCGGCCTCCACGACCGCGCGGTACAAGGGCGGAATCGTCTGTTTCTCGCTTTCGAGAGCCTCCACCAGGCTCTCGCCGCGGCTCATCCGCTTGACCAGCACGGTCGCGATCCGGCCCAGCCGGCCCCGGATGTCCCGTCCGGCGACCAGCAACCCCCGCTCGAGCGGAACCCCCGCCCGCACCAGTGCCGTGATCTCGTCGTTGAGAGCGAGCAATTGATCGATCGTGATCGGACCGGGCGGCTTGCCCCCAGCTCGCCCTGCGACATCGTGCACCCTTCTCCCCTGCCGACCTCGACCCGCACCGCCAGCCTACGACATTTGTGACAACACCATCTCACCACAATTGTCCGAGGCTGTCAATGCGATTCCGGCTCGTGGAAGGCCGGGCTGTTCGCATGAGGCAATGGCTTTCGAGGGTGTTCAACGGACTTCGGCCCGTGGTCTCGCGACGGCGGGCGACCGTCCCAGGATGCGGCGGACCTCGGCGGGCGACGTCAGGCCCGCTTCGACGGCCGCGCAGGCGCGCTCCCAGCGGTCGATCATGCCGGCGTCGACGGCGATCTGCTCGAGCGGCGCACGTCGCTTCGCGCCAGGACGGCCCGTGCCAGCTCGTCCGATTCGGGCAAGAGCATCTCGGCCAGCACGGTTCGGCCGAGGTATCCGGTCCCGCGGCAGAGCTCGCAGCCGCGCGGGAGCCTGGCCTGGCGCACCGGCAGGCCGAGGAAGTCGTCGGGCCGGCTCGATGGCACCGCGCAGTCACAGAGCCGCCGGACCAGGCGCTGCGCGACGACCGCGCGCAAGCCCGCTTCGCACCACGTAGGGCTCGATCCCCATGTCGAGGAGCCGGCCGATCACCTCGCAGGCGCTGCCGGCGTGGAAGGTCGTCAGGATCAAGTGGCCGGTGAGCGCAGCCTGGAAGGCGATCTCGGCCGTGGCTCTGTCGCGGATCTCGCCGATGGCGATGACCTCGGGGTCCTGGCGCAACAGCGACTTCAGGCCCGATTCGAGGGTCAGGCCCGCGGCGAGGTTGACCTGGGACTGCGCCACGCCCGGCACGACCGCCTCGATCGGATCTTCCAGCGTCGCCAGGCTGCGCTCGCCGCGCGACCGGGCCGCCAGCTCGCGCAGGCAGGCGTAGATCGTGGTGGTCTTGCCGCTGCCGGCCGGCCCGGACAGGACGATCGCGCCGGACGTCTCGTCGAGCACGTGCGACAGCTCGTCCCTGACGCGGCCGGGCAGACCCAGATCCTCGAGACGCAGGAACCGCCCGGGCCCGGCGAACATCCGCACGACGGCTTTCTCGCCGAAGAGGGTCGGGAACGTGCTCAGTCGCATCTCCACCTCGCCCGGCGACGCCCCGGATCCGCCCTTCCTGCGGAACGTCGGTCCGATAGGTCAGGAGCTCGGCCAAGTACCTTGAGCCGGGCGACGATATTGGGCGCGACCTTCGCCGGCAAGAGAGCGACCGGGTGCAAGACGCCGTCGAGCCGCCAGCGCAGCTCCAGGGCGTCGGCTCCGGGCTGGAAATGGACGTCGCTGGCACCCGTCGGCTTGAGCCTCGGCCAGGACCCGCTCGACGACCTCGGTCGCATACCGGGGATCGGCGGCATCGAGCCGGCCCAGCACATCTCGCAACGCGACCGCGGGCATCGTGTCAGGCTCTTTCTTCCTGGTGATGCGGTATCATTCTGCGGAATCGGCGTCAGCCTCGGCCCCCCTCGCAGCACGTTTCGCAGATCGTCCGGCAGCGCGAGCACACCAGCTTTCCACGCTGCTCGATCAGGCGGCCTCCGCAGACCGGGCACGCGGGCATGCGACTCCCGCTCGTCGCGAGGCCGACGCGGTCGATCGCTCGTCAGGCTCCGGTCGTGCGACTCATTGTGACTCTGACTCCTTTGTAGCGCGATCATAGACGGATCGTCGACACGGCGGCAAGGCGTCAAGCCGCGGCGAGCTCGTCACTCCTCGGACGTCGTAGTCGCTGACGAGGCCCGTAAGCGCTCAGTTCGAGCTCACCAGGCTCGCCCGGGCCACCTCGGCGAACGAGGCGCAGCCGGCCAGGCCGAGCGTCAGGTCGATGTCGGCGATCAGGTTCGCGAGCACGTCGCGCACGCCCTGTTCGCCGCCGACCGCCAGGCCGAAGGCATAAGGCCGGCCCAGCAGAACGCACCGCGCTCCCAGCGCGACCGCCTTGAACACGTCCGCCGCCCGGCGGATGCCGCTGTCGAAGAGCACGGTCGCGTCTGGTCGCCGACGGCGTCGGCCACTCGGGGCAAAGCATCGAGTGCGGCCACGGCCCCGTCGAGCTGGCGGCCGCCGTGGTTGGAGACGATCACGCCGGCCGCTCCCTTGTCGACGGCCCGCCGGGCGTCGTCGGCGTGCAGAATCCCTTTGACCAGCACGGGCAGTCGCGTCGACTGGCAGAGCCGGGCCAGGTCGTCCCAGGTGCGCGAGGGGTCGGAAAAAATCTGGCCGAAATACTCGAGGACGCGCGCCGGGTTGGATTGCGAGATCGCCGCCGACGGCCTTGCGGAAGACCGGGTCGCTCAAATAGTTCGCCAGCCCCTCGCCCAGGAAGAAGGGAAGATAGGCGTTCTGGATGTCGCGCTCGCGCCAGGCGAGCAAGTAGGTGTCGAGAGTCACCACGATCGCACTGTAACCGGCCTGCTCGGCACGGTTCAGAAAACTGGCCGCCAGCTCGTCGTCCTCGGGCCAGTAGAGCTGAAACCAGCGCGGAGCGTCGCCCAGCGCGGCGGCCACCTCTTCCATCGTGCAGGAAGAGAGCGGTGCTCAGGATCATCGGCACGCCGAGCGCGCGTGCGGCCCGCGCGACGGCCAGCTCGCCGTCCTTGTGGAGGATCGACTGCACGCCGATCGGCGCCAGCATGACGGGCGCTCGAAGCGCGAGCCCGAGCACCTCGACGCCGAGGTCGCGGCGGGCGACGTCGCGCAGGAAGCGCGGAACGATCCGCCAGCGGCGGAACGCCTCGCGGTTGGCGCGCATCGTGTCTTCGGACCCGGCTCCCCCGGCCACGTAATCGAATGCCTCCGGCTTCAAGGAAGTCCTGGCCTTCAGCTCCAGCTCTTCGACCGAGACCGGTTGTCGGGGGTCTTGCCGGCCAGTCCCGCCAGGTAGATCTCCATCTGCCGCCGAAGGCCCCAGGAGGGTTGGGAGTGGGATCGCCCATGATGGTCGCTCGCTGGAAGGTCGACGCGCACCGGATCGAGATTCTATAATCGAAAGATCGACTCTGAGCAATGGCCTTGGAACCAACCTTCGCGCGGAGAGGCGGACCGATGAGCACGGTTCTGGAAAAAACCTATACTCCCGAAGACCTTCTGGCAATGCCCGATCGGAAGAGTTACGAGCTGGTTGACGGCCATCTTGTGGAGCGTAACGTGAGCGTATTGTCGAGTTGGGTCGGCGGCGGACCTATCGCGATATCTACACGTTCGTTAACGAACACCAACTTGGCTGGGTATGGGGCGCTGACCTGGGGTATGTCTGTTTCCCCAATGCTCCGGGAAAAGTGCGGAAGCCGGATGTCTCGTTCGTTCGCAAGGAACGTCTTCCGGAAGGACTGACTTCGGAGGGCTATCTCTACATCCCGCCCGACCTGGCCGTTGAGGTGATCTCCCCGAACGACCTGGCTTACCAGGTCGATCACAAAGTGCGACGAATACCTCGACGCGGGAGTGCCCCTCATCTGGGTCATCAATCCCGAGGATCGGACGGTTCGCATTTATCGGCTCGACCTTTCGGTAAGTTGGCTCCAGGAGCAGGATGAGCTGTCTGGCGAGGATGTCTTTCCCGGATTTCGCTGCCGGGTTTCGACGATCTTTCCTGCAAACCCACTGCTCCATCTGCCTGAGCTGATGCCGTAACGGAGGCCAGATTGGATGGCCGCACGGCAGTTGCCGAATCAGTCGGGGCCCTCATCCGCGATCAGGATATCCAGCGAGCGTTTCGGGTTGCTCAGGAACCCTCGGTCACCTGGAGCGGTCGGTCTCAGTATAGGGTACCTGGCGGATATCCTCCTGGCTCAAGACGTAGATCCAGGCTCCGGGTACGCCATTGATGATCAGCGAACGTGTTGCGATCACGAATGCGAGCCTTGCTTCGTGACGGCCCATCGCGCACACCTCCGATCTCATAGATCTCGGTAGATGTCGCGGCGATTGCCGACGATTCACAACGAGGACGATCAGGTGTTGGTCCTCGATCTGGTAGACGACTCTGTAATCCGCGACTCTCCGTATTCCCCCACCGGATGAAGCCACAACAAGTCGTTTTGGACTTGAAAGTTAAGGCTTGCGTCCTTTTGAATGAGGTTCTTCGGATCCCTCTTCAGAAAGGACGCAAGCATGGTGATGAAGCACCCACGATTCTCTATATACCGGTTCATTGGCTCCCAAGAAAGCTCCTTGTCCCACGTGTGGCAAATTGGGCAATCGGAAACCGGACATGTACCCGTGAGGTACGCACGGTCGCCTTCAAGGCGGTGGCCTACCTAAAGATCACCTACGGCGAGTACACCGCCCAGTGCGAATGCTGCACGACGTTCCGAAACAATCCCGAGGCGTGCTTCCCAAGGCCCATTACGACAACAAGGTCCGGGATCTGGTGTTGGGTCGCATTATCAAAGACGGGATGAGCATCGAGCGGATCTTGGAGTTGTTGCGCCGTGAGTTCTTGCTGGAGCTATCCCCGGGGTTCGTCTACAACGTGCTCCGCGATCGGGCCGAGGAACTCGATATGTCCGAACATCGACGCATAATTCTGGAACATTTCAGTGGCACCCTCTGTGTGGACGAACTGCACCTGGACCGCTTCACATTGCTTCTGGCTACTGATCCGTTGAGCGACCTGCCGGTGGCTTTCGGCCTGGTAGCAGCCAACGATCAGGACCACATGTGGCGGTTTCTCAAGAACCTCAAAAACTGGGGTCTCAATCCGCGTGTTGTGGTGACCCACGGCTCGAATTTGTACCCCGCCGTGCTGGCCGAGTTGTGGTCCGATGCGGACCATCAGTTCGTGCGTTTTCCACGTCATCAAGGACATCAATAAGCTGATTCTGGATGCCGTGCGGCGAATGAAGAAAACCATGAGCAGGCGAGGCAAGGGGGCGGAAGAAAGAAGCGAGGCCGTAAGAGCCGCAAGGCGAAGGCAGCAGCGGCCCGCCGCGGGATGACGGTCAAGAGAAAGCGTACTTTGTATTCAAGCATCGGTATTTGATTGTGAAGCGTCAGGAAGACCTCACCGAACAGGAGCGTGACGACCTGAGGCGGATGCTGGAATACCTGCCCGAGCTTGGCGACACTACGACGGTTCGCCGATCGGATGTACTGGCTGTTCGACACGCCCAAGGATTTCCACCAGGCGAGTTGCCGCCGGGCAGCGATCGTGCACGATCCGACATTTCAAGCCGTGCCGGAGTTGGTCAAAGCGATGGAGCAACTGGATGAGGAGAAGTTCCCCTAACTGATGGCCTACCTGAACAACCCAATCAGCCAGCGAGTACGGACCAACAATCATGTGGAGCGGACCAACCGGATGTTTCGCTTCTTGGAGAAGGTGCGGTACAAGTGGCGACGTCGAAAGACGCTGGTCCGGTTCGTGGTCCTGACACTCCACTCACATCTACTGACTGGGAACCCACAACCGCACGAGGGGCCGAACGGTCAAAACCCGTCAACCGCCGCAAGGTGCAACCCCAAGCCAGAAAAGCACCACGTCGAGTCGCGTGATAATCTGGTGGAGATCAGTGAGGAGTCTCGTAATTTCCTACCCGAATCCGATAGAGTTCCTCTGTGCCCTTGAGCTTCTTCCATCCGGGGGGACGTGGGTCGAGGGCCAATCTGAGGATCGCCGTGTCGACTGGCCGCAGGTCGGATTTGGGGAGCGAGGCCAGTCCGCGCTCGGCGGCTCGGGTGAACCCGATTTCTATACCGGCTTGGCTCGGGCACTTGGCTCCCGTCCGTTTCGCTTCTTGCTCATCGTCGAGCCCCAATCTTCGGCGGACCTCCGCGTAGGGGATGCATTCGTTGGACTCGGCCAAGGCGGCCCGCGCAGCCTCCGCGTCGAGCCGGTCCTCGGCGTCTTCGATCAACCGCTCGAGCAGCTTCAAATCCTCGATCGGGATAATCGCCGCCGCGTCCTTGCCACGCCGGTGAATGACGATTCGCTCACCCTGATACTCAGCGCGGTTCAAAATATCGGCGAGCGACTGTCGAAGTTCCACCACGTTGAGACGCATCATTCGGCGTTCTCCTGAAAACCACGCGCATCATGAGCTTGAAGGTCATTATGTACATGATGTACGCCGCAGTCAACCTGGAGGGCGAGTTCGACAGTCGCCTCCTCACTAGCTCATCTACCGTTCCGCTTGCAGATTGAACATCCTCCAGCTAGAGCAGTCGTAACCTCCCGGCTATAATCGATCTTCATGAATGTCGATCCAGCAACCATCGAACGCCTGAAACCCCATGTCAATCGCCAGCGGCTGGTCGAGACCGCCCAGCGCTTGATCGAAGTGCCGAGCCCGACCGGCGAAGCCGGGGCGGTCAGCGACCGCCTGGCGGAGATCCTCGCGGCCGACGGGTTCGAGGTCGAGCGGCCGGCGGGCGGATACCCCGAATCTCCGGCCGTCGTGATCCGCCTGGAGAGCGGCCGGCCGGGGCGGACGCTCCAGTTCGACGGCCACCTCGACACGGTCCACCTGCCGTTCGTGCCGCCGCGATCGAGGACGACCGGCTGCTCACCGGCAGCGGCGCCTCCGACATGAAAGGGGGCCTGGCCGCGGCGGTCGAAGCGGTCCGGGCACTCCGCGACGCCGGGGGACTTGCCGCGGGCTCGGTCCTCTTGACCGCCCACGACCTGCACGAGGCCCCCTGGGGCGACGGCCGCCAGCTCGACCAGCTGATCCGCGACGGCATCCACGGCGACGCCGTCCTGCTGCCCGAGCCGCTTCGCGACGTGCTGCCGGTCGCCGGCCGGGCTCGGCGACCTGGAAAGTGGTCGATCCGCCGCGCAGGGCCCGCCGGTCCACGAGGTCATGCGATCCAGCGACGAGCCGAGCGTGATCGCCGCCGGCGCCGAGCTGGTCGCTCGGCTGGCCGGCTCGACGACGAGCTCGCCGCGATCGCCGCACCCGATCTGCGGCGCGGCCAGCGTCTTCATCGGCCAGATTCACGCCGGCGAGATCTACAACCAGTACCCTCAAGAGGCCTGGCTCGAAGGAACCCGGCGCTGGCTGCCGGGCACCGACCCAGCGGCCGTCGAGCGGGAATTTCCGGCCGGGCTCGACCAGCTCGCCGCCGACACGGGAACGACCATCACCTGCGACTGGTTCTTGATCCGCGACGCATTCGCGCTCGATCCGGCCGATCGATTGGTCGCGTCGCTTTCAGCACTGCTATCAAGCGACCTCGGGTGACCGACTGCCCACGGGGCCCAAGCCGTTTGTCGACGACGGCAACAGCTTCAGCGCGCTTGGCGGGCGTGCCGGCGATCACCCACGGCCCGCGCGCGGGGGACAGCACACGGTCTCGGAATGGGTCGAGATCGACGACCTTGTCCGGGTCGCCTGGCTTTATGCGGCGATCGCCCTGGATTACTGCAACCCGCCTCGAATGAATCGAACGAAGGATTCATCAACGATGATAGCCACGACCACCGAGATGCCCGACCTGATCGACGAGGCCCAGACCACCGAGGAAGCCTTCCTCCGGCAGATCTTCGTGCGCGACCAGATGGCCGAGTGGTCGAAGCAGCCGCTCGTGATGGCGCGCGCCGACGGCGTCTTTTACTGGGACGTCCACGGCAAGCGCTATCTCGACGCGATCTCGGGCATCTATGTCGTCTCGGTCGGCCACAACAATCGCCGGCGTCATCGAGGCGATCCGCCAAGCAGTTCGACGTCCTGGCTTTTTCGCCGCCGATGCACGGCACCAACCCGCAGGCCGTGCAACTGGCCAACTTGCTGGCCGAGCTGGCGCCCGGCGACCTGTCGACCGTCAAGTTCCAGTGCGGCGGCGCCGAGGTCGTCGAGGCGGCGATCAAGCTGGCGCGGCAGTACCACAAGCTGACCGGCTCGCCCGGCAAGTACAAGATCATCAGCCGCTACCAGTCGTGGCACGGCTCGACCCTGGGCGCGCTCTCGGCCGCCGGGTCTCAAGTCGCGCAAGACGGTCAACGAGCCGATGGCCCCGGGCTTCATTCACGTCTTTCCGCCGACGTGCTACCGCTGCCCGTTCGGCAAGACGTATCCCGACTGCGGCATCACCTGCGCCACGATCGTCGAGGACGTGATCGAGATGGAAGACCCGGCGACCGTGGCGGCCATCCTGGTCGAGCCGATCGGCCATACCGGCGGCGTGATCGACCCGCCCGAGGAGTATCTGCCGATCCTGCGCGAGATCTGCGACCGGCATAACATCCTCTTGATCTTCGACGAGATCATCACCGGCATCGGCCGCACCGGCCGGATGTTCGCCGCCGAGACGTTCGGCGTCACGCCCGACGTCGTCTGCATCGCCAAGGGCTTGAGCGGCGGCTATGCCCCGCTGTCGGCGATGATCTGCCGGCGGCCGATCGCCGACGCCTTCTGGGGCCCGATCGCCGAGAACCCGGGGTTCGTCGAGGGGCACACCTTCGAGGGCAACCCGATCTCGTGCGCCGCCGGGATCGCCGTGCTCCGCGAGATCCTCGAGCGCGACCTGCTGCCAGAATGCGCGGACGCAAGGGACAGCGGCTTCGCGCTGGCTTCGAGGCGCTGGCGCGCAAGTATCCCGTCATCGGCGACGTCCGCGGCAAGGGGCTGTTCCAGGCGATCGAGTTCGTGCGCGACCGAGCGACCAAGGCGCGCTTTCCCGATGCGACGGCCTTCGGCGTCCAGGTCGGCCGTCGTGCTCTGGCCCACGGCCTGCTTTGCCGGTTCGACCCGCACTGGATCGCGTTCGGGCCGCCCGCTGGTCGTCGACGGCCGAACAGATCGACGAGATGGTCGCGATCCTCGACCGCAGCCTGGGCGAGGTCCTGGACGAGATCGGTCGGCGCGGCCAGCAATGGGAACGGTCAGCCATGAGACGAATGGTCCCTTACGTCCGGCCGCCGGTCCGGTTCCTGATGTATCTCCGGTTCGCGCAGGTACCTGCTCTGGGAGTTCCGCTGGCCGCTGGGCATTTCACGGCGCTGGTCCTGGGCGGTGGGCTGATCCTCCACTGGTTCTACCACACACGGCGAGCTGCCGTTTGCCCATGCCTGCCACGCCGTCTTCTTGATGATCTTTCTCGAGTCGTCGCTCGACTTTCCCGACGAGTGGTATCTTCAGCCCTGTTTTTTTTGTTGCCGGTCATCGGGCTGGGCGCGGTCGCCGACTCGGTGGTCCGGCTCGCCTTCCTGGTCTTCACGCGCAAGCAGAATCTTCCGGAGTGGAATCGCATGCTCGCCTCGCTCTGCCGCAACCATTTCGTCGTGATCGGGGTCGGCAAGGTCGGCTATCAGGTCATCAAGGAGCTGCTCGAGCTGCGCGAGAGCGTGGTGGCGATCGAGATGGCCAGCGGCGCGCCTCTCCTGGGCGAGCTTTTCGACAAGGGAGTTCCCGTCATCCAGGGGAACGCCCGGATGGCCTCGGTCCTCGAGCAGGCGGGCGTGCGGCAAGCCAGGGCGGTGATCGTCACGACCAGCGACGACCTGACCAACCTCGACGCCGCGATCACGGCTCGCGACTTGAACCCCGACGCCAAGATCGTGATCCGCCTGTTCGACGAAACCCTGGCCACCAAGGTCGCCGGCGCCTTCTCGATGCCGACGATCTCGACGTCGCAGGTGGCCGCCCCCGCGTTCATCGCCGCGGCGACCGGTCGGAAGATCTACCAGGGGTTTCAGCTCGCCGGCCAGTACGTCCACTTCACCGATATGACGATCTGCCCGACCGGCAGGCTGGTCGGACGAAGCGTCGGCGACATCCAGTCCGACAAGCGGATCAACATCGTCATGCAGCAAGGCGTCGAGCGGCGTTCACGTCAACCCCGACCCGGACATCCTGCTGGAACCTCGGATACGATCCTGGTCATCGCCCCGATGCAGGCGTTGTTGACGCTCGAGTCCATGAACCAAACCCAGGAATGCCCGCGACCCGGGATGTTCGAATCCAAGGTTGTCAGTCAGGCGCCGGCCGGAGCGCTGAAGGGAGGAGACGCCGGAGTCGGTGCTCAAACACCACCGCCGCAGTCGGTACAAGCCTCCACGTGACGAAACGTCGGCGCAGGTGCAACGTCGACTTCAATGCAATGGAAGATGATACCGATCGGGAAATGCAGGCTCTCCCGCACTTTCGATGATCGATGTCGGTGGTTGGTTGACCGAACTCTTCTGAGGGCCGGCCATTGCGACAACGGAGTCGGCGCCAACGCCCGCTGGGGTCGGCCTAGCACAAGTCGGTAGCTCTTCCAAGGTTTCCGCATCTGGCCACAGTTGCCCCCGCAAAGTCCGCTCGCATTCCGCCGGCTCATCGTCACCGTGGACAGTGATGGTCGTCGAGTCGTTGTGCAGTTCGTGGAAGTCGACGTCGAATTCGCCGCACCGCAGGCTGCGATGCTCAATGCCAGCGCCGGAATACGGGCATCGAGAAGGCGGCTGAGGAAGCGGCCGATGCGATTATCGTTGAGTGCCGGCCGTTGACGGGCCGACAATCTTCTGCACGAAAAACTCGCGGACCTCCAAAACGTATCCGTCCCGGGATTTGGTCAGCGGGCCCGTGACGTGCACCTTGAGCGGGGAACCTTCGCACTCCTTCGCGCGATTGGCAAGCTGCTGATGGGCCTCGCGCTCGTCAGGTTCGGGTTGGCGCGGACCGGCCTTCGCTGCATTCCATTGCAACTTGTGCCGCAACGGTTCCAGCTTGATGGTTCGATCGATGCCTGGCACGCGAAGCGCGAGGACGCCATCGTGGGTTTCCGCTGTCCCTGAGATGCTCACCTCGACTCCGCGAAACCCGTAGGCTTGGTCCACGGTCTTCTTGAACTGCTCGGCCCACTTGTCGGGATCGGGCAGGCTGTTGTCCTTCAGGTGAACGCTCGCCGTGCAGTTGTAGGCGTTCGGCGTCGTATCGACCGACTCGACACACTCCATGCGCATCACCACGTCGTAGGCGCCGGCCCAGCAGGCCACGAGTCCATAGGGGCAGGTCGGCGTGATTCCCACGACCACTTCGGTGACCTGCGCACCTGCATGCTCGGCCCACAGGGCAAGCGCCAGGAGCGCGTACGAGGGCAGGGCAAGCTGGCCAAACATTCGAGTAGATCGCATGTTCCTTCTCCTGGTGGGTAAGCGTTCATTCAACCGGCGCTTGACGACCGGTTCGAGAGGTCGCCGCGGAGCCGGATAGGGTCGTGTGCTTCGCCGGCCTCAGTGGATCCTGATCGTCTTGGCCTCGGATGGAACGTTATTCTTGTTCAGCACGAACAGCATGTAGTGGCCGGGAGGGCATAGATTGGCGTTGGCCGGGGCGGTCACCGAGAGCGAGGCCGCACCGGCGGTGAACTTCAAGAAGTTGATGCGCTGGCCCGTGTTGAAAGAGTGGGTTACGGACGACAAACGCAACCAGTTCACCTGGCCGACCTGGTCGGGGTTAGGCGTGGCCACTGTAAAGGTTTGCCCGTACGTCACATCGTCCGGCGCACTGGTGATGACAGGACGAGCGCACCCTTGAAAAGATACGGGGGCGAGAAGACTTGAGCATCCCGATGGCTGTCCTGCGGCTTGTTCTCGTCCCCGCGGTTACCGGTGGGGTTGAATTCCCCACCCCCCGCGCTCAGGACCGTGGCGTCGGGCAGGAGTACGGCGACGGAGTGGTAACAGCGGTCGACCGCGGCCTTCGCCTGGAGGGTCCAGTGGCCGGTCTTCGGGTCCCACAGCTCGGCGGAATGGATGGGCTGGCCCGGAGTGAGGTCATCGAACCCGTTATTTGGGCCGCCGTTCCCCTGCGTGCCACCCATGACCAGCACTGTTCCATCGGGAAGCAGCGTGGCGTTGTGCTGGCGGCGGGCGAAGTGCATGTCATCGGTCTTCTTCCATTGCGGAACCGATTCGTTGAGGTCGAGGATCTCGGCATCCTTGAGTGGCGCGTTCCCTCCACCGACATACAGAATCTTGCCTTCGTCATACAATACCGAAGGAGCATAATCCTGAAGTCGGTTACTGATCCGGTTCTGGAAGGCCGTCCAGTTTCCTGCCCCACTCGTGTCGAGAAACTGCGTCAGTGGCAACGGGCCCGACATGAAAACGCGGCCGTCGGAAATGACGTGCATCCTCGGGTAAAGAGGCGGGGCATTGAAGTTGACGATGGTCCTCCAGGTGTTGTCCTTCCAGACCTGTTGAGTGTCGTTAAGATTCCCATTCGTGTCGGCTCCGAATGAGACGAGCACGCCCCCGTCGGCCAGCGTGACGGCTGTAGGATACCAGCGGCCGCGCAGTGTGTTGGCTATGTCGGTCCAGGTGTTCGCGACAGGGTCGTAGATCGCCGCCTGCGGCGAACCGTGGAAGTCGCTGAGGTGGCCCCCGACGACGAACAGGCGGCCGTCGGGCAAGAACGTGTGGCCGCTACAGAACAGATTGAAGCCCGGTTTAGGTGTGTTTGCGAACATCCCCGTCTTTCGGTCCCAGATTCGAGGCTGGCAGTCGTGCGGGTTGAGATCTTGACCCGCCTCGCGGCGCAGACCAGAACAACAACCTACCGTCGGGCAGGAGGTGCGCAGTGGATCATCACGTTCTGGGTGTTGAAGACCGGCGACCATTGCCCCTCGACCGCGGGTTGGGCCATGGCGGCGCCGGGCGTCAGCAAGAAAGCGAGCCGCAGGAGCAAGAACAGGACGGCCGGGCGAAGCACGCTGTCCAGTCTTCGATACAAGGGTGTTGTCATTGGGTCACTCCTTCTGGAACTGTGGAGAATACAATCGGCGCTGATATTCAATTGGCTCACGGATCAGGCGTGAAGTTCGGAGATCGTGTCGTGGTTAGAAGGTGATTTGACTGGGCCCGCCTGCGAGAGGAAACTTCACGAGAAGAAACCCCGAGGGTGTGTCGAACAACCAGCCCTCACTCGCCGATTCGAAGGCGGCCGGCGAGGCGACTTCGCTTAAGGCCGCGCCATCGCGCATGACGGCCGACGGCCTGGGCGCGAGGATCCGGAGCAGGATCGGGCGTGCAGTCGGGGAGGCAATTGCCACGCTCGACGATGCCGTTCCCTCGACGCTCCGGATGTCGGCGCCATCGAACAAGGTGAACTGCGATGTGCCGGCCGGGTAGATGCGGATCTCCAGGCCGCCTTCCCAGGTCTTGATGGTCGGATTATTAACATAGTTGGCGTCGCAGAGTGTCTGGACGTCCTCTCCCAGGATCAGCGGCACGATCGCCCCGCTGCGCACGAACACAGGAATCTTGGATTGTGGCGGGTCAGGCTGGGCGGGATTCTTCCAGGCGATTTCCTGCTTGCCGGTGTGACGCTCGTTCGTCCAGAAGTCGATCCAATCGCCCTCTGGGAGGTAAACCTGGCGCTGGGTCTGTTTCGGCTGAATCACCGGGGCGACCAGCAGGTCGCCGCCGAAATAGTACTGGTCCTGGAGGTGAAACGTTTCCTTGTCTTCCTGATGCATCAGGACCAGCGGGCGGAGGATTGGCAAGCCGGTCTCACTCGACTGCTTGGCGTAGGAATTGAGGTACGGGAACAGCCGGGTGTGGAGCGTCGCGTAGAACACGTAGTTGGCCAGAGCCTGGTTGTTCTCCGTCGTTTCTCCGGCCTCCGCGTACCCCCACGGATACTGCCGGAACTCGTGCGTCTTGTTCAACTGGCGGTGCATCTGCATGATCGGGGAGAAGCAACCGAACTGGGTCCAGCGCATGAAGAGGTCCGCGGGGGAGACGTTAGAGAAGGGCCCATCCAAGTAGCCGCCGACGTCGTGGCCCCAGATCGAGAACCCGCTCATGGCGGCGGACAGGCCGGCGACGATCACGCTCGGCAGCCCGTCCTCTGTTACCAAAGTTCGGCTGATTGTCGCCGGCCCAGCACCCAGGGAAGGCCTGCGTTCCCGCGAACCCGCTACGGGAGAAAAGGAGGCCCTTGCCGCCGAGAACGTTGTACACCGTCTTTGATACTCCAGGCAGTAGCCGTTGACGAACTCCTTGCCGGTCCTCCCGTCGCTGTAGACGGCGGTCTCCGGGATGTAGGTATTGGTGCCGTTGCCTGACTCGCCGTCGTCCGTCTTGAAACCGCCGATGGCCGGCTCCTTGCCCGACGCGGTGTCCACCATGCTCGCCGTGAGCAGGTCCGTCAGCCGCTGGGAGAGCCAATCGCGGGCTTCGTTGCTGGTGAAGTCGATCGGGCTGCCCGTGCCCTTTCCACCAGGGCACCACAAGCGGGGGGCCGTTCTTGGATGAACGGACGAAGAAGCTGTCTTTCTTGCCGTCCGGCTTGGCCTCGCCCAGGTTCTGGCCCCGCACTCCCTCGTTGTTCGAAGTGACGTCGACGAACGGGGTCATCCAGCAGATGACCTTCAGCCCATTCTCGCGGAAGAAGGTCATCATGTCGGTGAGGTTGGCGAACCCCGGAAACGGCGTCCCCTCGAAAGTCCCGGGGTGGCCGAACTGGGTGTTTTCTGGGTCCGCGTGGTGAAAGGTGGAGGAAGGGATGTTGAATTTGAAGTCGTTGTAGGCGATCTCCCACGGCGAGTCGAAGACGAACCCGGAGACGGGAATGCCCCGCTCCCGGAACTTGGTGACTGCGTAGTTGACCTCGCCCCCGTCGCGCCAGATGTCGGACGAGATCCAGGGCCCGAACGCGAAAGGCGGCGGCAGCGCGGGCCGGCCGGTAAGGCCGGTGTAGCGGGACAGCACTTCGGTCAGCGCGGGCCCGTAGACGACGTTGAATTTCAAGCTCCCGACATGGTTGGTGATTGTGTAACGGCCCGCGACCGCCACGCGCATGTCAAAGGTGCTCTGCGCAGTCGTATCAAAATGGAACCCATAGCCACGGGTGCTGATGAACCACGGCGCGACCTTGTAGGATCGGTCCCCCTTGTTTCCTGGGTTGTCGAACGTCAGGATGTCCACGACGTTCCCGGCCTGGTCCAGCGAGTTGAACTTTTCCCCGAACCCGTAGAAATGCTCATTGGCGTCGGAGGCTGCCGCAACCGAGGTCTGAACCGGCTTGAGCCCGTTCCAGTCGGTGATCTCGTAGCGCATCACGCCGTCGGCCGGGAAGGTGAGCTGCGCCGTGACGTTCGTCCCGCTCACGTCCTGGATGAGCTCAAAGCCATTCGCCATCGGCGTCGAGGAGACGACGCGGCCGATCGTGCTTGTTTTGCCCCCGAGGGTGACGACTGGCGGCTCAAAGGAGATGACGTTGGCATGGAGCCGCGCCCCCACTGTCGGGGCCAGCGAGCGCGACACTCCCCGAGGCTACAACAACACGCGCCTGGAGTGGTCCCGAGTCGAACGTCAGGTCGCTTGGCATAGGCTTTTTTTCCTGGCTCCGACGAATTCCGCGAGATTTCCTACTCCGAAAAGCGTCACACAGTGCGTCACAGACCGGCCTCGATCCTGCCGGGTGATCGTGACACGGCCAGAACGGAAACCCGTCCCGGCCCGAGCTGGCCATTGCCCGCGTTCAGCGAAAATGGACTTGCGGTCGATGCTTGGGGTCGCGCCGCGAGCCGAGTCCCACATCTTCACTCCGGGCACAGGGCCAACTTCCAGCCCCACGCGGTCCCCCCGGAGGAGAATCAGGATACTCGCCTCTTCACCGAAATTCCTTTTGCCTTGCGAACGCTTGGGTATGTGCGTGATGGCCAAACTGGACCCTCGCCCAGACATTCTTTCGGCACCGCACGGGTGATGGTCGCCAACCCGGCCATCAAGTTGGTCAAGGCCAAACGCCTAGCGCTCGAGCCTGCCAGACCGGAGGACAAGGCCGACCCATCGAGCGCCTTCAAGTCAGCAAGCCGTCGGGGTTTTCATTCTCTTGGCTGCCTTGCGATGTGATCGCCCGGATCACGATCTCGTCCAGCCGCCACAGATGGCCCCGTCTTCACGATCGAAACGGGCTCTGATTTCCCGATCGGTATCAGAAGCGTCGCGTCAAAGGACCACTGTTCCGAACGGCATTGCGGACCACAACGTCAAGTGGCTTCATCTCTTGAGAAAAACGGGGACCAGTCCCAACATGGTATTTTTCCGCGACCCACCCCAGGACAGGTGGCCCCGCGATGTCTCGCTGGATTTCTAGCACGTTCAACGCCTCATTGCGACACAGCGCGGAATTCTGATTGACGCCAATCATCGCGACGTCCCAATTCCCTGCCCAATGTCCCCATTCCTTCTCTCCAATCGGCGCGACTCTGTAGGTCTTGGCAGTTCCGGCCGCGCCGTGTTACGATACATGTGATTTTAGTGAGAAATCGGGCTTGTACATTCAGGCGATGGAGCGTCGACCCGCCAACTGTGACTGTGAGCTGCCGGTGCTGCGGACACTTTGGAACAATACTGAATTCATGTCGTGCGGCGCGGCGACAGGCTTTTGGAGAGGAGAAGTGACCATGGTCGGGTCGATTCGATTGGTTCGAGTGACCCTGACATCCCTGGCTATCGTTGCCGGGTTTGGCTTGAGTCTGCCGCCGAGCGGCAAGGCGGACGACGAGCCGGCCAAGCAAGACAAAAGCCGGGGAGCAAACAGGCAAGGTTGGAACTGCGAACGAAAGTAATGCTGGCAAGGTGGCCAGTAAGTCGCCGTCGCAATCACGAGTCGACCTCTCCAAACTCATCGATCAACCGGGCGACGACCCAGCGCGGCCGTTCGTGCCGCTCCGTCCTGCGACGGTCGACGATCGGCGGCGGATCGAGGCCGTGCGACTTTATAGCGCGGCCCGTGCCCTGGAAGATCGTCGGCAGTGGACCGACGCCGTGGCCCTGCTTCAAGACGCACTCAAGCTGGATCCCGATTCGGTCGCGATCGCCCGCCGGCTCAGTCGTATCTATGTCGGTGCGCTGGGTCGGCCCGACCTGGCCCTTCAATATGGGAAACGCGTGCTGGCCGTCGAGCCGGGCGATACCGATACCCTGACGCGGTTGGTCGACTATTACAACAAGAACGAGCCGGCCGGGACCGAGGGCCTCTTGCAAGAGGTTCTGGCCAATCCCAAGCTCGATGCCCACTCGCCGGGCCGGCTGTTAGCCCAGTTCGAGCTGGGCAAGCTTTATTCCGGCCGGCTCAATCAGCCCGACAAGGCGGCCGACGCATTCGCCAAGGTCGTCGAGGCGCTGGACGACAAATCGTCCAACCGCCTCTCCGCCAAGGATCAGGCACGCATTTTGGGCAACGACCCGTCCACGGCCTACCTGAACTTCGGCCTGATCTTCCTCGCCGCCAAGCGAGATGAGCTGGCGGTCAAGGCACTTCGAGCGCGGCCTGATCTACGACGAGGATAATCCGCAGATTTCGCCTGCTGCTGGCCGAGACTTTGCTCAAGCTGAAAAAAGGGGAGCAAGCCCTGGCTCTGGTCGAGCGACTCGATCCATCGCCAGCCTCAGGGCGTGGAGGCCTACGAGCTACTGGCCAAGGTCTTGACGGCGCTCAAGCGCGAAAATGAGATCACGCCTCGACTGGAAGAGGCCGCCCGTCGCGACTCCAAGAACGTCCCGCTCCAGTACGTTCTGGCCGACCGCTACCGCGAGACGGGCCAGCCCGATAAGGCCGAGGCCCTGTACAAGGCCCTCTTGACCTCGCAGCCGACGCCCCAGACCTACCGGGCGTTGTCCATTTCGCTCTTGAAGCGGAAGAAAGCCGCCGACCTGCTCAAGGTGATCTGTGAGGCCTTGAAGCGGCCGCAAAGCCCGGAGGTCGAAGCGGTCATGCCGCAGCTCCAGGCCGCCGCCGCCGATGACTCCATGGCCGAGGCCATGCTCGATGCCGGTCTGCAACAGCTTTCGGCCAAGCCACCCGGCTTTGCCGAAGATCGCTGTTCTGGCTGCTGACCATCATCGCCAACAGCCCCGAGCAGAGTTCGCCAAACAAGAACCGGCGGCTCGAAAAACTGGTCAAGCTTCAGCAATTGTTTCTGGAGCAAAACCCCAGCTCCGCTGGCCTACGAAGAGCTCGCCGACACGCTTGCACCGGATCGGCAAGTATCGCCGAGGCCGCGACCACCGTCGAGAAGATGCTCGCCACTATCCCAACGAAAAATCGGTACGGAACCTCGTCTTCCTCGCCGACTACCATCGCCGGGCCGGGCATGATGAGGCGTTCAAAGCCGCTCTTCGCGAGGCGATGAAGCTCGACCCCAGTCGACGGCGATTCCCAGTCGCCTGCTCGCCACCTGCTGAGCGAGATCGGCGAGGTTGACAACGCGGTCAAGATCTTGCGCGATACGATCAAGCGAGAGCCGAACAACCCGATGTACGAAATTACGCTGGGAGGCATCCTCACCAAATTCGGCCGCAACGACGAGGCGATCAAGATTTACGAAGACCTGCTGAAACGGCTTGGCGGCGACGACCAGTTCGCCGAAATTGTGTCGATGATACGCCAAAGCCTGTCGGTCATTTACGTCAATCAGGGAAATTTCGCCAAGGGCGAGGCCGAGCTGGAGGCCGCTCTTCAACGCAACCCGGACGAGCCCGGGCCCAACAACGATCTGGGATACCTCTATGCCGAACAGGGCAAGAACCTCGAGAAAGCCGAACTGATGATCCGCAAGGCCCTGCAGGAAGTCGCCTGACGAATACGCTTATCTCGACAGCCTGGGTTGGGTCCTGTTCAAACGTGGCAAGCTCAAGGAATCTCTCGAGGAGATGAAGAAGGCGGCCGAACGGATGAAGGTGAAGATCGAGCAGGACGGGGCCAACCCGGACACCACGGTCCTGCGAACATCTCGGCGACGTCTATTTCCAGCTCCAAGAGCTCGACAAGGCGGGCGAATCGTGGCGGCAGGCCGTGAAATTGGCGAAGAGGCCATTCCACCCGATAAGCGAGATGACCGAGATTCGCAAGAAGCTCGAATCATTGGAAAAACTCGCCCCGATCCCCAAACCTTCGTCAAACCGAACGCCTTAGCCAGCATGTGTTTGTCCAGAAACAGACAGGAGTAATCGGTTCATTTCGATGGATTTGGAATAGCCGTCCTCGGCCGTTCAGAGACTTTCCGACCCGAGGGGGCGGTCCACATTCTCGTTCGGATTCGACACGAGTTGCGCCCATGTACTGCGAGGACCGTAAGTCGGGCCCGCCAGGAGTTTTGATCAGAGATGGCAGGACATTCCCACTCAGCGAACATCGCTCATCGCAAGGGGCTGGTCGACGCCAAGCGAGCGAAGCTCTTCACCAAGTTGTGCCGGGCGGTCTATGTGGCCGCGCGAACGGCGGTGGCGACCCCGCCGCGAACATGCGGCTTCGCTTCGCGGTCGACAAGGCACGCTCGTACAGCGTCCCCAAGGACAACATCGAGCGCTCGATCAAGAAGGGGACCGGCGAGACTCGGCGGCGAGAACTTCGAAGAAGTGGTTTACGAAGGCTATGGACCCGGCGGCGTGGCCGTGCTCTGCGAGGCGCTGACCGATAACCGCAACCGCACCGCCAGCGAGCTCCGCCGGGTGTTCGAGCTCGCCGGCGGCAATCTCGGCGCCATGGGATGCGTCGGCTATCTGTTCACACTTCAAGGGCTTGTTCGTCGTGGATTCCAAGCACGTGACCGAGGACCGCTTGATGGAGGTCGCGCTCGAGGCCGGCGCCGACGACGTCGCAGCTGGTCGACGGTTATTACGAGGTCACCTGCGACCCCAAGCTTTTCGAAACCGTACGCAAATCGCTCGAGGAACAGCGGATTCCCACCGAGTCCGCCGAGACCAGTTACATCCCGGGTAACTACGTCGACCTTGATGTCGAAAGCGGCCGGAAGATGCGCAAGCTCAGGGATATGCTCGACGAAAACGACGACGTCCAGAACGTTTACGCCAACGACAATATCCCCGAAGAGGCGCTCGCCTCCTGATCCGGAGGACCTCGGTTTGCCAACGCGAGCGCACGAGTTAATTTCATTGTATGTCGACAGCTGAGATGGTTTTGACCGAGGGTGAATGGTTCGATGGCGACGCAATTCGTGAAGTCGGAACGGCTGCGGAAGCTCCCCCCCTATCTGTTCGCCGAGATCGACAAGAAGAAGAAGGCCGCCATCGCCGCCGGCCGCGATGTGATCAACCTCGGCGTGGGCGATCCCGATCGCCCCACGCCGCCGTCGATCATCAAGAGCCTCCAGCACCACGTCGAGAACCCGGCGTTCCATCAGTACGCCCTCGACCAAGGGTCGCCTGAGCTGAGGCGATCGATCGCGGCATTCTGCAAGAAACGGTACGGCCTGGACCTCGACCCCGAGACCGAGATCCTGGCATTGATCGGCTCGAAGGAAGGGATCGCGCATTTGCCGCTGGCCGTGCTCAATCCGGGCGACATCAGCCTGGTCCCGACCCCTGTTATCCCGTCTATCGCTCCAGCAGCATGTTCGTCGGCGCCGACGTCTATACCATGCCGCTGGAGCCTGTCCTCGGCTTTCGCCCCGATCTCGACGCCATCCCCGCCGATGTCTATGCGCTGGCCCGGCTGATGTTTCTCAACTACCCCAACAATCCGACCGGGGCCACCGCCGACCTCGGCTTCTTCGAAAAGGTCGTCGGCCTGGCGCATGACCCATGACTTCGTGGTCGCTCAAGACGCGGCTTATAACGAGATGTACTTCGAACAGGCCGCCCCCAGCATCCTTCAGGTCCCGGGGGCCAAGGACGTCTCGATCGAGTTTCATAGTCTGTCCAAGACCTTCAACATGACCGGCTGGCGGGTCGGCTTCGCGATCGGCGGCGCACCGTTGATCTCGGCCCTGGGCCAGGTCAAGGCCAACGTGGATTCGGGGGTCTTCACGGCGATCCAGTTCGCCGGCAAGTCCGCCCTGGATGATTATTACAACTTGACTCCCCCGATTCGGGCTTTGTACAAGGAGCGCCGCGACGCGTTCGTGGGGGCGATGACACGGCATCGGCTGGGATGTTCCCGCGCCCCAGGCAACCTTTTATGTGTGGATGCCCTGCCCCAAGGGATATACCTCGGCCGAGTTGTGCACGCGACTGCTCGACGAGGCCGACGTCGTCACCACGCCGGGCATCGGCTTCGGCCGAACCGCCGACGGCTACATCCGCGCCGCCTTGACGGTCGAAACGCCCCGGTTGCTCGAGGCCGTCGAGCGAATCGGCACGCTCAAGCTGTGAGAGTCCCATCCGTCGGGTCTGACCATGTCCTCATCCCTCGCACTGATTGGTCTGGGTAGCAACCTGGGCGACCGCGAGGCCAACCTGAAGGGAGCGATCGCCGCCCTGGGCCATACGCCGGGCGTGTTTCTCCGAAGCGTCAGCTCGTTCCATGAGACCGAGCCCGTCGGCGGCCCGGCGGGTCAGGGGATGTTCCTCAACGCCGCCGCCGTGCTCGAGACAACGCTTGACCCGTTCGCATTACTCAATATCCTTCAGGAGATCGAATCGCGGTTCGGCCGAGCACGGACGGTCCACTGGGGCGAGCGGACCCTGGACCTCGACCTGTTGCTCTTCGGCGACCAGATCATCGATACACCGGAGCTGAGCGTCCCTCATCCACGATTCAGGACTCGTCGGTTCGTCCTCGAACCGCTCGCGGAAGTCGCCCCGACAGCCGTCGATCCGGTCACGAAGCGGACCATCGCCGAGATCCTGACGGAGCTCAACCAGTCGCCAAGCTAGCGATTCAGTCCAAGCATCCACTTGTGGCTGAAGGGACGCCCTTTATGATTCCTTCACTATGGCCAAGAAAGACAGCGGCAAGAAAGCGAAACCGGTCGCCAAGGACGATGATTCGGGATTCAAGATCGTCGCCAGGAACCGTCGAGCGCGGCACGATTATGAGCTCTCGGAGAAAGTCGAAGCCGGTTTGGTGCTGACGGGCACCGAGGTCAAGAGCTTGCGGAACGGCAAGGCGAACCTGGAAGATGCTTATGCCGAGGTGACACGCGGAGAGGTCTGGCTGCTCGGTTGCGACATCCCCGAGTATCTGCAGGCCAACCGGATGAACCATGTGCCCAAACGACCGCGCAAGCTGTTGCTCCACCACCGCGAGATCAGCAAGCTGGAAGCCAAGACGGGGGAGAAAGGGATGACCCTGATCCCGACCTCCATCTATTTCAAGAAGGGGATCGCCAAGGTCGAGCTATGCGTCGCCAAGGGCCGTAAAACCTTCGACAAGCGTGAGGCGATCAAGAAACAGGACGCCAAGCGCGACATCGATCGAGCCTTACGACGACGGTGATGCCAGCGAGCCGAACGGAGTGGAAATCATGAAAGTACATCGCCGCGACGCGCTGGAACATGGCGATCGGGGGCATGCTGGGCACTCATGCCAGTTCCGTCGGTTGGGCTGCGGCAACAGCGACGCCCTCGCCCTGCCCCGCTAACGATCACGGACTTGAAGGTGACGCCGATCGCGCTTCCCGACCCGCCTTTGCTGGCGGCCAGCGGCTGTCATGGGCCGTATTTCCTCCGCAATGTGGTCGAAATGCGGGCTGAGGGGGGAATCGTCGGGATCGGCGAGACCCACGGCGGGCAGGACCTGACCGCAGCCCTGGAGCGGGCCCGAAACGTGGTTGTCGGCCAGAACGCCTTCGCCTACCGCAAGTTCGCCCCCGATTTGCAAAAGCTCGGACATGGGTTGTTACGCGGGGATCGAGCTGGCCTGCCTCGATGCCTGTGGCCGCGCGACGGGTCGTCGCCTCTGCGAACTCGTCGGTGGGCCGGTCCGCGACTCGGTCGAGTTCGCGGCCTATCTCTTTTACCGATACGCCGCCGATCATCCCGTGATTCTGCAAGATCCCCATCTGGTTGAACCGCGAGGCCGGGGTGACCATGCACTCGACTCCTGGGGTGAGGTCCGCTCGGCCGAGGCGATGGCCGCAAATGGCCGCGCGATTTCGCGACCGCTGGGGGTTCCGGGTCTTCAAGCTCAAGGGTGGAGTGCTTGCCCCCGACGTCGAGCGCGATAGCCTGACGGCGATGCATGCGAAGCTGGGTCCTGAAGCCGTGCTGCGGATCGATCCCAACGCCCGCTGGCGAGTCGCGACGGCCATCCGGATCGGCAAGGACTTGAAAAGCCTACCGATGGAGTATTACGAGGATCCCGTCGAAGGTCAGGCCGCGATGGCCGAGGTCCGTCGTGAGACCGGATTGAAGATGAGTACCAACATGTGCGTCACGCGGTTCGCCCATATTCCGGATGCGCTCCGGTTGCGGCCAATCGACGTGCTGCTGGTCGACCATCACTATTTTGGAGGGTTCATCGGCTGCCAGGCGTTGGGGCCGATCTCTCGAGTGGCAGGCTGGTCGTTGAGCCAGCACAGCAACAACCACGCCGGCGTGACCATGGCGGCGATGATCCACCTGGGCGCCTCGATTCCCGAGCTGACTCTCGCCAGCGACACGCACTACCCCTGGCTGGTCGAGGGCACCGACATCATCGAGGGAAAGAACCTGACGATCCAGGGTGGACGGATGCCGGTCCCCGCGGGGCCCGGACTCGGTGTCACCCTCGATGCCGATAAGCTGGCGCGCGCCCACGAGGTCTATCGCAAGTGCGGGATGCGAGGGCGCGACGACCGATCCTTGATGCGACGGCTGGAACCGAACTGGAAAGGCGAGTTACTGTAGCCGGCCGATCGGCCGATGGTGAACTTGCTTGACGCGGCGTCGAAAGAGCGAATAATGCAATGAGTGGAAAATCGTGCTTCGGAAGAATTCGTTTTCCATTAATCGGGGGCGAACCAGGATCGACCGGATGTCCGAAGCGACGTGTGGCGTGCCGAGGTTGGTCAGCAGGCCTCGTAAAAAGCGGACCAAAACTTTAGTTGCCAACTACAATGGCAATCTCCGTCTCGCTGCCTAAACAGTAGCAACGGCCTCGCGCCGGGTCTTCTCCCGCGAGATTCGGCCGGGGACGACAATGTGGGATCGCTCAAGCTTAACCGCCTGTTGCGGCTTGGGTTAAATTCATGACAGGATAAGCCGAAAGGGACCGCGCCGATCGGGGCCCTGAGGCCGACACTCAAAAGATTGGCTACGCACGTAGAGGCCGTCGTCAACGCTTCTCGGGACGCGGGTGCAATTCCCGCCGCCTCCACTTCACCGCAACCTCTTGAAGGTGTCCGGCACGTGTGGTAAGCCCTACGCACCAACGCGGGCGCCGCCTGCGGCTCCTTCGCTCGCTCGGTGCGCGATGGGGATCTCAACGCGCGTTCCACCAGCAGACGTTCATCGGCCGGCGATTCGCGAGCGCGATGACGCACTCGCTTGGCAGCGGCACACGGGCACACACAAAACCACCCTCCGCGAAGAGCGGGCCGTTAGGCCACATCTCCTTACGCAGTCCCAAGTTCCGATATGCACTCGCAAATTCGGAAGGGATCGTCCCAAACCGGAAAGTTCCAGCTTGACACTTGTTACGTCAAGCGGCGAGGCGCATTTTTTTCGCTTTGGCCTGCAGCCTTCGCCTTCGGTAAAGGCTGTAGCCATTTCCTCTTCGAGCAAGTCCAGAAGTCGTAGCTCGGCAGTTTGAGGCCCAGGTGCTCGATACGGACAAAGGCCTTTTCGCTTCCCGCCCCGGAACACCCGAGTGTTCCAGTACAACCGTTTCAGGTCGAGCATCCCTTGCGTCAGCGTTCGATGCCGCGATTGATGCATGCGGAGGACGCTGTTCATGCACTCCACCGCGCTGCTGGCTCGCACCGTCTGACGCAACACCGTCGCGACCTGACGGTACGATTCCCGCCAGTTCGGGTCCAACTTTTCGCAGAGTACTCGCTGCACCAACTCAATCCAGTGGCCATAACCGCCGACAGCCGTCTCGGCCGATTTCCTCGGCAGTTGCCGCCGCAGCCACCATAGCCGCACCAAGGCGTCACGCAACGCTTCGGGCAGCGACAGTTGACCCAACTGGTCGTGCAACCGGTCCAGGAACGTGAATGATTCCTTGTCTCTGAAGAAGCCCACGGACCTTGGACCATTCCGAACCCGGCAGCCGTGACAAAGCCCACGTGACTTGCTCTTGCGCCCAAGCCGATCGTTGAGTTGGCCATCGGGACGAAAGACATCCAAAGCCGGCTCGACCCGTTTCCAAACCGCTTCCCTCTTCTCATACAGTTGAAAGCACTGTGACGCCTTTTTCCAGGCCTTGTGGTCCTGTGTGCGTCAACCCTCGACGCGCTGCGGCCCTGCCGTCGGGCTCCTCTTGACGGCTCGGCTGGCTTCCTCGGCCCGTTCCCAGAGCCGCTCCACCCGGTTCCACATGATGCTTAAAACCCGTTGGCTTCCTTCTTGGTGTGGAAGACGTCCAGCCCCTTCTCCACCGGAACTTGGTCGGTCGTCGCGTTGGTGCTGTTGCATCTGGGCAATTCCCGCCTGCAGTCCCGTGCCCGCGTCCGATGTCACATAGCGCAACGAGGTCCAGGGCTGTAATTCCGCAAACCAAGTCGAACCTTGGTGATTGTCCGCCTTTTTCCCCAGAAACCAGACCATGCTGTGGGGCTCAACCCCCACCAGGACCGGTCGGCGGTGGAAGAAGATCTCATCGAGACAGCCGACCAGCACCAACACTCGGCAGGCGCGATCCAGTCGCTTGAGAACCACCCCCGCGGCTTTTCCGGCGGCTTTGACCCAGCGATGAATCGTCGAGCGGCTGGGGCATGCCTGGGCACCCAGGAGAATCGCCAGCAGGACGAGGATTTGGTTGAGGCTGAACCCCATGCCCATGGCCGACGGCGGTGAACATCAGTTGTTTGGCCAGCGGAAACTCGATGGTCTGGAACAGCCAGTCCCACAGTTGGTTGTTTTCCCGGCTCGAGGGCTTCGTTTCTCCGGATCAGTTCTGCCTCGCGTGTCGGTCCGCCGCCGTGTTCGGCCTCGACGGCCGCTTCCACCTTTTGAGCATGGTCGTAGACGCTCTGCCGACTGCAGCCGGCCTGCTGGGCTTGCTGTTGTGACCGAGCCGTCGGGGTCCACTCCAGCGTGCGGCGGCATTGGCGATCCAACTGCGGAAGGTTAGCTTGCACATAGGGATGGCTCCTGTCGTGTGGCCTAATTGACAAAACCACACCTCTAAGGTCCATCCCCTCAAAATATCAAGATGGTCTGGCAAAATCCGGCCAAGTGTCAACTTGAAAACGGCCCAATTCACCCGTTTTGGGACGATCCCATCTTTGGTACTTTACGGCGACGCGAGTCAGTGGCCGTACATACTCTGGTGCTTCTTGCCCGAGGGTTAGCATGGCCCGAGAGGCTTCGACCTTGTCATTGGTGACTTGCCATGCCGGGTTTTCCCGGCGTGGTATTGATCCCGTTGGGGAGACTTCAAACGTCCCCGATACCCCTCTTGGCTCGCGGCGCCTTGTTGTTTCACCAGCCCGCATCCGCGAACCGGAGGCATCCATGGTAGTCCCAAACGAAGAGCCGAAAAAGTCAAGAAAGCCCAAGAAGCCAGCCAAGCCCAACAAGTCGCGGGAGAGGTCGCTTCCCGTCCCCGTCCCCGCCTCGTCGGCGGGGCTCAGCTGTCATCAACCCAGACGCGGCCGGAATCGACGTTCATTCCAACATGCATATGGTCTGCGTCCCCGCCGACCGCGACGCCAACCCAGTCCGGCAGTTCGGCGCCAACACCGCCGATCTTCAGGAGATCGCCGCGTGGTTGAAGAAGTGCCGCGTGAAAACGGTCGCTTTGGAATCCACCGGCGTCTACTGGATTCCTCTGTTCGAGCTCCTTGAATCGGAGGGCTTCGAGGTCAACCTGGTGGAACCGGGGCAACTTTCGCGTTGCGGCGCGCGCCCCAAGACGGACGTGCTCGACGCGCAGTGGATCCAACGGTTGCACTCCTACGGTCTCTTGCGTGCGTCGTTTCGGCCTCCGGATTCCGTGCTGGCCCTGCGTGCCTACTGGCGGCAGCGGCAGATGCAGGTGCGCTACGCCGCCAGTCATGTCCAGCACATGCAGAAGGCCCTGGAGCAAATGAATGTCAAACTGACGGAAGTCGTCAGTGACATCACGGGGCTGACCGGCATGTCGATCATCGAGGCCATCCTGGAGGGCGAACGCGACCCCATCAAACTGGCCAAACTG
The DNA here is from genome assembly GCA_963720335.1 of uncultured Planctomycetota bacterium. Taxonomy (GTDB): domain Bacteria; phylum Planctomycetota; class Planctomycetia; order Isosphaerales; family Isosphaeraceae; genus CAVRFS01. Next base: position 107,688 of record CAVRFS010000001.1, on the reverse strand, counting down.
CGGGATGAGCGCTGTCATCACAGCGAGGACGAGATTGCCCTCGCGTTGGAAGGAACGTGGCGGCCCGAACATCTCTTCGAGCTTCGGCAGGCGCACGAGTTGTACCGGTTCCATCATCAGCAGATCACCGAGTGCGACCAGCAGGTTCAAGCAGAACTGGCGAAGTTCGCCAACCGGGCGGGAGAGAAGACTCGGACCGCCAAGCCGCGCAAGCGTGGCCGCAAAAACAATGACGTCCGGTTCGACGCGAAGGGCCCGTTGTTCCAGGCGTTGGGCGTGGACCTGACATTGATCGAGGGGATCGACGTGGGAACGGCCCTGGTGATTCTGGCCGAAATCGGCGTGGACGTCAGTCGCTTTCCGACGGAGAAGCACTTCGCGAGTTGGCTGCGGCTGTGTCCTCCGCAGGATGAGAGCAACAAGACCAAGAAACGCCGCGGTCATCGCAAGGGCACGAACCGAGTCACCATCGCCTTGCGGATGGCCGCGCGGTCGGTGGGCAAGACAATGACGCCGTTGGGCCTGTTCTACCGCCGGATCCGCAGTCGGATCGGTGGACTCGGAGCCGTCAAGGCGACCGCGCACAAGTTGGCGTGTTTGGTCTACAGGATGCTCAAGTACGGCGAAGAGTACGTGACCCAGTCGATGGAAGAGTACGAGGCCAAGATGAAGGCCAACATGTTGAAGTCGCTGAAGCGGAAAGCGGCGGCGATGGGCTTCCAACTGAGTCCGCTTGCCCACGCAATAGATCAGTCGATCGAGGCCGTCGCCATTGCGCGACAGGCCTGTGGCTACGCACAACGCTGAGAAACCAACTCCTCGGGCATCCGCGGGATACCGGGGGTCTGGGGGAAGCTCTGCGCTCGTCGAGTACCAGATCCGGCGAAAACATGTACGTATACTCAACCAAGGCCGCTGGCCCCGAAGAGAGTTCATGGGGAGTATCAACCGACATTGCGGCGGTCTTGTGTGCAACCCGCGTGTTAACCGCTCTAAGGAGTGGTTTGGATGCCTGGCCGATTCCGAGCTCACGACACGACTGGTAGAATACAGCAGCGGTAAACGAAGCCCTTGCGCGTCGGAGGTTGCCATGACGATTTCGATTTTGGTGGAACCCAGCCAGGTTGGGTTTCGGGCGACGACGGGTGGACCGCTGGATTTGTCGGCGGAAGCGGCCTCGGCTGCGGAGGCTGTTAATGCCCTACAGGAGAAGATCGCGAACCGGCTTGAGCGAGGGGCGATTCTCATCGATCATCCCGTCCATCCGCCCCGGCCCCCGATTCCGGTTCTGCCATTAGCGGAAAACCCCTTGTTCGACGCCTGGTTGGCGGCAGTGGAGACATATCGCGCCGAGCGGGAAACCCTGGAAAGCTCCAATGGGTGCGAGACCGAATGATCCATGGCGATTTTCCTTCTGGACACGGATATGCTCAGTCTCCACCAGCGCAATCAATCCCGGGTTGTGGCCGCCGTCGACAGCCACGCAACGGACCAGTTGTGCGTGAGCACCGTTACGCTCGAAGAGCAAATCGGCGGCTGGTCGGCATTGGCTCGCTCGGCGAAAACTCCGCAGGCAGGCGAACATGCCGCGATGCTCCTGGCTTCCCTTGTTGTTTCCTGGAATCGTTTCGCGATTACACCCATGACCGTGTCAGCTTGGACGCAGTTCGAGTCGCTGGTCAGCGCCAAATTGAACGTGAAGCACAACGATCTGCGGATCGCGGCGATTGCCAAGGAAATTGGAGCAACCGTAGTGACCCGCAATCGTCGCGATTTTGGGCGCGTACCTGGACTTATAATCGAGGATTGGGCGACCTGATGCCTGCACTGCGATACGCTCGCCGACGACCGCGAGGCCCGGCTGAGCAGCGGAAGGCGTTCACGCAGTTTGGGGTCGACATATTGAATTCCAATCACCTCTACTGCACTTGAGAAGATCGCGCCAGTCCCACGATCTTTTCCCTGACTTCCGGTGCCAGGCCATGCCAAGCGGCGACCAGCTCCCGCAGTGCCGACTATGCAACCACTGGCATCGCTGCTCGACACAAGTATCACGCTGCGAAATGACTTGCGGAACGTGGGAAGCGGGTGCAATTTCCGCCGCCCCTGTTTTATGTGTTATAAAGCGTTTAGGAGTAATGGCTTACGCCTACGATGGACGCAGGAACGTTTCCCGTCGCTTCCAGTTTTCACCGGAATTCAGGAGCCGAGGGGGAATGGCGGAACGCCCTTTGCGCAATCGGTTTGCAGCCACTCAGCTCTTTGGCTTGCGTATTGTGATTGGTCAACGACGGGGCGAGTGACATTCGAAATCCGCGACCATCCAGAGCGGCGAGTTTCCGACTTTTGCGTTGTGGACGAGCGAGCGTTGGATCAGTTTCGCTTCGCTCGGCCCTCGCTGCTGCGCCGGAATTAGGTATGTGGCCCCGGAACCAGTTCGACCTCAACACGCCGACCGGCCGGGCAATGGCGAAGAAGTACCGAAGGCCGGAGTCGTGCAACTTGAAACCTGGGTTCAGAACGCTCGCGTTCTCGACAAAGTCAACAACAAGCTCCGACAAATCCTTAATTCCCTTGTACCGGTTACAATGCACGGCATCTCGGGCTTCGGCCGTCGCCCATCACCAAAATGCGGGTTCTAGTCAGCATGTCTCAGCCGCGCGAGCCATCCGAAGAATTTAGTTCGTCCTCGTCGCGGTTTTACACGACGCACTGGTCGCTTGTCCTGACGGCGCAGGACAAGGCTTCGCCGGCTTCGGCGGAGGCGATGGAGTTGCTCTGCCGCACCTATTGGTATCCGCTGTATGCGTATGTGCGGCGACAGGGACACAACTCGCACGACTGCGCAGGACCTCACCCAGGAGTTTTTTTCGCGGCTGCTGGAAAAGGGATATCTCCATGCGGCGGCGTCGGAAAAGGGACGCTTCCGCACCTTCCTGCTCGTCGCGCTCCAGCGGTTTCTCGCCAATGAGTGGGACCGAGCGCAGGCGCGTCAAACGGGGCGGGGGCGCACCCATGTCCCGCTGGATGCCGCAGAGGCCGAGAGCCGCTATCAGACGGAGCCCGCGGACTCGCTGACCCCGGAACGGATCTTCGAGCGGCGTTGGGCCGTCACGGTGCTGGAGCAAACGCTGGTTCGGCTCCGCGCCGAGTATGAGCGGTTGCAGCGCCTGCCCGAATTCGAGCGTCTGAAAGAGTTCTTGACCGCGGAGCGGGGCACGATTCCCTATGGCGAAGTCGCCGCTGCGCTCGGCGTCAGCGCCGGCGCGGCACGGGCCGCCGTCCATCGACTGCGCAAGCGGTTTCGCGAGCTGTTCCGCGAGCAAATCGCGCAGACCGTTTCCAACCCGGACGACCTGGAGGACGAGCTGCGCTATGTGGTGGCAGCGCTGAGCGGCGGCTAGAGTTTCGAGCTGCCCCGTAACAACACGGACAAAACTCTTAATAGATGATCGGTCTCACGTGCTTGCCTCCCATGGCCGACATGGCTGTGGTAACAACGCGGACAAGACTCTTAATAGATGATCGGTGAACCATGACCGCATCCGCCTCGATCCATCCGGAATGCCCGCGCTGCGGCGCCAAAGTGGCTGCTGATGCGCCAGAGGGCCTCTGCGTCCGGTGCCTGGCAAAACTCAATCTCACGGCTGACAGCGTCCTCACCGGTGCGGAAGCCCCGCGATCAGAGCCCCCCTCGCTGGAAGAGATTGCGCCGCATTTCCCGCAGCTCGAAGTCTTGGCCTGCCTGGGGCGCGGCGGCATGGGGGTGGTTTACAAGGCGCGGCAAAAATCGCTCGACCGGCTCGTGGCCCTCAAGATCCTCGCCCCCGAGCGGGAAAAAGATCCGCAATTCGCCGAACGCTTCGCTCGCGAGGCCCAGGCGCTCGCAAAATTGAGTCACCCGCACATTGTCACGGTCTACGACTTCGGACAAGCCGACGGGCTGTTTTACCTGCTGATGGAGTATGTTGACGGCGTGAACCTGCGCCAACTCCTCCGCATGCGCCGGCTCGAGTCGAAAGAGGCCTTGGCCATCGTGCCGCCAATCTGCGACGCGCTGCAGTACGCGCACGATCATGCAGTCGTCCACCGCGACATCAAGCCGGAAAACCTGCTGCTCGACAAGGCCGGCCAGGTGAAAATCGCCGACTTCGGCATCGCCAAGATGCTGGGGGGCGACAGCACGCCAGACGAGGAGCAGGGAGTCGGCACGCCGCACTACATGGCCCCGGAACAGAACGCGACTCCCCAAGCAGCCGACCATCGCGCCGACATCTATTCTCTCGGCGTGGTCCTTTACGAAATGCTCACCGGCGAATTGCCCGCAGGCCAATTCGAACTCCCGTCACGTAAAGTCCAGATCGACGTTCGTTTGGACGAGATCGTCCTGCGTGCGCTCAATCGCGAACCGGAGCTCCGTTTCCAAAAGGCCGGGCAGATGAAAACGGCGGTGGAGACGTTGACGAGGAGCGGGCAGGAGGTTGGGCCGGACACGCCCCCGTCGGTATCCAGGGCAAATCGATCCAAGTCCCCGAACTTCCGAGGCCCTCGAGCAATGAACGTCAAGATGCCGATCGCGATCGCGCTGTTGGTATTGTTCCTGGCGGCCAATGTGGGAATCCTCTACAAGTTCAGAGGCCGTTTCTCAGGCAATTCTCCCAACGCGCGGAATTCGAAGTTTGCCGAAGAAGCCAGGCGCGGCTTAGATGCGTTCCGGAGAGCGGATTACGATCAAGCCATCGTCGCCTTTGATGAGCTGATCCGGCTGGATCCGAATCACTCCGAGGCCCACAGATGGCGTGGGGACGCCTCGTTGAATAAACACGAGTTCGACAAGGCGCTGTCCGAATACGACGAAGCGATCCGGCTCGATCCGAAAAATGGCATGGCCTACTGTGGTCGTGGCGCCGCCTCGACCGGGAAGGGGGAATTCGATAAAGCGATCGCCTCCTTCGATGAAGCGATCCGGCTCGATCCGAAAATTGCCAACATGCCGTTCTACAAACGCTACAGGGCAGTGGCCGAGTCGCTCCCCCCAAACCCGCAGAATCCAAAGTTTGCTGAAGAGGCCCGACGTGGTTTGGACGCGTTCCAGAGAGCGGATTACGATCAAGCCATCGTCGCCTTCGATGAGCTGATCCGGCTCGATCCGAATCACTCCGAGGCCCACAGATGGCGTGGGGACGCCTCGCTGAATCGGCGCGAGTTCGACAGGGCACTGTCCGAATACGACGAGGCGATCCGGCTCAATCCGAAAAATGGCATGGCTTACAGCAGCCGTGGCGCCGCTTTGACCGGGAAGGGGGAATTCGATAAAGCGATCGCCTCCTTCGATGAGGCGATCCGGCTCGATCCGAAGATTGCCAACATGCCGTTCTACAAACGCTACAGGGCAGTGGCCGAGTGGCCATGGTCCCTGGGCCTCTCGGTGGTCGTCCCGCTGCTCACTTTCGGCTTGTGTCTCTTCCTCGCATTCGCCGTGTGGCCCACCCTGCGGCACAGGAAACCCGAGTTCGACAAGGACTTCTGACTTCCATACCGTGGGCCGCGCAAGAGTAGAATAATAGTAACCTCGGTGTCTCGGTTCGGCACCAGTGGAAACGCCGGGAATTGGATGCGGTGTTCCCGGAACGCGGACTGAAAATCGTTTGTTGAGCAACAAATCGGGAACGCGCGAGGCCGCTCGCGGCGTTTACTGTTGAGATTTGCGAAAGCCCGACCGGAAGTGGCGACTCATGGCGGTCAAGAACAGCGGAAACGCGCTCCTGCATCTGCGGACGCTCTTCAACGTAGGCGCGATCGGCGCGCTCTCCGACGGCCAGTTGCTCGAGCGGTTCGCCACCGGCCGCGGTGAGCCGAGAGAGTTGGCCTTTGCCGCACTGGTCGAGCGCCACGGGCCGTTTGTCCTGCGCGTTTGTCGTTCCGTCCTGCGCGACGAGAACGCGGCCGAAGACGCATTTCAGGCAACGTTCTTGGCCCTGGCTCGCAAGGCCGGATCGCTCTGGGTACAAGACTCACTCGCCCCCTGGCTGCACCAGGCGGCCTATCGAGCTGCGGTTCACGACCGATCGGCGACAATCCGGCGCCGCTCGCACGAACACGCGGCGGCCGCGCTCCGGCCCGAATCGGTGGCGCCGCCGCACCATGGCAACGATGACGACCTCGAGAAGATCATCCATGAGGAGATCAACCGCCTGCCGGGTCGCTTTCGGGATGCGGTGGTGCTCTGTGATCTCGAGGGCCGCACCCACGAGCAAGCCGCGCGCCATCTGGGATGCGCGGTCGGAACGGTCAAGAGCCGCCTCGCCCGGGGAAGGAAAAGGCTCCGCGGGCGGCTCGTGCGTCGGGGCGTGGCGTCAGCGCCTGCGCTGGCGGCCGCATCCGCCGGCGGCGCCGCTCGAGCGGTTGTGCCGACAGCCTTGGCAGAATCGACGGTCGTTTACGCGGCAACGGCGAGCGCCGTTCCAACATCGATCGCTGTCATTACCGAAGGAGTCCTGATATCCATGTTCCTGAGCAAGGTCAAACTCGTCATGACAGCCACAGCACTCGTGGCAGCGCTCGCGGCCGGTGCCGTCGGTCTCGCCCAATCGGGAATCAATGGACCGAAGGATGGGACCGGCAAGCCCCAGCACGCCGGCTCACCGAGCTGGACCTACCATATTCTGGTCTCTCGCAACGGCGAGCCACCGCGCAAGGTGGCAGTCGTCGAGATGACCGGCGACACACCGATACGCGTCGACGCACCCGGCGCGATCATTGTCCTTCAGCCCAAGCGCGATGGCGAGCCCGACCGCCAGACTGCGCGAACCGACCAAATGGGATTATCGGTCCTGCAACCCCGAATCAGAATGCAGCGAAGCCCTCGAGTGCGAATTCCTCCCGATCTGAGAACGACCAGGAGCACCGTAAGATCGTGCTCACCAGCCCTAAGGCAATGGACGTCGACATCACCGAGCCATATGTCTGCCAGATCCGCTCGCACCACCACATAAACGTCCGTGCCTTGAAGAACGGGTATCTCAACGAGATCAATAGTCAAGGCGGGCCAGGCGGTGAAGAAGGGCGATCTGATGTTCAAGATCGTACCAACTCTTAACAAGGCAAAGCTGGACGCCGAATCGGCCGAGGCCAAGCTCGCCCAACTGGAGTTCGATAACACCAAGAAGTTGGCCGATGCCAAAGTGGTCTCTCAGAACGAGTTGCAACTGTTCGAGGCCAAATTGCTCAAGGCTAAGGCCAAGGTGGATCTCGCGAAGGCCGAATTGGACTTTGGCAACGTCGTAGCGCCTTTCGACGGCATCGTCGACCGCCTCCACGAGCAACGGGGCAGCCTGGTCAAGGAGGGCGACATCCTCACGACGCTGTCGGATAACAGCATAATGTGGGTTTATTTCAACGTACCCGAGGAACGATACCTCGAATACATGGCCGACCGGACGCAGCATGAGGCGGCCAAAGTTGAACTCGTGCTGGCGAACCAGACTAAGTTCCCGCAGCCCGGCAAGCTCGGTGCGATCGAGGGCTCATTCAACAATGAGACCGGGAACATCGCCTTCCGGGCCGATTTTCCGAACCCGGACCGCCTGTTGCGTCACGGTCAGACCGGCACCATCCTGTTGCACCGAAAGGTGCAAAACGCCACCGTCATCCCTCAGCGGGCGACTTATGAGATTCTCGACAAGCGGTACGTTTACGTCGTCGACAAAGATGACGTCGCGCATCGGCGCGAGATCGTCGTCCAGAACGAAATGGACGATATCTTCGTCATCAAGAAGGGAGTCGGTGTGGGCGACAGGATCGTTCTCGAGGGGATCCGACAGGTTCGTGATGGCGATAAGGTGAATTACGACTTTCGTCCCTTGGAAGAGGTGCTGCGAAAACCAAAGAATCACGCCGAATAGCAAGCGTTCCCGGTACGGAACCTGACCAGGATTATTAAGAAGGTTGTTCACAAAAGTCATTCACGATTTCCATGATCGCCGTGTTCCTGGGCGTGCTGGCAGTCAAAACCCTGCCGATATCCCAATTCCCGTCCATCGCGTCGCCGTTCGTGGTAGTCGCGGTTTCTTATCCCGGGAGCCCCGGGGATTCCACAGGACGGCAGAACCTGCAGGATGCTGCAGGCAAGCGCAAGCGCCATGCCACAAGCTCGGAAAACTCATCTTCGGTCGGGATTGAGTGCCGTTCGCGGGTCAGACCTAGCCCTGCCATTCGCCGGTCAGAGCTAATGGACCAGCGCGAGCCAGGCGACGCCGACGAGTGTCGTCAGAATCGTCAGCGGGACACCGACCTTGAGATATTCCAGAAAACTCAGCTCGGTGCCCGCGCGGCGGGCGTTCTCGACCACGATCAGGTTCGCCACCGAGCCGAGCACGGTCAGATTCCCGGCGAGGGTGCTCGACATCGCCAGGGCCAGCCAGGCCAGTTCCTTCTGAGGCATGACTTCCATGAGCGGCTTGAACAGCAGCACGGCCGGGACGTTCGACACGAGGTTCGACAGAAGCACCGACAGCCCGCTAACCAGCACCACCGGCGACTCCAGCAGGGCGTGGCACTGTTCCAGGCCCCAGGTTTGGACCACGTTTGCCTCGAAGGCGTGGACCACGACGAACAGGCCGGCGAACATGACCAGGAGCGGCCAGTCGACCGAGCGGAACACCTTCTCGGGGCGAACCCGGCCGAGCAGCAAGACACCCGCCGCGATCAGCGCCACCAGGGCGATCGGCTGTCCCGCGAAGAACAAACCGACCGTGACCAATGTCACCGTGACGCTCTTGATCAGGAGAGAGCGATGGACTCGGGGCCGCAACGATTCGTCGGCCTGCAGGGGAACTCGCCCCGCATCGCTCAACACCTTGCGATAGACGATCGCCACGACGGCGAAATTGAGGGCCAGGCCGATCAGGGCGATGGGGGCCAGTCGGGCGGCAAATCGCAGGTAGGAGATCTGCGACAGCGAACCGATGATGATGTTCTGCGGATTTCCGGTGATCGTGGCGACCGAGCCGATGTTCGAGGCCGTCGCCAGGCCGACCAGGTACGGGATCGGCGGCCGCCTGAGTCGTTGGCAGAGGTGGAGCACCAGCGGCGTCAAGGCCACACAGACCACGTCGTTGACCAGAAACGCGGAGAGGACCCCCGAGAGGGAGATCGTGACGGCCAGGAGGGTCAGCGGTCCCGAGAACCGGGCGGCGATCCGTTCCGTCGCCAGGGCGAAGAAGCCGGCCAGGCGGAGATAGGACACCACCACCATCATGCCGAAGAGCAGGACGATGGTTTCGTAATCGACGGCCCTGGCCGCGTCGTGCATCGAGAGCACACCGCAGGCCATCATGGCGGCCGCACCGACCAGCGCGATCCCCGCGCGGTCGATCCGCAGCCCGGGGATCTTGCCAAGGGCCAGGCCCAGATAGGTCAGGCCGAAGATGGTCGAAACCAAGGAAATCGAGGCCGGATGCGTCGTCACGGGCGGGGATACCTCCGGGGTTCAATGTCAGGCTGGAATACATATCCAACTTTCTTGCCGCCGTCATTCGAATTATGGGACGACCGAGAGCTCGGACGTCGTGGCCATCGGGTCGACCATCCGGCCGTCGATGAGTTCTTCGTGCTTCGCCAACGTCTCCGGGACCAAGAAGACGACGATCGCCGTCGCGACGGCGCCGAGTGCCGCCAGTGCGGCGAATAGTCCCCGGTAGCCGAGCGGCCCGACGAGGACGGCCGCCGCAGCCGGCCCGAGTGCCGAACCGAGCACGAGGCATGATCCGACGAGAACCTGCGCTTCGCCCGCCCGCCGCGGGTCTGCCAGGCGGTCGGTCACCCAGGCGGCGGCCATGACCGCGAACAGGCCGTTGCCCAGTCCGTCGAGCGCCTGGTTCGCCACGGCCAGCATCGGGGACTGGACGACGGACACCAGGCCCAGCCGGACCGCCATGATCGTCCAGCCGGCGATCAGAAGCGGCTTTCGCCCGCAACGGTCAGCCAGCCAACCCGCCGGCCAGACGACGAGCATCCAGGCCACCATACTCACGACGAAGGCGTATGCGAGCATCCGTTCGGGGGCGTGGAGGTCTCGCTTGAGAAAAAGCCCGAGATAGACGCCCCCAGGTGCGTTCGCCGCGTGGAACAGGACCATTGCCGCGACGAAGGCCCAGAGCCCAGCGTCTTTCGCAAACCATCGGGTTGCGGTTTTCCGCTCATACTCTGCGAACCTTATCGCACGATCGCCGTTGATGAGGCCCGTGCTTGCCCTCGTCTCCGGTTCGTGAATCAGGAGTGCTGCCACGACAGCAAGGCTCTGTATGATCGCAAGCGGCAGCAGGATCGCACCGACGCCATACTGCTCCGACATCCAACTCCCGACGAGCGCCATCAGCACGATGCCGATCGGCTTCCAGAAGCGCAGAGCTCCGAGCGCTGCGCCGACACTTCCCTTGGGAGCCAGCGCCGCGGCCTCCGCCCCGGAGAGGCTCTCAACGACGGCGCGGCCGATGCCGTTCTCCGCGAACAAGATGACAAGCAGACCGACCCAGATTGTTCCTTCCGCCCCGCGCAAGAGCCACGACGAGACCGCCACGACGGCAAGCGCCACGACGAGGAACGGCTTGCGCGAGCCCAGGCGATCCGACCAGAGCCCGACCGGGAACTGCGCCAGGCTGGTCAATGCCGCCAACGTCGAGATGATTCCAATGGCCGAATCCGAGAGTCCCCTCTGTCCGAGGTAGAGCGGCAGGTAGGGCAAAGTGAAGCCGATGCCGGCCATACCGAGGAAGTAGGAACCGTAGAGTCCGATGCGATTCCGCGTATCCATGGTGCGCACATTCTCCGGGGCATCCCGCCTCGGCCCGGAAGCGGGCCGGGGCGTCTGGATTAAGGTCGGGGTTAGTCTCACACGGATTGGTCTGGCTGCGGATGCCGTCAGGGCAGCGGCGGGGGCAGGTCACGATCACGGGTCCCGGACCGCTCGCCCTTCGGGTCGGGCGGCGGGTCGAACACTCCTCGGACCCGAGCCCGGTCCTTTTTCTTCGGCTCCGGAGGCGGCGGATCGAACACACCTCGCGCCCCGGGGCCTCCTGGCCGTCCGGCCGCCGCGTTACTCAGGTGTTCTGGCACGTGGGTCATCGCCTCAGCGGCGCGGGCGAGCTCGCCGGCGCGTTCGTCCCGACCGGCCTCGACGTCGCGTCGCGCGGCGTTGTAGAGGTCACGCGCCGCATCGAGAAAGAACTTTGCGTCAGCCTCCGGGCCGTATTCCCCCGCGGAGCGAATGCGCTCGTAGGCCCGGTAGAGGTCACGGCGCGTTCGGTCATCGATGTCTTCGGGACCGGAGCCGTCGGGAGGAGAGGGCAGGTCCGGGTCCGGTCGGTCGAGTCGAGCTGCGTTGCGGGCATGGTCGACGGCACGGGCCAGGTCGTGAGCCGCGGTGCCGATCTCACGGGCACGCCGCAGATCGCCCTGTTCCCTCGTTCGGATGGCCCGGCGGTAGAGGTCCGTCGCCCGGTCCGTCCAGTCCTTGATGCGTTCCTCCGTCCGTCCGCTGCCCGTATCGGAGCGGACCCGCCGCAAGAGATCGTAGGTCTTTCGCAACTCGTCCCCGGGCGCCCCTTTCTTGCCCTTGGCCTTCGGCGGCGGTGGGCCCCCGCCGGGCGGTGGCGGCGGTTCTTGGAACAGTCCCGCCAGGCCGAGGCCCAGCACGCTCGTCAATCCCATCGCGATCAGTTTCAACATTGCGTCGCTCCCGTGATAATGGAGGCTTCGAGGATCGTCGTCACGACTCTCTCTCGGTCCGGAGCGACAAGAGCACCGGGGATGCCAAGCCGGGAAATGCCGTGATATTGGGCCAATTTCGCTGATTTCACCCCTGGGTTGGGAACAATCCCCCCACCTGTGAGCGGGGGAAAACCGCCCACGGCAGTGCGGAAGCACCGTCGCCTCGGGTGGATAACGCTCGGGTGAGGCCGCGCACGGGGGTGGAGGCTATTGGCGCGGGGATTGCGATTCATCGAAGAGGGATGGGAAGCGATCGCGGAGGGGTGCGAATGGGCCGCTTCAGGTTGGAGGTGCCGTTGGCGATCCAGATTGGCGCGGTGGTCGTCCTTTTCGCCGCCGCCCTGGGGACGCTCTGGTATACGAGCTCCGCAGTAGTCGAGCGTGAGGAGCGACGGGCGCGCGCCAACGACCGCTTGAAGGAGGCGAGCGACCAGCTCGAAGCCCGGGGCAAGGACGCTCTCGCCGCTGTCCGGCAGTTCCCCGATTTCATGGAGGCCGGCGATTGGTCGGCGCTCGATCGCAGGCTCTCCGAGGAAGCCGGCCGCATTCGGGGGCGGCACCCGGGCATCGAAGGTGGTTACTACGTCCCGTCGCGCCCCGAGCAGCCATACCTGCCCGCCCTCCCAAACGAACCACGCCAGAGCGAGGCCCGCGAGGGCTCACGGCTCCCCGTGTCCCCTCCATCACCCCCGCGTCGGAACCTCTACGACTACGTCGACACCCAGGTTGACGCGGCCTACCGGAAGAGGAACGAGCTCTCGGTGGTCGAGGACATCCCCCCTTACACGATCGCCATCCGGACGGCCCCGGTTCGTGTGAACGGTCGGGTCGTCGCCGCCACCTGGACCATGACCCGGCTCGTCGATCCGATCTACATCGACCAGTCGGCCCGGGGTTACCGATGGTTCGCGGGCCTGGCGCTGGCCGGGATCGCCCTCTCACTCGTCCTGACCGTCCGCCTGGCAAGGACGGTCGGACGACAGGCGGCGGAGCGCGAGCGGCTCCGGACCGAGTTGCGGCGGAGCGAGCGCTTGGCGGCGCTGGGGAAGCTCATCGCCGGAGTCGCCCACGAGGTCCGGAACCCCTTGGCCGGCATCCGGGGCATCACCCAGCTCTGGCGACGCGGACTCGGCCTGGGCAACGAAGGCTTCGACCACCTGATCGACGAGGTCGATCGGCTCGAGGGGATCGTCTCACGGCTTTTGCAGTTCTCGCGGGCCGACGCCCAGGATCTCACCCCGGGCGACCTCAACATTGTGGCGGCCGAGGCCGCGCGCCTCGCCGAGGACCGCGCCCGCGAGCAGGAGATTCGCGTCGAGCTCGACCTGGAGCCCGATCTGCCCCCGATCCAGATGGCCCCGCCGGCATTGGTGCAGGTCCTGCGTAACCTGACGACCAACGCCTTGCAGGTCATGCCGCGAGGCGGCGTGCTCCGGCTGGCGACCCGCCTCGACGCGGCACGCGGCACCGTTGCGGCGAGCGTTGCCGACGACGGGCCGGGCCTCTCGGACGAGGTCCTGTCGCACCTGTTCGAACCATTCTTCACCACCAAGGCGGAGGGAACCGGGCTGGGCCTGGCGATCGCTCGCGAGATCGCGCTGGCCCACCGGGGTGAGCTCCGTGCCGAGAACCGCCCCGGCGGCGGCGCCGTCTTCACCCTGACGCTCCCCGTCGCCGAGGTCGCCGCCCCGAGAGGAGAACCACGATGAGCACCAGCCCGACCACCGGTGCGACGATCCTGGTCGCTGAGGACGACCGAGCGATTCGGTTCAGCCTCGCCTGTTCTTTGAAGGCCGACGGTTATCGCGTGATCGAGGCCGGCGATGGCGACGAGGCCTTGGCCCGGATCGAACAGGACCAGCCCGACGCCGTTCTCTTAGACCTGAAGATGCCCGGCCGCGACGGCCTCGCCGTGCTTGCTAAGCTGGGGCCGGCACTCGCCGACCTGCCGGTGATCGTGATTACCGCCTACGGCGGCTCCGCCGCCGCCATCGAGGCGATGCGCCGTGGGGCCTACGACTACCTGACGAAGCCCTTCGATCTCGACGAGGTGCAACTGACTCTCAAGCGGGCGTTGCGGCAGCGTGCCCTGGCGTTCGAGGTCAAGGCGCTCCGGGCCCGGACCGAAGTGCCGAACGAGGCAGCCGACGAACCGGCGGACGCCGAGCCCGAGCTCGTCGGCCAGAGCGTCGCGATGCGTGAGGTCTTCAAGGACATTGGCCTCGCTGCCGCGACCGACGCCGCAGTCTTGATCGTCGGCGAGAGTGGCACCGGTAAGGAACTCGTCGCCGCCGCCTTGCACCGCCACTCGGACCGCGCGGCCGGTCCCTTCATCCGGGTCAATTGCGGTGCGCTGCCCGAGGGCCTGATCGAGAGCGAGCTCTTCGGCCACGAGCGCGGCGCCTTCACCGGAGCCGACCGCCAGAAGCCCGGCCGGTTCGAGCGTGCGGCTGGCGGCACCATCTTCCTCGACGAGGTGGGCGAGTTGCCCCTGTCGGCCCAGGCCAAGATCCTCCGCGTCCTCCAACAGCGGGAGTTCGAGCGCGTCGGTGGGACCGAGACTCTCCGCACCGATGCCCGCGTCATCTCGGCCACGCACCGCGACCTGTCCAAAGAGGTCACGGCCGGCCGGTTCCGCGAGGACCTGTTCTACCGCCTCAACGTCGCCCGGATCGTCATCCCGCCGCTCCGCGACCGCCCCGAGGACATCCCGCCCCTGGCCGAGCACATCCTCAAGCGCGTGGAGCGGAGGCACGGCTGGGGCGAGCTTTCGCTCTCCCCCGAGGCCCTCGCGACAATCCGGGAAAGACCCTGGCCGGGAAACGTCCGGCAACTGGAGAACGCCCTGGCACGGGCGGTGATCGCCGCGCGGGGCCGGACGATCCTGCCCGAGCACCTCGACGCCGAGGAGCCGCTCGACCCGGCAATCCCCGCGGCCGGCGACCCCGTTGAGTCCCTGCCGCTCCGCGCCCTGCTGGCCGAGGTGGAACGACGGGCGATCCAGCGCGCCTTGCTGGCCTGCGGCGGCAACCGCACCAAGACCGCCGAGCGGCTCGGCATCAGCCGCCGCCAGCTCTTCGACAAGATCCGCGAGTATGACCTTCATCCGTGAGCACCCCGGCTAAGGCCACTGCGGACGGCAGGCCGGTAAGTTCGCCGCGGGGCGACGCGAGCGGCCCGGTGCACAGCCTCGATCGATCGAGCCCTACGGCCCAGCCAGTCGACCAGCGCCTCGACCGCGTTCATCACCGCGAGGATCGCCATACCAGCAACGATCCCGAGAACGTCCCCCAGAGCACCGGTACGAAGATGATCTCAAATGCAGACGAGCCCATCGGTAAGCCTCCCCGGATTAAGTTCGGTCCTGGTCGTCGGCCACCGGACTGAAGGCATCCGGTGTACCGATCGGCCGACGATGAGTCCCAATGCAGTCGGTGTACCAATGGGAAAAGACCGCCGATTATCCCGCTATTTCATGGGTTCTTGCCGCGTTCCCACGGATTCTTGTGCGGAATCCCCCGCCGGAGTCGGGGCTATCATGCCCAAGCCATATGCATTTTCAGGGGCAAACGATAGAGATAGTTTTTAGGCGTATTTCGCGGTTCAGAGTCGCAGCTGCCATGCGCATTTTGATTCATCACAAAAGGCAAGGCGACGAAGTTGGAGGCGCACCAATTCATTAGTTCTTAGCGCCGAAGCAAAGATCAGCGTCCGCTCGATGCCCGAATGGTCGAATGTGAAGAACTTTTTAGGGTAAATGTCGCTCGGAACGAGGCAGCGGATGCTAGCATTTGGAGTCTTAGAGATTGAGCGCACCGAAACGGGTTTCCTCATGAGCACTCTAAGAAACGATCTCAAAGCCCGGTATTCCCCCTTGTTTTCTAAGCGATCCGAGGGGTTTGAGATAGTGCCTTTGGCCCGATCTGAACACCTCGAGGATCGTTTCGCTGTCATGGACTCAGCTCGGGTAACCTTGGACTTACAGCCAAAGCCGATGACCGACGGGCCGATCGAGCTGTTATCGCGTGCACGCTTGGGTGAGACCGAAGCGTTGGGCGAGTTGTGCACCCTATATCGAAACTATTTACGGATGGTCGTGCGCTCGGGCCTGGGACCCAAGCTTCGCGAACGAGTGGAGCTGTCGGACGTCGTTCAGGAGGTTCTGGTGGAAGTCGTTCGGCAGTTCCCGCAGTTTTCTGGAGAGACCGAGGCTGCCGTAATGGGATGGTTGCGGCGGCTGGTCGGCCAAAGATTAGCCGACCTCGGCCGCTATCATCGCCGCGTCAAACGTGCAGGGACCGCGATGGCCCTGCAGCTTGATGCCGCTCCCGAATGTGGGGGCTCAGCCGGAGACGAGAGCGGGCGGTTGATCGACGTGGTGGCCCTGAGCCAGACTAGCCCCAGTCAGGTGGTCAGCAAGCGTGAGCAGGTCGAGGTGTTGGCCGACGCCCTCGCCGCACTGGCCGAGCACGAGGCCGATGTCGTGTGGTTATACTTCGGCGAGAACCTTACGTTTGAAGCGATTGGTCAGCGACTAAACTTGAGCCGGAAGTCTGTCAGTCGGATCGTCGGGCAGAGTTTGAAGAAATTGAAACGTTCGCTCGACGGGCCGCCCGGCGGTGCATTGAAGTACGACGAAGGTCCAGCGAACTGCGGCGGTTCAGCCCGTCGGAGAAGTAAGCCCGCATTCGGTGAACAAAGTCGATGATTGCCCGAGTCGGCAAAAAGGGCTCATCATCCGTTGCTTTGGCGAAAAAACGACTCCTGACCCCTTGGTTCGAAGACAGGGCCGAGAGCGTTACACAATGCGTGCCTCTGCACTCGGTGGCGGGGTCGCTCCGGGGCGATCGAGGTTCAACATCGCGTCGAAGGTGGCAAACTTGTAGAGTGCCCCGAGAGTGGGGAGGTTGAAGCAGGCCTCATCGAACATGGCAGCCGTGGCGCCTGCGAGCATGACCATGAGTCCAATGTGAACGATCTCGGTGGCCTGTTCGCCCAGGACATGCACGCCGAGCAACCTCATATCCTCGCGGCGGAATAGGAGCTTCAGGAATCCGTCCGAGTCGCCGATAATCCGGCCCCGGCCGCTGTCCAGATAGGATGCCCTCCCGACGACGTGATCGACGCCTTTCTGCCTGAGCGATTCTTCCGTCTCACCGACCATGGCGACCTCGGGTATGGTGTAGATGCCGTTTGGCAGTAAGTGCGAGATTTCGGAGCGGAGTGCCAGGCCAAGGGCGTGCCGCACCGCAAAGCGGGCCTGCTCCATGCTGGTGGAGGCCAGCGCGGGGAAGCCGATGACGTCACCCGCGGCGTAGACGTGGGGCACGCTGGTGCGGAAGTGCTCGTTCACATGGACCAGCCCGCGGTCGCCGACCGCTACGCCCGCTGCCGGCAGGTTCAGTTCCTCGACGTTACTCTTTCGCCCGGCGGCGACGAGCACGGCGTCCACAGTCAGCAATCTGCCCGAGCTCAGAGCCAGAGTGATCTTGCCCGGATCCCCTGAGGGACACGCCTCCATTGCGTTGCAGGCTTGCACCCGCTCCTTCCAGTGGAACACGATCCCGTCACGTGCCATCACGGCGAAGAGCGCCCTCGAGACCTCGGCGTCGAGGAAGGGAAGGAGCACGTCCCGGCCGTCGATGACGTGGACCTGTACCCCCAGGGCGGCGAACGTGCAAGCGTACTCGCTGCCGATCACGCCCGCGCCGACCACCGCCATTGTCTTCGGCAGCCGGTCCAGATCGAGTATCGTGTCCGAGTCGTAAACCTCCGACCCGAACGGAAACATCGGGGGGCGGACAGGCGCGGAGCCGGTCGCAATGAGGAACTGCTCGCCACGTAGCCGCACGTCACCATCCGACGATGCCAGTGGATGGACACGCTGTACTTCCGGTTGGGCAGTCAGGCGAACGGTGTGTGGGTCCAGGAACGCGGCGGTGCCCTGGTAGACGTCGGCCTGGTACGACTTGAGCTGCTTCGAGAACATCGCGTTGAGGCCAGCCTTCACGTTCCGCTCGTGGCGCATGAGGTCGGTCACGGTTGCCTCCCGCCGGAGGGACAGGTCCACACCGTAGAGGTTACGCGACCGCATCGCCGAGAGAGCCAGCGCCGTCTCGCGGAGCGTCTTGCTCGGCACGGTCCCCGTGTTGATGCCGGCGCCGCCGAGCTCGTTGCGGCTCTCCACCACGGCGACCGTCTTTCCGTGAACACTCGCCGTAATCGCCCCTGTGATTCCGGCGGGCCCGCCGCCGATGACGATCAGGTCGTATTCTCTCGTCTTGCCTCCCATCGAATTGACCTCCTCTGGTGTCGCACGGGCGGCGAAAAGAGCTCAGGAGCAGTTGTTTCGCCAAAACAACTGCGCCTGACCGCTTTTTCGACCACGAAGTCCCGCGCGATGAACTGTGGGCCGCTGGCGCTGATGATGGGCGGTCCCTGCGGTCACGGCTTTTGCCGTTTGTAATGTACGAGAAACAGCAACGTGTCCTCCTTGGTCTGGAACTCGGCCGGCCGTTTCTGCCCGCCCACATCGTAACAGACCTTGAGGATGTCGCCATTCAGCTCGAAGATGGCCAGGATCGTCTTCCCCTTGTTGGGGCCGTCCACGCCTTTGATGTCCATCGTCATGGGCTTCGCAGACCGATCGACCTTGACTGTTCCCTTGTCGGTCGGCTCGTTGGATGTGAACGTATAGTCCGCGTCCTTGATCACGAGCTTCCAACTCGCAATGGCGTCGGCCGGGAGTTTCTTGCCGGCGAGCTCGGCCGACGAGGGCACCCATGTACCATCAAGCCCCGGAGCTTTGTCCTTGGCATCGGCACCCAACGTCAAGGACGAGCACATGACAGCCGCGAGCATGGTCATGACAAAACTGCATTTCATGGGGAATCTCCGTGACGGAAACAGGAATCTCAACAAGGCCCTTGTACTCTCGTACTCCCCGAATCTGGGGATTATAAGGGTGGCAAGGATGCCAACTCAAGCACTTCTCCGATAATGACTTGTACCCAGTTCCTTCATCACGAGGCTACTACGCAAGTCCACCACCCCACCCACACCCGCCCAAGTTTACCGCTTCGCGTCGATTCCGCCAGCCGCACCTGACCTCAAACCGCCGCAAAGTCACCGCCGCGATCCTGTTGACGTCTTGTTCGCCGCCGCGTCGGATCTCTTCGATCTCCGAACCTCCGTCGCCTGCCGGCGTCCCCTGCGAGGAGACCTACGCCAACGCCCTCTACGCCAACCTCTTTTGTTCGAGCAGCTCAAGCACAAGCAGCCGCCTTCCGCGCCCACTTGCCCAGGCCCTGCGGCCGCCGCAAGCGACCGCTCCGCATCGCCATCGATCTGACACTCCTCCCCTATTATGCAAGCATCCCCTCTACAGCCGTGAGATCTACCGGTCCAAGCCAAGGCCGCACCCACTCGTTCTTCGCCTACGCCACCGCATACGTCATGCTCCACGGCCAGCGGTTCACCCTGCCGTGACCCCGGTGACCCGCTCCGAGTTGCTCAAGACGTGCTCCAAGAGCTGCTGCCTTGGTGAGCAAGCGGCTCAAACCCGGCTTATCGCCCTGACCGCGGCTTTTACAGCGTGCGATCATCCGCTACCTGCAGCAGGCCCGCGGCCGTTCTATGCCGGTGGTCTGCCACGGCCGCAAGGCCAACCATCCCAAAAACCCAGCGGTCGAACCAGTTCAAACTGATGAAGAAGAGCGGTGGTTCACCCACACGCTCCAGACGCCAAGAAAAGAAAGCCACCGTGTCGATCTGCGTGAAGCGCACCCGGTCCACGATCGGCACGACGGAAGAAGTGGACACCTGGTGTATACCTACTGGGGGATCACTCCCAAGCGTCCCGACTGGGTCAAGACGACCTACCGCAAGCGATTCGGATCGAGACCAGCTACCGGCACATGAACCAGTGCCGGATCCGGACGACGACCAAGAAGTTCAATGTCCGGTTCCTGTACGTGGCGATTGGTCTGCTGCTGAGGAACCTGTGGGTGTGGCTGCATCACGTCGTCCTGTCAGTCTGTGCCGGGTTGCCGGCGGTACAACTGGGACCTCCTGCGGGTGGATCGGATGTTGTTGTGGCTGGAGCAAGTGGCCGCGGAGTTGTATGATTGGTTCTCACTATAGAACCGAAAGAAATAACCACAATCGGTTGCAACTTAGCTCACTGAATGTCATCGCAAGTACTCACTCTGGCATGTCACTGTAGCGTGTCGGTCCGGTGAAGTACACCTATAAAGCCGCGTGACTTCCGGCGATGATTCAACCGGCACAGGGCAAAAAGCGGTCAGGAGCCGTTGTTTTGGCAAACAACGGCTCCTGACCGCTTTTCCTTATGTGCCGACGTGGACCGATCTGGAATGAAGCCGGTTTCGGGTAGGTCACTATCGGTCTTGGCGCTGCCAGGATCTCGTTATTGAAGGGGCTGAGGCCAGTAGTGGAAAAAACCAACGTGTTACGTTATCACATTGAGAGGGCACCCTCTTACGACCGTCGAAGGGGTCGAGGTTAATCCATTCCTGGCATACGAGTGCACCATGGACCGAGAACTTCCGGCTAGGCATTCAACTCGCCCAACTTTGATGCGGTGGTGGCCTCGCCTTCTGATCGCCCTCGTGCTGGTCGTGGGATACGCATTTTGTTACTTCGTCGTACCCAAGATCGAAGCATCGTGGACAACCCCGGGGCCACGCGGGTGTAGCTTACGATTGATGCCCTCCGTGACGAACGTGAGCGGTATCCCGACAGCAGGCGATAGCCTGGTTATCGTCGCGAACGTAGATCATGCGCCTCACTTCCGCATCTTCGACGGTCATGGCAACATGGTTGTGGACACCGATGAGACGAAGCTGCCGCAACAAGCCCAGCGAATCGAAGATCTCAAGAAGCAACTCGAGGGCTTGTGGCCCCCTCAAAAGCCGACCGGGAGCGAGCGGGTCCAGGTGAACGCCGATGTAACCTCGATCGTCGGTTACACCTGGCTGGAACCACCACGATGGGTGCCTATACTGGGCTGGCTGAGTCATTTCTTCGTTCGGTATGTTCCTGCGATCCTGCTCGTCCCGGCCGCTTGGGATCTTGGTTGGCCATTGGTGGCGGGCCAGGAAGGTGAAGGACAAGCCGTGCCGGCTTCAGTTCGGCCTGAGGATCGTTCTCGGCATGGTTGCCGTTTTCGCGGCGATTATCGCCCTGCTCAACGCCTGGTTCATCGCCCCTTACCAGGCTGAGCAGCACGCCGCGACCGCGTTGATGCAGCTTGGCGGCAAGATCGTCATGGTGGACTCTGCGCGACCGTGGCTCAGGTCCTATGTGGGCAAAGACATCCTCAACATGGACGTGGCCGCGGCAAGTCGACCTGAGCCACTCGCGCGTCACCGACTCCGACCTGGTCTACCTCCTGGCCTTCCACCACTGTGGGCAGTTCAACCTCTCCGACACCCAGATCAGTAACGCCGGCGTTCCCTCACCTCCGCGAAGCGGCGGCCTTTCGCTGGCTCGACCTGAGCCGGACTCGTGTCACCGACGTCTCCGCCCTGTTCGGCGGCCGGCTTCCGACGATACCTGCGGGTCTCAAACTGTCCGGGAATCGTATCGCCCGTGTCGCAAACGCTGCCAAAGTATTGGTGCCCGTTGGTGGAACTCGACCTGAGCGACACCGATGCTGACGACGGCACGCTGGCGTCGCTTCTCCGACGGCCTCCCCAGCGGCCCCAACCTCAACCTGTGTGGGACCAACGTGAGCGACGACGGTCTGTTGTCCCTGCTCATCGAAGGAAGGGCTTTCGAAGCTGAACCTCATCGACACCAAGGTCACTCCCACGGGCGTCGCCAGGCTGAAAGCACTCTGGGGCTCACAAACCGCCGCTCACGATCTTGACGGGAACGCGGAAGAAGCCTGCGGCGCCGCCCCCAAGACCAGTCCCACCGCAAGGGAGTTCGGGCATCGCCACCAGGGCGGGTAAAAGGCGCACGGTCTCGGCCACGGCACGTGCTCGATTCAATCGTGAGTGCTCTAGGGGACGATCTCCAGACCCGGAATCGCCTTCAAGAGTCGCTCCTTCGCTTCGTTCGAGAGCTTTGATTTTGACAGATGGAGACGCCGGAGATTCGACAACCCCTCAAAGATGTTTGAGCCCCTCATCACTGATCTCCGATACATCCATCATCAAATAGAGCGATTTGAGACTTTTCGCTCGCGAAAGATGGAGCAGGCTCTGATCGCTGAACTTCTTGCCTTGCAGATGCAAATCCTCCAGTGCGGGGAGTTTGGAAAGGTGGCGAACAGCTTCGTCAGTGAGCGAAGACAGGCTGATATCGACCATGCGGAGTTTGGGCAGGAAGCTCAAGTGAGCGACCCCTGCATCGGTGATCCCGATCGCCCACCAGATGACCAACTCCCTCAGGTCCGTCAACTCGGCCACCGAAGCCAGGCCTTTGTCGGTGATCGTGTCGCCTCCCAGATGGAGGGTCTTGATCCCGGATTGGCTTCGTAGCGTTGCGAGCACGTCGTCGAGGAGTCTGGGAAGGTTGTTCGGGTGCCCGCCGAGCCTTTCTCGATGTCCACGAACAGGCTGACGTGGGCGACTTCACGCACATACTCATCGCCCAGCCAACGTCGGAGACAGGCTTGGTTTCGTCTGGCCTTTCTTGGGGATTAGCGTCCCCCAGCTCGGCTTCCAGATGGCGTTGCCCACCGGGACGTTGACCGGCCCCATGTTGAACTCATCCGCATAAAGCACAAAGCCGTTATCCGCCTTGATGGCTGCCACGGCAGTCCGTTGCTCTCTGGATCGACCCGATTGCCTAGCCACAGCCCAAATAGCAGGATGGCAAGCATCATGCCGCCGATCCCGATTCTGAGACGCCGGCGAAGCATGCTTGGCATCAGAGTCCTCCTCCTCATCTGACCGAACAAAAAATGTTCGCAGGAGATGATCTTAACTTCGCCCGGGAAATGGCTCAAGGTTACGTGTGATTCACTCGTCACATGGTGTGCACTGCAAATCACATATTGCTTATGCGAGAAATGGTCGCCTCTTCGACACATATCGTTGGCGGGGTTAGCCCCGGCCGACCTAGCGCAGCCGATCGAAACACGCGCGCTTCCTCCTCTCCCTGAACACGGGGAAACAGAGCACCGAGAACGCCCGTCCAGGGGGTCGGAGCTATTTGCAAGCATTTCCTTGCCGTTCGAACGCTCAATGGTTTCAATGGAGGGCATCGCACGGCGACCGCGCAATTCGGTATCCCGGAAGCACAACACGGCGGCAACGTACGGCGAGTTGACGTCAATCCTCGGTGTATCGTGTGCGGAGAGCTGTACCAGCAGCCAGAAGCAAGTCTTGCGTGGAAGAGTAAGACGGGGCCCTCGGAGCGGCGCGATTGGAAGACCGAAATGGGGACTGAGCATGATGAACAGACGGCGGCGGACGAGTGTGGTTTTGATCTTCACTTTGGTGGTTCTCGCGCCGGCGGCGCAGGGGCGTGCGGAGATCTTCTCGGCGATCGAGGACGAGACGAAGAAGCTTCACGCACTTTTCGATGACGAGTGGCAATGGACGCTGCGAGAGTATCCGGAGTTTGCAACCCGCATTGGCGACCCGCGGTACAACGACCGGCTGACGGACCTGGCGGCCCCGGCGATCGAGGCACGTAAGGCGCACAAACGCGATTTGCTCAAGCGCATTCGCGAAATCGATCGTGGCAGCCTGAAGGGCCAGGACGTTCTTTCGTATGACCTGTTTCTGAGAGAAACCGACCAAAGTGTGGCGCTCCAGCGTTTTCCTTCGGAATGGATGCCCATCTCGCAGATGAGCGGCGTTCACCTCAGTATCCCCGAGTTGCCGCGAGTGGCGCCCTTGCGGACCGTGAAGAATTACGACGATTTCCTCACCCGGCTCGAAGCGTATCCGCGGCAGGTCGACCAGGTGATTGAGCTCTTGAAACGCGGAATCGCCGCCGGATGGGTGCCGCCGGAGATTGCGCTGCGCAAAGTTCCACCGCAGCTCGCGAAGCAGTTGGCCCAGGATGTCAAGCAAAGCCCGCTCTACAAGCCATTTGAGAGCTTTCCCGAGGCGATCGGCCCGGGTGATCGTTCGCGGCTCGAAGCCCGAGCTCTCGAGACGATCAAGGGATCAATCGTTCCCGCGCTCGAGCGGCTGCATCAGTTCATCGCCGAGACTTATCTTCCCGGCTGCCGGAAGGATATCGCCGCGACGCAGTTGCCGGACGGAGCGGCCTACTACCAGGCGCAGATCAGGTTGTATACGACAACCGATCTTTCGGCACGTGCGATTCACGAGATCGGGATCAAGGAAGTGAAGCGAATTCGCGCGGAGATGGACGGTGTCATCAAGCAGACGGGCTTCTCGGGATCGTTCCCGGAGTTCTTGAACTTGTTGCGAACCGACCCGCGCTTTGCGCGGATGGAATCGGACCAGGTGTTGCCGGGATTTCGGGATATCGCCAAACGGGTTGATCCTGAGCTTCCGAAGCTCTTCGCCGAATTGCCCCGCACGCCCTACGGCATCCGGGAGATACCCGCCTATCAAGGGGAGACGGCCGAGCATTATACGCGGGGGGCGGCTGACGGTTCGCGAGCCGGCTATTTCAACGCCAACGTGCTCAAGGGGGCGACCCGGCGCAAGTATGAAATGGAGGCGCTCCTCTTGCACGAGGCCGTGCCTGGCCATCATTTGCAGATCGCCCGTGCGCAAGAGCTCAAGGAGTTACCCGAGTTCCGCAGGACCGCCTCCTACAGCGCTTACAGCGAAGGGTGGGGGCTCTACGCTGAAAGCCTGGGTGAAGAGCTCGGGCTTTACAAGGACCCGTACTCGAAATTCGGCCGGCTCAGCTTCGAGATCCACCGCGCCTGCCGGCTCGTCGTCGACACCGGCATGCACTCAATGGGCTGGTCCCGGGAACAGGCAATCAATTATTTGAAAGAGAACAGCGGTTTATCCGAGAGCTTCATCGAAGCGGAGATCGACCGATACATCGTCTGGCCGGCCCAGGCGCTCGCGTACAAGATCGGCGAGCTGAAGATCAAGGAGCTGCGTGCCAGCGCAGAGAACGCCCTTGGAACGAAGTTCGACATCCGGAAGTTCCACAACGCGCTCATCGACGATGGGCCGCTTCCGCTGGATGTGCTCGAACAGCGGATTGAAGAGTGGATCAGCGAACAGCATTCAACGATGCCCGCTATCGGCATAATGGCCATAATGCCTCCTTCCGGCATCAGCCCGCTGACGACGTTCTGGAGCAGGTTGACACGAGCTTCGCCGAATCACGCGGTTTCTTCTGCTGGCAGTGCTGCAGGACCCAGAGGCCCTCGAGCAAGGCCACCAGCTTGCCGTCGGGCCGAGGACCACCCCGACCGTATGTCCAATAGTGTGACCTCGGAAATTCATTTTCCTCCGCCGCCAGTCGCGAACGTGCTGCCGTCATCTCGTTCTCGGGATAGGTATGGGAGTCGGCACATTTCAGAGTGGTTTTGGCCTGGACTTCCTTCGGAGGGGAAACCATGCGAACGCAACCGATTCTACTGGAAATTAGAAAAGCAATGATACTCCGACCTCGGGGTTGCTATCCTAACGCGGCAGAGCCGCAACCAAAGAGGATGAGCAAAACCGGCGCACTCCGGTCAGAATGGGGTTGATCGGCCCCGACCTGAAGGAGAACGCCATGAAAACGCTGTCGCGTTTCGTCACCAAGTTTACCAGCTTGATCGTTGCGGTGCTCTCGTGTTTTGACCGCGTGATCTTCAAGGGCTATCTGTCCATCACCAATGGGCCGGCCCTCGGAGGGTTCGTCGACCACATCCTCAAGATCCGACGGGTCGACTTCATGGCCTTCGCTGAGAAGCAGTCCGACACTCTGGTCGATCATGCCGAGCGCCTGGCCGAGGGGCTCGGCGCCGAATACCATCACCTTAAAGGCAAGGTCCGCAAGGACAAACTGGTCGAGGAAATCCTCCAGAAACGACCGATCCACGAGGGCTTGATCTGCGTCCTCTGTTGTATGGAATGCTGCCCCAGCTTCAAGCTGATCTTTGGCAAGGGCCGCCCCGCTTGGTCAACGCTCGCCGGCAACAGCCCGTTGTACTTCTACTTCCTCGATCCCGAGCTGGGCCTGATCCACATCCGCCTCACGACCTGGTTCCCGTTCAACGTCCAGGTCTACGTCAACGGCCACTCTTGGCTGGAGCGCGATGCTCAAGCGACGGCTGGGGTTCACTCTGCAAGACAACGCCTTCACGGCCCTGGACAATCTTCAAGCCGCTCAGGAACTGGCTGATTGGTTCGCCGATCTGAACTGGACGAAGATCCTCAGAAACCTGGTGGGGCAGGTTAATCCCTTGATGAACGAGCGATGGTTTCGCAGCCTCAGCTATTATTGGGTCGTCGATCAGGCGGAGTATGCGACCGACCTGATCTTTACCAGCCGCGAAACGCTGGCTGGTCTCTATCCGCGGCTGTTCGACGACGCCGCGGTCACTTTCTCGGCGAAAGATATCCTGAGTTTCTTGGGGCGACGATTCTATCCCCGGTTCGACGGGGAGGGGCTCACTCATTGCCAGAAATGTCGATGGCCCAATGCGCAAATCAAACACCGGATGAAGAACAACTGGCTGACGATGTATGACAATTCGGCTGGGGCTGCGGATCGAGACGGTGATCAACGATCCGCGAAATTCCGGGTTCGGCGGCTGCGGACCCGTCAAGGGCGTCGGGAGATGATGTGGTGCCCGATGAACAAAGGGGTGCGACCTGTACCGCTACCGCGAGGTGGCGTTGGCGTCGGACCGCCGTTACCTGGACGCCTTGGCGGTGGTGGACGATCCGGCGCCGGCCTATCGTCAGGTCGCGGAACTGACCGAGCCGGCGGTGGTATCGGGCCGAAGCCATGCCGGGTTCAATCCGCCAGTCCCGCGGACGCGCACTGTACCAGACGGTGCTGGATGGCGACCATTGCTGCGCGGGTTCCGCAACGCCGACATCCGAGCGGCGTTGTACGGATCGATCGAGGATGTGGCCCACGCCGTCGTCAGAGCGATCCGTTGGCCGGATGCTGAAACGATTGCACGTACGCGGGTTGATCGTGAAGCTACCGCATAGCCATCGGTGGCACGTCAGCGGGAACGGCCATCAGGTGCTTGGGGCGGTCGTGCGCCTGTATCATGACGGAGTCCCGGCGGCGTCGGTCGAGCATAGTCCATAGAAAGATGCGCAAGGTGCAGAGATCGGACGGACGAAGACTCTAAGAAGTACAGCAACGCGGTCGACTCCGGTCTGACAGCAGATGTGTCGTCGAGCAATCGTACCCTCAACTTCGAATTGAAGGACTGAATTGAAGGAGGGACTCGAGAAGAATCCCGAGAAGCAACGGGGCAGACCGCCTGAGCCTTGCCTCAGAAGTACCGGACCGGGAACGGTTCTTGGCCCTGAAGGCGACAAATACCGATGTCGCTGTTATTCGAACATGTGTCGGCGCCGGCATCGTCGCGGGCAACCTGTCGGCACGCCCTGGCGATGCGGACTCGGCCTCGGCGGAGAGTCGAGTCCTCGGGCGAGTCCGTTTCGGAGAGGAGCTGCGCACGGCGGCGGTGTGCCTTGCGAAGCAAGCGGATCTGCGCGGAACCGGCGGCAGGACCTGCATACTAAAAGGTGACACAAGAGCGCCACGCGGTCCAGGCGGGGCAGGGAATCGTCCAGCTCGTACGACAATAACGCCGAGGCTTCTTCGCAGCGGAGAGTCAGGACGCGCAATGGGCCATTCAACCGACTCACAAGGTTCTCCTTGACCCACCGGGCGTCTCGATGAACCAGTGTTTTTCCAGGCATTCGCGAAGCAACAGCCGGGCGCGGTGCAGCCGCACGCGTATGTTGACCTCGCTCAGGTCGAGAATCCGCCGTAGCTCGGCCGTGTCCATGTCTTCTAACTCTCGCAAAACGAACACCGAGGACAACGCTTGAGGTAGTCGATTCAAACAACCGTCAGCACGTTCCAGAACTCGCGATCTTCGAGAGCCTGGTCAGGCGCCTTCCATGACGCGAGGGCCTTCTTCCACAGGCCCTTCGCGCTGAAATATCGCGAGCGAACGGGGTCGGGTCTTACGATCGGGTCGGCTTCGGCGGTCGAAATCGAATTTGCCGCACGTCGGCAATGATCAACGATCTTATGCCGAAGGATTGAGAGTAGCCACGTGCGAACGGTCGCGCGGCCCTGGAATCGGTCACGCGACTGGAGTGCCGCCAGCAAGGCGTCCTGTACCAAGTCTTCCGCCAACTCCCGGTGGCCGACCCGCGAGCGAGCGTACCGGTACAGACATCACCGTGCTCGTCCAGCCATGTCGAGGCATCGCCGACGGTTGAAAGCGCATCCGAATCATCGGCCTGCGGTATCTGATGGGCGTTCATGATTCCTCATCCGGCGAACTCGAACCTGCCCGGTCCATCCTTAATGACCCGGTCGAATGTTACCGCGGAAATCGCCCGGGACAAGCCCCGGCCAACGGCGGTTCGCCGCAATGTGTGCCGGCGACGGGTGTCCCGGTCTCATCGGAATCCCGTTCCGGCCATTCCGAAGTTTTGCTCGAGCCGCTGTAACACACAAGCGATCTCTCCGACTAACCAGCGAGCAGACGAGTTTCGTTCGTGGTAGCAAGGATTCTTGTCGTCACACCCTCAAATGGAGTGAGCACGAAATGCGGACGGTTTCTTCGCGGGTCTTCTGTTGGATCGGCGCGGCGGTGGTTTCCATTTTGATCGCGCCGTCGGCTCCTGGAGCCGACATCAGCATCACGGTGACCAACGATCAGCCGGCGGGCGGTTTCGCCCTGGCACCGGTATGGTTCGGCGTCCAGAACGGTTCATTCAATGTTTTCTCCCAAGGAAGTACCGCCAGTTCTCAGATCGCAACTCTGGCCCAGTTCGGCAACACCGCGCCACTTGCGAGCCTTTTCGCCGGCAATGGTCCGAAACAACCTTGCAATCCGGGGGCAGCCTGATTCAATTCCTGCCGGGGCAGTCGAATTCGACGGTGCTCAACGTCAGTAATCCGAGCATCGACCAATACTTGAGCTACGCCGGAATGGTGGTCCCTTCGAACGACTTTTTCATGGGGAACGCGACCCCGCTCCAGATCTTCAACTCGAATGGCACGTTCGTTGGGCCGATGACGATCAAAGTCTATGGTTCGGACGTCTGGGATTCGGACACCGAACAACAGAGCATCTCGACTGCCCTCACCTTTATTCAAGGACAAACCCCCGGAAGCGGGACGCAGATCACCAATGGCGCGATCACCCCGTTTCTCAGCGAGCCGAATTCGACAGCTTTCCTCCAGAGCATCAATGGCCTGATCACGGCCGCCGGCTACCCGATTTCTCACGTATTCAGCGCCGATGACCTGGTCGCCACGATCACGATCTCGTCCGTCCCCGAGCCGGCATCGGTTGTGCTGCTGGGCCTGGGAGTGGCCGGTATGCTCGTCGCAGGCCAGTTGGTGCAATCGCGAAAAGCCGATCAGCTCAAATGATCGGTTGCTTCGGCTGGCGAGGCCGGCTTCGGCCGTGTAGGATCGGGGATCGTAGGCAGACTCGGCCTGAGCATGCATGGATGCGCGTTGATGGACAACGCGTTTTGCTCCATCAATGGTCATACTTACCGCCCCAACCACTTCGGCGGTTGGGCAGCGAAGCCACTCCTAAACCGTTCGCGCTCGCTTGGCGCACGGGCCATACCAACCCGAAGCATCAGCGAGCCAGGTAGGAGCCCACTCAGCTCACCTCGGGGACAACTCACGCCGGGGCTGGTGATTCACCGGCGTGAGTTACGACCTTCCGGATCAGCTCCCGGGTGGGCTGGAGGGCCTCGGTTGTGGCAGTGGCGCGGGACGGCAGTCGGCGGTCTTATCGAAACAGGGTTGATACCGGCAATCGATTGGCAGCCTCAGGCTGAGAAGGAACTCGACGATCGCCGCCTGGTCGTCGCAGCTCAAACTTTTGAAGGTCTCAATCACTGGATTCGCCTCGCTGCCCAGCGACTCGTGCATCAGGATCGCGTCGCGCAGCGTGCGGGCCCGGCCGTCGTGCAGCCAGGGTCCGGTGTCCCCGACGCCCCACAAGGGGCGGGTGAGGAACTCGCGACGTGTCACGGAGATCGTCGCAACGTCAGTTCCCTGGTCGAACTTGTCGGCCAGGCCCTCGCCCATATCGTGCCGTTTCAGATCGCTGAAGAGCGGGACGTTGATCACGTCCACGCCATCCTGGTCCTTTGATCCCATCAGTCGTGGGTACGAGAACGAGAGCGCCTCGAAAGGCGAACCCGCCGGCATGTTCAGGTCGAACTGATAGCCGGATGCGGGGCAACCGACCGGCTCGATCGCGACCCGAAATGCCTCGCGGAGAGCGTTGAGGTCGGCCCTGGGTTGGTTGACCGCATCCTTAATTCGATTCGGGCCGAGTCGCTCGGGATTCTTGTTGTGGAGAGCCGCACGCAGACGCCGGTAGATCGGCAGTTGCTTGCTCGACCGCTGGCGTGCGACGAGCCCGGTGATGTTCGTCAGGCCATGAGGCGAGCTGGGGTCAACATCGTCTCTCGGATCACGCACACAGATCGTGCTTTTGTAGAGCGGGAGCGAAGGCATGTGACAACTGATGCAGGCATTCGCCGCGCCAATGACAATGGTTTTATCGTCCACCTTCTCGCCGCGAAACAGCTTCTCGCCCCGCGCGACGATGTCCTCCATGCCCTTGGGGATCTGCTGGCCCGGGGGACGGATCGACATTGTGAAGATCGTGACCGCGGAGACATTCCCCTCCGAAACTTCGTCGGGGACGCCGTCATTGTCGCTATCGTGGTTCTCCTGGGGCAGCCGATAGTTGGGATTGAGCTCGCGTGGCAGCAGCCCGAAGTGGAAGCTCATCGCCGACCGGACGAAGTTCCGCTCGTTGGAGGCGATCCCCTTCCACTGCAATGGCCGGACCACCAGATCCGGGCTAACGCCCTGAAGGCCGCTCACATCCTCGATGAAGTTCTTGGAAAGGTCGGTGTCGGCGTCACTGATAAGCTGATTTCGGAGCGTGGTCGGGTCCGGTGGCGTGTTGGGATTGCCGATATAACGGACCTTGAAGTTACCGAACTGAACGACGGGCCGGCCTTTAGTATCGGTCGAGTAGAGATTGATGGAAATCTCCTTGCCCGGCGACAGGGCGGCGGCCACGTAAGCGGCGACCTTCTGCGTGACGAGATCGAGGGTCATCTGCTCGGCCAAGCCCACGACGTAGCCGGTGCCGAAGACGTGCGGCGGGTTCCGGACGAACATGAGCATCGGGTTGGGCAAGGTGGCGTTGATGAAGGCGTTCGATGCCTGCCCGGCCGGGCCCCCAGTCGTTCCCGGCTTGCGCTCGAGCGCCTCGACGGGCCCTTCATCATCAACATGAGCGGAGCCGATCGAGTTGTGGCATTCGAAACAGCTCTGCGAGTCGAGGCCGTTGAGCCGTAGGATGCTGAACCGCACGTTCTTCTGACTGTCCACATGCGGCGAAAGGGGGCAGACAAAGATCGAGCAGCTTGGGAAAGTCCGAGTCTTGCAATCCGAGCTTATCTTGCATGACCTTGAGGTTGCTGGTGAAAGCCGCCTCTCGAGGACCGAGCGGGCCCTCGCCATTCGAGAACCGCTTGCCCTCACCTGCACCGTCGGCTTCCGTGAATGGTGTTGTGAACAAATGCCTTCCCTTGATGAGCACGGTCTTGAATGAATACCCGGACGCCTTGGCGACGGGCATTCCGTGTTGCAAGATGATATTGTTCAACTGGCTCTGATCGGTGTCGATCTGCGGCACGATCGCCTTCTGGAGCAGCGCGGGCTGGGGACAGGGCCCGTCGCCTCCTGGCTTCGTGGCGGCTGGTGTCGGTGGTGCCGCGCTGACCAACCCAGGCATCGCCAAGCCGGCGATCGTGACAATGATCAAGAGGCTGGGCCAGTTCATTCCGCGGCGATGTCTAAACCGGCCGGCCGCTGAATCGCTTCGCCAACTCATGGCACGTCCTTTCGAAATAAGAGAGCTGAGTTCCATCCGAACCGAAACGCGACATAACGGGAGCCCGGACGCGTCGCGTCAGTCTCAAGGTCTTTCTGTTGCCACTCGAAGCCCGCTGATGATCTCTTTATCCGGATCGACACCAAAACCCCGAAGACAGCGGAAGAGGAATACTCTTCTTGCCCCCTGGCAGTGATCCTCCACGGTTTTCAGAACGCCCGCTACGAACGAAAGTGGTCCATGGTGGCAGGCCCACTCCCCAGGTCAACATCGCCGGGGACACGCCATACGGTCGAATCCGCAGAACTTTGCGTTCCCTTGTTGGGTTCTACCCTCTTGCAAGCGGCTTCCGCTCGTCGAACAATTGTGGAACAAGTTCATCCGCGCGACCGATCCGGCACGCCGGCGCGGGACTGCGGAGGGCATCGAGCGCGGGCTCGACTGAAATCCTTCCCGCGAGTCCGCACCAGTGCCAAAGGAATCGTCGATCATGAGGCGAATACAAACGTGTCTAGTACTCTTGAGCGCGGCCGGCATGCTCGGCGCGGTCGCGCTGGCCGAGACAAAGGTCGAAATCACGGATGTTCATCTCTGTTGCCCTCTTTGCGTTAAAGGCGTCGGCTCCGCTTTGAAGGAGGTCAAAGGGGTCACCGGCGTCTGCGACCAGAAGGCCAAGACAGTGACCATCACGGCTGATGATGACGCCACGGCCCAAAAAGGCATCGAGGCCCTCGCAGCCGCGGGCTACCACGGCCGGCTCGAGACCAAGGCTGTGCATTTCCCGAGCGACAGCGGGGCGACCAAGGGCAAGGTATCGAGCCTGACCCTCACCGGCATTCACAACTGCTGCGGTGCCTGCAACAAAGCCATCAAGGCCGCCGTCAAGAAGGTCACCGGCGTCACGGGCGACACTGCCAAGCCCAAGGGCGACACCTTCGAGGTCACCGGCGACTACGAGGCGACCGAGCTGATCCACGCCTTGCATACGGCCGGCTTCCATGTGAAAGTCAAGAAGTAAGCCGGAGACCTCCACTCTCTCCAGATCGATGACCGGGTCCATCGGCCAGCCGGTACCGTGGATAGAACCCCGGAACCGCGTACCAGGCTGGCGTTCCGCCGCGACCACCCCCCCTAACCCCAATACCGTTGAATTATCTGCAACTCATGGTGGCTAAATGGAATACAACTCGGATCCTCTTGCGATCGCCGTGATAAATTTCTTATATTTCGATACGTAAAGTCCGCGAATTTCTTCCTCAACCCCGGAGGGGTTGGAAGTCCATAGCCAGGGGGCTTCAGCCCCTGGAAAACGAGGACAAATAGAGGGTTCCGCCCCAACGGGGCGGAGGTTGATCGCACGGGAGTCTCGACCATTCCAGGGGCGGCAGGCGCCCCTGGCTATGGACGTCCACCCCTCCGGGGTGGAAAATTCGAAGTCTTGTTCCCAACGTGTTTTATGGCTAATTCAACGGTATTGCCCCTAACCCCCCCTTCGCAAGGGGGGGAAAGCGCGGGGCTCGGAAAAGGCGTCAGGAACCGTTGTTGGGCGTCTCGAGGAGATGACCGGACCAAACAATTGTTTCTGACAGTGTTTTCCAATTGACCAAGCAAGTGTACCGGCCACCTTCTCCCTGACCCAATGCTATTCACTCTTCACCTCTTTGCCCTCCTATCCCGTCGATCGCAATCAAGACACGCGACTCCGCGCGGGCTTGCGACCCATGATCCGGTCCAACGCATCGGAGCTTTGCTCGACGAGGGCTTCCGGGTAGTGGAGGAACGGGTGGAAATACTCGAAGGTGAGATAGCCTTCGTATCCGGCCTGTTCGAGAGCGTCCATGACCGCCGGCCAATTCGTAGTCCCGTCCAAGAGTGTGCGGAAGGAGTCAAGGCTGTGGTCGGTCCCCTTCTTGGAGAACTCCTTGAAGTGGACGTTCTTGATCCGGCGGCCGAGGATCGGGACCCAGTGTTCGGGGAACTGGAAGAGCATGACATTGCCGGTATCGAAGTGCACCTGGACGTGTTTGCTGCCGAAGCCGTCGACGAAGGCGTTCATCTCGGCGGGCGTGGTGAGATAACCATTGAACCAGATGGTCTCGATGTTCAGGTAGACTCCCCGTTTCTCGGCGAGGGGCAGCAGTTGGCCGATGGCCTCGCGGGCGCGGCGGTCGCAGACGTCGATCGGCACCGGCTCGCGGTCGGGCAGCCAGGGGATATACGTCGAGCCGGCGATGGTCAGCAGGTTCTCCGTGCCCAGCTCGTGGGCGGCCTCGATCATCAGCCGGGCCAGCTCCAAGCCGCGGGCCCGCCGTGCCGGGTCGTTGTCGGTCAAGGAATAGGGCCAGTACAGGAAGGAGCAAAGACCGCTGATCGCGATGCCGATCTCTTCGGCCATTTTGCGGATGGCCCGAAACTGGTCGGAGGACGACTTCGGCGAGAGGTCGTTGTCGAGATCGTAGTTCAGCTCGATGCCGTCAAACCCGGCATCCTTGGCGAGCCGGAGGCACTCGCGCAAGGTCATCCGTTGCGGGTATGGGAATGCCCACAGGTTGATCGATTTTTTCATGCGATAGGTCTTGGCCGAGGCCCGGCGGGCGTCGGCCGCGTCGGGGGCAGCCCGGGAATGGGCCGCGGCTGACAGACCACTTGTCGCGACCGTCGCGGCCAACGTCGATCGGATGGCCGAGCGCCGGTTGATCTTGGACGGGACCAGGTCGTCCCCTTCGAGGGCCTTTGGCGTCATCATGGAAGCTTGCTCCGAGAAACCGGATGATCGTCGATGTTCACGCTCTTCCATCGTTTTACAGCAGTCCATGCCGCATGTCGAAAGGTGCTCCGCTTTTTCGTCGTCGTTGCGGCCGGCTTGAGTCCCTGGCGGCTGTGTGGCCACGGAAACACCTCCCTGGCAAACCATGAGAGAATCGGCGAGAATCGGCCACCGATCCGTCACAAGGCGGATTCCGAACCAGCTCGTGGCGCGGCGAAGGGATCTCAACCAGATACGCGGTTCGACCGGTTCGGTACTCCTTTCCCAACAAAGTGAGGTGATCTCATGAGGACACTGCTCGGCGCGGTTCTTGCAACGACGCTTTCTCTCGTCGTGACCAGTTCATCCCAGGCCGGCGATTCGGACGCGAAATCGATCGTGGATAAGGCCATCACCGCCGTGGGCGGCGCGGAAAAGCTCGCCAAGATCGATGCTTTTTCGATGAAATTCAAAGGGACTGTCGTTTTCAACGGGAACGAGAACGACACGACCAGCGACGTGACCTATAAAGGCCTCGATCACTACCGACGGGAATTCGGCAATGACCAGTTCCATGGCGTTATCGTCCTTGATGGCGACAAGGGCTGGCGTAAATTCGGCGATAATTCCAGCACCATCGAAGGCGACGGCGTCGCCAATGAGAAGCGCAACATCTACCTCTCGGTCATCCCGATCACGCTCGTGGCGCTCAAGGGCAACGGGTTCAAATTCGAGGCCGCGGGCGAGGAGAAAGTGGGCGACAAACCGGCTGTCATCTTGAAAGTGACCGCACCTGACGGCAAGGACTTCACTCTCTCCTTCGACAAGGAAAGCGGCCTTCCGGTAAAGCAGGTTGCCAAGGTTGTCGGATTCCAGGGTCAGGAGGCCACCCTCGAGACCACCTTCTCGGACTACAAGGACTTCGGCGGGATCAAGAAGGCTACCAAGATCGAGATCAAGCGAGATGGCGAGAAATTCCAGGACCTGACCGTGACGGAATTCAAGGTGCTGGATAAGGTCGAATCCGACGCCTTTGCCGAACCGAAGTAACGACGTGATTCAACCGGCCGGCGCCGGCTCTCGAGCTCGCTCGGTGTTGGGCGAGCCGGCGCCGCATGTGAGAGGCTGTAACAAAATGAACCTGAAGGTCAGCGTCGCCCCTCAACCGGCCTTCGGCCACCCTCACCTCGCACCATTGGTCTCTACAACTGCATCCGCGACTCAAGTTTCCCCCACTTGCGAAGGGGGGTCAGGGTGGGGTGGTGAAACCACGGTTCTGGACAAGCTCTGAGTTCATCCCGATTTCGGTGGCTCTTTTCCCCCCCTTGCGAAGGGGGGGTTAGGGGGGTGGTCCCGGCGGAACCATGGCCTGGTACGCGGGTCCCGAGCTGCTGGGCCTCGTGGAATTGCCGGCTTGGCCGAGCATGTTCGTTATGCCCTGTCCACCCCCCCTAACCCCAAAAGGATTACCCCTCCCTTCCTCCCCTCCGATAGGGGAGGAGAGTTCGCAAGGGGGGGAAAGGGCTCGCTCGCATTGTCACTCGATCGCGCCCACCAAAAACACGCGTCTCGAAACCGTCCCGCGAGCACGTTCAACCGTGTCGTTTCATCATCCCAGGAAAGTTCCTCTTCGATCGAGATGGAGTCACCGGCAGTGAAGGCGTTGCGCGTCATTTCATCGCACGCCCGGAATGCCAGGATACTCCGCGGGACGGGGCCCAGGTGCCGGCCACATGAACCTTCGTTCGCTGTCGGCGATCGGCACGTCGTTGATGCTGGCCTCCCGCCGACGCATCAGGCCATCGTCGTCAAATTCCCACAATTCGTTGCCGTAAGATCGAAACCATTGGCCGGCACCATTGTGCCACTCGTACTGAAACCGGACAGCGATTCGCCGTTCGTCGAAGGCCCAAAGTTCCTTGACGAGGCGGTACTCGTGCTCCCGGCTCCACTTCCCAGCCAGGAACTCCTGGATTTGCTCGCGGCCTCGGACAAACTCGCCACGGTTACGCCACTCGGAGTCGATCGAGTAAGCAAGCGATACCTGAACCGGATCGCGAGAATTCCAGGCATCCTCAGCAGCACGTACCTTGGCCACGGCAGAATCGCGAGTGAACGGCGGTCGATTGAGTGCTGACATAGAGATTTCATCCTTTAGAGTTTGGGAACCCCGATGCGTCTGAAGTGCGCGCTGAGCCCGGCCAGACGAACGGCGACGGCCCGGTGTCGTTTCGCCGGCATCTCCCCATTATCGCAGTGCGAGTAAGACAATTCACGAACGAGGCGCGACGGACTTGCGGGTCTTGGGAAAATCAACCTCGGTCTGGGTGACCGAATAGAACGGGCCGTTTTGCTTGGCGACGTCGCCTTTGCGTGCATTCGCGGTTTCCGTACAGTGTGGGTATCTCAGACTTGACTGACAATGGCCGATACAGTTGAGCCTTTCGATGAATGATCATGCGGGAGTCGCGACCGAGCGGTTGACCGAGCCGATGGTATGCGCGTCGGCTGAGGGAACGCAGCCGGTCGGCGCCGGGCCGGGGACAGTGCTGCTGCTCGCGGCCTGGATCGGCCTGATCGCGGGCTTTCTCGACCTCGGCCTCATGGTCGTGAACAAGCGAGTGATCAACCGCGACTTCTATCGCCTCGGCGGTGATTTCACCTGGATCATCCCGTTGGGCGTCACGATTTTGGTGTTGGTACCGGCGATCGTGATTGCCCTGATCGCCCGCATGCGAGGAGGGACCGTCCGCCTGGGTGTGGCGGTGGGAGTGCTCTCGTTCGTCGGGTTCCTCGACGTGTGCGCGCGGCTTCCCCTGGAAGCTTGGGCATCGCTGCTCATATGCGGTGGGCTCGCCACGCAATTGGTCCGGCTGGTGCGCCCCCGCCGTCCGGCGTTCCTACGGCTCGTTCGCCGCACGGTCCCGCTGCTCGCCGGAATTCTTTTGACGATCATGCTGGTGACGATCGGCGGACGTGCCTGGTCGGAGCATCGTGCGGTGTCCGCCTTGCCGCCCCGCCCTCCAGCCGCCCAGAACGTGCTATTGATCGTCTGGGATACGGTGCGGGCCGGCAATCTGAGCCTCCACGGCTACAGCCGGCCGACGACGCCCAACCTCGAACGGCTGGCGGGCCGCGGGGTGCGGTTCGACCTGGCGTTCTCGACATCGTCCTGGACCCTGCCGTCGCACGCCAGCTTGTTCACCGGGCGTTGGCCTCATCGAGCTCGGTGTCGACTGGAAATCGCCGCTCCGAGACGACGTCCCCACCCTTGCCGAGTACCTCGCCTCACATGGATATGACACCGCGGGATTCGCGGCCAATCTCGACTATTGCAGCCGCGAGACCGGCCTGGCTCGGGGTTTCGCGCACTACGAGGATTTCCCGATCGACGTCTACGACGCCTTCAACCGCTACGTCGCCTTGGGCCACCGGATCGAAATCTCTTCCTGGGCCCTCGTCCTGGACAGGCTCCTGGAGAAATGCTTCGGCCGTTGGTTTGACCTGGTCCCTCGCTCGAGGGAGCATACGAAGAACGCCGCGGCGGTGGACCGGGCGTTCCTGGGATGGCTCGCACGGCGGCAGGACAACCGCCGCCCATTCTTTGCCTTCCTGAATTACAACGACGCCCACAGTCCGTATGAGGTCCCGGACCGATCGACGCCGGGCTTCGGTCTCCGGCCCGCGTCACCACTGGACCGCCAGACCCTCCTCCAGTGGAACTCGCTGGACAAGTCGAGACTCTCATACCACGATGTGCGGCATGGCCGCCGATGTTTATGACGATTGCATCTCCTATCTCGATCGGCGGCTGGGGATGCTCCTCCAGGAACTGAGCCGGCGCGGCGTGCTCGACAATACCCTGGTGATCGTCACCTCGGATCACGGCGAGCACCTCGGCGATCATCTCTTGTTCTTCCACGGGTGTAGCCTGTACCGTCAGCTCGTGCAAGTGCCGCTGGTCATCGTGGATAACAAGGGCGTGCCGTCGGGTCGGGTGGTCGCCGAGCCCGTAAGCCTGTGCGACGTACCGGCCACAGTCATCGACCTGCTCGGATTGGGGCGGGATTCGCCCTTCCCCGGCCGGTCGCTTACTCGGTTCTGGCGTCGTCCCAGCCAGGCGGTCGTTCCCCCGGCTGATCCGTTGCTCATGGAGACCGGGAAGCCGGAGCTGCTCACGAACCAAGGCCGCGAGCCCGCCGCCAAGGGCCCGATGAAGTCGCTCATCGCCAATGGGATGCACTACATCCGCATCGGCCGATGGGCTCGAGGAGTTGTACGTGTTGAACTCCGACCCGGAGGAAAGGTTCAACATGGCTGGCGCCGTCAACGGCCCGGCCAATCTCGAGCGATTCCGAAATACCCTGGGGTTGATGCTCAAAAGACGGTAGTCTTTGATCGCGTTTCCCGTCCTGAAAGCACCAATCTCAGACACGGGCCCCTCGCCGGACAGCCGAGCTCTTTGTTCGTTCTCAATACTTCGCGGAGCGATCTTCGGAAAACCAAGCAGCGGCTCGGCTTTTCTCTCCCTCGCGCAGCAGGTAGCCGGTGTCGGCCGGGAGCCCGGAATAGCGATCCACACTCCCTGTTGGCCACCTGATCTCGATCGCCTCGATCCGATCGGCAGTGCCAAGGCCGAAATGGAGCCGTGGGTCGGAGGCCGACTGGTAGCTGCCGCCGCCGACCCGCTGAGCCACGCGGCGCCGGCCGCCGGCGAACACGGCGACTTTCGCCCCGACGGCGTCGCGGTTCGAGCTGGCGCCCCTCCAGGCCGCAGCGACAGGAATCGGCCGCCTTTTGTCCGGTTGTGAAGGTAAGCCAAGGGCTGGTTGTGCGACAGGATCAACACATCCAACCGGCCGTCATTGTCGAGATCGCCCACCGCCAAGCCGCGAGCCATCCGCGGGACCGTCCAAGGGGCGCCCGGCCCGGTCCGAGACATCGGTCAGGCGGCCGTCGACGCCGCCGACCAAAAGCTGTGCGGGCATCTGGTAAGGGTAATTGGGCCGGAGGTCATTGACGTGGCCGTTGGCGGAGGCCAGGTCAAGCCGGCCGTCATTGTCGGCGTCGAGGAAGGCGACCCCGAAGCCCAGCAACCGCCGGCTGGCCACGGCCAAGCCGACCGCGGCTGTCGCGTCGGTGAAGTTGCCCCCCCCCAAATTGCGGTAGAACGTGGTCGACTCGCCGTAGAAGTTGGTGACAGCCAGGTCGATCAACCCGTCGCCATCGAGGTCGCCCGCAGCGACGCCCATGCCGGCCTGATAGGCCCCCGAGGCATTGCCCGCCACGCCGGCGGCGTGCCCGACCTCCTCGAATCGCATCCCGCCGATGTTGCGGAACAGGAAGTTGGCGGAGGAGTCATTGGCGACGAAAAGGTCCACCTTGCCATCGTCGTCGAGGTCGGCGGCGACGACCCCGAGGCCGCGGCCGTCGCGGTCGACGATACCCGCCTCCGTCGTCACATCGACGAAACGGCCCGAGTCATTGCGGAACAGGTGGTCGGGCAGGGCCTCGGAATCGAGTGGATTGCAATTGAGGTAGGCAGTGTTGGCAGTGGTTGCGACAGAGCCGGGGATTTTCGATATCCCAGGCCGCGTAGTGGCAAACGTAGAGGTCAAGGTCGCCGTCGCCGTCCAGGTCAGCCATCGCCGCCGACGTGGGCCAATCCCGGTCGCCACCCAGGCCGGCGCGGGTCGTGATGTCCTCGAAGGTTCCGTCGCCCTTGTTGCGGTAAAGGGCATACGACCGCCAGCGCGTGACGAACAGGTCGGGGTGGCCGTCGCCGTCGACGTCGCCGACCGCGACGCCATGGCCGTGCCCGCGGGGGAAGCGACCGATCCCGGAGGCGTCGGTTACATCCTCGAAACGGCCGTCGCCCCGATTGTGAAATAACCGATCGCCCGAGTTGGGGGACGGGGACTCGAGTTTGGAGCGCTGGTGTGAATGGGCCGCCCTGGACGCAGTAGACGTCGAGCCAGCCGTCGCCGTCGTAGTCCAGGATTGCGAGGCCGCCGCCGAAGGGCTCGGGCAGTTGGTGGAAGGGCGTCTCGGCGTTGTCGTAGACGAATCGCAGGCCGGCGGCCTCGGCATCGTCGGTGAAGGAAAGCCCGCCGGCGGGCGCCGTCCCCCGTTCCGGGCGATCCGGGCGCAGCCACCACCGCGGCACTCGGCCATGGCTCGTCGTGCGCGGTGAGCTCGAGCTGCCGCTCGGCGTCCACCCGATCAAGTCGCGCCAGGGCCTCTCGGGCCGGCGCAGTGGTCCGGATCGGCCGCGAGGGCCCAGGTATACAAAGCGCGGGCCTCGGGCCGGCGACCGGCGGCCTCCGCCCGGCGGGCCAGCTCGTACCGCTCGGCCGCCCCGCGGAGCGGCTCCTCGCGCCAGAGGAGGAGCCGGTAGGCCTCCAGGGCCCGCTCGACCTCGGCCTTGCGGCGCCGAAGATCGGCAACCCGGTCGGACTGGCCGGCCCGATGGGCCAGCTCGGCGAGGCGTTCCATCGCCCGCGTCGCCGCGGGTTCAAACCGGAGCCATTGCTCGAGGCGTCGAAGACTCCGCACGCGTATCGCCCCGTTGTCTGTGCAACCAGGCCCGCAATGCGAGCCGCTCTCCGACGTCGAGTTGTCCGGGGCCGAGCTGCCGCGCCGCATCGAGTGCCTCGTCGGGTCGGCCGGAGCCGCGCGCCAACTCGATCCACGCCCTCCAGACCGGCGCATCTGCACGTGCACGCCTGCAGCGCCATAACCATTCTCGCGCCTCCTCCCAACGGCCGGCTTCGATAGCCAGTCGGCCTTTGCCGAGCCAGACACGGTCGTCCTCCGGCGCCAGTCGGCCGGCCTTCTCCAGAGCTCCTTGCAGGCCGTCGTAGGGCAGGCGTTCCAGCTCAAGGTTGCTCAGATCTTTCAAAACGCGGATCGGGTCCTTCGCGTCCGCGAGGCTGGCGCGGAGCAGGGCCTTGACATCGTCGAATCGGACCTCGATCTGATAGATTTGGCTCAGCAGGTCGCGGATCCGGTCCAGGTCGGGACCACCGCGGGCCAGGGTCTGCTCGAGGCGTCGCTCGGCGGCGTGGAGCTTTCCCTGCGTCAGATTCGCCTTCGCTTCGTGATACGCGCCGACGGGGTCAAATGCATACCCTTCGGGCAGGCGGGCGAAGGCCCGCAGCGCGGCCTCGGGGCGGCCGCCGAGTGCCTCGCAGACCCCCAGCCAGTAATCGGCCGCGCCTCCCAGCGTACCAGGCCGGGCCGCCAAGGCGGCAAGCCGTCGATGGGCCGCACCGAACTGGCCGCGGGCGATCTCCTGCTGGGCCAGCCGTAGCTCGCCCAGCTTATTCCAAGCCGCCGAGCCGGGCGAACAAGAACCAGCCCAGGACCGGAACGACCGCCGCGATGCCGAGCCGACGCCAACGCCGACGCATTCGCATCATCGAAAACCCGAAGGTCGCCCGAGCCGACACCGGCCGCATAGTAGGCCCTGCCCCGAGGACTTGCTTGATGGAAGGCCATCGCGCGCTCGCCGGGGCGGGGCCGCCGCCGGTTAGTAGCTGTCGGACGAGACGACCTCGCTGTTGGCCTTGCGTCCCCAGTGCCCAGTAGGTCCGGATTGAGACCGACGACTTGATGAAGCGCGCGCTGCCGTCGCCGAACAGGAAGTTGGCAGCCGCCGGGGTGGTTGCTGTTGGCGCCCTGGTAGGTCCCATCGGCGATGTCGGCATTGCTGGCGTTCATTCTGCAGGCACCAAACGTATACTGGGTCGAGCTCGGCGGTATGATCGTGTTGAATATACAGAAGCCGCCGAGATCCTGCTCCCATCGGAACCCCTTGGTGTTGTTCGTGCTCGTGGCCCAATAACCAGTCTGGAAGGCGTTCTGGCAGACCTGGAAGTCGGTCAAGACCGACTGGTAGTTCGTGGACACGTCATAGAGACCGTTCGAGTTCCCGGACGGTGGCGTCGGAACCACCGGGCCACCCCGCCACCTGACTCCGCCCTGGCTGAAGGTGCCGATCAGCGCTTCCCCATACGCGATCGTATTGGAGGTGCCGTCGGTAATGCTTGCGGTACTGTAGCAATTGCCTCCCTCGGTGAAGATCCCCGTCGTGTCTAGTGCGCCGGGATAATTTGACGAGGTGCCGACGGAGGCATGGTAGTTGTTGGTGTGGCCGCTCCACTGCCAGCAAGACTGTGAAGCCGCATTGATCGGCAAGGGGCCAGAAGGCTTTTGGGGGGACAGGCCGTCGGACGGGCAGACGAACACATTCATGAGAGTGTTGCCGATCGTAACGTTCGCCCACCAGCCATAGCCAAACCCATTAACCTGGTTGAAATTGATCGCGTTGTACACCGGCTGCTGTTCCATGTAGCCCAGCAGGAGTGCACTGGCACTCCAGCTCCCCCAGTTCGAGCTGTAGCCGTAGCTGGTCCATTGTGTGGTACCACCCAGCGGGAACGTCCCGTGGCTGCTGTGGTAGTTGTGCATCCCCAAGCCGATCTGCTTGAGGTTGTTGATGCACTGAGACCGCCGGGCGGCCTCGCGGGCCGACTGGACCGCAGGCAGCAGCAGGGCGATCAGCACAGCGATAATAGCGATGACGACGAGTAGTTCGATCAGCGTAAAGCCGAAACGCGTTCGCGCTTTCATCAATCAGCTCCTCTCTCAATTTGATCCGCTCGAAACTTGTCCAAGTGGGCCGGCCACCCTCGAATGACGTATGATAACCGAGGTGTAACTCCCACCCTTCCCGACGAAGCGCCTCTCCCTGAAGTGACGCATGACAAATGACCCATCGGCGGTGCCCCCGGCGTGGTCACGAACGCATCCTTTCCTTTCCGCAACCGGGATCACCGGGCGTGGCTCGCATTCCATTCAAGTCAATTCGGCCCGCGGTCGGGCCTTCCTCTTGTGGGGCTCGGTCTGGCCGTGGTGCTCGATTTGACCGCGGCACTCCCTTTCCTCGACTCCTTTTGAGCCTCCCGGCGCGAGGCCCCGACCGCCTTCCCGCTCGCCTTTGCTTCGGCCGAGTCGTCGCTCTCTGGACCGCATCCCGCGACGAAGGCGACGAGGCCAATAACCAAAAACAATCCCGACATCAGAACGAACCGCGGAAGTCGCATAAATCGCATCAGTCTTTTGCCCCGGATGGATAGAAGGAGTGAACTACGCCGCGAACGCAGCGATTTCGGAATGCTCTGAAACTATCGCTAACTCGTCCAAAGTCGCGCGCCGTAAGCCACGCGCCCATTCACTCTTGCGCGTACCGAATCATTCGCGCACCACGGCAATACCGAAAGGTGCGCCAACAAAAGGATAATTCCACACGACTTCTGAGAGCAAGAGGATTCTTGTTTATTTTCCCAAGGTTCTTAGCAGCGACTCCCTTCGCATTGCGCCGGAGCCGACAGCCAGATGTTGTCACGCAAGATGACTTGGCACTGTCCTTGCAAGTAATTCGATTCTTGCAACCTTT
Source organism: uncultured Planctomycetota bacterium (assembly GCA_963720335.1). Classification (GTDB taxonomy): domain Bacteria; phylum Planctomycetota; class Planctomycetia; order Isosphaerales; family Isosphaeraceae; genus CAVRFS01. Next base: position 63,654 of record CAVRFS010000001.1, on the reverse strand, counting down.
TATTAGTTATTATTATTAAATTGTGTCGTTAATATATTTTAATATTATTGCAAGCGGCCGGTGTGCAATGTCGCGGAAACACGGATCGACTCGTGCGCCTTGAATTAGAGCGGTTTACCCTCGGGCTGCGCACGGTCCATACTAGCCCGAAGCGTTAGCGAGGATTCTGGGATGTCCCTTCGCTAACGCTTCGGGCTAGTATGATAGCCATTGACGTGTTGGCGTGTGTAACCCATAAGTGAGCCGCTGTAAAGATCCGGTGGTTGGCTCGAACTCGGCTCCGGAACGGTGGCTCCGGCGTGGAGAATCGGTACAATCAGACAGGAAGGCGCGAGTTGTTCCCCGCAGGGTTCGTCGACCCGGTTTGAGTTCGATTGTGCCGGTGATCGGGATAGCCACGTGGAAGACACGATCGAGTCCGAAGCCCCAAGTTGGAGATCGCGAAAACATCAAATCGTGCTTCTCGCCGCGGTTCTGGTGGCAGTTAGCTCCTGGATGGCCTTCCTTTCGTGGCGGACGCGGAGGACGGAGAGCGTCCATCGGAATGATCCGGTCTCGCCCTACCAGAACACCCGACTGGAGGTGAAATATCTCGGGGATACCGCTTGTGTCGGCTGCCATCCGAAGAGCACCGAGACCTTCCGCCAGCACCCGATGGGGCGCTCCCTCGCTCCCGTTGGGGAGGCCTCCGTGACGAAGGGCGACGAGGGCGACGGCCGGGCACTCTTCGAAAGTCAAGGCCTCCAGTACTCCATCGAACATCGGGACGGTCACGTCTTTCACCAGGAGACGCGCCGCGACGCATCGGGCCGGAGCGTGACCAGGAGCGAGGCCGAGGTCCAGTTCGCGGTTGGCTCCGGCCGGCAGGGCACCTCCTACCTGATCGAGCACGATGGCTTCCTCTTCCAGTCCCCCTTGACCTGGTATTCCCGGAAGCAGCGGTGGGATCTGTCCCCTGGATTTGAAGTGTTCAACTCTCATTTCGACCGGCCGATCCAGCCCAATTGCCTGTACTGCCATGCGAATCGGGTCGAGCCGATGGCAGGCCCGATCAACCGATATCGACCGCCGATCTTCCAGGGTCACGCAATCGGCTGTGAACGTTGTCATGGGCCTGGCGAGCTCCACGTCCAAAGTCCCACGATGGTCAACGGCAAGGACATGACGATCGTCAATCCCGCCGATCTGCCGCCGGCGCTTCGGGATGACGTTGTGCGCAGTGCCACCTGGCCGGTGAGTCCCGGGTGCTGCGCATGGGCCGGCGTAATGAGGACTATCGGCCCGGGCTGCCATTTCATCGCTTTTGGAGCGTATTCGTGCAACCACCTGACCGGGCCGATAACCGTTTTGTCGGCCAGGTCGAACAGATGCACGAGAGCGCTTGCTTCCGCGCCAGTCGAGGTCGGCTCGGATGCATTTCCTGCCACGATCCACACCATTTCCCCACGCCCGCGGAGAAGGTGGCCTATTACCGCGATCGTTGCCTGTTGTGTCACGCGGAGCAGGGCTGCGGCCTTCCAGCGAGCGACCGCTTGGAGCGAAGCAGGGACAATGACTGCGCCGGCTGCCACATGCCGAAGGCGAGCAGCTTCGACATTCCCCACGCCGCGTCGGCCGATCATCGCATTCTCCGTGACGCAGGCGGAGGGAATCCATTCATGGCGAGGCCAGGGAGAACCGGCCGGGACAAGCGGCACTTGGTCATTTTCCACAGCGAGTTGATGGATGCCGCGGAACGAGCCGCGGTCGAGCGCGACCGTGGAGTCGCCCTGTGCCGCGACGGAGTGGAGGGTGCGAGGGTCGCACTCCCATTGCTCAAGGCGGCCTTGGCCGCGCGGTCGGATGATGTGACCGCCTGGCAATGCAAGGGCTGCGCGCTGGGCGGCCTTGGCCGGAACGACGAGGCACTGGCTGCTTTCCAGAAAGCCTTGAAAATGGAACCTGGCCGGGAATCCGCCTTGGTCGACGCGGCTCGCCTCACCGTGAAGATGAATCGACGTGACGACGCGGACGCTTACTGGAAGCGGGCGATCGCCATCAATCCCTGGCGTTCGGACTACCACGCGGAGCTTGCTTTTCTCTACTTCCACGACGGCAACTGGCAGGCGTCGGCTGATTGCTGCCGGGAGACCCTTCGGCTCAACGCTTCGTCGGTCCAGATCAGGAAGCTGCTCATCCAGTGCTATCTCAATCTGAGAAACGTTGCGGCCGCGCGCGACGAGCTCGAGACGGTCCTTGGCTTCGATCCGCCCGACCGGGCCGAATTGTTGCGCTCATTTTCCGTGCAGTCGAGGTCCGGCGGCAGCGCCCCCTGACCGGCGCGGATTCGCTCGGTTGTTCTCCGAGAACTCTGACCCGGATTGATGGCAATTCAACGGCCGCCGGCGACTCGCCGCGGGGAACTCTCTTCAACGAGCGTTTTGAGCGCTTGCCTGTACGGCTCCAAATAGGACTCCTCCACTTCGGTCGTGCCGTGGTCGTCGGTCAGCACGTCGAGCAGCGTTTTTCGGAAGACACCCACTGCGTGTTCGCCGAACGGCGAACCCATGAGGTTTGTCCGCTCGAGAGGATCTTTTCTGAGATCGTAGAGCATCTCGGCCCCCATGCCATCCCGAAGGTAATGATGGCCCGAGGCCACCAGGGACATCTGGAACCCGCTGTGCCCGTCGCTGCTCACGGGCTGAGGTTGGAACGCGGTCGCGTCGGCCTGCTCGGAGAAGGCTGGGGTGGTGATTCCAGTGGGCGACTGCCCGGGTACCGACCGCCAGTAGGCCGCCAACGAGCGGCCCGGGAACGGTGAGCCGGCCGAGAGCCCCAACTGGTCGACCACGGTTGCGGGCAAGTCGCGCAGGCTGACGGGATCGTCCACTACTCGGCCCGCCGGGGCGCCCGGGGAGAGGATCACCAGCGGGACGCCGATCACGTCGAGGTAGAGGCTGTAGGAGTGGCCGAAGTAGCCATGATCGCCGAACGCTTCCCCATGGTCCGAGGTGATGATCACCACGGTGTTGTCGAGAAGCCGCTGGCCTCGTAGCTCGTCGAGCAACCGACCGAGTTGTTCATCGAGGAAAGCGATGCAATCGTCGTAGCAGTCGCGGGCCATCAGGATATCCCGTTTCATTGTCGGGTTGTTGTCCCTCACCATGTTACCGAGCAGGAAGTCGTAATCACGTGGAGGCCGGGGCCGGATCCCGAAGCGGCCCGCATATCCCGGCGGGGGTACGTACGGCGCGTGGGCGTCGAAATAGTTCAGGAACGCGAAGAAGGGACGATCCGGCCGCCGGCTGGCGTAGCCAGCCGAGGAAGGCTTCGTTGGTCCCGATGCGCGCCGCGCGATTGGAGGCCGATCCACTTCATGTCGTGATAGTGGCCGCGATACAGGATGTTCATGAGGATCCAATTCCCGGGTACCGTGCGGCCGAGCAGGGACCGCGGAGTCAGCGGGAAATCCTCGAAATGGGCGAAGCCGCGAGCCAGCCCGGTCTCGTAAGTGCAGCAGTTGGTGTTCGCCGAGAACCCGGCGGTCTGATAGCCCCGCGCGGCCAGGTACTCCGCCAGGGTCGGATTCGCAGTATCGAGCGAGAACTTCCACTGAGAATTGAGCTTGGAACGGCCATTGGCCAGTGAAGAAGCAGCTATGTGAAGGGTACGTCCAAGGGGCCGGCGCCAAGGCGAGGTTATACCGGACGCCGTCGTTGCGCCCACCGCGCCAGGTTGGGAGTGGTGTTCCGCGGATAGCCGTAGGGGCTCAGGTTGGAAGCGCGGACCGTGTCCCAGACGATCAGCACGACGTTGCGGGCACCGGGGGTGGCTGGCGGCAATCCGGCCACGCGCGAGGTGTTCCCGGAGCACCTGCCGTCCGGACGAGAGAGCCGCCAGGACACCCAACAGGCCGAAGAGTCCCAGCAGCGTGTATCGCACCGTCCGCGGATTCGAGCCACGGGTGGCGACCGCATCGCTGATCGGCCGAGCCAGCCCGGCGGCCAGGATCAGGCTGCAGACGCCGTACATGGGCAGCCTTAACAGGGCCGCCCAGATCGCGAGCGTCGCCAACAGCCACGACCCTGCGCGCATCGAGACGAGTCCCGGCCGAAACCGGCTCGCGGCGGCGATCACGATCCCCGGAATCAGCAACAGAACCGCATGGGAGACCGGGACTGTCCAGGCGAAATCCCTGCCGATTCGCAGAAACCACTCTTCACCCCAGCACAGTGCCTTGAAGAGCATCAACGACAGATCGAGATAGCCCCCGCAAAGGCTGAACGAGATCGCCAGCAGAACCGCGGCGGCAGGGCGAAGCGGGATCGGTCGCGGCGGGCGCCGAGCCGCCGCATTGGGTGGGGGGACGTCCGACGGCACTGGACCCTCCGCTTTGGCCTCGTCCTCACAGGATGAACCGGCTCAAATCCTCGTCCTGAGTGAGAGCTTCGAGACGCTCCCTCACGAGCGTTTCATCAACCACAACGTGCTTGTCGGTGCGGTCCGAGGCGTCAAAGCTGAGCTCTTCGAGCACGCGTTCCAGGATGGTATGCAGCCGTCGGGCGCCGATGTTCTGGGTGGTCCGGTTCACCTTGTAGGCCAGGTCGGCCATCACTTCGATCGCGGCGTCGGCAAATTCGAGCGTGATTCCCTCGGTAGCGAGCAGTGCCTGATATTGCCTGAGCAAAGAAGCACGCGGCTCGCGGAGGATGCGCGCGAAATCGTCGCGGGTCAGGTCGTGCATCTCGACCCGGATCGGAAAGCGGCCTTGCAGCTCGGGCATCAAGTCCGACGGCTTGGAACGGTGGAACGCTCCGGCCGCGATGAACAGGACATGATCGGTTTTGACCGGCCCGTGCTTGGTGTTTACGGTCGTCCCCTCAACGATCGGCAGGAGGTCGCGCTGGACACCCTGGCGGGAGACGTCCGGCCCGCTGCGCGATCCCTCATCGCTGGTGATCTTGTCGATCTCGTCGATGAAGATGATGCCCGATTCCTCGGCCAGGTTCACGGCGGCCTGGGTGATCTTGTCGAGATCGATCAGGCCGTCGATCTCCTGTTGCAGCAAAACCGGCCTGGCCTCACCGACGGTCATCCGGCGCGTCTGGGTGGCTTTGGGCAGGATCTTCTCGAACATGCCCTGGATGTCCATCTCCATCTGCTCGAAATTGCCCGCGCCAGGATCGACACCGGTGCCATTGGCCGGCCGGGGAACGTGACTTCGACCTCGCGGTCCTCCAGCTCGCCCGCGAGCAGGCGAGTCTTCATCTTTTCGCGAGAACGCTGGCGGCGCTCGGCAGCCTCGGCAGCTTGAGGCGTCTCGGATTCTTGCCAGGAATTTCCCGAAGGAGTCGGCAAGAGCAGATCCAGGAGGCGCTGCTCGACCCGGTCCTTGGCCTGGCTCGACGACCCGCTGGCGCTCGGAATTCTTCACGAGGATGATGGCAGCCTCGACCAGGTCGCGAATCAGGCCTTCGACGTCGCGGCCCACATAGCCAACCTCAGTGTACTTGGTCGCCTCGGCCTTCACGAACGGCGCGCCGACGAGCATTGCCAGCCGGCGGGCGATCTCGGTCTTGCCCACGCCGGTCGGGCCGATCAGCATGATATTCTTGGGCGTCACCTGCTTGCGCAGGTCGTCGGTGAGTTGCCTGCGACGCCAGCGATTCCTGAGCGCGATGGCCACAGCCCGCTTGGCCTCGGGCTGGCCCACGATATCGCGGTCCAGCTCGGCCACGGTCTGACGAGGCGTCAACTCACGCTCGAGTTCGAGCTCGTGATCTGGCACGGCAGTTCCTCCACCGTCAGGTTCGAGTTGGTATAGATGTCAATACCGGCCGCGATCGTCAGCGACTCGCGTACAATCTCGGCGGCGGAGAGACCGGAGTGCGCGATCAGGGCACGCGCGGCCGCCAGGGCGTAACCGCCCCCCGAGCCAGTCGCCAGCACGCCATCGCTGGGCTGGATGACGTCACCCGAGCCAGTCAACAGCAAGCTGTACCGAGCGTCGACCACGATCAGCACGGCCTCGAGCCGCCTTAACATCCGGTCGGTGCGCCAGAGCTTGGCCAGCTCGGTCGCCGCCCGCGGCACATTATTGGGATAGTCCCGAAGTTTGCTCTCGAACCGCTCCATCAAGGCGAACCCGTCAGCCGCCGAGCCCGCGAAGCCGACCAGCACTTGCCCTTCCATCAGCTTGCGGATCTTGACCGCGTCGGCCTTCATGACCTGGGTGCCCAGCGTGACTTGACCGTCGCCCCCGATCGCCACCCGCTCCCCCTTGCGCACTGAAAGGATCGTCGTCGCATGCCAATCCAAGTGCAACTCCCTTCTCGGACCTGCTTCTTGTGCCACGGTCAATCGCCGTCTCTATCCAATATTGACAGGGCGAGGGCCAGCCATCGCTCGATGGGACGCGATCTCTCCTTGACAGCATAATCCCGAAGCCGTCGAGTTACCATCAATCCTGACTAACCGGCAAGCTGGCGTTTGCCTTCGTCACGCGAGCATCTTCCTAACCACTTCTCCGCCGACGTCGGTCAACCGGAAGTCACGGCCCTGGAATCGGTAGGTCAGCTTGGTATGCTCGAGGCCAAGCATATGCAGGATCGTTGCCTGAACGTCGTGGATGTGGACGCGGTCGGATAGGGGTGCGAAACCGAATTCGTCGGTCTCGCCGACAGTCACGCCCGGTTTAACACCACCGCCGGCCATCCACATTGTCATGGCGTCGATATGGTGGTTGCGGCCGACCGTTTCGCGGATCTCGCCCATGGGCGTGCGGCCGAATTCGCCGCCCCAGACGACCAACGTTGTGTCGAGGAGGCCGCGCGCCTTCAAGTCCTTGATCAAGGCCGCGCACGGCTGGTCGATGTCACGGCAGGCTTGATCGAGGTCTCGAGTCAACGTCTGACCCGGCACGCCGTGGTGGTCCCAGTCGGTGTGATAGAGCTGGACGAACCGCACGCCTCGCTCAACCAGGCGGCGGGCGAGAAGGCAGTTGTTCGCGAACGAGGGCTTGCCAGGCTCGGCGCCGTAAAGTTTGAGGGTCTCGGCCGTTTCCGAGCCGAGGTCGATCAGCTCGGCGCGCTCGATTGCATCCGAAAGGCCACTTCGTAGGCGGCGATCCTCGTGCTGATCTCTGGGTCGGCGGTGACGTCGAACCGAGCTCGGTTCAGCGAGGCGATCGCCTCGATCGTTCGCCGCTGCCTGTCCGGCGAGATCCCCACCGGCGTGCTCAAGTTCAAGATCGGCTCGCCGCGGCCTCGGAGCGGGACTCCTTGGTAGGTCGAGGGCAGGAAGCCGCTGGCCCAATTGACCGCCCCACCCCTGGGCCCGCGCGGTCCCGATTGCAGCACCACAAAGCCAGGGAGACTGGTCGACTCACTGCCGATCCCGTAAGTGATCCATGAGCCCATGCTCGGCCGGCCGAATTGCGCCGAGCCCGTGTTGGCGAACAGCTTGGCCGGAGCATGGTTGAACACGTCGGTCGCCACCGACTTGACGAACGTCAGGTCGTCGACCACCTCGGCCAGCCGTGGGAGCAAAGCGGAAACCCAACTGCCCGACTGGCCGTATCTCGCAAAACGGCGGACAGTCCCCAGCAGCTTGGGATGCTCCTTGGTGAAAATATCCATGAACGCGAACCGGCGCCCCTGGATGAACGAGTCGGGGATCGGCTGACCACTGTACTTCTGAAGCTGAGGCTTGTAGTCAAACAGCTCGAGCTGGCTGGGGCCGCCAGCCATGAAGAGATAGATCACACTCTTGGCCCTGGCCGGCAGATGGCCCGGCCGGGCCGCCAAGGGATGATTGCTCCGGGACAAGGCCGGCTCGGCGCCGTCCATGGCACGTGCCGGCTGTCCCTCGCCTAGCAAAGAGGCCAAGGCCATCGACCCCAGACCCACGCCACAGTCGGCAAAGAAGTGCCGGCGCGTCCGGTCTCGGAGACTGCGGTCAAGCATGCGTCTTTGGTCGAAATCGCTAGCCATGATGGATCAACTCCTCTTCAACGGTCGCCGGAAGCTCGACATCACTCACGGGTCATGAATTCATCGAGGTTCAGCAACACGCGCGCCACGGTGATCCACGCTTGAGACAGCCCGGAACTCTGCGAAGGAACACGATCGGCCTCCAGCAACTTTCGCAGTGTCTCCAGCTCATGCGAGTCTGGCGAACGGCCCATGCAGAGTGCAAACGCGTAACGGAGCCGATCGCGGTCGCTCGCCGGGTCCGGCCGCTCACTCACGATTCGAGCGGCCAGACCCCGGGCGATCTCGACGAACGCCGGGTCGTTGAGCAGAGTCAGAGCCTGTAACGGCGTGTTGGATCGGAATCGCCGGGTGCAGGTCTGGATTCCTCCCGGAGCGTCAAAGGTGGTCAGGAAGGGATTCGGTGTGGCACGCCAGAAGAACGTGTACAGGCCGCGCCGGTAGCGGTTCGGCCCGGGATCGGCCCGCCACGGGCGTTTCATCTGACCCAGGTTCATGACCCCGTCCGGCTGGGGCGGGAAGACGCTCGGCCCGCCCACGATTCGCGACAAGAGCCCGCTGCTGGTCAAGGCGGCGTCGCGGATCAGCTCGGCGTCGAGACGCAGACGCGCCTGCCGCGATAGCAAACGATTGTCGGGGTCGATCGCCTGTCCTTCCGGCCGCACCCGCGACGCCTGTCGGTAGACGGCCGAGCCGACGATCAACCGGTGGATCGCTTTCTGGCTCCAGCCCTGGTCCATGAACTCGCACGCCAGCCAATCGAGCAGCTCGGGGTGACTGGCAGGCGATCCTTGGGTTCCGAAGTCGTTGTCAGTCTCGACCAGGCCGCGGCCGAAATAGGCTTGCCAGATTCGGTTGACCACGACCCGGGCCGTCAGCGGGTTGCGGCGATCGAACAGCCAACGAGCGAGGTCCATGCGATCGGCTGGAGCGTCTGAATTCGCCTCTTCCAATCGAGGCAATACGGCGGGCACACCCGGCTGGACGCGCTCTCCCAGTCGAGTAAAGTCACCGCCCAGATGAACGTGCGTCGGACGCCGGCTCGCCGAACGCTCGCGGATGACCATCGTCTTTACGAACTTCGGCTCGCTGTCGCGAAGTTTTGAGAGCGATTGAAAGTCCGCCTGGAACGCCGGCTCTCGGGCCATCATCAGCTCGATCAAGGCCCGGCGCTGGGCCGCCGACCGCTTCTCCCGTGGCAAGTCGAACGCCACACGGACATCAGCCTCCTGCGCTTGCGTGAATTCGAGCGCAAGCGTGGACTCCCACCGCCGCTCGCGCTCCTCGAGATCGGGATACCGAGCCTTCAGTTCCGCATGGAACACGTCGATCCGGGCGCGGATCTGTTCCCGAACGGCAAGCTCCTCCGGGGCGGCGATCTCCAGGTCCGGCTCATCCGCGTTGTTGAAAAAGGCGAAGAGCCGGTAGTACTCGCGCTGGGAGATCGGATCGTACTTGTGGTCGTGGCACTGGGCACAGCCGATCGTCAGGCCGAGGAAGACGGTACCGGTGGTATTGACCCGGTCGAGGACCGCATCGACCCGGAACTGCTCGACGTCGATTCCCCCCTCCTGGTTGATCTGCGTATTGCGGTGGAACCCCGTGGCGATCCGCTGGTCCATCGATGCGCCCGGACGGAGGTCACCAGCGATCTGGTCGGTCGCAAACTCGTCGAACGGCATGTCGGCGTTCAAGGCGGCGATCACCCAGTCGCGGTACTTCCAGATCGATCGAGGCGCGTCGATATTGTAGCCGTTGGAATCGGCGTACCTGGCCTGATCAAGCCATGTGCGCGCCCAGCGCTCGCCAAAATGCGGCGTAGCCAGGAGACGCTCGACGGCGCGTTCGTATGAGTCTGGCGACCGGTCGGCCACGAACCGGGCAGCCTCCTCGGGCGAAGGAGGCAGGCCGATCAGGTCCAGGCTTACCCGCCGCAGCAGGATCGAAGGGTCGGCTTCGGGCGAAGGAGCCAGCCCGGCCACGTCAAGCCGAGCCATGATGAAGCTGTCGATCGGGTTCCGAGCCCAGCCTGGCTTCGATACCTCCGGCACTCTGGATCGTTTCGGGGGAATGAACGCCCAGTGCAATTCGCGAGGAGGCACCCCCGGCTTCTCACCAACGATGGCCTTGGCCCCTTGATCGATCCAGCCTTGGATCAGGCTGATGTCGGCTTCGGCCAGAGGCGGCCGTTTCAAGGGCATGCGTTCGGTCGTTCCTTCGCCCCGCAAAGCCGCGATCAGCGGGCTCTCCTCTCCGTGACCGGACACAACGACCGCTCCGCTCTTCCCCCCCTTGAGTACCGCCGCGGCCGTATCGAGCCGAAGGCCGCCCCTCGGCTTCGCGGCCCCGTGACATGACACGCAGTGACGAGTCAGGAGCGGCTTGACCTGAAGGGTGTAATCGACTGGCGACCGTGATGACGACGGCGGATGTTCGTCCCCCGTTGTCGCACTCACCGTGCGCGAAACCTGATGACCCAGCGCTAGACTGGCCGCGACCAACCACACATTCATTCGCTGGTGCGGCTTGCCCATGGGATCCGGCTTCGGCGAGGTTGGGGGAGGGAAATCGGCGATCCAACCAGCTCGTCGAGGCACAGTCCGGCCACGTCCGCTCGGTTGTATCAATCCGTCTCCATCACCATACCTCAAGCGAACAGTCCGACGCCAGCGGTTCCTGTTGAGAAACGCGGTGCGGCGGAGTCATCTAACGGCGCACGCCGCGTACACCTTCCTTGGGTGTAGCAGACAGGGCTCACGCTCCCCGCTCGCCACGGGATCCGCGAACAAGGCGAGCGGAGAGCATAAGCTCCCTGTCTGCTGAATCGTCTACTTAACCTCCAAACAAGGAAGTTATTGCGAGCCTGTTCCTTAGTTCTGATCGATCCAGTTGATCGCGCTGGCCCGAGACGGGGGAGTTCGGTTGATCCTCGGTGCATAGAAGTTGCTGGCTTCCGTCGGATAAATGACCGGCGAAAGAGCGGGATAATTCGGGTAGGAAAACGCAGTCGCCTCCGAGACGCGAATCTGACCGTCATAGCCGCGAACGTACGTCTGGACCGGTGCCGTCGCCGCGCGGAGCGGCGAAAATGGTCCATAAAGGGCCATGCTTGCATCGCCAGAGATCCCCAACGGGGAGTAGCCAGCCCCCACCGGGTTGTTGCCACGAACCATGAGATAGGGAGTCGGCCGGAAAATGCCCAGCGTGGTGTTCGTGCTCGGCGCGCAAACGGCCTGTGCCCGGGTTGCAACCACCCGACGCGCGCGTACGTCGTGCCCCATGATCCGCCAACGCTGGACCATCCGCTCCAGTCGCCTGAAAACAAACGATGACGAACAGGACCATGCGCACACAACGGCGATATTCGCGAGACATCGTTCCACCTCAAGGAAGTCGGCTGTGAGCGTCCGTTCAGATCAAATCCGTCGGGACACCGTCGTCACTGAGACGAAGCTCCTTGAGGAAATCTACACGATAAATTGCGACTGTGTGCGGATTCTGTACGTCAGACCGAGGAACGCGACCGCGGCAGCAGGCCGTGCAACTCTTCGAGGATGCAGGCCACCCCATCACCCACCGGCGAGTGGAGCAGGTCGTGGAGCTTGGACATCAGCTCCCCCTCACGGACGTAAATCGATTCGTGCCCATTGGTTTTGCTTTGAGTCGGCGGTTCCACCACAAAGCGCGACTCATCATTGCCGAGGCCCGACATGCTCTTGAAGCTGGTCATGGCGGGTAAGGTGAGCGGTCCGCCTTCCGACGGAACCCAATCGTAGACTCCGCGAGGACGGCGCCCGTTGGACGCACGTTCGGCGATCGCGAGCTCCGGCTCCGGCTGTTCCTCATGACCCAGGAGGTCTTCCATCGGAACACTCAGCGCCACAGCGATCCGCCGGAGCGTTCCAGCACGTGGAAGCCCCGTCTTTCCGCTCTCAATCTGGTACAACGCTGTCCTGGAGATTTCGGCACGGCTGGCCAGCTCGTCAGGGCCCCAGCCCTTCGAGTACCGACAATCCCGCACACGTTGAGCTAACGACATCGATGTAGCTCCTGCCATTTTAGGAGAAGGTGTGAACATCCATGAATTCCTCTCACGCCGGACCGAAGTGTGCCCGAAAGTGTGCTTTCGTTCATTCGGTCACAAATAGCGTGATCGGATTACTCAAAAATTTACATTTCCCTCATTTCCACGTCAAGTCGGTCCTAGCGAGAATTAAATGGCGACTTCGAGAGAATTCTGTTGCCAAATTCATTCAACGCTCAAAGAAGAACTGACTTACGGCGAGAGTGCAATCAAGAATAATTTTCGATTTTTATCCAGATTAGGCGACTATTCGCCCGTCGCATTGAGAGGATTGGGCGAATTATTTTTCCCAAACTGGTCGGATCCGGGTTTTGGTTGCGTTGGTTTTTCTCGGCAACGGTCGAGAGCGGATTGGGCGAGTTGCGCTGGGCTTTCGAGATGAGAAACCGCGGAAATGTCGAGTTTTGCCTCGCATTGCCCGCGATGAGGCGAATTGAGATGAGGAATCGCGTCGAGGAGCCGTCCCCGCGTTCCAGCTCCTGGAGGATTTCAACCAGGAGGGCCGGATCTCGCTTCTGCAGGAGAACGACGATTCGGGGCTCGGGGAACTCGAGCTTTCGGAGGCTCTCCTCGACCCGGCTCCAAAGACGGTCGCGTTTCTTGCCCTCGGCGAGATACAGGTCGGTCGCCAGCTCGGAAAGCCGCTGGAACTTGATCGCATCAAAATTCTTGTAGTATCGCTCGATGATCTTCCGCTGGTACGGCGTGTGGTCAGCCAACTGGACGCCCTCCTCCAAGTTGCGACGTGAGACCTCGGGTTGTGGCCATGGGCGACGAGACCGGTCGATCGACTGGCCATTGACAATGTCTCCCTGATCAGACCCCACTGAGCGTCGTCGGTCAAGTCAGGGCTGCCTGGTCGGTTTGATCCACGCGTCTCGATCCACGTCCTGAGTGATCGCTCCTGCATGGCGCTGTCGGAACAGCCGTCCTCGACAGGAGCGATCATCGGGCGGGTTGAGCGAGGGCTCGTGGTCCGTCAACCTTGGTTTGAAGGGTTGGAGTACCGGCCTTCAGGCGGACCGGACCGGCTAAAGGCGGGACTCCAACCCGCACACCGGTCCGGCTGAAGCCCGGAGCGCAACTTTAACCGAAGATTGACGACACACTTAGCTGAGGTAATCGTTCATGCTGTGCCGAAGCCGAGTGGGCACATTGCTGTGCGCCGTGGCAGCGTCGCTCTGTTTGAGCGAAATTACCGGCCGAACCTTGACCGTCTCGGCCGCCTTGGTCTCCTTGCCCGCCGGCGCTCACTTTGGGGGTATAGTCGACCCGGATCGCCGCGGCACCTTTGGCCGCCGGATTCTTGGAAACGGCGGTCTACCGGTGTGCTGTTTACCGAGATCGCGACGGCCGGATTGCCTCGCCTCGATCTTCGCCAACCTCTTGTAGAAGGAAGCGTTCCCCATGTACCTCTTCAACTGACCAAAGACCTTGGCCGAGTCCTTGATGTTGAGGACGTCCTTTTGGGTCTGGAATGGGAATCCGCTGTAGGTCTCTCCGGTCAGCGTCGCCGTGGTTAATCCGCTGGGCAGCGACAACTGGTTGGCCACGAAGACATAGGTCTGGAACGGGAACTCGTCTCGATGGATCTTGCGGGTGATATGCGCGACAGCGTGCACGCCGTCGAGCTCGACGGTCGCGGGATTGATCTCGGAGACCGGGAAGCCGGACGTCCCAAAGATGGAGACGCGGATCAGGTCGCGATGATCGGTGTCAATGATCCGGTGTTCGTGGGGGTTGATCAAGATCGGCGGGGAAAGCTCGGGAGGCACAGGCACGGTGGCCGGGGGCAGAGTGAATGTGCTCTCTGGGGAAGAACGCGTCGCTGATTCCACCGTCGTCGAGCGAGCCGGCGAAGGCGCCGATCCCGATGACACTGGTGGACGTCAACGGCTTGCCGGTCTCGCTGAGATAGAGTTCGGAGAAATGCGAAATGCTAAATTCGAGGTTCGGGTGGGCCGCGGAATTCTGCAAGTAATAATTGCCGGTATTGGTCGGCAAAGGAGTGCCGAATGTGGGAATACCATGCGGATTACTCGGATTGGGAATCGCAATAGCCACTTGGTAGGGCTTTTGGGGGGATGGATCGGTGGGTGTTGACGGTGGCGGCGTGGGCGAGAACCCAGCGACGATATCGGGCACACCCGAGTCGGTGAGGTCGAGGAAGGCCGCCATCTCGTCGGAACCGCCGAGCGCGAAAAAGTCCGTGAACAAGGGATCGACCGCCGTGACTGCGGGGTTGACAGTCCCAGCGTTGCCGTTATCATCCGCATCACCCGCGATCACCGATCCATTGGGATCGGACGGGATATTCGCGGCGGGCTGATTGAGCCCGATACTTAACGTGTCGGTCGTGGAGTCGTAGGAGACCCGGATCTCTGACAGGTCGAACCCCGAAGTCGGTATGTATGCCGGGTTGGGGGTGTCCGGCGGGTTGGGTGGACTTGGGAGAAACTCGCCGAACTGCGCGGGGATGATCGGATGTTGAATGTTCGGAGTATTCGACGAGTTGAAGATCACGACGCCCGGTGTTTGTGAAGCCGGGAAATCAACCGGTACGTTCCCGGTAAAGTTAACGCTGAGTAATTGACGTTGATCGAGTTGTTCCACCGCGATGGCGGGACGTTTGGCGGACTTGGGACCGCCGCGGCGCCGCCACGATCGAGCGGCTTGGAGCAGCCTGGAGATTAAGAACATCGCCCCTCATCCTTTCTTTCGGGTCTGCTCCTGGCGGGAGCCTGCCCCAAATGGGGAAAGGTCTACCGATCGCTCAGTGAACCCGTCACCGAGGTTCAGAATGACCCAGCGTTGTGAAACAAATTGCCGACCAGACCAGACAGGGAACAGCCGGCTGCGAATCTTCTTGGTGATTTGGCCACATGCGTGGCATGTTTGTACCCATCGGCGTCGTCGCCGCGTTTCGGCGATGAGCGTGGGCGAATGACGTTCTCGAGGAAGGAGCCTCGTCATGATAAGCCGAAAGGTGCTCTGGAGCGGGATTGTCGTGGTATTGCTCGGAGCGCGAACCGTCGTGGCGGCTCCCATTACCTTCACGGGTAACGTCGCCAATGACTTCAATCCGCAGACCAACCCGGGTGTGACGATCATCACGGACGCGACCCATGACAACAATCCCATTCACATTGCCCAACCGTCCTGGATGACCGATAGCGGACTGGTCTCCGGCTGGAACATCAAGGACATGCGGCTGGACTATAACGCCGCGACCGACACGATGTACGTCGGGGTCAATACCTACGGTGTGGCTGGCAACGTCGACGGCAACGGCACCCCCGGTGTCCCCGATCCCCGGCTCACCGCCGCGGGTCGGTACCGACCCGGCAAACTTCGGCGGCGACAAGTCGATGGCCGTCGGTTTCGCGCCCCTGACCGGCACCTACAACCCCATGAACCTGCCGACTCCCGTGATCGTCGCCGGCATTTCCGGCAACAAAGCCCAATCCGGCCCGGGTCTCGATGGGTTCAACGTCACGAACTACGCGCCGAATGGAGGTTCTGGGACTGGCAACCACGATCTGGTGACCAGTTTCGGCAGCACCATCGACGGCGGGGATGGGAAATCTCGCGTTCGATCCCAGCTTGCAGCATCCCGGCTTCGAGTTCACGATCACCAATTTCAGCAAGATCACTGGGATCAATCCCGCCAACGGCATGGTCGTCAGCGTCCAAGACGGTTCGGTCGATAGCATCGTCACCGGGAAGGATTCCCTGGTGGGAGCCTTTCCCGAGGCGCAGCAAATTCCGGAGCCGGCGACCTGGTTGGTCTGGGCGAGCCTGGCCGGTGGTTTGGCCTGGAGGAGATACCGCCGCTCGCGGCGGTACGGGCCCTGAACCCTCCTTGGCTTGAAATCGTCAGCAACATAAACGCATCCCTGCGCAAGACGGCGGTTGGTCCATCTTCCCGCCGTCTTGTTCATCGGCCCGGACTCGCGGCAAAGTCCGGCCGTTTTGCACTTACCTTGCGCAGCTTCCCCTCCCGTCCCGAACTCCCCTCTTAATCACCGCCAATGCTTCGATCCGCATGTCTGCTCATCGACGTCACAATTCATTTTGCGCGCGGAGTCGCGCAGCCCAAGCCCCATTGGATTATCCGAGCGACCGGCCAGCTCACTCGACGCGGCGATCCGATCCGCATCGACCGCAAACTGCCCGCTTGAAAATGTGACGGCTGATGGCTTTGCACCATGCGAATCAATTGCGACGCTTCTGTTGAAGTTAACGCCTGGCAATTGACGATAATCTCCTTGTTCCACCGCGGATTGCGGGACGTTTGGCAGTCTCCGGACTGCCGCGGCGGTGCGACGGACGAGCGGCCTGGATCAGGCTGGAGTTCAAGAACATCGTCCCTGATCCCTTCTTTCGAGCGTGCTCCCGGCGGGAGCTGTTGCCAGTAGGGAAGAGTCTACCGAGATTCTTGGTGAACCAGTCACCGAGAGTCAGAACGACCCACTGGTCTGAAACAAACGGTCGACCGGACCATACGCGGACAACCGGCGGCTTTCTTGATTTGGCGATTAAGCCACCTGGGTAGCGTGGTTGCACCCAACGAAGTCGTTACCGCGATTCCCCAACGAATGGCGGCTAATGACACTCTCGAAGTAAGGAGCCTCGACATGGTAGGCCGAAAGGTGCTCTGGAGCGGGATTGCCGTCGCATTGCTCGGAGCGCAAACCGTCGTGGCGGCTCCCATTACCTTCACGGGTAACGTCGCCAATGACTTCAATCCGCAGACCAAACCTGGTGTGACGATCATCACGGACGCGACCCACGAAAACAATCCCATCCACATTGCCCAACCGTCCTGGATGACCGATAGCGGATTGGTCTCCGGCTGGAACATCAAGGACTTGCGGCTGGACTATAACGCCGCGACCGACACGATGTATGTCGGGGTCAATACCTACGGCGTCGCTGGCAACGTCGACGGCAACGGCACCCCCGGGGTCCCCGATCCGCGGCTTACCGCCGCCGGCGGTACCGACCCGGCGAACTTCGGCGGCGACAAGTCGATGGCCGTCGGTTTCGCGCCCTGACCGGCACCTACAACCCCATGAACCTGCCGACTCCCGTGATCGTCGCCGGCATTTCCGGCAACAAAGCCCAATCCGGTCCGGGTCTCGATGGGTTCGACGTCACCAAGTATACACCGAGCGGCGGAGTCTCCGGGACTGGCAACCACGACCTTGTGACCAGCTTCGGCAGCACCATCGCGGCGGGGATGGGCAACCTTGCGTTCGATCCCAGCCTGCAGCATCCCGGTTTCGAGTTCACAATCACCAATTTCAGCAAGATCACTGGGATCAATCCCGCCAACGGCATGGTCGTGAGCGTGCAAGACGGTTCGGTCGATAGCATCGTCACCGGGAAAGATTCCTTGGTGGGAGCCTATCCCGAGGCGCAAAAAGTTCCGGAACCGACGACTTGGTTGGTCTGGGCGAGCCTGGCCGGTGGTTTGGCCTGGAGGCGATCCCGTCGCTCGCGGAAGACGCGGCCTTGACCATCAGTGGATTGGAATTCGCCAGCACCGTCGTCGCATCCCCGCGCAAGACGGCGGTTGGTCCATCTTCCCGCCGGCTTGCTCATCGTGATGATTCGGATCAACCTCGAACCGCCCGCTTGCGGATTTGATGACGGTCGGATAATCTGCGCCGTAATGTTCCGTGATCGACCGAACTCGGTCGGGACAGGCGCCGGGGAACCCACCATGTGCAGACAGATGCTGATTCTTGGCGTCGCGTGGCTGGGGATGGGTTTTTCTGCTGAGCTCAGATCGGAAGCCAACCAGGCCCCGTCCGGGCGAGCCCGCCGATCATCCGCCAGGCAATGGGCTCAGGAACCCACATCCTTACGCATGTCCAAGGCGATCGTCTGTTCGTCGATCGACGGTTACGAATCATACAAGAAGCAACCAGGGGCCGCCCTGACCAGCGATGAGAAGCTCTTGGTCTATTATCGGCCCCTCGGCTACAAAACAGCCTTCGTCGATGGCACTTACCAGGCTCACTTCACCCAGGATGGACAGGTTCGCAAGCGCGGGGAGAAGGCGATCCTGCGCGAGAAGAAAAAGCTGTTGGACTGCACCGCCAAGGAAGACCTGCCGCCAGAAAACCTCTTTTTGAGGAACAGCGTCTCACTCAAGGGGCTGCCACCAGGTGAATACGACTTCACGATCATCCTCCATGATGAGATCGCCCAGGGCCCGCCGACCACCCAAGTTGTGCGGTTTCGAATCGTGCCGGCTGACGTCGTTGCAGACCCGCCGAAGGACGAATCCAAAGGAAAGGAATCCTCGCGCGGTGAACGCACGCCCAAGGATGCCGACGACGAGTCATAACCACCGGCGGAAGACACGGAAAAGTTCCTAGCGCCCGCCAGTTGGTGCGCCGGTTTGGCGATCAGGCGGCCTGTTGAACCGGTTCGGGCAACGCTCGCTCCGGCAGCACACCATCCCGACGCCAACCGTCGAGTTCCCCGTTGCGCCGCGCCGCTTCCAAGGCGGCCAAGGCCAGTACCCCGTGGGGCGACCAACTCATCCCCTGGTGCTTGCATCGCCCCGACACCGCCCAGTCGTTGTACTTCTCTACCCGCGTGCTGGCGATCCATAACCCCGCTCGTTGCCGTTGCTGATAGTCGGGGATGTACGCGCGCCGGTTCTCCAGGTATTCGATCAGTTCTTTGACCGCCGCGGGATGGCTCACCCACTCCAGTGCCCCCTGGAGAAGTTCGATCGCGGCCGCCACCTTGCCTTCCCACAACTGATCCAATAACTCCTTCTCAAACGCGCGGCGACGATCCTTGGGGCCGCCTGCGGAACTCATCTGTTGATAGCATCTTTTCCGAAGGTGCCACCAACACAAAATCATGGCTTTGGGATAAATTTCCAGGCCCTCGAACCAGGTTCGGATCCACTTGGCGCCGTCGCCCAGGACCAGCAACCGACGCTGGCCGCTGAGCACCCCCAACTCCACCAGCAGCGCCGAGACTTGCAACCACAGGCCCTCCGCCGTGGCTTCGGCGAAGGCGTACTGCAACCCGGCCACCAGCACCACCGCCGTGAACGTCCACACCTCTTTGCGGCCGGTCGAGGGTTGGGCCTTGGTCTTGACCTCGTCGGGCTCGACGATCACGAATCCCTCGTCCTCCACGCGGGGCCGGGGCTTGTGCTTCTCCTTGTCCCAATCCAGCGGGCACGCGGGCTCACAGTCGGCAAAACCGGTGGCGATCCACTCGGCCGGCACCTGTTCCCACTCAGCCCGGGCTTCCTTTTTTGAGTGGTCCGATGGTGGGTCGTCATCGACTAACCCGGTGAGGGCGTCGGGGTCGGAGTCGTCCCAGGGCGGGTCGTCATCGACTAACCCGGTGAGGGCGTCGGGGTCGGACACGGTCGGACCGAGCAAGGCGAGCTGGGCCTCGGACACGCCGTCCAAGATCGCACGGCCACGCTGGCGCTGCGCGGCGACCAGTTGCTCGCCCCGCTGATGCACGATGTCGAGGACCGTGCTCCGCCCCAGCAGACTCGGGTCTCCCGCGGCTTCGCCGATGTCGGCGCGGCTCTTGGCCGCCGATTGATCGCTCATCTGATCGCAGACCGCATCGCGGAGATTCGCCGTGATCGTGAGTTGGTGGGACGTGTTCCACGCGGTCGCCGACGGCACCTCGATCGTGCCATCGTGCTTGTGGCCAATCCGCGACCGCTGGACCGTCACCTCGCCGAAGGTGGTCTTGAAGGTGTGCGGACGTGTCCCCCGCCGCTGGATGCCCGCGCCCTGTTTGCCGTGCCGCTGCTCAAGGACCAGTTCTTTGTCGGACTTTTCGATCAGGACTTGGAACAGCTTGCGCTGGATTCTCAGACCGACCTGATGAACGTAGGCCTCGATCTGGTCAGGGAGATGGGGGTCTTGGGGCGGCATGGGCAAGGTCATCTCCAGCAACAGATCCAGAGAGAATGCCTGACCGTCCCTGGTGACGGGGTCGAGAGTGATGGTAGTTTGAAGGCCGTTGGTTGCGCGCATGGTGTGTCTCCCTACTGGAACAATCGGGGTTCATCATGCGTGCTTTTTGACCGATCCGGCGGGAAAAGTCACTACCCTGGTGCGGAATCACGCCGGAACACACTCCGCCTATATCGCGCATCCCGCCTATTGTCGCGCACCAACTGCCGGTGCACGGGAAAAGTTGCTCGTTCCTAGAGCGCGTTGCTCGCGACTCGTTGCGCGAGATGCCCTGCCAACTCCTTGTCCTCGACCCTGGGCCGATGAAAAGTTGTCGTTGACCGTGCTCCAGGGGCAATCCCGATTGGCACCGTTGATGTTGTGGGGCGGGTTCCTAACCCGCCTAGATTCGCCAAGGTTGGGAACGAGCGGTTAAAACCAGCTCCAGCAACGTTCTTGCTTCTGCGTGGTCCGCGGGTTTCTACGCGTGGCTCGATCAGCGCCGGGTTTGCTCGGAGCCGGTGCGAGCGGCTTCTTGTCCTCGAAGGGGAGTTGAGCGTCGAGACCCCCAAAATCGATTGAGGCGGACTTCGAAGTTGGCATGACCTTCAAGTAGACGTCCATCTGCTGGCCGACGAACACGTCCATCTTCCGATCGTCGGGCAGCTCGTAGAGGACCTGAAGGACCCGCGTGTCGACGCGTTCGGAGTTGTAGCCGGTCAAGCTCTGCTTGGGGATCACGTAGGGCTCGACATAAACGAACTTCAAATTGAAGCGGACCTGTGGGCGACCCTTGAGCGTGGCGACAGCCTCGGCGCCCTTGAGAAATACGGCAGGTCGTTCTCGTCGATATCGACCCGCACGTGCAGGCGTTTGCTGTCGCCGAGGACGATCATCGGCTCCTTCCAGGTCATGGCTGCGAACTGTCCGAGCCGGACGTTGAGCTGAAGAACTTCACCATCCATGGGGGCACGGATCGGTGAGCCGTTCCAGGTTGGTCTTGATGTTGTCGACCTGACTCTGGGCGAGCTGAACCGAGGCCCTGGCGATCTCGATATCCTCTTTCCAGCTCCCGGCCAAGACTTTCTCGAGGTCGGCCTTGGCTTTGGCATAAGTCGCCTTGGCGGCCGCGTAGGCGAAGCGGTCCTTGTCGTAATCGCTGGCGGCGATCATCTGCCGCTGGAAGAGACGTTCGGTCCGCCCGAGCGCGGCCTCGGCGTCGTTCATCTTGGCCTCGGCCTCTTCGGCGGCCGCCTTGGCGGGAGGGATGTCTTCGGGCCGGGGCGAGACGACCAACTTGTGGAGCTGAGCCTTGGCGGAGGCCAACTGCGCTTCGCTGACTCCAAGCTGCGCCTTGAATTCACGGTCGTCGATCCGAAAGAGCGGAGCGCCCGCCTTGACGTTTTCCCCCTTCTTCACGTAGACCTGAATGACCACTCCGGGAATGTTCACGCCGATCGGAATGTTCTCTCGGCGGCGCCTCGACCAGCCCGGATCCGGCGATCATATTGACCTTGTCGGGCCGGGTGGGGGGCTCGACGATCGGCTGCGCCTGCGGCGGCGGCTGTCGCGCCTGGACGACGGTGTAAACACAAAAAATCACTCCCGCCACAGCCAATACCGGCAAAACAAATTTTGTAAACATGATCGTCCTATCAATTCATAAAGTAAAGAATGACGAAAGCGACTAGGATTCAACTACGTAGTCTCACCGGACCGGTCTTCGATGCTGACAATGCGCCCGTCGTCCATACGTGCGATCCGGTCGCCGAAACCGAAGACGCGGTTGTCGTGCGTGACCACGACAACGGCTCGGTCAGGACGCACGGCTACCTCGCGTAACAGTTCCATGACCGTGAGGCCGGTCTCGTGATCGAGCGCGGCGGTCGGCTCATCGCAGACCAGGAGCCGCGGCTCATGGGCCAACGCCCGGGCGATCGCCACGCGCTGCATTTGCCCCCCGGAGAGTTGGCCGGGAAGACTGTTGAGCTTTGGCCCCATCCCGATCATCTCCAGGACCTCGCCGGCGCGCCGGACGGCCCGTTCCTTGGACCAACCGGCAATGACCAGGGGAATCGCGGCGTTCTCGGCGGCCGTGAGTGCCGGCAACAGGTTGTACTGTTGAAACACAAAGCCAATCGATTTGGCGCGAAAGCTCGTCCGCCTCCGGTCGCTCATGCTCGTCACTTCGCTGCCGAAAATGCTGACCTCTCCCTCATCGGGATTGAGAATCCCGGCGATGACCGACAGCAAGGTGGTCTTGCCGCAACCCGAAGGACCGACGATCAGAGTCATCTGACCCGGGTAAACGTCCCAATCGATGCGTTGTAACGCCTGCACCCGCTGCTCGCCACTGCCGAAGTGCTTGCTCAGTCCACGAATCCGCACGGCGACCGGCGACGCCTTCTTGGGAACCATTCCATCAAATTCAGACATTTCGACGTCAAGTTCTAACTGAGTTGACATCATTTCGGGCCTCGAAAGGTCGGGGCAAACCCAAAACTAGGAACTCTCGACAGAGAGTGCCTTATCAACGGAAAACGATTGCCGGCTCCAGGCGGATGACTCGTTGAACGCTCAAGAGGCTGGAAAGGATGCAAATCAGGACGATGGCGCCTGCCGTGACCGGCAGAATCGGCCACCAGGTGAAAAAGGCCAGTTCGGTCCCTCTCACCGCATAACCGAACCAGGCGGCCAGACCGACGCCGATGCCATAGCCGAGCAACCCGACCACCGTGGCTTGAAGGAGGATCATGCCGACGATCCGCAGATTGGTCGCGCCCATCGCCTTCAAGGCACCAAACTGCTTGAGGTTCTCGAGGGTGAAGTTATAAAACGTCTGTCCCGCGATCGCCGTCCCAACCAGGAAGCCCAACAGCGCGGTGATCCCAAAATTGAAGGGAATGCCTGTATATTTCAGATAGTACTCAATCGTCATTCGTGAGAACTGGTCGCTAGTCTTGGCGCCGAGACCGGTCGTCGCGGCGATCCGCCGGGCGACGGATTCCGCGGACTGGCCCGGCTCGGTCTTGGCCAGGATGTAGGAGAGAACTTTCCGCTCCTGAGGCGCGAAGTTCTTGGCTCTCGAGTAGGTGGTGTAAACCACGGGGTTCGACTGAAACGTACGCGTCGCCTCGCAGACTCCGACGATGACCGCGCGATGGTCGTTCATCTCTAGCTGCCGATGGAGAAACCTCTGGAAAAAGGCGTCCTTGAGCTTCGGGAGCTCGTCCCACTTTTCGTCAGGATAGAGCTTTTCCAGACGAACATTGTCCACGAAGATCGCGTCGGGTAGACGGAGGTCGCGGAGGTTACCGGCAACGACTTTCGCCAGGGCCGGCGCGCCGACCAAGGTCGCATCATCCAGACCGAGCAGGATGGCCTGTTCGATCACCGTCGCCTGATTGCCTCGCGACACATTGGGATTGATCTTCACTCGCGCCGTGCCCTTGTAAAGCGGGACAGCCCAGCGGACTCCCTCAACGCCTCGGACACGATATAGGTTGCTTTCAAGCATCGGCTTGACGTCATCGATGTAGCGGACGGACGGATCCATCACCCAAAGGTCCACGCCCGTGATGTCGGTGACCTGCGCAGGTTCGGAGCATCAGCCCGCAAAAAATCGAGCCCTGCTGGGCAATGAGCAAGGCGGCGAAGGTCAGACCCATGACAATGCCCAGGAACTTCGCTTTATCGCCGACCAGCATCTTGATCGCGATCCAGGACATCCCCCCACCCCCCTTCAGTCAGTAGGCAGTAGGCAGAAAATGAGAACCGGCAACGAACTGATGACCAATGACTATTGGCGTGGAGGCAGACAACGCAGCCCCGCCAGGCAGAATGACGTGATATGTTCGGTCAGATAGTCCAGGTCGAGCGATTGATAGGCTTCCGGTCCGATCAGTCGCTCGACCACCGGCCGAGCCATGCGGTAGTGCAGGCATTGCCCGATCACGCTGAAGGACAGCGCATTCAACTTTCGCTCATCAGCCTCGGGACAGAACTGTCGCAGGATTTGCTGGAGCTGCTCGAATCGCGGGCGAATCCGCTCGCGGATGAGCACATCCGAGGCCGAAGTCGGATGGAGCATTTCCCTGAGCATCAAGCGGTGTCGCCAATCCTCAGGCTGGTTGATGGCCACGACATGAGACAGAAAGTGATAAATAAAACGAAGGAGCTGCTCTTCAGGCGACCCTTGCGAGGCCAAGACCTCTTCATCGGCTCCGGCGCCGCAACGATGAGCATCCAAGACAGCTTGAACGTAAAGCTGCTCCTTGTCGCCAAAGTGATAGTTCACCGCCGCGATGTTAGCCTCGGCGCGATCGCAAATGGTGCGAATCCGCGCCGAGTCATAGCCCTTGCAGGCAAACTCCTCGCCGGCCGCTTCCAACAACCGAACCTTGGTTGGGTCTTGCGTTTCCATTTCGACGAAAAACTCGCTCACGCCGACTTCCGATCGCTCCAAACAACTGTTTCAAACAAACGTTTCAAGCAACTGTATGCATCGTACCCGATAGGGTCAAGGCGCATAAGACCGAAATATTCTGGACACGGCCGGAATGCCGGCGAAGGGGTGATCGTGATACAATCCGGGTGATTGACGATGGAGCCCATACGATGAACGCGCTGAAGTGGTTACGTGAATCCAGAGAGCAGCCGCTTCGATCGGTCTACGCTGTTTTCGGCGATGATTCATACTTGATCCGAGAATCGATCAGGGCGGTGGTGGCGCGGTGTTTCCGGACCGAGAGGGCGACGCAACCGTCAGCCGGTTCACGGGAGCCCAAGCATCGCTGGCGGCAGGTTCTGGACGAGGTCCGCACGCTCGCATTCTTCAGCCGGCTGCGGCTGGTCATCGTTGAGGCGGCCGACCCGTTCATCACCAAGTACAGGAAAGAGCTCGAAGCGTTTGTCGAGCATCCTCAGGGGTCGGGAATCCTCCTGTTCCAGGCGAAGCAATGGCTGGCGAGCACGAAGCTAAGCAAACTTGTTGACAAAGTTGGCATGGCAATCGACTGTTCGGGCCCTCGCGAGAGTGAGCTCGCCGGATGGCTGATCCAACTGGCGAAGACCCGGGATGACACCGACCTCGATCCCGATGCGGCGCGTCTCTTGGTGGACTTGGTCGGTCCCGAGGCAGGAATCCTGGCGGCCGAGGTCGAGAAGCTGGCGGTCTACGCCGGAGATTTGAAACGAATCGATCGTCAAGACGTCGCCAAACTCGTTGGTGGTGGCCGGGTTGAGAACATTTGGAAGGCGCTGGACGCGGCGACGGCAGGGCACGGTCGAATCGCCCTCGAGCATCTGGACAACCTGCTGGGCGCCGGTGAAATCCCGTTCGTACTGCTGGCGGGAATGAGCTCTAGCCTGCTGAAACTCCACCACGCGGGCCGGCTCCGAACTGCGCGCGTGAACCTCGACGAAGCGTGTCGACTCGCCGGCATCAAGTCGGTGGAACAAACCCGGCGACAACATGCCCACCTCGGACCCAGCCGGGTGGATCAACTTCCAGCCTGGCTCCTTCAGGCCGATCTCGATCTCAAAGGAGGAAGCTTGCTCGAACCCCGAGTCATCCTGGAGCAGCTTCTCATCCGCCTTTCCTTGCCGCGCACGGATTGATCTGGCGTACACAACTTGCTATATTTTTCTCGACCGGGTTGGTGTTCGTTCCTGCTCGTCCGGTGACTGGATGCCTGGATGGCCCCTTGGGTGATCGATCCTCATCCCAAGATTCTGACTGAGAAATCAGGATTTTCCTTGTTTTTTTTGATCGGGCGACGATACGATTATCGGCGCGGTCGCTTTGAGATGTTCTATAGTTGAATCGCGCCCTTAACACGCCTTACATGTCTTAACACCCATGAGAAACCGACGATGATTTCAGACGGTCTTGAGTCTGGACCTAGCTTGGCCAAGCGGGTTGAAACCAAGGTTCGCCAATTCACGCACGGGCGGATCCGCAACCTCGTCGTTCAAGAAGTCCAGGGACAAGTGATTGTCAGTGGACAAGCTCCCTCGCGGCATGCGAAACAGCTTGCCTTGCATGGAGCTCTCGAGTTGCTTTCCAGCGATTGCTTCGCGGAAAAGATCACCATCGGCTGAATCGGCCGGCATTTCCGCCCCCCTTCCCCAACTGCCATACAATCGCCGATAAAGGAGACGGGCCCTCCTGTTGAGCTTGAGAGCCCGGCGACTTTCGTCCATATTGGCGAATGGAATCGACTCGAGTTTCGTCCAGCTTGTTGAATCGAGCGGGCTCGAGCCCGTCTCCGTACGATTCCTCCACGGGCAGCCGGAATGGAAAGGGCCTTCACTATGACTGGGAGATCGCGGTTGGTGAATCGCGGAGTGCTGCTGCTGGTTCAGATCGGCATCGTGCTGGCGGCATCCACCGCCTCGCACGCGGAGGAATCCTGGGATGCGGTCTACCTGGGAGGAGCAAAGATTGGGTTTGTTCACACGTTTGTCGAAAAACTGAAGGATAAAGGCAGGGATTTTCTCCGCGTTCGCATCGATATGGAGCTCAATCTAAAGCGAGGCAACGACATCGCCTCACCAAGCTTTACGTACGGAACGATCGAGACGCTGGACGGCCAAGTGCTCAAGCTCGACACTCTGTACCTTCGCCAGCGAGGGCAGCAACGACCTCCGAGCGCATGGCAACGTGATCCGCGGCAAGATGATGCTGATCTTGGAAGGGGCCGGAGAGCCCCAGCAGTTGACGATTCCCTGGAACGCTGACGTGCGGGGCCCTTACGCCGCCGAGCAAAGCATGGCCCGCCAACCGTTGAAGGCGAATGAACAACGATCGCTCAAGATGTTCATGCCCGAGCTGAACAAGATTTGCGACATCAAGCTCCAAGCCAGGGGGATCGAAAAAGTCTATTTAGGTGATAAATCGGAGCATTCGCTTCTGCGAGTCGAGCAGACAACCAGGTCGATGGCAAGCCAAGGCCCGAGTTCGACGTAAAGCTGTGGGTGGACTCCCTGGGTCAAGTCTTGAAATCCGAGCAGGACTTGCTCGACGGTTACGTCACCTACCGGACCACTGAGGAAGCTGCGAGATCGCCCGGCGGTCCGATCCAGTTCGACCTCATCAGGAGTACCGTAATCAAGGTTGCACCGAGGATCGCCGACTCCCGATCGGACCCGGTACGTCAAGTACCGGCTGACACTCAAGGAGGGCGACCTGAGCGAGGTCATCCCGAACGATCCGCGCAGACCTTGCAGCCGAGCCCCGATCAAAGAACGTGGGTATCCTCGAGGTAAAGAGCGTCGGGCTGCTCGATGGCGAGCCCAGTCCAGCCGCGGCCGACAGTCAATACACCAAACCCAACGCGCTGGTGACCAGTCAGGACAGTCGGGTCCGGAGCTTGGCCCTGCGAGTGACGCGGGGCGTCGTCGATCCCTGGCAAAAAGCCGACCGAATCAACCATTTTGTGTTCGACATCAATCAAGGACAAGAATTTCGCGGTCGCATTCGCCGCAGCGAGCGAAGTCGCCCGTAATCTGAGCGGTGACTGCACCGAGCACGCCGTGCTGGCCGCCGCCATGTATCGGGCCGTCGGCATACCGTCGCGCGTTGTGGTCGGCCTGATCTATGTCGAAGAACTCGAGGGATTCGGCTTCCATATGTGGAATGAGGTCTACATCAACCAGCGTTGGGTCGCGCTCGATCCCACCTGGGACCAGTCGACGGTCGACGCCGTCCACATCAAGCTGTCCGATTCCAGCCTCGAGGGCGTCTCTCCATTTGAAACGTTCCTGCCCATCATCCGGGTATCGGGAAAGCTGGAAATCGAGCCGATCGAGCAACGTTGAACCACGTCGAGAACACCGCAAACGAATTTCATCGTCGACCCTTGTCGATTCGATCATCGAATCGTAGACTGCGCTAGAGAGGGTGCGCGATAATCAAGGGATTGGGTCCAGCTCTCCATCGCGAGAGGGGAACGAAAATGAGTCGGCGGCGATTGGCGTCTCAGTGGTTGTTGGCGCGCTGGTGCTTTCCATCGGAGCAAGTCGCGACATTGCCGGCCAGGAAGTTCCGAAGCCGCACGAATCCGCCTCGGGAAGCTGCGAGTGTTCCCCGCCCCGAATCGATCGTCTTGAACGCGATCCGGGCCAATCCCGTGACGGCTCCTTACTTCATCCGGACCACCTGGCGCAAAGGCGCCGTCGAGCTGTCCGGGGTCGTGGGGACCAAGCAGGTGCATGATGTGGCAGTCCGGCTGGCGATCGACTGCGGCATTCCCTTCAAAGACAACCTCGTCATCGACACTGGTGCGGCCCATCTGGTCGCCGGCGCCGATATGGTGGCCACACCTGCCGCCTCCGCCATGGCACAGTCGTTTTCGTCGTCCCCTTACATCTACCCTCCCCCTCTGTTCGGCAAGCTCGATGACCCGTTCTTTGGTTTCAGTCCTCCCTTGGTAAGTTTCCCCCCGTGGTGGCAGCGCCGGGTCGAGAGCGGACCGATGGTCAAGCCCAGGGGTATCCAAGACGAGACGGGCCCACCCAAAGCGGCCACGAGCAACACCGCGGGAGCGAATAACCCTCCAGGGGATGGACGCTGGAAGCCGTTCGAGATCGATCCCGTCAAAGGACACGTGGAAGTCACCGTCGATGCCGCGGGACAGGTGTTCCTTCGCGGCGTCGTGGCCAGTGAGGAAGTGGGTCGCGAAATCGAGGAACAGGCTCGAAGCGTTCCGGGCGTCACACGCGTCGAGAGTGACTTCCAGGTTCAACCGAGACGCGCCGAGGCTGATACGCCATCGCCGCCAGCTCCTGAACCGGTGTCCGGCCCGTCTGCTCCCAATCCCAATCGTGGCCCGGCAACGGCCACGCCCGGCGCCGCTCAACCACATCCGAAACCGTCGGCAATGAAACCGGCCGCTCAGGACTCGGGGCCTCTGTCGAGTCGCGTCGCCGGTGCGATCGAGCAGCGCCCGGAGACGGCCGACCTGCCGGTCAAGGTGCCGTTCGAAGGATGGCGTCGTCACGCTTTCCGGCCAGGTGCCCACGGCCTACGAGGCCATGATGGTGTACCGGACCGCTCAGAAAACGCCAGGGGTCCGCGACATTGTCGATCGCCTCGAATTCGTGGTCCCCGATGAAGATCACACCAACCCCCTACTCGACAAGGGTCGTGCTGAAGACATCGAACCTTACCTGGCTTCACAAGTTCGCCGGCATGTCGCCGAGCTTAGCGCATCTCGACCGCGTTCAAATCCAAGGCAACGTCATCGAGCTTCGTGGAACGTTACTCCATGCCG
This sequence comes from uncultured Planctomycetota bacterium, assembly GCA_963720335.1. GTDB lineage: Bacteria > Planctomycetota > Planctomycetia > Isosphaerales > Isosphaeraceae > CAVRFS01. The sequence goes on along the minus strand of CAVRFS010000001.1, from coordinate 34,370 downwards.
ATGATCAAGAACCGCGTCCTCGCGATCTTGCGATCGATCCCCGTGCTACAGGGCTACCAGCTCGAGCCGATCTTCACAGCCAACTGAGACCGAGGAGCTCGGTTCGGGACCGTGAGGTCGCAGGTTCAAATCCTGTCGCCCCGATTTCCTAGCGCTCGCCAGATGGTGCACGAGTCTGGACAACCTGGAGAGGTCAGGCATGGCAAACTAGGGCTGCTCGCGTCCGTCCTGGCGACACCAACTGCCAAGCGCCAGGATTGATTCTGGGACGGCGATGGTGAGGCCCCAAACCTCGAGCATGGGCATTCGCCGCGACGACTCCGGTACAGGATATCGCCCAGTTTGGCGCGTGATTATACTCTGAGCGGCGCTCGCCAAAAGGGGGACACGCACCTTTAAACTGGGAGCCACTCCCCTTTCTGTTAGCACCTGTGATGGTTTCGCGGGCGGTTTGACTCGGCTGTGAACAGGTACCGGTCTTCCCGGCCTGGCCCCTTGATTGCGATCCATCGGGCCAAGGGGGATAAGTGCCGGTGACCGGAAGGAGACTCGTACCATGAACGCCGCGTTCTCTCGAAGGAAGCTCATCCAGGCCGCGGGCGTCGCGGCCTTGCCGTTTCCCGCCACGGCGGCGGCGATGACGTCCGGACCCGGGCACGAAGGCTCGGACACACCCAAGATCTGCCTCGAAATCGGCGCGGGCGGCCTCGCAACGGGCGCGCCGACCCAAGCCGGGGCGCGTCGGGTGAAGCAGCTCGGGGTGGATCATGTGATTTCGCCAGGTACCCGGGGCCCATCCCGTGGCAGGAGGCCCCGCTCAGGGAGCTGATCGATCGCCTGAAAGGCTACGGTCTGACGTTGGGGAACATCATGATCGTCGGATTCCCCAAGACCATCTATGGACGGCCCGGACGAGACGAGGAGATCGACAAGGTCATCCAGTCGATCCGCGCGGCCGGCAAGGTCGGGTCTGCCGGTCATCGAATACAACTTCTATGCGCACCGGCTGACCGAAGGCTACTACGAAGAGACCGGCCGGGCCGGCGCGGGCATGACGGCCTTCGACTATGACAAGGTCAAAGACCTGCCTCCGCTGGAGCGGGAAGGCGCCCACTCGCTCGACGAGATGTGGGCCAACGTCACGTACTTCCTCAAGGCGGTGGTTCCCGTGGCCGAGCAATCGGGAGTTCGCCTGGCACTGCATCCGAACGATCCCCCGGCTCCGATCAGCCGCGGATCGGGCCAGATCATGAGCACCCTGGCGGGCTGGAAGCGGCTGATTGACATCGTGAAGAGCCCCTCGAACGGCCTCACCTTCGATTGTGGCGTGACCCGCGAGCTGGGGGAGGATCCGGTCGAGGTTTGCCGCTATCTCGGGGCACGCGACTGCATCAACCATGTCCATTACCGCAACGTGATCGTACGAAAGCCCTACGAGAAATACACCGAGGTGTTCCTCGACGAGGGCGACAACAATATGTTCCTGGTGATGAAGGAGCTGGTCAGGCAAAAATACCCGCGCCTGATTTACCCCGAGCATCCCCGCGCTCTCGATTACGACCGTGAACGGCCGAACTTCCGATCGGGATACCCAGGCGGCGGGGGATATGCGGCGTACGCGTTCAACGTGGGGTACACACGGGCCATGTTGCAGGCCGCCCTGTCGTCATCATGAGCCTGCCTGGCCGTTCGGCCCTCGGGGTTCAACTCCAGAGACGGTCGTTGGAGCGGTCCCGATTCCACTCGTCCGTGGGTGCGAAATACGGCTCGTCCGGGGACCAGATGGGCTCGGATCACCGCTTCGTTCAGGTCGATGCCGAGACCGGGTCGATCGGGAACGCGGACGAAACCGGCCTTGACCAGCGGTTTCTCAGGGCCGATCACGAGGTCTTCCCACCACGGCACATCGATGCCATGGTGCTCGAGGGCGATGACGTTCTGGGTCGCGGCCGCGCAATGGACGTTGGCCATGAACGAGATCGGCGTGCCGGCGAAGTGCATGGCCATGCCGACGCCGCGTTCCTCGGCGTAATCGCCGATCTTCTTGGTCTCGAGGATCCCTCCGGCGCTGGCCAGATCGGGATGGATGAGGTCGACGGCGTGCGCGTCAATGAGTTTGATAAACTCTTCTTTCAGATAGATATCCTCTCCCGTGAGGGTGGGCACGTCGACGGCGTTGGTGATCTGCTTCCAGAGCTCGGTGTACTGCCAGGGGACCAGGTCCTCGAGCCAGGCGAGCTGGTAGGGCATGAGTGCCCTGCCGAGGCGAATCGCGTCGTTGACGGAGAAGTGGCCGAAGTGGTCGGCGGCGAGCGGGACGGAGTAGCCGATAGCCTCACGGACGGCCGCCACGTACTCGACGAGGCGTTCGATTGCCTGGTTCGTGAGCTGGATCCCGGTGAAGGGATGAGGCGTCATCCGGTCGCCCGACCAGTTGAAACCCAGTGGGGCGGTGATCAGGCCCTTCTGCCCCGCGAGCAGGTTGATGCCCAGGTCCATCTTGAGGAACGTGTAGCCCATGTCGAGCCGGGCCTTCAGTCGGCGCACGTACTCGGCACGGTCGCGCGAGATGGTGGTATCGGCATAGAGGCGGATCCGGTCGCGGAAGCGACCGCCGAGCATCTGGTACACGGGGACCTCGTAGGCCTTCCCGGCAAGATCCCAGAGGGCCATCTCCACGCCGCTGACACCGCCTCCCTGCCGGCCGTGGGAACCAAACTGCTTGAGTCTTCTGAACAGACGTTCAACATTGCAGGGATTCTCGCCCAAGAGACGGCTCTTGAGCATGAGTGCGTAGCGGGGACTGCCCCCGTCCCGAACTTCGCCATAGCCCGTAAGGCCCTGGTTCGTGTCGATCCGGATGATCGGCACCTGAAAGGGAGCGCCTCGAATCCTGGGCGATCCGGAGATCGGTGATCCGGAGGTCTGAGGGTTTGGAGCTCCGATTGACGCCTTGAGAGGCGTAGGCGATCTGCTCCTCAAGGGACGCACGCATCATCGCAGCCAGCGAAAGGCCTCCGAGGCCCGCCGATTTGAGCAGGCCGCGGCGGGTGAGCGAGACGCCGTCGGGGGAGCATTGTGGGGTGTTGCGCTTCGTCGTGGTAGTCATCGCCGATGGACTCCCAGACTCCAGAGATGGCTCGACCGTGAGCGGGCGAGGTTCCGTCCGCGATGGCGGATGAGACTCGGTTTGCTCACCGACCGCTGTCACGACCCTGCGACGACCCTTACGCGTGCCCGCAGGGCGGTCACTTGCCGCTGGGCGACCGTTCGCGAATCAGTGCCTCGATCGTCGCGCGCGGCACGTCCAATCGGTCCTTGTTCTGCATAAGCCACTTGGTGAAATCCTCTTCGATCTCCTTGGTCCACCTGGTGTCGATCTGGCCCGGCGTGTAGGTCCCCTCGCGGAGGCGCTGATGGCCGAACCGGTCGCGAAGCATGATCCGCTCCGCCTGGTCGACAACCGCCTCGGCGAGGTGAGCGGGAATAAAAATCACCCCTTCGCGCTTGGCCAGGACGACATCGCCGGGTAGCACGGTCACGTGTCCGATGCGAACGGGGGTGTTGAGCCCCATGAGCATCATGTCGCGGATGGCCGTCGGATCCCATCCCCGGACGAACGCGTTGAAGCCGTTGATCTCAGACAGACCGGCCAGGTCGCGGACCGAGCCGTCGAAAACGACGCCGTTGCCAGACTTGGCAAAGATGGAGTTTCCCAGATTGTCCCCGATGAGGGTCCCATCGTGGATCTTGCCGAAGCCGTCGGCAACGTAGACGTCACCAGGCTGGAGAGCGTCGATCGGCCAGGAGTTCATGGCACCGATACGGCCTTCCTGATGGCCGCGGTCGAGCATGCGCTTGGCCAGCTCGGCGCGCGCGGGCATGTATTGAGCCGTGAGGGCGCGGCCCACCACGGGTACGTCATTGTGAATCGTTTTCCAGTCGCCCTCGAATTGGGATTGGTAGCCGTGAGAGCGCAGATAACCCCATGCCTCTTCGATCGAGACCTTCCGCATCCGAGCCAAGACCCCATCGGGGACCTTGGGACGGCCGTCGGAAAAACGTTCGCCTTTCCATTCGGCCGTGAGGAAAACCAACTGCTCGCGGGAGATCGTCTGAGCCGAAACGACGTCGCCGAAACTCACGACGAAGCAGGCCGCGAGCAACATGGTCAGCAACAGGAAGCGCCGCAGTCGCCGGTTGTGGGACGATGCGGTCTGGGTTGTCTTGAGCATGTCGAGCATCTCCTGTTTCAATACCGCTCCCAGCGTGGAAGCCGGGAGAAACTCACCCCATCCCTCGCCCCGCCGGCAGCGATTTTTCCCGGGGCAACTGATTATCACCGGTCCCGGCGCCGTCGTCCAGGACGTGGCGGATCCGGACCGAGCCGGCCTTCTCGATCTGAGCGTGATTGGCGGAACGCACCGAAGTCTAGCCTGGCGCTCGTCCGATTTGTCGGCGGTGTTTGATAGGATAGTCGCAAAATAGGCAGACTTTAGGGGCGTTTTTACGTTCCATTCATCGAAATTGGCACAGTATCCTGGCGAAGTTTGATCTTGATCGAATCCGCACGACGCACGTAGGATGAGCGCCGCATTCGACGTAAGGCGAAGACCATTAACCGGCACAGTCGTGATCGATTCTTCGAGGTCCTGCCATTCTTGTGACACCTCAGAGTGAGGGAGAGGGTCGAGAACGCATGATCGCCAACAAGGACGGAGGCGGCTTGCTCAAGCCTTCAGAGCGGTTGAGCACGCGTCGTTCCACGGCGTGGACGACGACGGGTCCGGACGACGCGCTGGAATCGGCCTTGGATCGAACGCGTGACTGGCTGCTGGCCCGGCAGTGCGATGAAGGCTACTGGGTTGGTGAACTCGAGGGCGATACGATCCTCGAATCGGAATACATCCTGTTGATGACATTCCTGGGCCGGGAATTGGATCCGGTCTGTGCGGGTTGTGCGCGTTACATTCAAGATCATCAGCTCGCCGATGGGGGCTGGGCGATCTATCCCGGCGGCCCGACCGACGTGAGTGCCTCGGTCAAAGCCTATTTCGCACTCAAGCTGGTGGGGGTCTCGGCGGATGAGCCGGCGATGTCGCGGGCGCGCCGGGTGATTCTCGAAGCTGGGGGCGCTCACGCCTGCAACAGCTTCACTCGGTTCTATCTCGCGCTCCTGGGCCAGATTGGATACGACGAGTGCCCTTGCGTTCCGCCGGAGCTGGTTCTGATCCCGTCATGGTTGGGCTTCAGCCTGAGCGCGATGTCTGCCTGGACCCGCACGATCGTCGTCCCATTGTCAATCATGGCGTATTTTAAACCCAGCCATACGCTCGATCCCGAACGAGGCATCGCCGAGCTGTTCCGCGACGATCGGCCTCCACCATCGCGGCGCACGGCCCGGCACTCTTTCCTGGACGAATTTTTTCCTCGGGGTCGACCGCGTCTTGAAGTGGCTCGATCGCCGGGTCCCCGCTACCTGGCGGAGGCCGGCGGTTAATGCGGCGCATCGCTGGATGATCCAGCACTGCGAGAACACCGACGGCCTCGGTGCGATCTTCCCACCGATGGTGTATTCGATCATCGCGCTCAAGTGTTTAGGCTACGATCAGGACTCGCCGACGATGCAGTGGGCGATCAAGCAGTTGGAAGAGCTCGAAATCCGCGAAGACGACCGCGTCCGCGTCCAGCCTTGCCTGTCGCCGGTCTGGGATACGGCGATTGTTGCGATTTCCCTGGCCGATGCACAACTTCCCAACGAGGATCCGGCCTGGGAGCGCGCGGTCCGTTGGCTGCTCGCCAAGGAGATTCGCGAACCAGGTGATTGGCGGATTCGCGGCCCCGGCGTAGAGCCCAGCGGCTGGCACTTTCAGTTTCACAACGCCTTTTACCCCGATCTCGACGACAGCGCGATGGTGTTGCTCGCTCTCAACCGGTCACCACTGGCCAACGATCCGGCCGTTCGGGAGACGACCCAGCGCGGCGTCAACTGGCTGCTTTCGATGCAAAACCGTGATGGCGGCTGGGCCGCCTATGACATCGATATCGATAACCAGGTCCTGACCCAGCTTCCGTTCGCCGACCACAACGCCATGCTCGACCCGAGCTGCGCCGACATCACCGCGCGGGTCCTCGAGCTACTCGGCACACTCGGGTATCCCGCCGATCATCCGTCGATCGTCCGCGCCTTGGATTACCTCTTGGCCAGCCAGGAGCCCGAGGGTTGCTGGTACGGCCGCTGGGGAGTGAACTACATCTATGGAACCTGGCAAGTCTTACAGGGATTAAAGACCCTGGATTTCCCGGCCGACCATCCGGCCGTGCTAAAGGCCGTCGCATGGCTCGAATCCACTCAGCAAGCCTCGGGAGCCTGGGGAGAAACTTGCCGCAGTTACGACGATCCGAGTCTCAAGGGGATCGGCGAGCCAACAGCCTCTCAGACGGCCTGGGCCACGCTCGGCTTGATCGCCGGAGGACGCGCGTTCGGGCCGGCGGTCCGCCGCGGCATCGACTACTTGCTGAAGACCCAGTTGCCGGACGGTTCCTGGGACGAGCCCGAGTTCACCGGAACCGGTTTCCCCTGCGTATTTTACTTGCGATACCACCTCTATCGCGTGTACTTTCCACTCATGGCGATGGCACGCTACCAGGCTTCCCTCGCACGACGACTCGGCCAGTCGGGCCCCGCACTGGCGTGCCGCATCCCGGCTCAGCCCTTGACGCTGGGTTTCTAATTCTCTCAACCACGGAAGGCACGGAAAACACGGAAAAAGATAAAAGCAAATTAGGTTGAGATACAATTAATAATAAATATGTAATCAATTTTTGACTTATTGACTTCTTTTTCCGTGTTTTCCGTGCCTTCCGTGGTTAAAAGGCATTTGATCACGGTTTGTCGCGCCAGGAGGTCGAGGCCCATGCGATTTCCCCTGCCAATGACGACTCGGATCGCCGGTTATGTCGCTCGCAAGAAGCTGGCGATGGCCGAGAAGTTCCCCATGGTCCTCATGCTCGAGCCGCTGCACGCGTGCAACTTGACGTGCACCGGCTGCGGGCGGATCCGTGAGTACGAAACGAGCATCAAACAGAAACTTTCGATCGAAGACTGCCTCGCCGCGGTCGACGAGTGTGGAGCGCCGGTGGTCTCGATCTGCGGCGGAGAGCCGATGATCTATCCGGGGATCGGGGAGCTGGTCGCCAAGATCCTCGAGCGGAAAAAGGTGATCATCCTCTGCACCAATGGAATGTTCATCCGTAAGAAGATCGCGGAATTCAAGCCGAGCTCGACTTTCTTCTTCAACGTACACCTGGACGGAATGCGGGCGAACCACGATATCGCCGTCGAGCGCGAGGGGGTCTTCGACGCGGCCATCGATGGGATCAAGGCGGCCAAGGAGGCGGGTTTCCTGGTGTGCACGAACACCACGGTCTTCAAGGAAACCGACATGAGCGAGATAGACGACTTGTTTGCCTATCTTACTTCGCTTCATGTCGACGGCTTCATCATCTCGCCCGCCTACAGCTACGCGGCTGTGAACTCGAAAGAGATCTTCATGACGCGCGAGGATATCAAAGCCAAGTTCCTCGCCGCGGAGGCGATGTTCCGAAAGTACCGCTTCCACTCATCGCCCGCGTACGTAGAATTCCTCCAAGGCAAGCGCGAGATGAAATGCACAGCCTGGGCCAGCCCGACCCGCAACATCAAGGGTTGGAAAGGCCCCTGCTACTTGATCACCGACACTCACCACGACTCTTTCGATGACCTCTTGAACAAAACCTCCTGGGAGGATTATGGTTACGGGAAGGATCCCCGGTGTGAGAACTGCATGGTCCACGTGGGATACGAGACAGGAGCCGCCGTCGGCGTCAACAGCCGCCTGGGCGACACCTTGAAATTGATCAAGTGGCAATTAACCTGAACAGCCGTTTCCAACGATGCGCGATCGCTCGACCGATCAGAGCCATTCCCAGCGGCATGTCGAGCGAGGCCCGGCGCCGCCGCCGCTCCCAGCCGATGTCGGCATTGTCGCGGCGCTGTCGATCGAAGCCGGCGACCTGATCGATCACCTGAAGAAGGTCCGGAAATATCTGTCGGTCAAGGTTCCGATCATCGAAGGGGAGTTCGGCGGCAAGATCGTTGCCGTGGCGATTGGCGGAGCGGGTCGCTCGGCCGCCCGGCGAGCGGCCGACGTCCTCATCGCCGGCCATCGTCCCCGCTGGATCATCTCGGCGGGCTTCGCGGGTGCGCTCAATCCGGCCTTGGCTCGTAATGACCTGGTTCTGCCTCACGAGGTGATCGATTTAGAAGGCCGCTGCTTTCCCGTCGAACAACCGGCGACTCTCGGCAGCTTCCGACATACCACGGGCCGGCTGCTCACGGTTGATCGGCCCATCGTGAATGCCGACGAAAAAGACGGCGCTCTGGCGTTCCCACCAAGCCGACCTGGTCGACATGGAGTCGTCGGCCGTCGCGGAATTATGCGGCGAGAAGCTCGTCCGGTTCATCTCGCTCCGCGTGATCAGCGACGACGCACACACCAAGCTGCCGAAAGAGGTCGCCACGCTGCTTTCCCATACGGGGAGTTATCGCGTGGGAGCGGCCATGCGTGCGTTTTGGAACCGACCTTCCAGTCTCAAGGATTTCTGGACGCTGTATGAGCATGCGCTCGAAGCCGCCGACCGGCTCGCCAAAGCCGTCACGCGATGCCTCGACGAACTCCCCGCTTGACAGTTCTCGGCCCATCCAGAACTCAATCCCGCCCGTCCCGATAAGCTTTCTGAAGCTCGATCTCAGTGGTGGCTTGTGTCACTTCGCTAGCCGAATCGAGCGGTCGCCAGCCGACCACGAACGATTCCGAGCGGGCCTCGGGTAGGGCCGAGGCACTGAGCGGCTGAGGTTCCGGATACACGTGCTTTTGGCGGGCCAGCTCCCAGAAGCTCGGGTTGCCGTCCGGGTCACCCGATTCGGCGGCGGCGATCACGAGTTCTACTTCGGCAGCCTCACCGGCCTCGACGGCCACGGCCAGCCGAGGAATGCCATCGGTATGCACCTCGATTCGACTAACCTCGATGCCGGCCTGGACCAACCAGCGCCGTGCCCGCTCAAGCGTTTCCAAATGGGCAAATTCATGACTGATATACCGCACGATCTTAAGCCTCCCTCATGGTCGCTCTGCAAGGATGAAGGACGAAGGATGACGTTGCCGCTGAACTCGCCGGACGATCAGGTAATATTCTACTCCGTGATCTTGGATAGCAAAAACCCGTGGAGCGGGTTTCCTATCCCGCTGGTTCCCTCCTCGACGCTCCCAGGCGGGTTAGGAAATCCGCCCCACACCATCAACGACGTCGACCCCAACCTCAGCTTCACCACGACGATTACAGCAGGCCGGCCCAATTGCTCACCAGCCATCGTCCATTTTAGCAGCGGGCCGCAAGAAGGCCAGGGACCATGGCCCAGTACTCGGGGACGTGTTTTGTTGAGGCAGCCGTTTCGCCCGAAGGACTCGGCGTCACCATCATTCACTTTGCTTTTTCCGCGGCAGCGGGTGGACCGGCTGGGGCGGAAGGCGAGAGCGACTGCCGAACCGGCTTGCTTGGAACGAAGTCCCGGGTGGCCGCGGCAGTCTGGGCCGGCTTGGCGAGGACGCTGTCGACACCCATCGTCGCCAAACCGGTAACCAACACCATCGTGATCAGCCCCAATCCCAGCGCGTGCCAGGGGTGGAACTGAAAGATCAGGGTAAAGACGCCGAACCAGACGATACCTTGAAGCACCGTCCAGGCGAAATACGTCGTGAACATCGACTCGTAAGAGACTGGCTCGCCCCGAGCCCTCAGCCAGGTGAGCAGCAGGGCGATCAAGAACGACCCGCTCGCGACCTTCAAGCCCGATCGAGGCGTGACCTGATCGTAGAGCTGGTCCTGGCCAACCTCGACTACCACGAAGCAAGCGACAAACATGACAAGCCAGTAGATCAAGAACGGCCAGATGAATGGTGGACATGGGAGAATAACCCGGCTCGAGACCACGCGATATGGGAACGACCAGATGGTTGAATCTCTATCGTACCCGACGCGGTCGCGCTGGGCTACCAGTGGCTGGCGGTTTTCCACTGATCTGCTATGATCATAGTCCAGCCAGCCGCGGCCTCAGTGTTTCGCCTTGGAATGCGGAAAAGTGATCGATGATTCGACTTAGTGCCTTCGCCGACGAGATCTCGCAGAACCCGGTCGAACAGCTCGACGTCCTGTCCGAGCACGGCATCAAGTTCATAGAATTTCGCGCGATTCACGGGACCAACGTCCTGGACCTGAGTGAAGATCAACATCTTGAGTTTCGCTCACTGCTCCAGACCCGCGGGTTCGGCTTGAGCGCGATCGGCTCGCCCATCGGCAAGATCCGGATCAACGAGCCGTTCGGCGATCACCTCCAACGGTTCGAGCGAGCCTTGGCCCTGGCTGACTTCTACCAGTCGCCGCGGATTCGCATCTTCAGCTTCTACATTCCGCCCGGCGACGACCCCGCCCTGCACCGCGACGCCGTCATAACCCGGATGAGCGAGCTCGCCCGACGCGCGGCCGACCGCGGAATCACCCTCTTCCTCGAAAACGAGAAGGCGATCTACGGGGATTCGGCGGCTCGCGTCGCCGACGTTCTCGAGACAGTTGACTCACCTTCCTTGGTTCATGCTTTCGACCCGGCCAACTACGTCGAGACCGGCCAGCCGGTCGATGAAGCCTGGGCGCGGCTTCGAGCTTATGTAAAACATTTCCACGTCAAGGATTACGACGCGAAGACGCATCTGAACGTGCCAGCCGGCGCCGGGGACGGCGAGATCCCCAGACTGATCCAGGAGGCGGTGAATGCTGGTTATGACGGCTTCTGCGTCCTGGAGCCGCACCTGGTGGTCGCCGAGAAGTCGTTCGGCTTCACGGGACCCGAGCGGTTCGCCGACGCCGTCAAGGCCCTCAAGCAGATCCTCGACGACCGGTCGATCGCCTACGCCTGACGGCCGAGTGCCGTGGACATCCTGATCAAGTCCCCGCGAAATCCAATTCAAATCTTCGCGGGTTGAGTGTGAATACATCAGGAGGGTCAACGGATGGATGAGTCAACGAGTACGCGGCCCAGCTTGCTCATCCGTCTCCGGGATTCAGGGGATGAGCGGGCCTGGTCGGAGTTCGTGGAAATCTATGGCCCGCTGGTGTATCGACTTGCGAAGCGACGCGGACTCCAGGAGGCAGACGCCCAGGACCTGGCCCAGGAGGTCTTCCGCGCCGTCGCCCGGGCCATCGAGCGGTACGATCCCGACCCCGCGCGCGGCTCGTTCCGGGGCTGGCTATGCCGCATTGCCAACAATCTGATCATCAACTGCCTGTCCGCGCAACGGCGACACCCGCGTGGCACCGGGGATACGGGCATGCAGCGCATGATGGAGGATCGACCCGACACGAGCCGGCGAGGACTCCGCGTTGTTTGAGGTGGAGTACCGGCGACGGCTGCTCACCTGGGCGGCCGAGCGAGTCCGCGGTGCCTTCTCCCACGCAACCTGGCAGGCATTCTGGCAGACCGCGCGTGGAAGGCCGGCCACCCCGCGAGGTGGCCGAGGCGCTCGGCGTGTCGATCGGCACGGTCTATCAGTACAAAAGTCGGGTTGTCATCCGGATCCGGCGCGAGATCGAGCAATTCGACACGGAATCCAACACACACTCAATTTGAGGAGCCGAGACGATGGTGGCGAGAGCGTTCCGCTGCGATGAATCACGACTGAGGTCGTTCCTGGATGACAACTTGCCCGAGCTGGAGCACGCCGAGGTGACCGACCACCTGGATACCTGCGCGGGTTGCCGGCGCGCTCTCGAGCGACTTGCGGCCGGGAGCCGGCTCCTGGCCGAGCTGCCTCAGCTCGCCCCGTCGGCTGACGAAACTCCAGCGATGGGACTCTCGCCCCAACGTGGGCCCACGACCGAGCACGACCATTCCCTGGACTTTCTCGGACTCGCGGATGCCCCGGGCTCGCTGGGCCGGCTGGGCCCGTACCTTGTGACTGAGGTTTTGGGCCGGGGTGGCTTCGGCGTCGTTCTCAAGGCGTTCGACCCGGGCTTGGGGCGAGCCGTCGCCATCAAGGTCCTCGCCTCCCAGCTCGCCACCAGTGCGGCCGCGAGGAGCCGCTTCGCCCGCGAGGCGAGGGCGGCCGCCGCCGTGGTCCACGACCATGTCGTCGCGATCCACGCCGTCGATTCCTGGAATGGCTTGCCTTACTTAGTCATGCCTTATGTCGCCGGCTGCTCTCTTCAGGAGCGCATCGATCGGGATGGGCCGCTCAGGCGTCAAGGAGGTCTTGCGCATCGGGATGCAGACCGCCCAGGGACTGACGGCCGCCCACGCACAAGGGCTGGTGCACCGGGATGTCAAACCCTCGAACATCCTGCTGGAAAACGGGGTGGAGCGGGTCAAGCTGACCGACTTCGGCCTGGCCCGAGCCGTCGACGACGCCAGCCTGACTCAAAGCGGCGTCGTCGCCGGTACACCCCAGTACATGTCACCCGAGCAGGCGCTCGGCGAGTCCGTCGACCACCGCTCCGACCTGTTCAGCCTGGGGAGCGTCCTCTACTTCGTCTGCGCGGGCCATCCCCCCTTCCGAGCCAACTCGACCCCGGCCGTCCTGCGACGAGTCTGCGACGACCGGCCCCGACCCTTGCGCGACGTCAATCCCGAGGTCCCCATCTGGTTGGCCGAACTCATCGAGCGACTCCATGCCAAAAGTCCGGCCGGGCGATTTCAGTCGGCGGCCGAGGTCGCCGAGGTGATGGGACGCTACCTGTCCCTGCTTCAGCGGGGATTGCCGATCGAGACTCCTCCGCCGAAGCCTCGTTCCTCAACGCCGAGACGATCCCGTCGAAAGAGAACGGCCGCTAAGGTCGCTCTCATCTTGGCCACGGTCGTCGCTTTCGGCTGCGCGATGAGCCTCACCGGCATCCCATCCCTATCGGCATTCTTGAGCCTTCACAAATCGGAGGAATCCGCTTCGCCACAGGCCAGGATCGGGCGGGACGGCGCGGTTCAGGTTGTCGTAACCCAGCCCGCCGATGCGCAAATCATCGGATCGGGCAAGCCGGCAACCAAGCGATGGGCACTCGCCGACTTCTCGGCGATCCAGATCACGCATCCGTTCCAGGTCGAGCTGACCCGCGGCGACCAATTCGAGGTGACCACCACGGCCGACGACAACGTTCTCGATCATGTCCTCGTCGCCAAGGTGGGTCATCAGCTCCAGATCCGACTCGAGGACAAACGGATTTACCGACTGCGCCGGGACGCACTCAAGGTGGCGATCACCCTGCCGGTCCTGGAGTCGCTTGATTTGAGCCATGGGGTTCGTGCGACGATCGGCGGCTTCGCGTCCAAGCAACCATTCGAGGCGAGTGTGAACCATGGTAGCCGGTTGGCGGGATCGATCAGTGCCGGCCGCGTCGTGATCGGAGCACACCACGGCAGCGAAATCACCCTGAAGGGAACCGCCGAGACGGCCCAGATCACAGTGAACCACGGCAGCGACCTCCCACTCGAAGGGTTAGTGATCGGCGAGGGAGTGGTCCGGGTCGCTCACGGCTCCAAGGCAACGATAAACGCCATGTCCGCGAAAGGCCTCATCGCCGAGGTGCAACACAGTGGCACCCTGGTCGGAACGGTCCAAGCGGGGACCCTCGACCTGAAGGCTGAGCATAGCGCCGAGATTCACTTGAGTGGATCAGCCCAGAAAGCCACGATCAAGGGGGCCTTCTCCGGCCGGTTCTCGTTGGGAGACCTGGCCCTCGACGCGGCGGACGTCCGCCTCGACCATTCGTCATCGGCCGTGGTTCATGCCAAGAGCAATCTGGACTACAACCTCGGCCACTCGTCCAAACTGAGATATGTGGGAAATCCCGCGATCGGCCGATCGGTGGCCAGTCGAGAATCGTCGGCGCGATGCTCCGAGCCGACGAGCAGAAGGCGATGAGCGATGCCGCGCCCGCGGCTCGGATCAACGCGAGCCGACCGGCCGGTTCGTCCTCGGCCCGTCCGCACGACGATGGGAATGAGATCATCACGATCGACCTGAGCAACAACAGCAGCAATTGGTTCGGTGCCGGCGCGACGGGTTTCATGGGCTCTCGGGGTGAGAGTTTCATCGAGGGCTCTGGCCGGCAAATCACCAAGCGGTCGACGCCAAGGACTTTTCCGCGATCCAGATCGTCCGGTTGCTCGTCGCGGATGTGACGAGGGCCGATGCCTTCGCGGTCAGCCTGACGGCCGACGACAACATTCTGGAGCGCATCGAGGTGGTCCGTGATGGCTCGACTCTTCGGATCGGCCTCGCAAACGGCAATTACCGGCTGCGGAATCGACCCCAGCGACAATCACCCTGCCGCATCTGGAGGCGTTCGGTCTCGGTGGCGCATCCAAGGCCACACTCACGGGATTCAAATCCGATAAGCCGTTCCAGCTCAAGGTTTCCGGTGCAAGTGAGGTCGAGGGGGCGATCGACGTCGGGATCGCGGACTTCCAGATCAGCGGGGCGAGCTCGGCGGCAATGGCCGGTTCGGCGAAGGCCGGCCATCTCTTGGCCAACGGCGCCAGTCGTCTCAAACTGGCCGACTTTCTCCTGAATCAGTGTCAGCTCGAGATCGACGGAGCATCCCATGCCTCGCTCAAGGTCAAATCCAACCAGCCGTTCAAAGCCAAGCTCGATGGGGCCAGCACCTTGAGCGGGCTGGTCGACGCGACCGATCTCGATCTGAAGGTCGACGGTGCGAGCACAGCCGACGTTCGGGGCTCCGCCAAGAACGCGAAACTCTTCGCCGATGGTGCGAGCCAACTGAGGTTGTCTGAACTCTCGCTGGATGCCAATGAACTGATTGTCGTGGCGAATGGAACCAGCTCGGTCAAGCTCGTCGGCAAGTGCCAGGCCGCTGTACTCCAGGCCGATGGCGCGAGCCATCTCGATCTGGGCGGGCTGGTCATCGACGGGGCCGACGTCAAACTCTCAGGCGTGTCCCACGCCAAAGTCGACGTCCGAAGCGGTCTCAAGTATGACTTGTCGTCTGTCTCCGACTTGACGTACTCGGGAACTCCATTGAAGGTCGACGGTAAGAAATCGGACGGAGCGACGATTTCCCATCGGTGAGCGTTGTCAGTAAGAGATCATCAGTCGACGCTTGCGGCCGTCATAAGTAAAGCGACAAGTCGCCAGCAGGTCGCGTCCGATCAGGACGGTTGCACCGGGTGATACAACGCTTACGCCAAGCGCATTGATAGTCCGCCACTTCGGCGGGTCGGACGCCCCGAGAGAGCCGAAAGTCATTTGTACTTGATGAACGGGTGCGACACGAGAGTCAAACCCGAGCACGGACGAGCGTGCTTCAACAAAGTGCAGTGTCGAGATGCCCATCCATTCGACAAGAGAGTGTTGAATCGCCGTCACCTCGGCGCCGGTATCAACGAGTCCGCGAACCGAGATGGGCTGGGGAACGGGTAGTCCAGCGGCGGCCATGTCCGCCGCATCGGCGGGAACCAACCATATCCTGACCTCGATGATGGGACCGTCCGGACCGATAGTCGCATCCAGTCGTGGCATGCGTTCAGAGCACCACGTTCGGGATATAGATGACTCGTTCGATTGCTGTAATCTGTTTCACCAGCATTGGGACGAGGCCGAACCGACGGCGGCCTTCTCGCACCGCCGAGGCGTCGTCCGGGAAAAAGCCGATGATTTCGTTTCCCTTGATGAGCACGAATTCGCCCTCGTGTTCCGCCACCATCTCCAACCGGCGAGCCTTATAGGTCGCGATCTCCTCCGCGATGGCTTCCACGGACGACGGACTCACTTTCTTTTCCGCAGGATTCGGAACGGCCGACCCCGGTTGTCCATTCTGCTGTGCTTCTGCCATCGCATGCCTCCCCTCTCTCTCGGCGAACGCCTCACCCTGCAGGTCAGGAGCCGATATCCGCATTGCTCTTACCCAATATCACCCATCAATTCTATCGCAAAAGAACCATAAGTATCAATGCCCGGGCCGGACCGATCGGATCGATCGGATCGCATTCGGCGGGATCGCCTGGTTCGAGCTGGCCGGGCACCGATTCAACGACCCCACGGCAATCTTCGCGCTCGAACGCCAAGGCCCGATGGGGGATGAGTACCTGGAGGACAACGTTGGCGCCGAGTTCTTGAAGCCGTTTCGAATCGTCCTGGATTACCCGCGACAGCGAATTCCTGGCCCGAACCGCCCTGCCGCGCAGTTGTTCCGTGATCGGTCGGAGGCCCAACAACGCCGATCTCATTCTGCGATTGACGCTCGGTCGATCTCTACGCAATGATAGGTACGTTGAGAAGAGTTGGACGTAACACGAAGGAGGTGCGATGGCTGGGCGGAAGGTTCTAGCGATCACCGAGCGGCAGTTTACCGTCCTTCGGGTGCTCTGGGAGCACGGCCCACTGACGGTGCGCGGGCTGATGGAGTATCTGCCGCGCGGTGAACGGGCAGCCTTACACCACGGTGCTCGGCCTGCTCCAAGCCATGGAGAAGGCGGGGCTGGTCGACCACGAGAAGCAAGGCTTGACCCATCTCTACCGGCCCGCCGTCTCGCGTCAGGAAGCCACGGGGAGTCTGCTTTCTGACTTCCTGGCGAGGTTTTTCCATGGATCGGCCGAGCAGTTGATCCTGGGGCTGGTCGACGCCGAAAAGCTCGCCCCGGACGATCTGCGAGCGATCGAAGCGCGGCTCGCCGGCTGCCGGCAGCGAGGCGCCCCCGGCACCAGGGGGTTCGGGCTCCAAGGCCGCGGCCAAGAGAAAAGGAAGGCGCCATGATGCATCTGACGGACCGTTGGGTCGTTCCCGTGGCTGGCGCTCCTGGCTGACTGGTCCGTCCGCTGGGGCGTGGTTCTCGTGGTGCTGGCGGCTTGGCTTTTTCTACGGCCGCCGCGGCGGGCCGCGACCCGGCACGTGCTCTGTCTTGCGACGCTGGTGGCGGGTGTGCTGCTGCCGGTCGCGCCGCGCTGGGGTGACGCCGCCGTCCCCTGGCCGTCGTGGGGAGTGTCGGCCGACGGCGGGTCCGCTGCATCCATGCCTCTGCCATCGCAGCTCCGACGGCCCTGCCGTGGGGCTCGCCTCCCCGCCGAAAGCGGCCGATCCGGGCCCACCGCGTCTGACCTCGGAGGCCGTGCTGCAGACGAGGCCGGTACGGGTCGAGACTCGTCGCGATCCGGTCCGACCGACGACCGCCTCGCTGGACGCATGGCGGCTGGCGGCCGTGGCTGCCGCCGGGGCATGGGCGGCGGTCGTACTGACGCGACTGGCATGGCTGGCAGGCGGGTGGCTGATTCTGGCGAGGCTGATGCGCGGGGCCGTCGAGGTGGGCTCGAAATCGGACCTCCTCCTCGGCGAGTGCCGAGCGGAGCTGGAGCTGTCGCGGTCCGTGCGGCTTGCGGTGCATCCGGCGGTCGTGCTCGCCCGTGGTCGTTGGCGGCCTGCGGCCCGTGGTGCTCGTCCCGACCGACTGGGGCGACTGGCCCGAGCCGCACCGTCGCGCCTGCCTGCTGCACGAGCTCGCGCACCTGGCGCGGTACGACGACTGGGCCAAGCTCGCCCAGGAACTCCTCTACGCCTTCTTTTTCTTTCACCCGCTGGTTCGTTGGCTCCTCACACGGCTCGATCGCGAGCGGGAGTTCCTCTGTGACGAGGCGACTGTAGCCCTGGGCGCCGATCCCGTCGCTTATGCGCGTCTTTTGATCGACCTGGCCCGCCGCCCCGGTCGACTGATCTCCGTCACCTCCCAGTCCCGTACGGGCTGGCTCCCTTTCTTCGACCGCCGCACCGTAGCGGTCCGCATCGAACGACTCTTGGAGGAAGACATGTTACGCACCGCCTCTCGCCCGTCGTCCGGTTACCGTTCCTTCCTTCTCGGCAGCCTTGCCGTGGCCGCCGCCCTCGGCGTTGGTGGGCTGCGGGTCCGTGCGGTCGTTGCCGGGCCGGCCGAACCGCCAAAGTGCACCGAGGCTGCCGTTGAACCACCAAGCGGCACCGAACCTGCTGCCCCGGCCGTCGCCAAGGACGCGCCTAAAGAGGTCCGAGGCGTGATCCTCGACTCCGACGACCGACCCGTCTCCGGCGCGACGATCGTGGCCGGGTCGCTGTGACGCCGGGCGGTCCGGCCATCAGGTCATCACGACCGACGCACAAGGTCGGTTCACCTGGCCGTTCCCGCCCGGTGCGAAGCTCGTCTGCCTTGTCGCCCACAAGGATGGCCTGACGGCCTCGGGGCGGTTAGTTTCCGCGGGCTTGCCGGACAATCTCCTTCATGACAGCTAAGATTCACCTCGGCAAGCCCGCACCGTTCGCCGCCGTGCTCATCGATGGCGAAGGGAAGCCGGTCGTCGGAGCGAAGGTCCGGGTCGAGTGGATCGCCGACAGCAGCGAGCAAACGTACTACACCTCGGCACAACGGTCATCAGCACGGCGTATCGAGCACATTCGACTGCGAGGTCGTCGCGAACAGCACCGTCGAGAGTCTATTCGTCACGACGACCGACGCGGGCGGCGCGTTCGCCTTCCGGGCATTCGGCGCGGGCTCGGGGCTGAAGCTCGGGGTGACCACTGCCGACGGCCGTGCGCTGCTCGTCCAGTCCAGATCGGGCGCGGCCGGTCGGCCCCGAGTGGTCCTGGAGGACCAGGGGTTCGTGACCGCCGCGCCCGGCGAGACGGCCCGGCTCGTGGCGGTCCCCGCCGCCAGGGTCGACGGCCGGGTCGTGACGAAGCTGCCGGGTGTGAGCGTGTCCGGGCTGACGGCCTACTACCAGCAAAGCCACCAGCCCGAAGTGTACGAACCTTTAACCAACTCGAGGCAGAGGTGCAGACCGACGCGGACGGCCGATTCACCTTCGACGGCCTGGACGAAGGGACCATCAACGTCGTCGTTCACGGCGACGGCGAGAACAAGGACTGGACCTACCGCGCGGCCAAGGATGTCAACTTGACCTTGGGTGCGACTTCCGAGGTCACGCTCGAACTGATCCGCGGGGTGGAAATCGCGGGGACAGTTGTCGCGCAGGGAACCGGCGCGCCCGTGGAGGGGGCTCAGGTCGGAGTCTATGGGCCGTTCCGCCCTCGCACCAGTGCGATGACGCTCAGGGCGATGACGGATGCGCGGGGCCGATACCGCTACCGGCTGCCGTCCGGCGAGACTTACTTCTACGTCATGGGCCCTCCGCACGGCTTCACGAGGTTGTCCGGCGAGGGATCTAGCCGCACCGTGACCATCCCCGACGAGGCGCCGAGCTACGAGGTGCCGCCGATCGAGGTAGCGGCCGCCGTGACCGTCCTCCGCGGGCGGGTGCTCAACGCCACTGGCACGCCGATCGCCGGCGCGATGGTCGTCGGCATCAGCGAGGGAGGCTTCTGGCGGCCGTTGGGGGTGGGTCGGACTCCCACCGACGCCCATGGTGAATTCCGCCTGCCGCCGGAACTGTACACGGTCGCGGTCGGCAAGCCTGCGCGGTTGCTGTTCCGGCTCCGCGGCGGTGCCGAATACGAAACCGCCGCCGTTCCCACCAAGGACGGAGCGGTCACCGTCAAGCTGCCCGTCGCCGGCGAGGACTTCAAAGGCATCGACGGTCCCCGCGACGTTGCGCCGGACGAACTGGCCGGGGTTGTCGTCGACGTCGGAGGCAAACCGATCGAAGGGGCCGAGGTCGACGCCTGGACCTGGTTCCCTGGCAACGAAGCGAAAACCGACGGCAAGGGGTTCTTCCGGATTGGCAAGCTCGACAAGGACCGTAAAGTCGAGGTGCTCGTCCGCAAGCCCGGATACACCCCGCAGCTCTTCCAGATGCAGCCCACCGGCAAGCCCGGCTGGGTCGTCGTCCTGGGGAACAAGACCTACTTCGAGGGCCGGGTCACAGGGCCCGACGGCAAGCCCGTCGCCGGCGCCCTGATTTCGGCCGACTACGGACCGAAGTGGGCCGACGGGGTCATGATTACCGAGATCTCGACTGAGGCGACGACCGATGACGACGGCCGCTATCGGATGTATGCCCAGCCCGACCTGTACGACATTCTGGTCCGAGCCCCGGGCGTCGGCTTGGCGCGGCTACCTGACACGTGGCTCGGGGCCGACGAGGCGAAGCGGCTCGACGTACGTCTCAACCGATGGGTGACGTTTGGGAGAAGATAGTCGACAGCCTCGACGCGAGATCCCGTGCCGGGCGTTCGCCTCTGGCACTGGCAGCACCCTGATATCGAGGGCCGGTCGGGCACGGACGGCGTCGTGGCGATTCCTGACATGATGCCCGGCCGGTTCGACTTTCAGGTGGCCGGCCGTGCCGAGGATCGCCTCCCGCGGCGGCACCTCGCCAAGAGACTACGGCCACGAGCACGAAAAAGTGTTGCCACGGTCAGTTTCTTTGAGCGAGGTAAATTGATGTCTGGTAGCGAAGGACCACCGTTCCGCCTCGCTGGTGTTGCGAGAACAACGACCGGAGTTGATCGGTCCATGTCGCGATTTCGCCCGGCTCTTGGGGAGCATAGGACGCCGAGAAGCTTCGTCCCAACAACCCTTCCTCATCGAGGACCTGATTGTTGGGAAAAGTCACTTGCTCAGCCTCCCGGAAGAGTTGGCTGGATAACAAGACCTTTCCGGCCTTCTCTTGGCGGTGGTTTCTCAATCGCCGCGGTGTCTCGACCCGTGCGGATGACGGCGCCATAGGCGGCGGTGAACGGATCTTGCTCGTCGCGCTCGTTCCACATCAAGGCCGCCCAACCGTCGGGCTTGAGGATGCGGTGAAACTCCCTCAGTGCCGCATCCGGCTCGAACCAATGAAAGGCCTGAGCCGCCAGCACCAGGTCGGCGACCGCTGCCGGCAGACCCGTGGATTCAGCCCGTCCGTCTCGGTAAGTCACAGGCCGCTCGCCTGGCCCTGGACTGGTCGCCGACGCGGTTGCGCGCATCTCGGCATTGGGCTCGATGCCGATCACATTGACGCCAAGTGTCGAAAACAGGCGTGCCGAGATGCCGGTCCCGCAGCCAACGTCCACCAGCAGCGAGTCCGACCGTAGTCGCACAACGCGCTCCGGATGTACTCGATGGCCTCGGCCGGATAGCTGGGCCAGTACTTGGCATACTTGTCGGCGAGACCCGTGAATCGTCCAGTTGGGTTGCGCTGAGGCAAGTCAGACATTGGAAACTCGATCAGGCCCATCGTGTCACGATAATCGCTTCTTCCAGTAGCCGGCTTTGCCTTTCCGTGAGTCACGGCAACGACCTGCACGACCTCCAGCCTTTCCCGGTAGACAACAAGGTAGGGGAAACGCCGCAAACGGACGACGCGAGTCTCCAAGAAGTAGGACGGCCACTGCCGCGGGGCTTTGGCGATGCGTGTGACCGCTGAATCCAGTTCGGCCAGGAACCGATCCGCTGTCGCGGTGCTTCGCCGTTTATACCAACGCCAGGCAGCCTTGGCTTCGGCTACCGCGAGACGATCGAATTCAACCGGCAACATCGGGATTGGACTCGTCGTGAATCATCCGTCTTGACTCGGACCAAGGTATTGTCTGGGCTCGGCCCTGATCGAGGTCGGCAAGCCACCGCGGATCTCCTCACCCCAGTTCGCGGCGATGTCCGTGTCGTCATCTTCGGCGAGCGGTTCGAGGCTGTCAATGAGCCGCGCCAGCTCGCCCCTCTCCGGCTCCGAGAGATTCAACGCTTCTTCAGCAAGCGTCGCCATCGTGTGGCTCATGACCGATTCTCCATCGAAAGCAAAGGATTTGAGTGGATGCCCTTAATCTAATCGTAACTTGGTCGGTGCAAGGCGAGTTCGTGGCACGGGCGGGTCATCAGCGGCGAATCGTCGCGTCAGTTTTTCGTCCGCTCGCGGTCGCCCACCCCCCCTTGAGGGGTATCTTGGGCTCCGGTCTCGGCGCGGGCGGGGTCTCGTCTTCATCGTCCTCGTCTTCCTCCTCGGCCTTCGCCTCGACGGGATTCCCCTTGAATGCGGGGAGCAAGTGACAGTGAGATCTTTCGTTCCTCGGCGTCCACTTTGACGATGCGGACCTCGACCTCTTGCTCCGGCTTGACGATATCGACGACCCGGCGCACCCGGGTCGGCGACAGCTCGGAAATATGGAGCAGCCCCTCGATCCCCGGCTCGAGCTCGACGAATGCGCCGAAGTCCATGATCTTGGTGACCTTCCCCTTGACCATCGTCCCGCGCGGATATTTTGCGCTGATGTTCTCCCAGGGGCTCGGCGAGAGTTGCTTGAGGCCCAGTGTCAGCTTGCGCGCCGTCCGATCGATCTTGAGGACCTTGACTTTAACCTCGTCCCCTATTTTGACCAGGGCGTCCGCCTTGGAGACGCGCGACCAGCTCATCTCGCCGATCGGCAAGAGACCGTCGACGCCCCCGATGTCGACGAATGCACCGAAGTCCTTGATCGATCGGACCACTCCATCACGAATTTGACCTTCCTCGAGCGTGGCCCAGGTACGCTCGCGGAGCTCGGCTCGCTCCTGCTCGAGCAGCTCTCGTCGCGAGATGACCAGGTTTTTCTCGCGTTCATTGGCCTCGGTGACGATGGCCTTGAATTTCTGGTTGACGAACGACGCCGCGTCCTCGACTCGCGACAGGTCGATCTGGCTGATGGGCATGAACCCACGGATGCCGTCGACGTCGACTTCGAGCCCCCCTTTGATGGTCTTGGTCGCTCGGGCCTCGACCACGACGCCCTTCTTGAGATTCTGCCAGGTTGCTTCGATGGCCGAACCCTTGAGCCGCAGGACGAGGACCCCTTCCCCGTGATCGAACCGATCGATCACCACATCAATCAACGAACCCGGTTCCGGGAGATCACCGGGAAACTGGTCAACCCCGATGATTCCTTCGCTCTTGCCACCCATGTCGACGAACAAGATATTGCCGCGCACTCGGATGACCTTACCCTTGCGCTCTCCGGGTTTACCTTCCTGGCCACGCTCACCGGCCGGTGCAAGATTGCGATCCGGGCGGTTGCGAGCGGACCCGACCTCGAAGCTCTTGGCATCGAAACCGCTCAAAGCGGCCTCGAGCTCCGCCTCCATGTCGGCGTCCCACTGCCGCTTCAGCGGCACGGCATCCGAGCCGGGACCCCTGGCCCCGCGCCGGATATCCGCGTCGAGCGCGGCGTTATACGCGTCGTCATTGTCCGATTGGTACGACGCGGGCCCGGCCGGTGGCACGGTCGGGGTCGGTTTATGCGGCGGATTGATGTTCGTATCAGGCATGGGTTCCAATCCAAGAATCGGTCGCCGGCAAGCTTCGGCTTTTTTATTCCATCTGATCATCCAGAGTAGCGTTTCCACGACGATGGGCCAAGCTGGACCTTCGGCGAACCGGTCAATCCGGCGAACGAATGTCTGGCTCCGAGCGGTCTGTGTGTGTAATCTTACTGACTGGAGGAACTCGACCATGTCGACACACATTCTGAGCATCGCGGAGCTGGACGCGTTGCGGCGGTACAACACGCCGACGATCTCCAACGCGATTGAGTTGTTCGACGTCAGGCTGCGCCACCATGGATTCTTGCCACATACGATCCGCTGCCTGCTTCCTGACCTGGGACCGATCATCGGCTATGCGGTCACGTCGAGAACCCGGGCTTCCCGGCCTGAGATCGACGAAAGACCGCCTGATTTGCTGCCGGACTACCTACGCTACGTCGCCGCTCAGCCCGGACCGAAGATCGCGGTCGGCTGGGACCTTGACGAGCCGCCGGGCCTGGGAGCCCAATTCGGCGAAGTCACCGCAACGATTCACCGAAAGCTCGGTTGCGTCGGACACATCACCAGTGGTTGTCCGCGCGACCTGGACGAGGTGCACGCGCTCGGGTTTCAGCTCTTCGGGTTGAATCCCTGTGTCAGTCACGCGTACGTGCGGCTGGTCGATTTCGGCACGCCGGTCGTGATCGGCGGAGTCGAGATCCATTCGGGCGACTTGATCCATGCCGACAAGCACGGTGTCTGCCTGATTCCGCATGAAGTGGCGCCGAAGCTTGCCGAAGCGTGTGCCGAGGTCGAGCGCCGCGAGCGCCCCCTCCTGGAAATCTGCCGTTCGGAGAACTTCTCACTCGAAGAGTACATCAAGCTGAGAGTTGGAGCGGAGGCCAAGATTCGGGAATAAGGGCCGCCGCGAGCTGCGCGCATTGATTGTGGTCAAGTGCGGCGGGACTGGCGCTGGTATCCGACAACCTGGGTGTCATTGTACGGCGTAATCAAGCTCCTCGAAACCCATGGGCCGATCAATCGATCTGGACAGAACTCCTGGCGAGCGGGTGGGCCTCGGCGACGACCCGGCTGCCCGGTTCCAACGCGAACAACGGCAGCGCGGAACCGGTGAGGATCACCTGTCCCGCCAGAAGATGTAAGCCCCACTCGGCCAGGCGCGCGGTCAGCCACCGCAGAGTCGCGGCCGGGTCGCCCATCGTCCAAGGCTCCGTCGTCTTGCCGGCGATGCGGTCGTTGATGGCGACATCGAGTTCACTCACCACGGCGACTCCGTCCGAACATCTCGTTTCGTGCCCGGCCAGAACCAGCCCCGCGTGCATTCCACCGCAACTGATCAGCGGGACGAGCGGGTGACGGTTCACCGGCAAAGCGTAGTGGTGCAACTCGATCACCGGGAAGACGAATTCGACAGCCCTGATGTAGTCCTCATCAGACACCGGACCGCGGGGCAGATCACGCGACAGGCGGATCGCAAGCTCGCCTTCGATCGCCAGATTGGCGAAGCGGGCATGGTCGAGCCGGGATTTCGCCGGAAAGCAGCCGGTGTCAAAGAGCCGGCCGAAGATCGGTTCACGGATGCCAAGCTGGCTCTGGATAATCCGGCTCGTGCAACCGATTTTATATCCAATGATCCGTTCGCCGCGATCGTGACGCAATCGCGCGACTTCGCCCTGAAGGACATAGGCCTGCTCCGGGGTCAGCTCATTGGGAGGAACGAACGACCGCCACGGCGTGAGCGAGTCGAAGTCGGCGAGCAACTTGCGGGCCCGGATTGCCAGTTCGTCGCGTGACATAGGCTTAATGGCAATACCGTTGAATTAGCCATAAAACACGTGGCGAACACGAGTTTCAAACTCTTCACCCCGGAGGGGTGGACGTCCATAGCCCGGGGCGTTTGCCACCCTTGAATGATCCCCCCTCTTGGAAGAACCAGCAGCCTTCAGTCGCCCAGGCGAAGTTCCTCAAGGGACTGTGCATTGAGAAGGTCGAACTGGAGTTGGGCCAGCGCATTCGACGACAAATCCTCAACCTGTTGTTTGACTTTGGCAGTCAACGGCCCGAACTTGGCTTCCATTAGCCGCAGGGCCGACCGCCGCTCGCCCTGTTCGATGCCGCGTTCGATGCCCTGTTCGATGCCGCGTTCGATTCCCTGTTCGATGCCGCGTTCGTAGGTGGTCTTCATGAGGGGTTCAACCTCTTGATAGGCCTCGGAGTGCAACAACGCTTGCAGCCGCTCCTTGTCGGCCTCGTCCAGCTCGGAGTAAGCCTCCAGGCATTCGGCGAGGAGGAATTGCCGATAGTCATTCTCCCCCGAACCGGCGATCCGTTTCAACCCCTCGGCGTACAGCTCGGGCCGCCGGTCCGACGGAAGCCGCATCAAGGCGGCTCAGCGCCACCCCCAGCAGGTTCTCGCCCGTCGCGTACGGCTCGCCGTCCAAGGCCGACAGGCCGACGTAGGCGTAGTCGAAGCGGACGATCCGATGCGCAGAAGTGTTCCTCGTAGGCGTCCCAGCCGATGCCGTCGAGTCCGACGCGGAGGAACAGGGCGATCGGTAGGACCGGCAGCCCGGTATCGCGCCGCAGTTGGATGTAGTACTCGAACATCCGCGGGCGGAAGGCCAGGGCGCTGGCTCGCGACTCCAGCTCGAGATAGACCAGGGCCACTAGGTCGGTGGCACCCGCGCGGGGCGGCGGGCCGCCGGGTCGCAGCTTCAAGAGCGCCACCAGGTCGAGCTGCCGTCGCTCCCCCTGCGGCGGTGCCAGGAACAGCTCCTTGTCCAGCCAGTCGATGTCGACGAACTCGAACCGCGCCGCCCAGTCGGGGAAGAAGCAGACGAAGAAGGCGTGGAAGAACTCCTTGATCAGATCCTTGAGGTGCTGGTCGTGATCGGGTGCTTCGGAATGCGGCATGATCGACACCCCGTGGCACCAGCCCCCAAGGCCGGGACCGGCGAGCAACACGCCAGCCTTTCAGGAGCGAGACGACACGCCATGCTACCAAGAAGATCGGTTCCAGGTAGGTCGGATTCTCTGCGTGTGATCGTCATCCAGGCCATCGGCGAGGCGACTACGGTGATTGCGAGCCGAAGGTGGTGCTCGGTTGCCATCGCGGACGTCAGGAATCCGTCCACGGGGCGTCAGGTGGCAGACGACGGGTGTCAACGGGACCGGAAAGGGCTCGGTGGGACCGGAAAAGGCCGGAAAAGGGTCAGGACCGAATGGCACGAGGATAAGCGTAAACCACAACTGGAAAATAAGTTGCGCCGC
Organism: uncultured Planctomycetota bacterium; assembly: GCA_963720335.1. Lineage (GTDB taxonomy): Bacteria > Planctomycetota > Planctomycetia > Isosphaerales > Isosphaeraceae > CAVRFS01. The sequence continues at coordinate 7,807 of CAVRFS010000001.1, read as the reverse complement.
AAAACCCGGAATATATGACAATATATATATTTATATATAAATATTGATTAAGTAACAAAAATGCCTCGAATTCCAGACTAATATATATGAATGAACACATCATTATTAGTTTATTATATCAAATTTGGCGAGTGCCCTAACCACTTGGCTCATAAGCTTTTATTCCTTATCCTCGTGCCATTCGCTCCTGACCCCTTTCCTTGTCTGGCCCCTTTCCTTGTTTCAAATTGAGGGTACACCTGATATCATCATCAGAGTCAGGGGCAGCTGATCTCACGTAGCACCGATCCAGGCGAGGGGCCGAACAACGTCGTCTAAGTCGTAGGCGCAAAGCCGTCGCGAAAGTGTGGCGCTTGTCGGATCACCAACGTCTGATAAGGCTGTGTGGAGTCGCTCCCCTGATATACCAGTATGGCGAGACGTGATCCCTGACATGACAGAGGTGGCCTCTTGCGGATAGCGGTCGCCAGCCGAATAGTATACATAACATCACTACTTGTGGCGTGACGGAGGAAGGTACGCACTCAGTTTGATAGAAGCCCGTTCAGCCAACTCCCATATGGCTGTCTTTCGCTCCGCGAAAAGGGCGTGCATTCGCGAAGCGAAAGACGACACTGAGACTCCGCGGGCATCGACCCCAGCCACCCTCAACTGGAACCTCCTCTTGAACCATGCCAAATGTTTTCCATCTCGATCAGATTTTCTCGGAGATTCATCCCCGGACAGCGTTAGGTATCTTATCGATGATGATCCTCAGGAGTTTCCCATGCAAGTGCTAGGCGCCGAACCTGTCATGCCTCCGCTTCAGACTTCCATCGACAGCCTGGAGCACTGGTATCAGTCACGCCACGAGCAACTGCTCGCCACGGCCCACCGCCTCCTACGGCCACCGTTGTCGCGCAAGCACGAGCCGGAGGACTTGGTGCAGGAGGCTTTGTGTCACGCGGTAAAGTCGCAATTCTCAATCATTGGCCGGCAAGAGCCGGAGATCTTCAGCTATCTGTTGAAATCCATGAAGTTCGTGCGTCAGAGGTGGGGTCGTTACCATAGCCAACAGAGGCGCTCTGCATCGCGTGAGTGCTCTCTCGAGCGATTGCAGGGGAACAAATCCGGATCGATCGGGTGGAGCGGTGTGCCGATCTCTGATCAGACGTCGCCTTCAGGACGCGCGATTCGCAACGAGCAGTCGGCGGCGCTCGAGTCGGCACTGGACCAACTCCCTCCCCAACTGTGCGGTCGTACGAATGCGGCATCTCGAGAATCGGAGCGTTCGCGAGACCGCCGAGATGCTAGGGCTGTCGCCACCTGAGGTCTCTCGGCTGCTCTACGTTGGCACGAATGAATTGGCCGACCGAATCAGACGGATCGGTCGTCGGGGGCGATAATCGCATGGCGCCCAGCGACGACTCGCCGACTCCCGACCCGGACGTTCCGCCAGCGGACGTCCTGGATCCTTTCATGGAGGCCTACTACGCCGGCGACGCTGCCAAGCAAGCAGAGATCCTGGAACGCCATCCCGGCCATGCCGTTGCGCTCATGGCTTTTCGCGAGAATGATCGTGGCGGCTGGACACGGTTTTCACCTTGTTCGCCCGCGAGGAGTTCCCTCCCGAAGGAATACCCTTCGGGCGTTACCGCGTAATCCGTAAAATCCATCATGGCGCACTCGGTACCCTTTTCAAGGGCAAGATCGCTGAAACCGAGGAGTGCTTTGCGTCGAAGATCCTGGACTGTGATCTCGACGCTCCAGTCCAGCGCCGCCGGCGCTTCGTCAATGAGATCAGCGCACTCGAGGAATTCGACCATCCCAACATCGTTCCGGTACTCGAAAGCGGCGAAGCCGCAGGGTGTCCTTATTTCACGATGCCGTGGATCAATGACGCCGATTTCCGCACCATCATCGAAGGGCTTCGTTCGGCCAGCCCGGAGATCGACTTCCCGACCGAAGTGCATGCTGAAAACCAGTCGGGCCAGTTGAGCCAGGGTGACCCCAAAGCGCACGTCCGTCGCGGTCGCTCTAATCGGCATCCAGGCGGCGGACTGCGCTCTGGTACTGCGCATAGCATCGGGCTCGATCGCAAATGCGTATTGCATCGCGACATCAAGCCTTCAAACCTCATGCTCGACCGGGCAGGACAGGTCTTTCTGATCGACTTCGGCCTGGCCCGCTGGGAAGGCGGCGAGACTCTGACCGAGTCTCACGCCCTCATGGGCACATTCCAGTACATGGCTCCCGAAAGACTGATCGGGAACATCGGTCCCCGCAGTGACATCTATAGCCTCGGCCTGGTTCTCTACGAACTGCTCACACTCCAAAAGCCGTTTGACGAACGGTTGAACCTTCTCGAACTCTCGCGACAGATCGAGTCATCACAACCACCCAAGGTGAGGAGCATTCGGCCCGACATCCCCAAGGACCTCGAACGCATCGTCAGGCATGCGATCGAGAAGGAGCCCGCGCACCGCTATCCCTCTGCGAAAGCACTCGCGGACGACTTGCGCCGCTTCGTGAGGGGAGAGAACGTTCCGCGCCGGAGTCCGCGAATCGACCAGAGAGCCCGAGCTTGGACAAAGCGGAATCCTTGGCTCTCCATCGCGACCACGACGGCCATCATAGGTTGTTCGCTCTCTCTGGTCGCCTTCGTAAGTTATCTTGACGCCCGTGCTCGGTTCGCCGAGTCCAGATTAAGTGCCGCACATATCCGCGAACGGGAGAGCGAGTTCCGGAGCATCCAGTCGCAAACGGATCTTCTGATGGATGAGGACCACTTCATCGGCTGGGCACACCGACTGGAACCTCTGATTGATCGCGCGGCCGCGATAAGCGGAGGAGCTGAGCTACGTGACCTTGTCATTCGTACCTTAGTCGGAGAGGATCTGGAGCAGGAATTCAAACTCGATGACTTCGGGTCTTCATCGGTTGCATTTGATGGGGATGGGGATCGCTTGGTGCTCGGCGGCCTGAACGCATGGCGGCCGGCGAAAGGAACCCAGTCCGGCCCGCCTTGTGGACCTGAAGAAGCGAGTGACCCACGTCTCGAAGGTACTTGGCGACGGACAGGTCACCTTCGACCGCCGAGGCCGCCCACTCCAGTTCAGTGCCACCACGCCCGGCAAGGCGGTCGTCTGGGACATCGAGAAGGATCAGGCTGTCACCAATGTGTAATTTCCCGGATACCTGGGATGTTACGACGAGCGCCATTTCGGCGGACGGTTCTACGGTGGCTTGGCGTTATCGCACGAGCGGGAGTCGGGCGAGGTACGGGTCTGGAGAGTTGCCGACGGTCGAGAGCGGCTACGATTCGATCGCCTGGTCCGTGCCCTCGCGTTCTCGCCCGATGGCGGTCTCCTGGCCGATGGTGATTCTTCCGGACGAGTTGAGGTCCGTGAGATCGACTCAGGGCGGAAAGTCGCCGAGCTTCTACGATCGTCGCCATTCGGTCTTGGGTTTGGCCTTCGGCCGCAATCCCCTCTGCGATGCCAGGGGCCGCCATGGTTGGCTTCTCGCCGAAGGAGGAGGAGGCGTCGCACGAATTTGGGACCTCGACACAAAACAGATCCGGGCCTCTTGTGAGTCTCAATCTCAGCGAGTGATGGCCCTCTCATTTGCCCCGGACAGCACATTACTGGCCGGTGGTGGAGACGGGTTCAACATCTGGGAAGCCGAAACAGGGCGCATTGTCGTCGATCGTGGCTGGTCCGGGGAGAAGGTCTCCGGCACGGCATTTTCGCCTCGAAGTGCTCGGTTCGCCGCTGTGTCGGGTCGGCCGACTGGCAATGAATGGTCTTGCGTCTGGAACTTGAAGAAGGGACGCGGCTTGAAGCGGCTTAGAGGGCTAGACGGAGGTATTGGCGGTCCTTCCTTCTCCCGGGACAGAAGTCTCGTGGTCTGTCAGACGAATGACCTCCGCGTGGGCGTCTGGTATGCGGGGACCGGCCAGCTACTTTTCGTTCGAGAGCCGAGTGTCAGTCGAAATTCCTACAACTCGGGCGTGGACATCAGCCCCAGAGGTGATCGGCTCAAATTCCATATGGGAAACATCGTCGAGCTCTGGGACGGCCACCGGCCGTGAGCTGAAGCGATGGACCTTTCCCGAAGCACTTTTTGATTCCTCCGCTTTCCTCTCTTCGGGTTGCGTGCTCTCGGTTCGACTCGAGACGCGAACGGGCCAAGGTGAACCGTTCAACAACAGAGATCCGGCGAACCCGAATGTGTGGCGAATCCGCGAGCTATGGGAGACCGGCGAGCCGCGTCTGCTGGGCGAAATCTCAGGCGACGAGGGAAGGGTCGGTTCTCCGTTTCTCAAGCCCGAGGGAGACCTCTTTCTCGTCCTAGCCGAACGGATGGATCTCTACGATGGGAAACGCCTCGTCGTGACTGCGTACGAGCTTCCAAGCCGGCGTCGTCTGTGGACCATCGGCAAGAAAGACAGTGATGTATCAGTTTTCGCCATCGACCCTACCTGGACAATGGCGGCCCTCCAATACGAAGGCATGGCGGAGACTCAGGTCGTCGACCTGGCCACGGGTCGTCCTCCTGAGAGGTGGCACGAATTCCAGCCGCGACGGCGCGGAGGAAATGGAGATCGCCCCCGAGAGCAAGCACTTTTCAATCCTGGGAGTGCCACACGCCGTAGTCTCAGGAATGGGAGAATTGGCGGTTTTCCGCGGTGATTCGAGTCTTCCTGTTCAAGATTCCAAGCAATCTGAACAGTGCGGCACTCGGGAGGGACGTTCAGCCGGGATGGGAATTCCTTGGTCGTCGGCTGGGCGAACGGCATGATACTCGTCGCCGACCTGGGCGAGATCCGTCACCAACTGGATCGATTCGGTGTCGGCTGGAATGGTCCTCCGCCGTAAATCCAGCTGATTCGGGAAAAACTCCTGGAGAAATGACGCCGAAGAGCATTCCTAGTGAATGGAGTTCTCATGCGGCACAGACGAGGTGAAGGACAGGGGTAACACCTTCCCCATGCTACCTCGTCCACGAACATTTCTTCAGCGAGGAGGAACATGATGCGATGTCGACAACTGCTTCACGGTATTATCCTGGTAGTCTCCTCGTGCCTGCTCTCACTGGAGACCCGAGGGTGGGCGGATTTGATCCTCTATAGCGACGGAGGATTCACGAGCCCGGGGGCCAGACCAATCACATCAAGCAAGCCGGCACTGACGGCACGGGAATCACGACACTCATCACCAATACCGGGGGGAACACCCTCGAAGGACTCGACGTCGATGCGGCTCACAATTCCTTGTACTACGGTGACCGATCGTCCATATACCGGGCCAATCTGGACGGGACAAATCCCGTTGCGCTCACAAGCAGCAACGGAAATGCGCTGGGACGTCGCTCTCGATCTCCTCCATGGCGAAATCTACTGGGAAGAGTTCGGTGGCAGGCGAACGCCATCTATCGGGCCAACCTCGACGGAAGCAGCGTCCAATTGCTGACGAGTTCCATAGTTGCCACCTTCCAGGGTCTGGCTGTGGACCCCGCGGGTGGAAAGCTCTACTATACCCTCATGCGCAACACGTCCTCGATCAACGTCATGAATCTTGACGGCTCGAACAACAAGGTCTTTCAGACTTTGAACGCCGCAGCAGATCCTTTCGGAGTCGGATTCGACCCTGTACACCAGATGGTCTACTGGAGTACATATTTCGGCGGAAATACGTCCTTGGAATCGATTCAACGTGAACGAGCGGACGGAACCGGCGGCATCCAAACGATCTACAAGCCGACAGATGTGATGGGCGGTGGCTTCGACTTCGACTCGATCAACCAGGCGATCTACTTCGGGTATGGGCGCGATCGACCGTGGCTCCGCCCCTGTGAAAATCGCCAGTATTAACGCCGATGGCTCCGGCTTTCGTGACATTCTAACAGATGCCGATGGAATCCGCGACATCCGCTACCTGCACTCGAGCGTCCCTGAACCCGCGAGTTGGACCCTTCTTGCCGCCGGCACGATCGCAATCGTCATCCTGAAGAGGCGGAGAGCCTGAGCGAGATGTGAGCAGACAGAAAAGGGGTCAGACAGAAAAGCGGTCACGAGCCGTTCTGAGGCTCCTTTCGCGGGCGGCCTCGGGGGCGGAACACGAACTCCAACCCCAGTCATTCCGGAACCGCGGCCGGCCAGGACGGCGAACCGCACGGTTGACCCCGCCGAATGCTTCGTCGCACCGCTTCTTCCTCTTTGGGGCCGAACGGACGGTTGACTCGGTCCGTCCAGTCGCGAGGTCGGTCGATCGGTTCCGAGCGATCACATCGATACCGGGGATCTGCGGAGCCTAGCCACACTAACCCGACGCGCAAGCGAGGGACGCTGGCCGAGGCCAGCGCGTGACACCGCCGGTCCCCTCGCTTGCGCCGTCGGGTTGGCATGGCCACGAGCGCGGCCCTGGTAGTTTATTTCTTGCCGGTCGGCTAACTGGCTGATCGGACATCAACTTAAACGCCACTCCAACGCCATCCCAATGCCACGCTCATGGAACAGACTGTTTAAGACCTCTTTCATCAATTCCACCCCCTTCCGCTCCGCGGCCGCGACGGCAGAATGCGCGAGCGGGGAGGGTGGGGTCGTCACCGGCTCCCGAGATGGTCGGCGAGAAAGCCCAGGACGCGACGTCGCACCCCGGCGACCACGGCCGGGTCGACTCCGACCAGCCCGTGCCCGGCTCCAGGGACCGTGATGAGCTCGTGGCTGACCTCGTTGCGGGTGAGTTCCCGGTCCATCGTTTCCGACTGCGCGTAAGGTACGTCGGTGTTCTTCGTCCATGGATGAGCAGAGTCGGGGGGTAGGCCGCCGTGACGTTTCGGATGGGGCAGAACGGGTCGAATGCCTTCGGCTCCTTGTCCGGGTCGATCCCGACCACCTCTCTGGGCCAGAGCCCTTGCTGCCGGCAGTAGAGATAGAAGCGGCGGCGGTCATTGTTGTTCCCAGGGCTCTCCGTGCGGACCGCCGCCGACGCCCGCGCGAGCCTCGTTGTCTGGGACGATTGGCTGGCTGCGATAGAAGGGGTCTGGGCGGCTGTACCAGGCCCCGGCGACGTCCCCGTAGCCGTAGTACGAAACCAGTGCCGTCGGGCGGGGTTCGACGGCGTACCCACTCACAATGGTTAGGTAGCCGCCGGCCGAGTGGCCCATTACCGCAATCCGGTCCGACGCGACCCGAAACAGCTCCGGCCCCCGCTCGCGGATCCACCGGCAAGCGTCGCGAACATCGTCGATGATGGCCGGGAGCTTCGTCCCGGGTGCGAGGCGATAATCGATGGAGACCACCACATAGCCGGCCGCGATCAGCGCATCGAGCAGGGCTCGGTCGATGCTCCCGCGGTCGCCCATGATGAGCGCACCGCCGTGCATCCATATGACCCCGGGGCGCACCACGCTTCTCGTCGCCCCGGACACGTCGGCCTTGATCCGGCGGTCACCGACGACTTTGTAATCATACGTGGCTTCCCTGTCGGCCCGAACTTCCGCACGAGCCGACCGCGATGCGCGTAGCCGCGGCGACGGAGCCGAGGAATCGACGACGATTGACGGGCCTGAGCGAGTCTGTCACTGGGACCTCCAGGGTAGTTCGTAGTTGACGTTGGCGTCGGATTCCAAGAGTAAATGACCGACACAGGGATCTAAGCGAATTGCCGGCGAAGGCAACGTTGTTTAGCGCGACGCGCCGCTCCGGCCGGTCGGAAGTGCGAATTGAAAGTCGGCTCCTTCGGGCTTCGAGCTAACCCAAAACGCCTTGGTAATCACGGGTAGAGGACGAGCCGAAATCGAACCGGCCGACCAGCAGGGCCTT